>NZ_WKEQ01000024.1 GCF_021605415.1 Pseudomonas syringae
CGCGCGAGGCGGCACAGATTCCTCCTGTTGGCGACAAACCCCCGCCCCCCCCAAAACAGTCGGACCCCCCCCCCCTCCCCCCGCCGCATCCAGCAACTTCGCCAGGTTCGCCACAATCCGCCCCGTTGCGGCAAACGGATGTCCCGCCGCCAGCGAACTGCCTTTCACGTTCAATCGGCTGCGATCAATCGAGCCCAACGGCGCGTCCAGTCCCAGCCGGGTTTGGCAATAATCCGCATCCTCCCAGGCCTTCAATGTGCACAGCACTTGCGCGGCAAATGCCTCGTGAATCTCGTAGTAGTCGAAGTCCTGCAAGGTCAAACCGTTGCGCGCCAACAGGCGCGGCACCGCGTAGACCGGCGCCATCAGCAGTCCTTCGGCGCCGTTGACGAAATCCACCGCCGCCGCTTCGCCGTCACGCAGGTACGCGAGGATTGGCAAGCCACGTTCCTTCGCCCACTCTTCACTGCCCAGCAACACCACCGAAGCGCCGTCGGTGAGCGGCGTGGAATTGCCGGCGGTAAGAGTGCCCTTGGCGCTTTTTTCGAACGCCGGTTTCAAGGAAGCGAGTTTTTCCAGAGTCAGATCCGGGCGCAGGTTGTTGTCGCGGGTCAGGCCGAGGAACGGTGTCATCAAGTCGTTGTGCCAGCCCTCGCTGTAAGCGGCAGCCATTTTCCGGTGGCTGTCGAGGGCCAGTTGATCCTGATCTTCGCGAGGAATATTCCAGGTCTGCGCCATCAGTTCGCAGTGTTGGCCCATCGACAGACCGGTGCGCGGTTCGCCGTTGCGCGGGAACTCCGGGATCAGGTGTTGGGGACGCAATTGCAGAAATGTTTTCAGCTTGTCGCCGGTGGTTTTGGCGCGGTTGGCTTGCAAAAGAATTCTGCGCAATCCTTCGCCCACGCTGATCGGCGCATCCGAGGTGGTATCGACGCCGCCGGCAATGCCGCATTCGATCTGGCCGAGGGCAATTTTATTGGCGACCAGCAGCGCCGCTTCCAGACCGGTGCCGCAGGCCTGTTGAATGTCATAGGCGGGCGTTGAGGGTGACAGGCGTGAGCCGAGCACGCATTCGCGGGTCAGGTTCATATCTCGTGACAATTTCAACACGGCGCCGGCGACCACTTCGCCGATGCGCTGGCCATGCAGGTTGTAGCGTTCGATCAAGCCTTCAAGGGCGGCCGTAAGCATCGCCTGATTGCTGGCGGTGGCGTACGGCCCATTGGAGCGGGCGAACGGTATGCGGTTGCCCCCGATGATCGCGACGCGGCGCGGCTGACTCATGAAGTGCTCCTTTTCAAATGATCGAGTTCACACAGACCCTGTGGGAGCTGGCTTGCCAGCGATGGGGCCGAAGACATCCAACCGCTTCGGTGGCTGAGATTCCGCTATCGCTGGCAGCCTGCTCCCACAGGGTTGCGCGGTTCGGCAACAAAAAGTCCGAGGGCAAACTACGCTGCTGTGTTCCAGCTTAGGCCTTATTGCCCGAATCGAACGATTGATTGCCTTGGGCAGTCCACACTTTGAACCCCATCTTCTGGAGAGCGTTCCATGTCTGACCGCTATATCGACTTCGCCAACTCATCCATCGGCCATCGTTTGGTCGGGGCCATTGGGCTGCCGTCGCCGGTGCGCCTGGAGCGCTGGCAGGCCGGGCGCCTGCGGCCGGTGGATGGCGCGTTGCTGATCGGTGGCGGGCCGCTGACGGCACAGGTCGCCGCGTTCGCCAATCGCCTGACCGAGTCCATTTACAGCTACGGCACCGAGTCCTCGCTCGCCACTGCATGGATTCCCGGCCATGGCCCGAAGATCAAAGCCGTGGTCTTCGATGGCAGCCATTTGCAGCACACCGACGACCTCAAGCAACTGCGCGAATTCTTTCAGCCGCTGATGAAAAATCTCGACCACAGCGCCCATGTCGTGATCCTCGGTCGCGCCCCGGAAACCCTGAGCGAGGCGTTTGCCGCCAGTGCCCAGCGTGCCCTCGAAGGATTTTCCCGTTCGCTGGCCAAAGAGCTGCGCAGCGGCGGCACGTTGCAATTGATTTACGTGGGTGAAGGCGCCGAGTCGCAACTGGAAGGCCCGCTGCGGTTTTTCCTGTCGCCGAAAAGCGCGTTCATCTCCGGGCAAGTGATTCGCCTCACGGCTTGCGCGACTCAAGTCAGCGACTGGACGCGCCCGCTCGCCGGGCGCAAAGCGCTGGTCACCGGCGCGGCGAGGGGGATCGGCGCATCGATTGCCGAGACCCTTGCCCGGGACGGCGCCGAAGTCATTCTGCTTGACGTCCCTCAAGCCAAATCCGATCTCGACGCCCTCGCCGCACGGCTTGGCGGGCGCAGCATCACCCTCGACATCTGCGCCGAAGACGCCGCTGCGCAATTGACCGAACACCTGCCGGACGGCCTCGACATTCTGGTGCACAACGCCGGCATCACCCGCGACAAAACCTTGGCCAATATGACTCCGGAGTTCTGGGACGCGGTGCTCGCGGTCAATCTCAATGCGCCGCAAGTGCTGACCCAGGCATTGCTCGACAACGGCACCCTGCACGACAACGCGCGAGTCGTTTTACTCGCCTCGATCAGCGGCATTGCCGGCAACCGCGGGCAAACCAACTACGCCACCAGTAAGGCCGGGCTGATCGGATTGGCCCAAGCCTGGGCACCGACGCTGCTTGAACGCGGCATCAACATCAACGCCGTGGCGCCGGGTTTTATCGAGACCCAAATGACCGCACACATGCCGTTCGGCTTGCGCGAAGCCGGGCGACGCATGAGTTCTCTCGGTCAGGGCGGCCTGCCGCAGGACGTCGCCGAAGCCGTGGCATGGCTGGCGCAACCGGGCACTGGCGCCTTCACCGGGCAGGCGCTGCGCGTCTGCGGACAAAGCGTGTTGGGAGCTTAGAAAATGGGCATCGAATGGCAAACGCTGGATCGCGAACCGAGCCTGCCGGGGTTGTACACCCGCGCGGCCACTCGGCGAAAAATCACTGGCAATACGCTGCCTGACGAGGGCTTGCGTTGCGCGGTAGAGGTCGATGGCAAACGTCTTGCGGCGTATCGCAAGGTCTGCGGATTCGTTGATGACGGCTTGCTGCCGCCGACCTACCCACACGTCCTCGCGTTCGCCCTGCAAATGCAATTGCTCACCGCCAAGGATTTTCCTTTTCCGCTGCTGGGGTTGATCCATTTGAGCAACCGCATCCGCGTGTTGCGTCCGATGGGCGGGGTCACTCGGGCGCAAGTCAGCGTGCGCGTGCAGAATCTGCAACCCCATCCCAAAGGCGCTACGTTCGATCTGCTGACGACCCTCGACGATCAGCTCGGGCCGCTGTGGGAAGCCGAGAGCCAGATGCTTTGTCGCGGGGTGAAACTGGACGGCGAGGCCGTTGAACAGCACTGGGAGCCTTCGCAAGTATTAAGCGAAGTGGCGCACTGGAAGGCACCGGCAGATATTGGCCGGCAATACGCCAAGGTGTCAGGCGACTACAACCCGATTCACCTCAGCGCCGCTAGCGCCAAACTGTTCGGATTCCCCACGGCCATCGCCCACGGGTTGTGGAACAAGGCCCGCACGATCGCGGCGCTGGGTGAGCATCTGCCGAAGGCCAATGTCGAGATCGTCGCGCACTTTCGCAAACCGGTGCGGTTACCCAGCGAGGTGACATTGCTCGCCAGTGCAGCGGGGTCGAGTGGGGATTTGCGCCTGATCGGCGCCAACGATCTGGAGCACATGGTGGGTTGCTGGCAGCCCATCGCCTGACCTTCGTTGCGCAGAGATACCCGGCGATGAGCATGGGTGGGCAGGCGCACCGTAACCCCACAGAAACCGGGCTGAGGCACCCGTCAGGCCGTCATTGCTGGCAAGCCAGCGCCCTCTGCACCTGTCGCCCCTTTGGATGTGATCGTGGGGGTGGGCACTCAGCGCGGCGGATAATTCGCAAGGATTTTCGCGACGGTCTCGCGCACGGCGTTGCTGCGATCGGTCGGGTTGGTGGTGCGGCTGAGCATTTGCTCGTCGCTGCCGCGCCAGACCAGTTTGCCGTCCTTGCCGTCGAGCAGGTCGACCTGGATGGTCGCGACCTTGTAGGTCACGTTGCGGGTTTCGTTGTACATCGGGCCGCCCCAATAACCGTTCCAGGGGCCACCCCAGCCGCCGCCGTAATTGGTCGTCACTTGCTGCTGACGATCTTCGACGATCAGGTAAGTCTGCACATTCAGATCACCCTTGGCGCCGGCAGCGGCCGGACGCAAGCCACGTTGATCGAGTTGATCGGCGACGGCCTGGCGGATGCGTTGTTCGGTGAGGTCGCTCTTGATCCGTGGATCATCCGGTCGGTATTGCAGCGATGGCTCCTTCCAGCTCCAACTGCGATACGCGGCGAAGTCGCGGCTGGCGTCGAAATCATGGTTGACCTGGTTGGCGGCGCAAGCACTGAGCAGTGCAGCCATGGCCAGTAAAGCGAGTCGGCGGAACATGATATTTCTCCGGTGGAAAACATGAAGCTGCACAGGCTTCTGATTCACGGGAAGCTAGCTGGGAGGATACGCCGACATGGCCTTTTCCACAGCCTCGCGGATCGCATCGCCGCGTTCGATCTGATTACCTTTCGTGCCGGTTTCGGCGCTGGCGCTCCAGACGGGCTGGCCGGTGCCGGCGTCGAACAGATCGACACGCACCACCACAACCTGTTCCTGATACGTGCGCATGATCGGCACCGAGTTGTACATACCGTAGCCTCGACCATAACGGTCATAGCCGCTATAACCGGCACCGCCGTAATAACCGTAGTCGTCCCGTACCTGACGCAACCGCGTTTCCAGACGCAGATCAGCGCTGACCAGGACATCGGCTGGCTGATTGTCACGCAATGGACGCAAGCCACGTTGGTCAAGGGCATTGCTGACCGCTTCGGCCACTTGCGCCGAATCCGCCCACGCCGTGCCCGGCGGCAGATGCCCGTTAAGCCACGCCCAACTGCGATAGCGCCCGTAATCACGCGCAGGTGCCGGGTAGGCGCTGCGGTCGAACGTGCTGGCGGCTTGCGGCGGCGCCGGCGGCAGAGGCCGGGAATCCGCCACATACGGGTTGCTGCCCTGACAAGCGGCCAGCCCCAGACAGATCAGTAGTAACCCCGAATGAGTTTTCATCTCGCGCTCCGATCAGATCGGCCGGCAGATCCAGTGCAGATAACGCCCAAGCCCGGCGAAGCTCGGGTGACGACGGTGTGCAAGCTCCATTTCCAGCAAGTCCGCCAGTTCGGCGCGGGCCTGGAATTCCACCGGCATGTAATCGTGGAAAACCCGGACTCCGCTCTGGGTTTCGACCCGCCACAGGTCTTCGAGTTGCGTTGCAAGTTCACGCGGGTCGAGGGGCTGTTGCGGGGTCAGGCTCTGCTTCTCGCCGGCCATGACGTTTTTGCGCATTTTCTTGAAATGGCCTTTGAGCAGGTTGCGATAAATCAGCGCATCGCGGTTGTAGAACGCCAGCGACAACCAGCCGCCCGGCGTGGTCAATTGATGCAGCACCGGCAGGATCGCGTGGGGTTCGGCCAGCCATTCCAGCACGGCGTGGCAGATCACCAGGTCGTAAGGTTCGGTGAGCTGACCGAGCAGTTCCTGCCATGGCGCCTGAATGAACGTCGCCGTTTGCCCGGCGTCGGCAAAGCGCTGGCGCGCGCCGTCGAGCATGGGTTCGGCCGGCTCGGCCAGCGTCACATCATGCCCGCGCTCGGCCAGCCACAACGACATGTGGCCTAGCCCGGCGCCGATGTCGAGCACCCGCAACGGGCGATCCGGCAGCGCTTCGGCCAGATCCGCCTGCAATACCGCAAGACGAATGGCACCCTTGGCGCCGCCGTAGATTTTTTCAGCGAAACGGGTCGCCAACTGATCGAAATGACGGTCGCTCATCAGCTGAACCGCCGTTCGCTGTCAGCGAGCTTGCTGCGCACCACTTCATTCATGTCCAGCCCCAGCTCGCTGCACAGCAGCAACAGATACAACACGATATCGCCAACTTCCTGCCCGGCGTGGGCGAGTTTGTCTGCTGGCAACTGCCGCGATTGGTCCTCAGTCAGCCACTGGAAGATTTCCACCAGCTCGGACATTTCCACGCTCGCGGCCATCGCCAGATTTTTCGGGCTGTGAAATTGCCGCCAGTCATTACGGTCGCGGATGGCGTGCAGGCGTTCGGTCAGTTCAACAAGGTTCATCGGGTTCTCCTGAAGGCGTATAGCTTCGGGGGGATGCCGACTGAACGCAAGCTGCAACCTTCAGGAGCGAGCCTGCTCGCGATGGCGGTGTGTCATTCCAGTTGAGTTGCCTGACACAATGCAATCGCGAGCAGGCTCACTCCTACCGGTTTGGTGTGAACGCTCTATAGTGCAGGGAACTCGGCCGCTTATATTGCGGCCCAAGGATTCAGACTTTCATCAGGATGCACACATGCAGGTAGAAAGCTTTTTCGAATGGCTCGGCCAGGCACTGGGTTCGGTCATCCGGTTTATCGTCGACGGCTTGAGCGGACTGTTCAACATCCTGAGCGATGCCGGTGGCAATTTTGTCGAGGGGCTGTCACGCACGCTGGGGATGGACACGTCGATCATCAGCATCATTGCGTTGATTGTCGGGTTGATGCTGTTGTGGTCGGCGATTCGGGCGTTCATGAATGCCTCGATCATTGCCGGGATCATCTGGTTGTTGCTGGGGTTGTGGTTGTTGAGCTGGATTATTCACTGACCGTTTGCAAACCTCCCCTCGCCCCTCATGGGGCCGAGGGCTGGGGTGAGAGGGATGGATTCTGGATTCACTGCAAAGCCCGAATGAATCGCTACAATGCCGCTCCCCCAAGGAGCCTGCATGTCCAACCTGATCGCCGACTGGCGCGACCGACCGACTCACCGTCGCGTCTGGGGCCTCGCCGCCCCCATGATCCTTTCCAATATTTCCGTGCCGCTGGTGGCGCTGGTCGACAGCACCGTCATCGGCCATTTGCCCCACGCCCATCAATTGGGCGCCGTCGCCGTGGGCGCCAGCCTGTACACCTTTCTGGCCTGGGCGATGGGGTTTCTGCGCATGGGCACCACCGGATTTGCCGCTCAGGCGGCCGGACGCAGTGACGGCACGGCGCTGCGGCAAATCCTGTTGCAAGGCCTGTTGCTGGCGATGGGCCTGGCGCTGCTGCTCGGTTCGCTGGGCATTCCTCTGAGCGGTGTTGCGTTGCATTTCATGCAACCGTCGGCGGAGCTCGACCAACTGACCCGTGATTTTTTCCACACTCGCCTTTTCGGATTGCCGGCGGCACTGGCCAGTTACGCACTGGTCGGCTGGTTCCTGGGCACCCAGAATGCCCGGGCACCGCTGGCGATTCTGTTAACCACCAACCTGATCAACATCGCGCTCAATCTTTGGTTCGTCATCGGCCTCGACTGGGGCGTGGTCGGTTCGGCCCGCGCTTCGGTGATCGCCGAATGGAGCGGCGCCCTGCTCGGCCTGCTGTTGACCCGAAAGGCCTTGCGCGCCTATCCCGGGCATATCGTCTGGGCCGCGTTGCGCGTGTGGCAGAGCTGGCGGCCATTGCTGGCGGTCAACCGCGACATTTTCATCCGCAGCCTGGCGCTGCAATCGGTGTTTTTTCTGATCACGGTGCAAGGCGCGCGACTGGGCGATGCGACGGTTGCCGCCAATGCCTTGCTGCTCAATGGCCTGCTGTTGACCGCTCACGCACTGGACGGTCTGGCCCACGCCGTCGAAGCCTTGTGCGGACACGCCATTGGCGCGCGCGATCGCCTCGCCTTGCGCCGCTCGCTGGTGGTAGCGGGCGGCTGGTCGTTGCTGGCCAGTGTGGCGTTTGCGGTTCTGTTTCTGTTCGGCGGGCATTTGTTCATCGAGATGCAGACCAACATCCAGAGCGTGCGCGACACGGCGTTCATCTATCTGCCCTACCTCGCCGTCTTGCCGCTGATTGCCGTGTGGAGTTATTTGCTCGACGGCCTGTTCATCGGCGCCACCCGCGCGCGGGAGATGCGCAACGGCATGCTGTTGACCGTGTTGCTGATGCTGCCGTTCGCCTGGGCGCTGCAAGGTTTCGGCAATCATGGCCTGTGGATTTCATTCCTGTTGTTCATGGTTGTACGCAGCCTGACGCTCGGGGGATTCGCAATCTGGTTGCGGCGCAATGACGGCTGGTTCAGCGGCGGCATTCACTGATCGGGCGTGTGCTTGATGAATGATTCGACCTCATCAAGCACCGGCCCCAGCCATCGCAGCGGTCGCGATAACGTGGCCACCAGCGTGATGTGGCTGGGTCGCGAGTAATACAAATCCTGTACCGGCACGCCGGACTCACGCAATTTGCTCGCGAGACCGCCGGTGTTACGGGTCGGGTTGACCAGATCGTCCTGTGTGGCGGCGATCAGCAAGGCCGGCGGCGCACCTCGGTTGACATGATTGACCGGCTGCGATTGTGGCGGTGAATCCGGCCAGAAAAACACGGGCCGGACATCGGGGTTCTCGATCGGCAGAAAATCATAGGGGCCGGCCAGACCGATCCAGCCGCGCAGATCCGCCGGTGACATACCGACGGCGCCGAGCAGCCCCGGATCCAGCGCCAGCATCGCCGCGTTGTAGGCGCCGGAGCTATGCCCCATCAAATACAGACGCTGCGGATCACCGGAGAATTCGCGAATGTGCGCCCGCGTCCACGCCACTGCCCGGGCACCGTCTTCAAGAAACAGTGGATAACGCACCTGCGGATATAACCGATAATCCACCACCACCGCGACGATGCCCCGTGACGCCAAGGCTTCGCCGACGAAGGTGTAGTCCTCGCGCGCCCCCATGTTCCAACTGCCGCCGTAGAAAAAGATCACCACCGGCGCATCCTTCAGCGGCTGGCGCGGCACGTAGACATCGAGTTTCTGTCGAGGATCGTCGCCGTAGGCTATGTCGGCGGTTTTGTTGAAAGTGTTTTCCGGTGTCAGAGCGTTGAGCAGCTTTACCGGTGAGCAGGCACCGAGCACCAGCAGCACCATGGCGCCGATCGTTGCGCGAAACTTGTTGCGTAAGCGATGCGTCATCACTGTCCGACCTCGTCTTCAGGATTGATCTTTCTGCCACTGCCGCCGTAAGTGCTCGAGCCGCTCTTGCTGGGTCAGACCGCTCGGTGGTGGCATCAGCACAGCCTGCGGATGCTGCAAGCGTAGCCACAACCAGCCGTCCAACACGGCCCGATCATGAAAACCCAATGCCAAACCTTGTTGCGCGTGCTGCCACATCGCCGCGTAGCCACTGCCCATCGATTGACACCAGCGCCACACGTGTTGCTCCAACAGACAGGTTTGCAGGCGCTCGCGTTGACGACCGGTCAGGCTTTCTTCGTTTCGCAAAGGCTCGACGCCAAGACAGGGATTTTGCAATTGCTGCCAGCCCTGACTGCCGATGGCGCGGTCGGCCCACGTGCCACCGAACCAACGCATCTGGCGAATCGGCCCGAGCCAGCGACTGAGGTCGTCGGCATCGCAGGCATCGAAAAAATAGCTTGCGGTCTGGCGGTTGTAGTAGCTGAGCAACGCTCGGTGATCGAGGCCGAAAGACACCGTGAGCATGCGTCGCAAATGGCCGAGCAGTTCGTCGGCCGAAACCGGACTCACCAACAACAGGCCACGCCACGTTTTTGGATCGGCCTGACACAACGCCGCCAGCGCCGGACTTTGACGCAAATCCACCAGTAGAGGGCCGTGTTCGCGCACCGGCTGGAACTCCGTGTCATCGAACAACCAGACTGTTGCAACATCGGCGAATCCCCGACGCAATGTCATCAATGCTTGTGGCGCCTCCACCACGTCCAGCAGGAGCCACTGCGCGATCGGCTTGAGCGCGGGGCCGCTCATCGGCCGCCGCTCGGGTCGAGTGCGGTGATCAGCCGACAACTGCACACCGCTTCCGGACAATGATTGAAACTGCCGCCCCCCGGAATCAGACACAGGAGCAGCAGCGGCTCGGCAGATTTCAACAGCTGCGGCAAGCCTTCGCTCAGCAATGTGTCGGGCAGGCGAATCGGCGCCTCATTCACCGCTTCGTGCAGATTTTCCCCACGCTGCAGCACGCCACTGATCAATGGCTGATCGGGATCGCCCTCAAAGAAACTCACCACCACTTCAACGCCATCGCGCAACATCGCCTGCGATGTGTTGGCCAGCGCTGGCGCCAATGGCAGCCAGCAATGACTGGGCGCGGCTCCCTCGCCCTGGTATAGCCAGTCAAACTGCACCGCCACCGGGCGGGAGAGATCGGGGCGCGGCTCGTCGACCGTGACCACCCAGGCTCGCTGCAGGCTTTGCATGCGTGGCCGGGTCAGCCCGGTTGTCACGAGTGACGCCGTGGAGCCATTGCAAAAGATCCGATTACTGTAAGGCGGTTCGCGGCTTTGATCGGCGTGATGCTCTATCCGGTTCAGCAGCCATTGACCATTGCATTCGGAAAACGGGTGGCCTCGCACTGACAACCACTGGCCCGCACGCAAGGCAGACAGGCGCGTATGACCTTCGGCGGTTGGCGATTGCGACGACATTTGCCCACTGGTTTGCACCTCGCTGCGTACGTGCCAACGTTGCACGTGGTTGCCATCGTCGGCGTCGGCATCGAGTCGCACCATGCGCGCCTCGGGCAGGTGCGCCGGGTCATCGCCGAAGATCAGGCAATGCCCGCTGCGTGTGTGTTCGAAGCGAAAATGAATCCGTGCCCGGGCACAAATGCGCTGCATGAACGCAAGATCCGATTCGCGGTATTGGGTGCAGAACGCCTGAACAGGATATTCAGCGCTCAACTCGAAGCGGCATTGCGCGCCGGCGATACCGTGTTCCTTGAGCACTTGTCGCAAAATCTGTGGTACCGAGCGCGCACTGAAAATTCGTTGGCTGAAACGCAGCGCCAGGCAGTTCAGCCTGGCGCCAAGTCGCACGCGGCACAACCGGGCCGCATCGCCGTGCTCATGCTGAACGAGGCTCTGCAAATGCCCGTGTACGCCATTTTCTCCGGCGCCAAACGACAAGTAGGCGGCGCGGTGCAGCAGGCCGGCGAGATCCAGCTGCGGGTCATCGATCAGCAGATCGATCTCAAATGCAAAGGGTTCGCTGATGGCCTCGCTACCGGTAAAGGCCAGAACTTCGAAGGGATCGGACAGACCCGCGACATCGAGACGAAACGAGGGCTCGTCGACTTGATCGAACATTGGCGATTCTCTACAGGAGGGGCGGCCGGGGATTCTCGCCGAGAGCCATGGCCGAGTAGAGTGCCGAAGTACAACTTAGGAAATGACCTACGCGAAAAGCAGACCAGATCCGGTAGCCGATGACGTATGTCAGGCATTTCACGAAGAAAAAGAGAGATATCCCACCAAGTCATCCGAAAATTCCGCAGTCAGCGGAACATTTTCAGACAACCTGGCGGGACGGCAACCTGGTCTCAGGAAGACAGGTAAGAGGAGCGAGTCAGGCCCAGGCGCAAAGCATCGAGGAACTGGGTGCGTTCGGTGGCGCTGATGCGGGCACTGGCGCATTTGTCGCGGTAGTGGGTCATCAGTTCTTCCGGCGACAAGTGCACGTAACGCAGCATGTCTTCGATGGTGTCGTGGGTTTCGATCCCGGCGTGATACACGCTGCCATCGGCGTTCTGGTAGATGTTCACCGAGTCGGTGTCACCGAACAGGTTATGCATGTCGCCGAGGATTTCCTGATAGGCGCCCACCAGGAACACGCCCAGCAAGTAGTCTTCGCCTTCGTTCAACGCGTGCACCGGCAAGCTGGTTTCGATGCTCTGCTCGTCGACGTACTGATTGATCTTGCCGTCCGAGTCGCATGTCAGATCCTGCAGCACCGCGCGGCGCAGCGGCTCTTCATCGAGACGGTGCAGCGGGATGATCGGCAGCACCTGGTCGATGGCCCAGGTGTCCGGCAGGCTCTGGAACACCGAGAAGTTGCAGATGTATTTGTCGGCGAGCTTGTCGTTGAGTTCGTCGAGCACCTGACGGTGCGAACGCTGACGCGCCTTCAGCGAGTTGTGAAGGCGACGGCACACGGCGAAGTAGCACTGCTCGGCGAGGGCTTTCTCGGCCAGGGTCAGTTTGCCATCGGCATACTGGGCGGCCACGTCGCTCATGTAGTGAGTGGCGCGCCAGTAGGTTTCGGTGACCATTTCGATGTCGGTCGGGCCGAGCAGATCAACGAGCCACTGCACGGTTTCGGGCAGCGATTCCTTGTTCTCGATTTGTGGCACATCGTCATTGTGTTTCTCGACGTCGGTCACTTGCACCACCAGCATGGCGTGGTGGGCGGTCAGCGAGCGGCCGCTTTCAGAGAAGATGTGCGGGTGCGGCAAGCTCTGCGCGTCGCAGAATTCCTTGAGCATGCCGACCACGACACCGGCGTAATCGTCCATGTCGTAGTTGATCGAACTGGCATTACGCGAGTGAGTACCGTCGTAGTCAACGCCCAGGCCGCCGCCGACGTCGATGTGATCCACCGGCAGGCCGAGGTTGCGCAGTTCGCCGTAGTAACGAATCGCTTCCTTGAAGCCGTGCTGGTAGTCGGCCAGGTTGGCGATCTGCGAACCCATGTGGAAGTGCAGCAGGCGGATGCCTTGATCCAGGCCCGCCGCGCGGAAGCGCTCGACCACCGACAGCAATTGGGCCGCCGACAGACCGAACTTGGATTTCTCGCCCCCCGTATCCGCCCACTTCGACGATGCCAGGGACGACAGACGTACGCGCAGACCGACCTGCGGCTTGACCTTGAGCGAGGCGGCTTCTTCGATCACCAGTGCGACTTCGGATTCTTTCTCGATCACGATGAATACGTTGTGGCCGAGTTTCTGGCCCATCAGCGCCAGCCGGATGAACTCGCGATCCTTATAACCGTTGCAAACGATGGTGCCACCCTTCGGGGCCAGCGCCAGCACGGCGAGCAGTTCAGGCTTGGAACCCGCTTCCAGACCAATGGAAACGTCTTGAGTGGCGATGATGTTTTCGATCACCGCTTCTTGCTGGTTGACCTTGATCGGGTACAAGGCGGTGTATTTGCTCTGGTATTCCAGACGCTCGATGTTGGCGTCGAAGGCCCCGGTCAACTGGCGAACGCGGTCTTGCAGAATGTCGGGAAAACGCACCAGCAACGGCAAGGACAAACCGCTCTGGCGCAGCTGGTCGACTTGCTCGAAGAGGTCGATGGGCGAACTGTTCGGGCCGTTCGGACGAACTTCGACGCGACCGGCGTCATTGATCGCGAAATACCCGGCCCCCCAATGGCGGATCCCGTAAACACTGCGGCTGTCCGCAACTGTCCATTGGCTGCCATCGTCTTTGCGTGTACGTCGTACGGACATCGAAGTCCCCTATAGATAAGTCATAGAGCGTCGCCTGGGTTCAGGCCGGCGCAGTCTAAAGAATGGAAATGACGGTTTATCGGCGAGGCGGTAGACCGCACCGACAGCAACGAGTTTAGAAACCGTTCATGAACAGGCTCTGTGAAAACCATGGAGACGACGCCGGTTTCTGAACTCGTTCAACGCCGGATCAAGCCGTGGTGGGTTTCACAGAGGCTGCTAGCCGCCGGACTTCTTCGCTTTGAAACCGTGCTTGATCAACTCGGCCAAGAGTAGCTCGACATGATCGCCCTGGATTTCGATGACCCCGTCTTTCAACGCACCGCCGGTGCCGCAACGTTTCTTCAACGTTGTCGCCAGCTCTTTGAGCGCGTCTTCGGCCAGCGGCACGCCGGTGATGGTCGTCACCGTCTTGCCGCCACGGCCCTTGCTTTCGCGACGCACGCGGGCAATGCCGTCACCTTCGGGGATCACGGTTTGTTTGCAGATGCAGGCGTCAACCGGTTGACTGCAATCCGGGCAATGACGACCTGCGTCGGTGGAAAATACCAGGCCACCAAGGGCGGCGAAGGATGCGGCTTTTTTGGCCACCGGCAATCCTCTTGGGAGGACAAAGACTGATCGCAACCTTGGGCAAGGTCATCGACCGCGAAGCCCCACTCAGGCAGGGGCAGCGCTACTGAACCGAAATCGCTTACCTGATGCAGGAGCAGCTTGCGGCAGCTCCTGCAACGTGAACCGCGTTCCGGTGCAGCTTGAAAAGGTCGCGCAGTGTAACGGCAAAAAGCCGACTTGCTAAGAGCCAATCGGCGCCAATTTATAGCGAGTTTGCGACGTCGCTTTGCCGGGCTTTCAGATAGCGCTTCAACGCCGCCAGCGAGTCCGGGCAGTAAGGCTTCTGCTGGATTTCCAGCATCACCTGTTCGAGGGGAATGAAGCGCGCCTCCAGCACCTCCTCGGGTTGCAGGATCAGCGGGCCGTCCCACACGGCGGAAAACGCCGAGCACCAGAGCCGGTTGCCCGTGTCCTCATAGAAAAAATGATCATGGGCGATCAGCTCAACGCCGCTCACCCCCAGCTCCTCTTCCAGCTCCCGGGCCGCCGACTCAGCGTAAGTCTCGGTCGCGAGCACCATGCCGCCGGCCGCGACGTCCCAGAAACCCGGATAGATGGCCTTGCTGAGGGTGCGTCGGTGAACACACAACTCACCGGCACTGTTGAACAGCATGATGTAAGTGCCACGTCCGATCAGCCCGCGCTCGCGCAAGTCGGAACGCACCAGGGCGCCGAGCAGGGTGTCCTGCTCATCGACCCAGGCAATCTGTTCGGCATCCGAGGCGGCGCGATGGGCCGCCTCTAAGGCGTTGTCAGCCATGAGTCAGCCCTGATTGAGCAGTTGACGCAGGTCGATCACCGCGGCGTTGGCACGGGAAATGTAATTGGCCATGACCAGCGAGTGGTTGGCCAATACGCCGAAGCCGCTGCCGTTGAGGATCATCGGGCTCCAGACCGGCTCTTGCGAGGCTTCGAGTTCACGAATGATCTGGCGCACGCTGACCGTGGCGTTCTTCTTGGCCAGCACGTCGGCGAAGTCAACTTCGATGGCGCGCAGCAGATGCGAGAGCGCCCAGGCCTGACCGCGAGCTTCGTAGAACACGTTGTCAATCTGCATCCACGGGGTTTCGACGATTTCCTCGTCAACCTGCGGCACTTCGCCAACCGCCGGCGCCTCGGTTTTTAGCGCGGTGTTGAGTTTGACCCGGCCAACGCTGGCCGACAGGCGTTGCGACAGCGAGCCCAAACGGGTGCCAACATCGCCCAGCCAGTTGTTCAGGTTGTCGGCGCGGGCGTAGAAGAGTGCGCTCTTCTGATTCGGTTCGGACAAACGCGCCTGATAGCGGCTCAGGGAATTGATGCCTTCCTGGAACTCGGACTCGCTAGAAGGCAACATCCAACTTTTGTTGTCGAAGTTGAAGCGCGGTTCGGCCTTGGCCAGATCGGCGTCCTCGGCGGACTGCGATTGTGAGCGGGCGAAGTCTTTACGCATCGCGCGGCTCAGGTCACGCACCTGAACCAGCACGCCGTATTCCCAGCTCGGCATGTTGTCCATCCAAAGGCCCGGCGGGAACCGGTCGTTGGAAATATAGCCACCCGGCTTGTTCAGCAAGGTGCCGGCAACGGTCTTGAGGGTTTCTACGGTGGTGTAGCCGACGACCATTTGTTTGCCTGCGGTTTCGGCGGATGTCTGGGCATTTTGTGCCACCGGGAATAGCGCCGGCTCCTGGCTCCAGTACCAACCGAGGGCAATGGTCACCAGCAGATAAATGCCGACCAGCGTGGCCAGCGCACGGCTGAACAGCACCCCGCCGATGTAACTGCGGGTAGCCGATTTAGGCTCGGCGGCACGTTCAGGAGCGCTGCCCGCGCGGTTCTTCCAGTCCAGCATGGCGATTTCCTTTCAAAACTTGGGTTCAACGGTTCGACCACAACCATACAACAACGTGCCTTGGCCGGGCACCTGCTATTGGGACATGGGAGTAAAACAGCTGAATGCCGCAAGTGAACGAGAGGATAAATGACCATTCAGACGCTGAAGATCTTCAGGGAAATCTGCCGGACGTCTTCTGATGCGAATAGATGCGCAATGCCAGCAGCGTCGGTTTGATGCTGGCTGGCGACCCCGTCAATCGTGGCGACGTAAGCCTGTTGCGCCAGCGGTTCACCCGTCATGCTGTCAACGAGGCGAAATATCCTCGGTGTTCTGGGCTGCTGCGCAGGCGGTTTATTCATCAGGTCGAGCACCGTCTGATCGAAAACCGATGCCGCGACGGGCCAATGGCCAAATTCGGCCTGCATCCTGAGCAACAGCCAGTCGCCCCGTTCGACCTGATCCAGCACTTCGCTGTCCAGATTGATCAGCAACCCCGCCCGCAGTTCATCAAGCCCTTCAAGCGATCGCCGCTCCAGCAAAACCTGACAGACCCGCTCCAGTGCCTGGCTCACCGGATAAACAAATTCACGCTCGCTTTTAATCAAGTCTGCGTGACGAACCAGCCTCACTGCTGCCCCTCGCCTTGCCATTCGTCAGAGCCCATCGTGCGGCTGACTTCGTGTCGCCAGTAGATGCGCTGATAGCTGAAATAGACCTTCTCCAGCTGCGTGAAATGCGCCATGCCAGAGTCGAGACAATGGGGCATGAGAACCTCGGCGCCGACGATCAAAGCGCCCTCCAACTCGATGGTGTAGAAGTGCTCCTGCACGCCTTGAACCGATGTGCGATACCACTCCACTCGGCACTGGCTCAGCAATTCACCGGAACACATCGCGACCTGGATGAGCGGCGACGCCTTGTCGATGGTTTTAGTGATCACCAGCGGCTTATGCATCCGTCGACCTGCACCTTGCCCTTTGGGCACGAAAATACCGTGACTCAAAGCCTGAACCATAATCTTGTCCTCACGCCCCGTCTGGTAGACATTGCCCACCGAGTCCTTGGTGAAGGCGCCAGCGCTGATCAGCCCCTGACGGCTGCCCTGGATAGTCATGAAGGCCGGGATGGGCATGGGGTGGCTCCTTTTTGTGGTTGGGGGGGAGGGAAATGATGGGGTTCGTAGGGAATGTCTGCCGTTTCGTCGAAAGATCTCCATGCATCGGCGACTTCCAGGGTGATGAGGTAACGCTCCTGATCCGGATGTCTGTAGTCTCTGAATCGCGCCAGTATCAGCATCACTTGATACTTGTCGCCCGCCTGCCAAAAGGAATGCCCGGCTAGCACACCTTGTCTGACATACGCACGCCATTCAGGGGTATCCGCAATTGTCGGATCGTCCCGCGTCCCCATCGGCTTCCAGCCTTTCGCACACCATTGCGCCTGCAGATCGACAACGACTTTCATCGCATCGTCGATTAACAGCGGCTCGATTTGCGGAGACATGCGAACGTTGTTGACCACGTTGTCGTTGAAACCGACCGACAAAAACCGCGCCAAAGGCGTCTCGAACCCATACTGCGGATCGACTAAGCGCAGGCGCGCATCGGTCTTGGGAATGCCGCCCCAGACGTGACCACGAATCAATGGACTGAAAGGAGCTGTGGAGCGCTCACGCATGCTTTCATAGGTTCCGCCGATTTCGAGGGCAATCATGGGATCGTCCCACAACGGCTGCGTCAGTTGACGTGCTGCGGCCAGCGCCAAACCGGAGCAAAGCACCAGCCACACCCAAAACCGCCAGTTGGGCAGAGAAAAGCGCCAAGTCATCAAACACCCTCCATCACGGCAATTTCACCAATGGATTGCGCCAACGCCTCTTGATTGCTGTCATTGAGCATCTGATCAAAACGAGCGGCTGCCCGCAGCACGAACTCCATTCGCTGATCGATATCAGACAAATCCGCAAGTGGGTTACTGCCGAAACTGATTGTGCGGCCATCATCGACACGCTGGCATTGACTGGTCAGGGTCAACTCGATTGCCTGAGCCACTCCGGACGGGAAACCGGTTACGTAAGAAAAATGGTTGCCCCGCAACAGCGCAACCAGACGACGATTCTCGTAAATCGTCGGCTGGAGAATGTTTCGCTGCTCGTGAAAAGCCAAATGCTCGACGCTTTCGGCAATCTTCCCCGCGTCGATCGCCTCAAAGGCTTGAAGGATTTCCTCGTATGCCTTCCCAAAACCTAAAGTTTCCTGTTCCACCGGCCAAAGAACCGGGAAATTTGCATGTCCATAAATTCTCTGCCGATCCCGCAGACACTTCCTCATCTCCCCCGACCCACGCAGCGCATAAAACTGATGCAGCGGATACACATCCAGAAACAGCGTGGTATTGCCCATCGCCATCAAGTCGTACACAAGCCGGAACTGTTGCTGCACCAAAGACAGCTCTTCGCCCGAGGGGCGAAAATCCACCGCAGGCACAGGGTTGCGCGCCCGGGCTTCGTCGTAATCACGTGATGCTTCGGCCTGTTCAGGCATCTTTTCCGGGGTCAGTAATCCTGACGCTCTGCGACCCTCCCGCACACGCTGCCGTGCCTCGTGCTCTTCACGGATAAGCTCGATGCTGTCCGCCGCATGCAGCAAACCACAGCCCACCTGCTTGGACGCAAATGCGGCCAGACCGGCCCACTGGAACCGCCGATCGTGCTGCCAGAGCCGTGCATAGGCCGCGTTGATCGCCCGGTTGCGCCTGACGGGGTCGGCGATAAACACACCTTCAGGCGCGACGATTTCCTCGGCCTGCCGCTGGTAGGCACGCCATAGACACTGGCAGGTCAACACCGGCACTTCTGTTACCCGCACTTTCTCGCCATACAGCAATTGGTCACTGCACTCGCAGGCGTCCACAGACGTTGTGTTGTGATTCAGGCGTTGTTCATCACTGGGATGTTCTTTGAAACACTGACTCATGTCGGCCGGACAGCTTCTAGGGGAATCCCTTAACCCTATCAATCAAAAACCTGTCTGAGGCCGTCCGCGCGAAAAATCAGAAAGCACTGACAGACGTCTTCCATGCACGGTTGGGAAGCTTGGTCTTAGCGAGTGAGAAACCTCTTGAACTGCCCGGATCACGGATACCTCATCGAGGACCAGCGTCCAAAACAAAACCACTCGGTCAGAAACTGAATAGTGACGCATCACAGATTATTGACGTACGTCACTCATATAAGGGAAAAGAGGTGCTAGCATAGAGCCACCAGTCGATCTCAGCATGAACCCTAACTAGTAGTCAGGATATGACCGAGCCAGAAGACCCCAGCCGTGAGCGCCTCAAGCACCATTTTGCCCAGCGGGTAATTCATCAGGCACGTCAGATTCTCGAGATATGGCAGCGCCTGCAACGCAGTGAGTGGTCCACCGCCGATCTCGCCGAATTGAGCGAGGCCAATCTGCGCCTGCTGCGTTTTGCCGAACGCTTCGAACAGCCGGAGCACACGCAACTCGCCCACCACATCAGCCAGTCGCTGCAGGCCGTCGACGCCAATCGCGGACGCTTGAGCAGTGGCCTGATTACCGACCTCAATCGCTTGATGCAGCGCCTGTCCCGCACGGGCCTGCGCCATGGCGATCAGCTTGAGCAGACTTTTCTGCCGCCACTGCGCAAGCCGATTTACGTGATGCTGCAAGATCACGACCGCGCCGAACGACTGGCCAAGCAATTGGAATTTTTCGGTCTCAGTGCCCAGGCACTCGATAGCGTCTCGGCATTTCGTTCGTCTATGGTCGAGCGCCTGCCAGCCGCAATCGTTATGGACGTGGATTTCAGCGGTACCGGCGTCGGCCTGAAACTGGCGGCCGAAGCCCAGGAAGGCCTGGATGAACCGCTGCCACTGTTGTTCTTCAGCCTGCACGAAACCGACACGCCGACGCGTCTCGCAGCCGTACGCGCCGGCGGCCAGGAATTTCTCACCGGCACCCTCGAAGCGTCGAGCCTGCTGGAAAAAATCGAAGTCCTGACCTGCGTCGCCCAGTATGAGCCTTATAAAGTGCTGATCATCGACGACTCCCGCGCCCAGGCAATGCACACCGAACGCCTGCTCAACAGCGCCGGCATCGTCACGCGGACGTTGATCGAACCGATCCAGGCCATGGCCGAACTGGCGGATTTCCAGCCGGATCTGATCATCCTCGACATGTACATGCCGGCCTGCACCGGCACTGAATTGGCCAAGGTCATCCGCCATAACGACCGTTACGTCAGCGTGCCGATCATTTATCTGTCGGCCGAGGACGATCTCGACAAGCAGCTCGACGCCATGAGCGAGGGCGGCGACGACTTCCTGACCAAGCCGATCAAGCCGCGTCACCTGATCACCACCGTGCGCAACCGCGCCGCGCGCGCGCGCAATCTCAAGGCGCGAATGGTGCGCGACAGCCTGACGGGGTTGTACAACCACACGCACATTCTGCAATTGCTCGAAGACTGCTCGTTCCGCGCCCGCCGTGAGAACAAGCCGCTGAGCTTCGCAATGCTCGACATCGACCACTTCAAACGGGTCAACGACAGCCACGGCCACCCAATGGGCGACCGGGTGATCAAAAGCCTGGCGCTGTTTCTCAAGCAGCGGCTGCGCAAGACCGACTACATCGGCCGTTACGGCGGCGAAGAATTCGCCATCGTCATGCCCGACACCGATATAGAAGCGGCGCATAACGTCCTTGATGAGATCCGCCAGCGCTTCGCTGAAATCCACTACCCGGCCCAGCCGCAGGATTTGTGGTGCACCTTCAGCGCCGGTGTCGTGGAAATGTGCGACGACTCGGACAGCCTGATGATGGCCAGCCAGGCCGACGAGGCGCTGTACCGCGCCAAACACGATGGACGCAATCGCGTAGAGACCGCGCGCGACTCAAAGCAAAGTGCCACTTTTTCATCAAAATCCACCGGCTCGGTCATAACCGTGTAACAGAACAGCAATAAATTCAGGCGCTTACGTTTCTGCCGTTGGTAGCCGTCATGCGCCTGAAGTTGCTCACCAATCTCAACACCCTCCTGCTCGTCGCCGTGTGTGTGGCGCTCGGCGCCACGTTGTGGTGGTCGCAAAAAGCCCTGGAACGCCCGTACCTTTTGATGGAGCGGTATCTGGGGCTGTCGCAGACATTCCAAAATGACGTGGCGCGCAATGTCGAGGACTACCTCGCCAGTGGCGATGCCTTGCGCCTGAGCAGTGCCAGTCAAGCCATCGACGGTTTACAGACACAGCTCAGTGAATGGCCGCCAGCTCTCGCCGACACGCTGCGCCCAAGTCTCTCGGGGCTCGATGAATTCAGCAAAACCGATTTGCTGGCGGCCGGCAAACTGGCGGGCGACCCTCAAGCGCTGCTGTTGCAGGCCGAACGCGAACTGGGCGCCAGCCTCGATCAGCTCAGCACCTACGCCAATGGCAACGCGAACTGGCTGACACCGCTGCTCGGCGCTTCTCGGCACTTGGGCAAACTGTCGCTGGCGCGGGACAAACTGGTCAGCAGCGGACGCAGTGAACTGGCCGAAGACGTTGAGCGCGAGGTCAGCAGCATTCGCGCTCAGGTGCAGATTCTGGACGCCCTGCCCTTGCTCGGCGTCGTCGCCACCAACGAGTCTGGCAGCGACGATTTCGCGGCGATGATGGGGATCGAGAACACGGAAAAAACCATCGACGAAGATGCCGGTGTCGGCTTCAAACGGGAACTCAACAGCCTGCTCGGCCGCTACCCTGCAGAATTGGCACGCACCCGCGAACAGATCCAGAAACGCACCGATTTGAGCAGCGCAACGCATCTGAAAATTGCCGCTGTGCAACACGCCATCGCCGGACTGGAGCCGGTCGTGCGCGCCCAGCACGGGCGGATCCAGAGCGAAGTGCGCTTGATGCAAGGCGTGATGATCGGCCTGATTCTGCTGATCGCCGTGTTGATCGACACATTGCAGAGGCGCCTGGCACGCACGCTGACTAACCTCGCGCCCGCCCTCTCGACCTGGGCCGATGGCGACTTCAGCCGCGACATCCAATTGGGCAAGACCAACCGCGAACTGCGCGACATCGAAGCCTCGCTCAACCGTTTGCGCGCCTACCTCGTCGATCTGGTGGGCACCATTCGCGGCAATGCCGAGCAGGTCGCCGGCAGCAGCCGCACCCTCGCCGAACTGAGCAACGACTTGCACATTGGCGCTGAACATCAGGCCGGCGACACCGCGCTGATCCGCGACTCTCTCGGCGAACTCGAAGCGACTATCCAGCAAGTCGCCGGCGACGCCCGACAGGCCGCCGATGCCAGTCAGCAGGCGGGGCTCGCAGTGGAGCACGGACAGTTAGTGATCGGTCAGAGCCTCACCGGTTTGCATGCGCTGGTCGATGAAGTGCAAGGCAACGCGCAGATGATCGAGCACCTGGCCGAGGAGTCCGCGACCATTGGCGGCGTGCTGACGGTGATCCGCTCGATTGCCGACCAGACTAATCTTCTGGCGTTGAACGCGGCCATTGAGGCGGCGCGAGCCGGCGATTTGGGCCGAGGGTTTGCCGTGGTGGCTGAAGAAGTTCGCTCCTTGGCCCAGCGCACAACCGGCGCCACCGCTGAAATCCAGACGTTGATCGCCGGCCTGCAATCCGCCGCCCGGCAATCGGTGGAAGGCATGCGCGCCCAGGTCGAACACGCCGAAGCCACCGCCAATCAGGCGCAAGCGGCTGACGGCGCGCTGGACAAAATCGTCGGCGCGATCCAGACCATTTCCGATACCGCCATTCGCATCGCCGATGTCACGGCGCAACAGAGTGGCGCGGTCAGTGAGATACGCGACCACAGCGAACGCATTCATCAGTTGGGCGGGGATAACCTGCTGCGCATCGGCGAAGGTCGCGAGCAAGGCGAGAATCTGCTGAAACTGGGCGGCCAACTGCACACCGCCGTACGAGCCTTCCGCGTCTAAACCGATCACCCGTGCAGGAGCTGCCGCAGGCTGCGATCTTTTGATTTTGATTTTCAAAAACAAAGATCAAAAGATCGCAGCCTGCGGCAGCTCATGATGGAGGTCATGTACTCGGCTATGATGCCCGCACTTCTGATACCGCGAGATCGTCATGCGCCGTTTGCTTTGCCTGCTGTTTTTTGTCTTCGTCCTGCCGGCCTCCGCCGCCGGGTTGTTCGATAACAAGCCCAGTTCGACCCTCGGCTCGGTGAACAACAGCGAAGACTTCCTGCCGGTGCGCGAAGCCTTCCAACTGAGCCTGGTCGAGAGCACGCCGCAGTCGGTCAAACTGCGTTTCGTCGCGAGCGAGGGCTACTACCTCTATCGTCACCGCTTCCAGTTCCGCGCCGAACCTGCCGAGGTCAAACTTGGCACTGCGCAACTGCCCAAGGGCGAGCAGAAACACGATGAGTACTTCGGCGATGTCGAGGTCTATCACGGCATTCTCGACGTCGAAGTGCCGCGCAACGATTCCCGCGCCTTTACCCTTGCCGTCACTTATCAGGGCTGTGCCGATAAAGGCCTGTGCTATCCGCCGGAAACCGAGCGGCTGAGCATCGATGGCAACGCTTCATCCGTCTCGAGCACGACGCCGAGCACGGCGTGGGACTGGCGCGATCTGGCGCTGTTCTTCCTCGCAGGCCTGGGCCTGACATTCACCCCGTGCGTGTTGCCAATGTTGCCGATTCTTTCCGGCGTGGTGCTGCGCGGTCAGGTCGGCGGGCTGCGCGGTTTCAACCTTTCGCTTGCCTACGTGTTGCCAATGGCCGCGTGCTTCGCCTTGCTCGGCGCGTTGATGGGAATGTTCGGTGCACAACTGAATTTGCAGGCGCGCTTGCAATCGGCATGGGTGCTGGTGCCGTTTGCGATGTTTTTTGCGGTGTTCGCCCTGGCGATGTTCGGCGTGTTCGAGCTGAAACTGCCTACGTTCATCAGCAATCGCCTCGACCGGATTGCCGGGCGTACCGAAGGCGGTTCTTTATGGGGCGCGGCGGTGCTGGGCGTGGTTTCCAGCCTGCTGGTGTCGCCGTGTGTTTCCGCGCCACTGGCCGGTGCGCTGCTGTATATAAGCGCCAGTGGCGATGCGCTGGGTGGCGGTTTGAAACTGTTCATGCTTGGCCTGGGCATGGGTGCGCCACTGTTGCTGGTCGCAACAGGCGGCGCGGCCTGGCTGCCGAAAAGCGGGCCGTGGATGATGTACGTGAAGAACGGCATCGGCGTGTTGCTGCTGAGTCTGGCGATCGGCTTGCTCAGCCGCGTGTTGCCGGGGCAAATCACCTTGCTGCTGATCGGACTGCTGGCCGGTGGCGTCGGTCTGTTTCTCGGGGCGCTGGAATTCGTCTACAAATCGCCACGCAAACGACTCGGTCAGTTAGCAGGATTGCTGCTGCTGTTTTACGCGCTGGCCTGCTGGTATGGCGCGTTCAGCGGTCAGACCGACCCGTTCAAACCCATTGCTTCTCGCGTGGTGCAAAGCGGCGCATCTGCGCAAAGCGCCGACTCGTGGCAAACCGTCAGCACCCCGGCGGATCTGGATCGCGTGTTGTTGGCGGCAAAGAACGCCGGCACCCCGCTGCTGCTCGACTGGTACGCCGACTGGTGCATCAGTTGCAAAGTCATCGAACACGAAGTGCTCAACGACGCCACAGTCGTCGAGCGCCTGCGGGGCTATCGACTGATCCGCTTCGACATCACCGCAAGCAACGCCGAACAACGCACCCTGCTCGATCGTTACAATCTGTTCGGCCCACCGGCACTGATGTTTTTTGGCAAGGATGGCAACGAACATCGCGAGGTGCGGGTGATCGGTGAGATCAGTGCGAAAGAGTTCGCTGAACGTGTCGCAAAGGCGAATGACCGGTTTCAATAAGGCGGTCAAAAACTTTGCGCAAACATCGGTCATCGTGCCGGCTTTTGCATAGAACTGGACAGTCACAAAGTCTTTGCGGCATAGTCGCCGGGTTCTGACGACGGCTCACAGATAACAAGGAACACGCAGATGGCAACGCTACTGGTGCTGCACGGCCCCAACCTGAACCTGCTCGGCACCCGCGAACCGGGTACCTACGGGGCAACGACCCTGGCGCAGATCAATCAGGATCTGGAGCGTCGCGCCCGCGAAGCCGGCCATCATCTGCTGTACCTGCAGAGCAATGCCGAGTATGAATTGATCGATCGCATCCACGCCGCGCGCGGCGAAGGCGTGGACTTCATTCTGATCAATCCAGCAGCTTTTACACATACAAGTGTCGCTTTACGTGACGCGCTGCTGGCAGTGAGCATCCCATTCATCGAAGTGCATTTGTCCAACGTGCACAAACGCGAACCTTTCCGCCATCACTCTTACTTCTCCGACGTAGCGGTAGGAGTGATCTGCGGCCTTGGCGCCAGCGGTTACCGACTGGCCCTGGAGGCTGCCCTGGAACAGCTTGAACTACAGGCAATAGCTTGAAATACAGGCAACAGCCTGAATAACAAGCGTTGAACGCCCCTGACCGACCCTTGGGAGTTGATGATTCATGGATATCCGTAAAGTTAAGAAATTGATCGAATTGCTGGAAGAGTCCGGCATCGACGAGCTCGAGATCAAGGAAGGCGAAGAGTCCGTACGTATCAGCCGTCACAGCAAAACCCCGGCGCAGCAATACTACGCACCGGCTCCGATGCAGGCTCCGGCCGCCGCACCGGTTGCTGCTGCTCCAGCCGCTGCCGCCGCCCCGGCTGCACCGACCGCACCCGTGCTGAACGGCACCGTTGCCCGTTCGCCGATGGTCGGTACGTTCTACCGCAAATCTTCGCCAACCTCGCCGTCCTTCGTTGAAGTCGGCCAGACCGTGAAGAAAGGCGACACCCTGTGCATCGTTGAAGCCATGAAGATGATGAACCACATCGAAGCTGAAACCAGCGGTGTGATCGAATCCATCCTCGTTGAAGACGGCCAGCCGGTTGAGTACGACCAACCGCTGTTCACCATCGTTTGAACCGCGGAGAGCCTTTGATGACTGCGAAGTTGGAAAAAGTTCTGATCGCTAACCGCGGTGAGATCGCCCTGCGGATTCTGCGTGCCTGCAAAGAGATGGGCATCAAGACCGTCGCCGTTTACTCCAAGGCCGACAAAGAGCTGATGCACCTGGGTCTGGCGGACGAGTCCGTCTGCATCGGCCCGGCGTCTGCCTCGCAATCGTACCTGCACATCCCGGCCATCATCGCGGCAGCTGAAGTGACGGGCGCCACCGCCATCCACCCAGGCTACGGTTTCCTTGCGGAAAACGCCGATTTTGCCGAGCAGGTCGAGAACTCCGGCTTCGCGTTCATTGGCCCGAAAGCCGAGACCATTCGCCTGATGGGCGACAAGGTATCGGCCAAGCACGCCATGATCGAAGCCGGCGTACCGACCGTTCCGGGTTCTGACGGCCCGTTGCCGGAAGACGAAGAAACCGCGCTACGCATCGGTCGCGAAGTCGGCTATCCGGTGATCATCAAAGCCGCTGGCGGCGGTGGTGGTCGAGGCATGCGCGTTGTGCATAAAGAAGAAGACCTGATCTCCTTCGCCAAGCTGACGCGTACCGAAGCGGGCGCGGCGTTCGGCAACCCGATGGTCTATCTGGAAAAATTCCTGACCAATCCACGTCACGTGGAAGTTCAGGTGCTTTCCGATGGTCAAGGCAACGCCGTGCACCTGGGCGACCGTGATTGCTCGCTGCAACGCCGTCACCAGAAAGTTCTCGAAGAAGCGCCGGCACCGGGCATCGACGAGAAGGCTCGCCAGGAAGTCTTCGCCCGCTGCGTCAAGGCGTGCATCGACATCGGTTACCGTGGCGCCGGCACGTTCGAGTTCCTGTACGAGAACGGTCGTTTCTACTTCATCGAAATGAACACCCGTGTTCAGGTGGAGCACCCGGTTTCGGAGATGGTCACCGGTATCGACATCGTCAAGGAGATGCTCAGCATCGCCGCCGGCAACAAGCTGTCGTTCACCCAGGATGACGTGGTCATCCGCGGTCACGCGCTGGAATGCCGGATCAACGCTGAAGATCCGAAAACCTTCATGCCGAGCCCGGGCACGGTCAAGCATTTCCACGCACCAGGCGGCAACGGCGTTCGCGTCGACTCGCACCTGTACAGCGGTTATGCAGTGCCACCGAACTACGACTCGCTGATCGGCAAGCTGATCACTTACGGCGCCACCCGCGACGAAGCCATGGCCCGCATGCGCAATGCCCTGGACGAAATCGTGGTAGACGGGATCAAGACCAACATCCCGCTGCACCGTGATCTGACCCGCGACGAAGGCTTCTGCAAAGGGGGCGTGAACATTCACTACCTCGAGCACAAGCTGGCTGGCGAGAAGCACTAAGCTTTTTTCCGGCACAAGACAAAGCCGCCTTCGGGCGGCTTTGTTGTTTCTGCAGGTTTGACATCCCCTTGTGGGAGTGAGCCTGCTCGCTCCCAAGGGTATGGTGTTTCAAGTCACGCCCACAAAAGCTTTGCGCTCGCGTAAACTTGCGCGCTTCCCGCAGGCCGCTAGGCTGCAATCAATATTTTTCAAAGGTGCCCGCCATGCCTTGGCTGCAAGTACGTCTGGCCATCAGCCCGGAACAAGCCGAAACCTACGAAGACGCTTTCCTTGAAGTCGGTGCCGTATCGGTGACCTTCATGGACGCCGAGGATCAACCGATCTTCGAGCCGGAACTCAACACCACGCCATTGTGGTCGCACACCCATTTGCTGGCCCTGTTCGAGGGCGGCACCGAAGCCGCCAGCGTGCTGGCTCATCTGGAACTGCTGACCGGCAGCCCGCTACCTGAGCATCACAGCGAAGTCATCGAGGATCAGGACTGGGAACGCAGCTGGATGGACGGTTTTCAGCCGATGCAGTTCGGCCAGCGCCTATGGATCGTCCCAAGCTGGCACGCTGCGCCGGAGCCGGACGCAGTCAACCTGCTGCTCGATCCGGGCTTGGCATTCGGCACCGGCACACATCCCACCACCGCACTGTGCCTGGAATGGCTCGACGGCCAGGATCTGAAGGACTGCAATGTGCTGGACTTTGGCTGCGGCTCGGGGATTCTAGCCATCGCAGCCCTGCTGCTGGGCGCGAAAGAAGCGGTCGGCACCGACATTGACGTGCAGGCGCTGGAAGCTTCACGCGACAATGCCGGACGCAACGGCATCGCCGACAATCTGTTCCCGCTGTACCTGCCCGAAGATTTGCCGCAGGTCAAAGCCGACGTGCTGGTCGCCAACATTCTCGCTGGCCCGCTGGTTTCGCTGGCGCCGCAACTGTCCGGCCTGGTCAAGTCCGGCGGGCGTCTGGCGCTGTCCGGCATCCTCGCCGAACAAGGCGAAGAAGTCGCCGCCGCTTATACACAGGACTTCGACCTGGATCCGATTGCCAACCGCGATGGCTGGGTGCGCATCACCGGCCGTCGGCGCTAGAATGTCCGCCAGTTCAATCCGGATTGCCGCATGACCGACAGTTTCGTCACTCAGTGCCCGCATTGCCAAACCAGCTTCCGTGTCAGCCACGCCCAATTGAGCGTGGCCCGCGGAGTGGTTCGTTGCGGCTCCTGCCTGCAAGTATTCAACGCCGCCAAACAGCTGCTTGAACAACGCGCCGGCAAGGAAACCGTCACGCCGCTGGCACCGGTCATCGCCGAACAGCCCGCCCTGGCGGAGCCGCCGCCGATTGTCGAGCAGCCGGCACAGACGGAATCTCCTGTTATGGACGAGCCGGCGCCACCGCGCGCCATCAGCCAGAAGCAGTGGAGCGCCGCCGAGCTGGATCTCGACAGTCTTGATCTGGACGAAGAACTGGCTCGCCTCGAACAGCGGGAAATCCAGCCGACCGCCGAATTTCCTCGCCCTCGGGAAGATTCCCTGAGCGCTCGCCGCGACAGCCCTGAACCGGATCACACGCCGTGGTCGGACAGCCTGTTCAGCGCACCGGCCGATGAGCGGGCGTTGGAACCGGATGTCGAGCCGAATGCCGAACCCGAGCCGAGCAAGCGTACCGAGCCTTCGCTGTCGCTTGAGCCGGAAGATCTGGATGACGAACCGGCCATCCCGAAACTGCGCCTGCACGATCCGATCGACCCCAAGGCCCGGCGCGAGCGCTTTTCGGCCAGCGATGACGCCGATGATGATTTCACGCCCATCGAAACGCCGCGCAAAAAACGCGAGCGCAGCGAACCCGGCGTCCGTGCGGAAGTGCTGCAGGATCTGACCGACGACCCGCTGCAACTTGACTGGCAGAAACGTCGCTCGCCCTGGGGCCGCCGCCTGCTTTGGCTGCTGCTGATCCTGCTCGCTGCTGCCGGCCTCGCCGGCCAATACATCGCCTATCATTTCGATGAGCTGGCGCGTCAGGATCAATACCGGCCGATCTTCCAGCAGGTCTGCCCACAGATCGGCTGCACCGTGCCCTCCAAGGTCGACATCGCCAAAATCAAAAGCAGCAACCTGGTGGTTCGCAGCCACCCGGAGTTCAGCGGCGCACTGGTAGTGGACGCGATCATCTATAACCGCGCACCGTTCTCCCAGCCGTTTCCGCTGCTTGAGCTGCGCTTCGCCGACCTCAACGGTCACCTGATCGCCAGCCGTCGCTTCAAGCCCGGCGAGTACCTCAACGGCGATCTCGAAGGTATGGCGGAAATGCCGCCGCAAACGCCGATTCACATCGCACTGGATATTCTGGATCCAGGCCCGAAAGCGGTGAATTACAGCCTGAGCTTTCATTCCCCCGAGTGAAACGCTTCACCGCTGCCCTATTGACGGTGGCTTTCTGACTTCCCCCTGCGCAACCAAACCGCTGGCGATAACGGAATAGCTGTTCAGATTTTGTTCAATTCAGCCTTTATCCAGTCATCGAGAGCGGGTATCATGCCCACCCTTTTTCGAACTCTCATGATCCGGCCCCACTACAGGGAAGTCCTATGTCGGCGGTACGCATCGGCCCATACACATTGCAGAACGGCTTGATTCTCGCCCCGATGGCGGGGGTCACCGACCAGCCCTTTCGTCAGCTGTGCAAACGACTGGGTGCAGGGCTTGTGGTCTCGGAAATGGTCACCAGCGACATGAGTTTATGGAACACCCGCAAATCGCGCATGCGCATGATCCACGAAGGCGATCCCGAGCCACGCTCGGTCCAGATAGCCGGTGGCGATGCTCAGATGCTGGCGGATGCGGCCCGGGCCAACGTCGAGCTGGGCGCACAGATTATTGATATCAACATGGGTTGTCCGGCAAAAAAGGTCTGCAACAAGGCCGCCGGCTCCGCGTTGCTGAAAGATGAAGCACTGGTCACCGAGATCCTGCAGGCCGTTGTTGCTGCAGTGGATGTGCCGGTGACCCTGAAGATCCGCACCGGCTGGGATCGCGACAACAAGAACGGCCTGACCGTGGCGAAAATCGCCGAGCAGGCCGGGATCACGGCGCTGGCGGTGCATGGCCGCACCCGCGCCGATTTGTACAAAGGGGAAGCCGAGTACGACACGATTGCCGCGATCAAGCAGGCCGTGTCGATTCCGGTGTTTGCCAATGGCGATATCGACTCGCCGGAAAAGGCCCGTTACGTCCTCGACGCGACAGGTGCCGATGGCCTGTTGATAGGCCGGGCTGCTCAAGGGCAGCCGTGGATTTTTCGCGAGATCGAGCACTTCCTGCGAACCGGGGAAAAACTTCCGGCGCCGGAGATGAACGAGGTGGAACGCATTCTGCTTGAGCATCTGGCCGCCCTTCACGCTTTCTACGGAGATGTGATGGGTGTGCGAATTGCCAGGAAGCATGTGGGCTGGTATCTCGCAACCTTGCCGGGCGCCAGGGAGTTTCGCGCCCACTTCAATCGTTTGGATGGTACGGAAACACAATGCGCCAACGTCCGGGAGTTCTTCGCCGGCCGTTACAAGAGCCTGGCAGGGGACGAAAAAGGGGTGGCCGCATGACGATGATGACCGAGACATTAGTGAGTGGAACAACACCCGTGAGCGACAACGTGAATTTGAAACAGCACCTCAACACCCCGAGCGAAGAAGGTCAGACCCTTCGCGGGAGTGTCGAGAAGGCGCTGCACAATTATTTCGCCCACCTTGAGGGCGCGTCCGTCACTGACGTGTACAACCTGGTGCTCTCCGAAGTCGAGGCGCCCCTGCTCGAAAGCGTGATGAACTACGTCAAGGGCAACCAGACCAAGGCCAGCGAGCTGCTCGGGCTGAACCGGGGCACGCTGCGCAAGAAACTCAAGCAGTACGATCTGCTGTAAGCATTCAATAAAACCAGAAAGGCGCCCGCGTAAAAAACGGTCGCCTTTTTTGCTGACTTCCTTTGCTTTTGATGGAAATTGAGATGACCGACCAGACTACCCGCCTGCCGATCCGCCGCGCCTTGATCAGCGTTTCCGACAAGACCGGGATCCTCGAATTCGCCAAGGAGCTGGAAGCCCTGGGTGTCGAGATCCTCTCCACCGGCGGAACCTTCAAGCTGCTGCGGGACAACGGCGTGGCCGCTGTGGAAGTCGCGGACTACACCGGTTTCGCAGAAATGATGGACGGTCGGGTGAAAACCCTGCACCCGAAAATCCACGGCGGGATCCTCGGTCGTCGCGGTATCGACGACGCGATCATGAACGAGCACGGCATCAAGCCGATCGATCTGGTGGCGGTCAACCTGTACCCGTTCGAAGCCACCATCAACAAGCCAGGCTGCGACCTGCCGACCGCCATCGAGAACATCGACATCGGCGGCCCGACGATGGTGCGTTCGGCGGCGAAAAACCATAAAGACGTGGCCATCGTGGTCAATGCCAGCGATTACGCTGACGTCCTGCAAAGCCTGAAAAACGGCGGCCTCACCTACGCTCAGCGTTTCGACCTGATGCTCAAGGCTTTCGAACACACCGCCGCCTACGACGGCATGATCGCCAACTACATGGGCACCGTGAATCAAGCGGCTGAAACCTTGAGCACTGAAGGCCGTAGCGAATTCCCGCGCACTTTCAACAGCCAGTTCATCAAGGCCCAGGAAATGCGCTACGGCGAGAACCCGCACCAGAGCGCGGCGTTCTACGTGGAAGCCAAGCCTGCCGAAGTCGGCATCGCCACTGCGACACAGTTGCAGGGCAAAGAATTGTCGTACAACAACGTGGCCGACACCGACGCCGCGCTGGAGTGCGTAAAAAGCTTCGTCAAACCGGCCTGCGTGATCGTCAAGCACGCCAACCCGTGCGGCGTGGCTGTGAGCCCGGACGCTGAAGGCGGGATCCGCCAGGCCTACGAACTGGCCTACGCCACCGACACCGAATCGGCGTTCGGCGGCATCATCGCCTTCAACCGTGAACTGGATGCCGAGACCGCCAAAGCGATCGTCGAGCGTCAGTTCGTTGAAGTGATCATTGCGCCAAGCGTCAGCGAAGAAGCCCGCGCCATCGTCGCCGCCAAGGCCAACGTGCGCCTGCTGGCGTGCGGCGAGTGGTCGGCTGATCGCGCCGCTGCCTGGGACTACAAACGCGTGAATGGCGGCTTGCTGGTACAGAGCCGCGACATCGGCATGATCGGCGCCGACGACCTGAAAGTCGTGACCAAACGCGCTCCGACCGAACAGGAAATCCACGACCTGATCTTCGCCTGGAAAGTGGCCAAGTACGTCAAGTCCAACGCCATTGTCTACGCCAAGAACCGCCAGACCATCGGTGTCGGCGCCGGCCAGATGAGCCGCGTTAACTCTGCGCGCATCGCAGCGATCAAGGCAGAACATGCTGGCCTGCAAGTGGCGGGCTCGGTAATGGCATCGGACGCGTTCTTCCCGTTCCGTGATGGCCTGGACAATGCGGCCAAGGTCGGTATCACGGCGGTGATCCAGCCGGGTGGCTCGATGCGTGACGCTGAAGTCATTGCTGCTGCTGACGAAGCGGGCATCGCCATGGTCTTCACCGGCATGCGCCATTTTAGGCACTGAAAGCAGCTACAAGCTTTTAGCTGCAAGCTGTGAGAAAGAGCAGGTTGATGTCGCTCTTTCTTGCGGGTGCAGCCTTACTCATTTAAAGCCATGAGCTGCAAATAAGCGTTACACCCACGCGCTTTGACTTGCAGCTTGTTGCTTGCAGCTTCTCCGAAGGAGTCTTCTTTTGAACATTTTGATCATTGGCAGCGGTGGCCGTGAACACGCCCTGGCCTGGAAAGTAGCCCAGGATCCTCGCGTGCAGAAAGTTTTCGTGGCCCCCGGCAACGCGGGTACCGCCACCGAAGCCAAGTGCGAAAACGTCGCCATTGACGTGCTGGCGCTTGAGCAACTGGCTGACTTTGCCGAGAAAAACGTATCCCTGACCATCGTCGGCCCGGAAGTGCCGCTGGTGGCCGGCGTGGTCGATCTGTTCCGCTCCCGTGGCCTGGATTGCTTCGGCCCGACCGCCGGTGCCGCGCAACTGGAAGGCTCGAAAGCTTTCACCAAGGATTTCCTGGCGCGCCACAAGATCCCGACCGCCGATTACCAGAACTTCACCGAGATCGAGCCGGCCCTGGCGTATCTGCGTGAAAAAGGTGCACCGATCGTGATCAAGGCCGACGGCCTGGCCGCCGGTAAAGGCGTGATCGTCGCCATGACCCTGGCCGAAGCCGAAGACGCCGTGCGTGACATGCTCGCCGGTAATGCCTTTGGCGACGCCGGTTCCCGCGTGGTCATCGAAGAATTCCTCGATGGCGAAGAAGCCAGCTTCATCGTCATGGTCGACGGCAAGAACGTTCTGCCGATGGCCACCAGCCAGGATCACAAACGCGTCGGCGACGGCGACAGCGGCCCGAACACTGGCGGCATGGGTGCCTACTCCCCTGCCCCGGTGGTTACCGCCGACGTGCACCAGCGCGTGATGGATCTGGTGATCTGGCCGACCGTTCGCGGCATGGCTGAAGAAGGCAACATCTATACCGGCTTCCTGTATGCCGGACTGATGATCGACAAGGCCGGCAACCCGAAAGTCATCGAGTTCAACTGCCGCTTTGGCGATCCGGAAACTCAGCCAGTCATGCTGCGTCTGCAATCGAGCCTGGTATTGCTGGTCGAAGCTGCACTGGCGCAAGCGCTGGACAAGGTTGAAGCGCAGTGGGATCCACGTCCGAGCGTCGGCATCGTGCTCGCCGCCGGCGGCTACCCGGGCGACTACGCCAAAGGCGCCGTGATCGGTGGCCTTGATGCGGCGGCGGGTCTGGAAGGCAAAGTCTTCCACGCCGGCACCGCGCTCAACGACGGCAAGATCGTTACCGCCGGTGGCCGCGTGCTTTGCGCTACAGCCATGGGCGCCAGCGTTGGCGCTGCCCAGCAACAAGCTTACAAACTGGCCGCCGCAATCGACTGGGAAGGTTGCTTTTACCGCAACGACATTGGCTACCGCGCCATTGCCCGTGAACGTGGCGAAACCCAGGAATAACCGGCTGCAGGATTCCGACAAGTGCCGTTGGCGCTTGTCGGACTGTTCCGACGCCGCGCATCGCTATACTCTGGCATCAATCTACGAAGGGATTTCGCCGTGCGCTGGCTCAGGATTGCCATAGGACTCACCGTCACGCTGCTGACGCTGCTCTGCATGCTCCCGGCCCACGCCGGGCCAGGCAGTGGCTGGTCGGTATTGCTCGATGATCAGGGCAATCTGCAACTGAGCGATATCCGCTCTTCTCGCTACACCAATCAATTCAGCCCTATCGACTTGAACCGCCTGACTGCGGCCGAACCCGATGGCGCACTGTGGCTGCGTTTTCGCCTGGCCCCCGACAAGCACGAACAGGTCTTGCGGATCTTCGCCCCCGACCTTGCCAGCCTCAGTCTCTACGCGCTGGACGGCGACAAGCTGATCGAACAGCGCGATACCGGCACCGATCAGCCCCAGGATGAGCAGCCACTGCCCAGCAGTGACTTGATGCTGGCGCTGCCGCAAAGCGACAAACCCCTCGACCTCTATCTGCGCCTGGTGTCCAACCATCAATTGCGCCCGAACATCGTTTTGGAGTCGGCAGTCATGGCTGCCGCCAACCAGAACCAGACGCTGATTTTCGGTCTGCTGTTCGGTTGCCTGGGCATGCTGATCCTGCACAATCTGGTGCGTTTCGCTTACAGCCGTTCACGCAGCAGCCTGTGGCTGGCGGTTTGTGAAGGATTGCTTGGCCTGAGCCTGTTGCTGCTGCTCAACCTCGCCGGCGCCTGGCTACCGGACTGGCATGCGATCCAGACGCCTGGCGCCTATCTCGCCTTATTGCTGACGGCACCGGCGGGATTGATGTTCGCCTACAGCTTTTTCGCGCCGCTCGGCCCGCACCCGCTGAACCGATTGTTGCTGGGCGACATCGTGGTCATCGTTGCCTGCGGCCTGCTGCTGCTGTTCGTCAGCACTTTGCCGCTGAACATCATTACTTACGCGCTGGTGGCGCTGGCCGGCCTGAGCATGCTGTTCGTAGGCATCTATCACTGGCAGAAAGGTTACCGGCCGGCGCGGCTGTTCGTCGCCGCCATGGCGGTGTTCAACGTCGGCGCGCTGATCATCCTGCCGGCTCTTTTGGGCCTGACGATGGTTTCCCCGCAAGCCTTGATCATGACGCTGATGGGGTTCATCTGCGTCAGTGGCCTGCTGATGAGCGTTGCCTTGGGCGAGCGTCAGCGCAGCATTACCGAAAGCCGTTTCAGCATCAGCCGCGACCTTGCCGCGAGCAATGCCGAAATCAATGCCAAAGCCGAGTTTCTGGCCAAGATCAGCCATGAAATCCGCACGCCCATGAACGGCGTGCTCGGCATGACCGAGTTGCTGCTCGGTACGCCACTGTCAGTGAAGCAGCGCGATTACGTACAAACCATCCACAGCGCCGGCAATGAACTGCTGACCCTGATCAACGAGATTCTCGACATTTCCAAACTGGAATCCGGGCAAATCGAACTGGATGACGTCCAGTTCGACCTCAACGCATTGATCGATGACTGCCTGAGTATCTACCGCGCCAAGGCCGAACAGCAGAATGTCGAGCTGATCAGCTTCATTCAGCCGCAAGTGCCGCGCGTGATCAGCGGCGACCCGACCCGCCTGCGCCAGACGTTGCTGAGTCTGGTGGAAAACGCCCTGAAAAAAACCGACGAAGGCGAAGTGCTGATTGTCGTCGCGCTCGACGAACGCAGCACCAGGCCGCGACTGCGCATCGCCGTGCAGGACAGCGGCACGCCGATGGAAGCGGAAGAACGTGATGCGTTGATGCATGCCGAATTGCACAGCAAGCACTTCCTCTCGGCCAATCGCCTGGGTGGCAATCTGGGGCTGGTGATCGCCCGGCAACTGATCCGCTTGATGCAGGGCGAATTCGGTATCAAGAGCGGCGCCACTCAGGGCAGTACCTTGTGGCTGACCCTGCCGCTGGATCCCGACCGCCTCGAACACCCCACCTCCGATCTCGACGGCCCGCTGCAAGGTGCCCGAGTGTTGGTGGTAGACGACAACGACACTTGCCGCAAAGTGCTGGTGCAGCAATGCAGTGCCTGGGGCTTGAACGTCAGCGCCGTGCCATCGGGCAAAGAAGCCTTGGCCTTGCTGCGCACCAAGGCGCACCTGCGCGACTATTTCGACGTGGTGCTGCTGGATCAGAACATGCCCGGCATGACCGGCATGCAACTGGCAGCGAAGATCAAGGAAGACCCGAGCCTGAATCACGACATCCTGTTGATCATGCTCACCGGCATCAGCAACGCACCGAGCAAGATCATCGCGCGCAACTCCGGCATCAAACGCATCCTCGCCAAACCGGTGGCCGGCTACACGCTGAAGACAACGCTGGCGGACGAACTGAACCAGCGCAACAAAGGCCAGAGCGTGTTACAACCACAAGCCACCGGCCTCGCCACAGCGGTGAAAGTGCCGAGCGACTTCCGCATTCTGGTGGCCGAAGACAACACCATTTCCACCAAGGTGATTCGCGGCATGCTCGGCAAGCTCAACCTGCAACCGGACACCGCCAGCAACGGCGAAGAGGCCTTGCAGGCGATGAAAGCGCAGCGCTACGACCTGGTGTTGATGGACTGCGAAATGCCAGTCCTCGACGGCTTCTCGGCCACCCAGCAGTTGCGTGCCTGGGAAGTCAGCAATCAACGCACCCGCACGCCCATCGTGGCGCTGACTGCGCACATTCTGGCCGAACATAAGGAACGTGCGCGCCAGGCAGGCATGGACGGCCACATGTCCAAACCGGTGGAGTTGTCGCAGCTGCGTGAACTCATCGAACACTGGGTGGCGCAGCGGGATCAACAGAATCGTACAGCGTCTACGTTCTGATCCGGCGTGGGTGCCATACAGTTCAGATATCCAGGTTATTGAGGTATTTCAGCGACTGTGACAACACCGATCTTTTGACCTTGGCCCTGAATTGCTCGTAATAGAGCGTGTTAAAGGTGATCACCGAAATCTGCTCGACGCTGTTTTGCACGATGTCTCTCTGATCGCTGAACAGAAACTGCGAGACCTGCCCGCGAAAACTGAACTGACGATGATATATCCCCATCTGCACACGATAAGCGTCTTTTTGCACGCAGGGGATGATCTGAAAGTGGCCCATATCACCTGACAGACTAGTCGACTCGAATATGCCGAGCGCCTCGGCGTTTCTTTCAAGCGCAGCGAGCGCCCTGTTGGTCTGCTCGGAAAAAACTTCGCCCAGACGGGCGCTGATCTGTTCTGTCGCCGCATTGCCCATCGAGCCGCCCGGTACTGCCAACAGACTCTGCGGTCGAGGCATGTCCCATCCAATGAATTTGAGCGTCCTGCAGTAATATTCAAACCAGTCACCCGACAGCCCGTCTTCACAAGCCGCACGAGTGGCCCGTTGCGCATACAGTGTGCTCAGGTAAATATCTTCCCTGTGGGAATCAGGCAAGTCTGCGGCAAACGAGACCACACTCGCCCCTGCCACCGCTGCCTGAGGCATAAAATCCGTCATAGACCAGCCTCCCTGGCTTCAAATTCTAGAACCTCGGTGATATTCGCGAGGTTGTCGTTCAACACCGCTTCAAGTTTGCGGGCGATCGCAGCGCGAGCCGGTGCGTATAACGTTTCGCTGAGATGAGCCTGAAAGCACCGCACTGAAACTCGGCTGCACAGTTGCGTGGTATCGAACGGCTGCCCCCAGGGATTGGCATCAACCGGCCGAGTTGTCTCGAATTGCAGGCAAACACTGCTCATCAAGCCGTTGCCTGCAATCTGGATAACCATCAACCGAACGGTAGTCGACTGCCCGCTGAGCAGCTCTTGATTAACCGTCGCCTGGGCGTGCTTGCGCAGGATGCCAATCGCAGGGAGATCCCCAGATAACAGTGAAACGCCCTGCAACGGCCCCCGCACCAGTTGTTCATGATCGCCTGGCATGTGCGCCAGCGCCGCGCGAACCCACTCCAGCGGCGAAGCGCGGCCGTCGAGATCAACCGGCAGATCTTGCCGGGATTTGAAACTCGACATCCAGTAATCGCCAAGCACGTTGGCGTAGATATCGTGCCAATCAAGTTCGGGCGCGACTTGTTTTCGTTTGCTGGCTACCAATTGCGCAAGCAAGACACTTTGCAATACATCATCGGCTGCGGCATTTGCCATATCGGACGGCATGACGACAATTGCTGCCGCATCAATCCAAACTGAAATTTCGCTCATGGAGTATCTCCGAATAAAAAAAGGCAGTCGACGCGCGACTGCCCCTGTAACTTAGAAGATCAAATCTCGTAATCTTTGATTTTGCTGGTCGCGTTCAAACCCAGCTTGGTGCGGATAAGTTCACGGGTTTCGTCGGCAACATATGGAACTTTACGGAAGACGGTTTCACCCTTGAACAACTTGACTTCGCGAGTATCCCAATCGGTAAACAGTACGCGGGTCGCGGTATTTTTCCGAATAAAGCGCACGGTGCCCATCGCGATGGTCACTTCGCCATTGACTTCTGTGCATGTAGCGGCCGCCATACCGCCCACGCCGTTTTCCAGCATATTCTTTTCGTAGAGGGTCAGCGCCTCGTCCTGTTTCTTCAAGGCAGTGATTGCATCGCCAGCCACTTTCAGCACAAGGGCACTGGCAGGACCGGGAATGGCCAAGCCAGCAACGACTGAACCGAGAATTTCCAAAACCAGCTGATCCATCCGGACACTGGTGCCGCCGATATTCAGATCACTATAGAACTTTTGGGACTGCATCCACCCCGCATTGGTCATGACCTCCAGAAACTTGTAGTACCACTCCTTGCCCTGATACTCGTAAGGGAAAGCCTTGTTCGCTACCAACTGAGCAAAAAGAAACGCGTGCTGCGCATCTTCCTGGTTAACTTTCGAAAGATTGCCAGTGAAGGACAAAATGCCTTCACCCACAATGGAGCCCTTCGAAGGTTCTTCAATAACGGTTTCTCCTGCAGAAAAACCACGCGCACGAAACGCCGGAATTTCGTCAATCTCGTAACTTGCAATACGATTCACACAAACAGCAGCAGCATTATCCATAACGCAAAACCTTTAATTTTTAATAAGAAGGGGCCGAATTACCCGCCAAACAACATTAATAAACAGCCACCAACAACACAACTAGTTAGTTGTAACCCCAAATATGAAACGCCAAATAACGCACTTATTAAAACTTACCAGACAATACCAAACCTATAACTAACACCCCTTCCACCGGCCTCACTGAATTTGCCAACTGCGTGCGCGCGAAAAGAACTGATAGACTTGTGCAACTTTCCCTGCCAGTGAGCCCGAACCATGCTCCACGTGTTATTCAGCGTTTACCTGAAGATGCTCGTGCTCTACAGCCCGTTCTTCGTGTTGTCCTGCTTTATCAGCCTGACCCGCGGCTACTCGCGCAAGGAGCAGCGGCGCCTGGCGTGGAAGGTGGCGATTGCGACACTGGTTTCCAGCGTATTGTTGTACTTGTTCGGGCGAGTGATTTTCGGCGTATTCGGCATTACCGTGGATGCGTTCCGCATTGGCGCCGGTAGCGTGCTGTTCATTTCCGCGCTAGGCATGGCGCAGGGCAAATCGGCCGTGCAGACCGACAACGTCCAACAGGACGTGACCATCGTGCCGTTGACCATCCCGCTGACTGTCGGTCCCGGCACCATCGGTGCGCTGTTGGTGATGGGCGTCAGCCAACCCCATTGGGACGACAAACTCACTGCCATCGTCAGCATCGCGCTGGCGAGTTTCACCGTCGGGATCGTGCTTTACCTGTCCAATCGAATCGAGCGGATACTTGGCGATCAGGGGCTGCAGATCGTCAGCCGCTTGATGGGATTGTTCGTCTGCGCACTGGCGGCGCAGATTATTTTTACCGGTATCAAAGGTTACCTGGTGCCTTGAGGGCACGCTGAAGCACGGTTCTGGATGCGTGCGGCTTCAGCAAAACAATGCGGCCCGAAACGGCCGCGTCGTCTTCAAGACCCAGGCTTGCTGCCATACCAGCGTGGCGTGTATACCCATTCACCGCCGCCCGGTCGCGGGAATGTGCATGTCGTGGAAGAGCCCACCAACACCATGGTGCGCATGTCGACTTGATCGGGCGTCAGTTGCCCCAACGTGGTGACGCGCAGTGTCTGGCCCGGTCGCCCGATGTCTCGCCCAAGCACCACGGGTGTTTCAGGCGACCGATGCGCGGCGACGATGTCCAGCGCCCGGCCCAGTTGCCATGGTCGGGAACGTGAGATCGGGTTGTAAAACGCTAGCGCCAGATCCGCTTCGGCGGCCAGATCCAGACGCTTCTCGATGATCGACCAAGGCTTGAGATTGTCCGAGAGCGACATGACGCAGAAGTCATGACCCAACGGCGCACCGGCTTGAGCAGCGGTGGCCAGCGACGCCGACACGCCTGGCAGGATCTCCAGATCGACGTTGTGCCACGCCGGGTCGCTCGATTCATGCAACGCCTCGAGCACCGCCGCCGCCATGGCGAACACACCCGGATCGCCTGAGGACACAACGATCACCGAGCGACCCTGCGCGGCGAGCTCAAAGGCGTGGCGAGCGCGCTGCATTTCCTCGCGGTTATCGGTGCAGTGCTGGATCTGATCCGGGCGAAACGGCCCCGCCATGCGCACATAGGTTTCATAACCGAGCACGTCGGTGGCGCGGGCCAGTTCGGCTTTCACCGCTGGCACCATCAGTTCCGCAGCGCCGGGGCCGAGACCGATCACTGCCAGTCGTCCACGTGGGCGACCGATCAGATTCACGTCCAGCGGCTGCTCGGCCACAGCGATGGCGATGCCCTCGACAACCTTGATGATTGCCGCTGCCGGCAACGCGTTTTGCGCCAATACGCCAGTACTTTGCGCCGCTGTCACAAATCGCAGCGGCACGTCCAGTTCCAGCGCCGCCTCGCGCAAACCCGAATCAGCCATTTGCGTGTCAGCCGCGATCAGGCAAGCCAAGGATTGCGACGCGACGTTCGCTTGCTGCAACGCGGCGCGAATCGTCTGCGGCAACTCAGCGACACCCGCGTCCACCGCCACAGCAACGCTGCGCGGATAGATCAACAGTTCATTTGCGCTGACCTCACGCGCGGCGCTGCCGACATGAATCGAGCGCTGTGCTTGTGGATCTTCCGGCAACTGCGCTTGCTCAAGCCACGGCGCGGCACCTTCGATACGTACGCTGTGCCCGGCCAGCAGATCGGAGACAAAACGCTTGCCCGACTCCAGGTCGCCGAGGGCATAGCCACTCGGCGGATTGAGCAGGCAGGTACCGAAACGCAGCTCACCGCTGGTGGTGATTGCCGCTGTAACTTCAAACGCCGAGGCTATTTCGCGGGCCATAACGTTCACCCCGCCGAGCCCACCGAGCAACGGCACCACGGCGCTGCCGTCCTCGGCGACGGCCAGCACTGGCGGTTCGACGCCTTTTTCCAGCAGCAACGGCGCCAGCGTGCGAATCACGATGCCGGCCGCGCACAGGGCAATGATCGGCGTGTCTTGCTGGTACAAATCTCGCAGCGTCGTACCGAATACCTGATAAGTGCGGTCGGCCCCTTCGACCCGACCGGCAAGACCGTGGATCAACGCCGCCGGATACACCTGCTGCAATCGGCGCGCTGTCGCGAGACTGCCCTGCCCCAGAATGACGATGGCCGGCGCACTGAAGGCCATCAACCTTGCCACCGTTCACCGGGCACGATGATCAGCGAGAAGTACGGCGAGGACATCGGCTCGACCTGATCCAGTGGCACGATTTTCTGATTGGCCATGGTCGCGCGCTCGACGTACAGCGCCCGCTCGGCCAGACCGAGCTCCTCGAGCACCTGCCGCACCTTCGGAAAGTTGCGCCCCAGTTTCATGATCACCGCTGCGTCGGCATCGGCCAGACGTCGCTTGAGATCTTCGTGTGGCAGCACACCGGACAGCACCGACAAACTCTGATTGCGATACACCAGCGGCGCACCCAGCACCGATGCGCCGCCAAGCATCGAGCAAACGCCCGGCACCACTTCAGCTTCGTAACGGGTCGCGAGGCGATCATGCAGATACATGTAGGAGCCGTAGAAGAACGGATCGCCTTCACAGATCACCGCCACATCGCGACCGGCGTCCAGATGCGCGGCCACCGCTTCGGCCGCTTCGTCGTAGAAATCGCTGATCACTTGTTCATAGGACAACGGCGCCGGCAGCACTTCGGTGGTCACCGGGTACACCAGCGGCAACAGATTCTGCGCATCTTGCAGGTGTGCCTCGATGATGCCGAACGCATTACCCTTCTTGCCCTTGGCCACGAAGTACGCCACGACCGGCGATTCGCGCAGCAGGCGCAGAGCCTTGACGGTAATCAGCTCCGGATCACCGGGGCCCACGCCCAGGCCGATCAAACGTCCTGTTGACTGCATCATTCGATCTCCGTGGCGAGGGCATTGATCGCGGCGGCCGCCATGGCGCTGCCGCCCAGGCGACCTTGCATGATCACAAACGGCACGCCACGACTGTCGGCCGCCAGCGCTGCCTTGGATTCGGCAGCCCCGACGAAGCCCACCGGAAAGCCAAGAATCAGCGCCGGTTTCGGTGCGCCGGCATCGAGCATTTCCAGCAGGTAAAACAGCGCGGTTGGCGCATTGCCAATCACCACAACACTGCCTTCCAGGTGCGGACGCCACAGTTCCAGCGCCGCAGCGGAACGGGTATTGCCCAGCTCACGAGCCAAGTGCGGCACGCTTTCATCGCGCAAGGTGCAGATCACTTCGTTGTTGGCTGGCAGGCGCGCGCGGGTCACGCCTTCGCTGACCATCCGCGCATCACACAAAATCGGCGCACCGGCCGCCAGTGCATCACGCCCGGCCTTGCCAGCGCCTTCGGAGAATTGCAGGCCGTCGATGGCCTCGACCATGCCGCAGGCGTGAATCACCCGAACCGCGAGTTTTTCCAGGTCGGCCGGGATGCGCGACAGGTCGGCCTCGCGGCGAATGATCGCGAAGGAGTTGCGATAGATCTCCTGACCGTCGCGGATGTAATCAAGCATTAAAGGGGCTCCGTGAGCGGGCGGCGAGCAGGGTCGCGACCGCTTCAATAGTCAGATTGTGTGCGTGCAGCGCGCCGAAACCCGGCTGCGCGGCATCGCGAAAATAGAGATCGTAATGACCGGGACTGACGGCCAGCAACGTCACTGGGGCACAGTGGGCGGCGGCGCAGGAGCGCGAGCAGCCGGAAAGATGAACGGATTCTGCCGATGGCAACAATGCCGCCAATCGACGGGCGTCGTGTTTGGTGTCGGCCAGGCCTTTGCCGCAACCGTTGGAGCCGGTGCAGGCGATCAGGCGGGACAGCGGCTCGCTGGCATCGCAAAGCAGTCCCAACCTCTTCAGTGCCTGGACAACGTCAGCCGCATCGGCCTCAGGCACGTCGGGCAACAACACGCTTTGCCACGGTGTGAAACGCACACTGCCATCGCCGAATGTGCGAGCCAGTTGCGCAATGCCGCGCAGCATCGGCGGATCGAGCCGTCCCAGTGGCGGCACGGCACCGACGTAAACCAGCCCCTTCACAGGCTGCGCATGCACGCCGATGTGCAGGTGATCGGCCGCCGAAGGACGTTGCCAATCACTGACAGGTTTCAACGCTACCCGTGAGCGCAACTGATCGAGCAATTCCAGCGCCGGCCATTCCTCCAGCAGGTGGCGCATACGCGTCTGCTCGGGCCGGGCCAGATCAAGAAACAGCTCAAGCACGGCAACCACCAGTGCGTGCCCATTTTCAAGACTCACCGCCGCCAATGCGCGATCCGTCGGACAACCCGCCAGACCGAAAGCCAGTCGTTGCTGGCCGTGCTGCTCATACGCCGACAGCCAGAGATCGTGGTGATGCTCGAGCATCGCCAGCGCTTCACCGCCATCCAGTTGCACGGCGAATTTGGCGCTCAATTCATGAAAACGCGGATGGCTTTGCAGCGTGTCGAGAATCTGTTCGGCCAGGGGGCGCGTGTCGAAACGCATCTGCCGGTCGATGCCGGCGGCCGGGCTGAGCATCAGATTGCGCACATCGTCGCCCGCCGCTGTGCGAGGCCCAAGACCAGCAGCCAGCAAGCGCTCGATCAGTGCGGCGGACTGTGGGCCGATCCCGCGAATCTGCAAGTTGGCACGGTTGGTCGCCTCGATGGCGCCGCCGGCAAAGCGTTCGGCGGCATCGGCCACCGCCTCGGCCTGTTCGGCGCCGATTGAGCCGCCATTGAGCTTGATCCGACAGATGCCGCCGTCCAGTGCCTGGACGATACGCAGCAACCCCGGGCAGGCCGAGGGGCGTATGGCGGTGGACATCGGGCGTTCGTTCAAAGGACGGCTGGCTCTGAGGGATAAGCGCTTCGCGGGCGAAGGCGCGGTATTATGCCTGCTTTGTCCGGCGGCATGAAAAGTCTGCCCGTCGGAACGACGCGTTTTCGGGACAATTTTTGAGGGCAACAGATGTCACCCTGGCTGACAGTAGTGGGAATCGGTGAAGACGGCTTCAAGGGCCTGGGCAAAAATGCCCGGCATGCCCTGATGGGCGCTTCGCGGATCGTCGGTGGCCCGCGTCAACTGGATCTGCTGCCGGTTTGCATCCGTGGTGAACGCCAGACATGGCCGAGCCCGTTCAGCCTCGCGCCGGTGCTTGAGTCCCGTGGCGAAGCGGTATGCGTGCTGGCCAGCGGTGATCCGATGTTTTACGGCGTCGGTGCCAGCCTCGCGCGACAGGTACCGAGCGCCGAAATGTTGATCGTCCCGGCGCCGTCCTCCTGCTCCCTGGCAGCTGCGCGTCTGGGTTGGCCGTTGCAAGACGTGGTGATTGTGTCGCTGGTGGCCCGACCGTTGGCGGCCATCAACGCACAGTTGTCCAGCGGCGTGCGCCTGCTGCTGCTGAGCAACGACGGTCAGAGCCCCATCGCCGTAGCGGCCTTGCTGCGTGAGCGCGGCTTCGGTGCGAGTCGCGTGACCGTGTTTGAGCATCTTGGCGGTGATCTTGAGCGACGGGTCGAAAGCAGCGCCAATGACTGGAACGATCCGCCGATCGCCGACCTCAACGTGGTCGCCATCGAATGCCTCGCCGACGCCTATACGCCGCGCCTGTCGCGCCTCGCCGGTCTGCCGGATTCAGCCTTCAAGCATGACGGCCAACTGACCAAGCGCGACGTGCGCGCCATCACCCTCGCCCGCCTCGCACCGACTCCCGGCGAATTGCTCTGGGACGTCGGTGGCGGTTGCGGCTCGATCGGCATCGAATGGATGCGCGCGCACCCCAGCTGCCGCGCCATCGCCATCGAAGCCGATGACGGTCGCCAGCAACTGATCGAGCACAATCGCGATGCGCTGGGCGTCCCCGGTCTGCAACTGGTTCGCGGCAACGCACCAGAGGCACTGGAAAATCTGGAGCGCCCCGACGCGATTTTCATCGGTGGCGGTGTCACCCGCGAAGGCGTGCTCGACACCTGCTGGGCACAACTCAAACCCGGGGGCCGACTCATCGCCAACGCCGTGACCCTGCAAAGCGAAATGACCCTGATGGACTGGCGCGAACGCCACGGCGGCGAACTGACGCGCATTCACATCGCCCAGGCGCAGCCGCTCGGTGAATTCGACACCTGGCGCCAGGCCTTGCCGATCACTTTGCTGGACCTGGTCAAACCCCTCGATGCGTGACGAAACCGCCGAACAACCCGCGCCCCTGCGCAGCGGCCTGACCACCGGCAGCTGTGCCACCGCCACCAGCCTCGCCGCTGCACGCCTGTTGCTTGACGGATCGGCGGCTGATGCCGTGCAGATTATTTTGCCGAAAGGTAAACAGGTGCAGATGCGCCTGGAGTTCTGCCGGTTGACCGATGATGGCGCCGAGGCCGGGACGATCAAGGATGCTGGCGACGATCCGGACGTGACGCATGGCGCCCTGCTCTACTCGCGGGTGACATTGAGCAGCGAAGCCGGGGTGCGCTTCAACGCCGGCGTGGGCGTCGGCACCGTCACCCGCCCGGGATTGGTCTTGGCCGTGGGCGAGCCGGCGATCAATCCGGTGCCGCGCAAAATGATCAGCGATCACTTGAACCTGCTCGCCGAGGAAGCCGGTTATCGCGGCGGTTTCGACGTCACGGTCAACGTCGAGGGCGGCGAAGCCCTGGCGCTGAAAACCATGAACCCGCGCCTGGGCATTCTCGGCGGCTTGTCGATTCTGGGCACCAGCGGCATCGTCCGGCCCTTTTCTTGCGCGGCGTACATCGCCTCAATTCATCAAGGCATCGACGTCGCCAAAACCAACGGTTACCTGCACATCGCCGCGTGTACCGGCAACGCCAGCGAAGACACCATGCGCCGGGTCTACGACCTGCCGGAAATCGCCCTGATCGAGATGGGCGATTTTGTCGGCGCCGTGCTCAAGCATTTGCGCAAAGTGCCTGTGGATAAACTCAGCCTGTGCGGCGGCTTCGGCAAGATCAGCAAACTGGCCGCCGGGCACATGGATCTGCACAGCCGCCATTCGAGCATCGACTTGCCGCAATTGGCGCAATGGGCTGCCACCATTGGCGCCGACGAAGCCTTGCAGCATGGTATTCGCGAGGCCAACACCAGCCAGCAAGCCTTGGCATTGGCCAGTGCGGCGGGCATTGCCCTCGGCGATGAAGTGTGTCGCCATGCGCTTGAATTCGCCCGCAGCGTGGTGCCGGCGCAAGTGCAGGTCGAAGTGTTTGCAATTGATCGTCAGGGCGGCGTTGTCGGCCATGCGGGAGTTTTCCGATGAAACGGATTCTGTTGCTCGGTGGCGTTACCGAAGCGCTGGCGATTGCTCGCACCCTGGGGCCGGAACACATTTACAGCCTCGCCGGCGTGGGCCGAGTGCCCACTGATCTGACCTGCCAAGTGCGGGTCGGTGGCTTTGGCGGTGCTGAAGGTCTGGCGCAGTTCATTCGCGACGAAGGCATCGACCTGCTGCTCGACGCGACCCACCCTTACGCCGCACAAATCAGCCAGAACGCCGCAACCGCCGCGCCACTCGCCGGCATTCCCTGCTGGGCCCTGCGCCGTCCGGCCTGGCAACCGCAACCGGGTGACGACTGGCGAGAAGTCAGTGACTGGGTTGAACTGACCGACGCACTCGAACCCTTTCGTCGCCCGTTGTTCACCCTGGGCCGCGAACCGCTACAGCACCTCGACGAAATCCCTGCTGAACAATTCTGGACGCTGCGCGCCCTCGACATTTACCCCGGTAACGACCGCTGCGAAGTGATCGGCGCCCGTGGGCCGTTTTTGCTGGAGGAAGAGCGCGAGTTGTTCAAACGCCGGCAGATCGACGTGCTGATCAGCAAAAACAGCGGCAGCACCGCCACCGAGCCCAAGCTGGAGGTAGCGCGCGAGCGCGGGGTGCCTGTGATTGTGTTGAAGCGGCCGGTGTTGGCGGGGGTTGATCGGGAGTTTTTTACAACGCCTGAAGTCCTCGAAGCTCTGTCATCGTCGAACTTTTGCTGATTCAAGATTGAAGAAATGGCGGCCTATCTGGATGCCTGTTTTGATGAAGATGCCGGCAATGGCGTTCTTATACGAGCCGCGCTCAACGACATCGCCCGAGCTCAAGGCATGACCCAAATAGCACGCGATGCAGGGCTGGGCCGTGAAAGTTTATACAAAGCACTCAGTAGCACGGGTAATCCCGAATTCGCGTCTATCATCAAAGTCATGAAGGCCCTGGGTTTGAGATTGCACGCAATGGCTCTCTGAGTCGTGCTGCGACACCACACCGCACAACGCTTTTTTACTTATCGGCCCTGATCAGGCTAAATAGCCCGCGCCTGATCGCCCACCCGACGGACCTGTCCCATGAACCGACACCGGCTTGCCATTGCCTGGATCGCCTGCTTTGCAGTGCTGTTCAACATGCTCGCCATGCCGATGACGGGTGCGATGGCGCAGGGTGCGATGGCGCAGGCTGCGCAGTCGCCGACAGAGCAGGTGTTGTGGAGCAGTTTCTGTACCGGCAGCGGTATGAAAATGGTGGCGATTTCCATCGGGGTCACCGATCAGAAAGCGCCGCAAAATGACGATCATTCCAACATGCAGCATTGCTGGTGTTGCTCAGGTTCCGCGCCGCTGGTGGCGTTGCCGGGGCATGTGCCGCAGCTGTATTACGCTCGCTTCGAAAGCAATCGCAGCGTGGCGCCCTCCTCACTCGACATACCCACACCGCGCCAGCAATGGCCGAGCCTCAATCCCCGCGCCTCGCCTCTGGCCTGATTTGTTCTCGCATTGAATCTGCGTCTCAAATCGTTCCGGAGAACTGCCATGTTGAACAAACTCATCGTTCTGGCTGTGTTGTTGCTGCCTGCATGCTTCGCCAATGCTCACGAATACAAGGCCGGCGAGCTGGAAATCGCTCATCCGTGGTCGCAGGAGTTGCCGCCGAACGCGCCGACTGTCGCCGCGTATTTCGTGATTCAGAACCCGGGGAAAACCGCCGACCGCTTGCTCAGCGTCGAATCGCCGATTGCCGGCGCAGCGCAACTCCACGAGCACGTGATGAAAGGTGACCTGATGAAAATGGATCAGGTGCCCAGCGTGGCGATTCCCGCTGGCGGCGAAGTGACCTTCGCGCCGATGGCCTATCACGTCATGCTGCTGGAGCTTAAGGACCGCAGCCTGTTGAGCGATGGCAAACGCTTCCCGCTGACGCTGCATTTCGAAAAGGCCGGTGAGGTGACGGTGGAAGTCGCCGTGCAGAAGAAGCCGCCGGAAGATACCCAGCACCACGCGCACGCCCAGTAACCGACTCGGCAAACTTCGCCCATGCGCCCGCTTAGCGCCAGGCCCACCCGGCAACGTCGTCAGAGCCACCCCCTGACGCGCGGCAGCTGGATCGCCCTGTTCGCCATGTTGATGATTTTCATCGGCCCGCTGATTTCCCAGTCGATGCCGATGGGTCAACACGCCTCGATGTCCATGCCAACGAGCATGGACATGTCGATGGACATGCCCGGCATGGATCACGCCGCGCATGCCAGCATGGCCGCGCCTGAACATTGCCCGCCGCAGAACGAGCATCACGCGCTGTGGGAAAAATGCGGCTATTGCAGCCTGCTGTTCAACTGCCCGGCACTCACTGGCGGTGGCTCTTTCACCGCGTTCAATATCCCGCCGGTCAACACCTTCACTGTCCCCTTCCCGCGCTTGGGCCATGCCCGGCAAACGTTCTTCCCCGGCGCCCGCACCCGCGCCCCGCCCGTCATCGCGTAAACGACAAGAAAAGTCAAAGGATCGCAGGCTGCGCCAGCTCCTGCAGGAGATCGCGTACCCACTGTAGGCGCTGCCGAAGGCTGCGATCTTTTTGATCTAAAACGATGCCAAGCGGAATACACGTGATGAAACAACCCAAACCGAATTTCTACAACCTGGCCTGGCGTTGGCATTTTTATGCCGGATTGTTCGTCGCGCCTTTCATGGTGATGCTGGCGTTGACCGGCACTATTTACCTGTTCAAGCCGCAGCTCGATCAACTGATGTACAGCAGCCTGCTCAACGTCCCGGCCGGCCATCATGTGGTGTCTGCCGATGACTTGCTGCAAAAGGTCAAAACAACTTACCCACAAGGCCAGGTCACCCAATACCTGCCGCCGGTCAGCGCTGATCGCAGCGCTCAATTTGTGCTGGTGAACGCCGGACATGAACTGAACGTGTTTGTCGATCCGTACCACGGCGACATCCTCGGTGAGCAGGACGCCAAGCAAAACCTGCAAGCCATCGCCCGGGCGATCCACGGCGAATTGATGATCGGCACTGTCGGTGACCGGCTCATCGAACTCGCCGCCGGATGGGGCGTGGTGCTGGTGGTATCGGGCGTTTTCCTGTGGTGGCCACGCGGGCAGGCAGCCGGGATTTTGTGGCCACGCTTGAGTAGTCGCGGGCGCGTGCTGTGGCGGGATTTGCATGCCGTCACCGGTTTCTGGGGCGCGACATTGCTGCTGGTGATGTTGCTCAGCGGCATGACCTGGACGGGTTTCTGGGGCAAGCAATACGCCCAGGTGTGGAATGTGTTCCCGGCCGCCATGTGGGACAACGTGCCAACCTCCGACGTCGAGGCCCGCAGCCTCAACAGCGCCACCCGCCAGACCGTGCCCTGGGCCATGGAAAACACGCCAATGCCGATGTCCGGCGACCACGCCGAACACATGGCCCACGGCGGCATGCACCAAGGCCCCGCCGCGCCAGCCATCAGCCTGCAAGATGTGCAAAACATCGCCAGTCAACGCAAGGTCGAACCGGGCTACAGCATCACCCTGCCGACCACCGCGACCGGCGTGTTCACCATCGCCGTGTTTGCCGACGACCCGCGCAACGACGCAACCCTGCATGTCGATCAGTACACGGGCAACGTTCTCGCCGATGTACGTTTCGAACACTACGGCACCGTTGCCCGTGCCACCGAAATCGGCGTGATGCTCCACGAAGGCAAAATGTTCGGCACGCTGAACCAGATCATCGTGTTGCTGATCTGCCTGATGATCCTGCTCAGTGCCGTCAGTGGTGTGGTGATCTGGTGGAAGCGCCGCCCAGAAGGCAAGTTCGGCGTGCCACCGCTGCGCCATGACCTGCCGAAGTGGAAAACCGGCGTCGCGATCATGCTGGCACTGGCGGTGGCGTTCCCGTTGGTGGGTGCTTCGCTGGTGGTGGTGTGGTTGCTGGATCGGCTGTTGCTGTCGCGCTGGATGGCGACGAAAGCACCCGCTTGATAGCTGATTGCAAAAACGCCAATCAGGCGCGAGATCAAGCGTGATACTCGCGCCTGTTGTCATGCGACAACGTCAATTGCCAATTTTTCAGGGCTCAACCGCAACCGTCAGCCTTCAAAACTCATCGTGCATCAAAACAAGCGGCGGTTTGGGCGAATACAAGCGGTCGCTCCTCCAGCCTGTATCCAGTCGACCCGGTTGCTGCCAGTAACTGCCGGGGATCAACACGTCGACCGCGCCTGCCTTGGCGAGTCGGGAGACAAAGTCTATGGAGGCGACTGTCCCGTTCGAGGAGCCGAACACCCGGGTTTCCAGCAGCAGCTCTTTTTCCGCCTCGGTGTAACTGGGCGAATATTTGAGCAGAACGTCGTTCGGCGAAGAATAGTAATAATGCTGGATGTCGAACCCTTTGGCCTTGAGCTCAAGGGTATGGGCGTAAACCATCAACGTGGCGGCGAAATCTTCCTGCTCAGGTGTCGCGCCAGGATCGGACCAGTGCAACTGATGCGCGCCCACCACCCTGTATCCGTGCGGATAAAGTGGTGCAAGTTTTTTCAGTTGCAGGTCATGCACGGTTCGGAAGATCAATCGAAGCGGATGCACGCTGTAACCGTCATAAGGCAGCGGTTCGAGTGCCAGGTACGCGTGCGTATTGTCCTTGCGCAAAATGGCGCCTTCAAACCCGGCTCCAGGCTCATAACGCAACGACATCCGCCGGTGGGCATAACGCGCGGCATCATCGGCATGCTGGTAAACCGGACTGTGGAATAACGTCTGGTTAGATCGCCAGCGGGTCTCGAAATCGACATCCGCCATGCGTGGCTGCCAGGTATCATCCACGACACCATGGCGCGACCAGTAGGTGCTCGTCAGAACAACTTCCAGTTTGCCCGCGCGCGCCATGCGCTGGATGTAGTCGCGCAGCTTGAAACGGTTGACGGATATCTCGTACTCATCACTCATAGCCTGCGCCAGCGAAGCGAAAGGGTTGGGTAAAAACTGAACCTGACCAAACCGGTCAAGGGATGGGGCCGGATCGAATGGATCCATCTCGAATCGCAATAACGCCCCGTCGGCACAGGACAGATAGATGACTTTGTAACCGTCGGGATAGTTGGCCAACGCGCAGATCCGATGAATCTCCAGTGGAGAGAAAAATTGCCGGTGATCATCGTCCCGTACGTTCCAGACTTTCTTCGGCGCCCGCAGGTAAACGGAATGCAGTGTATGGCTGCGCGGCAGCACACCGTCCGCAAACACACGATCGACCTTTATGTGCGGGCCCGGCTCCGTCACCGGCAGGGTGGCAACGAAACAGTTGTGTTTGGCGCTCCACAGAATGAAACCGAAACTCAACTCGGCGATATCCTCTTTGACCTCGTGGACAAAGCGCGCAATGGAATCATGTTGAGGAAACAACGGACTCATCGGCGGATCGGCCAACACCTTCGCAAAGTCGCCGGGCGCAAGCTCGATCACGGGATTGGGCTGCCACTCAGTGACCCGTCGTGGCTGGCCCCATAACGCACTGCCAGTGATCACCTGCATATAGCCGGCGCTGATCATCACCTGCACCCATTCGCTGGGCTTGATCGTCCCATCGCGTATGTGTGCCTTGATCAATTCGGGGTTGAGATCCTCCGGCACTTTCCTGCCGTCGGTAAACGCACGTGCCGCAGCCGCTCTGTACTGATCCAGATAGCCCGCCTCATATCGAATGACCGCACCGTCCGGGGCGAACAGATAGTCAACTCGCAGCGTATTCAGGACGGATCGTTCAAATGCCGACAACAAAACGTCCACCGACAACATGTTCAGATAAATCTGCCTTTCGCTTTCCGTCAGCAGTACCTCGAAACCTTGAACCTGCCGGCTGCGATAACGGGCGACAGCCCTGCAGTCGTCCGGGAACAGTCCGAGGGCTTTCGTCTCGTCGGGATAAATCCACTGTTTGTCAAAATCTTCGCGTGCAATGGCGATCGGATCCGTGGCCAGGTACAAGCCGTCCCAGCGCTCAAGAATCAGACCGCCGCAAGATCCGTCAGCGTTGGCCGGCATCTGCGAGCGGGCATAACGCGCGGCGTCATCCGGGTTTTCAAAAGCGGGACTGAGCCAGCGTCGCTGAAAATTACTCATCGGACTCCACTGCGTATCGACCTTACCGAGGCGATCCCAACAGGCGCTGTTTCGCAACACGCTCAGTTCGCCGCTTTGGGCGACCACTCGCACATAACCGGTAAAGGAAAGCCTTTGCGCCTTCAGGTTCTGCTTGATGTCTTCCAGGCCCATGTCGGGCGTGTCGTTATCAAACAGCCTGGTGTCGCCTCGCGGTACGTATTTGAGCAGTGCTCCGTCCTGGCTTGATAGATAAAGCGGAACAGGTTGGTGCGGGATGACCGTATTGCGCTTGGAGTAATACACCGCGACGAACAGGTCGTCTGGACGGATAAAGTGGTTGGCGATCCAGTCCTGCGGCTTGCTTGAGGGATGCTTGACCTGTTGACGCAAATAGAAGAACGCATGGCGATCAAACTCTTCGGGGTAGCTGAACCAGGGTGCTTCCCGCGTCCAGCTAAACAGACGTTGTGGCTGAAAGAGATCATTGCTTTGCTCGGAAACCGGCGACAGTTCACTGGCCACATACTCCTCGCGCGTGCGGTGCTTGAGGATGAAACCGAACCAGGCTTGTTCACGGTCGTGCGGCTTCTGATTGCGCGAGTACTGATCCTGCGCGGCCTCATCGGCGCTGGCGAACACGGCGCCGAATGCGACGCGTTGAGGGCGTGACCAGGCGGGCGGGGACGATAGCATCGACCACGAGGGTTCCAACCGTCCACGCGCGCCCCAAAGATGGCCAGCCATAACGACATTCACATGACCCGCACCGGCAAGCGCCCGAATAAAATCGCCGGGGCGTTGGCTGCCGCTGTCCAGACCCAAGGCGAGTTCACCCGGATGTTCGTGCGTTCCCAGACGGTGTCGAAACGTCTCGGCATGGGGTGAGTTGTCAGTTTTGAAACTGATCAGGCTTTGCGCCGATCCGGACAAATACACCGGCCCGTCGACCAGCAACAGGCGTCGGGCCTCCTCGACAGTGAACATCTGCAAGCTCAGCGCTGCTTCTTCGCGCGACCACTTCAAGCGCTCGACCATTGAAAGGTCGAGGGTTGAGAGCGCAGCGTGCGAAACATAGTGCCCGTGCAGAACATGATCTTGGGGAAACACCGACTGGCCAAAAACATCCTTGGGATAAAACAGGCCTTGCCCGATGGAAAGGCTCTGGGTCGGCAATGGCACCGTCGCCACGAAGCGGCGGCCGGGAATCTGGAAGACGTAACCGGCGTACTGCCGGTCGCGGCGTCTGCCGACTTTTTCATGGGCGTACCGCGCGGCATCGTCGGCCGTCAGGAACGCAGGGCTCAACACCGGCCAGGTAAAATCGGCGTAGGGCATCCAGTCCGCCCCGACCAGGCCTTCGCGATCCCACAGCGAACTGTTGAGCAGCACTTCCAGTCTTCCGGCGGCGGCCACTGCCGTCACGAAACCGCGAGGCTGCATTTTTCCACTGTCCAGTTTCTTTTGCATGCCGCCGTCGGTGACGGTGCCGTCAGGCAGCGTCTTGCTCATGGCTGCCTCCAGCGCCGAGTCAGCGAAACTGTATTTCAACAACGCCGCGTCCATGCTCTGCATATAAAGCGACAACGGCCGGTTGGCCAGATGCAGCGCTTTGCTCTTGGCATAACAGGCGATCGCCAATGCGAGTTCGCCGGGTGTAAAAAAACTCTGGGAAATCCATGGCTGCTTGTGGGTAACGCCAGCACGATCAGGGCGCGACGCATAGTAGAAACCCTCCAGCGCATACCCTTGCGGCAACTTCAATCTGCCCTTGGCGTCTAGCGGGAAATAGCGCTCGGGATTCCATACCGACGGCTCGAAGTGGTTTGGCAGCGTCGCGATGTAGTTCTCCACATTGATCTGCTTGAGGATGAGGCCCGAGGTCAGCGCGTTCTTACGCCTGAGTGCAATGCGAACCGCCAGGCTTGCCGTCTTGACCATCTGAGTCATCAGCGGCTGCTCCGTCAGCACACCTTTGCTGAACACTTTCCCCGGCCTCCAGTTTGGCGGCACTTTGCCGACGGAACCGCCCCAGTCAGCGTTGGACACCACGACTTTCAATTCGCCAACCGTGGCCATGCGCCGGATGATATTGGCGACTCCGGCTACGGCGACGGGGCTGTCTGCCGGCATATCCGCCCTGATCCATTGCCAATAAGCCGTTTCGTCCGCAGATCCGCTAGGTGCGTATCGGAGCAAAGACCCGTGGGGCCCGGAAAGATAAGCCGCAGGGAAAAAACGTCGATCCGCGACGTCAGCGACGAAATCCGCGGTCGAGTAAAAACTCATGAACAGCCTGACGGTCATTGCATCCCAATCAGGCCTTAACCTCTGATACTTGTCGAATTGATTGATGTGCGAATGAAAGCTTGCCACGCAGGTGTAATCCTTCGGCGGCACATAGTTTCCGGCCGCATCGACTTCGAGCAGCAGCCTCATGTCGAATTGTTGTGCCTCGCCCGCCAGGGGGGTCGTGGCGGCGAACCATCCCGTTGATACTTGCAGAATCAGGCTGCCATATTCCTTGTCCGCATTCATGGGGATCTGGCGGTGCGCCCAATAGGCGGCGTCTTGTTCGCTACTGAACGCTGGACTCAGTTTTGGCAGACGGACTTTTTTTCCGGTATAGGCCGCTCGGGCAACACGGCCGGACAGATCGTTCATACGCTGCAACTCCCTTTGTTAACGCTTCAATGAGCACGTGACTCACTGTGCCCGCGTCCGCCGAGCCATCAGCGATAGATAGTTACCACCATTGTTGCCGAATGATTCCCCTGCCCTAATCTGGCGCACCCTGCGCACCACGCCTTGCGCGGCGATCCTTGATGGTGCATGGCAAAACTCTGCGAGCGCTCTAACACGACGTTTTCATGCTCCACGCCGACCCGGCACAGCCTTTGCTAAAGACCCTTCAGTCGTCCGCCTCTGCCAACCAGAAAAATTAAACGTTCATGGAGATCGCACAATGAAGCGTCGCAGTTTGATCAAGGCTTTCACACTCACGGCATCGATTGCCGCGATGGGCATGACCTGGACCGTGCAGGCCGCCGAGACCATCAAGGTCGGGATCCTGCATTCGTTGTCCGGCACCATGGCGATCTCCGAAACGTCGCTCAAAGACATGGCGCTGATGACCATCGACGAGATCAACGCCAAGGGCGGCGTGAACGGCAAGATGCTGGAGCCGGTGGTGGTCGACCCGGCGTCGAACTGGCCGCTGTTCGCGGAAAAGGGTCGTCAATTGCTGACCCAGGACAAGGTCGCCGTCGTGTTCGGCTGCTGGACTTCTGTGTCGCGTAAATCAGTGCTGCCGGTGTTCGAAGAGCTCAACGGCCTGCTGTTCTATCCGGTGCAATACGAAGGCGAAGAGATGTCGCCGAACGTGTTCTACACCGGCGCCGCGCCGAACCAGCAAGCGATCCCGGCGGTTGAATACTTGATGAGCGAAGAAGGCGGCAGCGCCAAGCGCTACTTCCTGCTCGGCACCGACTACGTCTACCCGCGTACCACCAACAAAATCCTGCGCTCGTTCCTGCATTCCAAAGGCGTGGCGGACAAGGACATCGAAGAGGTCTACACCCCGTTCGGTCACAGCGACTATCAAACCATCGTCGCCAACATCAAGAAGTTTTCGGCCGGCGGCAAGACAGCTGTGATCTCCACGGTCAACGGCGACTCCAACGTACCGTTCTACAAAGAACTGGCCAATCAGGGCCTGAAAGCCACCGACGTGCCGGTTGTGGCGTTCTCCGTGGGCGAAGAAGAACTGCGCGGCATCGACACCAAACCGTTGGTGGGCAACCTGGCGGCATGGAACTACTTTGAATCGGTCGAGAACCCGGCGAACAAGAAATTCGTCGCCGACTGGAAAGCCTACGCGAAGAAACACAACCTGCCAGGCGCTGACAAAGCCGTGACCAACGACCCGATGGAAGCCACCTACGTGGGCATCCACATGTGGGCGCAAGCGGCTGAAAAAGCCAAATCCACTGACGTCGACAAAGTTCGTGAAGCCCTCGGCGGCCAGACCTTCGCGGCGCCGTCGGGCTACACCCTGACCATGGACAAGACCAACCACCACCTGCACAAACCGGTGATGATCGGCGAGATCCAGGCCGACGGTCAGTTCAACGTCGTGTGGCAGACCGAAGGGCCGATCCGTGCCCAGCCGTGGAGCCCGTTCATCGATGGCAACGACAAGAAGCCTGATTATGCAGTGAAGAGTAACTGAGCCATTGGACGTCGGGCCTGAGCACAAAGCTTGAGCATGACACTGATCCTGTGGGAGCTGGCGTGCCAGCTCCCACAACATCCGCGCAAGGCGACTCTCTATGCCCACTGTCTTTTACCGCTTCATCATGCTCGCCATCGTTCTGCTATCGCCGATGGCCGCCCACGCCGGCGACGCCGAAGACTTCGTCGCCGCCAATCCCATGCAGCAAGCCAAACTCCTCGAAGCCTGGGCCGCGCAGCCTGATCCGGCCCGTGTCGAACTGATCAACGCCCTGCAACAAGGCGTACTGACCGTCGACGGCCAGCCGAAAACCTTGCGCCTGAATAATCGCCTGCGGGGTCTGATCGACACCGCACTGGCCAGCCACCAATTGCTCGCCGCCGACGCCAAAATCCGTCTGGGCGCTGCGCAGCAATTGCAGAAAAGCGCCAAACCCGCGCAGCTGAAATTCCTCGATCAGCAACTCGCAGATGAAAAAGACGAGTCCGTGCACAGTGCCCTGAGCCTGGCGCTGGCCAATCTGCAACTGGTCGACGCCGACCCGGCCGTGCGCCTCGCAGCTGTGCGCCTGCTCGGCGAGACCGGCGATCCGCTGGCCCGCACCCGCCTCGAAGGCTTGCTCGAACCTGGCGTCGAAGCCGATGCCGGCGTGCGCACCGCCGCCGAAACCAGCCTGGCTCAAGTCAAACGCAAACTGCTGATCGGCGAGCTGCTCGGTCAGGCGTTCAGTGGCATGTCTCTGGGTTCGATTCTGCTACTCGCGGCGCTGGGCCTGGCAATCACTTTCGGCCTGCTCGGCGTGATCAACATGGCCCACGGCGAGATGCTGATGCTCGGCGCCTACTCGACCTACGTCGTGCAACTGATGTTCCAGCGTTACGCGCCGCAAGCCATCGAGTTCTATCCGCTGATCGCCCTGCCGGTGGCGTTTTTCGTCACCGCCGCCATTGGCATGGCGCTGGAGCGCACGGTGATTCGCCACCTTTACGGCCGACCGCTGGAAACTTTGCTCGCCACCTGGGGCATCAGCTTGATGCTGATCCAGCTTGTCCGTTTGCTGTTCGGCGCGCAGAACGTCGAAGTGGCGAACCCCGAGTGGCTGTCCGGCGGGATTCAGGTGTTGCCGAATCTGGTGCTGCCGTACAACCGCATCGTCATCATCGCCTTCGCCTTGTTTGTGGTGGTGCTGACCTGGCTGCTGCTGAACAAAACCCGCCTCGGCCTCAACGTCCGCGCGGTCACTCAGAACCGCAACATGGCCGCGTGCTGCGGCGTACCCACCGGGCGCGTCGACATGCTCGCGTTCGGCCTCGGCTCGGGTATCGCCGGCCTCGGCGGCGTCGCGCTGAGTCAGATCGGCAACGTCGGCCCGGATCTGGGCCAGAGCTACATCATCGACTCGTTCCTGGTGGTGGTGCTCGGCGGCGTCGGCCAACTCGCCGGCAGCGTGTTTGCCGCGTTTGGCTTAGGCATCGCCAACAAGATTCTTGAGCCGCAGATCGGTGCGGTGCTCGGCAAGATCCTCATCCTCGCGCTGATCATTCTGTTCATCCAGAAACGTCCGCAAGGCCTCTTCGCACTGAAAGGACGGGTGATCGACTGATGAACCAGCCTCTGTTAGTCACGGCCACGCAAAAGGCCGGCCCCAAAGTCACGATCGCCATCGGCGCGGTGATTCTCGTGCTGCTGATTGCCTTGCCGCTGCTGTCGCTGTTGCCGGCGGATAATGCGCTGCACGTCTCGGCTTATACGCTGACGCTGGTCGGCAAAATTCTCTGCTACGCCATCGTCGCACTGGCGCTGGATCTGGTCTGGGGTTACGCCGGTTTGCTGTCTCTGGGCCATGGCCTGTTCTTCGCTCTCGGCGGTTATGCGATGGGCATGTACCTGATGCGCCAAGCCGCAGGTGATGGCCTGCCGGCGTTCATGACGTTCCTGTCGTGGAGCGAATTGCCGTGGTACTGGACGGGCACCAGCAGCTTTGTCTGGGCCATGTGTCTGGTGGTGTTGGCGCCGGGTCTGCTGGCGCTGGTGTTCGGTTTTTTCGCCTTCCGTTCGCGGATCAAAGGCGTGTATTTCTCGATCATGACCCAGGCTTTGACGTTCGCCGGGATGCTGCTTTTTTTCCGCAACGAAACCGGCTTCGGCGGCAACAACGGCTTCACCAATTTCCGCACGATTCTGGGTTTCGGCATTACCGAACCGGGCACTCGCGCGGTGCTGTTTCTGGCGACCGTGCTGTTGCTGGTGGCGAGCCTGTACATCGGCTGGCGCCTGGCGCAGAGCAAGTTCGGCCGGGTGCTGACCGCGCTGCGCGATGCGGAAAACCGCTTGATGTTTTGCGGCTACGACCCGCGCGGTTTCAAGCTGTTCGTGTGGGTGTTGAGCGCGGTGCTGTGCGGACTTGCCGGTGCGTTGTACGTGCCGCAAGTGGGGATCATCAACCCGAGCGAAATGTCGCCGACCAACTCCATCGAAGCGGCGGTGTGGGTCGCCCTCGGCGGACGCGGCACGCTGATCGGCCCGTTGTTGGGTGCAGGCGTGGTCAACGGCATGAAGAGCTGGTTCACCGTGGCGTTCCCGGAATACTGGCTGTTTTTCCTCGGCGCGTTGTTCATCGTTGTGACCCTGTACCTGCCCAAAGGCGTGATCGGTCTGCTGAAGAAACGAGGTGAATCATGAGAGTCACAGCGAGCGCCGAGTTCATGCTCGAACCGGCCTTTTTTCCCGTCGAGCCGAACAAGGACGCCGGCACCAGCCGCGATTCCATCGGCCTCGGACAGCGCGTCGGCCCGGGCCTCAACACCCGCCACGGCACGATCCTGACCCTGGAAGACATCAGCGTCAGCTTCGACGGCTTCAAGGCGCTGAACGATCTGAACCTGTACATCGGCGTCGGCGAGTTGCGCTGCATCATCGGCCCCAACGGCGCGGGCAAGACGACGCTGATGGATGTGATCACCGGCAAGACCCGGCCCAGTCACGGCAAGGCGTGGTTCGGTGAAACGCTCGATTTGACGCAGATGAGTGAAGTGCAGATCGCCCAGGCCGGCATCGGCCGCAAGTTCCAGAAGCCGACGGTGTTCGAAGCCCTGAGCGTGTTCGAAAACCTGGAGCTGGCGCAGAAAACCGACAAGTCGGTGTGGGCCAGTTTGCGTGCGCGCTTGAGCGGCGAGCAGAAGGATCGCATCAGCGAAGTGCTCGACACCATTCGCCTGACCACCTCGGTCAATCGCCCGGCCGGCCTGTTGTCTCACGGCCAGAAGCAGTTTCTGGAAATCGGTATGTTGCTGATGCAAGACCCGCAATTGCTGCTGCTCGACGAACCCGTTGCGGGCATGACCGACGCCGAAACCGAATTCACCGCCGAGCTGTTCAAAAGCCTGGCCGGCAAGCATTCGCTGATGGTGGTGGAACATGACATGGGCTTCGTCGGTTCGATTGCCGACCACGTCACCGTGCTGCACCAGGGCAGCGTGCTGGCCGAAGGTTCGCTGGAACAAGTGCAGGAAAACGAGCGGGTGATCGAGGTCTACCTCGGCCGCTGAGCCTGCAAACACGGTCACTGTGGGAGCTGGCTTGCCAGCGATAGCGGTGGGTCAGTCGACATCATGCTCCCACAGGGTTCGGTGGGGAACGTAAGGAAAGTCAGTCATGCTGCAAGTCGACAAGTTGCATCAATACTACGGCGGTAGCCACATCCTGCGCGGCCTGAGCTTTGACGTGAAGGTTGGCGAAGTCACCTGCCTGCTCGGCCGTAACGGCGTGGGCAAGACCACGCTGCTCAAATGCCTGATGGGCCTGCTGCCGGCCAAGGAAGGCGCGGTCAATTGGGAAGGTAAGCCGATCACCACGCTCAAACCGCATCAACGGGTTCACGCCGGTATCGCTTACGTGCCTCAGGGCCGGGAAATCTTCGGGCGACTGACCGTCGAGGAAAACCTGCTGATGGGTCTATCGCGCTTCCCCGGCAGCGAAGCCAAGGAGGTCCCGGCGTTCATCTACGAGCTGTTCCCGGTGCTGCTGCAAATGAAAAGCCGCCGTGGCGGAGACCTTTCCGGCGGCCAGCAACAACAGCTTGCGATTGGCCGCGCCCTCGCCAGCCGCCCTCGTCTGCTGATCCTCGACGAGCCCACCGAAGGTATTCAGCCATCGGTGATCAAGGAGATCGGCGCGGTGATCAAGAAGCTGGCAGCGCGAGGCGACATGGCGATTTTGCTGGTGGAACAGTTCTATGATTTCGCCGCCGAACTGGCCGATCAGTACCTGGTGATGTCCCGTGGCGAAATCGTCCAGCAAGGGCGCGGGGAAAATATGGAGGCCGAGGGTGTGCGAGGTCTCGTTACGATCTAACCTGTAGCGTCCTAACGATCATTAATAATTATGAGTTCAGCGTTGAACACTGCCCTGTTTACCCCGAGCTGGCATGCCGAGCTGGAGCTGGCTTACGCCCGCTTCGACGATTGCACGCGCCCGACTTGCCGCCGTCACCTCGGCCCGTTGCGGGTGCAGAAGCATCTGTACGCAGAAGGACCGCAGGTCTGCCAGCACATCATCGTTCACCCACCGGGCGGGATTGCCGGCGGTGACCGTCTCGACATCACTGCCCGCGTCGACACCGATGCCTGGGCGCAAATCACCAGCCCCGGCGCGGCCAAGTGGTATCGCGCTGCGGGACCTGCGTATCAAAAGCTCGATTTGAAAGTGGCCGCTGGCGCGACCCTCGAATGGCTGCCTCAGGAAACCATCGTTTACAGCGCCGCGCAGGCTGAACTGACCACATCGATTGACCTGGAGGGTGACGGACGATTGTTCTACTGGGATGTCGTGGCGTTAGGGCGTCCGGCCAGTGGCGAGCGTTTCGACCTCGGGCATTTTCAGTCGCACCTGGATATCCGCCGCGATGGCCGCTTGCTGTGGCATGAACGTCAGCGCATTGTCGGGGGCGATGGTTTGCTCGACTCGCCGATTGGCCTGGATGGGCAACCGGTGTTTGCGACGTTGCTGGTGACCGGTGAAATCGATGCAGATCTGCTGGAGCGCTGCCGCTCGTTGAGCCATCACGTGCGCGGCGACCTGACCCAGTTGCCGGGCCTTTTGATCGCCCGTTGCCTGGCCAGTGAAGCAATGCTCGCCCGAGCCTGGTTGATCGAATTATGGCGCCTGCTGCGCCCGGCGTTGCTTGGCCGCGAAGCCCTGCCACCGCGAATCTGGAACACCTGAAATGCAATTCTCTGTAGGAGTGAGCCTGCTCGCGATGACGGCGTGTCAGTCGACACACGTGTCGAATATCAGTCCGATATCGCGAGCAGGCTCACTTCTACAAAGGGATGTGTTTACAGCACCGAACACATTTTTTATCTGCCCTGATGGATACCCACAATGGATCTGACCCCACGCGAAAAAGACAAGCTGCTGATCTTCACCGCCGGCCTCGTCGCCGAAAGGCGCCTGGCCCGTGGCGTGAAGCTCAATTACCCGGAAGCCATGGCCTACATTTCCGCCGCCCTGCTTGAAGGCGCCCGTGACGGCCAGACTGTTGCCGAGCTGATGCATTTCGGCACGACCTTGCTGAATCGCGAACAAGTGATGGACGGCATCCCGGAAATGATTCCGGAGATTCAGGTCGAAGCGACGTTCCCCGACGGCACCAAACTGGTCACCGTCCACCAACCGATTGTCTGAGGCCGGGTCATGAATTACACCATTCGCGATGCACTGCATGCCGACCTGCCGGCGATCCGCGACATCTACAACGATGCAGTGCTCAACACCACGGCGATCTGGAACGAACAGGCCGTCGACCTTGGCAATCGCCAGGCGTGGTTCAGTGCTCGCCAGTCTCAGGCCTATCCGATCCTGGTGATCGTCGACGCCGACAACAGCGTGCTCGGCTACGCTTCGTTCGGTGACTGGCGGCCGTTCGACGGTTTCCGTCATACCGTCGAGCATTCGGTCTACGTGCGCAGCGATCAACGCGGCAACGGCCTCGGCCCGCAATTGATGACTGCACTGATCGAGCGGGCGAAGACCTGCGACAAGCATGTGATGGTCGCCGCCATTGAAAGCGGTAACGCCGCGTCCATTCGTCTGCATGAACGCATGGGGTTCATCATCACCGGTCAGATGCCTCAGGTCGGCACCAAATTCGGTCGCTGGCTCGATCTGACGTTTATGCAACTGACCCTCAATCCTGGCGCGGAGCCGCCACCCGCCAACAAGGAGTGACACCGATGAACGCCGCCCAACTGCGACGCGTCAATGCCGAAAGTTTTGCGCACTATCGTCAGGGCCTGATCGACCTGCTACTCGACGCCGTCGGTTATGGCGCCAGCGTGGGCTTCATGGCCGACCTCGACGCGACGCAGGCTCGCGCTTATTTCGATGACGTTCAGGACAACCTGAACAAAGGCAATGTGTTGCTGTGGGTGGTGGTCAAAGATGAACAAGTGCAGGCCAGCGTGCAGTTGACCCTGTGCCAGAAGGCCAACGGCTTGAACCGTGCCGAGGTGCAAAAGCTGCTGGTACGCGAACATGCCCGCCGACGCGGTCTTGGCCAGCAACTGATGACGGCGCTGGAACTGGCGGCACGTCAATACAAGCGCGGCCTGTTGTACCTCGACACCGAGGCCGGCTCCCCCGCTGAAGACTTCTACAAAGCGCTGGGCTACACCCGCGCCGGGGAAATCCCCGATTACGCCTGCGACCCGAGCGGCACTTACCGGGCGACCGCCCTCTACTACAAGATTCTGCAAGGAGCCCAGTGATGATTCCCGGTGAATACCAGATCCAGCCCGGCGACATCGAACTCAACGTCGGCCGCCGCACGGTCAGCCTGAAAGTGGCCAACAGCGGCGACCGGCCGATCCAGGTCGGTTCGCACTATCACTTTTTCGAAACCAACGACGCCCTGACCTTCGACCGCGCCGCCAGCCGTGGCATGCGCCTGAACATCCCGGCCGGCACCGCCGTGCGCTTCGAGCCGGGGCAAAGCCGCGAAGTCGAACTTGTCGAGCTGGCGGGATTGCGTCGGGTGTTTGGGTTTGCAGGAAAAATCATGGGCGAGTTATAGATCGACTTCAGCAACAAGCTTCAAGCCCCAAGCTGCAAGTACAAGCAGTTTTCGGCGTTACCCCTATCTGCTTTTTCTTGAGGCTTGCAGCTTGCAGCTTGCAGCTCAATGACGAGGAACGAGTAATTGAAGATTTCCCGACAAGCCTACGCCGACATGTTCGGCCCCACCGTCGGCGACAAAGTCCGACTGGCCGACACCGAACTGTGGATCGAAGTCGAAAAAGACTTCACCACCTACGGTGAAGAAGTGAAATTCGGTGGCGGCAAAGTCATTCGCGACGGTCAGGGCCAGAGCCAGTTGCTCGCCGCTGAGGTGGTCGACACGCTCATCACTAACGCGCTGATCATCGACCATTGGGGCATCGTCAAAGCCGACGTCGGCCTGAAGGACGGGCGCATCGCCGCCATCGGCAAGGCCGGTAATCCGGACGTGCAGCCCAATGTGAATATCGCCATCGGCGCCAGCACCGAAGTGATCGCCGGCGAAGGCATGATCCTCACGGCAGGTGGCGTCGACACGCACATCCACTTCATCTGCCCGCAGCAGATTGAAGAAGCGCTGATGAGCGGCGTCACCACCATGATCGGCGGTGGCACCGGCCCGGCCACGGGCACCAACGCGACGACCTGCACGTCCGGCCCGTGGCACCTGGCACGCATGCTCCAGGCTGCCGATGCGTTCCCGATGAACATCGGCCTCACCGGCAAGGGCAACGCCAGCCTGCCGGAGCCGTTGATCGAGCAAGTCAAGGCCGGCGCCATCGGCCTCAAGCTGCACGAAGACTGGGGCACCACCCCGGCGAGCATCGACAACTGCCTGAACGTCGCCGACCAGTTCGACGTGCAGGTGGCGATCCACACCGACACCCTCAACGAGTCCGGCTTCGTCGAAACCACGCTCGCCGCGTTCAAGGGCCGCACCATCCACACCTATCACACCGAGGGTGCCGGTGGCGGCCATGCGCCGGACATCATCAAGGCCTGCGGTTTCGCCAACGTGTTGCCGAGCTCGACCAACCCGACCCGGCCGTTCACCCGCAACACCATCGACGAACACCTCGACATGCTGATGGTCTGCCACCACCTCGACCCGAGCATTGCCGAGGACGTGGCGTTCGCCGAGAGCCGCATCCGCCGCGAGACGATTGCCGCCGAAGACATCCTCCACGACCTCGGCGCGTTCTCGATGATCAGCTCCGACAGCCAGGCCATGGGCCGCGTCGGCGAGGTCATCACGCGCACCTGGCAGACCGCCGACAAGATGAAAAAACAGCGCGGCCCGCTGCCCCAGGACGGCGAGGGCAATGACAATTTCCGCGCCAAGCGCTACATCGCCAAATACACCATCAACCCGGCAATCACCCACGGCATCAGCCATGAAGTGGGTTCGATCGAAGTGGGCAAATGGGCGGATCTGGTGTTGTGGCGTCCGGCATTTTTCGGGGTCAAGCCGACACTGATTCTCAAGGGAGGCGCCATTGCGGCAAGCCTGATGGGCGACGCCAACGCGTCGATTCCGACACCGCAACCGGTGCACTACCGACCGATGTTCGCCAGCTACGGCGGCTCGTTGCATGCCACCAGCCTGACGTTCATCAGTCAGGCGGCGCAGAAGGCCGGGCTACCCGAAGCGCTCGGACTGAAGAAGCAAATCGCCGTGGTGAAGGGTTGCCGCGATGTGCAGAAAACCGATTTGATCCACAACGACTATCTGCCGGACATTGACGTTGATCCGCAGACGTACCAGGTCAAGGCAGACGGGGTCTTGCTGTGGTGCGAACCGGCGCAGACCCTGCCAATGGCGCAAAGGTACTTCCTGTTCTGACGCCGACAAACGCCTGAACATGAGCATTTTTCGATTCTCATGTTCAGGCGTGTTGTCTGGCAGAACGTCGGGCGCTTTACGACAATAACTGGCGCACGTCATCTTCCGCGTAGCCGTAATCAAAACGTAGCTCGGTGCCGGCTGGAATGTCTTCAAGCGCAAACACAGTATTCAACCAATAGTTTTTCCTGACAGTACTGCCACCCAACACTCGGTCGGCTTCAACAAGAAATGCGACCACCACGGTGTTGTAACCCTCGGCCGATTGGCGTATCGGTTTACCGGCGTCGTCATAATCAAAATGGGTGTTGATCCTGGAGATGATGTTGTCGCCCACCACCGCCATTGGATTAGGGATGAGCTCCCCGTCACCGTATGAATGGTGGATACCTGCTTTCATCACAAACGTCTGATCTTTCGAGCCGATCAATTTCGCGGGCATCACGACGCCACCGTAGACGCCGAGGATTTCCCCTTTGGCAATACGTCTGTTGGCGACCACCATGAGTTGTCCGACCAAGGCGTTTTCCCCCGGCACTTTCACATCCGCTTCGGTAAAGGTGCGTATTTGCATCTTTTCCTCGTAAAGCCGTGCTACTTGTTCATAACCTTCAAACTTTATATAGGGCTTTATCTGATCGGACGTGTATTGCTCGCCCGAAGAAAGCGTAAATCGGGTTTGAAGTTTTCGAATCCGTATCGGTTTGCCCGACGGATCCCGCAGCGGATACATTCCATTATTGGCGCGATTGTAGGTATTCACCTGGCTGTGGCGGAATGTAAAGAACCGCTGCTCTCGCATATGTGCTGATTCTTCGGCGTTATACGGTTTGAACGCCATTGATTCCGAGGCCAGGTGAAAAACTTCATCGACAGGATGAGAGGTTGAAGGCAGCGACTCCATGGCCAGTTCGTAAACGTCTTCGGATTGCAGCGCCGACCGCTGAACAGCAGAGGGCGAATCTTCAACCGGATACCAGAGCCGGGTGGCGGCATCGTATTCGAGTATCGGCCCTGAGGGCTGCAGCTCGCTGGCCAGTTTGGCCCGGTACAGCGAGGATTGGGAATCCACGGCCAGTTGCACAACGTTCCCGTCGGCGACATCGGCAAACAGGCGTCCCTTGTATGTTCTGAACCCTTGGGCGTCAGCCTGCGGAAGCCGGACTGCCGCTGTAATCCAGTAATGAGACAACGCAGGAGATACACGTGGCGGCACAGCCGTGGAGACGGCTTTGAGTGGTTGTTCACTCACGGTTACGGAAGGTGTCGGTCGGCGCTGCGCACTGCCCGCGTCATCCGGTACGGCGCCTGGGTTTTCCCCGCCCCTTGGTGTTGAAACGTTCGCCGACCCGGGATTGATCGAGGGTGTCACAGCCGCGTCGTTGGCCTGTGTATCCGAAGGCTGCCTCAGGCGAATATTGGCATCCATCGAGACGGTAGTTTTCAGCGGGGGCTTGGGTGACATTGTTCATCCTTGAAGATTTCTTGCGGCATGTCGCCGTTTATTAATGAGACGGTGCTGACAAGTTAAGCAACTTCATCTATCCATAGATAAAAATGCCTTGGAAACTTGCCCGAAGGACACTAACAAAAGCTTCGATTCAATCAAACAGAAATGAGGTAACAAACACTCGCGCTAACAAAACCGTGGAAGTGATCAATCGCTTGAATGACATCGGGCCTCTCTGAGAAGGCCCGACGCTGACGTTTAACCCTATTCCACCAACAACCGCGACAACCGCTGCTTGAGCATCTGGTTCTCTGCTCGCAGTTGCTGCACTTCTTCCAGCAGATCCAGCGCCAGCGCAACGCCTTCCCACTCCAGCTCCAGATCATGTCGCAGCTTGGCCGCGCGCCGGGCCAGGGTCAGTTCGTAATCGGTGAAGCGCCAGTCCCGAGGCTGCGCCCCCTGGGGTTCGAGGATGCCGTGTTCGACGATCTCGATCACGTAGACGTCCGACAAATCGGCCGCCTCACAGAATTCCGCCATGTCCAGTTGAACGATCAGGGGGCTGCTCATGATGGCTACTCCGTCGCTGGGTTCAGAAGTTCTCACGCGGGTTGAAGGCGGCTTTCTGCGCCAGTTCCTGCCACAACGCCTTGACGTCATCGTCCGCCGTTTTCGGCATCACAGCCTTGAGCTGAACGAACAGATAGCCGCGCTCGCCGGACTTGTTCAGCAAACCGTGGCCCTTGGCGCGCATGCGCTGACCATTCTGGCTGCCCGCCGGCACTTTGAGGTTGATCTTGCCGGTCAGGGTCGGCACGGCCACTTCGGTGCCCAGTGCCAGTTCCCAAGGTGCCAGCGGCAGCGTGATGATCAGGTTGTCGCCTTCCACATCGAATTTCGGATGCGGGGCAAAACGAATGATCAGGTACAGGTCGCCATTGGCGCCGCCACCGACACCCGGTGCACCCTGGCCTTTCAAGCGAATACGCTCGCCATCGGCCACACCGGCCGGAATTTTCACGTTCAGGCTTTTGCTGGTGTTGCTGACGTGCTGGCCGGCCGCGTTGTATTGCGGCACCTGAAAGGTGACCTTCTTCGATTCGTTTGAAAGCGTCTCCTCAAGGAAGATCGGCAGTTCCATTTCCACGTCTTGTCCCCGGCGCCCAGCGTTGCGTTGTTGCCGACCGTCGCCGCCGCCGAAACCGGGGCCGCGATTGCCAAAAATCGAACTGAAGAAGTCCGAGAAATCGCCGGTGTCCTGACCACCGCCGCCAAAACCGCCACGGCTCTGCCAACCCGGTGGCCCCTGGAATGGCTGACCGTGCTGGCCATAGCGGCGCAAGTCGTCGTATTCGGCGCGCTTATCGGCGCTTTTCAGCGCTTCATAAGCTTCCGAGGCGTCTTTGAACTTGGCCTCGGCGTCTTTCTCTTTGCTGACGTCGGGGTGGTATTTGCGCGCCAGCTTGCGATAGGCCGCCTTGATGGCCTTGTCGTCCGCTGTCGGCTCCACGCCGAGAATCTTGTAATAGTCTTTGAAGTCCATTGAAGGAATCACCATCCGTTATCGGTTTTGCGCCGCCGCCAGCATGCGCTCATTCGCACAAGCCAGGTTGACCGATCTCATGTGTGTGACCGGGTGGCGCTGCAGAAGTTTATCGGCAGTTGGACGGCGGTTCTTGCGACCGCCGGTAGTCTGCCGGTCCATGCCAGCAAGTTTGGGGCGAAAGCCGGGCTTTCAAGGCAGTCTAGTCGTGAAATAGCAGATGACCGGCCTTCGAATCTGCCGCTCACTGACATACACTGCGCGGCCGTTTTTTCGACCGGACATTGAAAGACATGAAAGACGCCTCTCCAGCCCGTGCCTGCGGTATCGACTTCGGCACCTCCAACTCCACTGTCGGCTGGCTGCGCCCCGGCATGGACACCATGATCGCGCTGGAAGACGACAAGATCACCCTGCCCTCGGTGGTCTTCTTCAACATCGAAGAGCGTCGGCCTGTGTACGGTCGCCTGGCGCTGCACGAATACCTGGAAGGCTACGAAGGCCGCTTGATGCGCTCGCTCAAGAGCCTGCTCGGTTCCAAGCTGATCAAGCACGACACCAGCGTCCTCGGCACGGCCATGCCGTTCAAGGATTTGCTCGGCCTGTTCATCGGCCAGCTCAAGAGTCGCGCCGAAACCGCGGCCGGTCGGGAATTCGAGGAAGTGGTGCTGGGCCGTCCGGTGTTCTTTGTCGATGACGATGAACTGGCCGACCAGGAAGCGGAAAACACCCTCGTCGACGTTGCCCGCGCCATCGGCTTCAAAGACGTGTCGTTCCAGTACGAGCCCATCGCGGCAGCGTTCGACTACGAGTCGACCATCGAGAAGGAAGAACTGGTACTGATCGTCGACATCGGCGGGGGTACGTCTGACTTCTCGCTGGTGCGCCTGTCGCCCGAGCGTCGCCAGCACGACAACCGGCACGACGACATCCTTGCCACCGGCGGCGTACACATCGGCGGTACCGACTTCGACAAACAGTTGAGCCTGCAAGGCCTGATGCCATTGTTCGGCTACGGCAGCCGCATGAAAAGCGGCGCGTTCATGCCGACCAGTCATCACATGAACCTGGCGACCTGGCACACCATCAACTCGGTGTACTCGCAGAAATCCACGCTGGCGCTGGGCAGCATGCGCTACGACATCGAAGACACCGGCGGCATCGACCGCCTGTTCAAGCTGATCGAACAGCGGGCCGGGCACTGGCTGGCGATGGAAGTGGAAGAAACCAAAATCCAGCTGACCCATACCGACAACCGCGTGGTGCCACTGGATCGAATCGAAGCCGGATTGAGCGTGGACTTGAGCCGTGCCCTGTTCGAATCGGCCATTGATGCATTGCTGGAGCGTGTCCGCGCCAGCGTCACGCAGTTGTTGAACGATGCCAACGTGGCGGTCGATCAGGTCGATACGGTGTTCTTCACCGGCGGTTCCAGCGGCATCCCGGCGCTGCGCAACAGCGTTTCGGCGATGCTGCCGAACGCTCGACATGTCGAAGGCAACATCTTCGGCAGTATCGGCAGTGGGCTGGCGATTGAAGCCCGTAAACGCTATGGCGTTTAGGGGCAGCTCTGAGTTGTAAGCGTTGAGTGCAAGCAAGAGCAAAAGCGATCCGCTTTTGCCCTTACTTGCCGCTCAAAGCTCAACACTCGCCGCTGCCTGTCAAACCATCCCGCCCAGCTTCAACTCGCTCTTCAGATACGCGTAATAAATCGGCCCCGCCACCACCCCCGGCAGGCCGAACGCGGCCTCGAACACCAGCATCGCCAGCAGCAACTCCCACGACTTGGCACTGATCTGCCCGCCAACAATCCGCGCGTTGAGGAAGTATTCGAGCTTGTGGATAAAGATCAGATAGCCCAGCGCTGCCAGCGCCACCCAGATCGACAGCGACAGGCCGACGATGGTGATCAGCGTGTTCGACATCAGATTGCCGATCACCGGCAGCAAGCCAAGCAGGAAGGTCAGAACGATCAGGGTTTTGGTCAGCGGCAGCTTGATGCCGAACATCGGCAGGATCACCGCCAGGAAGATGCCGGTGAAGAAGGTGTTGAGCAGGGAAATCTTGATCTGTGCAAACACGATGTTGCGAAAGGCTTGCACCAGCAGGTGCAGACGATCGAACAGCGCGGCGGCCAACGGCTTGCGCTTGGTGACGTCCGGCACCCGTTGCAGGGCAATGATCGCGCCGAGCACCATGCCGATCAGCAACGTCACAAACATGTGCGCCGCATCCTTGCCCACCAGTTGCAGGTCAGCCAGATGCTTGCTGGCCCATTCGCCGATGGCCACGCGGAACTCGGCGGCACTGGCCGGCAGATAGGCGTCGATGAACGGCGGCAGTTGCCCGCGCGCACGGTCGACCACGCCCATGAATTTGTCGAGGGAAGCGCCGGGATTTTCCGCCTCGTGCAGCAGAAAACTGATCGCCCCGGCGAAAATCAGCGCCAGCGCACTGACCACCAGCGTGCCGAGCAATGCGACCGCGAGCCAGCGCGCACGCCGGCCTTCAATCAGCCGTTGCAGTTGCGGGGTGAGCATGTTGACCAGCTCGAACACCAGCAACCCTGCCAGCAGGCTGGGCAACAACCGCAGCGGCAGCACCAACAACAAACCGCCGAAAATGATGATCCAACTGGCCCACAACACAACATGACGCTCAGAAAACGTTGGCATACAGCCTCAAAACGAACGGCGTAAAAGGATTGGCAGTCTGCCAGCGTTCTGGGGAGAGCACTAGGGATATGCGGGCTTCACGCTTCCCCTCACGCTTCCCCTCACCCTAACCCTCTCCCAGGGGAGAGGGGACTGATTGGGGGATGCTTCAGAAATGCCGACCTGATCCTGCAGTGCCGAATTCATAATCGACCCGATTTTTCAGGCCGACGTCGCACGCCAGATACCTCGGTCAGCGCCCTCTCCCTTCGGGAGAGGGCTGGGGTGAGGGTGCCTTATTTTTTCTTCAGGCATTCACTCATGAACGCCTTGCGCGCATCACCCGCCAGCGCGTTGGTTTTTGCATCGGCGTTGCAGGTTTTCATCTTTTCCTGCTGCGGGGTCATGGTCTTGGCGTCGTTGGCTGCCGGCGCAGCCTTGAGGCAGGTGCTCATGAAGGTTTTGCGCTCATCGCCTTTGAGGCTTTTGGCGCTGGCGTCAGCGTTGCAGGTGGTCATCTTGTTTTGTTGCGCCGTGGCGGCGAAACCCTGGGTACATAGAATCAGGCCGATCATCAGCACAGGGACACGCAGTATCTTCATGGAGTGTTCTCCTCATCGCCGCAACGAGTGTGGCGGCCATGAGGTGCAGTGTAGACAAGAGCTTCTACACCTTCATCCAGATAAACATGGCTTCATGCAGTGTCTGCATTCAAAAGTCCGCTGAATGTCTCGCGGTAGCTTTCATAGGCGCTGACTCGCTGATCGACAGTTGAATACGGCAGTCGCTCGAATGAAACCGGTACCTCGCCGGGCACGTTGTATTGCGATCCCAGCGCTTTCAGCGAAGTAAATTGCGCATAAGCGCCGCGCTGATAAAGCTTGTTGATCTTGATCTGCCTGATCGTATTGTCCGTTGACACGGGCGGCAATTCGGCCTGCCCCGGCCGGGCATCGTTGATAAACGCGTATTGCGCCACGGCAGGCCCCGGTTCAAGGGTTTCCAGCGCCGGCATTTCGAAGCTGAAGTAACCCTTGTCGGCCGTGTGCGCTGCCGGAAACTCTGGCCAGGAATCGGCAACGACCAGTTCGCTGAGGTTGTTGAGGTCATCGCCAATCACTACGTATTGGTGATCGAATGCCGTGGCTTTGACGATATGAACCCTCGACGTTCGCGGCTGGCTGGCCAGGATCGAAAACGTCACTCGGGAATTCTCAGAGCAATTGCCGCCCTTGATATCGATGGCTTTGCGCGCCATTTCAGCCGTGGTCAGCCTGGCAGTGAATCCACCTTCCTGAAGATCCATCTGCCGCAGGCCCTTGATCTTCGCAATCGCTGAACCGCCGTATTGCCAGATGCTTGCCAGTTGGTTGCCCGACAGCGGCAGCAATTCCTTCGTGCGCAGGACAGTTCGCTGGGCCAGTTGCAGATTGGCCATGACCGTGGGCGTCACTTCACTCGACGCCCGGATTGTCGTTACGTCAGAGGACAACGGGCCGCCATATTCATGTAACTGAATCAATGCTTCGCTGATCGGCGCAGATCCCTCGCGGACGGCCCGTTGCAACGCCAGATACTCCGCAATGCGTCCGGTCTGCTCAAGATTGCGCGCAGCGGCGCCCAGGTTTCGCTCTGCCTCGGTGAGCGGCATCAACCCTTCTTGCGTGAACATTCGCGCGAGCAGGGCATTGAATGAATCTGGCAGGAGAAGTTTTTGCAGATCGGGCAGTACTTCGACACTCTGCACGACGCGCTGATTGGCCTCGTAACTGTCGGCGTTCGCCGTTCTGAAGGCCTCCCAGAGGGAGGCGGTGGCATTAAGCGGCTGATGCTCGTCGATCCATTTCAGGCCGCGCAAATAATTGAATCGATCCAGCTCATCGATGCTCTTGTGAAAAGCAGCCTCAACCAATTCCACATTGGCATTTGCAACGACTTGCAATTGCGCCAACTCTCCCCCTTCGGTGGGCGCACCACCCCGAAGTCGCATGACGCTCGGGTCGTATGTCGTCATTTCAAGCACGGGCAAATCGGCCAGCACGCCCAACAACCGATAAGGCTTCAACGCATGATCGCGCAGCGCCGCTTTCAATACGGGTCCCTGGCCAATATGAATGCTCAGTGCATTGCGTTGCGCATCCGGAAGTGCCTGCAAGATGGCGGTAAAGAGATCACTGCCCGAGTGCAACGCATTGCCCGCTTCATCGCAGGCCTGATACACGCCGTTTTCACCCGCGACGATCGTACGCTGCAACGTCGCACCTTCTGGGCCGAGGCTATCGAGCGGTTGGCCGCCGTAACGATAAAGATGAACATCAATTCTTGTGTCGGCGTTCCAGCCGGGCAGATTGATCAACGAATGCAAGGCCAGCGCGTCGAAGTCCGGGTTATTCACCGCCGTCAGATAAAACCCTTCATATGCCCGGCTGACCCGCACATCCTGCAACGCCCATCGGCCCAGATTTGCCAGCCTCTCGGGCACCCGTCCGGCTTTGAGTGCGTGCAGGTCTGAAGGCGTGGCATGCGCCACCAACGCTTGAGCGATCACCCCCGGCAGATCGTCCACTTGCCCCTGAATGAGCCGCGCTTCGGCGGATATCGAATGCTCAAGATTGCGATAACGCGCCTCGAAAATAAGCTGTTTTCGTTGCTCGGCCAGTTTTGCCAGTTCCGCTCGCAAACGGCTGGCGTTCACATCGGGCGCGGCAACCGGCGCACCGAATTCGTCACTGAGTAAAACCCTCGTCTGAGCTTGATCCAGATGCGACAGCAGGGTTTTCAGCAGGTCGTTGTCGAGCAGGCTATCAAGGGAAACCTGAACGGGATTCGGTGACGTATCACCGAGTCGCGCCAGCACGCGGGCCTCGGCGTCCAGCACCTCGATGGCTTGACCTGGCCAGGCGTCGGCCAGCAATTGAACCTGCATCATCGGGTCGGCGTGCAAATACGTTTGCTGATCCGTGCTGGCGATGTCCTCAATGAAGGCACGGATGTCGCGATCGATCCTGAAACGCGCCACGGTATCGCTCAGCAGGGGAAGCGCCCGCTCGTTGTTGGCGTACATGCGCAGCAGCGCACTCATGTCCGTGCGGCTGACGGTGCGGATGCCGGAGAAGTCGTTCGACAGCCCGTCGACCGAAGCACCGAGCCGGCGCATCAACGTATCGGCATCCCACGTATGAGGCTTCTCGCCTTCGATGATGAAAGCACCCGCGCCGTTGCTGTCGACCGCCGGTTGATAGGCCTCGGCCCGGCTGGGATGACGCACGCGCGGCTTGCCGGTTGCCGAGTCTTTCTCTAGCTCGAAATGATCGCCATCCAGACGCAGGATCGACTTGCCCTCATGCCTGTGCAATCCGTCGACATCGGGTTTCGAATCACTGGCCAGACGTAAATTGCGCTGCAGGTAAGGCTGCAGATCCTGTCCCCAGAGGCGCTTCTCGCCGTTACGCAAGGTGACTGGTTTGCTGCCTTCAATGAAGGACGACAGCTTGGGCAGCACGACCTCTTTGCCGATCCCGCCACCGACGGCAAAGATCCCCAGTTGAATGAGCGATTCGGCAAAACCGATCAAGTGTTCGGCCGCGTCAAGATACATTCCCTCGGCAAGCTCGACGACACCTTCCACCAGTTCGCTGAGCAGTTGATACGTCATGTAAGCCATCACCACTTCGCCGAGCACGGGCACAAACGGCGAGACAATCATCAACGCGGCATTGAATACATCGGACAGGATCTTTTCGACGTTTTCGACCCAGGCCCAACGTTCGGCGCTGTCGGCCGCCGCCGTGGAAATAGCCAACGCACGCCCGTCCTCGAGGATTTTGTTCAGTTGAACCTCGTACAGATAGGCCCAGACGTCCCCCCTGAATCGATGCTCGATATCGTCTTCGAACGCCATGACATCAAACTGCAGGCGGGGCTCGGCGACTGGTGTTTCACGCCAGGCCGGCAAATGGGTGGAGGGGTCGAAGCCGTGATAGGTCACCGTGACCAATTGCGCATTGAGCCGCGCAAAGAACCGGCCGCGCTGGGCGTGCGCCACGAAACGGCTGAAAAACACCTGATAGCTCTTTTTGCCTGGCATCGACGCCTGACCGTTGTCACGTAGCTGACGGGTCAACTCAAGCATGAAAGCGGCGGCCGAGGCGTACTCCTTCAATGGATGCTCAGGGTCATGCGGCACATAGGCGATCACTCGCCGAACCCCCTGAGTCGTGACGTCCAGATCAGCGGCGATCAGCACAATGCCTTTCAAACAGACATCGAGCATTTTCAAGTGGTAGTACTTGATCGGCTCACCATCAAGTTTCAAGCGGGTGCTGCCATTGAACAGACCCAGTGCCACGAGATACGCATCGGCACTGATATCTTTTTTCATCAGCGCCATATGCGCAGCGGCCTTCAGCGCGTCTTGCTGGCTTCGTGTGACATTGTGCTGCAACACGCCCTGAGCCAAACCGTTATCCGGTTGCAGATAATCTTCGAGATAATCGCGGTACTTGGCGCCTAGATCGAGTTTTCGACAAAGTGCTTCAAACTGATCGACCGTAATACCCATTCGTTTGACTTCATAATGTCCGAACGCATCGGGTTCGCTGACAAAAGAACTATCCGCCGTAAATATTTCATCTGCAGAAAAGTTATGCAGGGCCGCATCAAGCAACGAAACCGTTCTGACGCTGACACCCTTTACGATATTGGCCGCCCATGGCGATAAATGAGCGGGCGAATACAACTTCAAAGATACTTTGCGAACGTCGACATCCACACCGTACTGCGTTTTCAATGCGCGACGCAGCAGCGGTTGCGCAAAGGATCGCACGTCCTGCAGCGTCTCGAACAACCGATCCACGCCAGACTGCGAGTGCCAACCCGCCGCAGCCGCAAACCGGGCTGCACGATGTTCCTTTACCGATGCGGACTTGATCCAGTCGGGCAAGGCATGGGTATTTTGTTTGAGTTCGATCACTCTCGCCAATGTTGACCCGGTGATCCATTCAGGCATTGATTCACGAATAAACTCATGATGAATGCTTTGTTGCTGCCCACTGTTAGTTACATCCCTAAGGCCCGGCAATACATTGTCCATAATGGCACCTGCTTGATTGATCTCAATTCAGCAGGAGGCTACAACCACAACGGCGCCTGACCACGAAGCCCATTTCGGACAACTCTGTAAGAAACTTCCCGGAAACTTCTTCTAGAACATTTTGTTCCGCCGGTAATATTCCGGCGCACATCCCGCCTGCCGCTGGAACATGGCGATGAATGCCGATGCGGTGCTGTAACCCAGATCAAATGCAATTTCCTGAATACTGCGTGAATCCTCCAGCGCTTCGATGGCGGCGAGGAACCGCAAGCGCTGGCGCCATTCACCAAAACTCATGCCTAATTCGCGGACGAACTGCCGCGCCAGCGTACGCTCACTGACATGCACTTGCGCCGCCCAATACGCCAGTGGCTGGTGGTTGCCAGGATCGCTTTGAAGGGTTTCAAGAATCGCCAGCAAACCCGGACTGCTCGCATATGGCAAATAACGTTCATGCACCGGCGCCTGGCGCAGTTGATCAACCAGCACTTGCGCCAGACGCTGATCCGGCTCGCGATCAGGAATCTTCACGTCGCGGGCGGCGAAATCCTTGAGGATCGCCTTGAGAATGTCGCTGATCGCCAACGTGCAGGCCCGCCCCGGCAAGTCGGCACACACCGCCGGCGCCAGGCACACCGCGCGATAGTTGACCGGTTGGTGACTGTAGAAACTGTGCTCGACCTGAGGCGGTACCCACACGGCGTATTGCGGCGGCGACATGAAACGGTTGCCGTCGATGTCCATGTGCAACACGCCGTGAGCGGCGTACTCCAGCGTGCCCCAAGGATGGCGATGAGGTGCGGCGAATTCATGGGCGGTGAAATCGGCGTAGCGGAAATACACCGACGACGGCAGTTCGCTGAAGTCCAGCAGATCAATATGTTTGCTGCTCATGCTGTCCGTCATCAAGGGCTGGTTGTCCGGTTCGAAGTATAGGCTTGCATCCGGACAAGGGATAATCGCCGCTCAATCAATCTTGCGGTTTGACTCATGCAATATGCGTTTCCCCTCTTGGCAATTTTCATCTGGGCCGGCAATACAGTGATCAACAAACTGGCGGTCGGAGCGATTTTTCCGGCAGAGATCGGTTTCTACCGCTGGCTGCTCGCCGGGCTGCTGTTCACGCCGTTCATGCTGAAAAAAGTGATTGCGCATTGGCCGCGGATTCGCCCGAACCTGGGCAAGATCTTCATCCTCGGCGTGCTGGGCATGGCGGTGTATCAGAGCCTGGCGTATTTCGCCGCGACCCTGACCACAGCCACCAACATGGGCATCATTTTGTCGCTGATGCCGCTGATGTCGCTGACCATGGCAATTATCAGTCTCGGCCAGCGCCTGACCGCCGGCGCGCTATTTGGCGCGATGCTGTCGTTCGCCGGGGTGCTGGTGGTGGTGTCGTCCGGCAGCCTCGGCGCACTGCTGCAACACGGGGTCAATCTGGGCGACGCAATGATGTTGATCGCCACCCTGGCCTATGCGATTTACAGCACGTTGCTGAAAAAATGGCAGCTGCGTTTGCCGCCGCTGGTCTTGTTGTACTTGCAGGTGCTGGTGGCGATTGTGGTGTTGTTTCCGCTGTACGCCGCGTCCCCGAAAACCGGCCTGACCTTGCACAACATTCCGCTGGTGCTTTACGCCTGTCTTCTCGCCTCGATGCTCGCGCCGCTGGCATGGATGCAAGCCGTGGCGCGACTGGGGCCGAGCCGCACCACATTGTTTTTCAATTTGCTGCCATTGATTACCGCGCTGATTGCGGCGCTGGTGCTGCAGGAGCAATTGGCGATGTATCACCTGGTGGGTGGCTTGCTGACGTTGGGCGGGGTGATCTTGTCGGAGCGCTGGACGACGGTGATTGGCCGTAAGCTTAGCGCTGCCTGATATGGCCTCATCGCTGGCAAGCCAGTTCCCACAGGATTTCCGCTGGATTCAAGAACAGCGCATGACCTGTGGGAGCCGGGCTTGCCGGCGATGAACGATAACGCGGTCTGTTGCCTAAACCCCGGCCGCTTTCAACCGCGCGGCATGCTCGACAAATAACCGCACCGGATCTGCGCCCTTGCCGACCAGCCCCAGCGACTGATTGACGATATCGAAGTGATCCAGCGGGTAGTCATCGCCGATTACCGTGCCCAAATGCGAACTGTAGCGCCCGACCATGCCATCGCAGTGCCCCGGCTCACGCACAAACGTGCGGGCGAACAACCGACAGCTTCGATTGGTGCCGTCGAACAGGTTGCCGCCACGATCAGTCTTGCCGGGTTGCAAGGTGCCTGACCAAGAGTAATAGCGCACGCCGTTGACCTCTTCCGCCCCGTGCCCGCCCCAGGTTTCAGGCAAGCCCTGTGGATAACGCTGATTGAACAGCGCCACGCCTTCAGTCGTCAGGGATTGATGGGAAGCATGGATATCCACCGGCAGTTTCGGCCCACGATAGCCCGTCTCCAACAACGCCATCAGCCAGCCAATCAGCCGCAGCACCACGATCAGCACACGACCCTTGGCGGTGTTGTGCGAGTAATTCTTCTCCAGATGATCCGCCAGCTCCGATCCATGATTGGGCCCGGCCACCGACGTCACCGAGGCCACCAGATCCGGCCGTTTGGCTGCCGCATACCGGGCCGTCAGCGAGCCCTGGCTGTGGCCGATCAGATTGACCTTCTGCGCGCCGGTTTCACGCAGGATTTCATCGATATGCGCCAGCAACTGCTCGCCACGCACCTCGCTGGAGTTAAGCGGCGACACCTGCACGGCAATCACCGTCGCACCACCACGGCGCAACGCGCCGATGATCCCGTACCAATACGGATACAGCACCAGACGGATAAACCCGAGCATGCCCGGCACCAACACCAGCGGATAACGCGTAGCCGAACCTTGCGACATGGGCGGACTTCCTTGTATTCGGGGAATGGGCAGAACACGTGCAATACGCCCGCCAACCAACTGTATAAAACTTTTTGCCTCCCCCGGGACTCACAACCCAGTAGCGATCACGTCAACAGAACGTGGCGCAAACCGGATTAGCCTCCAGGAGACCCACATGAGCGACCTGCATCTATCTGATGTTCAAACCCTGCGCGATCGCGCACGTCAACACGTCGAAAACGGCGCCGTCACTGAAAGTTATAGCGCCGACCGCCAGGAAGTGCTGCGCCTGCTCAACGAATCGCTGGCCACCGAACTGGTCTGCGTGTTGCGCTACAAGCGCCATTACTTCATGGCCACCGGTGTGAAGGCGCATGTTGCCGCCAACGAATTTCTCGAGCACGCCACTCAGGAAGCCGAGCATGCCGATCGTCTCGCCGAGCGCATCGTGCAACTGGGCGGAGAACCCGAGTTCAATCCCGACCTGTTGTCGAAGTTGTCCCACGCGCAATACGTGGCCGGCAATACGCTGAAAGAAATGGTTTACGAAGACCTCGTCGCCGAGCGGATCGCCATCGACAGCTACCGCGAGATCATTCAATACATCGGTGACAAAGATCCGACTACCCGACGAATCTTTGAAGACATACTGGCTCAGGAAGAAGAACACGCCGATGACATGGCGGACATTCTGCAAGACCTGTAACACCGCCCGAAAAGCTTCGCGAGCAGGCTCGCTCCCACAGGATTTCGCTGAACCTGTGGGAGCGAGCCTGCTCGCGAAAGCGCCCTTGAGGACGCCATAAATCTATTTGCTCGGTTTAACGGTGACCGGCGCCTTCCCGGCCTTCATCTGCTCCAGCAACGGCGCACACTGATTCGGCTCTCCACCACTCGGCGCCACCAGCGCCAGCAACCCCGCCGCCGGCGCGGCAATCACGCCCAGCGCCACCATCCCTGCGCCACGCAACATCAACGGCACGGCTTTCACACCCGCATCCGGCTTGATGAATTTGCCGCGTACGTACAACGGCGAACGCAGGGAAATCAGGCGCCAGCCCTTGGATTCCGGCGTTACGGTCAGATCCAGTTGCTCGGTCGCCATATTCGCCGTGCCATCAATGTAAATGATGGCGTTCTCGGTATCGAAGACGAACAGCCGTGTGGTCGCCAAACCCGACTTAATGTCGAAATCCGCCGCTGCGCAGTTGATCTTCACTTCCTTGTCGCCAAAGATTTTGCCAACCACATAGTTGCCGACGTTGAGCCCCGCCAGCTCCATTAACTCGCGGCTGATGGCGCCATCATTGATGAGCATTTTCAGTTTGCCGTCGGCACCTCCCAGCAACCTGGCCACCGAATTACCGCGTCCGGTGATGTCGGCATCGCCGTTGAGCTCACCGAAACTGGTCTTCATCGGTTCGAACGTCGGGAACAGTTCCTTGAGCTTGAAACGGCGCGCGGTCAGTTTGGCCCGACCTTCCATCGGCTCGGTGCGACCGTTGAGGCGGATCTGCGCATCAAGGTTGCCGCCGGCCACGCCAAAGCGCAGCGGTTCGAGGCTGAGTTCGCCATCGTTCAGGATCAGATGGGTATAGAGGTCAGTGAACGGCAGCTTTTCGCTGTGAACGATGCGTTTACCGGTGAATTCGACATCGGCGTCCATGTCGCGCCAGCGCTCGGTCTTAAACTCTTCGACCGGCAGCACTTTGTCCGTCGGTTGCTTGCTCTCGCCACCGCGGGCCTTTTGTTCGGTATTGGAGTCAGCACCGATCAGCGGCGCGAGGTCGGCGAACAACAGTTGATTGGAAAGCAGCGCGCCGCTGAGTTTGGGCCGAGGCTTGCTGGCGACATAGGCCAGATCGCCGTGAATGTCGCTGCCGCCGATCTTGCCGTTGAATTTTTCATAGCGGAACTGCGCCCCGGTGGGCTCATGCAGCTTGGCGATCAAATGGCCGTCCGTGGCGTACGGCGGCGTGTCGGGCAGGGTTACGCCCGTCAGCGGATACAGATTGCCGAGGCTGGCGCCGGCCAGTTTCAGGCGAAGGTCGAGGGCGCCGAGATTCATCGGGTCGGTCAGGGTGCCCGCCAGCTCGATGCGGGTGTCGCCGATTTTTGCCTGCGCCTGAAGCGGGAACGGCTTGCTCGCATCCTGCAACGCCAACAGACCGCCGATCTTGCCCTGGCCGGTAAGATTCTGACCGTTGTATTGACCTTTGACCTTGAGCCCGAACGCGTAATCCTGCGGTGCGCCGCCCTTTTCCTGCGCGGTTTTCGCAGCCTTGTCGCCGACGATGTCGCTGAACGGAATCGGTTTGCCCAACGGATCGATCAACAGGTCAAGGCGGGTTTTCAGGGTTTGATCATCGAGGGTGACGTGGCCCTTGTCGAAACCGATGGCGCCGATATCGACAACCCAGTTCGACGGCTCCGCGTCCGGATCCTTGGGATCAAACTGGAACGTCCAGTTGGCACGACCATCCGCCAGGCGCTGCAAGTCGGCGTTCGGTTCGGTCAGGTCGATACGCGGGATGGTCACCCGTTGCGCCAGCAGTGCCAGCGGCGAGATGCGCAGCTCAACGCGTTTGAGCGTGACCATTTGCGGCTGCTTCGACCAGTCCGGGTTGCCCAGCGTCAAGTCTTCGGCCACCACATGCGGCCACGGCACCCAGGCACGCCAGCCGCCCTCTTCCAGCTCTCGGCGCCAGACCACCGACAGATTGCCGTTGATGGCAAAGGGGCGGTGCAGCTCTTCGGAGACTTTGGCGTTTATCGGCGGTTTGGCTCGATTCCAGTCAAAAAACACGATGAACAACACCAGGATGGCTACCAGCACAACCAGTGTGGCGAAGAACCAAGCGAAGATTTTCCGAGTGCGCGTCATTGCACAAAGCTCCTGAAAGCGACTGCACGCCAGAAGCGACGCACAACTGAAACGGTAGGCCAAAGCGGCCCGGCATGAACTCTACGACTGACAAACAGTGCCCAAGGTTTAACGCAAAGCCTCGATTGAGACATAAAAAACCCACTCATTTCTGACTGATCGGACAAGTCGGTGTTACCGGGGCCGCACTTTTACGAAGCATGAGTGGGTTGAAAATACCCACTCCGGTGCAAAACCGATCGCCTGAAAGGCCCGTTCTAGAGCCTTCCGCGAGAACAATCAATTCTGTTGATTATTACCATTGTGTTTATGAACTTTTATATCGACTTATCGAGAGTAGCATTGCCCTCGTACCCAATTTATCGCCCTCCCAAGGAGCAACCCATCATGAAACGCCAATTACTACTCAGCCTTACCCTCTCCATGCTAGCCAGCACTGCCTTTGCTTTGCCAGCTGCCGAACAGGCCACGCCACAAGTGAAAGACAGCCACTCGGTGTTCAGCCAGACCCTCGCCGAAGATGGTTTTGATCGCACCCCACAAGGTCAGACCCTGGCCGAAGGCGGTAACGATCGTCTGAAAGAGAAAGGCCTGATCACTGAAGATGGCTACGACCGTACCCAAGGTGCAGTCGCGGAAAACGGTCGCAACCGCCTCGAAGAAAAAGGTCTGGTTGAAGACGGTTACGACAGAACCCCACAAGGCCAGGCACTTGCCGAAGACGGTTTTGATCGCACTCCACAGGGCCAGGCTGTTGCCGAAGGCGGTGGTGACCGTGTGATCGAACGTAACAGTGCTGTGAGCTAAGCCCTTGGCGGCCTGGAAAAAAGCCCAATCAACAGATTGGGCTTTTGATTTTTCCGGCCCTGCAATAAAAAGCCGCACGTCCCCGCTCGATTCTCCCTGCTGACGTTCGACGCCGATAAAGCCGATTTGCTAGAGTGCGGCGCTTGTCTTGTCCAGAACACACCTTGCGATGCTGCCCCGCGCCGAACAGAAACAACAGACCCGCAACGCCCTGATGGACGCTGCCCGCCACTTGATGGAATGCGGCCGAGGATTCGGCAGCCTGAGCTTGCGCGAAGTGGCAAAAACCGCTGGCATCGTGCCCACCGGGTTCTACCGTCATTTTGCCGATATGGATGAGCTGGGCCTGGTACTGGTCAGCGAAGTCGGCCAGACCTTCCGCGAAACCATCCGCCTGGTTCGCCACAACGAATTCGTCATGGGCGGCATCATCGATGCGTCGGTGCGGATCTTTCTCGATGTGGTCTCGGCCAACCGATCACAATTCCTGTTTCTGGCCCGTGAGCAATACGGTGGCTCGTTGCCGGTGCGCCTTGCCATTGGCCGCCTGCGCGAAAACATCAGCGCGGATCTGGCGACGGATCTGGGCTTGATGCCCAAGCTTCAGCATCTCGATGCCGCCGGCCTCAGCGTGATAGCCGACCTGATCGTCAAATCGGTGTTCGCCACCTTGCCGGACATCATCGATCCGCCAGCCGAAGCCTTGCCGGAACACCTGACTGCGCAGGCGAAAATCACCCAGCAATTGCGCTTCATCTTTATAGGCCTGAAGCACTGGCAAGGCCTGGGCAGTACCGAATAAACAGCAATCCCCTGCATGAGCGAGTCTGCTCGCGGAAAAGCCCTGACAGCCGACATTGAATTGACTGACACACCGCTTTCGCGAGCAGGCTCGCTCCTACATTGGTCAGCGCCGCAGCCTCAATTTGGTGCACATAAAAATCCCGCGCACCAGAACATCTCAAAACCTCGCAACATCCTGCACCACCATCCCCGCTCTGACAGGCAATTCCTACTTCTACGTCCGATTGGCAAGCCCCTTGCTCTAGCCTGACTATCGTTCATTGCTGGAAGCTTTCCGATGCTGGTGATTCATCGCAGAATCGACCCTCGACCCGACTGGGCTGCCGAGTTGCACCTGACCTTCGAGGCACGGAGCAAAAGCCGTTTGCGCTGTTTCAGTGCCGAGGGTGAAGACGTCGGGTTGTTTTTGGAGCGCGGTCAACCGCCACTGTTTGACGGCGAATGCCTGCAAGCCGAAGACGGCCGCATCGTTCGTGTCTGCGCCCGCCCCGAACAACTCTTGCACGTCACCTGCGCCAATGCCTTTGAACTGACTCGCGCGGCCTATCACCTTGGCAACCGCCATGTGGCCCTGCAAGTCGGCGACGGCTGGCTGCGCCTGCTCGACGATTACGTGCTCAAAGCGATGCTCGAACAACTCGGCGCCAAGGCTGAAAACATCGAAGCGCCGTTCCAGCCGGAACACGGTGCCTACGGCGGCGGCCATCACCATTCGCGGCACGGCGACGAAGACTTCAACTACGCGCCGAAACTCCACCAGTTCGGCGTACGCCTGTGAATCCGGCCTGGGCGCTGTTGCGCCTGGCCAGTCCGCAATTGCCGATTGGCGGCTACAGCTATTCGCAAGGCCTGGAAATGGCGGTGGATAACGGCCGGGTGAATAACGCCGACGCCGCGCGCCGCTGGATCAGCGATCAACTATTGCTGAATCTCGCCCGGTTTGAAGCGCCGTTGTTGCTCGCCCACTGTCAGGCCGCCGCGGACGAAAACTGGGGCGAATTGCTACAGATCTGCGAAGCCCATCGCGCCAGCCGTGAAACCCGCGAATTGCATCAAGAGAGCCGGCAGATGGGCTATTCGTTGCAGCAATTGCTCAACGGCTTGCCCGAACTCGATTCAGCGGCGCGGAATTTTCTCGCCCAGTGCAGCGAACCGCATCTGGCTCTCGGCTGGGCACTGGCCGCCCGCGCGTGGCAGATCAGTCCACAGGACGCCCTCGCCGCGTGGCTCTGGAGCTGGCTGGAAAACCAGCTCGCCGTCCTGATGAAAACCCTGCCGCTGGGCCAGCAAGCCGCCCAGCGCCTGACTAGCGAACTGCTGCCGCGGCTGCAACAGGCGCAGCAAGACGCCACCCGAATCAATCCCGAACACATGGGCAGCGCCGCGTTCGGCCTGTCACTGGCGTGCATGGCTCATGAGCGCCAGTACAGCCGTCTGTTCCGTTCCTAGGGCCTTTTAGCTTGGAGAATCACATGAACACACAACCTTTGCGCGTCGGCATCGGCGGCCCGGTCGGTTCCGGCAAAACCGCGCTGACCCTGGCCCTGTGCCTGGCGTTGCGCGATCGCTACAACCTCGCCGTCGTCACGAACGACATCTACACCCGCGAAGACGCCGATTTTCTGGTGCGCAACGAAGCCCTGGCGCCGGAACGCATCATCGGCGTCGAAACCGGCGGTTGCCCGCACACGGCGATCCGTGAAGACGCCTCGATCAACCTCGAAGCAGTGGATCAGCTGAACCGGCGCTTTCCGGGGCTGGATCTGATTCTGGTGGAGTCCGGCGGCGACAACCTCTCGGCGACCTTTAGCCCGGAACTGTCCGACCTGACCATCTATGTGATCGACGTGTCTGCGGGCGACAAGCTGCCGCGCAAGGGCGGGCCGGGGATCTGCAAGTCCGACCTGCTGGTGATCAACAAGATCGACCTGGCGCCGCTGGTGGGCGCATCGCTGGAAATGATGAACAGCGACACCCAACGCATGCGCAGTGGCAAGCCGTTCGTGTTCAGCAACCAGAAAACCGGCCAGGGTCTCGAAGAGATCATCGCCTTCATCGAACGCCAGGGCTTGCTCATCGCGGCCTGATTCACTTATCAACAAGGAAGCTTATCCATGACACTCAAACGCATTCTCGGCGCCGTCGCGCTGCTGCTGACCCCGGCGCTGGCCTTCGCCCACCCGGGCCATGGCGACAGCGGCCTCGTCGCCGGCATCAGCCACCCGATCGGTGGCCTCGATCACTTGCTGGCGATGATCGCCGTGGGTCTTTGGGCGGCGCAGCAGCAAGGCGCTGCACGTTGGGCATTGCCGTGCACGTTTGTCGGCACGATGCTGATCGGCGGGATGCTTGGCTTTGAAGGGTTGCAATTGCCAGCGCTGGAAAGCGGGATTGCCGCGTCGGTGCTGGCGCTGGGTCTGGCAGTGGCCTTGGCGGTGCGTCCGCCGTTGGTCATGGCGGTAGCGGCGACGGCGCTGTTTGCGCTGTTCCATGGTGTGGCCCATGGTCTGGAACTGCCGGACATGTCCAGTCCTTGGGCGTATGCAGCCGGGTTCGTGGCGGCGACCGCTGCGTTGCATGCGGCGGGTTATGGCGTGGTTCGCGTGTTGCCTCGGGCAGCGGCGCCATTGGTGCGGTTGGCGGGTGCGGTGTCGGCGTTGACTGGGGCGTGGTTGCTGGCCGGCTGATCTTCATTGCCTGAACTGGCCCCATCGCTGGCAAGCCCACAGGGATTTGCGTCGCACACGAAACCTGTGGAGCTGGCTTGCCAGCGATGACGGCCGATCAGACGCCGGGGCTTTAATGTCGGTCTCTCTGCTACCATGTCGCGCAATCGCCCCTGCCGTGACGACGTCCGCCCATGCCCCATGCTTCCCGCTCTGCCTCCCTGCCTGAATTGACCGCGCTGTTCGGCGACGTGCAACAGCACTTTCTCAACGTGATTGTGCCGCTCTGGCAAGGCCCGGGCTGGAACGCCGACATGGCGCTGCCTTATGAATCACTGGACGCTGCGCATCAGCCGCTGCCACCGCAGCGCTATCGGGCGATGGCCTGCGCGCGGCAGTTGTATCTGTTTTCCAGCCTGATTGGGGTTGTCGATAACGCCGACGTCCGTGCGGCGGCGCTGTTTCGATCCCTGCAACGGCACTTCCATGATGCCGAGCACGGCGGCTGGTTCTACAGCATCGATCCACAGGGCAAACCGCTGGATCAGCGCAAGGATCTCTACACGCACGCCTTTATCCTGTTCGCCTGCGCCCACTACTGCGCAAAATCCGGCGAACCGCTGGTGGAGTCGACCCTCAATGCAGCGTTCGAAGTCATCGCCCGACGCTTCGCCACCGGCGACGGCCTATACGAAGCCTGTCTTCAGCGCGATTGGGCCACCCTGCAAACCGGTCCGCTGCAAAACCCGCTGATGCATTTGGCCGAAGCCTTACTCGCGACGCTTTCGGTGCGCAGTGACGCAACCGTGCAACAGGCTTTGACCGACTTATGCACAGCCATGCACAAGCGCTTCATCGATCCGCAGCACGGCGTGTTGATGGAGAAACCGCTGGGCGCTGTGGATAACTGGTACGAGCCGGGGCATCAGTTCGAATGGTATTTTTTGCTTGAGTCGTCGCCGTTGCTGCGTGGCTCGAAACTGCATGCTGCGCTGGATCGCGCATTCGCGTTCACTGAGCAATACGGCGTCGAGCAAACGTGCGGCGCGGTGCGGGCGATGCTGGATGTTGGGCTTGATGGCCTGCCGAAAGATTCCACCCAGCGCATTTGGGCCCAGGCCGAATACCTGCGGGCGCTGACCTTGCGTGACGCCAGCGAAACCGTGGTACTGCACCAGTTGCAGGCGTTGCAGCAACGCTTTTTGCATGCTGGTGGCTGGTATGAGTGCCGTGACGAAAACGGTGAAGTCAGCCGCAACGACATGCCATCGACCACGCCATATCACCTGGCGACCTGCTACAGCGGTCTGGCCGAATACTTGCGTTGATCGATTTGCCGCCATCGCTGGCAAGCCAGTTCCCACAGTTTTTTTTGTTGGCTCATGAAATCCGGATCAACCGCTCCTTCGATCAAACCGGAATTGCGATTCGCCCCAAACCCTGTGGGAGCCAGGCTTGCCAGCGATTGGCCGTTCCGCCGGTCTTAAGCCTTGTTACGCTCGATGGCAAAACCCGCCCAGGTCTGGCTCACCGGCATCAGCTCCAGGCTGTTGATGTTGATGTGCGCCGGTGCGTTCATGACCCAGAAAATGGTGTCGGCTATGTCCTGCGGCTGGATCGGCTCGGCACCGGCGTAGGTGGCGTCGTAGCGCGCCTGATCACCGCCGAAACGCACCAGCGAGAACTCGCTCTCACACAGCCCCGGCTCGATGTTGCTGACCCGCACGCCCGTGCCCTGCAAGTCGCAGCGCAAGTTCAACGAAAACTGCTTCACGAACGCCTTCGTCGCGCCGTAGATGTGGCTGCCCGGGTACGGATAATTGCCCGCAATTGAACCGAGGTTGACGATGCCGGCACCACGGCCATGGGCTATCAGGCGCGGCAGCAGCAGCCGCGTGGCGTACATCAGGCCTTTGACGTTGGTGTCGACCATGGTGTCCCAATCATCGAGATCGCATTTGGGCGCAGGATCCACGCCCAAGGCGAGCCCGGCGTTGTTGATCAAGCCGCGCAGTTTGGCGAACGACGGTGGCAGGTTGGCAATCGCATCTTCCATCGCCTTGCGATCACGCACATCCAGCACCAGGGCGTGCACTTCGGTCTGCTTCGATAATTCGGCACACAGGGCATTGAGGCGTTCTTCACGACGGCCGGTCAGCACCAGTTTCCAGCCGGCCTCGGCAAAACGACGGGCGCAGGCTTCACCAAAACCGGACGTTGCGCCGGTGATAAACAGGGTGTTGGACAT
>NZ_WKEQ01000025.1 GCF_021605415.1 Pseudomonas syringae
TGGTTAGAGCACCACCTTGACATGGTGGGGGTCGTTGGTTCGAGTCCAATCGCGCCTACCAAACAAAATCCGCTCTGCTGGGCGGTCTAGAGGGGTCACCGGAAACGGTGACCCCTTTTTGCTTTCTGCAATTTGCAAAACTTTTGCAAAACTTTTGCAAAACTCCCACCTCAGAACGCCAATCCGGCGCCCACCTCGACGTACTCAATCGTCTTGTCCCCATGCCCCTCCTGGTAATGCTTCGTCATCTTCTCATCAGCGTGGCCCATCAGCGCCTGGATGTAATCCATCGGGAAATTCTGCTGCTCGTACAGCCATGCTCCTAAAGCGCGGATCTCGTGAAAAGTGGGGCGCTCACCGGCCGGCACCTGGTCATAGGCGTGCGCTGCGTCGCGCGCTTTGCTGAACTCCTTGGTCAGATAGTCCGGTGTTACTGACGTCCAGTGATCCTTGGCGTCGATCTGCTCCCGGCGGCGGGCCTTCGGTTTGTAGTGGATAAGGTAAGGCGAAGCCAGCGGCGACCGCAGGCACTCGCCGACAACTTCGCGCAGCGCAGCACCCATGGTAATTTTCAGGTGAACCGGGTTTTCATAGCCCTGCGTCTTGCCCGGCGAAACCGTCAGCGTGTTTTTATCCATGTCCGCCGCCGTCTTCAACCAGGTCACGATGTCCTCCCGGCGCTGAAGGCTGGCCAGTGCCAGACGGATCGCGCGCTTTAGCCATGGCGGCGTTGTCGCGGCGTCGATGATCGTCTTCAATCCTTCAAGCGTGTGCCGCTGGCGCTTCTTCTCCGCTTCCTTCTTCACCAGCGTCAACTCGGCGTTGTTCCGCTCGGCCAAGCCTTTGGCAACTGCGAAGGCGAAGAGCTGCACCCACAGGCCCCGGTGCTTTGTGTACGCGTTGTTGCTGAACTGGTCGAGGTATTCGGCCATGGCCAACACGTCCATCTGCCCGATCAGTCGGTCGCCCAAATCCTGCCGGTACCGCTCGAGCTTGAACTTGATCTCCTCCAGCGTGCGGGCGGCGTAGCCCTTGTCCACCAGCCATTCATCCGTGAAGCGCTGCACCAGATTGCTGACCGTCGGCAGCCTGTCGCCGGTGAGCAGGGTGAGCAGGGCGCCGTCATCAACGACCAGCGCCGCCAGCTTGAGGTTGGCCGCCCGCGCCAGCTTGATTGCCTCCTCCAATGGGCGGTTGATGCTGGTCATCAAGCCCGTGATTGGGTTCCGGTACCGCCAGTACTTCCCGTTCGGGTAGAGGTTCGGCGGCAGCTTTCTGTTCTTCAGCGTGCGCGGCCGGGCAGCCATCAGCCTACCTCCATCATCTGAGCCAGCAGCGGGTCACTCGAACCCATGACTGCTGCCTGCACGTCGACGAAATACATCCCGCCTTTTATCTCACCCACCACTTCGCCTTCCTCAATCCATTTTTTCAACTGCTGCAGACTCGGCTTACCGCCGGCGTACCGGAGCTTCCTGTATTCGCCCGCCTCCATGAGGCGCGGCAACTTGACCGTAATTTGGGCCAGAACTTTTGCCATTGTGATGCTCCATGCCGCGCGTGGCGGCAGAAGGTGGTGATGGGGGTTATTCGTCGTCATCCGGATCGAGGTCGTCATCCCCGTCATGGCTGACGCTGATCGGCAGTTTGCCGAGGCGCGCCACGGCCAGCGAAAGCCCAAGACGCAGACCTTTTGCCATGTCCTCTGTCAGCAGAAGTTCAACTGGGTCGCTGGTGCCGAGCTGGATCGACACGCCTTCTTTCGCGTTGTCGGTGATGATTTGCAGTTGATCCACTTGCCGCTTATGCCAAGTCAGAAGAGCCTCTACCATCTCGCCGACGTCCTGCGGGGCGTTCACCGATCCTTCCAAGGCGCTGGTGACCAGCTTTTGCAGTTCCGCCTTTTCCTCTTCGGCGCATTCGAGCTGATCGTCTGCTGCGAACGGGCCGCCAACCATCGACCAGCTACTGGCGAACACCTGGGCTTGATCCATGATGGCTTTGATATTTTTGTCAGACATACGAATTCTCCGCCGCCGTTCACCGGCAGGCTGTTGAGTTGGGGGAGGGGTTATTGCGGTGATCGGCTCAGGCTGCGATTCGCGGAACCAGAACGCCGAGATCCGCCAGGCTTCGAAGCGCGATCGCGCATTCGTCGCCGAAGGCAAACATTGCACTGCCAGCTCCTGAGCGGCCTTTCTTGTGGCTGTTCTCGTGACCGGGCACAAAGGCGATTCGCCCTCTGACCAGCAAGGTCGCCGATGCGTTGGCCATCGCGTCCTGGAACCACTCCGCATCCGTTCGGCTGAACACCAGCGCGATGCCGTCACCGTGGGCAATCAGTCGCCGCATCCAGAAGCCCGTATCAGGCCCGTAAGGAGGATTCATCCAAACCCGACCCGACCATTCCTTCGACAGACCGTCATCGAAGACTGTGTACTTCATCTTTGCAGGTACCGCCGTCACATGTTCATGCGGGCTGGATGGGTCGAGGTCGAACTGCAAGCCGAGTCGTTCGAAGATCCACGCGGGCGTGTACCACTCGACGCTCTTGTGCTTCGGCGGTGCCTCGCGGGCACCGATCATTCCGCTCATCACCGCGGCCCCTTGTAGCAGTACACGTAGGCGAACCAGGCGAGGGCGATCATGGTGTCACCTTGATGTCGACTTCGTCATGGATCCACTCGATATCCAGCAGGTCGTCGTCATCGATCTGCGCCCCGCGCAAATCATCACTGGCCAGCAGTTCCTCGACGTCGTCATCTGACGCGTCCTCAATAACCTTGCGAAAGTTGACGACCGCTTTCCCGGTCAAAACGATTGTTTTGCTCATGGGATCACTCCGTACCCATCAGGTAGGTGGGTTCAGTTGCCTCTGCGAGCCAGTCTCGAAGGCACCCGCATTCGGCGTGCGGCGGATCTTCGTCAATCCACTGCATATCGAGCGTCTTGTCGCTGGTCAGCTCCACATCCCAATCCGCATATTCCGCCGGATCGTCGCCGTTCATTTCAGCGAGGACGCGACGCGCCTCGTCTTCGCTTGTAGCGGCAACCCAGTCTTGATCGCCGACGCTGTAGCAGCGCAGATCGGGTCGAGCCGGCTGGCTGCCGTCGAGTTCGAATGCTTGAGCTTGGTTTTCTTCAGGCATGACTTCGTCCTTGCCGCTATAGCGGCTAAAAGATGTACAAGGGAATTGGAACCGTACAGCTATTGAGACCAGCCGTCCGTAACCGCATCGGCGCCGTTGCGCTTCATTCGATCGGGTCTATCTTTGGGGGTATTCTTAGCCCCTATCAAGGAACAGGCAGGAGGGCAATATGAGGCTTCGCGGCGACATCTTCTGGGCTTGGGCAGATCCCGAGATCCACAACCGAACACATGATGAAACTCTCAATAATGGGACTCACATCGACGTGCAGGTCAGGCTATCGCGCACGGGCGAAACTCAAATGTTCATCGGTGTTTATGCTGCCGATGGCATGGCGTTGCATGAAGAAACCGTTGACCCAACCCCGGGGGAATCGATGACTAGGGCTTTGGCGTGGGGCGTAGGTCGAGCTCGTCAGTTGGCTACTGCTGGAAGTGCGAGTCGTAAGTCGGTGTCCTCGAAATAGCGGCTGACTTTGAAGGGGAGGGTTACAGTGAGGGGATGCGGCTGGAGCGCTTGCGAAACTCGTAAACCATGCTGCGAAGATCCACCAAGGACTCCTGCAGGTCGTTGCGTGCGGAGTCGATTGCTTCGAATAGCTCATCTTCGCCGTCGTCGCCGCCTTCATCGACGGCCAGCAGAGCCAGTCCGTATGCCTGGAATTTTGCCAGCACGTCATCGGCTGACTTGGCCATGTATTCAGCATGCTCAACGGCGTAGTCGTGGGGTGAGCGATCAGCCTGAGATCCGCAAAGGTCATCAATCCGCTGATCCGCTGCGTTCAGGCGCAGCTGCAGGGCGTCACGCTCGGCGGTGAATCGCGCAACCTCGTCCGTAGCGGGGTGGGTGTATAGCAAAAACTCGCCGCCAGTCGTCCGGCGTTCATCAAGCCATCCGGCGCGGACGAAGGACACAGCGTACTCTCCGTGCCCATCCCACAGCTTTTCAGCCTCCAGCTTCATCACCGGCTGTGAATCTTCAGGCGCTGCGGGGGCGGAGCCGAGCATGGCGGCCCAGCACAGTTTCGCGCGGAACGCCGCTTGCTGGCAGCCGCTCATCTCTTGGTACTGCTCCCAGACTTCCTCATCGGTGAAGCACTCGTTTGGTTCCGACTCGAAACCGTTTATCACCATGGTTTCGGTCGGCTCGACCGGCACCAGTTTCCATTGTGCGCTCATCCTGCAATCTCCATCGATACCAGATCATGGGCATTCACAACCTTCATGCCGAGCTCGCGGGCAATGTGCACTTCGAGCCGGGCTCCTTTCGAGTTCTCCCAGCCGGGCAGCACCGCGACCTGGCCGCACAGGCCCAGCCGGGTCAGGTCATAGGCCATGTAGTCAGCCCAGTCTGCATCGTCGACAACGCCGTGCTCGGCAGGATTTTCGACAACGTAGCCCCGGGTGCGCAGCTCGGCGGCTATCTTGTTGAAGGCGGGAAAATTGAAGTCTTCGAAGCCGGTCATGGGGCCGGCCAGGTACAGGCGGTTGGCGCGGATGGGAGCTAGCGTTACGCACCCTTTGGCCAATTGCGTGCCGCGATTCAGGCCCATCGCGTAAGCCGAGTCCTGAAACACAATCAACTCCTCTGAGAAGCGATCGATTTTGTCGACGTAGCGCTGGTGCAGCCGCTCGATGGCGTGTTGATCATCTGGATGGTTTCGGTTTTCTGTGGGCATGGGGCGTCCTATGCCGGGGCATGCCCAGGCGGTGGCTTTTCTTGAGGTTTTGAACTATTTGTTGTTGGCCCGGCATGTAGCCGGATCAAGGAGAAATCTGTGGATGCTGCAGTGGCAGGTCTCATCGGCGTGGCGATCGGCGGCCTGAGCTCATTGGGCGCTGTTTGGATACAGGCGCATTACCAAACTAGGAGAGAGCGTGCAAAAGCGGTGCTGGATTTCGCCATCCGCCACAGAAGTGAGGCGTTTGAGTACGCAGACAAAATTGAAGGCCAAAGTGCAATTGCACCGCTGGCAGTCCATGTGCACTATCAACAGGGTCTATTGAACTTGATTGAATCGAACGCGATTACAACCGACTCTTTGGAAAAGCTGCATCGCGAAAATGAGTTGGTGTACATGTCTATCGTTGAGTCGGATCAGGCAAGATCATCTACTAGAGTTGAACAGCAACGAAATCGTGGTTAGGGGGTTACATTGGCGTGGCGATTGTTGGCGCTTATAAGGCTGCTTTTAGTGCCTCAATGATTCGCTGACCTGCAAGTGGCGGGACGGCGTTCCCGGTCATGTGCATCGTCAGCTTATGGTTGTCCGGGCGGAGTGTGTCTTTCGGGAAGGACTGAGCGGCCATCGCCTCGTCAGCGCTGATCATTCGCATCATGTCGCCGTCGACGACTGCCCAGCGATCTAGAGTGGTGATGGTGCCGATCGGGCGATCCAGACTACGACCAGTGAGGCCGCTGCCTGAGCCGTAATAGGGCATCACAAACCTTTCGCCGAAACGCTCGCGGCCATTCTTCACACGAGTCAGCGTCGATGCGGCGCGGCCCGGCTTATTGATCGCTGACCACTTGCCAGCGTTGAAGTCGATTATCTCCCGGGCGGGCACGTGCTGGTAGCGGGGCAGTTGCAGGTGTAGCGGCGCTTTGCTGCGCGAGCAGACTATGAACAAGCGTACGCGGTGCTGCGGGACGCCCAGGTCGGCACAGTCCACAATATGCGGGGCCAGGGAGTAACCGAGCCGCTGCATCGCATCAGCCCAAGTCGGGTACAGAATCCAGTCCATGAACTCCGGTACGTTCTCGATCACTGCGAACTCCGGCCGGTTGACCTCCGCGTTCTGCACCGGCGCCCAAGCTGTCGAGCGAGAGTTGTCGTGCTGAGGGTTGCCGGCAGACTTGCCGCGGGCCTTCGTATGCCCTTGACAACAGGGCGAGGCAAGCATCACATCGTGCTTCGGCACATCCGCCCAGTTCGCCTGGTGCAGATCCTGGCAAGCGTGGATCGTGTCCGGGTTGTTGCGGGTATGCCACTCGACCGCTTCGGGCCAGTGGTTTGCTGCCCAGAGAACGTTCAGACCGGCATTGCGGCCGCCCTTTGTCCATCCGCCAAAACCGGCAAATAAATCAACTGCTGTGAACATATGGGATCCTCGCCGGCTGGCGTTATTCGTAGAAGTGGGGTATTTGTGATGGGCCCGGCATGGAGCCGGAAGGAGCTGAAGATGGCTAGAAAGTTGGGGTTTTGGGGGATTTCAGGAACGAGTGTTTATGTAGTAATAATATTGACGACCGTAGCATTTAAGTTTGAAAGTTTTTTAAATCTTAAATTGAATGAACTGGGGGATTTTCTTGCAGGGGCGCTGGGGCCAATTGCTTTGCTATGGCTGGTTCTAGGATTCTTTCAGCAAGGGAGGGAGTTAAAATTAAGTACGGACGCTTTGCAGCTTCAGGCTCAGGAGTTAAAAAACTCCGTTGAACAGCAAGCTGAAATGACAAGGATTCAAACCGTAAATTTGGCAAATCAAGATCGGCTACTGCAGCCACTTTTCGAAATAAAACATTTGGAAAAATATCACTGGGAAGGTGATTTTTACGAGCGGTTTCAAATCACCAATAGTGGTGGATATTGCGACTGCGTTGCGATAGCACTGATGGTTGATGATTCGGAAAATATCTGTGTGGAAGTCGAACCAATGAACCGGGGTACGGATCGGACTTTTTCTGTGGAAAGCTACATTGGGCGTGCAGAGTTTCATGTTTCGTATAGAGCGATCAATGATGCTCAAGGCTGTCGGATCTTCGATCTGGATAAATGGTATGGGGAGGACGATGGCGAAGAGGGACTGACTGCTCGTCAGCGCCCTCAAGCTCTTTAAGCCAGTTCATTTCATTGTTGAAGCGAAGAGGTAGATATTGACCGGGCAGGAATGCCTTAGCCGATATTGATTGTTTCAGAAACTCGGCTTAGCAAGGGTTTGGAACTTGGAGGAAAAGTAGTGCTGCCGAAGTTCTATTTCGCCGCTGCTTTCTCTGAACGTTCCGCGTTGCTCTTGGCCATGGCCTACCTCTTCAATACCGCTGGCGGGCAAGTCCAGCCAGGTCTGTTTGCGGCGCCGTTGCACCTGGTTGCTGAGACGCTTCATTTGGCCGAGGCGAACTTGAAGCCGTTCTCTTTGGCGATGAGCTCGATTCGCTTTTGCCGGATCCGGGTCTGCGTTGCTGCTGCACTCGACGTGATGCCTGTTGCGGCCAGCGCTTTGAGCATGGGTGCAAGCTTGTCGCGTTCGGCGCGGAGTCGTTCGCTTTGGGCGCTCGCGCCGGAGAAGCTGCTTTCACCGCTGACGCCAGAGGCGATCTTCTGCACGGCGTTGCCGGCGCCGAATAAGGCATCCAGTTGCTGGTTCAGGTTGGCGATGATGCTGTCCCGCGGATGGGGCTGTGGAACGCCGATCATGGCCGATCACCCGAGAGCGTGACCTTGATGCCGTCGGCGCGGGATTCAAGCTGCTGAGCGAAGTTGACCGCTTCCTTGTAGGTGAAGCGGAAGCCCTTCACCTTGTCGGTGGCCAGCTCCACGATGTGGTAGGCGCACTCGCCCTTGGCGACGACCTGGTAGCGAATCTTCTGCACGGGTGGCTCCTTGCCGATCAAGGCGTAGAAGGCGGCGGTGGCGATGCTTGAGCGAACGTGCAGGGCCGCAACCCCGTCGACTCGCTGTTGAATGGATGGATGCATGGCGATTCCTCGGTGGGGTTGCGTTTATTCGTCAGCACTCGTGCCGCCTGCTGGTTGCCGTTGGGCGCAGGGGAGAGTGCTCACGGATAAAGGCGGGGCAAAAGAAAGCCCGATCGAAACCGGGCTTTCGGTGGCATCACGAAGACCTCCCTACGTGAAAGCCTCCCAGGCCCGCTACTGGCGACGGCGTGGGTTTGAATCAACAGCAGTGACCTTGAACTTTGGGGTGGCCTACCGATTGCTCGGCCGGTGCGCGGTAACACCGTTGGCCCAGATGCCCGCTGCCTGTCCAGGTGTTGGGCGCAGCCTTCAGGCTTACTGCGCCGCGCGGGTGAATCGTTCGTCTACTTCATGGCCGTATATCCTGATCAGGGTTTCAACTGCGGCGGAGCGCTCTGGCAGTTGGATGCAGGTGGGCGGTTATAGGCCGCGACTTCGTCCGCATCCCGCTGCCCACTCAGTGAATGGGCAGAAGTGATACTTCAAGCGACTTCAGGCGTGTCTTTGTCATATTTCTTACCGCAGAACATGCAGTAGTTGCCTAGCAAGCTGACCGTCTCTTTCTGCTCGCGCATTCTGCTCGGCTTTTTGGGGGTGCCTTTTGTGGGGGAGTTGTAGGTCGCCGTCACTTCGGAATAATTCTTCATGCTCACCGGCCCGCTGAAGATCATCGCGTAGCCGCCGAGGCTAACCTTCAGGCCGGTTGCGCCTTCAGGGAGTTGCTTCGCGAAGTGCTCGGTCAGACGCTCTTCGTTCTTACTCCTGCAATCACACATCGTCATACCCTCGGTTGTCATCCCGCTGCACCCTGTCGCCAAGGTGCAGAAGTGATGCTGTCCGTCCAATTACCGCCGGAAGGGGCGGGGCGCATTGCATGCCGGGTCATTCACACGGTTCTGGCGTTTCACCATCGAGCAGCCGTCCAGGTTGTTCCTGTCGTTGGCAGGCTTTCGGGCCTGTCTGCACGCCGGTCGCCGGTAGAGGCAATGCGGTCTGTTGGTTGTTGCGCTGACTGTTAAAGAGCGGTCAGGCCTTTGGCCCTTCGCGGCGGTGTATTTCGCTGCGATGAGCCAAATATGAACCAACAGTTCATATTGCGTCAAGTACCATAAGTACATATTTTTATGAAAATGGCTGAACTGGTGATTTTTGTCCGCCGGGCATGTGGGGATTTACGGCTGAAAAGCGCTTCGTTATAGTCGGTAATACTGGATGCATATACAGCGATTGGAGGATTCGATGGCAACGGCGGACAAGCGGGAAGAAACGACACAACGACAAGAAATCAGCGGGATGGAACGCTTGAACTTGCGAGTCTCATCGATGATCAACCATCCGGTAGCGCAAATTCAGCGCTGGGTGACGATTCATCGTTTAGATGCGGATGGTGACCGCGAATGGAAAGAGGTGATTGGCCTGCTATCCGAAACGGAAGGCATTGATATGAGCATCAATGTTGATGCGTCAGTGACTCTCCGCTGGGAAATGACTGTCAACGAAGGCTGCCCAGTGCAGAGCGACGTTGAGCTTGAAGAGGAAGCGGCACCTTTTTGAAAGCAAAAAAAACCCGCCTTATTGGCGGGATCTAATAGGCAAAAAGTTACCGTGTCAGCATGACTCTGGCGGTCGCGCCATTGGCTACGGTGGCGGATTTAGCGACCCAGCCACCTTGCGCTGCCAGACCCCATTGCGTGGGTGCCTGCCACGTTACCTTTGAGCTGATGTAGTAACGCCCTGGAGGGATATCGGCAAATTCAAAGTTTCCGCTCCCATCAGCTTGCACCACTTTGGTGTATTCCATTTGACGAGAGTCTGGCGGAGCTATCGGACGCTGGGAGACGTAGTTTGTCTGAAACCAGAAATCTGAATAACTAGTTGCTGGGAAAAGGTATACGTCGCTACCGGCTCCATACCTGACATCCCCTCCGACAGTTTTCATAAAGACTTGGCCGGTAACCTTTCCATTACCGATTTTTTGAAGTTGAGCATATTCCCCAACAGGGAAGGGCGGACGTTCGACTGGCTTCTGATTAGCGCAAGCTGTCAGCATCGATATAGAAAGGATTAAAGTCGCGGCGCGCATTCTGTTCATTGGTTCCCTCCAGGATTTCCCTCGACTCTACCATGGCGCAAGGCCACTGCGGTCGTGCAAGTATTTCCCGAATCAAGCGCATCGGAATCCTGCTAAACCAAATTTGCATTCCAAACCAGCAACACGCGAGCCTGGATGAAGGTGTCTTCGGCCCTGATTGTTTGAGGTGGGTGGCGTGGATTGTCAGAGAGCATGTTGATTTGCTCGTCACCTACCCATTGAAGCCGTTTGATGTAGAGGTGCCCTTCCCAAGAGAACATGTATATCCCGTCACCTACGAATTCCCGAATACTAATATCGACGAGAAGGGGGTCTCGATGTTTGATAGTGGGCGCCATTGATTGACCCCAGCCAGTCACTATCTTGAGATGAAAGTGCTCTTGGAACTCGACGCCCATCTCGCGAAGATGTTGGGGGCTCACCCTTACGTCTTGGAGCATTTCTGGATAGTCGTGTGGTATCTGACCGCCGCCCATAGCTGCCCGAACATCGTAGTGGGCTATCCAAACCTCGTCGCCAACCGCACCGGGTCGATAATAATCAAGTTGTAGCGCACTGCTCTCTTCACCCTCTGCGATCGCAAGGAGGCGTCGGCGTGCGTTCTCAGAAAGGCCTTTGCCCTGGTTAGCCACCATGTTCCGCACGAGATCAGCCGCCGAATGAAAGACCTCATCACCAGCTCCGTCGTGTTCTGCAGGCTTCGAAAAGCTTGGTGCATCGCCGGAGCCATGCTGAAGCCATTCAATCCTAACGCCCAGAGCATCAGCGATGGCGTTCATCTTGGCGGGGCCAGGCAGTGACTCGCCATTCAGCCATTTGCTTGATGCCTTTGGCGTTACCTTGGCTATTTCCGCCAGACGAGCACCTGCGCCCCACTGATCAATCCCGTGAGCGCTTAACGCTTTTTTGAGGCGGGCAACAAAAGCCGCGCGAATTTCTTCTATCTGAACCATTGGTTCAGCATCGCATGCTATTGCATGTACTTTCAGTTCCGACATAATATGTACTGCAAGTTCATAATTCCTTTGGAGGCCATATGAGCCCGCTCAAGAAATCGATTGATGACGCCGGCGGCGTTCCTGTGGTTGCCAGTGCCTGCGGAAAAACCCCACGCGCTGTTTACAAGTGGATTACCGCTGAATGTCTTCCCCGAACCGACTACACCGGCGAAACCAAATACGCCGAGCAAATAGCAGCGCTGGCCGCCGCAAACGGAAAGCCCTTCGAGGCTACATGGCTGCTTGCTGAGGCGGCGCCAGGAAAGTCCGCTGCTTGATGATGAACGCACAGTCATTGGCTCGTCCCTGATCAGTTGATGACTCATTTTCTTCGGATTGGCATGGCGCCACTACGGAAACAAATTTGAGGGTTTACGAATGGAAGATTTCTTGAGGGCCTGCCACGCGACGGTGAAGGAAAGCGGCGCCGAAGAACTGGCCGGGAAGATGTGCATGGCCCACGTGAGCCTGCTTCAACGCTCGAACCCGGACAACGCAGCCCATCACCTGACCATTGAGCATCTGTTCGGGATTCTGCTGCACACCGATGACATGCGACCACTGATTGCGCTTGGCGATCAATTCGGGTTTGACCTTGTGTCACGCGAGAAGCCAACCGCCAAACCATTGATGGTCGCGCTCGGAAATTTGTCTGCCGAATGCGGCGACGTTGGCCGATTGATCTTCGACGCGGCGGCGGACAACCACATCAGCCAACACGAAAAAGCTCAGGGCGAGAAAGCGATTCTTGAAGCGATCGAGGCTCTGCAAATTCTTCGCGAGTCGCTAAAGGCCGCCTGAATCGCAGGCATAAAAAAACCGCCTGGCAGGGCGGTTCTTTCAACAACTTGTAAAACACAGTGGGGCCATTATGAACATGAACACCACCCCCGGCAATACCCCTCATGTCGCGACACCTTTTCAGCAATCAAAAAACGTGTCGCGACACATGTCATCGCGCGAGATTGCGGATCTCACCGGCAGCAGCCACGACAACGTTCTGAAAACCATCCGTGCGTTGGTCGCGAAGGGTGTCGTTTCTTCAAACGACACCCCCTATATCCACCCGCAGAACGGCCAGGTCTATCGCGAGTTCCTGCTTTCGCAGCGGGATACTTTGGTCGTCGTCTCGGGCTACAGCGTCGAGCTGCGCGCACGGATCATTGATCGCTGGCAGGAACTGGAAGCCCAAATGGGTCAGTTCCAGATTCCAGCGACCTACGCCGAGGCGTTGCAGGCCGCCGCCGACCAGGCCAAGGACAATCAAACGTTGCGTCTGGTGATCCTCGATCAGGCGCCGAAAGTTGCAGCGATTAATCGTTTGGCCGCCGCCGGTGGCGCGATCTGCATCACCGACGCTGCAAAGCATCTGCAAATTCAGCCGTCGAGGCTCTTCGCCTGGATGGAGCAGAACCGGTGGATCTTCCGCCGGACTGGCTCCGGACGCTGGACTGCCTACCAGCCGCGTATCACTTCTGGCTGCATGGTTCACAAGGTCACGGCGCTCAAGCCTGACCCAGAAACCGGCGTAGAGCGCGCCGCGTTCGATCCTCTTGTCACCCCGAAGGGCCTTGCCCGTTTGGCCGAATTCAATATCGGAGCCTCGCTGTGAGCGTTCAAGCAATGTCATGGGCGCTCTCTTTGCCCACTCAAGTTCTCAAGGATTCCAGCGCACGTCACGTGCTGCTTTGCTTGGCCAACTACGCCGGCTCGAACGGGGCCGGTGCGTTTCCGTCTGCCACCACGCTTGCACAGGACACCGGCCTTTCCGAGCGCACCGTGCGCTACAAGCTGGACGATTTGGAGAAGTCTGGGCTGATCAAGAAGGGCAATCAGGCGATCGCTGCCGTTCACATTGACCGTCACGACCGCCGCCCAGTCGTTTATGACCTTCAACTATTGCGGGGTGCAAATCCTGCACCCCGTGCAGAGCGGGGTGCAGATGACGCAACGGGGTGCAGTTTACAACATAACGGGGTGCAGCCTGGAACAGAACGGGGTGCAGCGGCTGCACCCAATACATCAATTAACCATCAAGGAACCGAACAGCAGCAGCCGCATGTGCTTGCGGATGTGATCGCCGAGCAGGATCAGGCCGTCATCGCGGAACTGGATGACCGCCAACGCTTCGCCATGTTTGCCGCATGGACGCCGAACGAGAAGTCACTGGCTGATCAACTCGCCATCGCCAGGCTGCCCGCCGAGGTCATCACCGACAGCCTGCTGGAATCGTTCATGGGTTTCTACGTTGCTCGCCCGGCCTCGGTGCAAAGCGCGGCGGGTTGGTGTTTCGAGCTGGTGAAGTGGGCTAAGCGAGATCGAACCCGTACTGCCGGCGCTGCTTCGCAGACCGACGAGTTCGACGACACAGGTACCGACTGGATGAATGGGGGTTCGAAATGAAATCAGTTTCCAGCGTCGCGGCCCAGGCCATGAGCAAAGTGCACAACGGCGAGTTCATCGAAGCGAGCAATGAGGTTTCAATTCAAGCCCAGCAGGATCGGGCCCGCGAAACCGGCAAGGTCATCAATCAACTGTTCCGCCAGCTTCGCTCAATCCGCACGGCGTGGCGGCAGGCATGGCCGGACAAGAAGGCCTACATGGAATCGAAAGCCACCTGGCTCCAGGCGTTCATCGAGAACGGTGTTTGCACTCAGGAGCAGATCGATATCGGACTGGTCCGGTGCCGCGCGGAGCCGTCCGACTTCATCCCCAGCGTCGGCAAGTTCATTCAAGGCTGCGTGCCAACCCCGGAAATGCTGAATCCGCCGCTGCCGGGAGTTGAAGCGGCTTACAACCAGGCCATGCGCAACTGTCATCCGGCGATGCGCAGTGTCGCGAAGTGGTTTCACCCAGCCGTTTATCACGCCACGGCCGCCGCCGGCTTCCACAGCTTGCCGCTGCTCAGTCGTGAGCTCGGCCTGATCAGCTTTGAAAAACGGTACATGGAGCAGGTTCGCAAGGTCTGGATGGGCGAGCAACTGGGCCCGGTTCCGGTCGCCGAACTGGCCGCGCCGAAACCCGAGCGCAATCCAGAGGTAGGCAATTCGGCGTTGGCCGAGCTGCGTGCCATGCGATCGCGAGGTGCTGCCCGTGCCTAATCCTCATCTCGCGCCGACTGACCCCGCCGAGTACCGGTTCGCCGTGCACTGCTGCGCTCACAAGCTCGACCTGACGAGCCAACCAGATCGTGCCGTCGCGCTGTTCGAGCATCCATCGGCCGCCCTGAAGTTCGGGAAATTGATGTGGCCGACCACCTTTGAGGTGGTTGATCGCACGACGGGGGAGCGGGTATGCGCGTGACCTCGAAGAAACTCCGAGCCTCGGCCAACGGCCAGGACTGCACCGTCCGGATTCCCGGTATCTGCAACCACAACCCCGAAACAACCGTTCTCGCGCATCTGCCGTGCGGAAAAAAAGGCATGGGCATGAAGGGCTTCGACACTGTCGCGGTGTACGCCTGCAGCGCCTGCCATGACGCGATTGATGGCCGCGGCGCCGGTGAGGTCGACTGGTGCGACATGCCGCGCGCCATTGCTGAAACCCATGAAGCCCTGATCAGGGCTGGAATACTCACTGTGAAGGGGGCTGCATGAGCACCGACCTGGTTCTTAATCTGTTCATCGGCTTCATGCTGATCTTCTTCGGTGGTGTCCTCTGGGGCATTCGCAAGCTTGAGCGCAGAGGGCGCATGCGCCGAGGTAACCGCGAATGAAGCCGGCCATCCCGAAACTGTTCAAGCCGAGGCCCGGCCGCGCCAAGCCCGTCGACCGTGAGGGACTGGAGCAAGCCGCGCTGATGCGTGAGCTCGAACTGTGCTGCCCGGCGGCGTTCGATTTGATTTACCACGTGCCGAACGGCGGGCACCGGGTCAAAGCCGTTGCCGCCAAACTGAAAGCCCAGGGTGTGAAAGCCGGTATCCCGGATCTGGTGCTGAGCATGGCCCGCGGCGGTTACTTCGGTCTGTACGTCGAATTCAAGGCGACCCCACCGAATGATGCCGCCGTTTCGGCGAGCCAGCAGGAGCGAATCCGCAAGCTGAATGACCAAGGTTATCTGGCCATCGTTTGCCGGGGGCACTTCGACGCGATGGAGCAGATCCGAGCCTACCTTCGACTCGCTCCTACAGTGGTGGCGGCATGAGCCAGTTCAACCCGGGCGATCTGGCTCTGACACTCACATCAGGCTTCGGGTTTTCCCCGATGACCGTCGTGACGCTCGATTGCTTCCTTCGCAAAGGTCAGACCGCAGAAGAGCCTGACGGCCGCCTGTTCATTCCGAAGTTCGATGGATGGGTGGTTTATCGCAACGGCGAGGATGGCGCGGGCTTCTTCAAGCCTGAACATCTGATGCCGTTGCGCGGCGACTTCTCCCCCGAGCAGCAGAAGTCGCGGGAGGTGATTGCATGACCACTGTCGCCGTGAAGATCACCGAAGCCGAACTCAAGCGTCAGGCGGCCGGCACCGTGCAGGACGTTCGCGATCTCGAAAACAAAGGCTTGTACCTGCGCTTCAACAAGGCTCGCACCGGCGGGTCGTGGTTCCTGGTGCTGAAAGGGGAGTGGAACCACATCGGCACGTACCCTGAGCTTTTTCACAGGCAGGTAGTCGCGGCGCTCCCGGCGATTCGTCTGCGCCTGGCCGCCGGCGACAACGCGAGCCTGTCGAAGTGGACGACCGTCACTGGTGGCTACCGCGGGCCGAACTGCGGCTACACCGGCGGCTACGTCACGAAGGATGGCGTTCCCACCGACAACCCCGAACTCGACGAATGCGACGCAACCTTGGGGCGGGGGTGCATCCCGCGCTTCGGCGAAGGCAACCCACTTCCGTTCGGCGGCTTCCCGGCTGTTTCCCTGATCGCACGGAGCTGACATGCGAAAGCACATCTTGAACGCGATCCAGGTGCACGCCGCGGCCGAGTACCCGAAAGAGTGCTGCGGACTGCTGCTGGCGATCGGGCGCAAACAACAGTATTACCCGTGCATCAACACCGCCACTGAGCCGAATGAAGAGTTTCGGATCGATGCGGAGGAATACGCTGCCGCTGAAGACGTAGGTGAAGTAATCGGTGTTATTCATTCACATCCGGACGCAACTAGTCGACCGTCTCCGCGCGATCTGGCCATGTGTGAAGCGACTGCGCTGCCGTGGCACATCCTTAGTTGGCCCGAAGGCGATCTGCGGACGGTCGTCCCCACGGGCGATGTGCCGCTGCTGAAGCGTCCATTCGTGCACGGCGCCTGGGACTGCTGGCAGGTCTGTGCTGATTGGTACAAGCGGGCGTGGGGGCTCGAGTTCGAAGCCTTCAAGCGCACGGACGGCTGGTGGGAGAACAAGGACAGCACCAGCCTCTACGAAGCGAATTACGAGGCGGCCGGCTTCTATCGTGTTGACCAGCCGCAGCGCGGCGACATGATCGTGATGGAAGTGGGGCGAACGGTTTACCCGAATCACGCCGGGATATTCCTCGGCACCGATCCGACGCTGCCCGGTGAAGACTCCGCGACATTCGGCCCTGGGCCTTTCCTGATGCATCACTTGTACGGCAGGCCTTCGGAAATTATCGTTTTTGGCGGGTCATGGCTTGAGCGGACTCGCCTGGTGCTGCGACATCGCGACGCTCAGTGATAAGGTTATCGCCTTTCCCACAGGAGTGACCTGCATGAAATTGATCGTAGGAGCGTTGGCCTTGGCATTACTGGCTGGCTGTGCGACCTCACCTGTACCTTCTGGTGAGGCGGATCCAGTTCCGAGCTCCAGACTTTTCTCGCACCAGGAGCCCAGCGACGGTGGAGCAATTTTGATAGTCACCCGCGACAAGGGCTTTGTCGGTAGTGGTTGCAACACAACCGTCAGCATCGATGGCCGGAAATCGGCGGAAATAGGATCAGGAGAAACCGCTCGATTTTTTGTTTCGGACGGAGATCACATCGTCTCGGCATCTGCCTGCGGCAGTGGTTTGAAAGAACGTGAAACCAGCGTCAAGAAAGGCATTACCAAGCGCTTTCGAATATCTATCGACTCTGCGATGAGCATGGATTTATCGCCGACAACATTTTGATGACCGCCTCCGGGCGGTTTTTTACGCCTTGGAGACATGTGCAAATGATGGCTACCGCCAATCAAACGATGACAACGATTCTACTTTCAGGCCCCTTGATCAGGCTTTTTGGTCGGGTTCACCGCAGAGAACTCGGCACCAATTCTGTCGGCGAGGCGTGTAAGGCTTTGAAGTGCACGCTGGATGGATTCGAAGCGGCCATAAAGGATTTTGAGCGCCAGGGTATGCGGTTTGCGATTTTTCGGAATCGTCGAAATGTTTCTGAGCGAGATTTCTCCCTTGGCGGATCGAGCGAGATTCGAATTGTCCCGGTGCTCACCGGAAGCAAGCGTGCGGGTCTGCTTCAGACGGTTATTGGTGCGGTGCTTGTCGCCGCCGGCACCTACTTCGGACAGCCATGGGCTGTTCAATTAGGTGTCGGCCTTGTTGCAGGTGGCGTGGTTCAACTGCTCAGCCCTCAGGCATCTGGCGTTAAGCAGAGCGCATCCCCCGAGAACTCGCCGTCCTACGCCTTCGGCAGCGCCAAGAACACCACGGCCAGCGGCAACCCGGTACCGATCTGCATCGGCGAACGCCGGTGGGGTGGAATGATCATCTCGGCATCGATCCTGGCTGAAGACAAAGCGTAATCAAGACAGCAGCACACCAACCGCCCGCGAGGCGGTTTTTTATTGCCTGGAGGAAAGCATGGGCGCAGCAGCACAGATCGATATTCACGGCGAGAAGGGCGGCAGCAGTAAGCCGAAGTCGCCGACCGAAGCCAGCGATAGCCTGCGCTCGACCAACCTGGCAAAGCTGCTAATCGCCGTGGGTGAGGGCGAGTTCGATAGCGTCCCGACTGATTACGACATCTACCTGGACAACACACCGATCCGCGATGCCAGCGGCAACTACAACTTCCCGAACGTGAAGTGGGACTGGCGCCCGGGTTCTGTGAATCAGTCGTACATCCCTGGCATTCCGTCGGTGGAAAACGAGACCTCGTTGAACGTCGAGCTGCGCAGCGACTCGCCGTGGGTACGTTCGATTACCAATACCCAGCTTTCCGCCGTGCGCGTTCGTCTTGCATGGCCGGCACTGCAGCGGGCCGATGATGAGGGCAATGTCGGTGGTTATCGCATTCAGTATGCCATTGACGTAGCCACGGACGGTGGCGCCTATCAGCAGGTGCTCGTGGATGCAGCGGACGGTAAGACCACGACGCGCTACGAGCGCTCTCGCCGCATCGATCTGCCGGACGCCACCACGGGCTGGCAGATCCGCGTGCGCCGTCTGACCCTGAACCAGAACAGCAACAAGATTGCCGACACGATGCTAATAGCCGGCATCACCGAGGTGATCGACGCCAAGTTGCGCTACCCGAACACTGCGTTGCTCTACATCGAATTTGATGCCGAACAATTCACCAACATTCCGGCGGTGACCGTGAAGTGCAAGGCACGCCGCTGGATGGTGCCGAGCAATTACAACCCGATCTTGCGCACCTACACCGGCACGTGGGACGGCAGCATGAAATCGGCGTGGACGAACAATCCCGCCTGGATCACCTACGGCGTATGCACCGAAGACCGTTTCGGCCTCGGCAAGCGCATCAAGCCGTTCATGGTCGACAAGTGGGAGCTGTATCGGATCGCTCAGTATTGCGACCAGTTGGTGCCGAACGGATTGGCCGGCGTTGAGCCGCGTTTTCTTTGCGACATGAACCTGCAGGGCAAGGCCGATGCCTGGTCGCTGCTGCGCGATATCGCCGGCATTTATCGGGGCATGACCTACTGGGCCCAAGGCCAACTGGTGATGCAAGCCGACATGCCGCGCGCGCAGGACTTCGACTACGTGTTCACCCGGGCCAACGTCATCGACGGCAAATTCTCGTACGGCAGCGCCTCGGCGAAAACTCGTTACACCCGAGCGCTGGTCAGCTACGACAACCCAGCAAACAACTACGACACCGACGTGATCCCGTTCGCCGATCTGGATCTGCAACGGCGCTACGGCGACCGGCCGACCGAGCTGAGCGCCATCGGCTGCACCCGGGCGTCAGAGGCACAGCGCCGCGGCAAGTGGGCGATCCTCAGCAACAATCAGGATCGCACCGTGTCGTTCAAGACCGGCATGGAAGGCGTCATTCCGCTGCCGGGCCACATTATCCCTGTGGCCGACTCGCTGTTGGCGGGCCGGGAGGTAGGTGGCAGGATCTCCGTCGCGGCGGGCCGTGTGTTGACGCTTGACCGTGACACCCAGGCCAAGGCCGGTGATCGGCTCATCATCAACTTGCCGGGCGGTCGCGCCGAGGGCCGGACGGTGCAGAGAGTCAACGGCCGCTCGATCACCGTGACCACAAATTACAGCGAGCCGCCGATTGCCCAGCTTCAGTGGGCGCTGGATGCCGATGATTTGGCGATCCCGCTCTATCGCGTGCTGCGCACCAAGCGCACCACCGAGGGCGATTTTGAAATCAGCGCTCTGCAATATGAGCCAAGCAAGTTTGCCTACATCGACACCGGCGCCCGACTGGAAGAACGCCCAATCAGCGTGATTCCGATCACCGTGGTTCCGGCGCCGGCCAGCGTGACCATTGTGTCGAACTCGGCCGTGGTGCAGGGCTTGTCCGTAGCCACGATGACCATCAGCTGGCCGGCAGTGGCCGGCGCCGTCGGCTATGACATCGAATGGCGCAAGGACAGCGGCAACTGGATCAAGCTGCAGCGCACAGGGATGACGAGCGTTGACGTGGTCGGTATCTACGCTGGTGCCTATGTGGCCCGAGTCCGCGCGGTGAGTGCGTTCGATATCTCGTCGATCTGGCGAAACTCGATCCTGACCAACCTTAAAGGGAAGGACGGCTTACCGCCGGCGCTCAGCTATCTCACTGCTACGCCACTGCTATTCGGCATTTACTTGAAGTGGGGTTTCCCGGCTGGCGCCGAGGACAGCCAGCGCACGGAAATCTGGTACGGGCCGACGACGGTTCTGGAGGAGGCGACCAAGCTCACGGATCTGGCCTATCCGCAGAGCGACTTTTCCATGCTGGGCCTGCGCGCCGGGGTGACCTTCTACTTCTGGGGTCGCATCGTAGACAAGATCGGTAACATCGGGCCGTGGTATCCGATCGGTCTCGGCATTCAAGGCCAATCCAGCGGTGACGCTTCGGCTGTTCTTGAATTGATCGCAGGTCAGGTTGGAGAGACCGAGCTTGGGCAAGACATCGTCGATAAGATCAATCTTATCCCAGGTCTTCAGGCTCAAATTGATGCGTTGGATGGGCTCAAGACCTACAACCCGGACGAACCCTACGAGGAATACGACCTGGTCGTTGTCGGCAAACGGATCTATCAAGCCACCGGCCCGGTTCCCACCCAAACGCCTCCGCCGAACCCGCTCTACTGGTTAGACGTGGGCCAGACGGTCGAGACAGCCAACGGCCTCGCACAGCAGGTAGCAACCAACACGGCCGAAATCATTGACCTTGATGGCGTTGTCACCGCACAGGCCACCGCATTTCAGGCACTTCGCGCTTCTTTCCGTGACGACGACGGGGAGGGTGATTTGGCGGATGCACTGAAGGGGTGGTCGAGCACCGCGAGTATTGCCGAGGAATCGAAAGTCCGGGCTTCGGAGAATATCGCCACCGCTCGGACAGTAACGACATTGACGGCGACTGTGGATCGGAACGAGGCCAACGTCACTGACTTGAGAGAGGTCGTGGTCACCGAAAAGGAAGCCACCGCTACGGCGATCACTCAAGTAAACGTGAAGGTTGGCGAGAACACCGCTGCCATACAGGAAACGTCCACGGCGTTCGCCGATACCAGCGGCAAGCTATCGACTATGTGGTCGGTGAAGATGCAGGTCACGGCGAACGGACAATACGTGGCGGCAGGCATAGGTCTCGGTATCGAAAACACCGCCGCCGGCTTGCAGAGCCAGTTTCTGGTGAGCGCCGACCGGTTTGCCATCGTCAACACCATCGCAGGGGGTGCCATATCCATACCGTTTGCTGTACAGGGCGGCCAGGTATTCATGAATTCGGCGTTTATCGCCGACGGAACGATCACCAACGCCAAGATCGGCAGCTATATCAGTTCCACCAACTACATCGCCGGCCAGCAGGGGTGGATTCTCAGCAAGGACGGCACGCTGGAAATCAACGGGATTGTTCCAGGCCAAGGGAGGCTGGTGATTAATTCGCTCAACGTTTCCGTCTACGACGCCAATAACGTACTGCGTGTCCGTCTTGGCTATTTAGGGTGACTTATGGCTCATGGAATTAGAGTTTGGGACGAGAACGCCAGACTCACGATGGATACGAACACCTTTACGTATCAGGTGATTTGGCAGGGCGCAATCAACTTCAGCGGCACCATTTCCAGCTATACCTTGAACATCCCGGGATTCAACCCTGCCAACTGCGTGTTCATGATCATCCCGACGAGGGCACAGGACGTGCAGTCAGCTGAAACTGACGGGAGCGGGAACACCAAGTCCTACCCCTTCGTAACTACTGCGGTGGGGCAGGTGATTGTCCGGGCTGCAAACCCATTAGCGGATGCCTCGACGCTTCAATCGAGGATCGTCGCCAAAGGATACGCAATCAGGTTTTCGACATGAGTTATGGATTCCAAAGTCTCAACGACAATTTGTTTGTTCAGATCGACTCCGAAGCCCCCCGTCTATGCGTGCTGACTCAAGGCGCATATTCCGGAACTCAAAACGCCTCGGCGGTATTCGCTCGTACAGTCACAAGCCAAGATCCGCCGCTGGTGTTTATTCGACCGACTCAGACTGGCGCCATTCAGGTGCCGATATCGGTCTGGTTTACCGGCGGCCCCGGCAATTGGACTGGGTTCTCGATGAAGGCTTCGAACGTCAATGGAACACTCAGCGGACTTTATTTTGTCGCGGCATGGGCTTCCATGGGCACCGCCCGGTATGGGATGCGGCTCTGGGATGAAAACGCGTCTCTTGTCTATGACAGCGGGGCGCCGGCAGTGGTCGTGACATTTGCCGCCGGCAATTGGACTTATCTCGGAAACGAGCAACTTACTGCGGGCCGAAGGTATTTCTGGGGCATCAACAAAGCGCTCGGCGTGGGCGAATATATTTCCCTCAATTCATTCGCAATGAACTGCCAGAACGATGGTTCAGGCGGTGGCTGCGCGCTGGGCGTCGATTACGCGAATAGCCGGATCATGATGTACAGCCTTGCCTCAACAGCTTGGACAAATCAGGGCCATCGTCCATTTCTTTGCGCAAAACTTCTAGCCTGAACCCGCTGCCGCTGCGGCAATTATTTGGAGAAACTCAATGCCCTGGTACAAATCAGGAACGGTCTCGGTCGCTCAAAATTCCAATGCTGTGCTCGGCGCGGGCACCGCCTTCATTGCCAACAGTCGTGTGGGTGATGCCTTCCGTGGGCCGGACGGTGGATGGTACGAGGTGGTCAACATCGCCAGCGATACGGCCATATCAATATCACCGAATTACCAAGGTGTGACCAACGCAGCGGGCGTCTACGCTTTGGCGCCCATGCAGGGTTACGTGAAGGAATCTGCCGACGCGCTCCGGACACTGGTGAACCAATTCGGCGGGATACTGGCGGTTCTTGGGCAGACTCCCACCACGGAGGGCGTTCTGGCAGCCCTAAACCTTGCGAGCACTGACGGCCTCGCTGAGGGGGCTACCAACAAATATATGACTGCCGCTGCTGTCCGTTCAACGGACTTGACCGGCTTGAGTACGACCGATGCAAGTGCCGTGGTTGCCGCCGACGCAATCTTGGTAGCGCTCGGAAAGTTGCAAGCGCAGTCATCCGCGAAGGCATCGAGTGGCGCAAATTCCGATATCACATCTTTGACAGGGCTGACCACCGCCTTACCCATAAACATGGGGGGCACCGGTGTTTCGACTATCGCGGCGTTACTTGGTGTTTTACAAAACGCTGGGACTTACGGGAAGTTAAACGCGGTAGGCACTGTCTCGCAGGCCGGCGGAGTTCCGACTGGAGCGCTGATAGAAAGCGGCTCGAATTCGAACGGCCAATATTTGAAGTTCTCTGACGGCTCGATGATTTGTAGGGGCTCTATCAGTGAAAGCTTGGCCGTCGGCACTCCTTTTACGGGCGGATTCAGGAGTACCGGTTCTAGCTGGACATTTCCCATGCCATTCATAACGCCGCCGACGACATGCGGCACGGTACGGGCATTGTCGGCATTTAGCATGGTTCAAGGCGGTGCACCTACCGCTACGGACGCCAATTTTGCATATACAACGATCGCGTCAGCGACAGCTAGCAACCGTTCTGCTGACGTAATCGCTATTGGAAGGTGGTATTAAATGAACGTGACACTAAGCCCGCAGCGTCGTGACGACATATTAGAAGTTACAAAGATTGGTGACACCCTCACAGTTAACGGAGAGCGTTTCGACTTTTCTCCAATTGGGGATGGGGATACCCTGCCTCGCTCTGCAATTTCTTCCCTTTGGTTTGTCGGGGCGGTGGAAAGAGTAGGGGGTGAACTCACACTCACTTTTCTGTTTCCCAATCCTTGGAACTACAGTCGAGAGCAAGCCTTTCCCGAGCCTATGGTCAATGTTCCTGACGGCCTTCTGATTTTTCCAGCGCCGAATACGGCAGAAGATGAGGCTCACTCATCGGCGCCTACAGATCCCAGTGCAGCGGTGAAAGAGGGCCTCATTGATTGGTCTCAATTGATCACCAAGGCCATGAAGGAAGCATTGCTTCGAGAGGAGCAGTTGACGAAGGCTAAATCTGAGCTTTTCGAAAAAAATGATCGCGCGGCAGTGCAAATCTCTCGCATCCAAGATCGGGTCGAAACTATTGGATATGGCGTTGCTCTCGGCGAAGCCACTGAAGAAGACAAATCAGAACTTGTCGATCTTACCGCCACCTTAGAAGCTTGGAAGTCCTACAAGTACAAACTGGGCAAGGTGACAGGTCTGGTCGGATGGTTCGAATCGCCGGCTTGGCCGACTGAACCACCAGTGCCGGAAATCGCTGCATCGCCTATGTTGGCAGCCCCTCAGACAGCCTGATTCATATCAAGTATTCGCCACCCGCCATCGAGCGGGATTTTTTTTGCCTGGAGAAAATTTATGACTGCAACAGAACGAGACCGCGACATCCTCGCCCGAACACTGTGGGGCGAGGCGCGCGGCGAATCGATTGCCGGGCAACTCGCCGTGGCCTGGACGATCCGCAACCGGGTCAATGACGGCAAGACCAAGTCTTGGTGGGGCGAGGGCTACGCCGGGGTTTGCCAGAAGCCCTATCAATTCAGTTGCTGGAACAAGAACGATCCGAACTTCGCCTACCTGAGTGGCGCGAAGCAGATCCCGTTCCGCGAACTGGACCAAGCGCGCATCGCTGCTGACCAAGTGATCGACGGGAAGGTGCCGGATCCCACCGGCGGGGCCACGCACTATTACGCGATCAGCATGAAGACGCCGCCAGCTTGGGCAGCGAAGGCAAAGCAGACCTTGAAGCTGGGCGGGCATGTCTTCTTTATGGATGTGCCGTGAGCGACCGCAATCAATCAATCGGTAGGCCGGTTCGGGGATCCTTGCCGGTTATCTGCCGGAGCTTGGCATAGAGCTCGCTTAGCTCCTTATTCATTGCCATCAGTTGCCAGTTGCTGCGGTTCTCGATCTCAGTCCCGCGCCGGTCAGCGTCGGCGGCATCGCTCTTGGCTGTTGTCAGTTGCGAGCGCAGCGCATCTCGCTCGCCTGCCACTTCGGCATGCATCTCCACCAGCTTGAAGATTTTCTCCCGCGCCTGGCGCAACTGCAGGTTCAGCTCCGCAACCTCGTTCTCGTAGAGCAGGATCTGATGCCGGCAGGTTTCGAGCGGTGTCGGATTTCCGAGCCAATCGTCTGTTTCTTCTATATAGAGGGGATCCACGGGAATGCCTTGCTGATACTGTTTGGATATACAGTAATCGAGGCGCGGCGATCAGGCGAGGAGGAGGTGACGAACTGTAGCGATGCGGCTACTTTCGACCATGAGCGGGCACTTACGTTTTAAGGTGGATGGATCCTTTCGGGCTCGAAGTGCCCTTCTCGATAGCGGGACAAGAAGTGATCGAGTCGCCACGCATCTTTCGACTATGGGTACTGTCACGCGTCCCATCCATCTTGCTCAAGGCCGTCCAAAACGGATTCATAGAACGCCAATCCCAAGTCTGCGCAGGTTTGGACGGATGCCAGCGTGATATCGTGGCCCGCATGGGTACGTGGCACAGCATAAGTCTGATCGCGATTTTTGACCGTCTTCAGGCGAAGTTCGGCCCTCACCGCCCCTCTCTGAAAGCCCGGTGGTGGTGGCACGTCCATCGTGACGCCGTTTATCGTGATTTTCGGATTTCGCACTCGCATGCTGGGATCTCTAATCGAGACGTTCTCGAAACCGCCTGGCATGACGCCAGTCGTTTCTTCATGTCGATGTTCGTCCACATGACGAGCTTGTGAAAGGTATCGAATTAACTCATCGGACTTTAAAGCGGCCTTTACACGCTTCACGTGTGGGGAATTGAAGAACTTAGGGTCGCCCTTCAAGCTGGACTCAGTCTTGTTCCAAAAACGCGTGAGACGACCTATAAACTCTTTCCAGTGTGTATCTTCTTCGTCAGGACTGGATGCGGACTTGAGCCCCTCAAGCGCTTTCCTTGCAAGTGCGATCTCTTTGCGTGCCGCAACCAGTTTTATACCTGCCACACCTTTTTCTCCGATTGATTCAGCGTTGTAGAAGAATACAAGCACTGTATGCCGGAGGGTATATTGAATCCATCTCTTGCCGGAAGGTTCGCATTCGCAATTGGGTCTAGATCCAACATCTGAATTGGCCCTGCTTCCAGACGCCAGCACCGGCAGCTTAGGATAGTCAGTCGGGTGTCATCAAAACCGCAAGCGTCATCTTGATGAACTCTTCGTTGTGGTCAATGGCGAATAGTGCGGCGCGCACGTTCTCGGCCACGTCCGCCGAGCCACGCTCTTCGACCCACTTCGTGAGTTCCATGATGGCGGCTTCGAGCGCGAGCTGGTTCTGGTTGATCTTGAAGAGCAGGGAAGGGAGCAGATCGGCGTTGTTCATGGGATTTCCTCCGTGGAAGAAATCAGCGTAGCAGGGGATTTGGAAGATCGGCAGAACGCCGGGAAGGGAAAGTACTGTAGGAAAATACAGCGCTAAGTTATTGATTCTTATAGGGCGTACGGGCAGATTTACGCTTCTTGATTTACAGCGACTTTCCTTTGTTTTTCATGAGGTTAGGTGACTTTCGGGGTCACCTTGACATGGTGGGGGTCGTTGGTTCGAGTCCAATCGCGCCTACCAAACAAAATCCGCTCTGCTGGGCGGTCTAGAGGGGTTACCGGAAACGGTAACCCCTTTTTGCTTTCTGCGATTTGCGAAACCTTCGCAAAACTGCGACCCCAGAACGCCAGCCCTGTGCCATAAGAGCTCATAAGGCGTTGACGCTACGTAGCTTGAACAGATTGAGCCCCCGGGATCTTTGCCCGCACGCGTAACGGCGCATGTCCGGAAATTCAACCCATTGAAACTTCTCTCCTGGCGGGATGATCTCCTAAGCATCAGCCAATAGTGAGATCAAATATGAATTGCTATCTATGCGGGCTAAAAGGGCAGCAGTCCGAGAATTATCAGGACGGCGAGCTTGTCAGTTGTTCTGACTGTGGCACCTACAAGATTTCAAATCTTGTACTGAAAGAGCTGAAAACCAGGGCGTTCGATTTCTCGAAAATGCGTGACGACTTGCATCGCCAGCGGCAGTTCAACGCTACCTCTGTCGCCCAGATCAATACAGAGACGGCCATCTGGGCCTGAACCTGCCGCTGCGTCGATAGCGACTGCAGACGATTTCGCCAAGCGGGCAGGTTGGGCGTATGGGTATCTGGTCAATCGAGACCTTGAAAATAGTTCGAATATTGAAAGGGTTACGATTGCTTTTAACTGACCGGTTATCAAAAAAATATTGTGACAAGCCATCCGAATCAGTAAAATTCACCCCGCGTTCACCACCACGGTTTATGCATTTTCAATCCCAAGCTTCCATCAGCTGCTTGGGATTTTTTTTGTCTGCGATTTAGGTTCCGCGTGCCAGCCATCTCGCTTGAAGAGACCGGTTCGGGCAAGCCTGCCGATTTTCAACTACTACTGTCTGGCCGATTTCCAACGCTTGATAGGGTGTTCATCGATGCTGACTCACTGGATTCTTGCAGCGATCCATCTACTGGCTTTTGCCATGGGGTTTTGGGCCGTGCTGGTTCGTGGCACTGCGTTTAATCGCCTCGCCGCTGGAGCGGGGGACGTTCATCGGGTATTGCGTGCTGACAATATTTGGGGGCTTTCTGCGCTGGTTTTATTGGTCTCTGGTGGGATTCGGGCTTTTGGTGGGTTTGAAAAGGGCTCCGACTATTATCTGCACCAGCCGCTGTTCCATTTGAAGATGACGTTGCTGGTGGTGATTCTTTTGCTCGAGCTCATGCCGATGGTTGCACTGATAAAGTGGCGAATCGCATTGGCACGGGGCGCGGCTGTCGATACGGGTCGAGCCCGACGCTTTGCGCGGATCAGTCACGTCGAGGCCGTGCTGTTGGTTTTGATGATGTTCGCCGCAACGGGAATGGCGCGGGGAATTTCATTCGTCTAGGACGCTAATTCCTGTCGTTCTATCGGAATAGTCCGACAGCCAGCCGCAGGAATGGCAGGTAAGATCGGTCGCAGGAAATGTTTGAAGGGAACTGGCTTGGCAAGCGCCATGGCCGGGAAAGTCGGCGCGTAAGGAGATACTGCGCGTAAATCTTTAGCCAGCCATCACGGTAAGGCAAACGGGCTGGCTACTGACTGCGAGAAGACTCAGGGCGTTTGTGGCTTGTCCGGGGCGGTGAGGCCCGCTTGGATGCGCTGATAGATTTCCTCGCGATGCACTGCAACGTTTTTCGGTGCGTTGATGCCGATGCGCACTTGCTGGCCGCTAACGCCCAGGATGGTGATCGTAATGTCGTCGCCAATGTTTATGCTTTCACCGACTTTGCGGGTGAGTATCAGCATGGTCTTCTCCTTGATTGCTTTGTAGGGCACCTGATTCAGACAGTGCAGAGGTCGGTGGTACGTATAGATTAGTGCGAAGTCTCACGTTTTGGGTGCCTCTTTCTGACGCGCAGAAGCGACATTAATTCCCAGGGCGTAACTATACAGAGGCCGCAATCATCAATCTCGTTGTTTTGTGCCCATTTTGCGGCACTCGCAAAGTATTCATGGGTGTTAAAATCCCCGCTTTCGACATTGAGAGGGAAGCCTTGTGCGCAAATTGGTCTGGGTGATCGCAGTATTGGCATTGGCAGGCTGTGATCAGCGCAAGAATGTTGAGCCACAAAAGACGCAATCGGCAGCAGTGGCAACGCCTGCGGCAGCCGCTGCCCCGCAGTGGGATCTCGAGGTCAGAGGCGAGACCACCCAGGCAGTCAGCGACTTGAGCGGCTGGCTGATTGAGCATGCGTTTATCCCCACTGTCGTCAAGGATGGTAGTGGTAAGACGCGAATTCTGGTCGGGCCGTTCAATTCAAAAGCTGAGGCTCAATCCCGTCAGGTGGAATTGACCGCAGCATTGGTCAAAGCCAAAAAACAGAATATTGAGTCTCTGATTGTCGAGCGCTCGGTCGCGCAGTAAACGATCTGTTTGGCGCAGTCGCCTGAAAAACCAAAAGGGCCTCGGATGTTCAGCTCCGAGGCCCTTTTTTGTGCGACAGATCAGCCGCAGGATTTCATGTTGACCGGGCCGACAAAGTCATTCCCCCGTCCCATCACGCAAGCGACGGTTTGGTTGCGTTGACGCTCCCAGTCCTGAACCGGGTAGGTCTTGTTCCACGCTTCATATAGCTGCCGATCCTGTCTTGATATTTTCAAGCCGTACTGCTTGCTCATATAAAAGTAGGTTCGAGCGATCATGCCGCGGATAGAAGGACGGGGCATGACTTTTTTGGCCTTGAAGTCGACTTGAGTCAGGCACGAACCGTATTGACCTGATTGCACCGGCAGCCATCCATAGCTGAAATTACTCCGATCGCCGTTGACCTCGCCAATGCTGGGCACCAGGTTGTGCAGGTCGGCCTCAGCTTTTTGATAGGTCGGATCATAGCGCGTACAGTTCTTGCGCCCGCCAGCCTGCCAGCACTGGCGTTGATGACCGATTTGCCAGGCCGGCACAATATGTTCCCACTCGATGCGCGATGCGCGCTTGGCGTTTTTGCGCGGGACATAACCGCATGCGGCGAGGTCGACCTTGTTGCCGGTATATTTACAGCCACAGTAAAACTCCGTGGACTGCGGCGCATAGAGCTTCCAGGCAACCTTCTTGGCTTCGTTAAATGTTCGGGGAGCACCGGCATGGGCACTCGCGGTGATGAGCAGTAACAGCAAAGCAAAACAGCGGACAATCATCGACTCAATCTTCCTTCGGCACTACCCAGAAAATCTGCACGCCACCATCGTCGCGGTAGGCGAGGGTGACGTTATCGTTCTCGTCGATTTCTTTGAGCAATTGCTCCCAGTCGTCCTGTGGTTCATCGGGCAGGCGAAAGATCAGCGCGGCCTTGGCTTTCTGTGCAGTAGGGGAATTGATTATTTTTTGAACGCGAATGCCCATGCGTGCGTAAGCGTCTGGAGCGTCGGAAGAACTGGCCACTAGATTATCCTTATTAAGCTGTACGTGCATACAGTATTTAACTGTAGGCATTTTCGCAACTGCTTAAAATTCAAGAAGATCCTCTGACAACGTCTTTACCGGTTTGGTGTAGGCATATCGGTTTTTTTTGCTGGGGGAGATTTACGGAAGGCGTGCACCGCTCGATGAAAAAAGAGCGGCACAACGATGCCCGACCGAGAACCGGTCGGGCGAAAGCAGATCAGTATTCCCAGAACATCCGCTGCAGTTCTTTGCTGTCAGTGGTCTTGGTCAAAGCGACCATTGCCAGGATGCGCGCTTTCTGTGGATTCAGATCGTGAGCAACGACCCAGTCATACTTGTCGTCAGGTTGTTCGGCATTGCGCAGCACAAACCCGCCGGCATTAACATGAGAGGAGCGAATGATCTGTACGCCATCCTTGCGCAGTGCTTGCAGCGCAGGCACGACACGGGAGGATACCGAACCGTTGCCAGTGCCTGCGTGGATGATCGCTTTGGCACCGGATTGCGCCAATGCCTTGTAGGCGGTGTCGCTTACGTTGCCGTAGGAATAGGCGATTTCTACATCAGGAAGGCTCTTGATGTTCTTGATGTCGAATTCCGAATCCATGGTGTGGCGCTTGGCTGGCAAGCGGAACCAGTAGGACTTGCCTTCAACGACCATCCCGAGTGGGCCCCAAGCACTTTTGAACGCCTCGGTTTTGATGTTGACCGTCTTGCTGACGTCGCGACCGGACTGGATTTCATCGTTCATGGTCACCAGTACGCCTTTGCCGCGGGCTTCTTTGCTGCTGGCAACGGCCACTGCGTTGTACAGATTGAGCATGCCGTCGGCCGACATTGCGGTGCCTGGACGCATGGAACCAACGACGATGATCGGCTTGTCGGTTTTCTCGACCAGGTTCAGGAAGTAGGCGGTCTCTTCCAGCGTATCGGTGCCGTGAGTAATGACGATGCCATCGACATCCTTGCTGTCAGCCAATTCAGCGACGCGACGACCCAGTTGCAGGAGGTTGTCGTTGGTGATGCTTTCGGAGGCGATCTGCATGACTTGCTCGCCGCGCACGTTTGCCAGTTTGCTCAGCTCTGGAATGCCGGCGATCAATTGTTCCACGCCAACCTTGGCGGCCTGATAAGTGGCGCTATTGGCAGCGCTGGCCCCAGCGCCCGCGATGGTGCCGCCAGTGGCGAGTACGACAACGTTGGCCAGTTTGTTCTGGGTTTCGACTTCTTTCGCCTGAAGGGCGGTGGGCAGGAGCAGCAAAAGGGCGAGGGCGCCCGGTACCAAAGTGTTGAAAGCAGATTTCATTATTTTTCTCTCTAGTGGTGAGACGGTGCTAATGCATGTTCATCTAGATGCGCCCCTGGCTTATCTGTATGCCGGGGGTGCAAGAAGAGAGCAGGATGTGTACCAGTCGGATCTCAATTAAATAAAATGTTTATGTTACTGATTTAAAAAGAAAAATATTTTGCACGGCGATGATTTTTTGGTGCTGAGCGTCCGGCTTCCCGAACAAATGTCAGCTTTCTGTTCGGCTGTCCGAAAGAGCTACAGATCCTCCAGCAAATAAGTGCTTGCGATAATGAGCGCCGGGACTAAAGAAACCCTCGCCCTGGCCGATGCGTCTTCAAAGGATTTTCAATCAAGGAGTTCACATGTCGTTGACCATCGGTTTTCCCAACGCCAGCGCAGTCACCATCGGCGGCAAGTCCACGAGCACGGTCGATGCCCTGAGTGATGCAGCAGCCGAAACCGCTTCCCAGTCGCTGGGTGAGAACGAGAAGAAAACCGTGAGGGCAGGCGGTGCGGCTGCGGAGGAGAAAAAATCCGACGGCGGGGATGGGCAGAGCATCGCAGTGAAGACGCTGCTTAAGCGAATGCAGGAATTGCAGAAGCAACTGCAAGAGCAGCAACAGCAGTTGGCGGCAGCTCAGTCCGCAAGCTACCCGACACCAGAAGCCAAGGCAGCGGCCGTCATGAGCATTCAGGGTCAAATCGCCGACACTAGCGGCGCGCTTTCCCAAGTTACCGGAAATCTGGTTAAGGAACTGGCCAAGGATTCCAGCAGTGGAGGGTTGGTCAACACCACGGCCTGACGCTGGGGTGAACCAAAGCGAATCGAGTAACAGAAAGTGAAGATTTCTTGTCGTTGACAAATGGCGCCAGGATTCGCATAGTTCGGTCTACGCAAACGTTTGCGAGGCACCCATCCGCAAGTGCCGAGCATACGCCAGCAAAAGCATTGCTCACAATAATCATAAGATCGGAGTGAACCCTATGAAGCTGCCATTCGCTGGACGTCTTCTTGCTGTCGCCATGCTGGCTGCAGCGTCCGCTGCACTGCCTGTCTCTTCGGCCTTCGCCGAATCTCCTGAAAAACCGAAAGTCGCACTGGTCATGAAGTCTCTTGCCAACGAATTCTTCCTGACCATGGAAGACGGCGCAAAGGCCTATCAGAAAGAACACTCCGCCGATTTTGAATTGATCTCCAACGGCATCAAGGACGAAACCGATACCGCGAACCAAATCCGTATCGTTGAGCAAATGATCGTTTCCAAAGTCGATGCGCTGGTGATCGCCCCGGCGGACTCCAAAGCCATGGTGCCGGTGATCAAGAAAGCCGTGGACGCAGGCATCACCGTGATCAACATCGATAACCAGCTCGATCCCGAGGTGGTGAAAAGCAAAAATATCAATGTGCCTTTCGTCGGTCCGGACAACCGCAAGGGCGCGCGGCTTGTGGGCGAATACCTGGCCAAACAACTCAAGGCCGGTGACGAAGTGGGCATCATCGAAGGTGTTTCCACCACCACCAACGCTCAGGCTCGTACCGCAGGCTTCAAGGATGCTATGGCAGCGGCGCAGATCAAGGTCGTGGCGCTGCAGTCCGGTGATTGGGAGATCGACAAAGGCAACAAAGTCGCCGCTTCCATGATCAGCGAATACCCGAACATCAAAGCACTGTTGGCCGGTAACGACAGCATGGCCGTCGGTGCGGTTTCCGCTGTTCGCGCTGCCGGCAAGGCAGGCCAGGTGAAGGTCGTCGGTTACGACAACATCAACGCCATCAAGCCAATGCTCAAAGATGGTCGAGTGCTCGCGACGGCGGATCAATTCGCAGCGAAGCAAGCGGTGTTCGGCATCGAGACTGCTCTGAAGATCATCAAGGGCGAAAAAGTCGATAGCGGTGCCAATGGCGTGATCGAAACACCGGTCGAGCTGGTCACGCAGTAACCTTCTGGCGACACAGCGGCACTCGCCCGTCCGGGCGGGTGCATGGAGAGTTTTATGTCAGTTTCCATCCCGAACGCTGTCCTCTCGGTCAGTGGTGTCGGTAAGACTTATGCCCAGCCCGTCCTCACGAATATCGATCTGACGCTGATGCGCGGTGAAGTGCTGGCGCTGACCGGCGAAAACGGCGCCGGCAAAAGCACGCTGTCGAAGATCATCGGCGGCCTGGTCACGCCGACCACGGGCCAGATGCAGTTTCAGGGCCGGGAATATCGTCCCGCCAGTCGCGCACAAGCAGAAGCGCTGGGCGTGCGCATGGTCATGCAAGAGCTCAATTTGCTACCGACCCTGTCGGTGGCGGAAAACCTGTTTCTCGATAACTTGCCGAGCAACGGTGGCTGGATCAGTCGCAAGCAACTGCGCGAAGCCGCTATTGATGCCATGGCGCAAGTCGGTCTGGATGCCATTGACCCGGATACTCTCGTCGGCGAGCTGGGCATCGGCCACCAGCAAATGGTCGAAATCGCACGCAACCTTATCGGCGATTGCCATGTGCTGATCCTTGATGAGCCGACCGCAATGTTGACCGCCCGGGAAGTTGAAATGCTCTTTGAGCAAATCACCCGGTTGCAGGCTCGCGGCGTCTCGATCATCTACATTTCCCATCGACTTGAAGAGTTGGCGCGGGTTGCACAACGCATCGCGGTGCTGCGCGACGGCAATCTGGTATGCGTTGAGCCGATGGCCAACTACAACAGCGAGCAGCTCGTCACGCTGATGGTCGGACGAGAGCTGGGCGAGCACATCGACATGGGGGTTCGCAGCATCGGTGCCCCGGCATTGACGGTCAACGGCTTGACCCGTTCCGACAAGGTTCGCGATGTGTCCTTTGAAGTGCGTGCCGGCGAGATTTTCGGTATTTCCGGATTGATCGGGGCAGGGCGCACCGAGCTGTTGAGGCTGATCTTTGGCGCAGACGTTGCCGACAGCGGCACCGTATCCCTCGGCTCCCCCGCGAAAGTGGCAAATATCCGTTCGCCCGTCGATGCGGTTCGCCACGGTATCGCGTTGATCACCGAAGACCGTAAGGGTGAAGGCTTGCTGTTGAGCCAGTCAATCAGCGCGAACATAGCGCTGGGAAACATGCCGGAAATCTCCAGCGTGGGCTTCGTCAATAATGGCGATGAAGATTCCCTTGCCCGACGTCAGATCGATGCCATGCGCATCCGCAGTTCCAGCCCTGCACAGCTTGTGTCGGAGTTGTCCGGCGGCAATCAGCAGAAGGTCGTGATCGGTCGCTGGCTTGAGCGCGACTGTTCCGTGCTGCTGTTCGATGAGCCGACCCGAGGTATCGACGTCGGGGCCAAGTTCGACATCTATGCATTGCTTGGCGAATTGACCCGCCAGGGTAAAGCATTGGTGGTGGTGTCCAGCGATCTGCGCGAATTAATGCTGATCTGCGACCGCATCGGCGTGCTGTCCGCCGGGCGGCTGATCGATACCTTCGAGCGCGACAACTGGACTCAGGATGACTTGCTCGCAGCAGCATTCGCCGGCTATCAAAAACGTGATGCGCTGCTCAATGAAGCGGCGCCTAGGGATCTCCCATGAAAACCGCATCTTCCATCGGCAAACGTAGTGGCAATTTTTATGGCCTCGGCACCTATCTGGGTTTGGCGGGCGCCTTGCTGGCGATGGTGGCGCTGTTCTCGGTACTGAGCAGTCACTTTTTGTCTTACAGCACGTTCAGCACCTTGGCGAATCAGATTCCCGACTTAATGGTGCTCGCGGTTGGCATGACCTTCGTATTGATCATCGGCGGCATCGACCTGTCGGTAGGCTCTGTGCTGGCATTGGCCGCCTCGACAGTCAGTGTGGCTATTCTCGGATGGGGCTGGAGTGTGTTTCCGGCTGCCCTGTTGGGCATGGCGGTCGCCGCTTTGGCGGGCACCATCACCGGCTCGATTACCGTGGCATGGCGGATACCGTCCTTCATCGTTTCGCTTGGCGTGCTGGAAATGGCCCGAGGCGTTGCCTATCAGATGACCGGATCGCGCACGGCATATATCGGCGATGCGTTCGCCTGGCTGTCAAATCCCATTGCGTTCGGTATTTCGCCGTCGTTCATCATTGCCTTGCTGGTCATTTTCATCGCTCAGGCGGTGCTCACCCGGACTGTGTTCGGACGTTATCTGATCGGTATTGGCACCAATGAGGAGGCGGTGCGCCTGGCCGGGATCAATCCGAAACCCTACAAAATTCTGGTGTTCAGCCTAATGGGGTTGCTGGCCGGTATCGCCGCACTGTTTCAGATTTCGCGTCTGGAGGCTGCCGACCCGAATGCAGGTTCCGGCCTCGAACTGCAAGTCATCGCGGCTGTGGTTATCGGCGGTACCAGCCTGATGGGCGGCCGTGGATCGGTAATCAGTACATTTTTTGGTGTGCTGATCATCTCTGTGTTGGCGGCAGGACTGGCCCAGGTCGGTGCAAGCGAACCGACCAAACGCATCATCACCGGCGCGGTCATCGTCATCGCTGTGGTGCTTGACACTTATCGCAGTCAGCGCGCAAGCCGGCGGATCTGAAAGATGGCAACGATCAAGGATGTGGCGGCGCTCGCGGGGATTTCCTATACGACCGTGTCCCATGTGGTGAACAAGACGCGGCCGGTGAGCGAAGAGGTGCGGGTGAAAGTCGAGGCCGCAATCAAAACGCTCGATTATGTGCCCAGCGCCGTAGCCCGCTCGCTGAAAGCGAAGACAACGGCCACCATCGGCCTGCTGGTGCCTAACAGCCTTAACCCTTACTTCGCCGAACTGGCGCGGGGAATAGAGGATTATTGCGAGCGCAATGGCTATTGCGTGATCCTCTGCAACTCCGACGATGACCCAGACAAACAGCGCAGCTACCTGCGGGTTTTGCTGGAAAAACGTATCGACGGTTTGATCGTCGCCTCTGCCGGTGGCGACATTGGCCTGGCCCAAGGTTTGGCGGGCGTTAAAACCCCGATGGTAATCGTTGACCGTGGACTGGACGGTGTCGATGCGGATCTGGTGCGTATCGATCACGAATACGGCGCCTACCTTGCTACCCGGCATCTGCTTGAGTTGGGCCATCGCGATATTGCCACCATTGGTGGTCCGGCGAGTACCAGTGTCGCGCAGATGCGTCAGGCCGGGTTTTGCAGGGCTCTGAAAGAGGCGGGTATCGAAGTGTCGAGCGAACGCATGCTTGAGAGCGATTTCACCAGCCCAGGCGGTTACAACGCAGCTGCGCTTTTACTCGATCGTACGCCACCGAGCGCAATCTTTGCGGGTAATGACATGATCGGCATCGGGGTCTTACGTGCTGCGGCCGAGCGCAATATTCGCGTACCTGCCGAGCTGTCGGTGATCGGTTTCGACGATATCCAGATGAGTCGTTACGTTTATCCGGCGCTGACAACTGTCGGCCAGTCGATCCTGCAACTGGGCGAGATGGCGGCGGAAGTTTTGCTGCGGCGAATCGCTAATCCTGCTTTGGCCACGGATCAGCGGATCGTAACCCCGAGTATTGTCTTGCGCGAATCGACGGCGCCACTGGCCGGCGTATTCACCGAATACCGCTGAAAACCGAATTGATGAGTAGTGATGTATGCCAACGAATGTAGTGGTAATAGGCAGTCTGAACATGGACCTGGTCACCCGGGCGCCACGGCTTCCCCGTGGAGGCGAAACACTGATTGGACATTCGTTCGCCACTGTTTCCGGTGGTAAGGGCGCCAACCAGGCAGTGGCCGCTGCTCGCCTCGGCGCGCAGGTGGCCATGATCGGTTGTGTCGGAAACGATGCCTATGGTGCGCAATTGCGTGATGCGTTGTTGGTCGAGCAGATCGACTGTCAGGCCGTCAGCACGGTTGACGATTCCAGCGGTGTCGCGCTGATCGTTGTCGATGACAACAGCCAGAATGCCATTGTTATCGTTGCTGGTGCCAACGGCGCAATGACCCCCGCTGTCATTGAACGCTTCGATTCTGTGTTGCAGGCTGGCGATGTGATCATCTGTCAGCTCGAAGTGCCCGACGCTACGGTCGGCCATGCGCTCAAGCGCGGGCGTGAACTGGGCAAAACCGTCATTCTCAATCCGGCCCCCGCGAGTCGCCCGCTTCCGGGAGATTGGTATGGCGCCGTTGATTACTTGATTCCCAACGAAAGCGAAGCCTCTATTTTGAGCGGTTTGCCGGTGGACTCGCCGGAGAGCGCTGAAAAAGCCGCCGCGCAATTGATATCGATGGGAGCGGGCAAGGTGATTGTCACGCTTGGCGCTCAAGGTGCGCTATTCGCCGATGGCGCGACCTTCGAACACTTCCCGGCGCCCAAGGTGAAAGCCGTCGACACCACGGCCGCTGGCGACACGTTTGTCGGTGGTTTTGCCGCAGCGCTGGCGTGCGGTAAAACCGAGGCCGAGGCGATTCGATTCGGGCAAGTCGCCGCCGCTCTGTCGGTCACCCGTGCGGGAGCGCAACCCTCCATTCCAACGCAGTCCGACGTACAGGCCTTTAAAACCGCATGAAAAAGACTCCTTTGCTCAATGTTGCCTTGTCCCGGCTGATTGCATCCCTGGGTCATGGCGACATGGTTGTGATTGGCGATGCCGGCCTGCCTGTTCCCCCCGGCGTCGAGCTGATCGACCTTGCCTTGACCCATGGAGTGCCTGATTTCGTCAGTACTTTGAAAGTTGTGCTGAGCGAAATGCAGGTCGAAAGCCATGTGCTGGCTGAAGAGATCATCGACAAGCGGCCCACCGCACTAGCGACGCTGGACGAGCTTGATGCAGAGGGTGCGCTCGGACGGCGAGAGTTGCTCGCGCACGAGCAGTTCAAAGTACTCAGCCGACAAGCTCGGGCGATTGTTCGTACAGGCGAATGTCAGCCGTACTGCAACATTATCCTGCTGGCCGGGGTAACGTTCTGACGGGTACCAACCCGTTTTTGTTTTCTAACGCACAAGGAACGCGCCATGCATCGCTATGCTAAAAAACTGCACCAACTGCTTGGGAGTTTGCTGCTTTTGTCCCTGATAACCGCAACCAGCGCCCAGGCGGCGGAAAAGATTGACCTGATCATCGACACCGACCCGGGTGCCGATGATGTTGTCGCATTGTTATTTGCACTGGCCTCGCCTGACGAATTGAATATTCGTGCGCTGACCACCGTGGCCGGTAATGTTCGTCTCGACAAGACGTCGCGCAATGCCCGCCTGGCAAGAGAGTGGGCGGGGCGCGAGGATGTTCCTGTCTATGCCGGTGCGCCTGGGCCGTTGATGCGCACACCGATTTACGCCGAGAACATCCATGGCAAAGAAGGCCTGTCGGGAGTAGCGGTGCATGAGCCGAAGAAGGGCCTTGCCGAAGGCAATGCGGTCAGTTATTTGATCGATACCTTGAAGAAAGCCAAGCCACATAGCATCACCATCGCCATGCTCGGGCCGCAGACCAACCTGGCGCTGGCGCTGATCCAGGAGCCGGAGATCGTTCAGGGCATCAAGGAAGTGGTGATCATGGGAGGCGCGCATTTCAATGGCGGCAATATCACCCCGGTCGCGGAATTCAACCTTTACGCAGATCCACAAGCCGCTGAGGTGGTGCTCAAAAGCGGCGTGAAACTGACTTATCTGCCGCTGGATGTGACGCACAAGATTCTCACCAGTGATGCGCGCCTGAAGCAGATTGCTGCGCTGAACAACAATGCGGGCAAAATCGTCGGCGATATTCTCAACGAATACATCAAAGGGGATATGGAGCACTACGGCATTCCGGGTGGCCCGGTGCATGACGCGACTGTCGTGGCTTATCTGCTCAAGCCTGAATTATTTACTGGTCGTTCCGTGAATGTGGTCGTCGATAGCCGTGAGGGGCCGACATTCGGTCAAACCATCGTCGATTGGTACGATGGCTTGAAAGCACCGAAGAATGCGTTCTGGGTGGAAAACGGCAACGCCCAAGGCTTCTTCGACCTACTGACAGAGCGCCTGAAGCGTTTGAAGTAAGCTTGCCCGCAGGCTTTTGCCTGCGGGACTCAATCCCGCGCTGTGGCTGCTTTGCTCAGGTGCTCGCCGGAATACCTCTCGAACACCTGGGCGACGAAGGTCTGTGCGCCCTGAGTACCAAGCTCTTTAACCAACAGTTCGATGCCAATCAGCGCCAACTCCTCCGCGCTGCCGGGACTGTACGAGCTATGCCCTTGTGGCCACTTGGCGTTGATGTTGGCGTCGATGCTTACGGTGGTCATGGTGGCGCTCGAGAATGGAAAAGTTCAGATGTCGAAGTTAACCATTTTGTCGGGCGTTTGGCACTGCGACTTAGGCATGAGCCCAGTGCTATGCGACACTTGGTCTTTTCATGTAAATCAAGGATCGTTCAGTGCAGATCGATTTGAGTTCACCTGACGCGCTGACCGTTGAAGCTGTCCGCCAACTTCTCGCGTCGGCCAGTGATGATCAACACACTCAGCTGCGTGTAACGAAGGACGGTATTGCTTACATTTCCACGGGCATTGTGGGCGGTATCGACATCGACGGTCTGTCGTTTCGCCTGGAAACCTGGGCCAAAGGCTCAGGTTACGTCGGGAACGTTGCGGCCAGCGACGAGGTCTGGGTGATGCAGATTTACAATGCATTGAAAGAGAACTGGCCGAATCCGCCTTACGATTACATTGATGTTTATTGAGACCGTTAATATCCGGTGACGATTGCGCGGTGAATCATGAGGCGATGCTCATGCAAACTTGCCGTTTACCTGGGTCAAGGGGTCGGGCGAAAGTGCTCGGTGTGAAACCAAAGACCGGATTGGCGGTCGCACGATCTCAGCACAATTATTGGAAAAAGGAGGCTTCAATGCCTTGGAAACTCGCGTCACTGGGTACTTTTATGGCCGTTGCCATGCTGGCCGGTTGCAGTACGACCTCCAGCGATTCGGTAGATGAAACCGTCGCGACCGATGCCGGTCACAGCCGCTGCGAAGCAAAGTCTGCGGAGTTTGCCATTGGCAAAAAGGCCTCGCCCGCGCTTTTGGAGCAAGCGCGTACCAAGGCTGGCGCGCAGAACGCGCGTTTCCTCAAGCCGGATGACATGGTGACGCTCGAGTACCGCTCCGACCGCCTGAACCTGAATACGGATAACAATCTGACCGTCACGCGCGTCAATTGCGGATAAAGCTTTCCAGCTTTATCAAGGTCATAAAAAACCCCGTCACATGGACGGGGTTTTTTTAGTGCGCCGAGAAATTACTCTGGGCGAACTTGTGCAGCTTGCATACCCTTTTGGCCTTTCTCAGCCACGAAGGAGACGGTCTGGCCTTCTTTCAGGCTTTTGAAACCGTCAGATTCGATAGCTTTGAAGTGTACGAACAGGTCGTCACCGCCACCTTGAGGAGTGATGAAGCCGAAGCCTTTTTCATCGTTGAACCATTTAACGGTGCCGGTTTGGCGATTAGACATGGTGTATCTCCAAGAAACATATATTTTCAGTAGTACTGTGCTGCTCAGGCCAACTGGGCACACCCGGGTATCATAGTCGAAATGTTCAGTTTGTAAGCCCCCCGGACGTGCTGTTTGCCAATCAGTCGTGTTTACTTTACCGCTTGTTTCGGCTGAAAGCCCCGGTTTAAAAGGCTTCGCGCTGATCGTAAAGACCTTAAAAAAAGCTGTAAAACCTGCATAAATCGTGTGAAAAGGCTCAAATTCGAGACGTTTTAAGCGTTAACCGATGCTCAAAATGCCTTGCTCGATCATTTTTTTGCGGGGGTATTGGCCTTGCATTTGGCGATCTGTCCCAACGCTTTTTGTTGCAGTTCTGGTGTGGCTTTATTGTCCATCAGCGCCGTAATGTCGCTGGCAGGATAGGATTTGATGGCGTCCGCGCCACAGGCGCAGTGAGATTTAGCGGCGGCAGCGCCAATTTGAGGGGTAGCTGCCTGCGTGCATTGAGCCATGTATTTTTCGCGCTCACCCTTGGGCCAGTCGGCATGGGCGCTCAGCGGCAGCAGCAAAACAAAGGGGGCGACTACGGCGAACAGCTTATTCAGACGCATGCGAGGATGCTCCTTGTGGGTCAATGTCTTGTTATCTGAGGGCTTAATGGCCGATCAAGTTCATCACTCTGGCATAAAACGGACGATTTGCCTGCGTATGAGAGCGTGATGCGTCGACGACCGCTCATCTGTGCTAGGATGCCCGGCTCGTGCGGTCTGCAAGCTTCGATGACCTTCAGTCCCGGTGGCGGCAACTGCGCGCGAATCTCGATTTGAATCCCAGTCACTCTGGTTCGGTTTTCCGGTTGGCCGCAAGGCTCCTGCCGCTGTAAGGCAGGCGTTCGTCATTGAATGGCCTGGACCGGATCTTGTACTGGCTCATCCCAACCCACGTGACCTTTGGTAGGGGTCACCACTAGGAGAGGAGGCGCCATGCCAACTATTACTCTTCCCGACGGCAGTCAACGTTCATTCGATCATCCGGTTTCCGTGGCCGAGGTCGCCGCATCCATTGGTGCAGGCCTGGCGAAGGCCACCGTGGCCGGCAAGGTCAATGGCAAGCTGGTTGACGCCAGCGACATCATCGACAGCGATGCTTCGCTGCAAATCATCACGCCAAAGGATGAAGAGGGGCTGGAGATCATTCGCCACTCTTGCGCGCACCTCGTTGGCCACGCCGTCAAGCAGCTGTACCCGACGGCCAAAATGGTCATCGGCCCGGTCATTGACGAAGGTTTCTATTACGACATCGCCTTCGAGCGTCCTTTCACTCCGGACGACATGGCTGCCATTGAGCAGCGCATGCAGCAGTTGATCGAAAAAGATTACGACGTGATCAAGAAAGTCACTCCGCGCGCCGAAGTGATCGAAGTGTTCAAGTCCCGTGGCGAAGACTACAAGCTGCGTCTGGTCGAGGACATGCCGAACGAGCAGGCCATGGGCTTGTACTATCACGAAGAATATGTCGACATGTGCCGTGGCCCGCACGTGCCGAACACTCGCTTCCTGAAATCCTTCAAGTTGACAAAGCTGTCCGGCGCTTACTGGCGCGGTGATGCCAAAAACGAGCAATTGCAGCGCGTTTATGGCACGGCCTGGGCGGACAAGAAGCAGTTGGCGGCTTACATCCAGCGCATCGAAGAAGCGGAAAAACGCGATCACCGTAAAATCGGCAAGCGCCTGGGCCTGTTCCATACTCAGGAAGAATCCCCGGGCATGGTGTTCTGGCACCCGAACGGCTGGACGCTGTACCAGGTGCTCGAGCAATACATGCGCAAGGTTCAGCGCGACAACGGCTATCTCGAGATCAAGACGCCGCAAGTGGTTGACCGTAGTCTCTGGGAGAAATCCGGACACTGGGCCAACTACGCCGACAACATGTTCACCACCCAGTCGGAAAACCGTGATTACGCCATCAAGCCGATGAACTGCCCGTGCCATGTGCAGGTGTTCAATCAGGGCCTGAAAAGCTACCGCGAGCTGCCGATGCGTCTGGCCGAATTCGGTGCTTGCCACCGAAACGAACCGTCAGGTGCGTTGCACGGCATCATGCGTGTACGTGCGTTCACTCAAGACGACGCCCACATTTTCTGCACCGAAGAGCAAATGCAGGCCGAATCGGCCGCGTTCATCAAGCTGACCATGGACGTTTATCGCGATTTCGGCTTTACCGATGTCGAGATGAAGTTGTCCACTCGTCCGGAAAAACGTGTTGGCTCCGATGAATTGTGGGATCGCGCTGAAGCTGCATTGGCCGCAGCGCTAGACAGTGCGGGCCTTGCATATGATCTGCAGCCGGGTGAGGGTGCTTTCTACGGTCCGAAAATCGAATTCTCGCTGAAAGATTGCCTTGGCCGTGTTTGGCAATGTGGTACCTTGCAGCTCGATTTTAACCTGCCTATCCGTCTCGGCGCCGAATACGTCTCCGAAGACAACAGTCGCAAGCACCCGGTTATGTTGCACAGGGCGATCCTTGGATCCTTCGAACGTTTCGTCGGGATTCTGATTGAGCATTACGAGGGAGCATTCCCTGCGTGGCTCGCCCCGACCCAGGCAGTGATCATGAATATCACTGATAAACAGGCGGATTTCGTCGCCGAAGTCGAAAAAACTCTCAACGAAAGCGGATTTCGTGCCAAGTCCGACTTGAGAAATGAAAAGATCGGCTTTAAAATCCGCGAGCATACTTTGCTCAAGGTTCCCTATCTCTTGGTTATCGGAGATAAGGAAGTCGAGATGCAGACTGTCGCTGTGCGTACTCGTGAAGGTGCTGACCTGGGCTCGATGCCCGTCGCCCAGTTCGCTGAGTTTCTCGCGCAAGCGGTTTCCCGGCGTGGTCGCCCAGATTCGGAGTAATTATTATTAAGCGTGAAATGAGACAAGATAAACGAGCTGCACCGAAAGCCCCGATCAACGAGAATATCTCGGCACGCGAGGTTCGGTTAATTGGTGCTGAAGGTGAACAGCTTGGGATTGTGTCAATTGAAGACGCGCTTCTTAAGGCTGAAGAGGCCAAACTGGATTTGGTGGAAATTTCCGCCGATGCAGTACCCCCTGTTTGCAAGCTGATGGACTACGGCAAATCGATCTTCGAAAAGAAGAAACAGGTTGCCGCTGCAAAGAAAAACCAGAAGCAGATTCAGGTTAAAGAAATCAAGTTTCGTCCAGGGACGGAGGAAGGGGATTACCAGGTAAAACTGCGCAACCTGGTACGTTTCCTGAGTGATGGGGACAGGGCCAAGGTATCCTTGCGATTCCGCGGCCGTGAGATGGCCCACCAGGAGCTGGGGATGGAACTCCTCAAGCGGGTTGAAGCTGACCTGCTCGAGTACGGTTCGGTCGAACAGCATCCTAAGATGGAAGGACGCCAGCTGATCATGGTCATCGCCCCGAAAAAGAAGAAGTAATCAACAGGGCACGGCAGGCCTTCTGATTATGTTTATCAACTGAATGCGGAGTATCCGAACATGCCAAAAATGAAAACCAAAAGTGGTGCTGCTAAGCGGTTTCTGAAAACTGCTAACGGTATCAAGCACAAGCACGCTTTCAAGAGCCACATCCTGACTAAAATGTCGACCAAGCGTAAGCGTCAACTGCGCGGTAGCAGCTTGCTGCATCCGTCTGACGTGGCAAAAGTCGAGCGCATGCTGCGCCTTCGTTAATTTTAGTCAAGAATAGAGGAAGTAACTCATGGCTCGTGTAAAGCGTGGCGTCATTGCCCGTAAGCGTCACAAAAAAATTCTGAAACTTGCTAAAGGCTACTACGGCGCACGCTCCCGCGTATTCCGTGTTGCCAAGCAAGCGGTAATCAAGGCAGGCCAATACGCCTACCGTGACCGTCGTCAGAAAAAACGTCAGTTCCGCGCTCTGTGGATCGCTCGTATCAATGCTGGTGCTCGTGTTAACGGTCTGTCCTACAGCCGTTTCATCGCTGGCCTGAAAAAAGCGTCCATCGAGATCGACCGTAAGGTTCTGGCTGATCTGGCAGTGAACGAAAAAGCGGCGTTTGCTGCGATTGTCGAGAAAGCTAAAGCCACCTTGGCTTAAGTACCCCCGACAGTCACCCGGCCTTACCTTTGTGGGGCCAGGTGTTAAACGTCATAAATAGGGGAAGAGCCTTCAAGCTCTTCCCCTATTTTGTATCTGGAGTCTGTACATGGAAAACCTGGATGCGCTGGTCTCTCAAGCACTAGAGGCTGTGCAAAGCGCTGAAGACATCAATGCCCTGGAGCAAATCCGGGTTCACTACCTTGGTAAAAAGGGCGAATTGACTCAGGTGATGAAGACCCTGGGGAATCTGCCGGCAGAAGAGCGTCCGCAAGTCGGCGCCCTGATCAACGTTGCCAAGGAACGTGTCACAGAAGTTCTTAATGCGCGCAAGGCACTGTTTGAAGAGGCCGAACTGGCCGCCAAGCTGTCTGCCGAATCCATTGACGTGACGCTGCCCGGCCGTGGCCAAACCTCCGGTGGTCTGCATCCGGTTACCCGGACTCTGGAACGTATCGAGCAGTTCTTCACCCATATTGGCTACGGCATCGCCGAAGGCCCCGAGGTCGAAGACGATTATCACAACTTTGAGGCGCTCAACATCCCAGGCCACCACCCGGCCCGGTCGATGCATGACACCTTCTATTTCAACGCGAACATGTTGTTGCGCACCCATACCTCTCCGGTACAGGTTCGCACCATGGAATCGAAAAAGCCGCCGATCCGCATCGTCTGCCCAGGCCGCGTATACCGCAGTGATTCCGATATCACCCACTCGCCGATGTTCCACCAGGTCGAAGGTCTGCTGGTTGATCGCGACATCAATTTCGCCGACCTGAAAGGCACCATCGAAGAATTCCTGCGGGTGTTCTTTGAGAAAGAACTGGCCGTGCGTTTCCGCCCTTCGTACTTCCCGTTCACCGAGCCTTCCGCTGAAGTCGATATGGAATGCGTGATGTGCAGCGGTAAAGGCTGCCGCGTCTGCAAACAGACCGGTTGGCTGGAAGTGATGGGCTGCGGCATGGTGCACCCGAACGTGTTGCGCATGTCCGGCATCGATCCGGAAGAGTTCTCGGGCTTTGCCTTCGGCATGGGCGTAGAGCGTCTGGCCATGCTGCGTTACGGCGTGAACGACTTGCGTCTGTTCTTCGACAACGACTTGCGGTTCCTCGCGCAATTTCGCTAGTCGTAACGAATTCTTAGGAGAGCAGGATGAAATTCAGTGAACAATGGCTGCGTGGCTGGGTCAGCCCGCAGGTAAATCGCGACGAGTTGGTTGCCCGTCTGTCGATGGCCGGTCTGGAGGTCGATAGCGTGACCCCGGCGGCCGGTGTATTCAATGGCGTGGTCGTGGGCGAAGTGCTGAGCACCGAGCAACATCCAGATGCCGATAAGTTGCGCGTCTGCCAAGTCAGCAATGGTGCAGAAACCTTTCAGGTCGTGTGCGGAGCGCCAAATGTGCGTCCGGGTCTGAAAATTCCTTTCGCCATGATCGGTGCCGAGTTGCCGGGCGACTTCAAGATCAAGAAAGCCAAGCTGCGCGGTGTCGAGTCCAACGGCATGCTGTGTTCGCAAGCCGAGCTTCAGGTTGGTGAAGGTAACGACGGTCTGATGGAGCTGCCGGCCGACGCGCCAGTGGGCGAAGACTTCCGCGTTTATCTGGATCTGGAAGACGCCAGTATCGAAGTCGACCTGACCCCGAACCGTGGCGACTGCCTGTCTCTGGCCGGTCTGGCCCGTGAAGTGGGCGCTTTGTACGACGCTCCGGTGACTCGTCCAGTTGTGGCTTCCGTTCCAGCAACGCACGATGAAGTCCGTCCGGTCGAAGTTCTGGCGCCGTCTGCTTGCCCGCGTTATCTGGGTCGAGTGATCCGTAACGTCGACCTTTCCAAGCCAACACCGCTGTGGATGGTCGAGCGCCTGCGTCGTGCCGACGTGCGCAGCATCGACGCTGCCGTTGACATTACCAACTACGTGATGCTCGAACTGGGTCAGCCGCTGCACGCATTCGATCTCGCCGAAATCAATGGTGGCATTCGTGTACGTATGGCCGAAGAGGGCGAAAAACTGGTGCTCCTTGATGGTCAGGAAGTCGCTCTGCGTAGCGATACCCTGGTGATCGCCGATCACACACGCGCCCTCGCAATCGCCGGTGTCATGGGAGGCGAGCATAGCGGTGTATCCGCGACGACTCGCGACATTTTCCTTGAAAGCGCCTTCTTCGACCAGATCGCAGTGGCGGGCAAAGCCCGTTCCTACGGTCTGCACACCGATGCGTCGCACCGCTACGAGCGTGGCGTGGACTGGCAACTGGCCCGTGAAGCCATGGAGCGCGCCACCGGCCTGCTGCTGGACATCACTGGCGGCGACGCCGGCCCGATCATTGAAGCCGTCAACGATCAGTATCTGCCCTCGATTGCCCCGATCACCTTGCGTGCCGCTCGTATCAGTCAGATGCTCGGCATGGAAATGGAATCGACTGAAGTCGAGCGTCTGCTCAAGGGGCTGGGCCTGAACATTGCTGTCGAAGGGGCAGGGCAGTGGCGCGTAGAAGTGCCGAGCCACCGCTTCGATATCAGTCTGGAAGTCGACCTGATCGAAGAACTGGCTCGTCTCTATGGTTACAACCGTTTGCCTGTTCGTTACCCGCAAGCCCGTCTGGCGCCGCAAGCCAAGGCGGAAGCGCGCAGCGATCTGCCGGAACTGCGCCGTCTGTTGGTCGCTCGTGGTTACCAGGAAGCGATCACCTACAGCTTCATCGATCCGAAGCAGTTCGAGCTGTTCAGCCCAGGCGTCGAGCCTTTGCTCTTGGCCAACCCGATTTCCAACGACATGGCGGCGATGCGCTCGTCGCTCTGGCCGGGCCTGGTCAAGTCGCTGCAGCACAACCTGAACCGTCAACAGGATCGTGTTCGCTTGTTCGAGAGCGGTCTGCGTTTTGTGGGGCAGCTGGAAGGCTTGAAGCAAGAGCCGATGCTCGCGGGTGTTGTGTGCGGTAGCCGTCTGCCGGAAGGCTGGGCGCAAGGTCGTGATGCCATCGACTTCTTCGACGTCAAGGCCGACGTGGAAGCGGTGCTGGGCTTCGCCGGTGCGCTGGATTCGTTCACGTTCGTACCGGGCAAGCATCCGGCGCTGCACCCGGGTCAGACCGCGCGTATTGAGCGGGAAGGCCGTGAAGTCGGTTTCATCGGCGCGATCCATCCCGAATTGTCGAAGTCGCTGGGGCTGGATCGTCCGGTCTTCGTGTTCGAGCTGGTTCTGGCCGAAGTGGCGTTGGGAAAAATGCCGAAATTCCACGAGTTGTCGCGCTTTCCTGAAGTGCGTCGTGACCTTGCCCTGCTAGCCGACAAAGACGTGGCTGCGAGTGCTGTGCTCGACGTAATCCGTGAAAATGCAGGCGAATGGCTCACAGATCTCAGGCTGTTTGACGTCTATCAGGGTAAAGGCATTGATCCGCATAGAAAAAGCCTTGCAGTTGGCTTGACCTGGCAGCATCCATCGCGCACTCTTAACGACGATGAGGTGAATTCGACGACGCAAAATATCCTCACCTCGCTCGAACAAAGGTTGAACGCCACGTTAAGGAAGTGACGTATGGGGGCTTTGACGAAAGCTGAGATGGCGGAACGTCTGTATGAAGAGCTGGGCCTGAACAAGCGGGAAGCCAAGGAATTGGTCGAACTGTTTTTTGAAGAAATCAGGCACGCTCTTGAAGACAACGAACAGGTCAAATTGTCGGGTTTCGGCAACTTTGATCTTCGGGATAAGCGCCAGCGGCCTGGCCGTAACCCGAAAACGGGGGAAGAAATTCCGATCACGGCTCGCCGTGTGGTCACCTTTCGTCCAGGGCAGAAGTTGAAGGCCCGAGTTGAGGCTTATGCTGGAACCAAGTCATAACGACGAACTACCCGTCATCCCGGGCAAACGCTACTTCACCATCGGTGAAGTCAGCGAGCTGTGTGCGGTAAAGCCGCACGTGCTGCGTTACTGGGAGCAGGAGTTTCCTCAACTCAACCCCGTCAAACGTCGCGGAAACCGCCGGTATTATCAGCGCCAGGACGTGCTGATGATCCGGCAAATCCGCGCGCTCCTTTACGATCAGGGTTTCACCATCGGCGGCGCGCGCTTGCGCCTATCCGGCGATGAAGCCAAGGATGACACCACGCAATACAAACAAATGATCCGCCAGATGATCGCCGAGCTCGAAGATGTGCTGGTGGTACTCAAGAAATAAAATTCCGCTTTTAAATACTTCCGGTTTTCAAAAGCTTGCGATATATTCTTGAGCGTTCTTCGAGGTGAGGAACGGATTCACGCCTAGTCGGGGCGTAGCGCAGTCCGGTAGCGCACTAGCATGGGGTGCTAGGGGTCGAGTGTTCGAATCACTCCGTCCCGACCATTATTCCTGAGTAAAATCAGACACTTAAGCCGATCAGCCAGATCGGCTTTTTTGTGCCTGCGCAAAACCCGCGCAAAACTTGCGCAAAACTACCCGGTGATTTCGCTGATATTCAGATCGGGAATTGCCTCTGACCAGACGATTTCGGCATGATCCTTCTGGTAGTTCTTCGTCATGGTTTCGCTGGCGTGGCCGGCGATCTTCTGACCGTCCTTTCCGGCTTTCTGGTACAGGTGCAGCGACAGCGCTCGCACTTCATGGAAGCCCGGCATTTCCTCTTCCTTCCATCCCTTGTAACAACCCGCCGCTTCCCGGGCCTCTTTGAAGGCTCGCGTCAAATATCGCTCTTCGATCTGCGTCCAGTGGTCCTTCGTCTGCGCCTGCTTCTGCTTTTTGCGATCGGGCCGGCGGTGGATGAGGTACGGTGAGACGATGTCATCCCGGCAACGGCTGATCACCGCTTGGAGTTCTTCGGTCACTTTGAACCGGATCCACGCCGCGTCGCTGGCCTTGGCCGTCTTCTGCTGAACCACATACAAAAACCCTTCCCGGACACCATCGAACCGCATATTCAAGATGTCCGTCCGACGCTGCGCGGTGATCAGTGCCAGGTCGATTGCGTTCTGCAGCCAGAACGGTGACTTCTCCCGGATGGCCTTCAGGCCTTCGACGGTGTGTCGCTTGCGCTGCTTCTTTTCAATTCGATTGATGGTGCTGGCGGCCGGGTTGTCCGGGCACAGGCCTTTGGCCGCTGCGTGGTTGAAGATGTCGATCAGCAGCGCGCGGCACTGGTTGGCAGTGCGTGGGGTGAGGGCGTCCAGCATCTCCGCGATCATGCGGATCGTGATCTGGTCGACCGCTTTGCCTTCGAACTGTTTCCGGAAGCGGCGGAAGTGCACGGCGTACAGGCCCAAGGTCCCTTTTGCCAGTTCCCGCGGCGGCAGCACGTCACGCTCGTATGCATCCAAGAAGCCCGCGAACGATTCCGATGTGCTGCCCATCACGGCGCCGACCAGGTCAGCGCCGCGCATGAACTCCAGATTCAACTGCTTCGCGGCATCGATCGCCTTGATCCGGTCAGACCCGAACTGGAACCACTTACCGTCGGTGGGCCGGCGGTAGCGATAGGTTGAGCGCCGCGAATCGAAATACAGGTTCTGCGGTAGGCTCTTGTTCGCCTTGTTGCGCGGCCGTGGGACCATCATGCAGCTCCTTTCAATACCATCGCGACCAGGTCATTGCCGTCCGACCGGCTGAACGCTGTCCAGTCAACGTACCAGAGTTTGCCGATTTGCTCGCCGGGCACCTTGCCGTTGCGGATGTAGTTGCGGATCGCCTGGGGGCAGGGTGGCGTGCCGTTTTCACCCCAGCGCCGGCGCTGGAATTCACTGATCTTGATCAGCTCTTTTTTCATTGGTGTTCTCCATGCCGCGCGTGGCGGCAGAAGGTGGTGATGGTTCAGGGTTTAAATTCTTCGGCAGGGCACAGCTTTCGCGCGTAATCGAGCAGATCAGTGGACCAGTCGAGGCCGACGCCGTCGTCGAAGGCGAAAAGCATTCCCGCGAGAGCTTTACGCAGGTTTCCTTTTTCTTCGGTCAGCTTGATCACCTCTTCGTGAAGTTGCTCAGCGTGATCTGTCCATTCCTCAGCCATGATTTCGAAATGCTCGGCCGGTTCCCACGGGGAAGGGATAACGTTCGTCACCCAGTCATTCCAAAGCTCAACGCTTTCACCGCGCGCGATACGCTCCTGCTTCATACGCTCACCGAGATCGCGCAACTCCTGGGCGCGCCGCTCGGCGTCTTCTTTGTTTAGGCACGGATACTCTTCGCCAGGGCCAACGCTGTGGATCGCCCAGAGCTTTACGGTTGGTTCGGCCAAAGCTTGGCGAAACACGGAGACTTCATTGCAAAGCGAAGGCCCGCCCTGTGCGACATCTGGGTGGCTCTCCATCAAGGTCAACGCTCGCTCGACAATGTTTCGGTCGAGCGTGATGACCTCGGCGGCCGGGGGCGCTGGCTCCATCATGGCTTCGATGACTCGTTCAATTTCGGACATACAAGTACCTCGCCCGCCGTACACCGGCAGGCTGTTGAGTGGTTGGGGTTATTGCTGGATCAGCTCGGCGGGGACTTTCACCGCGGCGCCGCGCTTGGCGAAGATCACAGCGCGGAACACTGCGATGGTTCGGGTTTCGCCGGGCTGGCGGTTGAACGGGTCGTTTGTCATGTCGGCCAGCCATGGTTGCCGGTGGCCAACATTGACCCAGACGCCGTACTTCGTGATCAGTTGCTCGACGTCAGGCAGGGCGAAGAGATCCAGCTGGCCCGCTACGGCCTGCTGACCACCCTCGATCGCGTTGATTGCCCAGTCCAGCGCCGGGCCGGTCAGTTCCTCGGTGCGGACGCTGACCATGCGGTTCATGGTGCCGGCCGCTTCATGAACGTGATCCAGTGCGTTTTTTCGCGCTTGCCTGACTTGTGGCCAAACAGCGGTTTTTCATCGGTAAGCGCAAGCAGCTCACTGACCGTCACCTGGGTCTCGTTCCACTTGAAGATCAAAATGCCTTCGGGTTCCAGCACCCGGAAACACTCGGCGAAACCCTGTCGAATGTCCTCGCGCCAGTCGGCGGTCAGCATGCCGTACTTGGCCCGCATCCAGCTGTCGACCCCGGCGCGGGTCAGGTGCGGCGGATCGAATACCACCAGGCGGAAGGTTGAGGCCTCGAAGGGCAATTTCCGGAAATCCATCAGCACATCCGGCTCAACTTTCAACACCCGACCATCGCAAAGCAGGTGCTGCTCGTCACGGATGTCGCCGAAAAGCGCGCGCTGGTCCTGCTTGTCGAACCACATCATTCGGCTGGCGCTGCACGGGTCGAGGACCTTCGCTGCTGCACTCATCACCGCAGCCTCTTGTAGCAGTACACGTAGGCGAACCAGGCGAGGGCGATCATGGCGTCACCTCGCATGCTGCCGCTCTCGCGGCGTTGACTTCGTCGATGAGCGATTGCGGGAGCCGAGCTGCGAATTCGCCTTCGGACCACGACAGCGGCTGAGACTGGCGGATCATCTCGTTCAGCAGTTCGAACGCCGCAAGCAGCTGACTATCGTTGATCTCGCCGTCCTCCGGCAGGTCGTCGCAGAAATGGTCTTCCGGGTCGATTTCGCGGGGATAGTTCGGCTCACAGATGCAGAGCTGCACGTCAGCCGGTTCGATATCGCTGTCGATCAGGTAGTCGCGCAGGCTGTCTTCATCGAAGAAGTAGCGGTCTCCATCGAAGATAACCAGAGGCTCGCCGGCCCAGTCCTTGACTGGCATCGCCGCGAATTTTGCTTGGCGCCGGACGTGTCGGCACTCATCGCAGGAGCTGTTGACCTCATAGATGGGGTGATCAGGGTTTACCTCGCAACGGCGGTGAGTTGCGCCGCAGTATCGGGCAAGGTTCTCATCGTCGCCGAAAAACCGACCCCCTACGGAAACCCAGCCGGTTACCGTTTGGAGGCTGGCCGCTTCCGGGGCGTCGTACATGATGATTGGCTTTTGTGCAGGCATGACTTCGTCCTTGCCGCTATAGCGACTAAAAGATGTACAAGGGAATTGGAACCGTACAACTATTGAAACCAGCCGTCCGTAACCGCTTCGACGTCGTTGCGCTTCGTTCGAGCGGGTCTATCTTTGGGGGGTGTTGTAAGCCCCTATCAAGGAACAGGCAGGAGGGCGGTATGAGGCTTCGCGGCGACATCTTCTGGGCTTGGGCAGATCCCGAGATCCACAACCGAACACATGATGAAACTCTCAGTAATGGGACTCACATCGACGTGCAGGTCAGGCTATCGCGTGCCGGCGAAACTCAAATGTTCATCGGTGTTTATGCTGCCGATGGCATGGCGTTGCATGAAGAAACCGTTAACCCAAGGCCGGGTGAATCAATGACCAGAGCTATGGCGTGGGGCGTAGGTCGAGCTCGTCAGTTGGCTACTTCCGGAAGTGCGAGTCGTAAGTCGGTGTCCTCGAAATAGCGGCTGACTTTGAAGGGGGAGGGAGTTGCTGCTCTGTGCTTTACTGGATCAACAGATCCGCATGCTGCATATTTTGAAGGGATGCATCGCTGTGATCCGACTTGTCGTTTTGATATCGATGCTTCCTGGCATAGCGGTGGCTTATGAGCCAAAGCGAGCGGTCAACAATCTTGCCCACGATTATGCTGAGTGCGCAGCCTTTTACACCGTGTCGTCGAAGATACTTCAGGCACAGGAGCCGAAGCTGGCAGAGCGGATGAATAAGGCAGCAATGGACGCGCTGGAGTATTCCATCACGCTAACTAGTGAGAAGCTGACTGACGCGAGGGTAGAAATGGCGATGAAATCCATGATCAAAGATCTGGACAACGACACTTCAAACTTCTCGATAATCTTGAATAAGTACTCAGATCGTTGCGGTGAAGCGATGGCCGACCCTAAGGCCAGAATGGATTACTGGCTCAAGAAGCAAGACTGATCATCCTGCAATCTCCATCGATACCAGATCATGGGCATTCACAACCTTCATGCCGAGCTCGCGGGCAATGTGCACTTCGAGCCGGGCGCCTTTCGACTTCTCCCAGCCGGGCAGGACGGCGACTTGGCCACATAGCCCGAGGCGGGTGAGGTCGTAAGCCATGTAGTCAGCCCAGTCGGCATCGTCGACAACGCCATGCTCGGCAGGGTTTTCGACGACGTAGCCCCGGGCGCGCAGCTCGGCGGCCATCTTGTTGAAGGCGGGGAAGTTGAAGTCTTCGAACCCGGTCATCGGCCCGGCCAGGTACAGGCGGTTGGCGCGGTCGGCCTGAAGAGTGACGCCTGAAACTGCTGGCGCCGGTGACAGGTCGTGCCAGGTGTAAACCTCAAACTCTGCTGGCCGCAGCCCAAGGTGTTTGCCGTTTGGCAGCACCGCCGCGACTGCGCCGTGACTGTTCGTCCATACAGAGAAGATCTGGCCTTCACGACAGATCGGTGCGTCACCCTGCAAGAGTGCGGATGCAACTCCGGGCATCGGATCAGCCGTGACGGTCGTGAACATCTTGACCGTGCGCGGAACACGATCGCCAAACGGGTAGCTTTCACTGCGCTTGTGCAGAGCTGGGCAGTCGATGATGTTTTCTGTGGGCATGGGGCGTCCTATGCCGGGGCATGCCCGGGCGGTGGAGGTTGGGGGGATCAGCTACAGTTGATCCACCAACAACGGAGGTGGGATATGGAATGTTTTATCTGTTCAACCGAAGCGGGCGAGGTGCCGCCGGCTGGTGACTACAAGCAGATTGCTTGCCCAGAGTGTGGCGAATACAGGATCTCAGGCACGGCGATTTCGCTATTCAAAGAGCACAACTGGAAATTCAACATTGAAGAGACGAGGCGCTGGCTGGCCTCACAACAAGGCGGCGGCACCGTCCCATTAATCAGCTCGGAGAGGGCAGCATCGCTGATTTAAGCCGCAGCTTTGAGCGCCTCGATAATTCGCTGGCCCGCGAGTGGCGGTACGGCGTTGCCGGTCATGTGCATGGTCAGCTTGTGGTTGTCAGGGCGCAGCGTGTCTTTCGGGAACGACTGCGCCGCCATGGCCTCGTCAGCGCTGATCATGCGCATCATGTTGCCGTCTACCACCGCCCAGCGATCCAGCGTTGTAATGGTGCCGATCGGGCGGTCAAGGCTGCGTCCGGTCAGCCCTGAGCCTGAACCGTAGTAGGGCATCACGAACCGGTCACCGAAGCGCTCTCGACCATTCTTCACGCGGGTCAGTGTCGACGCGGCGCGGCCTGGCTTGTTGACCGGTGACCACTTGCCGGCGTCGAAGTCGATAATCTCGCGGGCGGGCACATGCTGGTAGCGGGGCAACTGCAAGTGCAGCGGGGCCTTGCTGCGCGAGCAGACCATGAACAAGCGTACGCGGTGCTGTGGGACGCCGAGATCGGCGCAGTCCACGATGTGCGGTGCCAGTGAGTAGCCCAGCCGCTGCATCGCGTCAGCCCACGCTGGGTAGAGAATCCAGTCCATGAACTCCGGTACGTTCTCGATCACCGCGAACTCCGGACGATTGACCTGCGTTCTGCACCGGCGCCCAGGCTGTCGAGCGCGAGTTGTCGTGCTGAGGGTTTCCGGCAGCTTTGCCGCGAGCCTTTGTGTGCCCTTGGCAGCATGGCGAGGCAAGCATCACATCGTGCTTCGGCACATCCGCCCAATTCGCCTGGTGCAGATCCTGACATGCGTGGATCGTGTCCGGGTTATTTCGGGTGTGCCACTCGACTGCCTCGGGCCAGTGGTTTGCGGCCCAAAGAACTTTCAGACCGGCGTTGCGGCCGCCCTTTGTCCATCCGCCAAACCCGGCGAACAAGTCGATTGCTGATTGCATAGGGGATCCTCGCCGGCTGGCGTGATTCGTTGAAGTGGGGTATTGGTGTTCGGCCCGGCGTGGGGCCGGAGGTAGGAGAAGCAGATGGCTACTGATTTTACGAAGGGCCGCTACAACGTCTATTCGGGTAGAGGGCCGACAGCGCCCTTGATTGGTCGCATCGATGAAGATGAGTTTGTGCGAAGCAGCACCGGCGAGCTCCTGTATCGAATCGATGGTGACGAGGTATATACCGCGGGTTCTGCCGCGAAATACATTGGTGATATCACTGAAACGGATGGCGGTCGGGGCATGCTCGTTGATTCAAATCATAATGTCGTGCTGACGATCGTTCCTGAATAATCAGCGCAGCGGGTGAGGGGCGGTCAGGCGCGTCGGACTTTGAAGTGGAGCATTGCCTTGATGCTGTGGCAGTAATCCTGAAGTCGCTCATAGGCCTTATATTTGGCCTGACTGCGAGTGGCTGCCCACACCCTGACCAGATCTTCGCGAGCTTCCCGGTTCCAATCGAGATCATCCCAGTCATGCTTGAACGGCAGAACAAGCCACTCTTTCAGCGGCAACGTCTCGACCATTTCGCCGTACTGCATTTCGTGGGTGGGGTGGTAGTTGCTGATCCGTTTCTTCGGATCTTCGTCCAGCACAACGCCGATGTAGTGACCTCGATCTGCGAGGATCACGCCGGGCTTCCCGTAAGCGATGACGCGTAGGCCTATTTCGGCGGGCACCTGATAGTGCTGCCGGACGTATGCGCAGTTGTGGCTCATGGATTATCTCCAGTCAAGCGCCGCCCTCCGTGACCGGTGGTGGCAATTTGGTTTGGGTTGGGGTATTACGGGTGACCGGCACGAGGCCGGGTAAAGGAGCATCAATGAAAAAGTGGCGCGTATATCTCGAAGGAAAAAATCTGGGTACGGTTGTAGCCGATAGCGAGGCGGAGGCAAAAATTGCTGCGGAAGATCAGTTTGACCTGACTGACGATGAAGGCGACTTGCTCACTGCGGTTGAAGACGACTAAGCGCGTGAACTATTGATGGTACGGCGCGATGATCTCGTCACCCGGATCCACCGATAGTTCGGCCATGCTCCTCTCGTAGAATGCTTGCGACACCTTCTCTGGTATCTCATAAGGTGTCGCGACATTCCGAAGCATCCACTCCTGCGTTTTGAAGTCCGCGCCGATCAGGTTCTTCAGTAGCCGCTGGTGAATGTCCTGCTGGTTGTTGATGCCGTGCGCCGCCATGACTCGCTTGAGGTCGGGCTTGAACACACCCGCCACCTCAACCGTAAACTTCTCGACGCCCAATGCAGCGTCCTTTGCTGCAGCCTTCTCGCGCTTCTTGCGCTGCTTGATGGCTTCCGCCGTCAGCTCCCTTTCCTCGGCCATGGCCTACCTCTTCAATCGCGTAGTTACTGGGTTCAGGCTCGCTGCCAGCGACGTAAGCCTCTGTCAGAAGCCGCTATAATGGCGGATGTGGGCGTAGTGACTATTTGGATGTTCTGTTAGAATATTTGAAAACTATGCGGGTTTTTGGGAATGCGCCGTCCTCAAAATAATTTAATTTCAAATATTCTTAAGTTGTTTCATGGGAATGCAGAGCAGCTCGCGGGTTTGTTTACTTCGATGTATATTAGCGCTGCAATAATAATAGCTAGTTTGCGCGCGGATGAAGTTGGCAGTTTGCCTTTGAATGAGCTTGGAGATTTTCTCGCCGGCGTTTTCGGGCCACTTGCTGTTCTTTGGCTAGTGCTTGGTTACTATCAACAAGGTCGTGAGCTGAAAATTAGCTCTCAAGCGCTCGTCGCGCAGTGTGTAGAACTTTCGAATTCCGTAAGTCAACAGCAGAAAGCCTTAGAAGTATCTACTGATCAGATGATATTGGCAAAAGCAAAGCATGAGTTGGAGATGTTGGAGGTTGAAGAGTCTATTCGCCCTAGGGTTGATGTAGCTTATGTGAACTCGGGTATTTCCAATTCCGGCGAGTGGCTAAATTTCAATTTTCTAATTATTAATGCACCTGCCTACGGTCTGAGAATCTTCTGGTCTGATGCAGGTGGGGAATATGAAGTGCTGACGGCAGGATATATCGGAACGCAGGCGAGAGAGAAATTCCAAGTTAATTTTCAAAAAAATGATGTGTGTATTAGTTTTAATATTACTGTGTCTTGTAAGAATGTTCGGGGAAGGCCGTATGACTACCACTTCACCTATGATTCTTCTAACGGAAAGAGCTTCGTCGAAGCACATGAGCCATCGGCTCCAAAGTTGTTAGGTTAGATCGCCTCAGTTATTTATGTCTATTCAACTGGTACGGTATGGGGCTGTCCATCCATAACGTTGTATTTTCTCCACACCATTTGTTTACTACTTTGTTCGCTCATCGTTTCTATCGGCTCTTGATCATGGCTACCTCTTCGATGCCGCTGGTCGGCAAGTCCAGCCAGATTTGCCGTTTGCGTTGTTGGATTCTGAAGCGTCTCACGCTGCAACCTTCACCTGATTCCAGGCACCAACCGCTTCGAAGATGCGGTAGGCCCGGGCTTCGTCGAGCGACACAGCATCAGGAATCGCAATCCAGCCCGAGGCGACCAGGTGCTTCGGGTTGGCGCTGTCGCGGATCTCTTGGTAGCAATGCTCGATCACTTCTTCGAGGTGGTCGGAGAGATACACACCGTCGGGCGCGACCTCGACCGACTTCAGGTAGCGGTTGCCTGCTTGATCGATGCACAAGGCGCTGAGAAAGATCGTCCACCGGTGGGCGACCTCGCAGACTGCTTGGCCGATCTTCCCGGGTGCGATGTTCTTCAGCGACTTGTAATTGACCATGCCCTGCCGGCCGCTGGGGTCGATGTTCACGACGGCAACGTGGTTGGTGCTGATCAGGGCGCGGCACGAACGCTCGATCCGGGCCTTCAGGTTGTGAGGTTTCCGTTTCGACTTCATAGCGAGTCCGCCATTTTGCGCAGCGCCTTCCGTTCGGCTGCCGATATCGGCTTGGGGCGCCGCTTCAGCGTCGTATCAGGGTCTATTTTCTGCGAGCGGGGCGGCGGCAGTGGTTTGCGCGGCGGACTTTTCAGTTGCTCGATTTGCCCGCCGGCGGCCGGGAACTGGGTGACCCGTGCCGAGATCGCATCGGCGCTTTGTCGCTGCTGCTCGACCAGGTTGAGGTGGTTGCTGATCATGATCACGCTCCTAATCTATGGGCCTGCGCCCGCGCTTTGTCCGCGACTTCATCGACCATCCTGCCAAGCTCCAGATTGAACTGAACCAGTTCTTGATGAAGCATCGCGATGTACTCGTCATCGCGCTTAATGGTCTCGATGTACAGCCGGCAGTCTTCGTCTTGGCGCGGATCGAACGACAGGAAATCCCACCATTCCCGGCCCGTGACGAACATGCAGCCCTGAACCTGCGGCTTGTGTTCGTCGGGCATTCCTTCGAGCCAGGTGCGGACGTGGACGGCTTCGTTGAATGGACACTTCGACTCAATGCCTCCGTCCTCACCAATCAAGCCGTCCGGCGAACAGCCCAGCCAGTCGTATTTTGGGTGAACCACAAAGCCCGACTTGATGACGGTGTTGCCGGTCAGAATTTCGTAAAAGTCGTGACTCGACTGCTCGACCTCGGTACCCCACGCCATCGACTTGCTGCTGACCGAATGTTTCGACCGGTTAGCCAAGCGTTCGAAGGCCAGTTCGCGCATGTAGGTGGTTCGGGCGGCAAGCGGCTTGCGTTTGCCATGCTTGTCACGATCCCCCCAAGCAACTACATCCTTGAACCGGCTCGCTGTAAGGCGCCCGCTGCGATCCTGATGCCATTGCTCGGTGCGCTGAAGATCTACTGAGGCGTTCATTGGTCACCGCCCTGCAGGTCGTTGTCGGCATTGGCGCTTGAGCCTTCGTTGAGGGTCCCGTTACATGGCTACCCCTCTTGTTCGTTGCCGCTACTGGCGCCCTCGGCCAGCCACGGAGAAGATGCAGGTGGGCGGTTATAGGCCGCAGTTTCGTCCGCATCGGAGAGTGATCGAAACACCGGGACGCTATCTTTCGGTGAATGCTTCGTCCATCACTGATGCAATCGCGCTGGGTGCGATCAAGCTGATCGCCAAGGCGCTGCCCAAGACTTATGCCAATCCGTCCAACCACCAGGCCCGGGAAGATATGGCCACCGCCAGCCTGATGGCCGGCATGGCATTTGGCAACGCAGGGGTAGGCGCGGTGCATGCGCTGGCGTATCCATTGGGCGGCCGGTTCAACATCGCCCATGGTGTCAGCAACGCCTTGCTGCTGCCGTACGTAATGGAGTGGAACAAGATGGCCTGCGTCGAGCGCTTCCGTGACATCGCCGAAGCCATGGGTGTGCGTGTCGCCGACCTGAACGACAAGGATGCGGCGGATCAGGCTGTCAAAGCCATGGCGGATCTATGCGCCGCTGTGGATATCCCAACCGGTATGCGCAGTTTCAACGTGCCCGAGGACGCCATCCCGGCGATGGCCGAAGAGGCCAGCGAGATCGACCGTTTGATGCGAAACAACCCGCGAAAGTTGACCGCCACCGATATTGAGAAAATCTACCGCGCAGCCTACTGAGCCCGAAAAGCTGCGACGCCCCAGCCTGCCGGCTCGGGCATCTGACATCACAAGACCAACAATACAGGTGTACTCAATGTCCAACACTACTGCACAGCGGTGCGAAAGCCCGTACATCCCGCTGGGCCCTTTCAAGGTCCGGTTACCGTTCATTCACTACAAAGTCGAGCTGCCGGACTACCTGCAAGGGTTGCTGATGTGCGCCGTGGATCTGGCCGCCATTCCGCTGATGACCGAATTGCTCGGCATGCCATTTGAGGTCGCGCTGGCGGTCGTGATGCTCAACGGATTGCTTTACCTCGTGCACCATTTACTCGGTGACCCGACCGTACCGGGCTGGATTACCCCGGCGGTACCACTGTTGATGGCTTACTGTGCTCAATTTCCAATGGGCCCGGAGCGTGTCCATGCCTTGATTGCCTTCCAGTTGATGTTGGGGGTTTTTTCAATTGCCCTAGGGGCGACCGGGATGGCGAAGAAGGTTGTGGAATATGTGCCCTCCGCGATCAAGTCAGGGATTATCGTCGGTGCCGGCTTGAGTGCGGTGATTGCGGTGTTCCAGGTCGGTGGCAAATTCAATGTGTTGCCGTGGACCATCTCCATTACGGTCGGCATCGCCTTCTATCTGATCTTCTCCCAGCACTTCAACGAGCTGAAGCAGCGCAACCGCTTCTGGTGGAACTTCGCCAAACTGGGGATCCTGCCAATCATTCTGTTGGCGGTAGTGATTGCACCGCTGTTCGGTGAGGCGCCATGGCCAACCATTCAGTGGGGCATCAGCAAACCGGATTTCGCCGGGCTGTGGAGCGACTACACCGTGTTCGGCCTGGGCATGCCGCCACTGTCGATGTTCATCTCCGCGCTGCCGACCATGCTGGCGGTGTACATCATTGTCTTCGGCGATGTGCTTAGTGCGAAATCGCTCCTCGATGAGGCGGAAACTGTCCGAACTGACGAAGTCGTCGACTACAACGCCGATCGCTCTCACCTGATCTTCGGCGCGCGTAATGCGTTCATGAGTATCTTTGGCCCGGATGTCGCCATGTGCGGCCCAAAATGGGCGGCGATGCTGGTGGTGGTGATCGAGCGTTTTAAAGGTGGGCCGAAGGCGATGAAGTCCATTATCGGCGGTGTCGGGTCGTTCCGTTGGGGGACCAACACCGGTCTGCTGTTGTTGCCTGTAGTGACTCTGGTACAGCCGATTCTCGGTGTTGCTCTGTCGCTGACGTTGCTGATCCAGGGGTATGTGAGTGTGCGTCTGGGTATCCTTGAAGCTCGTAGCCAACGCGACTTGGGTATCGCGGGCGTGATCGGTGCGGTACTGGCGATCAAGGGGGCGAGCTGGGCATTCGGGATTGGCGTTGTGTTGTGTTTGCTGATCTACGGCAAAAATTTCTTCAAGGGTGAGGTGGATGGGACATTTGCCAAGGATCTGAAGGCGGCCGATACCAAGCCAGCCAAAGGTGCCGAGTCGCCCACCACTACCAAGCGGGTAGCAGAAGATGCTATGGCTGACTGACAGGTCTGAGTCGCTCGGTCTGACACTATTGTGCTGAGCTTCCTCCCACAGGTTTTGTATTGATCAGGCCCTCTGTGATCAACACTCATCCATTGGTGGGAGGAACCAACGCTCAGGCGCACCGCACGACCGAGAATGGGAAGATCACGAATGACTCGCTCGCAATACTCATGCGTGATTGAGCAGATTTTTTGGCACCCGCCACAGGAAGGAAATCGGTTTTGTTAGATGTGTTTGTTCGCACGAACATCATCAACCAAATCGGCGTTCTTGTTTCTGTGTTTCCCGGGATTGCGTGAAGAACCAAAGAAAAGCCCGCGTCTTGAGCGCGGGCTAAAGGGATCACATAGGAGCTGTAGCTACAATAAAAGGCTGAACGTGAAAACCTTGTGAAAGGCGGGATAGGCTGCAAATTTAACTACCAGATCCGTTCCCACCGCTTCCCCCTTTCCCATCACCTCCGCCTTTCGAGCCACCTGATGGGGTCGGGCCGTTGTCGGTCGTTCCTGAGTCGGCACCGTTGGAAACCGATCCGGTTTTTCCATCTATTCCTTTCGTCGATGTACCAGCGTCTGTACCGGTGCCTACGCCATTGGATTGATCGGATTGTGGCATCGCGGTGCCCGGTGGCAGCGCTGAGCCCTCAGTCGTTTTTTCTGCGGCGATGGCACTGAGCGAGGAAATGGAGAGGATGCTGGCGAGCGTTAGTGCAGCGAATGCTTTCATTTCAATTCTTCCGTGCAGTTGGTGTACTGCGTTGGAAAATCAGTGGGTGGGGAAGGTGCCAGGCGCCAGACGAGTGGCTGTTCGGTTCACCTGGTCTCAAAGCACCCACCAGGGTTCGATCTTGTGGGTCAGACATTGCACAAGAACACCCGGCCATAATTTCGGGTCTTTATCGTCCGCTCGTCGACATCGCAGCACTTCTTGTCCGGGCTCATCCTCAGACGTATATGCGCAGAACCTGCGCCCCAAAGAGGAGAGCGTGCCATGGTAGATGACAATAACGGCCCTGAAGCCCCATACCCGGGCCCAGATGAGAAAGCGCCAGATTCAGGCGAAGGCCATGATTCGGGTCTTGAACGAGCCAGTTCTGAGCCCAAGCAGGGGACTGACGAGAGACCGGAAGATTGGAATCCGCCGCCTGGAAATCCCGGCTCTGACCAAGACGCTCAGACTGATCGGGAAAATGGCGGCGCAAAATAGACTCCGGTCACCTAGCGGTCACAAGAACCTGAATGCTTGAAAGCACTCCATTGCGTTGGTAATTCCCGGATAAAGCCGTAAAAAAGCCGATCAGTCACAGATCGGCTTTTTCGTACCTTGTCACTGCGTTCAGCTATTCTTCGCGTTCAGTTTGCGAAGCTCTTCATAAGTTGCCGACTGTACAAACCAGAAGCCGGAAATAATGCACCAGCTCAGAGTGCCTACAACGAATGTGCCGAGACCGGCGAGAAAGCTGTTGCTTAGCATCACCAATGCGGCGATCCAGATGACTGCAAGTGCAACATAGAGCACGATGTTGTTTACGCCGATAACGAAGTCTTTCACGAGCATTCCTTTATTTATGATGTCCTCTGCCACCCCTGCATGGGATGTCAGTGTCGACATCATATTGCCATCTCTGCACTTCCTGCTAGTCGCTTTGTACACTGAATATCAATCTGGCGCTGGAGAATGCGTCATCCGAAAGCTTCTTCGATTGCAACTTACTCACTCGATGAAAATTCATTACACGCCGGGACTGCTGGCCCCTTGATGTCTGAAACAACGGCAAACTCCCTTTTTTTCAGAAGGTTAGGACGGCCTTATGCGGATGTTTGTCAAAACCGTTGCAACGCTTTCCTTGTTTTTTCTGGCGTTCGGGGCGGAGGCGAGGCAGTTGACGAAGAGTCACCGTTTTGCCTGTAGCTGGGGATCGGATATCGCGGCAGGCGCGCAGCAGTCAAAGTTGTCAGGTATTTCTCTTTACGGCGCCAGGAAGCGTTTGCAGGTGCGCAAGTTCCAGCAACCGTGGATGCGGATGACGGCGATGGGGATTACTGAGCAAACCTACAACAGCGCTTCACGCCTCAAGCCGGCGGCGGTGAAGCAGACCTATTATGAGCAATGTGTTCGCCATGAGTTGGCGCAGCGATAAAGGTCCGAGCCCAGCCGAACACGCTGGGCTTTTTTTGGCTCGCTGCCAATCTTGTGTTACTTCTCGCTTTCGCAATTATCCGTCCAGCCGAAGACGAAGCGATCGACCCACGTGTCGAACCGTGTTTCGTATCTTTCGCTAGTGGCGAGATCACCTATTGAGTTGCAGATTTATGCCCACAGTTTCCCGCCTCACCGCTCTGCTTGATCAGTCCCGCCGCGCCTTGCTGTTGGTCTGGGGCACTTCTCGTGGATTGCTACTGGGGTTGGTGCTCGCAACAGTTGTAGCGGGTGTGCTGCCGGCGCTGGCCGCGTGGTTGGGGCAACGCATTGTCGATGCAGTGGTGACTGCAATGCAGACGCATGCGCAGCTAGGCAGTGCACCGCTTTGGCCGGTGCTGCGTTTTGTGTTGCTGGAGGCCGGAGTGCTGGCGCTGTTGTCTGGCACGCAGCGGGCGCTGTCGGTGCAGCAGTCGCTGTTGCGGGTGCAGTTGGGACAGAGAGTCAACACACTGATTCTAGAAAAAGCCCAAACCCTTTCACTGATGCAGTTCGAAAACTCTGAGTTTTACGACAAGTTGGTCAGGGTTCGCCGGGAAGCTTCGACCCGGCCATTGGCTTTGGTGATGAAGTCCCTGGGATTGATTCAAAACCTGATCATGCTCATCAGTTTCGGCGTGTTGCTGGTGCATTTCTCGCCGTGGGCGCTGGTGTTGCTGGTGGTGGGGGCATTGCCGGTTTTTTTTGCAGAAGCCCGGTTTTCCGGAGACGCTTTTCGCCTGTTCACTCGGCGGGCGCCAGAGAGCCGGCAACAGAGCTACATCGAAACATTACTGTCCCACGAGGCGTACATCAAAGAAGTGAAACTGTTTGGCTTTGCGTCACTGTTGTTGCAGCGCTATCGGGACACTTTCGCCAAATTGTACGCAGAAGACCGTCGGCTGACGTTGCGCCGCGATGGCTGGGGCTTTGTCTTGGGATTGCTGGGCACCGCCGCGTTTTATCTGGCCTATGCCTGGGTGGTGATCGATGCGGTGCATGGCAATATCAGCCTGGGACAGATGACCATGTATCTAGTGCTGTTCAAGCAAGGCCAGAGCGCTGTGAGCAGCAGCCTGAGCGCAATCAGCGGATTGTATGAAGACGGGCTCTATCTCTCGAATCTGTACGAGTACCTCGCCGAACCGGAATTGGTCGCCACGGGGCAACTCACTGTCGGCGTTCATCCGGGTGACGGTTTGCGCTTCGAAAAGGTAGGCTTCCGCTATCCTGGCGTCAGCCATTGGGCCCTTGAAGGCATCGACCTGCATTTGGTGCCGGGACGCAGCATGGCGCTGGTCGGAGAGAATGGGTCGGGCAAGACCACGCTGATCAAGCTGCTCACTCGACTCTATCGTCCTGATCAAGGGCGAATTCTTCTGGATGGCAGCGATTTGCAGGATTGGGAGGAGGGGGCACTGCGTCGCCGTGTCGGTGTGATTTTTCAGGATTACATCCGTTATCAGTTCACGGTCGGTGAAAACATCGGTGTCGGCGACACGCTGGCGTTCGATGATCAGCAGCGCTGGAAAGACGCGGCGGAAGAAGGCATGGCGGCGCCCTTCATCGAAGGACTGGATAAAGGTTATGCCACTCAATTGGGCCGCTGGTTTGCCGGCGGTCAGGAATTGTCGGGCGGGCAATGGCAGAAGATCGCATTGTCTCGGGCTTACATGCGCCGCGACGCCGATATTCTGATCCTCGACGAACCGACCTCCGCGCTTGATCCTGCAGCGGAGGCAGCCGTATTTGAGCACTTCAGTCAACACACCGAAGGCCGGATGACGCTGCTGATTTCCCATCGGTTTTCAAGCGTGCGCAACGCTGATCACATCGTAGTGCTTGAGCGCGGGCGCATTCTGGAGCAGGGCGATCATGAACAGCTGCTCGCCAGAAACGGCCGTTACGCGCATCTCTTTGATTTGCAGGCGAGAGGTTACCGCTAGGAGTCTCGTATGCGAGGGATTTTTGTGGGGCCCGCGATCTGGTTGACGGGTTTACTGTGTAATAAAGCGTCGAGTGCTTTGCGGTAATTCTGTCCACCCAACGCCATGCTGTTGTTGTGGGTTGCACCGGGCACCAGCAGCAGGCGTTTTGGTTCGCGGGCCGCTGCGAACAATTGTTCGCTGAAGCGTGGCGGCACAAACGCGTCAGCGAGTCCGTGCACAACCAGCAACGGCATGTGGATGTCAGCGATCTTGTCGATGGAGTCGAACTTCTGCGACAGCAGCCAGCGTACGGGCAGCGAAGTATTGGCGACGGCAGCGGCGACGTCGGCCAGTGTGGTGAAGGTGGATTCGATGACTAACCCTTTTACCGGCAGCGGCGAGTGATCTTGCGCTGCCCGCTGGCCCAATTCAGCGGCCAGATCAATCGCCACGGCGCCGCCGAGCGAATGGCCATATATCAGGCGCTTTGCAGGATCTGGTTGCAACAGCTTGAAGCGTTCCCACGCGACGCGCGCGTCTTCGTAGACGCTGCGTTCTGACGGCAGATCGCCAAGACTCTGGCCGAAGCCCCGATAATCGATCGCCATTACCGAATAGCCGGCCGCGCGCAGTTGCTCAATGCGGAACAGCTGCCCGGTGAGGTTCCAGCGCACGCCATGCAGATAAAGAATGGCCGGAGCGTTGGCCCGTTCCGCCGGCCACCACCAGGCGTGAATGCTTTGCCCGGCCTTGAAACTTTTCGGTTGCAGATCAAGCTCCTGAACACTGCCAGGCAAGCCGTGATACCAGCTCGCCGTGCCCGGTTCGATCCGAAACAGCAACGTACGCTCGGTATGTTGCAACACGCCGCAACTCGCCGGTACACCGATAATCAAGGCGACCATGCAGGCGAACGCCAAGCGGCGGCGCCGAAGACGGTTCATGAAGGAGTGGAACATTTAGGGGGTTACCGGTGCGCGGACAAAGATTGCTTTTTTAACAGATGCCCGCGCCGGCGCGTGACATTTATGACCAGCGTCATCAGCCAATCTTTACAAGATGCTGCAACGGTTCAGCTCACCTGCAACACAATCTTGCCGATGTGATCGCCGGACTCCATGTACGCATGCGCCAAATGCGCATCGGTCAGCGCAAAGACCTTGTCGATCATCGGCAAACAGCGTCCGGCAGCCAGCGCCGGCCATACGTGTTGACGCAACTGTTCGGCGATCTCGGCTTTTTCATCGGCGGTGCGAGCACGCATCAGCGAGCCGGTGACGATCGCGCGTTTGCTGAGAATGGCTTGCAGATCGACGTCCTTGGCATGGGCACCGCCAAGAAACCCCAACATAACCAGCCGGCCATCCATCGCCAGCGCGCTGATGTTCGCGTTCAGGTAAGAGCCGCCCATGATATCGAGGATCACATTGACGCCTTTACCTTCGGTTTTCTCACCGATGACCTTTGCGAAGTCTTGTTCGCGATAGTTGATCGGTTCAGCGTTCAGGTCGCCGACAACGGCGCATTTATCGGCGCTGCCGGCAGTGGCGAACGCTTGGATGCCGAACTCCTGGCACAACATCAGGGCTGTGGTACCAATGCCGCTGGTGCCGCCGTGGATCAGCACACGCTGACCTTTTTGGGCGGCGCCGAGACCAAACAGGTTGGCCCACACGGTGAAGAAGGTTTCGGGAATAGCCGCCGCTTGTACCCAATCCAGTCCATCGGGAATCGGTAGTGTCTGTCCGGCCGGGACGGCGCAGTATTCGGCATAACCGCCGCCGTTGGTCAGTGCGCAGACTTTGTCGCCTACCGCAAACTGACCGACACCGTTACCGACAGCTACTACTTCGCCGGCGATTTCAAGGCCGGGAATCGGGTTCATGCCCGGTTTCATCGGATATTTACCGGCGCGTTGCAGGGCATCCGGGCGGTTGATGCCGGCGGCATGGACACGGATCAAGACTTCGCCTTGTTCCGCGACCGGCACCGGGACGCGTCTGGATTGCAGCACGTCGGGGCCACCAGGCTGGGTGATTTCGATACGAGTCATTTCGTCAGGCAAGTGCATAGAGTGCTCCTGTTCAGATGTAGTCAGAGTTGCGACCGCGCCGGGACGCAAAAAATCAAAAGATCATGCGTGGCTCAGTGAGTCGCGGCGCTTGAACAGCGCCGCCAGCGGTTCCAGCAACAACGCCACCACAATCGCGCAACCGGCGATTACGAAAAGCAAACCATGATCGCCGCCACTGGCATTGAACAATGCCGAATAGGCAAACCCCGACAGTGCCTGAAACGTGGCGAATGACACCGTGGCGCGGCTCCAGGCCACCTGCTGACGATGATGATTCGGCAGCAGTTCATGCACACGGGCCAATGCCAGCGGCACGATGCCTGGCGGGAACGAGCCGAGAATCACCGCGAGCATCGCCAATGCCAAAAACGAATGGGACACCGCGAGCAGCCCCAGCGTAATGGCCTGCACTGCCAGCACCAACCGAATGCTCGTCCGTGCCCCGAGATGATCGGCGAGAAAACCATAACTCACCGGCCCGACGATCGCTCCCAAGCCGTACATGATCCACACCAGCGCGCCAATGTGCGCTCCTGCGCCGAGCCCGCGTGCCACGTAGTCGACCAGAAACACCATGGCCGGCACCAGACCCGCGGCCATGAATGCGTACTGGGCGAACAACAGATAAACACCTATCGGCGTGCTTGCGTCGGCGTGTGCCTGGTTGTCAACCGCGTGCGCATGCTGTGGCAGATCCGCAGGCCATCCGAACCAACTCAACGCGGTCAGCACCACTGACAAGGCCCCCAGCCCGAGCCAGGTGGCCTGCAAACCCAGGCTCAGCAGCGGTGGCACGATTGTCCCTGACCCGGCGATTCCCAGCCCGATGCCGAGAAAAATCGCACCGCTGGCCAGACCCTTGCGCGCCGCCGGGACGTGAGGCAGCACCGTAGCGGCGACCAGCACCATGATTGCGCCACCGGCGATTCCCGACATCAGTCGCCAGCCGAAAAACCAGCTCACGGACAACGGAAAAGCGCAGGCAAAAAATGCAGCGGTCACGGCAAGCATCATCAGCCGCAGTGCGTTTTTGTTACCCAGCCGCTGCGCCATCGGCCTGCCCAGCAGGGCGCCGATCAAATAACCCACCAGGTTGGCGGCACCAAGGTAGACAACATCGTTGGCGGAAAACCATTTGGCTTGAATCAATGACGGAATCAACGGCGTGTAAGCGAAACGTGCCAGACCAATGCTGACCAGGCTGGCGCAGAGGCCCGCGAGTATCGGCAGCCAGACAGCGCTGCGTCCTGAATCGGGCAGATTTGACGACGTACGCATGAGAGCGATCCTGTGGAAGGTTTATGGCGGCCAGCATATCGGCTATTGTCGATGCAAATACGCAGCGTTTTTGCGGCAAAGCGATGCATTAACGCATCATGGAGTTTTATGAATTGGGATGACGCACGGGTGTTTCTGGCCGTCTGCCGCGAATCGAGCCTGCGCGGTGCCGCACGGGTTCTGCGGGTGGATCAGGCCACCGTGGGGCGGCGCATCGCTGCGCTGGAAAAGTCATTGAGTGCCACCTTGTTTCTGCGTACCTCCGATGGATATGCCCTGACGGCAGTCGGGGAGGCAGCGCTCAGATCCGTGGAAAAAATGGAGCATTCGGCACTCGAGCTTGAGCGACAGATTCAGGGCCTGGACGATCGACTGATCGGCAATGTGAAGATCGCCACCACCGACTCCCTTGCCATCGACTTTCTGATTCCGGCCATTGCCCGTCTACACCGCCGGCATCCGGACGTTCGCGTGCAGCTGGACGCCTCCACACAGATCCTCAGCCTGGCCAGGCGCGAAGCGGACATCGCCGTGCGCAATACCCGGCCGGATAACCCGGATCTCATTGCCCGACGCATCGCCCGCTGGCCCGTTGGGCTATTTGCATCGCAAGAGTATGTCGAGGCCAACGGTGTGCCATCACCGGGCGATGCGTTTGAGGGCCATGATCTGGTGGTGTATCAGCCCTATTTGCAGGGCAGCAAGGATCTGACCCTTGTGGCGGAACCGATCACTCGCGGGCGCATTGTCGCAACCCTCGGCTCCAGCCTGCTGGTACGACGTACGATTGCTGCCGGTATCGGTGTAGGAGAAATTCCGGTGTATATGGGCGAACTGGACGGTTTGATCAGGCTCTGGCCCGAGCGAACGCGAGCGCAACCGTATGAAGTGTGGTTGGTGACCCATGCGGATTTACGCCATACAGCGAGGGTCAGGGCAGTCATCGAGCAGATCGTCGAGGCATTTGCGCTGGAAAATGAATAGCTCCGAGCGGCGAAACGGCTGAATTGCAAAGCTACGAAGTCTGGCGACATTGCCTACATCTGTGCCGGAATCCGCCGGCTTGTGACAGTGGGAGCCGGGCCTTATCGTTCAGGAAGTCTTCGGCAAGACAGGACGCTCGAACCGAAGCCATTCATCAAGGACGTGGGCAACCCGGAAAGGTATCGAATTGAAACTCAAGGACGATAGGACACTCTATGCGCACGATAGGGAACCGTACGATTCCAAACGATTGCAGCAAAATGACAGGGCGCAAACCACCTACGGTGCTTACTCGATGAGCAATATCACTCGCGAAGAATTCAACGCAAGGATCGAAACCATCGAGGCGAGGATGGATGCCCGTGTCGAGGCCACATCAGCAAAGATCGACGCTTTTCTTTTGGCCCAGGCTGAACGTGACAAGACCTGTCTTGAGAGAGAAAAGACGCAGCAGGAGCGTGACAAGCGTTATGAATTGATGGCCGACCGTGTCACCAAAGCAGCCGAAGGCGCAGAAGCAGCCGCCCTGAAAGCGGCGAAGCTCAATACTCACTATTGGGCCGGTATCTGCGTGCAGCTGTTAGCCGTGTCGGCAATATTGGTGGGTGCTTACTGCGCCAATCAAGCCAATATATTGGTCGCGGTGCAAACGACTTTGTCGGCCGTTCAGGCGGGAAAGGACAGCACTGCGCCGGCAACCGACGCCTCATTTTCTTTCCAGGCACCAGCACCCTGAAACAGAGGCGCCCGGCGGCTTGATTACCGTCGAGCGCATCTCGCTCATGGCATCTGCGGCAATTCCTGTGGACGCAGCTCAAACACCAGCACCTCGGCATCCACGCCGTTGCTCAACGTCAGCGCCTGTTCATCGCGAACCCGGACGCCATCGCCTTCCTGCAACCGGACACCGTTGAGTTCGATGTTGCCGCGAGCAACGTGAACGTAAGCATAGCGATCAGCCGCCAGGTTCAGGATCGCGCGTTCGTCGCCATTGAACAGGCCGGCGAATACCCGTGCATCCTGACGCACGGTTAGTGAACCGTCGGAGCCGTCCGGGGAGATGATCAATTGCAGTCGCCCGCGTTTTTGCTTCGAACTGAAATGCTCCTGTTGGTAGCGCGGTTTTGCCCCAGCGATGTCAGGCACGATCCAGATTTGCAGAAAGTGCACGGGCTCCTTTGCCGAATGGTTGAATTCGCTATGGGCCACACCGCTTCCAGCGCTCATCAGTTGCACATCGCCGGGCCGGATCACCGAGCCAGTGCCCAAGGTGTCTTTATGTTCCAGCGCACCTTCGAGCACATAGGAAAAAATTTCCATGTCGCGATGCGGGTGCTGGCCAAAGCCTTTGCCGGCAGCCACGCGGTCATCGTTGATCACAAGCAGGTCGGAAAAACCTTGTTCACGCGGGTTGCGGTAGCTGGCAAAGGAAAAGGTGTGGAACGACTTCAACCAGCCATGATTGGCGAGGCCACGATCCGAGGCTTTGCGAAGAGTCAGCATGATGAAATCTCCTTTCAGGACGTGAATTCGTCCGAGTGAGGAGAAGGTTAATAGTTATCTGTCGGAGCAATAAGTAGGTGAAAATTGAAAGACTGTCTCGCCATGGTTGACAGTATTGTGTAGACGGTCACGTTTTTTTTCTGCTTGTGCGCCGGAGTTGGCCATAATGCGTCGGCCGATGGACGCAAATATCCGTGAATCGGTACTTGCTCCAGGGACTTACTTTTTTGACTGAAGCGATGTTGATTCCATGAAAACCGTGGCAATGGTGCTGTATCCCGATTTTCTTCTGCTCGACATGGCCGGGCCGATGGAGGTGTTCTCCGTCGCCAATCGTTACTTGAACCCGGACGTTCACTATCAGTTGACGACCTTGGGTACCGAGGCCGGGTCATTGCGTGCTTCCAATGGCGTTCAGGTGCATGCCGATCGTCACATCGAGGATTCCCGCGAACATTTTGATCTGCTATTGGTACCGGGCGGCCCGGGAGCCTACAACGAACGGCATCCGCCGCTGCTTGCCTGGCTGCAGGGCGCAATAGGACGTGTCGGGTGTTACGGGTCGATTTGCACCGGCGCATTCGTGCTGGGCCATGCCGGTTTGCTGGACGGCTATCGGGTCACCACTCACTGGAATTACACCGAGCGGTTGAGCAAGGGTTTTCCGAAGGCAAACGTGGAGACAGACCGGATTTACACTGAGGATCGTAATCTCATCACCTCTGGCGGGGTCACGGCCGGCATCGATTTGGCATTGGCGGTGGTCGCACGGGATCACGGCAAGAAAGTTGCTCAGGATGTGGCCAAAGTGTTGCTGGTGGTGATGAAACGCCAAGGTGGGCAGGCCCAATTCAGTCCGTTGATGGCAGCGGTCGCACCACAGGAAACTTCGGTCACCCGCGTGCAGAATTATTTGCTTGAGCACCTCGACGAGGCGTTCACCGTGGAGCGCATGGCCGGCTTGGCGAACATGAGCGCCCGGCATTTTGCCCGGGTATTTGCGCGTGAGGTGAGCATGACGCCCATGGAGTTTCTACAAAGTGCGCGCATCGACTGCGCGCGCAACCTGCTGGAAACCAGCGATCTGCCGTTAAAAACCGTTGCCTATAAAAGTGGTTTTGGCAGCGTGCGATATATGCGGACTTTGTTCGGCGAGAAACTCGGCCTGACCCCGGCACAGTACCGTGAGCAATTCAGTTAGCGCCAATATGTCCGTTATGGGCACCCGGATGGCCGTGATCAACCCTCCTTAGCGGTTGTTCCGTCACACAGGACTGCCAAGATAGCGATAACGCTTGGCAAGGAGAGATGCGAGCCCATTGAAAGCCCGGAATATCGGTGCTGTCAGTGGCGGCCGCACATGAACAGGAATGACCAGTCTTAACGATTCGACCCCGGCGGCAGTGCTGCACTTTGGCCCGTACGCCTTTCATTTGCGCCAACGGCTTATCCTCGATGGGGATCGGCAGCTGCGCATGGGCGGGCGTGCCCTGGATATTCTGCAGGTGCTCGTCGAGCGCGCCGGTCGAGTGGTCAGCAAGGAACAGTTGATCGCACGGGTATGGCCGAGCTCGGTGGTTGAGGAAATCAATCTGCGGGTACACATTGCGGCGTTGCGTCGAGCACTGGGTGACGGTGAGAACGGCCAGCAATATATCGTCAATGTGCCGCAATGCGGCTACTGCTTCGTTGCTCCAGTGCGCAGCGACAGCGTCGCGCCATCGGTTTTCGAGAGCCTGCAAGCGCCGCAGCACAATTTGCCTGCACGGTTGACCCCGGTGATCGGCCGTGACTCGCTGATTGGCGCTATGGTGGGGCAACTGCCGTTATGCCGGTTGATGACGGTGTCGGGCCCGGCCGGCGTGGGTAAAAGCACGGTGGCTTTGCGTGCAGCGGAATTGTTGTTGCAACATTTTGAGGATGGCGTGTGGCGGGTGGATCTGTCCGTAATCGACGACACCACGCCATTGCTCGATCACGTTCTGCAAACCCTCGATACCGATCTCGCCACATTGGCCACGCGTCACACATTGCTGGTGCTGGACAGTTGCGAGCATGTTCGCACAGCCTGCCGGACGCTGATCGAGCGATTGCTCGACATGGCTCCCCGTTTATCGATCCTGGCCACCAGTCGTGAAGCTTTACGGCTGAGCCAGGAAACCGTTCAACACCTTGCGCCGCTGTGTATCCCTGACGTATCGATGCTGCGTGATGTCAACGAGGCCATGGCTTATTCAGCGGTGCAGCTTTTTGTCAGCCGGGCCCGCGCCCGGCAACATGATTTTGTCTTGCGCGAGCAGGATCTGCCCGTCGTGGCCGATATTTGTCAGGGCCTCGATGGTTTACCGCTGGCCATCGAGCTGGCAGCGGCGCAAGTCGATGCATTTGCGCTGGTGGGGCTTCGGGCACAACTCAGCAATGGCTTGCAACTGTTGAGTCATGGCCGTCGAACCGCTGTCCCTCGGCATCAATCCTTGAAAGCCGCGCTGAACTGGAGTTATCAGCGCTTGAGTGACAGCGAGCAAGCCTTGCTGCAACGACTGTCGGTGTTCGAGGCGGCCTTCACGCTGGAGGCGGCCATGAACTTCATGAACGGCGTACCGCCGCGAATATTGGACGAACTCATCGAGCGACTGGTGACGACGTCATTGCTGACAGTGGAGCAGGGCGGTGGCGTGAGGACGTATCGCTTGCTTGCCACCACTCGACATTTTGTGCAGGAACACCAGGAGTCGTGCAGTTTCGACGTCCTCGATGCGCCTTTGATGGATCGTCATTTTCGAGTGTCAGATACGCAATTCGTCGCGCAGGGTGTCGATCAGTAGTCGTACTTTGCGCAAGTCCGGCGTTGCATAGCCTTCGGTAAATCGCTGGTAGACAGGCGTTAACAGTTCCAGCGCCTCACGGCAGCGACCTTCACGCTGCCATAGCTGCGCGAGGGAGGTTGCACTGCGCAGTTCCCAGGCCAGCGCACCTTGCGCCTGCGCAATCGTCAAAGCCTTCAGTAAAACGCTTTCCGCTTCCTTGGGATTGTCGGTCGAGAGGTTTTGCGCCCGTGCCCGCAAAATCTCCGCAGTACTCCATCCGGCCGCACCGCTCGTGGCCCGCTCGAACAATTCATCGTCGACGAAGCTTGCATCGAGCGTGACCATGATTTCCCTGACCAGGCCGCTCTGGTCTCGCGCTACTCGGGGGGCCGCATCGCCGTCGATCACCTGCGCATATTGCCGGGCCCACGTATAGAACAGCATTACCGAGTGCCTTTGTGCCTGCTCGAGCAAGAGTTTGAGCAAGGCCCGGGCGTTTTCCCGGTCGCCGTTGTAATGAGCGATCAGGCAACTGGCCAAGGCCAGGGTGTAACAGATCGAGGTGCCGTGATTGATTTGTACGGCAATGTCCAGCGCCTGTCGCGCGGTGCGCCAGGCCTGTTCCGGCAGACCCTGCATCCACAACACGCGCGCCAGGACGGTCAGCGAGGCGACGCTCTGGTCGTATTGCACGCCGAAACCGCGACTGAACCGATTGAGGTGGCCGCTTTGCGCCATCAATTGAATGACTTCCTCGGCGTTGATCCGCGCCTGGTTCTGATCGCCGGCGTAATGCAGGGCGAGTACCCGCAATCGACGGGTGCTTAAAGCCAAGGATCGGTCGCCATGATCGCCCAGCCGGTCGAATTGTTCGCTTTGCGCCAGGGCCATTTGGTAATGCCCGCAGCTGAGGTTGACTGCCATATGCCCGGACACCGCTCGCAACTGACCGACCCGATCCTCGTGCTGTTTGGCGAGCGTGCGGGCGCTGACGAACGCATCGATGGTTTCGGCAGTACCGCCCCGAGTGTGGTAACCGGCGCTGCCGAGGGCCAGGTTCAACGTGATTGCCAAATGAGGCGACGGTTCACTGCTGTCATTGAGCAAGGTCAGTGCCTGGCGCACGTAGCCGCCGTGCTCTTTGAGCAGTGACATTTCCTGCCATAAAGGCGTGGACGCGGCTGTCAGGCTGATACCCAGTTGCCGAGATCCAGCCCCGTTCAAGCCCCAGTCCAATGCCGTGCGCAGATCTTCGAGGCCGCGGGCATAACGCTCGATCCACTGATCAGTCGCGGTAATTTCCCACTGTTCCTGCGCCTGATGCATCAGCGCCAGGCAGCACTGGGCATGACGTTCGCGGGTCTCGGCGAGTTCATGGGCCTGATCGAGCTTTTCCAGGGCGTAGCGTCGAGTGGTATCGAGCAGGCGATAGAACACCTCTTCGTCACCGACCTCGACATTGAGCAGCGACTTGGCCACCAGTTGCGTGATGGCTGCCAGCAATTCACGAGGTTCAATATGCTCGCCGACGATCACGGCGGCAGCAGATTCCAGGGTAAAACCGCCCCGGAAGATGCCCAGCCGACGCAGGCAGGTTTGCTCGCAAAGGCTCAGCAGGTTGAAGCTCCAGTCGAGCGCTGCACGCAGTGTCTGGTGGCGATGCAGACTGCTTTGCGCGCCGACTGACAGCGCAGGCAAACGGCCTTGCAATTGCGTCAACAGGTCATTCAAGCCCAGGTTGGCCACTTGCGCCGCCGCCAATTCCAGCGCGAGAGGAATACCGTCCAGCCGTCGACAGATTTCAGTTGCCAGGGGGATTTCGGCTTCGCTGAGCTCGAAACTGTCGAGGGCCGCCATGGCCCGCTCGACAAACAGTTGCAGCGCCGAAAAATTCATCGCTTCGTGGCGTTCGAGTACGGCAATCGGTGGCGGGCAATCCAGGGATTCCAGCCGCTGCACGCATTCGCCCTCGGCGCGCAACACTTCACGGCTAGTGGCCAGGATATGCACCTGCGGAGCGCCCCGCAGTATGTTTTCACTGAGCAAGGCCACGGCATCGATGAGGTGCTCGCAGTTGTCGATGACCAACAGTATTTGTCGCTCGCGCAGGCCGTTGATCAAACAGGCCATCGGCTCGCCTTCGTCCAGCGCCAGGCCGAGCACGGAAGCCAGGTGCGAACAGATCATCGCGGGATCGTTGATCGGTGCCAGATCCAGAAAACGAATGCCGTCGCGGTAGCGGCCAATCAATTGTTCGGCGACGCGCAAGGCCACGGACGTCTTGCCGATACCGCCAGGGCCGACGAGGGTGATACAGCGCTGGCGCGGCAACTGTGCCATCAGGCGGTCGACCAGCGGCTGGCGACCGATCAGGCGAGCGCGGCGCAGGGGCAGATTATGACGGCCAGGCGGATTGTCAGTGGGACTTCGGTCGATGGATTCCAGGGCCAGCGGCGCGACAAAACTGTAACCACGCTGGGCCACCGTCACAATGTAGCGCTGCCCGGCCTGACCGTCGCCTAATGCCTTGCGCAATGCCGCCATGTGAACGCGCAGATTGATGTCTTCCACGACACTGTCCGGCCAGACCCCGGCGATCAGTTGTTGCTTACTGACCATTTCGCCGGCGTGATCCAGCAGGATTAACAGAATGTCCATGGCGCGCCGGCCGAGGCGCAGCGGCTGGTCGCCCTCAAGCAACAGGCGTTGTCCGGGAAAAATCCGATAAGGGCCGAAACCGATGGCCTGGTCGGGGGGAAGACTCAACCGTTTGCTCCTGGGTTTTTGTGATGATCCAGCCCCGTTCGACGGGGAGGCGCAAGACTGTGCCAATGGATGCAGAGCGTCTACTGCAAGGCTTGCGGCATATTCGCCGGGTTGGCGAATCAGTGCAATGTGTCGAACCTGAAACATTGTGTCGAATTTGATCCTGCGTGACCTTCAAGGTAACGCGTTTCGGGCCTGTCATCGGCACGGATGCGTGTTTCTACGGGAAAAATTAACAACGTTTAACTCGTCCTGCGTCCGACATACGGCCAAGACTGCGCACCATGAAGTTCAGTCGCAGGCGTTGGCCGCGCGGCCACCAGGGAAAGAACCGCGCCGGAGTACGCCGCAAATGAGCAATGTCGTGGTGATCTATCACAGTGGCTACGGTCACACCCGGGTCATGGCCGAAGCCGTGGCCCGAGGCGTCGAGCGGCATTCAGGCAGTACCTGCCGGTTGATTGCCGTGGAAGATGTGGACACCCATTGGGAGATTTTGCACAGCGCCGACGCGATCATTTTCGGCGCGCCGACTTACATGGGCAGCGCCTCGGCGTCGTTCAAGCAATTCATGGACGCCACAGCGGCGTTCTATCTAAGTCGTCCATGGCGCGACAAGCTGGCGGCGGGATTCACCAATTCCGGCAGCCTGTGCGGTGACAAGCTCAACACCTTGGTGCAAATGGCCGTATTCGCGGCGCAGCATTCGATGATCTGGGTAGGGCTGGATCTGCTGCCGGCACGTTCGGCGGCTGGTCTTTTCGACGGCCAATTGAACCGTCTCGGCAGCTCGCTCGGGGCGATGTCGCAATCCAATGTCGAACAGTCGCCTGAACACGCACCACCTCTGGAAGATCGTCACACCGCCGCGCATCTGGGCGAACGCGTGGCGCGCCTGGCCGACCGGTTTTTATAGACACTGGCGCCGCCATCTTTGATCTTGCAGGGGCTGCCGCAGGCTGCGATCTGTTGATCGATCAGTGACTAGCAGGCGATCGCGTGCGGGATTTGCGCTTTGGTGATCTGACAGCGCCAGGCAAACGGGTTGATCCCTTCGCTGCGGGTGAACATGTGGCAGAAGTGCGCCTGGTCGCAGAAGCCGCATTCCAGGCTTATTTGTGTCAGGCTCAGGTCGGTGTGACGGATCAGCAGCTTGGCACGGGAGAGACGCTGGGTGCGGATCCAGTCTTGCGGGGACAATCCGGTACTGCATTTGAACGCGCGGGAAAAATGGCTGCGTGACAGCGCACAGGCGCTCGCCAGTTCACTGACTTCAAGACTGTCGCCAAGGCGATCGAGGATCAGTTGTTTCACCAGCCGTTCCCGTTGCGGGCTGAGGCCGCCGGTGCCGGGTTTGCGGGTTTCGCTGGCAGGGGCGAGGGCGACGGTTTGCTGTAAGTGAGCCATGGCCAATGTCCGTGTCTGAAAGCAATCTTGCGAAGAGCAATCATTGTTGGACACGGTTGCGATGGCTGACGAGTTAAACGTTGTTAATTCCGTTGTTAACGGGGGAACCAAACGGCCGCTCATCGGGTACAGTGCGCAGCACTCACCCCCGGATTGCACAAGAAGGAACCCGCGCCATGAACCGTAACGATCTGCGCCGCGTCGACATGAACCTGCTGGTGATTTTCGAAGCGCTGATGTTCGAAAAGAACCTCACCCGTGTCGCCGAAAAATTGTTCATGGGCCAACCGGCGGTCAGTGCGGCGCTTGGTCGACTGCGCGATCTGTTCGACGATCCGCTGCTGCTGCGCAACGGTCGCAGCATGGAACCCACCGCCCGGGCACTGGCGATTCTTGAAGAGCTGCAACCGGCGATGGACGTGATTTCCGGCGCGGTGAGTCGCGCCAAGGAATTCGATCCGGCAACCAGCTGTGACGTGTTTCGCATTGGCTTATCGGACGACGCCGAGTTCGGCCTGTTTCCGCCGCTGTTGCGCCAGTTGCAAGAAGAGGCACCGGGGATTGTCGTGGTGGTGCGTCGTGCCAATTACCTGTTGATGCCGGCACTGTTGGCGTCCGGGGAAATCTCCGTGGGCGTGAGCTACACCACCGATTTGCCGGCGAACGCCAAGCGCAAGAAACTGCGCGACATCCCTTGCAAGGTTCTGCGCGGCGACGACCGTCCCGGCCCGCTGACCCTTGATGAATACTGCGAACGGCCGCACGCCATGGTGTCGTTCTCCGGTGACTTGAGCGGCAATATCGACCTCGACCTGGCCAAGCTCGGCCGCACCCGTCGCGTGGTGCTCGGCGTGCCGCAATTCAGCGGCTTGCGCGCATTGCTCGCCGGCACCGAAATGATCGCCACCGTGCCGGATTACGCGGCCTGCGCGTTGGTGGATGGCTGCGCGCTGCGCGCCGAAGATCCACCGTTCCCCATCGACGCGGCGCAACTGTCGATGGCCTGGAGCGGGGTGCACGATAACGACCCGGCGGAAAAATGGTTGCGTTCGCGGATCAGCCAGTTCATGTCCGTACAGCTCGACATCCGCTGATCCACCCCTGTGGAGCTGCCGAAGGCTGCGATCTTGTGATTGTTGCAGGAACGCGGAGCGTCCCGGCCTGCATTCCCACGCTGAGCGTGGGAAGGATCAGACCAGGGAATTCGGGGCTTTTACAAATTGAGCACGTACATTCAATTTTCCTTTACCCCGGCCCGGCACTATCGATTGCAATGATCGATCAAGGGTGCAGCCATGAATGCGGGACAACGGGATAAGCAGGCGCAAGATCTGGGCTTGCTGTTTTTACGGGTCAGCGCCGGCCTGTTTCTGCTGGGCGTGCACGGCTTGCCCAAATTGCTGGATTTCACCGCGCAGTTGCAACTCATTGAAGACCCGTTCCACCTCGGTGCCCACCTCACATTGATCCTGGCGATTTTCGCCGAAGTCTTCTGCCCACTACTGATCGTCGCCGGGGTCCTGGTGCGATTGGCGTGCTTGCCTATTCTGTTTGTGCTGCTGGTGGCGTTGCTGGTCGTGCACCCGCAATGGAGTGTGGCTGAAGGGCAGTTCGGCTGGCTGCTGTTGATCCTGTTCACCACTGTATTCATCGCCGGGCCCGGACGGCTGGCGCTCAATGTTCGTTTGCCCGGAGTGTTGCGTTATGCCTGAAGCCCTTTATCAAACCAAGCCGGGGTCAGACGAAATCGTCACGCTGATCGTCAAGCACCGGGTCAAGACGGGTTTCGAAGTGCCTTACGAAGCCTGGCTGCGCAACATCGTCGGCGTGGCGGGGCGCACGGACGGGCATCTGGGTGTGGACGTGATGCGCAGCAAAAACGGCGGTCTCGACCTGTTCACCTGCGTTCTGCGTTTTCGCTCCACCGAGGCCATGCAGCGCTGGCTCGACTCGCCGGAGCGCCAGGCACTGATCGACGAAGCCGCGCCGATGCTCGCCGATGGCGACCAGACCGAAATCAATCCGGCCAACGAGTTCTGGTTTGCGCCCCAGACCGACGCCGCGTCGCCACCGCCACCCCGCTGGAAGCAAGCGGTGATCACTTTGCTGGTCATTCTGCCGCACACCTTGTTCGTGCCGATGCTCTGGGGGCCACTGCTGAACCTGCATCCATTGCTCTCCAACTACTTCGTCGCCACGTTCCTTATCACCCTGACCATTGTGTTGTCGGTGGTGTACATCTTCATGCCCCCGGTTACGCGTCTGTTCACCCCTTGGCTGCAACCCGGCCAACCGCGTGAACACCTCGAATCCAACGCCAATCCGCCTGTTTGAAGCAGACGGGTTGTATTTCATTTCACTTAAGTCGAAGGAACTGTGATGACCGCCGATCTGATTCTTTTCAATGGCCAATTTCATACCGTAGACCGCGAAAAACCTCTCGCCAGCGCCGTGGCGATCAAGGACGGCAAATTTGTTGTCGTCGGTAACGACACCCAGGCGATGGCCCTGCGCGGTGCCGGCACTCAGGTCGTTGACCTCAAGGGCCGCTGCGTCATTCCCGGCCTCAACGACTCGCACTTGCACCTGATCCGTGGCGGTCTGAACTACAACCTGGAATTGCGCTGGGAAGGCGTGCCGTCGCTGGCCGATGCCCTACGCATGCTCAAGGATCAGGCCGACCGCACACCAACGCCGCAATGGGTGCGTGTGGTCGGTGGCTGGAACGAATTCCAGTTCGCCGAAAAGCGCATGCCGACCCTCGAAGAGATCAACCAGGCCGCGCCGGACACTCCGGTGTTCATCCTGCACTTGTACGACCGCGCCTTGCTCAACCGCGCCGCATTGCGCGTGGCGGGCTACACCCGCGATACGCCGAACCCGCCGGGTGGCGAGATTGTTCGCGATGCCAACGGCAATCCGACCGGCATGCTGGTTGCCCGGCCAAACGCGATGATTCTGTATTCGACCCTCGCCAAAGGGCCGAAGCTGCCGCTGGAATATCAGGTCAACTCGACCCGTCAGTTCATGCGCGAACTCAACCGCCTCGGTCTGACCAGCGCCATCGATGCCGGCGGCGGTTTCCAGAACTACCCGGACGACTATCAAGTCATCGAGCAACTGGCCAAGGATGAGCAACTGACCATCCGCATCGCCTACAACTTGTTCACCCAGAAGCCGAAAGAAGAGCTGACCGATTTCCAGAACTGGACCGGCAGCGTCAAGTTGCACCAGGGCGATGACTTCCTGCGCCACAACGGCGCCGGCGAGATGCTGGTGTTCTCCGCTGCCGACTTCGAAGATTTCCTCGAACCTCGTCCGGACTTGCCGCAAACCATGGAGCAGGAACTGGAGCCGGTGGTGCGTCACTTGGTCGAGCAGCGTTGGCCGTTCCGTTTGCACGCCACCTACAACGAATCGATCAGTCGCATGCTCGATGTGTTCGAGAAGGTTAACCGCGACATTCCGTTCAACGGCTTGCCGTGGTTCTTCGACCATGCCGAAACCATCACCCCGCAAAACATCGAGCGGGTGAGGGCGCTGGGCGGCGGTATCGCGATTCAGGATCGCATGGCGTTCCAGGGCGAATATTTCGTCGACCGTTACGGCGCGAAAGCTGCTGAAGCCACGCCGCCGATCAAACGCATGCTCGCCGAAGGTGTACCGGTCGGCGCCGGCACCGATGCCACGCGGGTGTCCAGCTACAACCCGTGGACTTCGCTGTACTGGATGGTCAGCGGCCGCACCGTCGGTGGTCTGGCGTTGTACGAAGAAGGTTTGCCGCGCACCACGGCGCTGGAACTGTTCACCCACGGCAGTGCCTGGTTCTCGTCCGAGCAGGGCAAGAAAGGTCAGATCAAGGTCGGCCAACTGGCGGATCTGGCAGCGCTGAGCGCGGACTTCTTCCACGTCGAGGAAGAAGCGATCAAGTGGATCGAGTCGGTGCTGACCGTGGTCGGCGGCAAGGTCGTCTATGCGGCTGGTGACTTCCAGGATCTTGGCCCGGCCAGCGTGCCGGTGCTGCCGGACTGGTCGCCGGTGGTGAAAGTCCCGGGCCACTGGCGCCCGAACTCGCCGTTGCAGGCGCAGGTGCACCAGTGCAGCGGCCCATGCGCCGTGCACACGCACAGCCATGAAAAGGCGCGGATGTCGAACGCGCCGGTCAGCGACTTCGCCGGTTTCTGGGGCGCGTTCGGCTGTTCCTGCTTCGCCTTCTGACATTAATCAAAAAGCGCCGGCCGCTGTGGTCGGCGCCTCACGCAATAACCATCCAACTGGGAGATTCACATGAGCAACGTTCCTTACTCGCGCCTGAACAAAGACGACGCCGTTGTACTGCTAGTCGATCACCAGACCGGTCTGATCTCGCTGGTTCAGGATTTCTCGCCGAACGAATTCAAGAACAACGTGCTGGCGCTGGGCGACATCGCCAAGTTCTTCAACCTGCCGACCATCCTCACCACCAGCTTCGACAGCGGCCCGAACGGCCCGATCGTGCCTGAGCTGAAAGAGCAATTCCCGGACGCGCCGTTCATTGCTCGCCCTGGCCAGATCAACGCCTGGGACAACGAAGATTTCGTTAAAGCCGTGAAGGCAACGGGTCGCAAGCAACTGATCATCGCCGGTGTGGTGACTGACGTATGCGTGGCGTTCCCGACCCTGTCGGCGCTTGCCGAGGGTTTTGAAGTGTTTGTCGTGACTGACTCGTCGGGCACGTTCAACACCACCGTGCAACAGGCAGCCTGGGCGCGTATGTCGGCGGCCGGTGCACACTTGATGAACTGGTTTGCCGTCGCTTGCGAGCTGCAAGTTGACTGGCGCAACGACATGGAAGGTTTGGCGAATCTGCTGTCGAACCGTCTGCCGAACTATCGCAATCTGATCAACAGCTACACCAAGTTTACGGCTCAGTAAGAAGATCAAATGATCGCAGCCTTCGGCAGCCCCCACACGGGACTGCGGGGGGCTGCGATTTTTTGTTTTTAACGTTTTTGCAGCCAGCCCAGGAAACCGCCTTTCTTGATGGGTGCCGGGTTGGCCATCAACGCTGACCGGCTGTTTTGCTGGCGCACCACTTGCAGCTTGTTCAGCGCCCGAGTGACTTCACTGCGTTGTTCCATGCATTGGCGGGTCACGGTTTTGTCGAGGCGATAGATGATGCTGGACGTCAGTGCAGTGAAGGTGGCCTGGGACGGTGTGTCCGCCAGAATGCTCTGCTCACCCATGACTTCGCTGGGGCCCATGCGGCCGGCTTCGATCTGGTTGTCGCCGTCCGGCACGGTAGCGCTGACCACGCCAGTGGCGATCACGAACAGACTGTCCGGCACTTCATCCAGACCCAGCACCACTTGGCCTGCCGTGTACTGCTGCGCGACCATTGATTCGGCAAGACGATCACGTTCCTCATGACTCAACGAACGGAAGATTTTCACCTCGTCCAGCAACGCCCGGGCACGGGTCGAGGGTTCGATGACGTGATCCTGATGGCGGGAAATGCCGGCGGCCTCAAGGTGCCGGTGGGCGAGGTCGAACAGGTGATTGCGCACTTCGCCTTTATTGCCCAGCTCGGCGATGAAACCACTGGCCACGTATTCGGACATGGTTTCGCCAGCCTCTTTCAACACGACTTTCGGCGCGGGCGACAACAGCAGACGGCTGCTGCCTTGCAGGGTCCGATCCAGCGCATCCAGCACCCGGCGCGGACGAATGTGGTTCGGCACCTTGATGCTGATCGACACGCCGTGCATGTTTGTCGGACGGCTGAGGTTGACGATCTTCGCCTTCGCCGCCACCGAGTTCGGCACGACGGCCATGGTGCCGGCGCTGGTCAGCAGGTGAGTGGCGCGCCAATTGATGTCCATGACCTTGCCTTCGACGCCATCGATCATCACGAAATCGTCGACCTGATACGGCTTGGTGGTGTTGAGCACGATGCCGGAGAACACGTCGCTCAAGGTACTTTGCAACGCCAGACCGACAACGATGGCTACAACGCCGGACGTTGCCAGCAATCCTTTGACCGGCAACTCCAGCACATACCCGGCAGCGGCGACGATGGCGACCAGAAACACCAGCGCGCCGATCACGTCTTGCAACAGGCGTCCGCTATGGCCAATGCGACGCATCAGGATCAGGCCGATAACTTCGGTCAGCACCCGCGCTGCGTACAACCACCAGAGAATGCCCAATGCTGTGGCGCCAAATTGCGCGACGCTGTCATCGGGGAACAACGGCGCCTGCAACGGGCTGACGCCGGCATTGATGATCAGCGCACTGAACGCCAGAAACAGCACCAGCCGCACACCGACCCGAGGGGCACGATGGCGCCAGGGCGCGAAATGCCAGAGGAGGGTGTCGAGCACCAGCAGCACGGCGCTCCAGGACAGCAGGTGGGCGAAGAACAGGGACATGGTTTTGGCTCCGTGGTGCGTCTGGAAAAAATCGTCCGAACGCGGCCCGAGCCTGCGGCAGCGCCTACGCATTTACCTGTAGGCGCTGCCGAAGGCTCGGGCCACGTTCGGACCATTTTGCCGTTAAGGTTGCAGATGAGTCTTCAATTCAGCCGCCGCCTGACGCATGGCCGCTTGCACTTCAGGAATGTTATTCAGCGGATTCAGCAATCCAAAGTCATGAATCATCCCGTTGTAACGCACCGCCGTCACCGGCACACCGGCCGCGTCGAGATGACGGGCATAACCTTCGCCTTCGTCTCGCAGCACGTCGAATTCGGCGGTCTGCACCAGCGCGGCGGGCAAGCCTTTGAGCTGCTCGGCGCTGGCATTGAGTGGCGACGCATGGATCTGCGCGCGCTCGGCCGGGTTAGTGGTGTAGCTGTCCCAGAACCACTGCATCATGTTTTTGGTGAGGAAGTGACCCTCGGCAAATTGCGTGTACGAACCGTTATCGAAGCCTGCATTGGTCACCGGCCACATCAGCAGCTGGAAGCGCAGGGCCGGGGTTTTCTGCTCCTTGGCCATCAACGCCACGACTGCCGCCATGTTGCCGCCGACGCTGTTGCCGGCCACGGCCAGGCGCTTGCCGTCGACACCGATGTCCTTGCCATGCTCGGCCACCCATTTTGTGGCGGCGTAAGCCTGGTTGATCGCAGTCGGGTAATGCGCTTCCGGCGACGGGGTGTAATCGACATAGACCGCCACTGCGCCCGAGCCGACCACCAGATCGCGAATCAGACGCTGGTGAGTCGGGAAGTCGCCCAGCACCCAGCCGCCACCGTGGAAGAACATGAACACCGGCAACTCGCCTTTGACCTTGGCCGGACGCACCACCTTCAAGTTGATGGTCTGGCCGTCGACCTTGATTGCCTTGTCGCTGACGTCCACACCGGACAGATCGACCTTCACCGAGGCCTGGGCGCCGGTCAGCACTGCACGGGCATCTTTCGGGGTCATTTGCTCCAGCGGCCGGCCACCGCCGGCGGCGAGCGCTTCGAGAAACGCCTGGGTGTTGTGCTCGACACCCGGGCTGCCGGCGGCAAATACCGTGCTGACGGAAAGGGCGAGAAGGGAAGCGGCGAGGGTTTTCTTAATGGTCATGGTTAATTCCTTTTTTAAATTCAATTTGCTCTGTGCAGGAGCTGCCGAAGGTGAGGGGTTGTTCTCAAACCGTGGACACAGATTAATTGGGTGCCGTGAAGCGAAAAAGCGGCTATAAAGCGTTTAACTGTCAACCAGAGAGTGACAATGAACCCGTTCGAAGACATGCGTATTTTTTGCCAGGTCATGGACTCCGGCAGCTTCACCTCAGCGGCGGATCAGTTGGGCCTGTCGAAGCAGTTCGTCAGCCGCCGGTTGATGCAACTGGAGGAGCGCCTCGGCGTGCGACTGCTCAATCGCTCGACAAGGCGACTGGACGTCACGCCGCTGGGTCAGAGCTATTACGAGTCGGCGTTGCGTCTGTTGGGTGAAGTCGAACAGGTCGAGCAGGGCATCGCCGGGCAGACTGCCGAACCGCGCGGCACGATTCGCCTCAGTGCGCCGCTGTCGTTTGCGGTGGCGCATTTGGGGTGCCTGCTGCCGCTGTTTTTGCAGCGCTATCGTGAGGTCACGGTGGAGGTGGACTTGAGCGACCGGCCGGTGGATCTGCTCGGCGAGGGGTACGACTTGGCACTGCGCATCGGCACACTGGAAGACTCGACGCTGATTGCCCGGCGCATTGCCCGTATCGAACGGGTGTACTGCGCCAGTCCTGCGTATCTGGCTGAACGCGGCACACCGCTGAAGCTTGACGACTTGCACCGCCACGACTGCCTGCCTTATGGCCACAGTCGTTCGGTGCAATGGCGTTTCGACGCGGGGCAGGGCAAGCCGCTGCTGGTGAATGTCACCGGGCGGATGCGGGTCAACAACGGGGAATTGCTCAGGGATGCGGCGGTGCAAGGCATGGGCATCACTTATCTGCCGACGTTTATCGTCGGTGCGGCATTGAAGGAGGGCCGGCTAGTTCCGGTACTGGATGAGTTTCGTCCTGAGCCGCTGACATTGTCGGCGGTTTATCCGCAGCACCGTCAGGCGTCGCGCCCGGTGCAGGTGCTGGTCGAGTTTTTGCGTGAGCGGCTGGATGAGGCGAACGGGCTGTTGTAGTCACACAAAAAACCGTGGGAGCTGGCTTGCCAGCGATGAGGTCTTGGCAGACAAAGCTGCTTTGCCTGATCCGACGCCATCGCTGGCAAGCCAGCTCCCACAGGGATTTGCGGTGTTTCAGCAATCCTCAGTTGGTGCGTTTGTCATCGCCGGGTTCACCGCCGACATGAACGCCGCGATCATCACCAACCTCACCCGCGCGATGCACGCCATGATCGTCACCCGGTTCGGCATGGGTGCCGCTGCGCCCGGACGAGGAGGCGGTGCTGCCGGAGTGGCTGCTGCCGCCGTTGCCGCTGCTGCTGTGACCACCGCTATCGCCATGGCCGCTGCCGCTGCT
>NZ_WKEQ01000026.1 GCF_021605415.1 Pseudomonas syringae
GCGCAAAAGCTGATGGCGCTGATGGGCTGAGAGGCCCTTTATTTTTCAGATCGCAGAAAAGCAAATGCCCCGACAAGTCGGGGCATTTGCTTTTAACCGGGACAGATTGTGTTTTCACACAGCCTGATTGAATGCGCCCCTTTTCGTTACTGCATCCAATCAGAACGCCGGCAATACCGCGCCTTTGTACTTCTCGAGAATGAACGCCTTCACTTCCGGGCTGTGCAGGGCAGCGGCCAGTTTTTGCATGGCGGCGCTGTCCTTGTTGTTGGCGCGGGACACCAGAATGTTCACGTACGGCGAGTCGTTACCTTCGATCACCAGCGCATCCTTGGACGGATCAAGCTTGGCTTCCAGCGCGTAGTTGGTGTTGATCAGCGCCAGGTCGACCTGGGTCAGCACGCGCGGGATGGTCGCGGCTTCCAGTTCACGGATTTTCAGATCCTTCGGGTTCTGCGCGATGTCTTTGACAGTCGACAGAATGTTGGTCGGATCCTTCAGCGTAATCACGCCAGCCTTAGCCAGCAGCAACAGCGCTCGGCCGCCGTTGGTGGCGTCATTGGGGATGACGACGTTGGCGCCGCTTGGCAGCTCTTCGATTTTCTTGATCTTGCTGGAGTAAGCGCCCAGCGGTTCCAGGTGTACGCCGGTCACGGACACCAGGCTCGTGCCCTTGGCCTTGTTGAACTCATCGAGGTACGGCTGGTGCTGGAAGAAGTTGGCGTCGAGGCGCTTTTCGGCCACCTGTACGTTCGGTTGAATGTAGTCGGTGAAAACCTTGACCTTCAGATCCACGCCTTCTTTGGCCAGTGCCGGCTTCACGAATTCGAGGATTTCAGCGTGCGGCACCGGCGTGGCGGCAACGGTCAGGTCTTCGGCGTGGGCCGAAAAGGCTGCAACGGCAGCCAGGGCAACGATCAGTTTTTTCATTCAGCTAACTCCTTTTTGGGCTCTCGCCGGCGACGTCTCTCGGGCGCCTGCCAGCGAATGGCCAGCTTATTTCATCGTTAACAACCGGTTTATTTGCGCGAAAAGTGCACCACCAGTCTGTCACCCACCATTTGCAGTACTTGCACCAGGATCAGCAGCAACACCACAGTGACGATCATCACGTCAGTCTGGAAACGCTGGTAACCGAAACGAATCGCCAGGTCGCCCAGACCACCGGCACCGACCACACCGGCCATCGCCGTGTAGGAAACCAGTGTAATCGCCGTCACCGTAATCGCCGCGTAGATGCCCGGACGAGCCTCCGGCAGCAAGGCGTTCATGATGATTTGCCGGGTCGTCGCGCCCATCGACTGGGTCGCTTCGATGATCCCCCGATCCACTTCACGCAGCGCGGTTTCCACCAGTCGTGCGAAGAATGGCGTAGCCCCGACCACCAGCGGCGGAATCGCACCGGCCACGCCCAGCGAGGTGCCGGTGATCATGACCGTGAACGGGATCATCACGATCAACAGAATGATGAATGGCAGCGAACGCAGGATGTTCACCATCAGCGACATGATCGCGTAGGCCACCCGGTTGGCGAGCAATTGACGGGGACTGCACAGGAACAACAGCACACCCAGTGGCAGACCCAGCAGAACCGTGAACAACAGCGAACCACCGAGCATCTGCAAGGTGTCGCTGGAGGCCAGCCCGATTTCCAGCCAGTCGATGTTCTTGAAGAACAGCTTGATGGCTTCGACAGCCTCGTCGTAATGCTTTACGGCAGCGTCATACATTTCCATTAACGCAGCACCTCCATGTGGACATCGGCGGCGGTGAAGCGGGCGAATGCCGCGTCCATGTCGCCACCGGTGACGGCCAGGGTCAATTGCCCATAGGGGATGTCTTTGATGCGGTCGATCCGGCCAGCGAGGATGCTGTAGTCCACGCCGGTTTCACGGGCGACGGTTCCGAGCAGAGGCGCGTAGGTCGCTTCGCCCTGGAAGGTCAGACGCACGATACGGCCCGGCACGTGAGCGAAGTCATCGCGCTGCTCGCCTTCGTCGACCTGCTCGCTTTCCTGCACGAAACGCTTGGTGGTCGGGTGCTGCGGATGCAGGAACACATCGGCCACCGGACCTTGCTCGACAATCACGCCAGCGTCCATGACACCGACCTGGTCGCAAACGCGACGGATCACGTCCATTTCATGGGTGATCAGAACGATGGTCAGTTTCAGCTCGCGGTTGATCTCGGCCAGCAGTTGCAGCACCGAGGCGGTGGTCTGCGGGTCGAGCGCGCTGGTGGCTTCGTCGCACAGCAGGATTTTTGGCTTGGTCGCCAAGGCGCGGGCGATGCCGACGCGTTGCTTCTGGCCACCGGACAATTGCGCCGGGTACTTTTTGGCGTGGTCGGACAGACCGACGCGCTTGAGCAATTCGGCGACGCGCTGGTTGATCTCGCTGGTCGACAGTTCGCCCGCCAGGGTCAGCGGCAGCGCCACGTTGTCGGCCACGGTTTTGGACGCCAGCAAGTTGAAGTGCTGGAAGATCATCCCGACCTGCTGGCGAAAACGGCGCAGGCCGTTGGCGTCCAAGCCAGTGACTTCCTCACCGTCGACAAAGATTTTGCCGCCGCTGGATTTCTCCAGGCGATTGATCAGGCGCAGCAGGGTACTTTTTCCCGCACCGGAATGGCCGATCAGGCCGAACACCTGGCCGTTCTCAATCGAGAGACTGGTCGGGTGCAGCGCGGGAATATCCTTACCGGCGACGCGGTAAGTTTTATGGACGTTTTGAAACTCGATCACGTAGCGAACCTTGTGGGGCGCGTTAGAAAAGGATCAGCGGTTAGCCGGGCGCGCATTTTAGCCTGTCCGTATAGAGGTTCTTAGCATTTATTTCGCAATTAACCTTTCATTTGGCAATAACGCGATCAAAGGTCATAAAAAAGGAACGCCTAAAAACCTCATCAGTCACTACTTAAGCGACTTGAAACCCTGGGCGCCGTGCCCGGGAAATACTCAAGAATCCCTGGCTTCAGGGGATCAATCGAGGAGTTTACGTCTGATGACCACCAAGAAACCTGTCCCCGGCAAAAGCCAGATGGCCGGCACCGACACCCCGGATCGCGCCAATACCAACGCCAAGCTCGACAGCCTGGAAACCTTCCGCTCCGACGCCACCGATCAGGCGCTGCGCACCAATCAGGGTGTGAAGATTGCGGATAACCAGAACACCCTCAAGGTCGGCGCACGTGGCCCATCGCTGCTCGAAGACTTCATCATGCGTGAAAAAATCACGCATTTTGACCACGAGCGCATCCCGGAGCGCATCGTTCACGCCCGAGGCACCGGAGCGCATGGTTTCTTCCAGAGCTACGAGAACCATTCCCAACTGACCAAGGCCGGTTTCCTGCAGGACGCGGCGAAGAAAACCCCGGTGTTCGTACGCTTTTCCACGGTGCAGGGGCCACGCGGTTCCGGCGATACCGTGCGCGACGTGCGCGGTTTTGCCGTGAAGTTCTTCACCGACGAAGGCAACTTCGACCTGGTGGGCAACAACATGCCGGTATTCTTCATTCAGGATGCGATCAAGTTCCCTGATTTCGTCCACGCGGTGAAACCCGAGCCGCACAATGAAATTCCTACCGGTGGTTCGGCCCACGATACGTTCTGGGATTTCGTCTCGCTGGTGCCGGAATCGGCGCACATGGTGATCTGGGCGATGTCCGACCGGGCGATCCCGAAAAGCCTGCGCAGCATGCAGGGTTTCGGGGTGCACACCTTCCGGTTGATCAACGCCGAAGGCAAATCGCGCTTCGTCAAATTCCACTGGCGCCCTACCGCCGGCACCTGCTCGCTGGTGTGGGATGAGGCGCAGAAACTCGCCGGTAAAGACACCGACTATCACCGTCGCGACCTCTGGGAATCGATCGAGATGGGCGACTACCCGGAATGGGAACTGGGCGTGCAGATCGTCGAGGAAGAAAACGAACATGATTTCGACTTCGACATCCTCGACCCGACCAAGATCATTCCTGAAGAAATCGTGCCGATCACGCCGCTGGGGAAAATGACCCTTAACCGCAATCCGGACAACTTCTTCGCCGAAACCGAACAGGTCGCGTTCTGCCCCGGGCATATTGTGCCGGGCATCGACTTCTCCAATGACCCGCTGCTGCAAGGCCGGTTGTTTTCGTACACCGACACGCAGATCAGCCGACTCGGTGGGCCGAATTTTCATGAGCTGCCGATCAACCGTCCCGTGGCACCGTTCCATAACGGCCAGCGCGATGCCCAGCACCGCACAACCATCGACAAGGGTCGCGCCTCTTACGAGCCGAACTCTATCGACGGCGGCTGGCCAAAGGAAACGCCGCCGGCCGCGCAGGACGGCGGGTTCGAGAGTTATCCGGAGCGTATCGACGCCAACAAGATTCGCCAGCGCAGCGAGTCGTTCAGCGACCACTTTTCCCAGGCGCGGCTGTTTTTCAACAGCATGAGCGATCATGAGAAAGAGCACATTATTGCGGCGTATAGCTTTGAGCTGGGCAAGGTCGATCGAGAGTTCATTCGCGCGCGCGAGGTGAACGAGATTCTCGCCAACATTGATCTGGAACTGGCCAAACGTGTGGCGCAAAACCTTGGGTTGCCAGTGCCGGCCAAAGGGACGGTCGAGGTGCGTAAGACCTCGCTGGATCGTTCGCCCGCACTGAGTCAGGCGAACCTGCTGCCGGAAAATATCAAGACCCGCAAAGTCGCAATTCTCGCAGCCAACGGCGTCGATGGCGCTGCGATTGATGCGATGAAAAAGGCTTTGATGGCCGAAGGGGCGCACGCCAAGTTGCTTGGCCCGACCTCAGCGCCGGTACAGACAGCGGACGGCAAGGCGCTGCCGGTCGACGCGTCCATGGAAGGTCTGCCGTCGGTAGCGTTCGACGCGGTATTCGTGCCCGGCGGCGCGGCGTCGATCAAGGCGCTGAGTGGCGACGGTGTGGCGTTGCATTACCTGCTGGAGGCCTACAAGCATTTGAAGGCGATTGCGTTGCATGGCGAGGCCAAGCAATTGCTGGATGTGTTGAAGCTGGAGGCGGATGCAGGGTTGATCGAGGGCAAGGATGTGGCGGGGTTGACCAAGCCATTCTTTACCGCAATTGGCCAGCATCGGGTCTGGGCTCGAGAGCCTAAAGCCAAGGCAATTCCGGCCTGAGGCTTTGCATCGACTGAAAGGACGCTTTCGCGAGCAGGCTCGCTCCCACAGGTACAGCGTTAACCTCGTGGGAGCGAGCCTGCTCGTGAAGCTTTTTAAGGTTTACGCGGAGTCAGAACAATCTGCGCAGGAACACTGCGCAGGATCTGCTTCTCAAGCTGCAATTCGAAATCCGGATTCAGCTTCTTCACACGTTTGCTCAGCAAGGTCGCCAACCAAGGGAAATCATCCTTGCGTGGCACTTGAATGTGCACGGAACACTCGTAATTCACCACATCGGCGGCAATCGCGTCCATTTGCCGACGCAATTGGCTGATATCAGCGATATTCAGCGCCACTGTGGTGCTTTCGGCCGTCGGGTCGATGACCTTGGCTTTCGGCCGTGCCTCAGCAGCCTTGAGCGCCGCTTCGGCTTTCTCAAGCTCGGCTTTGCGCGCTTCGGTGATCGCGCCATTGACGCCACCGGTCAGCGCTGGCGCCTTGGGCATCAGCACGCGTGCACGACTCAGGGCCGTGGCGGCGGCATTCACATCACCTTTCTGCAGCACGATCTGGCTGCGACGCAGATAGGCTTCGGCCAGCTGGCGTTGATATTGCTCAAGGGACTGATCGTTGGGCGACTCGGCCTGCAACGCAGCCAATTGGTCTTCGGCGGTGGCCAGCTCGCTGCTGGCCAGGCTTTGCTCCAGCTGTGCGATGGCCGTGGCTCGCGCGTCGGGGACTTCGGCCACTGGCGGCGTGCTTTGGCAGGCGCCCAGCAGCACGGAAAATGCGACAAGGAGCAGATAACGGGAGGCGAACGGCTTCATTCCTGCGACTCTCTATTTGCGCAAAAAGCGAGCAAGTCTACACCCCTCGACGGGGCAGAACAAAACTCAGCAGAAACAGTGCGGCCGCCGTCACAACAATGGATGGGCCAGCCGGCGTGTCCTTGAACCACGACAGCGCCAGCCCGCCACACACGGCGAGCATGCCCAGCAGGCTCGCGCCCAGTGCCATCTGCTCCGGTGAACGGGCGTGACGTTGTGCCGCAGCCGCCGGGATGATCAACAGCGATGTAATCAGCAATACACCGACGATTTTCATCGCCACCGCGATCACTACCGCGATCAACAGCATCAGCGCCATGCGCAATCCGGCCACCGGCAGGCCTTCAACTCTGGCCAGTTCTTCGTGCACGGTGATGGCCAGCAGTGGCCGCCACAATGTCACCAACAACACCAGCACCGCCGCGCTGCCGCCGAGGATCCAGGCCAGGTCGGCCGGACTGATCGCCAGCAGGTCGCCGAACAGATACGCCATCAGGTCGATCCGCACTTCGTGCATGAAGCTTAGTACGACCAGACCGAGTGAGAGCGTGCTCGGTGCGAGAATTCCCAAAAGCGTGTCGGACGCCAGTGGTTGGCGCTGTTGCAAAGTCACCAGCAGCACCGCCAGCAACAGGCAGCCGACGGTGACCGCCACGGTCGGGCTGACATCCAGCAGAAACCCCAGTGCCACGCCAAGCAACGCGGCGTGGGACAGGGTGTCGCCGAAATAGGCCATGCGGCGCCAGACCACAAACGAACCCAAGGGACCGGCGACAATCGCCAGTGCCAGGCCTGCAAGCAGGGCGTACAACAGAAAATCAGCCATGCTTGCAGCCATCTCCATGAACGTGAGGTTGGCCCGACGCGGGCGCCTTGACCACCGAACCGTGCAGGTCGTGGGCGTGGTCGTGATGGTGGTGATAGATCGCCAGACTTGCCGCGTTCTTGCCGAACAGTTCGACGAACGCCGGATCGCCGCTGACCTGCTCGGGATGCCCAAAGCAGCAGACGTGACGGTTGAGGCAGACCACTTGATCGGTGGTGCTCATCACCAGATGCAAATCGTGGGACACCATCAGCACGCCGCAGCCATGGCGGTCGCGCAGACGGGTGATCAGGCTGTACAACTCGGCCTGCCCGGCAACATCGACGCCTTGTACCGGCTCGTCGAGCACCAGCAACTCAGGCTCGCGCAACAGGGCACGGGCCAGCAAAACGCGCTGCATTTCACCGCCGGAGATGCTTTGTACCGGGCTGTCGATAACGTGTTCGGCACCGACTTCCTTAAGCGCCGCCAAGGCTCGCGGACGGTCGACGCCGGGCACCAGACGCAAAAAGCGCAGCACCGAGAGCGGCAAGGTCGGATCGACGTGAAGTTTTTGCGGCATGTAACCGACGCGCAGTTTCGGCTTGCGCCAGACGCTGCCGGTATCAGGCTTCAACAGTCCGAGCACGGCGCGCACCAGGGTGGTCTTGCCGGCACCGTTAGGGCCGATCAGCGTGACGATCTGCCCCGGCTCGACGCTCAGCTGAATGTTGTCCAACACCTTCTGCCCGGCGAACGTGACGCCCACTTGCTCCAGTCGGATCAGCGCATTGCTCATCAAGCCCCCTGGCAACCGGAACACAGGCCGACCACTTCGACGGTCTGGGTTTCGACGATGAAACCGACGTCCCGGGCGCTGTGGATGATCGCGTCGCTGATGCTTTTTTGCTCAAGCTCGATGGCCGCGTGGCATTCCCGGCAGATGAGGAACTGGCCTTGATGCGCGTGTTCCGGGTGATTGCAGCCGACGAAGGCGTTGAGCGAGGAGATGCGATGCACCAAGCCGTGTTCCAGCAGGAAGTCCAGCGCGCGATACACCGTCGGCGGCGCGGCGCGGCGGCCGTCCTGCTCACTGAGCACCGCGAGAATGTCGTAGGCACCCAGCGGCTTGTGGCTTTGCCAGACCAGTTCCAGCACCCGCCGACGCAAAGCGGTCAAGCGCAGGCCTTTTTGCGCGCACAAGGTATCGGCTTCGGACAGGGCGCTGTGAACGCAATGGGAATGGTCGTGGGGACGGCTGGCAATCGGTGTAATAGGCATGAGCGGCGACGATTTTGGTGAGAGACGTTATTATGTTACCCGTTCTCGCCTCATTGAGTGGTCATCGTGTCCCGACTTTTTTCTGTTTTTGTCGCATTCATCATCAGTTTGCTGCTGATCGGCCCGGCTCAGGCCGAGGTCAAAGTCCTCACCAGCATCAAGCCATTACAGCTGATCGCCGCTGCGGTACAGGACGGCGTGGCGATTCCCGAAGTGCTGCTGCCGCCGGGTGCTTCGCCGCATAACTATGCGTTGCGCCCATCCGACGTACGGAAGGTGCAGTCGGTGGATCTGCTCTACTGGATCGGCCCGGACATGGAAGGTTTCCTGCCTCGCGTGCTCAACGGTCGTACATTGCCGACTGTTGCGATTCAAGAGCTGCCCGGTCTGAAACTGCGTCGCTTCGCCGAAGACAACCACTCCCACGCTGAGGAAGCGGACGAGCATGATCACGATCACCGTCCCGGCAGCCTCGACGCGCATATGTGGCTCTCAACGGTCAACGCCCGGGTCATCGCCGCCAAAATGGCCGCCGACCTGAGCGCAGCCGACCCGGCCAACGCCGAGCGTTATCAGAGCAACGCCAAGGCATTCGACGCCCGCCTGGATGCACTGGACTTGCGCTTGAAGCAACGCCTGGCCGGCATTGAAGGCAAACCCTATTTTGTCTTCCACGAAGCGTTCGACTATTTCGAAGAGGCTTACGGCCTGAAACACGCCGGCGTATTCAGCGTGGCCGCCGAAGTGCAGCCAGGCGCCCAGCATGTGGCGGCGATGCGCACGCGTTTGCAGGAAGTCGGCAAGACCTGTGTGTTCAGCGAGCCGCCGCTGCGTCCGCGCTTGGCGGAAACCCTGGTGGCGGGCCTGCCAGTGAAACTGGCGGAACTGGATGCGCTGGGCGGCTACACCCCGGCGACGGCTCAGGGCTATGAGCAAGTGCTGGAGAAGCTGGGCAATGATCTGGCGGGATGCCTGGAATCGTTGTAACCCTGTAAAAAAGATCGCCGCCTTCGGCAGCGCCTACACCGAACCCTGTAGGAGCTGCCGAAGGCGGCGATCTTTTAATCTTAAAGAGCGAACGGCAACGGCGTGCTGATCTTCTGCCGCTGCGCCAGACGAATCTCGAATTCGCCCGGATCGTGGATCAGCACATCCTGGCCGGCGAACGATTCCGCCGCAATCAAACGAGACAACCAGAACCGCACACACGCCACCCGCAACATGGTCGGCCACAGTTCGGCTTCGGTCGCTGTAAATGGACGCAGCGCCGCGTAGGCACCAAGAAACGCCCGCGCCCGTGGGCCATCGATCACGCCGTCATCGTCCGAACACCAATCGTTCAAGGCAATCGCCACGTCGTAGAGCATCGGCCCCGAACAGGCGTTGTAGAAATCGATCAGCCCGGTCAGGTGCGTGCCTTCAAACATCGCATTGTCGCGAAACAGGTCGGCGTGAATGTTCGCCCGAGGCAGCGCGAGAATTTTCTCTTTGTGCTGTGCAATCTCATCCAAGGCCGTTTGCAACAGCGCACGCGGTTCGTACGCCAGATGCGAAAGGAATTGCGTGCCCTCCTCCAGCATCCAGTCCAGGCCACGATCCGTTTTGCGCGTGATCATGTTTTCGCCCTGGGTCGCCAGGTGTACATGCGCCTGCAACTCGCCGACCTGCGCGCAATGCTGCGCGTTGGCCAGCTTGATGTGCTTGCCGGACAGGCGCGGCTGCAACAACGCCGGTTTGCCTTTGAGTTCACGCAGCGCCTGGCCGTCGACCGTACGCAGCGCATAAGGCACCGGCAGATCGGCTTCGTGGAGCACGTCGAGCAGTTCGATGAAGAACGGCATTTCCTGTACCGGCCCACGCTCGATCAGCGTCAGGACAAATTCGCCCTGTTCAAGGCTGATAAAGAAATTGGTGTTTTCACTGCCGGCGGCAATCCCCTGGAAATCAAGCAGGCGACCGAGCCCGTAAGGGGCGAGAAAGGTTTCCAGCTCAGGTCGAGCCAGGGGCGTAAACACGGACATGGTTAAAAACTGCTCAGTACGGGCGCCGCCGGAACGGCGCCGGTGAATTTAAGAAACTTCCGTTGGGGGAAGTTATTTCCACTCGAAGATCTTCCATGACGGGATCAGCATATCCGGTTGGTCCGAGCGAATGAAGTTAGCGTCTGTTCCATCGGCGCGAACGAGGAAATACGGCGGCGCTCCTTTCGGCGTGACCTTGATCGCATACAGGAAGCCGTTTTGGCGATACTCCTGAATGGTCTTGTCGCCCTCGGTACGAATGGTGACTTCGGGATCCGAAGACGGCGCATCATCCGCGGCGAACGCAGCCAACGGTGAGATTGCAAACAGACTGACCAGCAGCAAGCGATTTAACGTACGCATGATAACCTTGTCCCTTTGTCGTCAACGGTCCCGCTATTCTAGCCCCGGACCCGCCGAAAAGGTTGATCCTGCTCATGAGCCAAGCCCCCCTCGTCCTGGTGGACGGTTCTTCTTACCTGTATCGCGCCTTTCACGCGTTGCCGCCGCTGACCACGTCCAAAGGCCTGCCGACCGGCGCGGTCAAGGGCGTCTTGAACATGCTCAAGAGCCTGCGCAAGCAATATCCGGACAGCCCGTTCGCCGTGGTGTTCGATGCCAAGGGCGGCACCTTCCGTGATGAAATGTTCGCCGAGTACAAGGCCAACCGCCCGAGCATGCCCGATGACATGCGCGTGCAGATCGAACCGCTGCACCAAAGCGTGATCGCCCTCGGCTTCCCGTTGCTGTGCGTCGAAGGCGTCGAGGCTGACGACGTGATCGGTACCCTCGCCCGCAGCAGCGCGGCGGCGGATCGTCCGGTGGTCATCTCCACCGGCGACAAGGACATGGCGCAATTGGTCGATGGCCACATCACGCTGGTCAACACCATGTCCGGCAGCTCGATGGACGTGGAAGGCGTGAAAGAGAAATTCGGCGTTTCGCCCGAGCAGATCATCGATTATCTGGCGCTGATGGGCGACTCGTCCGACAACATTCCGGGCGTTCCCGGCATCGGCCCGAAAACCGCCTCCGGCTTGCTGGTGGGCGTTAACGGTGGCCTGAAAGAGCTTTATGAACAGCTCGACATCGTTCCGACCCTGCCGATTCGCGGCGCGAAAACCCTGCCGGCCAAGCTCGAAGAGCACAAGGAGATGGCATTCCTCTCCTATCGCCTGGCGACCATCAAGATTGACGTGCCGCTGGACATCGGCCTCGACGATCTGCAAATGGGAGCGGAGGATCCGGCCAAACTCTACGAACTCTACACCTTGCTCGAATTCAAGAGCTGGCTAAATGATCTGGATCGTGACGCCAAGCGGGTCGAACTGAGTGCTACCGCCGAGCCGGCACCGGCGGGCGATCTGTTCAGCGCTCCCGAAGCCGAAGTGCCGGCGGCCGCCGTTGCTTCAGCGCAATACGAAACCATCCTCGATCAGGCTCGTTTCGATGTCTGGCTGGAGAAGCTGAACAACGCGAAGCTGTTCGCCTTCGACACCGAAACCACCGGCGTCGACGCACAACAGGCGCAACTGGTCGGCCTGTCGTTTGCGGTGCAGGCCAACGAAGCGGCGTACATTCCGCTGACCCACTCCTACATCGGCGTGCCCGAACAGCTCGATCGAGACACCGTACTGCGCGCACTCAAGCCGATTCTGGAAGACCCGAGCAAACTCAAGGTCGGCCAGCGCGCCAAGTTCGCCATCAACATCCTCGCCAACTGCGCCATCGGCGGCGACCAGAGCAACGGCATCACCGTGCGTGGCGTGGCGTTCGACACCATGCTCGAATCCTATGTGCTCAACTCCACCGCCACCCGTCACGACATGGACAGCCTGGCGCTGAAGTATCTGGATCACACCACCGTGAGCTTCCAGGACATTGCCGGCAAAGGCGCCAAGCAGCTGACCTTCGACCAGATCGCACTGGAGCAGGCCGGCCCGTACGCCGCCGAAGACGCGGACATTACGCTGCGTCTGCATCAGACATTGTTCGAAAAGCTCAGCGCGATCCCAAGCCTGGCCAGCGTACTGACCGACATCGAAATTCCGCTGGTGCCGGTGCTGGCGCGCATCGAGCGCCAGGGCGCATTCGTCGATGCCGCATTGCTCGGCGTGCAGAGCATCGAGCTGGGCGAGAAAATGGTCGCGCTGGAACGTGAAGCGTTCGAGATCGCCGGCGAAGCCTTCAACCTCGGCTCACCGAAGCAGCTCGGCGTCATCCTCTACGAAAAACTCGGCTTGCCGGTGCTGAAGAAAACCGCCAAGGGTCAGCCGTCTACTGCTGAAGAAGTGCTGGCGAAACTCGCCGAAGACGACCACCGCTTGCCAAAGGTGCTGATGGAACACCGTTCGATGAGCAAGCTGAAAAGCACCTACACCGACCGCTTGCCGGAACAGATCAACCCGCGCACCGGGCGCATTCATACCTCGTATCAACAGGCCGTTGCGTCCACCGGGCGGTTGTCGTCCAGTGATCCGAACCTGCAGAACATCCCGGTGCGTACCGCCGAAGGGCGCCGTATCCGTCAGGCGTTCGTGGCGTCGACGGGCTACAAACTGCTGGCGGCGGACTATTCGCAGATCGAACTGCGGATCATGGCGCACTTGTCCAAGGACGAAGGCCTGATGAATGCCTTTCGCAATAACCTAGACGTGCACACCGCGACCGCTGCTGAAGTGTTCAAGGTCGGGCTCACAGACGTGACATCCGATCAGCGGCGCAGCGCCAAGGCGATCAACTTCGGTTTGATCTACGGCATGGGCGCGCAGAAGCTCGGCAAAGACATCGGCGTCGACACCAAGACCGCCAAGGCCTACATCGACACCTATTTTGCCCGTTATCCGGGCGTGCGCGAGTACATGGATCGCACCCGCAAGCAGGCGGCGGATCAGGGTTACGTCGAAACCTTCTTCGGCCGTCGCCTGTACCTGCCCGAAATCAACTCCAACAAACCGCAGGAGCGCGCCGCCGCCGAACGCACCGCGATCAACGCGCCAATGCAAGGCACTGCCGCCGACATCATCAAGAAAGCCATGGTGGCGGTGGATAACTGGCTGGCGACGTCCGGGCTGGACGCCAAAGTCATCCTGCAGGTGCACGACGAACTGGTGCTGGAGGTTCGCGAAGACCTGGTCGAACAGGTGAGCAATGAAATTCGTGCGCACATGAGCGAAGCGGCGAAGCTGGACGTGCCGCTGCTGGTGGAAGTCGGGGTTGGCAATAACTGGGATGAAGCGCACTAAGCCTTCTGGAGCGGTGCCTTTGCTGCGATGTGACGTCGCGGCAGAGGCCGCTGGAAGCCGTTTAGTCCGGAACGCGTTAACACCTATTCCAAAGCTTTTTGAAAATAATCTGAACTAATCTGGCGATTCACCACTCAGAGTTACTGAATGGCTGGTGAAGCCCTTCAATGCTCCTATGTTGTGTTAAGTGTTGGCAGATATCTGAACCCCGCCCTAGCGGTTCGGAACTTAAACCCCGGAACTTCTCCCTCCCCATATGAAGTCCGGGGCTTTTTTTTGCCTGCGATTTACTCGGCAGGCAACTCAGCACCTTTGTCAGCCAGTTCCATCCAGCCCGCCAATACAGTGTAGGCATCTTCCAGACCCATACGCTTCGGTGCCGAGAACAGCTGGATGGTGACCTGATCGCCCCAACCCTTGCGAATTTCCGACTGAACCTTGAGCAGCGTGTTCTTGGCTGCACCGTAGGTCAGCTTGTCGGCCTTGGTCAGCAGAATGTGCATCGGCATCCCGGCCGCAACGGCCCAGTCGAGCATCAGCAGGTCGAAATCGGTCATTGGATGACGGATGTCCATCATCAGAATCAAACCCTTCAAACTCTCCCGGCCACCTAGATAAGCCTCAAGGTGACGCTGCCAGTGTTGCTTGAGCGGGATCGGTACTTTTGCATAACCGTACCCCGGCAGGTCGACCAGACGGCGTTCTTCGTCTAGCTTGAAGAAATTCAATAGCTGTGTGCGACCCGGGGTTTTCGAGGTGCGCGCCAGGCTGGCGTGGGTCAGGGTGTTCAGGGCGCTGGACTTACCGGCGTTGGAACGACCGGCGAACGCCACTTCGAAGCCTTCGTCGTCAGGGCATTGATCGACTTTGGCGGCACTGAGCATGAACGTGGACTGTTGGCACAGGCCGAGGATGGGATTTTTGAGCTGCATGGGATTTCCGATGTGGGCGGCGCCGGGATTGGGCGCGGAACGCGGTGTCGCTTCCGTTTCAGTGACGCCAGTATATAATGCCGCAGATTTTGTGTGTGCTTTGTCCCAGCGAAGGATGAAGTTCGTGAGAGCGACATACCTTGATTGCGCATTAGAACGCAGAATGCTCTCAACCCTGAAAAGCCGTTTTATGACGAAATGGCTGCTGGCTGCCGGACTCTTGATGCCGATTTATGGCGTGCAGGCTACACAAGAACCGGAAGCTGTGTACAACCGTGTTTGCGGTGCCTGTCATTCCGGCCAACTCCCCATGGCGCCCAAAAGAGGCGATCAGGAAGCCTGGCAGCCGAGGTTGGCGAAGGGTATGGAGACGCTGGTGCAACACGTGACCCAGGGTTTCAAGGCGATGCCGCCGCGTGGTTTGTGCATGGACTGCAGTGCCGAGGATTACCAGGCCATCATCCTATGGATGAGCGAGTAAACCCGGTCCATAACTCTTAACCCTTAGCCGTAGTTGGATTAGCTGATGAAGAAATTGATCGTGAGTCTGCTGTTGACCGTGGGAATCTCCGGCATGGCCCATGCTGCGGGTGACGCAGCAGCCGGCCAGGCGAAAGCCGCCGTATGCGGCGCCTGCCATGGCCCAGATGGCAACAGCATGGCGCCAAACTTTCCGAAACTGGCGGGTCAGGGCGAACGCTACCTGAACAAGCAATTGCACGACATCAAGTCGAACAAGCGCGTCGTCCTGGAAATGACCGGCCTGCTGACCAACCTGAATGATCAGGATCTGGCTGACCTCGCCGCTTACTACGCCAGCCAGAAGGGCAGTGTCGGCGCCGCTGATGAAAAACTCGTCAAGCGCGGTGAAGACTTGTTCCGCGGCGGCAACCTGGCCAAGGGCCTGCCCGCCTGTACCGGCTGCCACGCGCCGAACGGCGCCGGCAACGCAGCCGCCGGGTTCCCTCACTTGGGTGGCCAGCACGCTCAGTACATCGCCAAGCAACTGACCGATTTCCGCAAGGAAGAAGGCGGCCGTACCAACGATGGTGACACCATGACCATGCAGACCATCGCCAAACGCCTGAGCGACGAAGACATCGCAGCGCTCTCCAGCTACATTCAGGGCCTGCACTGAAGCCTGCGGGCGAGCGTTGCGGCCGGGGCTTGTCTCGCGCAACGTTAACGCTCGATTAATCCGCGCCAGCAAGTATAAAAAGGGTGGCTCAGGCCGCCCTTTTTTGTGGCCGCTGCCGTTACACTACAGAACTCATGCCCGCCAGGACCTGTCTGAAAACAGGTCGCGCGAGGCGACCCAATTTGTCCAGGAGTAAAGCATGCGTAATCTGATCATCAGCGCCGCCCTCGTCGCTGCCAGCCTGTTCGGCGTGACGGCCCAGGCCGCCGAAGCCCCTGCCGCGCCCTACGTCGAACTGAGTAACCCGGTGCCGGTTGCCGTGCCTGGCAAGATCGAAGTCGTCGAGCTGTTCTGGTATGGCTGCCCGCACTGCTACGCCTTTGAGCCGGTGATCAACCCTTGGGTCGAAAAACTGCCATCCGACGTCAACTTCGTCCGCATCCCGGCCATGTTCGGCGGCCCATGGGACGCTCACGGCCAGATGTTCCTGACCCTCGAAGCCATGGGTGTCGAGCACAAGGTTCACGCTGCCGTGTTCAATGCGATTCAGAAAGAACACAAGAAGCTGACCGACAAGAACGAAATGGCCGACTTCCTCGCCACTCAAGGCGTGGACAAGGACAAGTTCCTGGCCACCTTCGACTCCTTCGCTATCAAGGGTCAGATCGTAAAAGCCAAAGACCTGGCCAAGAAGTATGAAATCTCCGGCGTTCCAACCATGATCGTCAACGGTAAATACCGCTTTGACGTAGGCTCCGCCGGCGGTGCCGAAGAAGCGCTGAAACTGGCCGATCAACTGGTGGCCAAAGAGCGAGCGACCAATAAGGCAGCTGCCAACTAAGCGCGGCATCAGCCATGCGCCGCTGGGGCACCGAACGTCTCGTTGGCCTGCATGATCCGCAGGTCAACGAGCATCACCTGGAATCCACGGGCCTGCCCGCAGACAGCCGTCTGCGCTTGCTCAGTTTCAATATTCAGGTCGGTATCAGCACCGAGCGTTACCGGCACTACCTGACCCGGGGCTGGCAGCATTTGCTGCCGCACACCGGGCGTGCCGGCAATCTGCAAAAGATCGGCAGCCTGCTCAACGATTTCGACTTGGTGGCTCTGCAAGAGGCCGATGGTGGCAGCCTGCGTTCGGGCTACGTCAATCAGGTCGAACATCTGGCGCAACTCGGCGCGTTTCCTTACTGGTATCAACAACTCAATCGTAATCTCGGTCGACTGGGCCAGCACAGCAATGGCGTGCTCAGCCGTCTGCGTCCGTGGGCGATTGAGGATCATCCGCTGCCCGGCCCGAAAGGTCGCGGCGCCATCCTGGTGCGCTTCGGCGAAGGCCCGGAGGCGCTGGTCGTCGTCATGATGCACCTGGCCCTCGGCGCCCGGACTCGCACGATGCAACTGGCTTATATCCGCGAGCTGATCGGCGACTACAAGCATCAGGTACTGATGGGTGACATGAACACCCACGCCAGCGATCTGCTGCAACACTCGCCGCTGCGCGACCTTGGCCTTTTGGCCCCGCAGGTTGAGGCGACGTTTCCGAGCTGGCGCCCTCAGCGCTGCCTCGATCACATTTTGCTCAGCCCGACCCTGACCCTGGAAAAGGTCGAAGTGCTGGCGCAACCGATTTCCGATCACCTGCCCGTCGCGGTAGAGATTCGTTTGCCGGGTTCGCTCACGGCCAATGCATTGCCCGCGTTGAGTCCTGCCCTTCGCGGAACCCCTGAATGAGCGACGAAGCCCAGCGCTGGAAAGAGAAATACCTCAAAAGCATCGAACAACAGGAAAAGCTCGAACGTCGATGGGACGCCCGGCTCGACTTGCTGCGTCGCGGTCTGGTGCGCAGCACCCTGGCGGCTGAAGGCACCGACAAGGTGGTCGACCAATGCATGAAAGAAATGCGCGACGTAGTGCGCACTGACGACATGGACGCCGGCCTCGCAGCCCTGTTGCCGCGTCTGGAAAAAGCCGTGCTCGACTCGGAGCAGCGGCGCGAAACCCGCATCAATCAGGTCAGCACCGCGCTCACCGCGCTGGTCAGCCAACTGCAAGCCCTGCCGTTGCCCCGAGACGTCAGCCAGCCGCTGAAGAAATTCGCCAAGCAACTGGACAGTCGCGTCAGCCAGGCGCGAGAAATGCCGCTGCTGCTCAGCGAACTGAGCGGCCTGCAAGGCAGAGCTCTCAGCCAATTGGACGCGCCGACCGAAGCAGAGCGGCCCGGGTTGTTTCAGCGCCTGTTTGGCCATCGCGACATCGAGGAAGTGCCCGCGCCGCTTGAATTAACGCCCGCTCCTGCACCGCCCCCTATGCCATTGGCGAATTCGGCGCCAGCTCCAGCGGCCGCCGCAGTTGAAACGGCGGAGGTCGTTGCCGAGGCGTCTTCCAACGCCGCGCAACCGCCAGCGCCGGTGCCTGCAGACGCTGCCCCAGCCATCGAAATTCCGGCCCCACCTGAACGGCCGCCAGAGCCTGACGTCGTCGCGCCCGTCCCACCAAGCCTTGCTCCAGAGTCCGTTTATGACCCGGCGTCAGAGCCCGAACCAGCGTCAGCGGTCGAGCCATTGCTATCCGCGACCAACCCGGACGAGCAGATTGACCCCGGCGATCATCTTGCCCCGCTGATTCTCGATAGCCTGCCGTTGCCCGAACCCATCGCCCAGGCACTCGCCGCCATCGATCCGGAGCAGCCAGAGCACGACATTCTCTACGCCCTGCCCGACTCCCCGGAGCCGTCCTACAGCTCCGTGGCCCAGCACATCGAAGACACGTTGCTCGGCCTGCTGGATGACCTGACCCTGCCCGAGCGTCACCGCCCGCAAGCCGAGGCCATGCGCGACCGGCTGCAAAGTGGCTTGAACTGGTACGAGCTGCTGCCGATCCTCGACGATCTGGCGACGCTGATGCTGGCCATCACCGACAGCGGCCAACATGAATTCGAAGTTTATCTAAAGCAACTCAACGAACGCCTCGAAGCATTCCAGAGCAACCTGCAAGCCGCCAGCGCCGGCCACGCCGACAACAGCTCCGCCGCGCGGGCCATGGACACGCAACTGCGCGAGCAGGTCGATGGCTTGCAAAGCAGCATGCAGGAAGCAGCCGATCTGGACGACCTGAAACAGGTGCTGGAAAACCACCTTGAAGGCTTGCTTGGCACCATGGATCAGCATCGCCAGCAACGCGATGCCCGGGAAGAGGAAGTGTCGGGGCGCCTCAAGAGTCTCGCTGAACGCGTGGCGCACATGGAGCAGGAAGCGCTGGGCTATCGCGAGCACCTCGAAGAACAGCGCCAAAAGGCCTTGATCGACCCGCTGACCGGCCTGCCCAACCGTGCAGCCTGGAGCGAGCGGCTGGAACACGAAATCACACAATGGCAACAGCATGGCAACACCTTGTGCCTGGCAATGCTCGATCTCGACCACTTCAAGCGGATCAACGACAACTATGGCCATTTGGCTGGCGACAAGGTGTTGAAAATCATTGCCACCGTGTTGCGCAAAAGACTGCGTGGCACTGATTTCATAGCGCGGTTCGGCGGTGAGGAATTCGTTTTGCTATTGGCCAATACGCCGTTGGCCGTGGGCGCCCGATTGCTGGAAACCCTGCGCGCGGCTATCGAGGCGTGTCCGTTTCACTTCAAAGGCGAGCGCGTGACGATAACGATTTCGATGGGCCTGACCGCATTCAAGTCCGGGGAACATAGCGATCTGGTGCTGAAAAGAGCCGATCAGGCGCTGTATCGCGCAAAAAATGGCGGGCGCAATCAAATCGAAATCGACTGATTGCATATGTTCCATTTTGTGTAAATCGGCCTGCCGGGCATCATGACGCGGGGCAGTACGTTACACTGTTGCATTACTGTCCTGCGTGTTGCCCTTTGCCATGAAATTTTTCGCCCTCCTCGTCTCATCGTTACTCTTCCTCGCCGGTTGCGCCAGTGGCCCACGTTTCGACAACAGCCATCCGTCCGTCAATCACGACAGCCGAATCCAGTTCGTGGTCGTGCATTACACCTCCGCATCGCTTGAGCGTTCGCTGCAACTGCTGACCCATGGCGAAGTCAGCAGTCATTACCTGATCGGCGACGACAAGGGCGCGACTATTTATAAGCTGGTCGACGAGAACCGCCGGGCCTGGCACGCCGGGGAAAGCGAATGGCAGGGGCGCACCTGGCTGAACTCCAGCTCCATCGGTATCGAAATCGTCAATCCAGGTTTCAAGGACACCCCCACCGGTCGCTTGTGGTATCCCTACAGCGAAGCCCAGATACAGTCGCTGATTGTCCTGCTCAAGGACATCAGCCAGCGCAATGGCATCAGTCCTCGGCACATCATCGGCCACAGTGACATTGCGCCGCTGCGTAAACTCGATCCAGGCCCGCTGTTCCCTTGGAAGCGTCTGGCCAATGAAGGCCTTGGACTTTGGCCCAACGAACAAGCCGTCGCGCGCCAGCAAATGCTGTTCAACAACGAACTGCCTGGCATCGGCTGGTTCCAGGCGCAACTGGCGCGCCTCGGTTACGCCACGCCGCAGACCGGTGAACTGGATGTGGCGACCCGCCACGTACTCGCGGCCTTCCAGATGCACTACCGCCCTTCCCGCTTCGATGGCACGCCGGATGCGCAAACGGCGGCGTTGCTGCTGGTGTTGAATCAGACAAAATAATGACGGCCGCCCGACGGTCAGGGCGAAATCGAAATCAGCAGCTATAACTCATTGGTAATTCTTCGGATATCCATGATGGTTGCTACCCGAGAGACACTGCGCAGCCGGTTCTATCGCCCTTGGTTTCTGGCGACGCTGGCGGCTGTCTTGAGTGCGGCCCTTCTGGTCACAGGCGGCCTGTTCTTCGCCATGCGTCAGGTTGAACAAACCGAAAGCCAGGAAATGAACGCTCAAGGCGAACGCTTCCTTGCCCGCCTGGAACAGTTGTTCGGTCAATTGCGCGAAAGCCTCGACGACCTTGAAGCACAGCCTCTGCGCAGTTGCGACGACGAAATGATCGCGACCTTGCAGCAAGTGACCTTCAACTATCGCTTCGTCTACGAAGCCGCGTACATGGACGCCTCACGGCTGTGCTCCAACAGGCCACGACAGGAAGGGCTTTCCGCGAACCGGGCGCCGGACATCAAAGGCCCGACCTACAGCTATTGGCTGAACACCACCACCGAACCGGATGAAAACCGCGCCGCATTGATGCTCGGGCGCGGCAATTTTCGCGTGGCGACTTCTCGCGGACATTTGACCGACATGGTCGATCTGTCACCCGGCAGTAGCCTCCTGGTGATTCTTGATCACGGTACGCGAGCCATTCCGGTGCTCGGCGCCGCTCAGGCATGGCCACCCACAGAGCCTCGTCCGCCGAAAAACACGGACGCGCTGCAAGTCACCCAGAATCGCCTCATCTATCGCATGCCCACTGACAATCCGCAGTATCAACTGGTGCTGATCACCCCGCGCACCGGCATGCACATTCCAATGGCGTGGTGGTGGCTTTTGCCCCTCAGCCTGATGGTCGGCGGGTTTGTCGGATTTCTGGTGCTGCTGCTCGTGCGCCAGCGTCAGTCGCTGGACGCCGAACTGCATGGGGCGATACGCCGTGGCGAGTTGCAGGTGCTGTACCAACCGATCTTCGACCTCGACAGCCGTCATTGCGTCGGCGCCGAAGCCCTTCTCCGCTGGCGTCGGCCGGACGGCACCCTGACCAGTCCCGACCTGTTCATCCCGCTGGCGGAAAACACCGGGCAGATTCGCCAGATGACCGATTTCGTCCTGCAACGCTTGCTTGAACAGTTAGGCCAGTTGTTGCGAGCCAACCCGCATCTATACATCTCGGTGAACCTGGCAGCCTGCGATGTGATGGTGCCGCGAATTGGACAGGTCATCGCTCGATTACTTACCTTGCACCGGGTGGCGGCGCGGCAGATTGCATTCGAGGTGACCGAGCGGGGATTGATCGACGTGGTGGTGGCCCGAGAGAACCTGCAAGGCTTGCGTGATGTCGGCCATCAAGTGCTGATCGACGACTTCGGCACTGGCTATTGCAGCCTCGCCTACCTGCAAACCCTGCCGGTGGATTGCCTGAAAATCGACAAAGCGTTCATCGATGCCCTCGGCCACGACGCTGCCAGCAGTGGCGTTGCGCCGCACATTATCCACATGGCGCAGGCACTGGATCTGAAGGTGATTGCCGAAGGCATCGAACTCGAATCCCAGGCAGAGTTGTTGAGCAGTGAAGGGGTCAAGTTCGGGCAGGGCTGGCTGTTCGCCCACGCTCTCAGCGCTGTGCAGTTCATTGAACTGATTACCCGGGGACGACGGCTGGCCGGACGGCGTCTGGACGACGAAGCCTAAACCGACAGCGCCATGTAGAACTGCGTGCCCTGCCCCGGCCGCGAATAAACACCCATGCGCCCGCCATGCAACTGGACGATTTCCTTGCACAGCGCCAGGCCCAGCCCCGCGCCGCCCTTTTTCCTCCCAACCTGGACAAACGGTTCGAAGATCCGCCCCTGCTGACCGTAGGCAATGCCTTCGCCGTTGTCTTCAACGCTAATGATCACCCGCTCGCCATGTCGCCGCGCCTGCAAACGGATCAAACCGTCACGGGCGGTATGGCGCAAGGCATTGTCGATCAGGTTATCCAGCACGCGCTCAAGCTGCGGCTTATCCGCCTGCAAGCGCGGCAACGGTTCTTGGACTTCCACGCGAAGATCCACGCCCTTCTCCGCCGCCGGGCCGGCGAACCGTGCCTGCGCCTGTTCCAGCAGATCTTCAATGGAGCAAGGCGCCAGTGTCAGTTTCTGCAAGCCGCTCTGGTAGCGGGAGAAGTTAAGTAAGTCGTTGATGAGTTGCATCAGGCGCAGCATTTCTTCATTGACCGTATCGAGCAGATCCGCTTCGCGCGATTCTTCTGGAAAATGCGTGCGCTCACGGAACAAGCCGAATGCCATGTGCATGCCAGTGACCGGCGTGCGCAGCTCGTGAGAGGCACGCAATACAAACTCGCTGCGAACACGCTCGAATGCCCGTTGCTCAGTGACGTCATGCAACACCATCACCGCGCCGAGGATGTGTCCCTGGGTGTGGCTGACCGGTGTCAGGCTGAACGTCAGCACACGTGATTCACCGTCGACCTCAATGCTCAGATCTTCCGGCGCACGCTCCAGAGAACCGCCGCGCAGCACCAGCTGCAACTGTGCATCCAGCTCCGGACGCTCAAGCGCCGTGCCCAGCCCTTGGCCCAGACGTTCGCTGTCCCAGCCCAATTGTCGCTGCGCCACTGGGTTGAGGTGCTCCAGGCGCCCTTCGCGGTCAATCATCAGCAGGCCGTCGTCAATGCTGTCGAGCACGGCCTGCAAGCGTTGCTGGCCTGCCATGAGTTCGTCGACGTTGGTGGCCTGATGCTCACGCAAGGCCTCGGCCATCATGCCGAAGCGCCGGGTCAGCTGATTGATTTCCATCGCCGAGGACACCGGCAAAGTCACTTCGAAACTGCCTTGCCCGATGGTGTCCGCCGCTTTGGCCAATGCCTCGATCGGCGCGCCGAAACGCCGGGCAATCCCGTGCGCCGTAATGAAACCGATGATCAACACCGCGAGACCGACAAACCCGATCAGGCCGGCGACCAACAGGGCGCGTGACCGCGCCGCATGTTGCATTGAATTGATGTTGTCCAGCGCATGCTTGTGTTCGGTGATCAGGCCATTGCGCAAAGTGTTGAAGCGCTCCCTGAGGTTGCTGTCATCGAACGCACTACCCGAACCCTGTGACTCTTCAAAAGCCTGGAGAAACCTCAAATAATCAGCTTTCGCCCGTTCGAATCCATACGGCCGCCCCTCGTCCTTCTGCTCCTGAGCGATGCCCTCATCAAGCAACGCAAAGTAGTGTTGTCTGGAGGTTTCAAAGGCGACCGGGTCAGGTTTTTCGGAAAGCATCATGATCAGTTGGTCGCCAAGGGTCTGGCGCAACTTGAGGCCCAGGTCTAGCGTGGCGAAGTTATTGCGGATCAACGCTTCCTGCGTCCCGGCCATTTGCATCACGCTGACCAGCCCGAGCAGCAGCCCGAGCAATGCCACGGTGATCAACGCCGAAATGCTCAGAAACAACCGAGTCCGCAACTTCATCGCCAGTTTCATCAGCGACCACTCACAAGTTGTACTGCTTGCGCTTGCGATACAGCGTGGAAGCATCGATACCCAGCGTCTTGGCCGCTTGATCCAGCGTGCCGGCGGTCGCCAATACTGCGCCAATGTGCGCCTTTTCCAGTTCATCCAGGCTCAGGGCCGCGCCGACCCGTGGTGCGTTGTTGGCCGGTTGTTCGGCCATGCCCAAGTGGCTGATTTCGACTTTTTCCTGTGGGCAGATAATGCTCGCCCGCTCGACTACGTTGCGCAGTTCGCGGATGTTGCCCGGCCAGCGATAGCCGAGCAGCGCCTCCCGCGCCTCGTCGCTGAAACCTCGCGCCGGACGTGCATACTCTTTGACGAAGCGTGCCAGGAACCGGTCAGCCAGGGTCAGGATGTCTTCCGCCCGCTCGCGCAGCGGTGGCAGGTGCAACGTGATGACGTTCAGGCGATACAACAAGTCTTCGCGGAAGCGGCCGTCGCGCACCATGTCTTCGAGGTTGAGATTGGTGGCAGCGAGGATGCGCACGTCGGCGCGACGGGTCACCGGATCGCCAACCCGTTCGTATTCCTTGTCTTGAATGAATCGGAGCAACTTTGGCTGCAACGTCAGCGGAAAATCGCCGATCTCGTCGAGAAACAGCGTGCCACCGTCCGCTTGATTGACGCGACCCAAGGTACTTTCGCTGGCGCCGGTAAACGCGCCGCGACTATGACCGAACAACTCGCTTTCCATCAGCTCGGCGGTCAGCGACGGACAGTTAATGGTGACGCAGGATTTTTTCTCGCGCTTGCTCCAACCGTGTATCGCCCGCGCCAGCTCGCCTTTACCGGTGCCGGACTCGCCCAGGATCAGGATATTGGCGTCAGTGCTGGCGACCTGGCGCGCCGTCTCCAGCACCACTTTCATTGCCGGGCTGTGGGAATCGAGACCGTCCTTCGGTTTGCGGATTTCGCCTTCAAGCGCTTCGAGGCGCGCCGAGAGTCTACGCACTTCAAGTTGCTTGGCCGTCGCCAGACGCAATTGATCCGGGCTGCACGGCTTGACCAGATAGTCGGCGGCACCAGCCTGGATGGCGTCTACCGCTGTGTCGACCGCCGAATGGGCGGTGACAATGACCACACGCATCCATGGCGCTTGAATACGCATTTGCGCCAACACATCGAGGCCATTGTCTTCGCCCAGACGCAAGTCAAGGAAGCACAAGTCGAACACCTGGCGTTGCAGTAGCGCGTCAGCCTGGGCCGCGCTGTTGGCGGTGGCGACGGTATAACCCTCATCTTCCAGGCAGTAGCGGAAGGTTCGCAGGATGGCGGATTCATCGTCCACCAGCAGAATGCGGCCTTGTTGCTCAGCGGCAGATTCCATTTTTCCTACGCTCCATAAGTGATTTGTCTTGGTTTAGTCCCGGAATAATCGGGCAAGTTGCATGGTTCATTCTGATCGATTCCGGCTACAGCAGCATAGCTCTCGCCCCTGCCATCAGCTAATCAATTGATTTTCTTGGTTTTAACGAGAAGTCACGACGAGCAGGCGAATGCCTGCCTCCCTTTCTGACATCTACCGCCCGTCAGCAATTCAAAAAGAATGAAATTTCCTACTCATTTATCGTGCATTACGCACGACGAACAATAGGCCATCGTGCAGGATGCGTCTTACGACGTTTTTTAAAATTTCATAACCTATTGATTTATAAACTATTTTTTAATCGAAAAAGCTGGCATGCAGGCTGCAATACCTAGCTCAGCCCGGGCAGATTACATGCTGCCCCAACAAAACAAGCGTGAGGGAACCCAGGATGACTCGCCAACGTGCCGCCCAAATGCGCATCTCGCCATTGCATATCCAGCAAGCGCTGTTTGGCGTGCTTGCGCTGTTAATCACGTTGATCGCCTGTCAGCAGTATTTGCGCTGGGAGCAGAGCCAACAGCCTGAAGCTGCGCTGATCTCGATGCAGCATTCAACCCAGACCCATTTCAGCGCTGTCAGCAACCGTCAGGCTGAAAACGCCTCCCTGCGCATGATGGATGTCGACCAGACGCAGCCTATGGATGAAATGCCCCGTCAGGAACGCTGGATTTTTTAACGGACATCGGCTCCTGAGTCGGTATCACACGCAATACCTCTAAATAGAAGTAAGGAGAATCACCATGTTGAGTTGGGCTATTACATTCCTGATCATTGCCATCATCGCCGCCGTACTGGGCTTCGGTGGTATCGCGGGCACTGCCACGGGTATCGCCAAGATTCTGTTCGTGGTGTTCCTGGTCATGTTCATCGCTTCCTTCTTCTTTGGCCGTCGCGGCCGAGGTTGACCATGATCGCGTTCAAGACACTGGCAGCCGCCCTGCTTCTGGGCGGTAGTGCCATGGCGATGGCGGCCAATGACGGTCAGACACGGGTCAATGAGCTGCTCAATGCCGACCCGCAGTACAGGGAAACCTGGCAGGGCGTGGTGAAGAAAGAAGAACGTCTACCGGAATGGGTGATGAACCTGTCCGGTGCGCCGGATCAGCAGATGCATGCGGTCACGGAAGACGGCGACGAGTATCTGGTCGGCCCGCTGTGTGAAACGCAGGAAACGTGTCTCAACCATCGCTTGATTGTCGCCTTCAGCTTCGACAAGAAAGACGCGTACGCCATGCTGGTGGACGTGCCGGAAGGATTACCGGCCGACAAGTCGCCGACGCGACACGCCACCTACCGGTTCCTCGGCAAGCCCGATCAGGGCATGCAGGATCTGTTGATGGAAACGCTGAAAAAAGATCCAAAGTGGTACTGAGTTTTTGAACGCGGGAGCAGCGCCTTGTTGCTTCCACTGCCCGGCCCGAAGAGGACCGGCGCATGACCAAGGGGCCGGGACGTTCTGACTGTTACAGGGTCGGAGTGACCTACGGGTACAGGGAGTACCTGCGCTGAGGGCCGGGTCAGGGCAAAAGCTGCGACGCAAGTTCGCCGGCCCCAAGTGGCTCGACGGACTTGCGCGAGCTTCAATCACACACTTCCCGTTCTAGAGCGTTCTGCTCATTTTTCAATCCCTTACGCTGCGCAAAATATTCTTGGCGGTATCTCTTTGCGACCGTACATCGAGAAAAAAACCTAAATACTCGGACGGTTTTTAACTCAGGTGCGAGGGCTTCAAAGCGAATTTTTCACTGGATTTTGCTGTTTAAAAAACGATCTATACACGCTGGGATGGCCGGTTCACGGCAGTTATGCCTGCCGAAATGTCGTATTCGAACCGGCTGGGACGCCCGTTTCGGCTAGAAAATCTCATGCCGATTCGGCATAGGGTAGGCGTTTACGGCATTAGACGTCGCACCCCCGCATCGGAATAGTTGCGCCTTTTTTCGCCCGCCGCTGAGACCTTTATAGGCATCGCGGGGCACCTTATACGGAGGCAGATGCACAGACTTTTCCGCTCAAGAAGCGTTCCAGTTCCTGCATGTGCCTGAGTCAAACGCAAGTAAGGGTAAAGATAATGAAGAAGGCAAAGCTTAGCCTCGCCTGGCAGATCCTCATCGGTCTGGTATTGGGGATTGCAATCGGCGCGTTGCTCAACCACTTCAGTGCCGAGAAGGCCTGGTGGATCAGCAACGTCTTGCAACCAGCGGGCGATATCTTTATCCGTCTGATCAAGATGATCGTAATCCCGATTGTCATCTCGTCCCTGATCGTCGGCATTGCCGGTGTCGGCGACGCGAAGAAACTCGGCCGCATCGGCCTGAAGACCATCATCTACTTCGAAATCGTGACCACCGTCGCAATCGTCGTCGGCTTGCTGCTCGCCAATGTGTTCCATCCGGGCACCGGCATCGACATGAGCACGCTGGGCACCGTGGATATCTCCAAGTACCAGGCGACCGCCGCCGAAGTGCAGCATGAACATGCGTTCATCGAGACCATCCTCAACCTGATTCCGTCAAACATCTTCGCGGCCATGGCCCGTGGCGAGATGCTGCCGATCATCTTCTTCTCCGTATTGTTCGGTCTCGGTCTGTCGAGCCTGCAATCGGATCTGCGCGAGCCGCTGGTGAAGATGTTCCAGGGCGTCTCGGAAAGCATGTTCAAAGTCACCCACATGATCATGAATTACGCCCCGATCGGCGTGTTCGCACTGATTGCCGTGACCGTCGCCAACTTCGGCTTCGCCTCCCTGGTGCCGCTGGCCAAACTGGTGATCCTGGTTTACGTCGCCATCGCCTTCTTCGCCTTCGTGGTGCTGGGCCTGATCGCCAAGCTGTTCGGCTTCTCCGTCTTGAAGCTGATGCGCATCTTCAAGGATGAGTTGGTGCTGGCGTACTCCACCGCTTCGTCGGAGACCGTGCTGCCACGCGTGATCGAGAAGATGGAAGCCTACGGCGCGCCGAAAGCCATTTGCAGCTTCGTGGTCCCGACCGGTTACTCGTTCAACCTCGACGGTTCGACCCTGTACCAAAGCATCGCGGCGATCTTCATTGCCCAGCTGTACGGCATCGACCTGTCGATCAGCCAGCAGTTGCTGCTGGTGCTGACCCTGATGGTCACCTCCAAAGGCATCGCCGGCGTACCGGGCGTGTCCTTCGTGGTGCTGCTGGCCACCTTGGGCAGCGTGGGGATTCCGCTGGAAGGCCTGGCGTTCATCGCCGGTGTCGACCGCATCATGGACATGGCGCGTACCGCACTGAACGTGATCGGCAACGCCCTGGCGGTGTTGGTCATCTCGCGTTGGGAAGGCATGTACGACGACGCCAAAGGCCAGCGCTACTGGAATTCCCTGCCGCACTGGCGCAGCAAAGAGAAACTGCCAGCCGGCGAGATTTCCAAGCCATAACGCAAAACCTGTGGGAGCTGGCTTGCCGGCGATGAGACCGGCACATTCAACGTCTCTGTTGACTGACACACCGCCATCGCGGCCAAGCCCGCTCCCACAGGGATCGTCACCTGCCGTTATAAACAAACCCCGGAAAAATCCGGGGTTTGTCGTTTCTGGCGCGGCCGCTATCATTCGCCGCATCTTCCGGGGGATTTGACTGATGCTTAATGGCCTGTGGCTTGGCTTCTTCATCGTGGCAGCCGTGTCGGCGCTGGCGCAGTGGCTGATCGGCGGGAACGCCGGGATCTTCGCGGCGATGGTGGAAAGCATTTTTGCCATGGCCAAGCTGTCGGTCGAAGTCATGGTGCTGCTGTTCGGCACGCTGACCCTGTGGTTGGGTTTTTTGCGCATCGCCGAGAAGGCCGGAATTGTCGAATGGCTGGCCAAAGTACTTGGCCCGCTATTCCTGCGACTGATGCCGGAAGTCCCGCCCGGCCACCCGGCCCTCGGCCTGATCACCCTGAACTTCGCCGCCAACGGCCTCGGTCTCGACAACGCCGCCACGCCCATCGGCCTCAAAGCCATGAAGGCGCTGCAAGAGCTCAACCCCTGTGCCACCGTCGCCAGTAACGCGCAGATCCTCTTTTTGGTGCTCAACGCCTCGTCCCTGACCCTGCTGCCGGTGACGATCTTCATGTACCGCGCCCAACAAGGCGCGCCCGATCCGACGCTGGTGTTCCTGCCGATTCTGTTGGCAACCAGCTGCTCGACCATCGTCGGCTTCCTGTCGGTGGCGTTCATGCAGCGCCTGCGCATCTGGGATCCTGTGGTGCTGGCCTATCTGATTCCCGGCGCGCTGGTGCTCGGCGGCTTCATGGCGCTGCTCGGCACGCTATCGGCCACCGCGCTGGCGGGCCTGTCGTCGATCCTCGGCAACCTGACGCTGTTCGGCCTGATCATGCTGTTTCTGGTGATCGGTGCGTTGCGCAAGGTGCAGGTGTATGAGGCGTTTGTCGAAGGCGCGAAGGAGGGCTTCGATGTCGCAAAAAATCTGCTTCCCTATCTGGTGGCGATGCTCTGCGCGGTGGGCGTGTTGCGGGCATCGGGCGCGCTGGATTTCGGCCTCGACGGCATTCGCCATCTGATCGAGTGGGCCGGATGGGACACGCGTTTCGTCGATGCGTTGCCGACGGCGATGGTCAAACCGTTCTCCGGCAGCGCCGCCCGGGCGATGTTGATTGAAACCATGCAGACGTCCGGCGTAGACAGCTTCCCGGCATTAGTGGCGGCGACGATGCAGGGCAGCACGGAGACCACGTTCTATGTGCTGGCGGTGTACTTCGGTGCGGTGGGCATCCAGCGGGCCCGGCATGCGGTGGGCTGTGCGTTGCTGGCTGAATTTGCCGGCGTGCTCGGCGCCATTGGCGTCTGCTACTGGTTCTTCGGCTAACCGAAAAACCTGTGGGAGCTGGCTTGCCAGCGATGTGGCCAGCACATCCAAATAACCTGTTGGCTGACACACCGCCATCGCTGGCGAGCCAGCTCCCACAAGGGATGGTATGGGTTTAAGGTCTTGGTGGGGGCGCAAGCCGCTGGCCTTGCTCGACGGCCCACGCTACAACCTTGGCGGTCAACCGGTCACTGGCCTGGCCAAACCCGGCCACCACCGCCGGCACCTGTACATCGTTCAATGGCTGGCGCTCTTCGAAGCGGCGGCTGGCGAGGATGCGCTGGTCATACCCACGTATCAGCAGAGCATCCAGGCGAACGACAACGGTCGGGGTCGAGCCCTGATATTCAGTCTGAAACGCCTGCAAGCTACCGCCCAGTTCCAGATCCGCCTGGAAATTCGCGTCATCGGTACTCAACAGCGAAACCCGTCCATCGCGCTGAAAACCATCCAGCAGACGATTGCGCACCAGCACCGGCGCCGGATCGCTCCAGCGCGAAGCCTTGTAGCTGCTGATCACATCGCCTTGAGGAATCACGGCGATGTTCGGCCGATTCAACGCTTCACTGGCCTGCAATTTATTCAGCCGCAACGACCAGGATTGAGTCGCCAGGGCAGTCGAGGCGGGCGCCTGTGCCACAGGCAGGCGATAAACATCCGAAGGTTCCGACTTGGGCAAAATCGAGCACGCCGCCAGCAATGTGAAACCGGCGAGGAAGGCGATGTGGTTCAGCTTCATGGCGTGAACTCCTTGTTCTTGTCACTGCCCAGCAGGTAACCGCTGGGATTGGCCTCAAGGCGTTGGGAGATGGCGCGCAGCGAACCGAGGGTTTCGCGCAGCTCGCGCACCGCCGGAGCCAGGCCGTTGAGGCCCTGCATGCCGCTGTCGAGGGAATTCTGGTTCTTGCTGAGCAGGGCGTTGATGGTGGCGCTGCTTTGTTCCAGCGACTTCATCGCCTGCTCGGCACTGCCGAGGGTTTGCTTGCCCTGATCGTTGAGCAAGCCGTTAGCGTTGCGCATCAGCGCCGAGGTTTGTTCGAGCATGTTGCCGGCCTGTTTGCCGACGGTTGCCAGTTGCTGCATGGCTTGACGCAAGTCGCCGCGTTGATCGTTGATCGCGCCGGTGGTCTGCTCCAGATGCGCGAGGGTGGCGCTGATGCGCGTGACGTTCTCGGCGGAAAACATCTGGTTGGCGTTATTCAGCAATGTGGTAATGCCGCTCATTAAGTCGTTGCTGTCAGCGAGCAGCCGCGAGATCGGTGAAGGCGAGGCGACGATGGTCGGCAGGTTGCCTTCATGCCCTTTGAGTTTCGGGCTCCGTGGCGTGCCGCCGCTGAGCTGAATGATCGACGTTCCGGTGATCCCGGCCAGTGCCAGTTTGGCCTGGGTGTCTTCCTTGACCGGCGTGTCGCCGGCCAGGCGAATTCGCGCCAGCACCCGACGCGGATCCTGCGGATCGAGACGAAGGCTGACCACATCGCCGACCTTGATCCCGCTGTACTGCACCGAACTGCCCCGGGACAAGCCGCTGACCGCTTCATTGAAAACGATTTCGTAATCCTTGAACTCGGTGTCGACGCTCGACTTGGCCAGCCACAGGCCGAAGAGCAGGGCGCCTGCCACCACAATCACCGTGAACAGGCCAATCAACACATGATGGGCTCGGGTTTCCATGTCAGACCTCGTTGAGCTGTTTGGCGGCGTCCAGCGCCGAGCGGCCGCGCGGGCCGTGGAAGTATTCGTGAATCCACGCGTCATCGGTTTCCGAGACGACGTCGATAGGGCCGGCCACCAGCACTTTCTTCTGCGCCAGCACGGCCACGCGGTCGGTGATGGTGTAAAGCGTGTCGAGGTCGTGGGTGACCAGAAACACGCTCAGGCCCAGGGCATCGCGCAGGGTCAAAATCAATTGATCAAACGCCGCCGCGCCGATCGGATCGAGGCCGGCGGTGGGTTCGTCGAGAAACAATATGTCTGGATCCAGCGCCAGCGCCCGGGCCAGCGCCGCGCGCTTGATCATGCCGCCGGACAGCGACGCGGGGTATTTATCGGCCGCCGACAACGGCAACCCGGCCAGGGCGAGTTTGACCGCCGCCAGATGCTCGGCGTCTTCGCGGCTCAGGCCAGCATGTTCGATAAGGGGCAGAGCGACGTTTTCGGTGACGGTCAGCGAAGAAAACAGCGCGCCTTTCTGAAACAGCACGCCGAAGCGCCGTTCGATCAGCGAGCGTTCATGTTCCGCCAGGCTCGGCAGGTTCTGGCCGAACACTTTGACCATCCCTTCGCTGGGCCGGCGCAGGCCGACAATGCTGCGCAGCAATACCGATTTGCCGCTGCCGGAACCGCCGACCACGGCGAGAATCTCGCCTTTATACAAATCCAGATCGAGGTTTTCGTGAATGCTCTGCGGACCGAAGCGGTTGCACAGGCCACGGACTTCAATCACCGCCTCGGCGGGCGCTCGGGGTAGACGATTCACCAGCCCATCTCCATGAAAAACAGCGCAGCAATGGCGTCGAGGACGATCACCACGAAAATCGACTGCACCACGCTGGACGTGGTGTGCGCGCCGACCGACTCGGCGCTGCCGCTGACCTTGAAGCCTTCCAGACAACCAATCGCCGCGATCAGGAACGCGAAGATCGGCGCCTTCACCAACCCGACCAGAAAATGCTGAATGCCGATGTCCGATTGCAGCAGCGACAGGAACATCGCCGGGGAAATATCCAGGGACACCGCACACACCACTGCGCCGCCGATAATCCCGCAAAGCATCGCCAGAAAGGTCAGCATCGGCAGCGCCACCAGCAACGCCAGCACACGCGGCACGACCAGCAACTCAACCGGGTCGAGGCCCAGCGTGCGGATGGCGTCGATTTCTTCATTGGCTTTCATTGAACCGATCTGCGCGGTGAACGCACTGGCGGTGCGGCCGGCCATCAGGATGGCGGTGAGCAACACGCCGAATTCGCGCAGGAACGCGAAACCGACCAGGTCGACAGTGAAAATGCTCGCGCCGAAACTGGCCAGCACCGTCGCCCCGAGAAACGCCACCACCGCGCCGACCAGAAACGTCAGCAACGCCACGATGGGCGCGGCGTCGAGGCCGGTCTGCTCGATATGCGCAATCATCGGCGTGATCCGCCAGCGCTTGGGCCGAAACAGGCCACGGGCGATGGTTTCGATAATCAGGCCGACAAAACCCAGCAGTTGCAAAGTGTCCTGCCAAACCGTGTCGACGGCGCGGCCGATGCGTGTCAGCAACTGCACGCTGACGCTGACTTCCGCTTCCTTGATCGGCACGCAGAAGTCGGTCATCGAGCGGTAGATGGTTTGCAGCAGCGCGCGGTCGGCGGTGGAAATCGTGCAGTCAGGATGTTCGGCGGACTGGCCGAGACGCTCCGAGCCGAGCAGTTCGACGAGCAACGACGCACCGGCCGTGTCGAGTGCGCCGAGGCCATTGAGATCGATGGTGGTGTTGGCGTCGTACTTGCCTTGAAGCTTTTCGCTCAGATGCTTGAGCTCGGCGTAATGCGCAAGCGTCCAGTCGCCGGTCACCCGCACGCGCGCAGGGGCGAGCGATGTGTCCAGGTAGGCACTGCCGGATAGTGGGCTGGTGGTCATAAGCTCCGTGCTTGTTCGGCTATTACGCGAACCTGACTTTTAGCACGAACCGGATCACTTTTCTTTGACGGCTGTGCTGTCTGTGATGTTGAAGCGCAACACGCCAATCACTTGGCCGTCCTCGGTCAGCACGCGCACTTGCCACTTGCCCGCCGGGTTGCCGGGGAAATTCTGCTTGTGCGTCCACGCGCGGTAGCCTTCCTTGCGCCCGCCGTGGATGTCGAGGGCGATGCGGTCGACCTCTTTGCCATTGAACTGCCAGACGTGATAGATGCGCTCATCGAGCCCGCGTGGCGCGTTGATCGCGGTATAGGCGTAGAGCCCGCCGCCACGGATCTGCTCTGCACTGACTTCGTCAAGGCTTTCGCCGGGGGTGCGATCCTGCAATTGCGTACTGATTGCCACATCGGTCATCCACAACGTCGCCGGCGGCACCCACGAACGCAGCACCCAGCCGAGGCCGCCGATGCCAACGGTGATGAACAGGATCGCCAGGGCATTGCGCACGGTGCGGATCGGGAAGATCGACGCCAGGCTCGGGAACGACAACACCACGGCAATGCCCAACGCCCATTTGAAACTCTGCGAGGTGGTGAGGTGCATGATCACCGGCAGCGCGGTGAGGAGGGCGGCGAACAGCGTCAGCGTGTGCAACGCCAGAAACGCCCAGCGCCGGGGTGCCAGCCATTTGTAGTAGAGCGGATCGATGATCGAGATCAGCGCGGCGATGCTCAGCAGGCCGGTGAAGAAAAACTGGCCGCTGTTCCACGTCGTGGTGATGAAGAAAAACGGCAGGACGAAAAAAAGGCTTTCCTGGTGAATCATCTGCGTCGCGTAACGCAGCAGCGGCTGAGGAATCTCGCGTTTGAATATGCGCGTGAACAGCTTGGTCAGGCTGTTTTCCAGCATCAGCCAGATCCAGCTGACCAGCATGATCGTGGTGATCCAGCTCGCCAGGCCTTGTTGACGGTCAACCAGAATGAAGCTGCCGACTCCGGAAATGAAGCCACCGAGCGCAATGACTCCGGGATAGCGCTTCATCAGCTCGAGGGTGCGCTGGATCATGAGGGTCAGAGTCGGCATTGGGCGGTTCACAGGGCTGGTGGAAAAAACCTCGACAGGGTAACGCTGGCGCTGCGTTGTGGCGAGGCTCCCGGTCAGGAATCAACAACACCTATTTCCGGCGCAATCGCCAGCCAATCAAAACCAGCAACACCACGCCCAAACCGCCCGCCATCAGCCAAAGCACCTGATCGTCACCAACCAGCGGCTTCTCGATCCGCCAATACCCCGGTTGCATCAACAATTCACGCATCGCCTTGTTCGCCGCTTGCAGCGACACACCTTGCAGCTCGCGGGCAGGATTGGCGAAGCGGCCGTCTTCGTAATCGCCCAGCGCGCTCCAGTAATAATCGGCTAACGCGCTGTTGCCTTGCACCGCCCAGGCCTGATGGGCGATGGCGGCTTGTTTGAGGCGAGCAAAGGTGTCGGCGTCGAGGCCGTTTTTCAGCAGCTCGGCCTTGAGGTCTTCGAGCACTTGTTGAGCCTGGGCCACATCGTCGCGATCCAGATCCGCATTCAGGCTGGTGAAGCCGACGCCGCCGAACACTTCGCGTTCGGCCCACGGCCCGTACGACAAGCTGTGTTCCAGACGCAGTTTTCGGTACAGCGCCCAGTCGAGATATTCCTTGAGCAGGTCGAAGGTCTCGTCGTGCTGGTCTTCCAGCACCGGCTCGGGTACCAGCCAGTGCAGTTTGGCGCCATCACCAATGAAACCGCGCATCAGTGTGCGTTCGTGGGCGGCGCTGGCGCGGATATCCGGCAGTGGCGAGTGCTCGGTGGGCTCGACGGGTTCCAGCGCGCCCCATGTCCGTTCCAGATAGGCCGGCAACAGTTTGTCCAATTCGCCGACGACGATCAGAGTCATGTTGTTCGGCGCATACCAGGCCTTGCGCACCTTCTCCAGCTGTTGCTGGGTCAGGCCTTCGACCTGGGCGCGCTGCGGGCATTTCAGGCCCAGTTCCACGGCCAGCTGGTTGCTCGCGGTGTGGCCCAGATCCTGCCGGTCGAGCCAGCGTTGCAGATGGGTGTAATGGCCGCCGTCCTCGCGCTCGACGATTTTTTTCGCGGCGATGATGGCGTTGTCATCGATGCGCGTCTGGGTCAGCAGATCGAGCAGCAGGTCGAGCACCTTGCGCTGGTTTTTCGCCGGAGCCTCTATGACAAACGTGGTATCGGCATTGCTGGTGAACGCGTTCCAGTCGCCGCCAAGGGCCTGCATGCGTTCTTCGAGGCCACCTTCGCCGGTGGCGTCGATGCCGCTGAACAGCAAATGTTCGAGCAGATGCGGCAGCTCCTTTTCATCGCAACCAAAATCGTCGAGGCCGACGCCGACCACCAGACGAATCGCCACATGCCCGCGTTCGGTACCGGGTTTGAGCATCAGTTGCAGGCCGTTGGGCAGGGCATAGCCTTCGACCTGAAAACGATCCAGAGCGAGGGCGGGAAGGGAACCGAGCAACAGACAGGCGAACAACAGGCAACGCATAAGGGCTTCCATAGATCCGTGTCGTCAGTCAGATCGCCTTCGCGAGCAAGCCCGCTCCCACATGGGTTTCGTGAACCTGTGGGAGCGGGCTTGCTCGCGAAGGCGGCCTTGAGGCTGAACCATGAATTACTGACTGACCGCACCGACAGACGTTCAAGGCGAATGCGTAATGTCGCTCATATCATCCACGGCCAATGCGCCCGTATCAGCCGTTTCCAACACCGCATATGCACTGCTGCAGAACAGCGAATTGAGGCGCTTCATGTCGGCAATCAGCTCCAGATGCAGCGAACTGGTTTCAAGACTCTGGACGATCTTGCGCTGCAAACGGCTGACATGGGCGTGAGCCAGACGGCGCTCCTGCGCGCGAAACCGCCGTTTTTCACGCAGCAATTGACGCGCACTTTCCCGGTCGGCACTGAGAAACACCGAAAGACCCAGGCGCAGGTTGGAAATCAACTGGCTGTGCAGATCGGCCAGTTCTTCCAGGCCGACCTCGGAAAACGAGCGGCGCTGGGAGGTTTTCTGCTGCTGCACTTTGCGCAACATCCGTTCGATGAGGTCGCTGGCGAGCTTGAGGTTGATTGCCAGTTCGATGATTTCCGCCCAGCGCCGGCTGTCTTGCTCGCCGAGGTCTTCGCGGGGCATCTGCGCCAGGTACAGCTTGACCGCGCTGTACAGGGCTTCAACGTCATCGGTCATGCGGCGAATTTCCTGGGTGATCGCCGTCTGCTTGCCGCGCAGCACGTTGAGCATCGCTTCGAGCATGTTGTCGACCAGATCGCCGATGCGCAGCGTTTCCCGGGCGGCGTTGGCCAGGGCCAGGCTCGGAGTGACCAAAGCTGTGGCATCGAGATGGCGTGGTTTGACCGTGCCATTGACATCCGGACGCTCCGGCAGCAGCCAGCCACACAACCGCGCCATCGGCCCGACGCTGGGCAGCAGGATCAGGCAACGCGCGGTGTTGTAGAGGAGGTGGAAGCCGATGACCATTTCCTGCGGGCTGAAATCGAGGCTGTCGATCCAGTGCGCCAGCGGATCGAGCACCGGAATGATCAGCAGCAGACCGATCAGTTTGTACAGCAGACTGCCCAGCGCGACTTGGCGGCCGGCGGCGTTCTGCATGCTGGTGCTCATGAATGCCAGGATGCCGCTGCCGATGTTGGCGCCGATCACCAGTCCGATTGCCACCGGCAAACTGATCACGGCCGCGCCGGCGAGGGTCGCGGTCAGCAACACGGCCGCGAGGCTGGAGTAGGAAACCATTGCGAACAACGCGCCGACCAAGGCGTCGAGGAGAATATCCCCGGTCAGCGAGGCGAAAATCACCTTCACCCCTTGGGCGCTGGTGATCGGCGCGGCGGCCTCGACGATCAGTTGCAGCGCCAGGATGATCAGCCCCAGCCCGATGCTGACGCGGCCCATTTGCCCGAGCCGCGTCTGTTTGCGCGACAGGAAGAAAATCACCCCGAGGAAAATCAACAGCGGCGACAGCCACGATAAGTCGAGCGTCAGCACCCGCGCCATCAGCGCCGTACCGACGTCGGCGCCGAGCATGGTCGCCAGCGCCGGGGTCAGCGCCATCAGGCCCTGACCGACAAAGGAAGTCACCAGCATTGCCGTGGCGTTGCTGCTCTGCACCATCGCCGTAACGACAATCCCGGCGATAAAAGCCAACCAACGCCTGGACATGTTCTGGCCAATCACATGGCGCAGATTGGAACCGTAAACCCGCAAAATGCCGGTTCGGACGATGTGCGTGCCCCAGATCAACAGGGCAACGGCAGAAAGCAGATTGAGCAGGGTGAGCATGCAGGCCCCCTGTATTGGCTGTGCCCCAAAGGAGCAAATTGACGGTGCCGCGCGATTTCTACGTTTCTTTACTTAAGCTGTAGTTGGCTAACGGTCAGGGCGCCAGCATTGCACAGCTAAAGTGCGGATTGAAACAAAAGTGTCATAAGAAACCGGCTCATACACGCTCATCGCTAAACGCAAAAACCTGTGGTAGCTGACTTGCCAGCGATGGCGTCAGCCCAGCAAACATGATGTCGCTGACACTTCGCTATCGCTGGCAAGCCAGCTCCCACAGGTTTTGTATCGCCTACCGGATTACTGCCCCGGAATGTCCTTGCGCAGTTTCACCGGATCCTGCTGTTTGCGCTTTTTCGCAATCGCGGTGCGCAACTTGATGTTGATCGCTTCAACCGCCAGCGAGAACGCCATGGCGAAGTAGACGTAGCCCTTCGGCACGTGCACGTCGAACGACTCGGCGATCAAAACAGTACCCACCACCAGCAGGAACGACAGCGCCAGCATTTTCAGCGACGGATGCTTGTCGATGAATTCGCTGATCTTGCCGGAAGCCAGCATCATCACCAGGACGGCCACGATGATCGCGGCGACCATGACCGGTACATGAGAGACCATACCGACGGCGGTGATGACCGAGTCCAGCGAGAAGACGATGTCGATGATCGCGATCTGGATGATGGTGTAGAGGAATTTGCCGCCCGCGCCCGAGGGCTCGTCGTTGTTTTCGTCTTCGCCTTCCAGCGCGTGGTACATCTCTTGAGAGCTTTTCCAGAGCAGGAACAGGCCACCGAAGAACAGGATCAGGTCGCGGCCAGAGATGCCCTCGCCGAACACCACGAACAGGTCGGCGGTGAGGCGCATGACCCAAGTGATCGACAGCAGCAACAGGATTCGCGTGATCATGGCCAGGGCCAGACCGAAGATCCGGGTGCGCTGCTGCATGTGTTTGGGCATGCGGCTGACCAGGATCGAAATCATGATGATGTTATCGATGCCGAGGACGATTTCCAGAGCGGTCAGGGTGAAGAAGGCAACCCAGATTTCGGGGTTGGTCAGCCAATCCATGTGTATTCCTTTGAGCAATTGTTAAACCAACAAAGGGCCCGGCTTCAAACCACGAAGCCTGGCCCCCGGTTGGCGGGTATTAGGCTTATAGAGTGCTGAACAGCGGAAAAATCCCCATCAGCAATGCTGCAACCAAGATGCACATGCACACCAGGATCGCCCATTTCAGGGTGAAACGCTGGTGGTCACCGAAGTCGATGCCGGCCAGCGCCACCAACAGATAGGTCGACGGCACCAACGGGCTCAGCAAGTGGACGGGCTGACCGACGATCGAGGCACGGGCCATTTCCACACCGGTGATGCCGTAATGGCTGGCGGCTTCGGCCAGTACCGGCAGCACGCCGTAATAGAAGGCATCGTTGGACATGAAAAAGGTGAACGGCATGCTCACCAGCGCCGTGATCACCGCCAGGTACGGGCCAAGGAAGTCAGGGATTACCGCCAACAAACTCTTCGACATCGCATCGACCATGCCGGTGCCCGACAGGATACCGGTGAAGATGCCCGCCGCAAAGATCAGGCCGACCACCGCCAGCACACTGCCGGCGTGGGCCGCGACCCGATCCTTCTGCTGTTGCAGGCACGGGTAGTTGACGATCATCGCGATACTGAACGCCACCATGAACAGCACCGGCAGGGGCAGCAGACCGGCGATCAGCGTGCACATCAGGCACAGGGTCAGGGCGCCGTTAAACCAGATCAGCTTCGGACGACGAGCGTCAGGGAACTGCGAGACGCTGATTTCGCTGTGATCGATTTCGTCGCCGACCAGGTGCAGTTCACCCAGGCGCGCGCGCTCGCGTTTGCCGTAGAAGTAAGCGATCAACAGGATCGCCACCACACCGGCAGCCATGGCCGGCACCATCGGTACGAAAATGTCCGACGGATCCACATGCAACGCACTGGCGGCACGGGCGGTCGGTCCACCCCACGGCGTCATGTTCATCACGCCACCGGCGAGGATGATCAGGCCGGCCATGATGCGCGGGCTCATGCCGATGCGGCTGTACAGCGGCAGCATGGCGGCCACGCAAATCATATAAGTGGTCGCGCCGTCACCATCAAGGGAGACAACGAGCGCCAGAACGGCGGTGCCGACCGAAACTTTCAGCGGGTCGCCCTTGACCAGTTTGAGGATCTTGCGCACGGCCGGGTCGAACAGGCCTGAGTCGATCATCAGGGCGAAATACAGAATGGCAAACATCAGCATCACGCCGGTCGGCGCAAGCTTGGTGATGCCTTCGAGCATCATCGGGCCGATCTTCGGCGCGAAACCGCCGAACAGGGCGAAGACGATCGGGATGATGATCAGGGCGATCAGCGCGGACAGGCGCTTGGTCATGATCAGGAACATGAACGTGATGACCATGGCGAAGCCAAGGAAAGTCAGCATGGGAATACTCCAGGCGTAGCGCGGCTAGGGAATGAGCGGATCGGGAGAATCAGCGCAGAACGAAAGGCACGAGGCGTACGGGCGGAGTTACAGCGAGGAGGCGGGTTGCAGAGGACATCAGAATCACCATTGTTTTTGTTAAAAGGGCCTGGCGCACGATGCAACATGCGCGTTGGCCAACCGGTCTGTTGCCGGCAGGTGAGGCGATCCTAATCGCGAAAGCTTTCAGTCAGCTTTCGCAGATGAAAGCGTCCGGCAAATGGTGAACCGGCGGTCGGGTGGCGCGATGACCGGAACCGACGCTATGGATCGATCAAAAAACAGACAGGTTCAGCGAGCGAATCGCGCCCATCCAGATCGCGTGGTCGGTGTGATCGAGCAAATCGTCTCCCGTGTCCGGGTGCAGGAACACCACCAGCCCTTTTCGGTTGAGCGCCAGCCACGGCAACACATCGGCGATCACCTCAGGGCCGAAGGCCAATTGGCAACTCCAGTCCGGGTGCGGGCCGACCGGGCGTTCGTGCACGCGGCCCATTCTCAGCGTAAACAATTGCGCCGCCTGCTCACACAAGGCACGTGCCTGATCAATCGTGTCGGCATCGAAATAGACGTGGGCGTGGTAACCCTTGATCGCTTGCATCGCAAACCCTCTGAATTGATTCGAACCCTCGGCGTTGCCCACCAGTCACATGCCATATAGGTCAAAAACAAGGAAAAAGGCCATGAAAAATGCCGAAACCCCAGTCGTCAAAGTGGTGCTCTATGGTGCCATGAGTAGCCTGGGCAGTGCGTTGATGGCTGAATTGCTGCGCCGCCAGCATGAAGTGATCGCAATTCTCGACGACCTCACCGCCCTGGCTCCGCGCCCGGGGTTACGCACCAAGACCGGTGATCTGTTCGATGCCGAGCGGATCAACCAGAGCGTGGCCGGCAGTTCGGCGGTTATCTGCCTGCTCGACGCGCCGGGCTTGCCGTTCAATAGCGAGCATGTGGAAAAGTCCGTCGTACTCGGCCCTGTGGAGCAGGTGCTGGCGGTCGATGCACTGATCGACGGTCTGCAAGCGGCGAGCGTAGCGCGGTTGCTGTTGGTTGGCGATTTCGAAGTGCTGGACGATCCGGAAGTGGCGGATCCGTTGCAACGTCATGCCGCCGAAGAAATTCGCGAAGCGCTGCAAAGCAGTTCCGTGCGCTGGACGCTGGTTAATGCGCCACGCGGCGTCGCCGGTTTGACCATCGAGCATTTCAGCCAGGTCGGCGGCAATCTTGAACCGGGCCTGGCCGAACCGCTGGAACGCCTGAACCGCACGGCGGTAGGAATGGCCGACGAGCTGCGGCTGAATCTGCACATCGGCGAACACGTCAGTTTCGTCGCTGCCTCGCCCCCCGTGTAAGAGCTGCCGCAGGCCCGAGCCGCGTTCGGACGATCTTTTGATCTTCAACCCTATGCCCCGCCAGCCTGCTCAACCATCAACCAGTCGACAAACTGCTGAATCAACGCCCCACGGCGCTTTCGCTGCGGCAACACAACGTAATACCCCAGCCGCGACACCGTGGTTTGCGCAATCGGCCGGCATAGCAAACCCTGGCTCAATAAGTTATCCACAAGGTGCCGCCAACCAATCGCCACACCCTGACCACCAATCGCCGCCTGAATCAGCAGCGTGTAGTTATCGAACCGTAATTGCCCCGGCGCTGGCGGCGTAGTGATGCCCAATTCACGGAACAGACCACTCCAGTCAAACCAGTTGCTGCTGTTCTCACCCCTCAAGTGCAGCAGCGGGAATTCCAGCAGCGCCTGGGCGGGCAGAGGCAAGGTTCGATCCTTGAGCAGTCGCGGACTGCACACCGGGAACACTTCTTCGCTGAACAATCCATGGCTCTCGCCCTGCTTGAAGCGGCCATCGCCAAACAGGATTGCCACGTCAATATCGCTGCGCAACATGTTGTGACTGCGTTCACTGGTGACCAGGCTGACGTCGACCTGCGGATTGGCTTCATGAAAACGGTGCAGGCGCGGCATCAGCCAGTAGGCGGCGAAGGCAAAATCCGTGGCAACCTGCAAGACTTCATGTTGCTGCTGCGTGCTGATCGCGCTGAGACCTGCATCGATGTTCTGCAAACCGAGCTGAACCTGTTCGAACAGAATCGTGCCGACCTCGGTCATTTCGATGCCACGATAGATACGATCAAACAGCCGCGTGCCCAGTTGTTCTTCCAGGCGTTTGATCTGCTGGCTGATCGCCGGTTGCGTCGTGCCCAACTCGACGGCCGCCGCCGTAAAGCTGCGATGGCGGGCTGCCGCTTCGAAAGCGCGTAACAGGTCGAGGGACAAATCGCCAAGGGCTTCATACATAAGCTGTGCTTATCCTAGTCATTGCCGGCCACGGTGTTTACCAGATGGGCTATGGACTCCATCCTCAATCGCAGCACTCTCGCATAAATATTCAACATGGAATGCCGCGATCACATGAAGCGCAAGAACATTCTTTTCATCATGGCCGATCAAATGGCCGCGCCAATGTTGCCGTTCTACGGCCCTTCGCCTATCAAATTGCCCAATCTTTCCCGTCTCGCCGCCCAAGGCGTGGTGTTCGACGCCGCGTATTGCAACAGCCCGCTGTGCGCGCCTTCGCGGTTCACCCTAGTCAGCGGCCAGTTGCCGAGCAAGATCGGCGCTTACGACAACGCTGCCGATTTCCCCGCCGATGTGCCGACCTATGCCCACTACCTGCGCCGCCTCGGCTACCGCACGGCCCTGTCGGGCAAGATGCATTTCTGCGGCCCGGATCAATTGCACGGTTATGAAGAGCGCCTGACCAGCGACATCTATCCGGCCGACTACGGCTGGTCCGTCAATTGGGACGAACCGGACGTGCGTCCGAGTTGGTATCACAACATGTCTTCGGTGCTGCAAGCCGGGCCGTGCGTGCGCACCAATCAGCTCGATTTCGACGAAGAAGTGGTGTTCAAGGCCCAGCAATACTTGTTCGATCACATTCGCGAAGACGGCGACCAGCCGTTTTGCCTGACCGTGTCGATGACTCACCCGCACGATCCGTACACGATCCCCAAGGCGTTTTGGGATTTGTACGAAGACAGCGAAATTCCGATGCCGGAAACCCCGGATCAACACTCGTTTGATCCGCATTCCCAGCGTTTGCTCAAGGTCTACGACCTGTGGGACAAGCCGCTGCCTGTGGATAAAATCCGCGATGCACGCCGCGCCTATTTCGGTGCCTGCAGCTATATCGACAGCAACGTCGGCAAACTCCTGCAAACCCTCGAGGATACCGGGCTGATCGACGACACCATCATCGTCTTCTCCGGTGACCACGGCGACATGCTCGGCGAAAAAGGCCTCTGGTACAAAATGCACTGGTATGAAATGGCCGCCCGCGTGCCGCTGTTGATCAGTGCGCCGGGACAGTTTGCTGCCGCCCGTGTCAGCGCTGCAGTGTCCACCGCCGACCTGCTGCCGACTTTCGTCGAGTTGGGGGGCGGCAGCCTGGAGCCGGATCTGCCACTGGATGGCCGTTCGTTGGTGCCACATTTGCAAGGGCAGGGCGGCCACGACGAAGTATTCGGCGAGTACATGGCCGAAGGCACAGTCAGCCCGTTGATGATGATCCGTCGCGGTGCGTACAAATTTATCTACAGCGAAACCGACCCTTGCCTACTCTTCGACGTAGACAACGATCCACGGGAACTGGAAGAACTCAGTCAGTCGCCGACGCATCGTCCGCTGTTCGACGATTTCCTCGCCGAAGCACGGGCCAAATGGGACATCCCGGCGATCCACCGAGATGTTCTGCAAAGCCAGCGCCGTCGGCGATTCGTCGCCCAGGCGCTGACCCTCGGCAAGCTGAAGAGCTGGGATCACCAGCCGCTGGTGGACGCCAGTCAGCAGTACATGCGCAACCACATCGACCTCGATGATCTGGAGCGTAAAGCACGTTATCCACAACCCTGCCAAAACCAATAATGTTAAGGGGAAGTCCATGCGTAAGTTATCCACAGTAGTGACGGTCAGCCTGCTGGCTCTGGGCAGTGCCTCGGCATTTGCCGAGCAAAGCTGCGAAACGGTGAGGATGGCCGACCCCGGCTGGAGCGACATTGCCGCGACCAACGCCATCACCGGGTTTCTGCTGGACGGCATGGGCTACAAGGCCAAGGTCGACACCCTCGCGGTGCCGATCACCTTTGGCGGTTTGAAGGATGGCCAAGTGGACGTATTCCTCGGCAACTGGATGCCGGCGCAGCAAGGCTTCTACGACAAGTTCGTGGCCACCGGCGACGTCACCCAGTTGGCGAAAAACCTCGACGGAACCGAATTCACCCTGGCCGTGCCGGACTATGTCTGGGACGCGGGTGTGCGTAACTTTTCGGATCTGAACAAGTTCGCTGACAAGTTCGACAAGAAGATCTACGGCATCGGCTCCGGCGCGCCGGCGAACATCTCGTTGCAGGAAATCATCAAGAAGAACGACTTCGACATGGGCGGGTGGAAACTGGTCGAGTCCAGCGAGCAGGCGATGTTGGCCGAAGTGTCGCGGGCAGTGAAGAAACAGAAATTCGTCACGTTCCTTGGCTGGACGCCACACCCGATGAACGTGCAACTCAAAATGCATTACTTGAAGGGCGGCGAGAAATATTTCGGCGATACCGGCAGCGTGCACACCCTGACGCGCAAGGGATACGCGGAGGCTTGTCCGAATGTGGGCAAGTTGCTGACCAACCTGTCGTTCACTCAAGACATGGAAAACAGCATCATGGCCGAGGTGGTGAACAAAAAAGTCAGCAATGCCGCTGCGGCGAAGGCGTGGATCAAGGCCAATCCGGCCGTGTTGGACAAATGGCTGGACGGAGTCAAGACCGCTGACGGCAAAGATGCGTTGGCGGCGGTGAAAGCCAAGCTTTGATTCTGATCGTTCCCACGCTCTGCGTGGGAACGCTGCCCGGGGCGCTCCGCGTCCCACTCAAGAGCCGAACGCGGAGCGTGCGTTGATGCATTCCCACCCAGCGCATGGGAACGATCGCGTCTCAGCCTGATACTCTTTCGCAAAACGTCCACCGAGAGGATCCATGGCCCTCCCCAGTCGCCACTCACTGTTCCCGTTTCTGAGCTGGCTCCCCCGACAAACCCGCGCCAGCGTCGGTCGCGACCTGATCGTCGGCCTCAGCGGCGCGATCCTGGCGTTGCCCCAATCGATTGCCTACGCGCTGATTGCCGGTCTCCCACCCGAATACGGTCTCTACGCCGCAATCATCCCGGTGCTGATCGCTTGCCTGTGGGGTTCGTCCTGGCACCTGATTTGTGGCCCGACTGCCGCGATTTCCATCGTGTTGTTCGCCAGCGTCAGCCCGTTGGCCGTGCCCGCTTCCGATGACTACATCACCCTGATCCTGTTGCTGACCCTGTTGGCCGGGATTTTCCAGTGGCTGCTCGGCCTGTTGCGCTTCGGCGCGCTGGTCAATTTCGTTTCGCACTCAGTGGTGCTCGGCTTCACCCTTGGCGCGGCGGTGGTGATTGCCATCGGCCAGCTGCCGAACCTGCTGGGACTGGATCTGCCGGCGAAGGCGACGGCGCTGTCCAGCCTGATGGATCTGATCCACCACTTGCGGGCTGTGGATAAACCCTCGCTGATCCTTGGCCTGGCCACTGTCGTCGTCGGTGTCGCCCTCAAACGCTTGCTGCCAAGATGGCCAACACTGTTGATGACGCTGGTGCTCGCCAGTCTGGTGGTGTGGCTGTGGCCGGCGATGTTCGGCCATGTGCATCTGGTCAGTGCGTTTGTCGGGCGTCTGCCGCCGTTCAGTGCGCTGCCGCTGGACATCGATCTGATCCTGCGACTGCTGCCGAGCGCGGTGGCGGTGGGCATGCTCGGACTGGTGACCAGCCTGTCGATTGCCCGATCGATTTCCGCGCGTTCGCAGCAGTTGCTCGACGCCAATCAGGAAGTCCGCGCTCAGGGTTTATCCAACATTGTCGGTGCGTTCTTTTCCGGCTCGCTGTCCGCCGGCTCGTTCACCCGTTCCGGGCTCAGCTATGAGGCCGGCGCCTGCTCGCCGCTGGCGGGGGTGTTTTCGGCGATCTGGGTGGCGCTGTTCGCAATTTTCGGCGCGGGGCTGATCGCGCACATTCCAATTCCGGCCATGGCGGGGAGCATTTTGCTGATTGCCTGGGGGTTGGTGGATCATCGCGGCATTCGCGCGTTGCTGCGGGTCAGCCGCGCCGAATTCGTGGTCATGGCGCTGACGTGCCTCGCGACGTTGCTGCTGGAATTGCAGACTGCGATCTACGCCGGAGTGCTGGCATCGCTGTTTTTCTACCTCAAACGCACTTCGCAACCGCGTGTGCAGCATTGGCGCGACGGCGAGGACGATGTGCTGCGCGTCGGCGGCTCGATCTTTTTCGGCGCCAGCCATTACCTGCAAGTGCGTCTGCAACGCATGCACGGCGCGCGGGTGGTGATTGAGGCGCAGCAGATCAACTTCATCGACTATTCAGGGGTGGAGATGCTGCATCAGGAGGCGCGGCGATTGCTGAGTCAGCAGCGCAGCCTGACCTTGCGCCAGGCGCGGCCGCAGGTGGTGGAAGAATTGAGAAAGCTGGAAGGGCCGGAGAAATGCCCGATCCGGTTTGAGGATTGATCTGATATCCGTGTCGACTTCAATCGCTGGCAAGCCAGCTCCCACAGGGATTTAGGTGATCCTTGTGGGAGCTGGCTTGCCAGCGATGCTCTTAAAGGGCCAACTGACGGCGCAGTTCGGCCAGCACTGGCGCCGTGTCCGGGCGCACGCCGCGCCACAGGAAGAACGCTTCCGCCGCCTGCTCGGCCAGCATGCCCAAGCCATCCATCGACACCGCCGCGCCGTGTTCCGTGGCCCAACGGCAAAACGCCGTCGGTTCCTTGCCGTACATCATGTCGTAGCACAGGGTTTTGCCCGGCTCGATCAGGCTCGGTGCAATCGGCGGGACATCGCCGGTGAGGCTGGCGGACGTGGCGTTGATGATCACGTCGACCGGTTCAAACAACCAGTCGAATCCGCTGGCCGATACCGGCCCCAAGTCGCTGAACAACTCTGCCAGCAGCTCAGCCTTGTCCACGGTGCGGTTGGCGATGATGACCGAGTCAGGTTTTTCCGCCAGCAACGGCTCCAGTGCCCCGCGCACCGCGCCGCCCGCGCCAAGCAACAGAATGCGCTTGCCGGTCAGGCTGAATCCGGCGTTGACCGTCAGATCCCGCACCAGCCCGGCGCCATCGGTGTTATCGCCCAGCAACGAACCGTCGGCCAGTTTGCTTAAGGTGTTCACCGCTCCGGCACGCTGGGCGCGGGCGGTCAGGCTGTCAGCCAGGCGATAGGCGTCTTCCTTGAACGGCACCGTGACATTGGCGCCGCGACCCTCGCGGAAAAACGCCGTGGCGCAGCCGGAAAAATCATCAAGCGGCGCCAGCACAGTGGCGTAATCGAGGCGTTGGCCGGTCTGTTCGGCAAACCGTGTGTGAATCATCGGCGACTTGCTGTGGCCGATCGGATTACCGAAAACGACGTAACGATCCATCGACATTCCTCAGACCTCGGCCAGCCAGTCGCGATCCTGCAGGAAATACTCGGTCAGGCGCGCTTCTTCACTGCCAGGCTCGGCTTTCCAGTCGTAGCCCCAGCGCACTTGCGGCGGCAGCGACATGAGGATCGATTCGGTACGCCCGCCCGATTGCAGGCCGAACAGCGTGCCACGGTCGTAAACCAGGTTGAACTCGACGTAGCGGCCACGGCGGAACTCCTGGAACTCGCGCTGCTGGGCGGTGAACGCATCATCCTTGCGGCGCTGCACGATGGGCAGGTAGGCGTCGATGTAGGCGTCACCGATGGCGCGCATGAAGGCGAAACTGGTGTCGAAGTCCCATTCGTTCAGGTCATCGAAGAACAGGCCGCCGATGCCGCGTGGCTCATGGCGATGTTTGATGTGGAAATAGGTGTCGCACCAGGCCTTGTAGCGCGGGTAGACGTCCGCACCGAACGGCGCGCAGGCCTGCTCGGCAACGCGGTGCCAGTGGATGCAGTCTTCTTCGTTGCCGTAATACGGCGTCAGGTCGAAGCCGCCGCCGAACCACCAGACCGGCTCTTCACCCTCCTTCTCGGCGATGAAAAAGCGCACGTTGGCGTGGGACGTCGGCACATGCGGGTTGTGCGGGTGGATCACCAGCGACACGCCGAGGGCTTCGAAGCCGCGACCAGCCAGTTCCGGGCGATGGGCGCTGGCGGACGGTGGCAGGCCGCTGCCGTAGACGTGGGAAAAGTTGACGCCGCCCTTTTCGATCAGCGTGCCGTTTTCGATCACTCGGGTGCGCCCGCCACCGCCGGCCGGCCGCGTCCAGGCGTCTTCAACGAAGCGGGTCGCGGGCTCGAAGGTTTCCAGCGCGGCGCAGATGCGGTCTTGCAGGTCGAGCAGGTACGCCTTTACGGCGTCGGTGCGGGTCGTCATGGCATCCCCTTGGATCGAAGCAAAAACAGATCGGGCAAAAACGGCGCGGCGCCCCGCCAGTCGGGCGGGCGGCGCAAATCGGCGCGTAGCATACCACCGCAGGCGGGCGCGCCGCAGTTGACGAAGATCAAGCATGGGAGTTCGATAGGGCGCTTCGTGTGACATTTTCACTGACTGAAACCCAAGGAGTAGGCAGATGGCAAAACGTATCCAGTTCCGTGCCCATGGCGGCCCCGAAGTGCTTGAGTACGTCGACTTCCAACCCGCCGAACCGGGCCCGCAACAGGTTCGAGTGAGCAACAAAGCCATCGGCCTGAATTTCATCGACACGTATTACCGCAGCGGCCTCTATGCGCCGCCGACCCTGCCGTCCGGACTGGGCGCGGAAGGCGCGGGCGTCGTCGACGCGGTGGGCAGCGAAGTCACTCGCTTCAAGGTGGGTGATCGCGTGGCGTACGGCAGCGGCCCGCTCGGCGCCTACAGCGACGTTCACGTCTTGCCCGAAGCCAACCTGGTGCACCTGCCGGACGCCATCGACTTCGAAACCGCCGCCGGGGTGATGCTCAAAGGCCTGACCGTGCAGTACCTGCTGCGTCAGACATATGAACTGAAGGGTGGCGAAACCATCCTGTTCCACGCAGCGGCCGGTGGCGTCGGGTCGCTGGCCTGCCAGTGGGCAAAATCGCTGGGTGTGAAGCTGATCGGCACGGTCAGCTCCGCCGAGAAAGCGGCACTGGCCAAGGCCAACGGTGCGTGGGAAACCATCGATTACAGCCACGAGAACGTGGCGCAGCGTGTGCTGGAATTGACCGACGGCAAGAAAGTCCCGGTGGTCTACGATGGCGTCGGCAAGGACACCTGGCTGACGTCGCTGGACAGCGTCGCACCGCGTGGCCTGGTAGTGAGTTTTGGTAATGCCTCGGGTGCGGTGGATGGCGTGAACCTGGGGATTCTCGCAGCAAAAGGCTCGCTGTACGTGACCCGCCCGACGCTGGCGACTTACGCCAACAACGCGCAGAACCTGCAAAGCATGGCTGATGAGCTGTTCGGGATGATCACCAGCGGCAAGCTGAAAGTGGACATCAGCCAGCGTTACACGCTGGCTGAGGCAGCGAAGGCGCAGACCGAGTTGTCGGCGCGGCGCACGACCGGCTCGACCATTTTGTTGCCTTAAGGACGCCATCGCTGGCAAGCCAGCTCCCACAGTGTTTTATGTCGAACACAAAATCTGTGCACGCCGTTGAAACCTGTGGGAGCTGGCTGTCCAGCGATAGCCGCAACGCGGTCTCAGGAGGGACGCACAACCTTGCCGGTCGCCAGATCCCGAATCAGGCTCGGGTTCTTGCGCCCACCCAACAAACCACCCAACACCAGGTCAACCTGCCCCCGGAAATACTGCTCGACCCGCAACCGCGTACGCGCCGCCGGCCGTCCTTGCGGATTGGCCGACGTCGACACCAGCGGCCCGACCAGTGCACACAAGTCCCGCACCTGCGGATGATCGCTGACCCGCAGCGCCACGGTGTCGTGCACGCCTGTGATCCATTCCGGCAACAGATTCTGATGCGGCACCAGCCAAGTGTTCGGCCCTGGCCAAGTGCTGGCCATGCGATCCATCCACAACTCGGGGAAGTCTTCGAACAGGAAATCGAACTGGCGGATATTATCGGCCACCAGAATCAAACCCTTATCGACGGACCGGCCCTTGATCAACAGCAGCCGTTCCACCGCCTCTTCATCCCACGGATCGCAACCCAGGCCCCAGACGGCTTCGGTTGGATAGGCAATGACCGCCCCGGCGCGAATTTCCCGTGCGGCTTGCTGCACACGCCAACTGTTGACCATGAAAAAATCTCCGCAATCTGGTTTTGCGCAGTTTACCGATCTTCAATGTAAAACCTAGCGCATGCGCGCAAACCAGCGCCCGCTCTCACACACGGCGCGGCCGTCCATTTCCAGTTCCGTCAACGCCGCCAGCACTTTGGGCAGCGCCCAGCCACTGCTTTCGGCCAGGGCTTCGCTTGTATGCGGAGCGGCGTGGAGCAAGCGCAGCAGCGGGTGATCCGTCGTTGCCGGCGCCTGCGATAACGCCGGATGATGCCACCCGCGCAACGCTTCAAGAATGTGTTCGATGGTTTCCACCAGCACCGCACCATCGCGGATCAGTTGATGACAACCACGAGCGCCGGGATGGTGAATGGAACCCGGAATGGCGTAAACCTCACGGCCCTGTTCCGCCGCCAATCGCGCGGTGATCAACGAACCGCTGGCAACACTCGCCTCAACCACCAACACGCCGAGAGACAAGCCACTGATGATCCGGTTACGTCTCGGGAAGTTGCTCGGGGTCGGCCCGGCATCAAGGGGAAACTCCGACAGCACGGCGCTGCCGTTGGCGATCATCGTGTCAGCCAGGCGTTTATTACGCTGTGGATAAAAGTTTTCCAGACCGGTGCCGAGCACCCCGACGGTTTGCCCGCCGACATCGACGGCGGCCTGATGTGCAGCGGCATCGATGCCCAGCGCCAGCCCGCTGGTAATGACAAAACCGGCCCCGGCCAGACTGCGAGAAAATGCGGCAGCAGTGTCCATGCCCGGGCGTGAAGCACGGCGGCTGCCGACCATCGCCAGTTGCGGTTTTTCCAGAATCAGCGGGTCGCCGGCGACAAACAGCAGCGGCGGCGGGTCGGGAATTTGCGCCAGTAGCGCCGGATAATCCGGCTGATCCCACATCAGCAAATGGTGTTCCGGACGCTCTAGCCAGCGCATCGCGTGGCTTGCGCCATCACGCACCTCGGGGTTTCGCCGCGCCTCGCCAGCCGCTGCCGGCAAACCCAATGCGCGCCAGGCACTGGCCGGGGCGCTGATGGCTTTGGAGGCTGAACCAAAGGCTTCGATGAGTTTTGAAAAACGTTTCGGACCGATTTCCGGCAAGCGCTGCAAACGCAGACGCGCTTCCAGCTCCGCCGGGGAGACCGGCGTACAGACAGGCATCATCATGGATCATCCTTGATCGTTATAAGCCCCGAACATTCGGGAACAAGCTGTGGATAACTCTGTTGGTAACTTGTGAAGCGAGCTAAGGATTGCGCACCTTGTCGAGCACCGCCAGCGAGCGCGAAGCGTTCAAGACCAGGCCGTAACTGAGTTTGTCGTAGGTGCGGAATACCATCAGTAAACCGGCGCGCTCATCGGGAATCTTCAATGGCTGGCCAGTGACACGGTCGCGCACGGTTTCGCCGGTTTTCATCACCTCCAGCACGTTGCCCTCGGCCAGGCCGTCACGCTTGCCTTTGTTCAATGTGACCACGTCCATGACGCCAATCTGCGTGACGCCGCGAGGCACATCGATGATCACGCCGTTGATGTCGGTTTGCGGGGCGCTGGGCATGAAGGTCGAATTGATCGAACGTTCTTCGCCGCTGAACAAGCGGTCGCCGAGGCGCACTTCCTGGGTCGTGCGTTGCAGGGCGAGAGTGGCGATATCGCCTTCGGTCGCGACAATTTCACCGCCGCCGATGTCATCGGCGTTGATCCCCAGGAACTCCTTGCTCGCTGGATCGGTGTAGACCTTGCCCTGGCGGAAAATCCCGTAGACCGGCTGCTCGGGGTCGAAGTGGCCGCGAGCGAAGATGCGATCGCCAGTGCCGCTGAGCACCCGTTCGGCATCCCCGGCGACGATGTAAGGCGCCTTGTCGAAGTCCTCGACCTTGTCGACGATGCGGTTACTAAGCAGAAAGCTGTCGATCGCTTTGAGCGGAATGCTTGGAATCGCCTCGGCCACCGGGCTGGTGCGGATCCGTGGCGACAGTTTGATCGTACCGCGCGTCGCCCCGCGATTGAGGGTCAGCCGGGGCTGGCCGTCGACGTAAGTGAGCGTCAAGGTGTCGCCAGGATAGATCAGGTTGGGGTTTTCAATCCGCGGATTGGCCCGCCACAGCTGCGGCCACTGCCAAGGTTCGCGCAGGTATTTGCCGGAAATGTCCCAGAGCGTGTCCCCCGAAACCACCGTGTATTGCTGTGGAAAACCTTCCTTGAGTTGCACTTGCCCGTGCGCGATGCCGGCCGAGGCCAGAAGCAGCAGGGCGAGTAGTGATTTCCTCATGCGGTGAATCCCTTTATTATGTGCGTTCGCGTAAAACGCCAGAGCCCCCGTGGCTCGCCCCTTGCTCTTTTGAAGAACCGGGAGCTACGTTTTACAACGGTAGCCTGCATCTTCGGACCCGCCAGGCCATCGACCCGACTTTACTTCACACGTGCATCAATCAAGCTTATGGCCATTTTGAACATCCTCGAATTTCCTGACCCGCGCCTGCGCACCATTGCCAAACCGGTGGACGCAGTGGACGACGAAGTGCGTCAGTTGGTCGATGATATGTTTGAAACAATGTATGAAGCGCCGGGCATCGGCCTCGCCGCGACCCAGGTCAACGTGCACAAACGTATCGTCGTGATGGACCTCTCCGAAGACCGCACCGAACCCCGGGTGTTCATCAACCCCGAGTTCGAGCCGCTGACCGAAGACATGGATCAGTATCAGGAAGGCTGCCTCTCGGTGCCGGGCTTCTACGAAAACGTCGACCGCCCGCAAAAAGTCAAAATCAAGGCGCTGGATCGCGACGGCCAACCTTACGAACTGATCGCCGAAGGCCTGCTCGCGGTGTGCATCCAGCACGAATGCGACCACCTCAACGGCAAATTGTTCGTTGATTACCTGTCCACGCTCAAGCGCGACCGCATCAAGAAGAAGCTCGAAAAGCTTCACCGCCAGAACGCTTGATGCCCCTCTTCAAAGGCTTGCTGCGGCAAGCCTTTTTCTTTTCCAGATGTTTTGCAACAGAGAGCCCTTCATGACTGAGCCACTGCGCATTGTCTTTGCCGGCACCCCGGAGTTCGCTGCCGAACACCTTAAGGCCTTGCTGGACAGCCCTTACGAGATCGTTGCGGTCTACACCCAACCGGATCGTCCGGCGGGGCGCGGGCAAAAACTGATGCCGAGCCCGGTCAAGCAACTGGCCCTGGAGCACAACATTCAAGTGTTGCAGCCGCCGACGTTGCGCAACGCAGACGCTCAGGCCGAACTGGCCGCGCTGAAGCCTGACTTGATGGTGGTGGTCGCCTACGGCCTGATCCTGCCGCAAGTGGTGTTGGATATTCCGCGTCTGGGCTGCATCAACAGCCACGCCTCGTTGCTGCCACGCTGGCGCGGTGCGGCGCCGATCCAGCGCGCGGTCGAGCACGGCGATGCCGAGAGCGGCGTGACGGTGATGCGCATGGAAGCAGGTCTCGACACCGGGCCGATGCTGCTCAAGGTCGTCACGCCGATCAGCGCCGAAGACACCGGCGGCAGTCTCCACGACCGACTCGCCGAAATGGGCCCGCCGGCCGTGGTGCAAGCCATTGCCGGTCTCGCCGCCGGCACGCTGGAAGGCGAAGTGCAGGACGACAGCCTCGCCACCTACGCCCACAAACTGAACAAAGACGAAGCGCGCATTGACTGGAACCGCCCGGCGGTGGAACTGGAACGTCTCGTGCGCGCTTTCAATCCGTGGCCGATCACCCATAGCACGCTGAATGGCGAAGCGCTGAAAGTGTTGGCGGCAACGCTCGCCGAAGGCACAGGCGCGCCGGGGGAAATCCTCAGCGCCAGCAAGGACGGGCTGATCGTCGCCTGCGGTGAACAAGCCCTGTGCCTGACCCGACTGCAATTGCCCGGCGGCAAGGCGCTGAATTTCAGCGATCTGTTCAACAGTCGCCGTGAGAAATTCGCTGTCGGCACCGTGCTCGGCGCCGAGGTGGCCGCGCAATGAACCCGCGTCTGGCCGCCGCCAAGGCACTCGCCGCCGTGCTCAGCGGCAAAGCCTCGCTGAACAGTTCGTTGCCGACGCAACTGGACAAAGTCGAGGATCGCGATCGCGGTTTCACTCAGGATCTGGCGTTCGGCACCGCCCGTTGGCAGCCGCGTCTGTCGGCGCTGGCGGCCAAGTTGTTGCAGAAGCCGTTCAAGACCGCCGACGCCGATGTCGAGGCGTTGCTGCTGGTCGGTCTCTACCAATTGCTCTACACCCGCGTGCCGCCGCATGCCGCCATCGGTGAAACCGTCGGTTGCGCCGACAAGCTGAAAAAGCCGTGGGCCAAGGGCTTGCTCAACGCCGTCCTGCGCAGCGCCCAACGTGACAGCGAAGCGATTTTCGCCGAACTGGAGCGCGATCCCGTGGTACGCACCGCTCACCCGCGCTGGCTGCAAAAATCCCTGAAGGCGTTCTGGCCAGAACAGTGGGAGGCGATTTGCGAAGCCAACAACGCGCATCCGCCGATGATTCTGCGGGTCAACCGTCGTCACCACAGCCGCGATGCCTACCTCGGCTTGCTGACCGACGCCGGCATCGCCGCGACACCCTGCGTTTACAGCCGCGACGGCATCATCCTCGACGCCCCCACCGATGTGCGCGGCCTGCCGGGCTTTGCCGAAGGCTGGGTCAGCGTGCAGGACGAAGCCGCGCAACTGGCCGCTGATCTGCTCGATCTCGCGCCGGGCCAACGGGTGCTCGACGCCTGCTGCGCCCCCGGCGGCAAGACCTGCCACATCCTCGAAGCCGAACCAGCACTCGCCGGTGTGGTGGCAGTGGATCTGGAGGCCAAGCGTCTGGTGCGCGTGAAAGAAAACCTCGCGCGCCTGGGCCTGGACGCCGAACTGATCGCCGCCGACGGCCGCGAGACCGAAAAATGGTGGGACGGCAAACCGTTCCAGCGCATCCTGCTCGACGCGCCGTGCTCGGCCACCGGGGTGATCCGCCGCCACCCGGACATCAAGCTCACCCGTCAGGCCGACGACATCGCCGCCCTCGCGCAGCTGCAAGGCGAACTGCTCGACGCGATGTGGAAGACGCTTGAGGTCGGCGGCATCCTGGTTTATGCCACCTGCTCGACGCTGCCGACCGAGAATACCGAAGTCATTGCCGCGTTCCTGGAGCGCACGCCTGGCGCGCGGGAGCTCGATCTGGCCACCAGCGCGGGGATCAAGCAGCCCCATGGGCGCCAATTGCTGGCCCAGCAAGGCGGGCATGACGGGTTCTACTACGCCAAGCTGATCAAGATCGCCGCCGCACGCGGCTAAACGGTTTTAATGGAGTGACTGGATGAAAATCATCATCCTCGGTGCAGGACAGGTCGGCGGTTCGCTGGCTGAACATCTGGCCAGTGAGGCCAACGACATCACCGTGGTCGACACCGACGGCGACCGCTTGCGTGACCTCGGCGACCGCCTCGATATCCGCACCGTGCAGGGCCGTGGGTCACTGCCGACGGTGCTGCGCCAGGCCGGCGCGGACGACGCCGACATGCTGGTGGCGGTGACCAACAGCGACGAAACCAACATGGTTGCCTGTCAGGTCGCTCACACCCTGTTTCACACGCCGACGAAAATCGCTCGGGTGCGAGAAGCGGCGTACCTGACCCGCGATGAGTTATTCGACAACGAAGCCATCCCGGTCGACGTGCTGATCAGTCCGGAGCAGGTCGTTACTAACTACATCAAGCGCCTGATCCAGCATCCGGGCGCCTTGCAGGTGATCGACTTCGCCGGCGGCCAGGCGCAACTGGTGGCGGTGCGCGCCTATTACGGCGGGCCGCTGGTGGGCCAGCAATTGCGTCAGTTGCGCGAACACATGCCGAATGTCGAAACCCGCGTCGCCGCGATTTTCCGTCGCGACCGGCCGATCCTGCCGCAAGGCGACACAGTCATCGAAGCGGACGACGAAGTCTTCTTCATCGCCGCTCGTGAGAACATTCGCGCAGTGATGAGTGAAATGCGCCGTCTCGACGAAACCTACAAACGCATCGTCATTGCTGGCGGCGGGCAGATCGGTGAACGTCTGGCCGAAGCCATCGAAAGCCGTTATCAGGTGAAGATCATCGAGATGAGCCCGGCGCGTTGCCGTTATCTCTCCGATACCCTCGACAGCACCGTGGTGTTGCAGGGCAGCGCCTCCGATCGCGACTTGCTGATGGAAGAGAACATCGCCGACGCCGATATCTTCCTCGCGCTGACCAACGACGACGAAGCCAACATCATGTCGTCGCTGCTGGCCAAACGGCTGGGGGCGAAGAAGGTGATGACGATCATCAACAACCCGGCCTACGTCGACCTGATCCAGGGCGGCGACATCGACATTGCCATCAGCCCGCAACTGGCGACCATTGGCACCTTGCTCGCCCACGTGCGGCGCGGCGATATCGTCAGCGTGCACTCACTGCGACGCGGCGCAGCGGAAGCCATCGAGGCAATTGCCCACGGGGACGCGAAGTCGAGCAAGGTCATCGGCAAAGCCATCGAAAACATCGGCCTGCCGCCGGGCACCACGATTGGCGCGGTCATCCGCAACGAAGAAGTAATCATCGCCCACGACGATACGGTGATCGAGACGGGCGACCATGTGATTCTGTTCCTTGTGGATAAAAAGCACATTCGCGATGTGGAGAAGCTGTTTCATGTGGGGTTGAGCTTCTTCTGAGGTTTGCGGCGGTTGTTCCGGCCTCATCGCTGGCAAGCCAGCTCCCACAGGTTTCTCGGTCAGGCCCGAATGCCAAGTACATCAAAATTCCTGTGGGAGCTGGCTTGCCAGCGATGGCGGCCTAAAAAACACACTGATCTCCACTGACACTCCTCAAGCAAGGAATTCACCGATGCTCGAATCCCTGGAAAAAATGCTCGCCAAGGGTGTGGATAACTCACTGCTGCGCTTCGGTCTGGGCAAGGGCTATCTGGATCTCGGCGAAAACGCCAAGGCTGCCGAACATTTCCAGCGCTGTGTCGGCTTCGACCCGAAATATTCCGCAGCCTGGAAATTGTTGGGCAAGGCGCAACTGGCGCTGGGCGATCACGACGCGGCGCGACAGGCGTGGGAACAGGGTGTCGACGCCGCTCGGGCCCATGGCGATAAGCAGGCCGAAAAGGAAATGACGGTGTTTTTGAAGAAACTTGATCGTCAGGCGCCGTCGCCTACAGATACTTCAGCGTGATGCCGTCGGCGTCCACGCCGATCACTTCCATGCGCACCCGTGGGGCGCCGTTCGGCAAGCCCTGAACCTGTCCGTAGACCACGGCGCCCTTGGCTAATGCCGAGAGTTCAGGGTGCTGGACGTAGACGCCTGTCGGGGACAGGTTGCGGGTTTGTGCAAGGCACTCGCCGAGGGTTTCGTGAGTGATCGTGATGCGGAAGGATTTGCGGTAATCGGACATCTTGGTGCGTCCTTGATTGAACGGGTTGTGGATAAGCCTTGGGAGCAGGATCAAAAGATCGTCCGATCGCGGCCCGAGCCTTCGGCGGCTCCTACAGGTTATCCACAGAGTGTGCCAAGTTGATCAATACCAGCGTTCTTCGCCAGGTGGACGCTTTTTGAAGCGCTTCATGCTCCACATGTATTGGCTTGGGTAGGCAGCGACGTAGCGCTCGACGACTTTGCTCATTGCCGCGCAGGATTCTGCGGTATCGGTGCTGTACATGGCTTCGGGCGCGGCTTCGAGGATCACTTTGTAGCCGGAGCCGTCGGGCAGGCGCAGGGCATGCAGGAACACGCCGACCGCTTTGCCGCCAGCGAGCATGTTCGGCACAAATTTGCTGGTCAGCGCCTGGGTGGCGAAGAACGGCACGAAGATTCCGGCGGATTCGGCCGGTTCCGGGTCAGCGGGAATGCCCACTGCACCACCTTTGCGCACTTCCTTGATGACGCTGAGAATGCCTTCCTTGGTCGACGCCGCCACTTTGTTGCCGAGTTGAACGCGTTGTTTGCGCAGCAATTCATCCACAGCCTTGAGCTTGGGCGGGCGGTAGAAAATGATCGGTTTGCACTGGCTGCAATAGAAGTGGTTGAGCACTTCCCAGTTGCCCAGGTGACTGGTGATGCCGACCACGCCTTTGCCGGAGGCGAGGGCGTCCTTGAGCACGTCGAGACCTTCGACCTCGCGCACCAGGTCGATGGATCTCTGGGCCGGCCAAATCCACGCGCAGGCGCTTTCGGTCAAGGACTTGCCGATGTCTTTCAGGCTCTGCCCGACCAGACGTTCGCGCTCGTCGGGATCCATCTGTGGAAAACATTTCGCCAGATTGATCCGCACCACGTCGCGGGAACGGTTGGGGGTTTTCCACATGATCCAGCCGATGGCCGAACCCACGGCTTGTACGGCCCGCCACGGTAGCAGGGCAAACAGCCGCAGAGCGCCTACCAGCAAGGCGCCTTTAAACTTTTCCACAGGTCACTCCTGATCTTGTGCTGTGCGCGAGGCGGCCATTCTAACCGCCGTTGGCGAGCAGCGCGTAGCGGTCGCAGTCCTGCGTGTGATCCATGACCATGCCGGAGGCCTGCATCAACGCGTAGCAGATGGTCGGGCCGACAAAGGTGAAGCCTGCCTTTTTCAGGCCTTTGCTCATCGCCACGGCCTCGGGCGTAATCGCCGGGACTTCGCTGCGATCCTTGAAATGATTGACCTTCGGCACGCCGCCCACGAATGACCACAACATCGCCACCGGATCTTCCAGCGCCAGCCAGGCCTGGGCGTTGCGCCGGGCGGCATTGAGTTTAAGGCGATTGCGAATGATGCCGGGGTCGAGCATCAACTCATCGATTTCGGCGTCACTCATCTGCGCCACGCGCTGCACGTCAAAGCCGAACAGCACCTCGCGGTAGCGCTCGCGTTTGCGCAGCACGGTGATCCACGACAACCCGGCCTGGAACCCTTCGAGCAAAAGCAACTCGAACAAACCCTGCGCATCGCGTAGCGGCGTGCCCCACTCCTGATCGTGATAAGCCATGTACAAAGGATCTTCGGTACACCAAAAGCAGCGTGGCATAAGGCTCCAGGGGGCGTGCGCACGACCGAATCGGGTATACTCCCGCTCTTTAAATCGCAGCCCAAGAAACAGGTGAATTTCGTGAGCCAGCCTACGCCAGCCGTGCGTACCTTCCAAGACTTGATCCTCGCCCTCCAGCAATACTGGGCCGAGCAAGGTTGTGTGGTACTTCAGCCCTACGATATGGAAGTAGGCGCCGGCACTTTCCACACGGCTACATTCCTGCGCGCCATCGGTCCGGAAACCTGGAACGCCGCGTACGTGCAGCCAAGCCGCCGTCCGACTGACGGCCGCTACGGTGAAAACCCGAACCGTCTGCAACACTACTATCAGTTCCAGGTTGTCCTGAAGCCGAACCCGGACAACTTCCAGGAACTGTACCTGGGCTCGCTCAAGCACGTCGGCCTCGATCCGCTCGTGCACGATATCCGTTTCGTCGAAGACAACTGGGAATCGCCGACCCTCGGCGCCTGGGGTCTGGGCTGGGAAGTCTGGCTCAACGGCATGGAAGTCACCCAATTCACTTACTTCCAGCAAGCGGGCGGCATCGAGTGCTACCCGGTGACCGGCGAGATCACCTACGGTCTCGAGCGTCTGGCCATGTACCTTCAGGGTGTGGATTCGGTCTACGACCTGGTCTGGGCTGATGGCCCGATGGGCAAAGTGACCTACGGCGACGTGTTCCACCAGAACGAAGTGGAGCAGTCCACTTACAACTTCGAACACGCCAACGTCGACAAGCTGTTCGAGCTGTTCGATTTCTACGAAAGCGAAGCCAAGCGCCTGATCGAACTCGACCAGCCGCTGCCGTTGCCGAGCTACGAAATGGTGTTGAAGGCGTCGCACACCTTCAACCTGCTGGATGCGCGCCGGGCTATTTCCGTGACGGCGCGTCAGCAATACATCCTGCGAGTCCGCACCCTGGCGCGTTCCGTCGCCCAAGCCTACCTGCTGGCCCGCGCCAAGCTGGGCTTCCCGATGGCGACCCCGGATCTGCGTGACGAAGTACTGGCCAAGCTGGAGGCTGCACAATGAGTGCGCAAGATTTTCTGGTTGAACTGGGCACCGAAGAGCTGCCACCGAAGGCCCTGAACACCTTGGCCGAGGCGTTCCTCGCCGGTATAGACAAAGGCCTGCAAGCCGCCGGCCTGAATTACGAAACCAAAACTGTCTATGCCGCACCGCGTCGTCTGGCGGTGCTGATCACCGCGCTGGCTACCCAGCAACCGGATCGCAGCATCAACCTCGACGGCCCGCCACGTCAGGCTGCATTCGACGCTGAAGGCAATCCGACCCAGGCAGCACTGGGCTTCGCCAAGAAGTGCGGCGTTGATCTGAGCGAAATCGACCAGAGCGGCCCGAAACTGCGCTACAGCCAGAGCATCGCCGGCAAGCCGACCGCGAGCCTGCTGCCGACCATTGTTGAGGATTCGCTGAACGACCTGCCGATCCCGAAACGCATGCGTTGGGGTGCGCGCAAGGAAGAGTTCGTGCGTCCGACCCAGTGGCTGGTGATGTTGCTCGGTGACCAGATCATCGATTGCACCATCCTCGCGCAGAAGGCTGGCCGTGAATCCCGTGGTCACCGCTTCCACCACCCGGAAAACGTGCGCATCGGTTCGCCTTCGAGCTACCTGGCTGACCTGCGTGCCGCGTATGTCCTGGCGGACGCCAACGAGCGCCGAGAGATCATCAGCAAGCGCACCGAAGAACTGGCGACCCGTCAGGAAGGCACCGCAATCGTGCCGCCGGCATTGCTCGACGAAGTGACTGCGCTGGTCGAATGGCCGGTGCCGCTGGTGTGCTCGTTTGAGGAACGCTTCCTCGATGTGCCGCAAGAGGCGCTGATCACCACCATGCAGGACAACCAGAAGTATTTCTGCCTGTTGGACGCTGAAGGCAAGTTGCTGCCGCGTTTCATTACCGTGGCCAACATCGAAAGCAAAGACCCGCAGCAGATCGTCGCCGGTAACGAGAAAGTGGTTCGCCCACGCCTGACCGACGCCGAGTTCTTCTTCAAGCAAGACAAGAAGCAGAAGCTTGAAGACTTCAACCTGCGCCTGCAGAACGTGGTGTTCCAGGAAAAACTCGGCAGCGTCTATGACAAGGCCGAGCGCGTGTCCAGGCTCGCTGCCTACATCGCCGCGCGCATTGGCGGCAACGCCTCGTGGGCTGCCCGCGCGGGCCTTTTGTCGAAGTGTGACCTGGCGACCGAAATGGTCGGCGAGTTCCCGGAGATGCAAGGCGTCGCCGGTTACTACTACGCCCAGAATGACGGCGAGCCGCAAGAGGTCGCGCTGGCCCTGAACGAGCAATACATGCCACGCGGTGCCGGTGCTGAATTGCCGTCCACCCTGACCGGCGCGGCCGTCGCGATTGCCGACAAGCTCGACACCCTGGTCGGCATTTTTGGTATCGGCATGCTGCCGACTGGCAGCAAAGACCCGTACGCCTTGCGCCGTGCAGCGCTGGGCGTGCTGCGCATCCTGATCGAGAAACAACTGGATCTTGATCTGAACGACGCCGTGGCCTTCGCCGTCAGCGCGTTCGGTGCCAAGGTCAAGGCTGCCGGCCTCAACGAGTCGGTACTGGAATTCATCTTCGACCGTCTGCGTGCCCGTTACGAAGACGAAGGCGTAGATGTCGCGACCTACCTGTCGGTACGCGCCCTGAAGCCGGGTTCGGCGCTGGACTTCGACCAGCGTGTGCAAGCCGTCCAGGCGTTCCGCAAGCTGCCGGAAGCCGCTGCGCTCGCCGCCGTGAACAAGCGTGTATCGAACCTGTTGAGCAAAGTCGAAGGCTCGGTGCCGACCGTGGTCGAAGCCAAGTATTTCGACAACGCCAACGAGTTCTCGCTGTACTCGGCGATCCAGCAGGCGGATCAGGCTGTGCAACCGATGGCCGCTGCGCGTCAGTACAACGAATCGCTGGCACGCCTGGCTGCACTGCGCGAGCCGGTCGATGCGTTTTTCGACGCCGTGATGGTCAATGCCGAGGACGCCAATGTGCGGGCCAACCGTTACGCGCTGCTGGCGCGTCTACGCGGTCTGTTCCTGGGCGTAGCCGACATTTCGTTGCTGGGTTGAGGAATTGCCGTTGAAACTGCTGATTCTCGATCGGGACGGAGTGATCAATTACGACTCCGACGCTTACATCAAGTCGGTTGAGGAGTGGATTCCGCTGCCCGGCTCGATCGAGGCGATTGCGCAGTTGAGCAAGGCCGGCTGGACGGTGGCGGTGGCTACCAACCAGTCGGGCATTGCTCGCGGTTATTACGACCTCGCCACCCTCGAGGCCATGCATGTGCGCTTGCGTGAATTGGTGGTCGAGCAGGGCGGCGAAGTCGGGCTGATCGTGTATTGCCCGCACGGCCCGGATGACGGCTGCGATTGTCGTAAGCCAAAACCGGGAATGCTCAAAGCCATCGCCGCGCATTATGACGTGTCACTGACCAATGTCTGGTTCGTCGGCGATACGCTTGGTGACCTGGAAGCTGCCAAAGCCGTCGATTCACAGCCAGTTTTAGTAAAGACCGGAAAGGGCGAAAAGACCCAGGGCAAGACCCTGCCGGCAGGCACCCTGATTTTTGACGATCTCGCGGCGATTGCCGCAGAACTTATCCACAACTAGAGTGCTTCTGAAGTTCCTGACCAGGGATTGATCGGGAGTGCGCTTGAACAGTCGGGCAATGCCCGTAACGGTAACCGTCGCCATGTCGATACTGCGGGCCATCAGAATTTTTCTCTTTTACCTGCTGCTGGGCAGTACCTCGCTGTTGTGGTGCAGCCTGAGCTTTTTCATCGCGCCTTTTCTGCCATTCAAGGCGCGCTATCGTTTTATCAACGTGTACTGGTGTCGTTGCGCCCTCTGGCTGACCAAGGTGTTTCTCGGTATCCATTACGAAATCAAAGGCGCGGAAAACGTACCTGAACGGCCCTGCGTGATTGTGTCGAACCACCAGAGCACCTGGGAAACGTTCTTTCTCTCCGCTTATTTCTCGCCCTTGAGCCAAGTGCTCAAGCGCGAATTGTTGTTTGTGCCGTTTTTCGGCTGGGCGATGGCTATGCTGCGGCCTATCGCGATTGATCGCGACAACCCTAAAGCCGCGCTCAAACAAGTGGCCGCCAAAGGTGACGAGCTGCTCAAGGACAATGTCTGGGTGCTGATCTTTCCTGAAGGCACGCGCGTTCCTTTCGGTACTGTCGGAAAGTTTTCACGCAGCGGCAGCGCGTTGGCCGTCAACGCCGAGCTTCCGGTGCTGCCGATTGCACACAATGCCGGAAAGTTTTGGCCGAAAGTCGGCTGGGGCAAGAAGCGAGGCGTGATTACCGTAGTCATCGGTGAACCGATGTATGCCGAAGGCACGGGACCGCGGGCCGTTGCTGCGCTGAATGATCGGGTACAGGCCTGGAATGAACAGATGCAGCGTGAAATGGGCTCGTTGCCACCGATGCCGCAAGCACCCGCTTCGAGTGACCAGATCGCTGTTTGATTTTTTGTGGATAACCTGTGTACGGTTTGCCCTGAAAGTCGCGCTTTTTGATGCTAACTCATTGATAGCACTATATATTTCTAAAGCTTATAAAAAGCCGGGAAAGGTGCATAAGTTTTTCGGATGTTAAAAAACCGGCTGATATAGCCGGTTTTTTTATGCCCGTCGGTTTATTCCGCCAACAATGGAAACCGCAGATTGAACGTGGTGCCTTGGCCGACCTCGCTATTGCACTCGATCTGTCCGCCATGTCGATCCACCACTGCCTTGACCATCGACAAGCCCAGCCCGATACCATCAATGCCCTGTGCCGAAGAGAAACGCCGGTACTGACTGAACAGTTGCGGCAGCTCCTCGGCGGAAATGCCTTTACCCTGATCAATCAATGCGCAGTTCAGCCAATCGCCCTCGCAACGAACCTGCATCTTGATCGACGTGCCGGCGGCGCTGTATTTGATCGCGTTTTCCACAAGGTTGAAGAGGGCGCGGGTGAGCAGCCCCTGATCGGCCACGATTACGCCTTCCTGAGATACATCGTCAAGCTCATGAATCAGTTCGATCCGCTTCAACTGGGCAATGGGCAAGGCTTGGTCAAACACGTCCAGAACCAGCATCGCAAACAGACTGGGCTTCATCTGATAGGAGTCGGATTCAGCCCGGGCAAGCTGAACAAAACCATCGGTGAGATCCAGCGCGCGGCGGACCTGACGTTCGATCTGATCGAACAGTTGCGTATCGCCTCCAACCTGGTGCCGGTGCACATCAAGCAATGCGAGGATCGCCGAATGCGGCGCGCGCAGGTCATGAGAGAGAAACCGCAGCAACACTTCACGCTGATCCTGCGCTTCACGCTCGACGCTTAAATCGGTGAGGCTGAGCAGCCAACCGATCGGGGTCTCACCATCAACCGGCAACAAGGCAGCGCGTTCGAGACGCAGACAGCGTTCCTTGATGTCGCGGAACTCCAACATCGGCAGATCGGCCAGGGTTGCAGAACAGTTGTCGACGAGTGCCGGGTACCCGAGTTGGGCCAGTTGCAGCAGCACATCATCGCCTACGAGGTCGGTACCGAACACTTCACGCGCTTTGAGATTGCCCAACAGAATTTGGCCTTTCGGATCACTGATCAGGGTTGCCACCGGCAAGTATTCCAGCCCATCGGCAATGAACCGCCGCGTATCACGGGTTCGGCTCATCGCTTGTTCCAGCGCCATGATCTGACCTTGAAGGCGATCCCCCTTGGGAAACTGTGCCCGACGACGCTCAGGAAAAACCTTGGGTTCACTGTCCAGCCGCGCCAGTTCCCAACCGAAATAGGTCAGGATTGCGTTCAGACGTCGCCAGTTCCAGATCAGATAACCGAACAGAATTCCCAGTCCGGCCGGAGTCGGCGACCACCAGCGCTGCATTTCTGCCAGGCCGACACTGGCCGCGAGCACACACGCCATGCCCGCCAGCGTCAACGACAGCGTCAGACGCGGCAGCCATAACAGCAATCCGAGCACACCGGCGACCAGACCGACTGACAATAGAGCGCTCAGCGCCGGCATCGAATCACCCAGATTGACCTGCGCCCGATAGGACAGAAACGCGGTCAACGGCAACAACACCAGACTTATCCACACCCACTCGCGCAGCAGTCGCCGAAACAACCGTTGCACCTGGCTGGGCATACGGCTTTCGCGGCGACGGTCGTTATTCGAGGGAGGCTGGAATGACGTCATTCAGGGGCCACAGGCAAAGAGAGGAAACCTGAGGAATCATAGCGGACGACGACCAACGGCGGGGCGCTTACTTTCACTCTGTCGACCGAGCCGCTATTGTCCACAATCAACTGCCAAGCGAAAGGATCAGCGCTCATGCGCGTTGCGATACTGGACGATGAACCCGCCGAATTGCGCCGGGTAGAACAAACGCTGCAGCAGATGCCCGAAGCCGGGGAGCAGCCCTGGTCGCTGCACAGTTTCGAGAGCGGCGAAGTCCTGCTGCGGCAGCTGCGAAGGGAAACCTTCGACCTGCTGATCCTCGACTGGCAACTACCCACCCTCAGCGGTCTGGCTCTACTGCAATGGACGCGCGAACACATGGAAGCACCGCCAGCGGCGATCATGCTTACCAGCCGCGATGGTGAGAGCGATATCGTTCAAGCCCTGAACGCAGGCGCGGATGATTACGTCAGCAAGCCGTTTCGACCTAATGAATTGAAAGCGCGTGTTGCTGCCGTGCTGCGTCGGCATGGATTGCAGCGCACGCTCGCTGGTGAATCCTTGAGCTTCGATGATCTGGTATTCGACGACGCCGAGCTGACAGTCACCCGCGCCGGCAAACCTATCGTCATGACTGAGCGGGAATATCGCCTTGCCCGCTGCCTGTTCAGCAATCTTGGCCGGCCGCTTTCGCGTGAATATTTGTATTCACGGTTCTGGAGTCATGAAGAGATGGATTCTTCGCGGCCGCTGGATACCCATATCTATCGGCTGCGCAATAAATTGGGACTGACGGCGGACCGCGGTTGGCAGTTGCTGACGATTTATGGCTATGGGTATCGGTTGGAGAGGGTCGTTGCGGCGAGCGATTAAAAATCGAAAAGATCGCAGCCTTCGGCAGCTCCCGAACCGGATTTCACCTATCCCATTAGGGGCTGCCGCAGGTTGCGATCTTTCTGATAAAAAAAGGCCAACGAAGATGCGTTGGCCTTTTTCGTGCTTAACCGGGTGTAGGTGAGCAAAGTTAACCGACTTTGACACATTGGAATATCAGCGGTATACAACAAGATTGGACAAAGTTAATTTCCACTTCGGGAAAAGTTATTCGTCTAAAACCTAACTTCGGCCAATGTTAATCCTCCAACTATTACAGCCGGTATAAAATTGACAGATTGTCAAAACATGAAATCAATTTAAACGAAAATTTTTGCGTATTCAAGTCGGATTGCACGCTGGCAATTGCAGGCACGTCAGCGCTAAACCCTCAATATCTGTCGTATAGAACATCAACCTCTAATAACTGTACATATAGACACCTACGATAAGTTGATGAGCGTCAGCATTCGCCCTCTGTAAAAATCGAGAGCCCTCCCATCATCTGACAGATGGTCGTGCCTCTTCATTGTTACGTCACAAATCGTCCCTAGGCTGAATCGAATGGGCCAGGATTTTCCTGACCCAAAGGAGGCCTGCTTGCCCTCTCCAAGCACGCGGATAACTTCAGAAAACTCCTCCGACAGTCCTGTGCCGGCTGCGGAATACGTTCGCATGTCCACGGATCATCAACGCTACTCCACCGAAAATCAGTCGGCAGCCATTCATGCATACGCCATGAGCCATGGCATGGAAATCGTTACCACCTATCGTGATGAAGGGAAAAGTGGACTAGATATTGGCGGTCGGGACGCACTGCGCACACTGCTTGACGATGTTCAGACCGGAAAGACTCAATTTCAGGTCATTCTGGTCTATGACGTCAGCCGTTGGGGACGTTTTCAGAACACAGATGAGAGTGCTCACTACGAATATCTTTGCACCAGCAGCGGCATCAGGGTGGTGTACTGCGCAGAACCCTTCGAAAACGACGGCTCACCACTAGCAACTATATATAAAGGCATCAAACGATCCATGGCTGGCGAGTACAGCCGTGAATTGTCCCAAAAAGTCTTCGCTGGTCAGTGCCGTCTCGTTGAAAAGGGTTTTCACCAAGGTGGGCCAGCAGGCTATGGGTTACGCCGGGCATTGATCGATGAGAAAAGCGAGTTCAAGGCAGAACTCTCACGAGGCCAACAAAAGAGCATCCAGACCGACAGGGTCATCCTAATTCCTGGGCCCGAAGCGGAAATCGAAGTGGTTCAACGCATCTACCACCAATTCATCCACAACGGGATGAGCGAACGAGAGATTGCCCATGCGCTGAACGCTGAAGGTTTGGTCACCGACTTTGATCGCCCTTGGAGCCGGGGCAGCGTGCACCAGGTGCTGACCAACGAGAAATATATTGGTAACAACGTCTACAACAAAACATCCTCCAAGCTACGCAAACGCATCAGTCGCAACCCACCCGACAAGTGGGTTCGCTGTGATGGCGCATTCCAAGGCATTGTTTCACTGGAGGTGTTTGCCGGCGTACGCGAAATCATCTTACAGCGCTCGCACCGCCTGGATGACGCACAACTGCTAGAGCTGCTTCGTACCCTATTAGAGCGGGCGGGCTCATTGTCTGGGATGCTCATCGACGAGCAGGACAACATGCCCTCCAGCACTATCTATATAAATCGCTTCGGCGGCCTTTTACGTGCCTACACCCTTATCGGTTATACACCAGATCGAGACTATCGATATTTGGAGATCAATCGGTCTCTAAGACAGCTGCATCCGCAGGTTCTTGAAGATGTTCTAAACCACTTTAAGTTCGTTGGGGCAAGAGTCGAACTCAGCGATCAGAATGACCTGCTGACCGTTAACAATCAATGGACGGCATCCGTGGTCATTGCCCGTTGCCAACCCACACCGGCTGGAACGCTTCGCTGGAAGCTCAGATTCGACAATAGCCTGGCCCCTGACATCACAATTGCTGTGCGCATGGAACAAGCAAACCTTCAAGTACGGGACTATTACCTGGTTCCCAGTATAGACATGGGGACATGGCCAAAAAGAATGGCCGAAGAAAACAGTCCCTTAATAGACAGTTACCGTTTCGCAACGCTGGATGTACTGGATGGGCTTGCTGCGCGTTGCTCCCTGAAAGAGGCTTGCCAATGACCGTCCCATCAACTGTACGTGACCATGTTGCACTCATTCCCATCTCGCAAATTCACATCCTGAATCCTCGCACGAGAAACAAGAAGGTTCACCGCGAGCTCATCGAAAATATCAAAACGGTGGGCCTCAAGCGTCCCATCACCCTAAGCCGAAAAGCCTCGCCCCAAGGGCCACTTAATTATGACCTCGTGTGCGGGCAAGGTCGCCTCGAAGCGTTCCTCGCTCTGGAAGCCAAAGAGATTCCAGCATTTGTGATTGATGCTGTGGAAGAAGACTGCCTCGTGATGAGCTTGGTGGAGAACGTAGCTCGAAGGCATCACCGCCCGATAGATCTGATGAACGAGGTTGGACGCTTGAAGGAACGGGGCAAGTCAGATGCGGACATCGCAAAAATAATCGGCACCACGTCATCATGGGTCAACATGATTGTTGGGCTTCTCGAACGGGGAGAAGAAAAGCTCCTGTCGGCGGTTGAGACTGGGTTGATTCCTCTGAGCATGGCGACAGATATAGCCCGTAGCACTGAAAGTGACATTCAAAATGTACTTACTGACGCCTACGAACGCGGAATAAGAGGAAAGAAAATTACGAAGCTACGACACCTTCTCGAACTGCGGGCCAAGAGGGACAAGCTTGTTCGGGGGAGCTCGCTAGGCGGTAGCCAGAATAAAAAGAAAAGAATAACTCCCGCAGACTTGAGGCGCCTGTTCGAACGGGAAGCCGAACGACAACGTCTGATGGTGAAAAAGGCAGCGTTTACCCATGACCGGGTAGTTTTCGCTATTCAGGCTATCAAAGATCTCTTATCCGTCAGTGATTTCGAAAAGCTGCTCTATACAGAGCATCTGAACACATTGCCGAAACTGATACAGGCCCGGCTTTGGAATGGAAGGGGGTTGTGATGTCTGAGCAAACACACGAGCCTAATAACTCCAAGCCGACTCACGTTCCGAAAAATGCTTTTTTGGATGAGTGCGTTCGAGTCAAAGTGGCCAATATTCTGCCCCTTAAAATCTCACGCCCAGCAGTAAAAGAAAGTCTCAAGTACCAACAAATTCTAGCTTCGATCCAAGATGTGGGATTGGTCGAGCCTCCTGCTGTTACGCCAGTTCCAGGCCGCGATGGACATTATTTTTTGCTTGATGGCCATCTGCGTATTGAGGCGTTGAAGGATTTGGGAGAGATGGACGTCGATTGCCTCGTGGCTACCGACGATGACACCTATTCGTACAACAAGCGTACCAATAAGCTATCCGCCGTACAAAGTAACAAAATGATTGTGCGCGCTATGGAGCGCGGGGTCTCGGCAGAGCGACTTGGTAAAGCCCTTGGATTATCACCGCAGACAATCAAGCAAAAGTTTCGTCTGCTTAATGGCATCTGTGCAGAAGCCGTTATGCTTCTGGGTGATACAGATTGCCCGGCAAACGTATTCAATCTTCTAAGGCAGATGAAACCACTGAGGCAAATTGAAGCGGCTGAGTTGATGATTGGAAACAAAAATCTTTCAGTTCTGCTCGCTAAAGCCCTTTTGGCCGCCACGCCATCAGACCAACTGGCAGTACCAAGAAAGCCTCCTCCTGATCAGCAGATCTCAGCAGAATCAATCGCTCGTCTGGAGCGAGAGCTTGCCGCCTTGCAAATGCAAATCAAAACAGTCGAGGAGGACTACGGGCCAGATGTACTTCATCTCACGGTCATCAAAGGCTATCTAACCGAGCTTCTCGCCAACGCTGCAGTTGTCCGGTGGCTGGCCAAGCACCAACCTGAATACCTGAAAGAATTCCAATCCATCGCCGAGCTGACTGAACTACCTTGGGGAAGTGACGAACTAGAAACTGCTCTACCGGATCCCGCTGCCGAACCGACAAAATAGATCGATTGAGCCGAACGCTCAGGATTTGAGCAGTCCCGTTTGAAGGCCATGAACTCATCGCTCAAGCTCGAAACAGCTCCATTGAGCTGGAGGTATCTTCAAGTCGGTAACCCATCGCCCGGTATCCACTTTGGCGCTTATCCCACATTCGCATCAGCGCTGGATGCCCTGCATCGATGAAGTCGATTATGCGCACGTCTGCTTTGCTCGCATGCTCCCGATGCAAACGCCCAGCATACTGCTGAAGTGTACCCTTCCAAGAAATGGGCATCGCCAGTACCAAGGTATCCAAAGGAGGGTGGTCAAAGCCTTCCCCTACCAGCTTACCGGTGGCCAAGAGTACCCGAGGGGCATCTGGAGACAGAGCAGCCAACTCATCCGTTAGTGCCAAACGCTGCTTTTTCGACATTCGCCCGTGCAAGGTAAACAGGTTCTGCACACGACCAACCAGTGCCGCTTCAATGGCGCTCAAGTGATCCGTTCGTTCCGTCAACACCAGCACCTTACGCCCTTCGTTAAAGGCTTTTACCACTTCGAACGTGACCCGCTGGGTACGCTCAATATTGTCAGCCAGATGCCGGAATACTTCCTGAATACCCGCGCCCTCGGGCACATTGATCTGGCCTGGCAACAGTCGAGTTTCCACCATCAAATCACTCGGGGCACTTGTTGACCTGCTTGCCGTATGTCGAATCGGCCCACACTGCATAAATATGATGGGGTGCTGTCCATCACGGCGTACCGGTGTGGCTGTCAGGCCAAGCACGTATTTTGCCCGAACACTTTTAAGGATCGCTTCAAACGAAAATGCCGACAGGTGATGGCATTCATCAACAATGACCTGCCCATAATTTTTCACCTGATCGCTCACCTCCCCTTGCCGTGACAACGACTGCATCACGGCTATATCGATGATCCCAGTCGGCTTGGCCTTACCACCGCCGATAGTGCCGACGAGACCTTTGCCGAGGCCAAGAAACATCTGCAAACGCTCCTGCCATTGTCGAAGCAGGTCAGTTCGATGGACGAGCACCAGCGTGTTAACGCCCCGGCGTGCAATCAGCGCGGCAGCGGCCACGGTTTTGCCGAATGCGGTTGGGGCACACAGGATGCCTGCATCGTGTTCTAGCATCGCCGCTACAGCAGCCTCCTGATCCTCCCGCAACGAACCGGCGAAGTTAGGGTTGATCGGCTCTCCGGCAAAACGCTCATCCTGAACAATCGGGGCAATACCGTTATCGTTCAGAAGCTCTAACGCGGCATCCAGGCAACCGCGAGGCAGTGCGATGTGCTTGGGGAAATTCTCTGCACAGCCGATGATACGGGGCTTGTTCCAGACCGACAGACGCATCGCCTGCGCCTTATAAAACTCAGGATTCTGAAACGCGGCCAGCCTGATCAACCGATTAGCCAGTGTCTGGGGTAGCTCGGACTTTTCGAAGTAGATCAGGTTGGCCAACGTAACGGTCAACGTTGCCGGCATCGGGCAGGATAGCTTTTGTTCGCGGGGGATCTTCCACGGCTCCGACTGGTCTTCTTCCGCAACAAACATTACGTCCAGAGGGTGGGCATGACCGGTCGCACACACGATGGCCGGATCGATATCCTCCACAGCCATTGGCTGGATGCTGGCCAGGAATGCCCATTGATCGGCATACGGCTTTAGTTCGCCGTCCACAAAGACGCTGCACCCATGCTCGCGGGCTTTCTTTTGCAAGGGCAGTGCGATCAGGTTGCCGAAGCCCCCTTTCGGCATTCTGTCCTGGTTCGGGAACAGTCGGTCATACGAACTCAGCTTTAGTTGTCGAGTCCGAGCGCAGGTATGGCTAATAATCGCCGTGCCCAGCCGCCTAGCGTCTTGGGCAGTGACCGCTTTGGCGAAAAAAATCCATGCATGAGCACCATTGCCCGAGCGAGAGATTTCCAAAGCCACGGGTACACCCAGCTCGTGACAGGATTGGGCAAAGCCCAGCAAGTCTTCACGCCAGTCGGCCTCGTCAAAATCCACGGCAAGGAAATAACAGGTGTCATCGGTTAGCAGGGGGTAAACGCCTGCGACTATTTCGCCCGCCAAATGCCGATAAAGCACCTGGTCATTAAGCGGTACCAATTGGCGGAAGCTGCAGTCACCACACTTTATTTTCGGCTTCTGACAAACACCTGGGCGCCATTCATTGGCACAGGCCGGTGAATATCCTGCCTTACCGGCTTTGCTCTCCCAGCGTTGTGGGTACACATCAGTTCGTCCTCGAAACAAGCGCTGAAACAGCTTGAGCTTGGCCTCGGTTCCCAGATGCTGGGCGGGCAACTCGATCACTGAAATGGGCACGACGGACACGGCGACTGGCAGACGCCACTCGATAGCATTGGCTTCCAGCAAAGCAATCAATCGGGCATTTTCTGCCTGTAACTGTGCCAGTGAATCAGATTCAGTCATGGGGTCTCTATTCAGTCCCGTGTCTCGTCCTTCCACGATTTTCTACGTTGGTCTGAGAAGCCAATTTCGCCATGGTCTACAGCGGCCAAACAGTGATGTTCATAACCAGCAACGCTATGAGTGATGGGCCTTTAAGCCAAACGTGGCGGCGCTCGTGAACAATGGCTGACGGTGCTGAGTGAAATGCGCGGGCACCCCACGGAGAACGCCCTCTACCAGCCATAGTGGTTGGGTATTGTAATCTCCAGATCCAGCAGCCCGTCCGACTTATGGATAAGGGGATCAAGCCAATCCGCTTTGGCCTTAGCCCACTCTAAATAGGCAAACTGCACTTGCGTCGGGGCTCCGGCACCGTAAGTTACTTTTTCTAACTCGACAAGATACTCCCGAAGCGCATTGGCCCGTCGCCAATGGTGGGCGTCCTCTTCAAGCCGCTGTAGTTTTTCTCGCTCGGCATCCTGCTCCGCCTTTTTGGCTAAGGCTTCATCGCGTTGTTGCCGACGCCCCACTTCAGCAATGGCCCGCTCTTCCTGCCCGATCAACAGCTCGACGGCGCGCCGAACCATCATGATGATCAGCTTGTTGAGCTGCTGCTCAACAGGCGTATGGGTGGAGTCCATAACTTTCCCGCCATACCCTGCATCGCCCAGAACATGAAGCTGGCCTGTGGGAACATACTGCGGCGACGATATCGAACTCCAATGGATGCGTTCATTTCGCGCCAAGGCACGCGGCGGTGGACTGCCCTCAGAACGCTTGGTTGGCTCGAAAAAGCGCAGACCAATCTGTATCCCGAATATTTCGACGTTGCATCGATCACCCATGAGCACTGGATACCCCCGGGTCTCGAAGGCTTTGATCAAGGCGTCAGCAATACGAAGCGCCCGAGGCTGCAAGGCCGCCGAAACCTTCATATCAAGGGCCCGCTGACGGCGACTGGGGAAGGGCATGCCCCGCTGATCCAAGACGGGATGACGCAACGCCTCCCGCGTCTGCACGACATAGGCATGGGGATTGGTCAGCCGCTCTGCCACGCGTATCCGGTGGCTCGGCAGTTGCTCATATTCGATGACCGCTTGCAGCCGGGGATCAATCGACTCGATGGCGGGCACTTTGGATGGTGGTGCCGGCACTGGAGCGTGATGCCATAAGTAGCGCGCAGGCCCGGTGTAATCCCGGAGTGGGGGTTGAGGCGGCACGCGCTTACCGGCTTTACGTTTTGCCCAATATCCTCGCATGGGCGTCGGTATCTGCAGTCTTGCGCACAACTTTTTCAGTCCGACGTCAGACAGCCCATACTTGGGCGCGACCACTGACACGGGGTCAGTCCAGACCTGCTCCAGCAGCACACCACGATCATATTGCTCCATGATCGGCTCCTCAATGCTCAGCCGCTAGCAAAACACACGTTGATTTCCACCGTTTTACCGTCATGCCAATATCACCGGTTCACCCTTCAACGGAAAGCCGCGAGCCATAAAAGGGCGCACCTGAGTTACATCGCCTGGGCCGGCCAGTAAGGGCTTCCGAAGATGTGCATCGGCGCCAGTGGATGCCAGCCGTTGGGCCACACAATCGGGTTTAACCTTTTGCCGGTTATGCGCAGTGCGCTTCGAATCCCCGGATGGCCACCGCCCCACCGCCAGGCTCATACCGTGATGAGCAGCCCCGGATCAAAGCGCGTGGCTTCCCCGGGATAACCGCGTGGGTTGCACACCACCCGCGTCCCCGCGAGGACGTAATCCTCGGCCTCGTGCACATGCCCGTGCACCCACAAATTAACGCTGGGCCCCATCATCCGTTCCCACGCGTTGGCATACGCCGCGTCGAGATCGGTACCGGCATACGGGCTGTTTTGCAGGGAACGCAGTGACGGGGCATGGTGCGTGATCACCACCGTGGGGCCGGCATACGCCATCGCCAAGCGCTGCTGCAACCAGGTCAGTGCCTGATGGTTCTGTTCCATAAAATCGACCGGGCGCACCCGCCTATAACCGGCGGTGCGAATGCGGCGAAAATCCGTCATCTGCGCCTGCGCCAGCCGTTGGGCCCGCGCGGCATTGCCCGTCACGGCGTAGTCCGTCCAGGCCGTCGTGCCGAGAAAACGCACGCCATCGACGATCCCTTCATCGCGCTCGAGCACTTGCACGCGCGGGGTTTGCAACGCCCGCAACTTTTCCAGCGTGCGGCTGAGGTGTCCGCCGTAGTATTCATGATTACCAACGACATACAGCACGGGACAGTTGAAGGTGCGCTCTGCCCAGACTAAACCTCGGGTACCGATATCGATATCACCGGCCAAGATCACCACGTCCGCGTCCACGCTGGGCGGCACGAAGGGGGTGAACTCCAAATGCAAATCGGAGAGCACAGACACACGCATGGTGCCACCTCATGATGAACGGGCACGTTCGCCCAACTGCATTGGGCCGAGGTGTTGCCGCCCCGGTGGGCCAAGCGGATCGGTGGCGGTAGCGCCTGAAAAACGTGCGAAGCCGTGACAACGCCTCAATACAGGCTGAACACCACCTCCAGCGTTTCGGCTTTGCTGCAGCCCTCGCCCAGCAGTACATACACGGTATTGCCTGTCTCGAAAAAACCTGGTGCTGTATACGAGACCTCAAAGGTACTTCTGACCCAATAGCCCGGCGCAAAGCGTCCAGCGCTGTCGAACACAATGTTATGCGCCAACACGAGGCGCGGCGCCTTGCCCGGATGCTCAGCAGCCCACTGCGCCGGATCCGCCATGAGCAGATCCACCAACATCCACTGCCTGACCAAACAGTAGGGTTTGTTCGGGTAGCGGCGCTGCGCTTCACGGCTCGCCTCCTCCGGGCTGAGGCTTAGGCCCGCCGTCGGCGTGCCGGCGCCATACAGAAAGTTGGCCATCTGCGCTAATGGATTCGATTCGCTCATCTCGCTTACCTCCGTTGAATGATCAACCGCCTGGGCCTGATATTGGCTACGGGGGCACCATCGCTGGGCACCAGCCTAGGCAGTGGTCTGTGCTCAGTTATTGCAGCGCAGTCGGGGTGCGAAAAAGGCCACCGGCCATCAACCGGGCGAACTCATAGAACGAGCGTCGCCCCGCTGGGCCATCGAAGCTGACGATCACATACCACTCAGCCTCAATAGTCTTGAATGTCCAATAGCCCTGGCGCATCACCAGACTATCGATCTCGGCGGTACACAACGCAGTACCGTCGGCCACCCGTTCCAACACATCGGCATACACACGCCCGCAGGCACAATCACACTCGATCCGCACCTCGACCAGGAAGGCCGTCATGGATAACCACAGCCCACGATTACCAAGTGCCTGCGCTAACTCGAACGACGCTGTCATCCGCCTACCTCCCGGTTATTGCAGTCGGCCCGGAGTGGCGTAGAAACCGTTGGACAGAATCTTCAAAAAATCGATAAACGATCTTTTTCCGCCATCGGCATGAAAGGTGACGACGACATAGCGACTTTGGCTGGCTGTCCGGATGACGCAAAAACGCCCTTCCCGAGAGACGCTGTGGATGTCAGACGTACGAATGCGCTGGCCATCCCGAAACCGCTTTCGCATAGCCGGTCGCGCATCGTGATAAATAACCCCCACCGCACAACAACTGCTGATCAACACGTCGGTCAGGTAGGCCGTGACCGGCGCCGCAAACGGGTTGTGTAGCGCTTCCTGCATCCGCCGCTCAGTCCAGGTATCCGGGATGCTCATGGCTAGGTCTCCAAGTGGGACAGCGCGTGCCTGTTCTGTTTATCCACCAGGGGCGCTCGAGGGGTCAGCCCACGCCGGTGATGGGTCGCGGGCCCAGTCGGACGACCGACCGGAGGCGACATTGATCAAGGCGTCGGCGGACAACAGAACGCCACGCTGGCTGCCCTCGCGGGTAGCGTGCGCTCCTTGCGCCAACACGCCTTTGGTTTTGAGCGACTTGGTCAACCAAATCGACTTACTTCCCAAACGCTCGGCGGCATCTGCCGCCACCACATAGCGCGAGAGAAACGTCACCAGGTTCGCCACGGAAATAAACACCCGGTGCTTGCCCTCGTCGAACTCGATGCGTGCAGGCAGCAAGCCCCTATCAATCCACGCCTTAATGGTTTCGTGTTTCCAGCGCGTGATCTTGGTCAGATCGGTAATGCTCAGGTCAGGCAGGGTCGGCTCTTGCCGAAGGTGACCCAGCAGTTCGTCATGATCAAACCCGAACGCGGCCAAGCCCTGGATACCGGCATCACTCACCACGGGCTTGATCTGACCACTGAATATCAACCGGTACAGTTCATGGGTCTGCTGGCTGGAAAAACGTTTGCCGCTGATGTCCTCGAGCCCCAAGGTAGAGGCAGACGCGGCGTGGCGACAGCCTTCGGCCAAAGTATCGATCAGGCACTGGATGTCCTCCACGCGATAATCACCTTTGGCGAACAGCGGCTTATCGCTGTCAGGCACGCGGTTCAGCACACCCGACGCCAGTAAGCGTTCACGCACGCGGCGGCTGATGTTGAGCAGGCTAAGCAGCTCCTTGCCAGCGACCAAGCCCTTGGCGGCCTGCTGCTGCGCTTCCACCGCTGACCGATCGACCACACAGAACTCCACGGCGGCGCCACTCATGATTTCCCCCGAGAGTTGTCCGGTCTTAACCAAGGAAACGATTCGATCTGGGGAGGAGCCCAGCAAGCGCGCCGTCTCGCTGGCGGTAAAGGTTTTTTTCAGCCCCAACAGTTCGGCAGCGATGTACTTCATTTTGCGGTTGATGGGAGCATCGGCCTGTTCCAACATCACGCTGCACACCGTGGCTCGAACCGAGCTGTAGGCGGCGGACGTGAAGGTTGCATTAAGTTCTTTGTACCAGGGGCCGAGGTTGTGGACGAAGCGACTGGACTTCAGCTGGTTAGCCGCCTGTACCTTGTTCTGCACATAGACACGAAAGCGTTCCGGTAGATCCTCTGCCAGCACAAAGGATGCTTCATTAATCTCCAACGCTCGGTGAAAACTGATCGCGGCGTTTTTGCGCTGCGGTGTCGGCAGGGTCAAGTTCGCCAGGAACAGGAGAAACTTGTCGACATCCTCTGGCACGCCCGGCTCATCGCTCAGACCGCTCAGCACGCACGGACGGCTGGGCTCCGCCAGCAACACCGACGAGATGAACAAATTCGCCGCATCGGCAGGGCGTCCACGAGCCTCGCTCAGCGCATAGCCGCAACGACAGCGAGACACCGCGCCGCGATTGAGTTCTGCTGGCGCGTCGCATTCGGGGCATTGCTCCATCAGCAGTACTCGATGTGTTGGGCAGGCCGTAAACAACTCATGGTGCCAAGCCTGCCGGATGTAGTCTGCTTGCCCAAGGCACTCGGGACAGACCGCGATCGCGGCCTTACGCATAAAGGCGCCGGTCACCAGCGACCCGTTAATGGTGGGAAAACTGGCCAGCCGTTGCAATTGCTGCAGTTCCAGACCGTGATACTCGGCAATCGCCTGCAGTTCCCGCGGTGAATACTGGGCCTTGAGCCTGATCCCTATTGGGCGCAACAGGGCAGTGATTGATCCAAGAAAATTCTCTTCGGCGAGCCGCAGTAAGTAACCGTTGAGACTTTCGTCAGCGAAGTCGGTCTCGGGAATAAATGCCAACATGCTATTGCTCCTAGACCTTCACACCGGCTTCTTGCATGACCTTGGCATACACCAAAGCCATGTGCTCGGTCTGGATCGTCTGATCGACATCGAACGGATTGAATTCGATCAGGCGGTTCATCACGGCCTGCTCAAAAGCCCTGGCAAAGGCCTCATAACGTGCGATCTTCGCTGTCCCAGCGAGTGCCTGCACCTCGATGAAAATCTTGTTGATGAGGCCATAACGGCCAGCCGTCGCGACGTACATGCGTTGGGCAAAGTCCCGGTCGTTGAATTCGAAGGTGTCCCAGCCGCTGTCCTCCAGGTAATCGAGCGCACTGCCCAATGCGCTGCGAAAGCTGATGTAATCCTTGCCTTGCCAGTAATACGGGAAGTACTCCACTGGACGGCGCGCGCGATCCGCCAGTTGTTCATTGGCGTAAAACAGGCCCATTAAACTCGGCAATCCTGCCAGCACGATACTGGCCTGGGCTTGGTCGAAGAGGCCTTTGAGAAAGTCCGCTGCCGCGCGCACGGTGGTGCTGCTACCGCGCTCAAGCATGTGCTGCGTTTCATCAAAGATGATCAGTCGTGCGCCGTGCTTGTTGACCGCCTTGATAAAGGCGTCTGTCGCAGCGACATGATTATTGAACAGCGCTGGATTCATATCGATACTCGTCAAGCAAGCATCCGGCAGCGCCCGACCGGTCAAATGCTTCGGGCTGACGACACTGATAATTTCGCGGGAGCGGCTCGTCCCCGACGTCGAATTCATCGCCCTGAAATTTTCCAGCAGACACGTCTTACCGACCCGGGTCGGCCCAACAATCGGAAGGATTTGTGGGTCACCTGCTCTCGCCCGCGTTAAGACCTCCACCAAGTGACCATGCACGGTGTTAAACCGAGCGTGACCCACCAATTCGTTGGCGATCGTGCTCATACCGTCCTCCGTGGCGCCGGACGGAAGTCATCATCGCTATCGGCTAAGGTCGCGGGACGAGGCAAAGGACGCGGCTTGGGCGCGTGCTGTGCAAACTGTGCGGCGATGTCCGCCTTCTGCGCCAGTTTCTCGCGCGCACGCAATGCCTGGTTGTTGGCCTTGATGGAGGGGCGGCGCTGGCTGTCAGCGGTGAACTGCGCCAGCATCTGAGCATACACACGCTGATAGTCATGGCCAGACATCGTGGCGGAATGGCCCGAGTAGGCTTTTTTGAGGGTTTTAGCGACCTCAAAGGATACTTCCGGCATGCCCACCGTCTTGTTCTGCAGCGGAATGTGGCTGCCGTCGTCCGGGTGCACGGCATAAATCACCGTGCAGTCTTCCGGATTGAACAAGATGTCGATGTCACTGAGGCTCCGTTCACGCGCCAGCACTGCCAGCGCCTGACTATGGAACTGAAACCCCTCAAAATCGATGCCGTAATGATGGATTGTGCGATTATCCCGGTTGACCTCTAACAGCAATTTTTTGAGTTGGTCGAGAGAAGGCGGCGGTACGGGCAGGAAGTTGGTGAGCGCTTCATCCATGGCACTCTTGATGGTCATTGGCTTGCCATGGCGGAATCCCAGCTTTTGATTTGGTCGATGGATGTACACATCCGCGACGAAACTCACCAAGTGGCGATAGATCTCTTCAATGGAGTAACACGCTTCGGCAGCCGCTTTGGCATGCCGATTTTTGATGCGCTTGTCCTGACTTTTTTTCGCCCCCGGCATCTTGCTGAACAGGCCCTCATCCGCCGATTTGAAGAAGGATTCCACGTGCGGTTTATCGTCGCCGCGCCCAATACGGGCATACTCGATCTGAATACCGAGTCGGCGCACGATAGCCAGTGCCAGATCCGAGAAATTCTCTGACGCGTTGTCGAGCACTACCAAGGCAATCCCACAGGGCTGCACCCAATCTGTTTGGATGCCAAACCGCGCGTTGAAGGCCGGGTCTTTCGGCATTAAAAAAAACTCAAACACTTTGAGCAGGGTGTATTCGCTGGGCTTGCCGCCACTGACGAATACACCTACGGGGTAGGAGGTACGCGCGCAGACCATGGCGTACAAGGTCAGCTCGGTGTAGCGATGGCCATACTCGTCACAGCAGTACACATCAATCGTCTTGGCATCAATCTCCACCCGTTCAAAAGGCAGTTTGACGTCGTACCGGCGGACGGCTTGCCGGTTCCACAAGTTGTAGGTACGCGGGTCGAGTCGCCCCTGTTTAACGAGCGAGCTGGGCAGCTGTTGGAGCAAACGCGCGATGGTTTTGCGATCGACCTTCTCATCGGCTCCAGTGGCCTGATTGAGCGTCTTCAGTTCCTCGTTGACCATCAATGCCACGGAAGACAAATTGACTTTGTCGTCCTTCATAAAGGTCTGAATCAACACCTTCTCGGCGACCGCCTTCGCTGCGGTTTTTTTGGCCCAGCCCGTCCCCCCTCGACGACTGAAGTTGGGAATGAGGCCTTCAAAGCCTAAGGGATGGTCTGAAGTAGCCATGTATTTCCCCGGCATACCACCTAGCGCAACTTTTAAACTCGCCAAATGATCAAAAAACAATCAATTCGACGAGTATTTCTTACGTTTTCGCCACCCGGACCCCACTC
>NZ_WKEQ01000027.1 GCF_021605415.1 Pseudomonas syringae
AGTCTGGGTCATGCCAAAAACCATAGCAGCAAATGCCACAAATCGCAGTCCCAAACAGACACCCCTGTAGAAGCTGCCTGCAGCACCTCCTACAGGGGATTTTGTCAGGCTTTGGGCAGGCCCAGCCCTTGGCCCATCTGTACTGGCGAACCGGCCACCAGTTCTTCAGCCCATTTCACCTGATCCGGCCCAAACAGAACAACGGCCGTGGAGCCCAGCTTGAAACGACCCAGTTCCGCACCTTTTTCCAGGTGAATCGGCGCACGGGCGGCTTCGTCGTAACGGAAAGTTTTCAGCTCGCGTTTCGGCGGCGTGACCAGGCCGGCCCACACGGTTTCAATCGACGCCACGATCATCGCGCCGACCAGCACGACGGCCATCGGCCCGCGCTCGGTGTCGAAAATGCACGCCACACGCTCGTTGCGCGCGAACAGCTCCGGAACGTTTTCGGCGGTGGTCTGGTTGACCGAGAAAATCCGGCCTGGAATGTAGACCATTTCGCGCAGGGTGCCGGCCAGCGGCATGTGCACGCGGTGGTAGTCCTTCGGCGACAGGTAAATGGTGGCGAAATCGCCGCCCATGAACGGCGCGGCATTCGCGGCGTCGCCACCGAGCAATTCCAGCACACTGAAACTGTGGCCCTTGGCCTGGAACACACGACCGTGTTCGATCGGGCCGAGCTGGCTGACGGCTCCGTCGGCCGGGCTGAGGATCGCGCCCGGGGTTTCGTCGAGCGGACGCGCGCCGTCTTTCAAGGCGCGGGTGAAGAAAGCGTTGAAGTGCTCGTAAGCCGTCACGTCTTCAACCAGCGCCTGGGACATGTCCACCTGATAACGCTTGGCGAACCAGGTGGTGAAGGCATTCTTGAACCAGCGCACGCGGCACTCGGCGACGCAACCGGCCAGGCGCGATAGCAGGTGGTGGGGTAGCAGGTATTGGCTGAGGATAAACAAACGTTCTTTCATGGACTGTCCTTAAAGACTCAAAGCTCGACGGGGGTGTCGGGGTGGTTGCCCCATTCGCCCCAGGAACCGGCGTAGCCTTTGACGCGCGGATAACCGAGCGCCTTGGCCACCAGATAAGTGAAACCGGACCGATGATGGGTCTGGCAGTGGGTAATGATTTCCTTGTCGGGCGTGATGCCCAGTTGCTCAAGGATTTGCGGCATGTCGGTGCGGATGCGCAACTGGCGCGCCTTATCCATGCCCGCCGTCCATTCGAAATTGATTGCGCCGGGAATATGGCCGCCCTTGGCTGCCAGTACCTTTTCACCGGAGTATTCCAGCGGCCCGCGCGCATCCCAGATCGCCAGATCGGCGGCGCCGAGACGGCTTTGCAGGTATTCGCGGGTGGCGGTCGGCGCTTCGTCAAACGTCAGCGCGACCGGGCCACCGACAACGGCCGGCACGTCGGTCGACACCGGCAAACCGGCGTCGAGCCACGACAGCAACCCGCCATCGACGTAGTGATACTTGTCATGGCCGATTACATCGAGCAGCCAGATGAAACGCCCGGCCCAACCGCCACCCTCGTCGTCATAGACCACGTAGACCGCGTCCTTGTGGTGACCGAGTTCACCGAACAGTTTTTCCAGATCCGCTTTCGCCGGCATCAGCCCCGGCGCTGGCGGCTGACCGAGCTGGGTGCGTTTGGGGTCGACAAAGTGCGCGCCGGGGATGTGCCCTTCGGCGTAGCGGGCAGCGCTGGTCAGATCCACCAGAATCAGATCACGGGCGTCGAGGCGCGGGAGCAGGTCAGCCGGCTCGATCACCAGCGCCAAGCCAGAGAAGTCAGACATGTGAGGTCTCCAGAGCACAAAGGGAAGGGATTGTAGCGATCATTGGCCGCGCTGGCTAAAACTGTGCAGAGCCTTCTCGATGCACTGCGCGGTTTTGCCGAAAGCTTGCACGGTCACACCGGAAAACGGCCCGCCGCCCTGATCGGCGACGACGATCATGATCACCCGGCCGTTATTGACCAATGAACGCAAGAACAGATGCTCGCCACGGAACAGCGTGCGCAGATGCGGCGGCAGCAGCGCGGAGAACTGCGCATTGTTGTCCGGTGTGATCCGCACCTGCGCTTGCTGTGTGAGCAGGCGTTGCAACACCGAACTCTGGGCGACCACGAAGTTGAGCGCGGCGGCCTCTTTCGGCAGACCGGCCGTCTGATGCACGCGCAGATTGGCGTGAGTGCGGTCGGCCATCAGGATCATCACCCGGCGCATGCCGCTGGCGGTCAATGCGTCGCGGGCGGCGACCGTCAGGTGCAGGGCGTTGGTGAAGCGACTCGGCTCGGCCAGCAGTTCGGCGCATTGTCGGCGCCACTTCGTCAGATCTTCGGCATTCGGCGCAGCGGCTGGCAACAAACCGGCAGGCAAGCGCCGGGTGCGCGGTGGCCACAACAGCGATACCGCCGGGTGCCAGATGTCCGGCATCGAATGCTGGCGCGCACTGTTGGCGGCCTGTTGATGCAACTGTTGTTGCACCTCATCCATTGGAGTTTGCAGATAAAGGCTGGTCAGGTACTGCCAGCGTTCGCTGTGGGGGCTGTCCCATGCTTGCTGCGCCGAGAGCGCCAGACCGTTGGCGAGCAAAACGGTGTTGGCCGGCTGGTTGAGCCAGCGGCGCAGGGTCGGATCGTCGTCGAGGCGGTTTTGCTGGCGCAGCGGGTGCTCGCTGTCGCGGGCGATGCGCAGCACTTTGACCAGTTCGCGTTGCTCGCCGAGCAGCAATCGATAGCCTTGTTGCACCCAAATCGGCAGGCGCCAGACGTCGACCATCGCTTGGCCGATCTTCAGCAGACGCACACCGAACAGCTCCTTTTCCACGTTCCGCGCCGATTCACCTTTATAGATGACGCGCGCTTCCCACTCTTCGAGCAGCTTGGGGAAGGTCAGCGCGATTGGCCACAACGGTGACAGAAACAACAGGCTGCCCCAATGGATGTCCTGCCACAGCCGCGCCAGGCGACTGGCGAAAAAGCCGTTGGCCTGTTGCGTGGCGTGCTGGCTGATCATTTGCAACTGGCGCAGCGCCTGGGGAATTTGTGCTTGAGGTTCGGCGGGCAGACGGCCGAGCAGCTCTTCGGTGCGCGCCAAGCCAAGTCGGTTGATCGCGATTTCGAGATTTTCCGCAGGCTCAGTCATGCTGCCCTGAGTGTGGCGGTTGGCTTCGCGGATGATGCTCAGGGCCAGTGCCGGGCTGTTTTGCATCAGCTCGGCGATGTCGCGCAGCGAGCTGCGATTGTCGCGGATCGCGCGGCAGACCTGGTCATGGGCTTCTTGCGGAACCGGCAGGCGGACGCTGTCGAGCAGCTTGACCCAGCCCTCGAGCGTGGTCGGTTTTACGGGTGGGACGTTCGTTTCATTAGCCATGTCTGGACGTGATCTTCATTGACTGTAGACGCGCCCGGCATGGGCTAAATTGGCTTTTCGCCTGAACTGGCTATAGTCTGGCGCAGTTTTGCCGATAAGTAGAAGAAGAGATTTTTTAACTTCCGAATATGACCATGAACCCGACTTAGATAAGTACCTTCTCCCTATGGCAAAAATTATCGGCATCATCGTCGTATTCGCGAGCGTGCTCGGCGGATACGTGCTCTCCCACGGCAAAATCGCAGCGCTGATCCAGCCTTTCGAGGTCCTGATCATCGGCGGCGCGGCCCTGGGTGCGTTTCTGCAGGCCAACCCCGGCTATATGACCATGCACGTGCTCAAGAAATCCTTGGGCATGTTCAGTTCGCGTTTCAGCCACACGTTCTATCTCGAAGTGCTTGGCCTGGTGTACGAGATCCTCAACAAGAGCCGCCGCGAAGGCATGATGGCCATTGAGGGCGACATCGAAGATGCCGCTGCGAGCCCGATCTTCGCCAAGTACCCGGCCGTGCTCAAGGACGAACGCATGACCGCGTTCATCTGCGACTATTTGCGCATCATGTCCTCCGGCAACATGGCTCCGCACGAACTCGAAGGTCTGTTCGACATGGAGCTTTACAGCCTCAAGGAAGACCTCGAGCATCCGTCGCATGCCGTTAACGGCATCGCTGACGGCATGCCCGGTTTCGGTATCGTCGCGGCGGTACTCGGTATTGTGGTGACCATGGCGTCTCTGGGCGAAGGTGACCAGGCCTCGATCGGCCTGCACGTGGGCGCGGCACTGGTCGGTACGTTCTTCGGTATTCTCGCGGCGTACGGCTTCTTCGGCCCGCTGGCCAATTCCCTGGCTCACGATGCCAAGGAAGAGCTGAACGTCTACGAAGCCATCAAGGCTTCGCTGGTGGCTTCGGCTTCCGGCATGCCGCCATCGCTGGCCGTGGAATTCGGCCGCAAGGTTCTGTACCCGGCGCACCGTCCGAGCTTCGCCGAGCTGGAACAAGCGGTTCGCGGTCGCTAAGTCATGGAAAATAATCAGCCGATTATTATCAAGCGCGTCAGACGCATCGCCGGTGGGCATCACGGCGGCGCGTGGAAGATCGCGTTTGCCGACTTCGCCACGGCGATGATGGCGTTCTTCCTGGTATTGTGGCTGCTGTCCACCGCGACACCGGAACAGAAGATCGCCATCGCCGGTTACTTCAAGGATCCGGTCGGGTTCTCCGAAAGCGGTACGCCGTACATCATTGACCTGGGCGGCACGCCGACCCTGGCGCCGGAAAATACCCTCAACCCTGAAGTGAAGTCACAACCGCAACCGGACAAGGTCACGGTCGACGCCGAGCAAGTCGAAGGCATGGCCGAAATGGTCGAGAAAGAGCGCCTCGAATTGCTGCTGCAAGAACTGCAGAACAAGGTCGACGAGAACCCGCAGTTGCAAAAATTCAAGGATCAGATCCTCTTCGAAATCACGCCGAACGGTTTGCGCATCCAGATCATGGACGCCGAGAACCGGCCGATGTTCGACTCCGGTTCTGCGCGCCTGAAGCCGTACTTTGAAGACATCCTGCTGGCCATGGCCGACACCATTAAAGCGGTGCCGAACAAGATCAGCATCAGCGGCCACACCGACGCCAAGCCGTACATCGGCAGCGGTGACTACGGCAACTGGGAACTCTCGGCCAACCGCGCCAACGCCGCACGCCGTGCGCTGGTTACCGGCAGCTATCCGGAGTCACAGGTGGCACGGGTGGTGGGTTATGCCTCGTCGGCATTGTTCGACAAGCAAAAACCGTTCAACCCGGTCAACCGTCGTATCGACATCGTCGTGCTGACCAGGAAGGCCCAAAGCGCCATCGAAGGCGCACAAGGCGCCGATGCCGCCAACCCGGACGCGCCTGCACCACAGGACCAGAACGGTGCCGCTCCGGCGACACCGGTCGACCCGAATGCCTTGCCGGCGGATCAGCAACCGGTCGCGCCACACGAGTTGCGCGAGCGGTTGAACCTGTTCGACGACGCGGCTCCAGGGGCTCCAGCGGCCGCGCCACCCCAGGCGCCCAAGCAGTAATAAAAAGCCGACAGTGATTGTCGGCTTTTTTGTGGGCGGTGGATTTGGGTTCTGTTGTGTCCATTCGATGCTTCGCTGACCCCGGCCCGCCAAAAACCTCTGTTATCCCAAAGTAAAGGTGAGGGCCGTCAAGGGCGACGAAATCTTAGAACCCGCGATGAATGCGACTCTTCACCATTGCGTGGAAGCGGGCCTGGGGCAAAAGGCCGGTTAACACGCCGTGTTGCGCGCCTTCCATGGCCGGTTCGTCCTTTTTACATACCGTGAGTATCGTCATGCCTTCATCCACCACGCTGCTTTCGCTGCGTAACGCGCGCACTTCGTCGGCCGAACCGGCCTGGCAGCAATCGAGGATGATTACCTTGTTTTTGATCTTCGTCGCTTTGCTCGCCCACGTGAGGACATCGCTGATGCGGATGCCGTCCCCGAATGTAGGCATTTGCGCCGGGCCTATAAGGCTTGCGCGGCGAAAGAGACGCGTCCTGCAAGTCGCGAGGCGCGGGCCTTTCAGAAAGGTCTTACGTTAAAATTTCGCGAATTTTACAGGACGTGAACCGACAACCGGCAGCCCTTCAGGGAAGGCGCTGCCGGTGTGTTTGTTTAATAACCGCTTTCGGGCAGGCTGGCGATGATCGAGCGGTAGCTGTTCATACGCTGCTGCTGCACGCGGCCATCTTCCAGCGCCTTGAGCAGGGCGCAACCGGGTTCGCGGTCGTGCTTGCAGTCGCGGAAGCGGCACGTGCCGAGCAGATTGTCGAATTCGATGAAACCGGCTTCGACGTCGGCGCGGCTGACATGACCGAGGCCGAATTCGCGGATGCCCGGGGAGTCGATCAGCTCACCGCCGCCCGGGAAATGGAACAGCCGAGCGGTGGTGGTCGTGTGAGTGCCCTGGCCGGACAGTTCGGACAGCGGTCCGACGCGGGTTTCGACTTCCGGCAACAAGCTGTTGACCAGCGACGACTTGCCGACACCGGACTGGCCGACGAACACGCTGATGCGTCCGTCCAGTTGCTTCTGCAGTTCTTCCATGCCGTTGCCGTGGTGCGCCGACACTTCCAGCACCGGATAACCGAGGGTGCGATACACCGCGAGCAAGGCATTCAGCGCCGGGGCGTTCTGCTCGTCGATCAGGTCGAATTTGTTCAGCAGCAGTAACGGGCGAATGCCAGCGTGTTCGGCCGCGACGAGGTAGCGGTCGATCAGGTTGGCGTGAGGCTCGGGCAGCGGGGCGAAGACGATCACGATCATGTCGACGTTGGCGGCAACAGGTTTCAGCTGACCACGGCTGTCCGGGCGGCACAACTCGGTGTTGCGCGGCAATTGCGCAACGATCACGCCGATGCCCTGATTGCCGGCTCTCCATACGACTTGGTCGCCGGTCACCAGTGCTGGCAGGTTGGCGCGCAAGTGGCAGCGGAAAACCTGGCCGGCCAGTTCGCCCTCACGGGCCTCGACTTCGACCTGTACACCGAAGTGAGCGATCACCAGGCCCACTTGTTCCGGGCCCAGGTCGCCGCCCTCCAGGGCTTCGACTGCCGAGGATTCCCGTTTGGCGGCGCGTGCGGCGCGTTCGCCCTGAATCTTTTCGATGCGCCAGTTTTGACGACGATTGAGTTGGCGTTTGGCCATGGGTGTTCCGTCTGAAGAATGCAGCGATTAGGTAAAACGGCCGCGAGTTTAGCACGCCCAACCACTGGCCTAGGCTAAACTGCGCAGCATTGCTCAGGAGCCGAAATATGCAAAACCCGCAGAATCTGATCTGGATTGACCTGGAAATGACCGGTCTTGATCCCGACAACGACGTCATCATCGAAATGGCCACTATTGTCACCGACAGCAACCTCAATACGCTGGCTGAAGGCCCGGTGATCGCCATCCACCACAGCGACGACGTCCTCGCGCGGATGGACGAGTGGAACACCCGCACTCACGGCAACTCAGGTCTGACCCAGCGCGTGCGCGACAGCCGCATCAGCATGGTCGAAGCCGAGGCCGAAACGATCGCCTTCCTGGAAAAATGGGTGCCGAAGGGCAAGTCGCCGATCTGCGGCAACAGCATCTGCCAGGATCGGCGCTTCCTTTATACCCACATGAAATCCCTGGAAAGCTACTTCCACTACCGCAACCTCGACGTCTCGACGCTCAAGGAGCTGGCTGCACGCTGGGCTCCCGAAGTCAAAGACAGCTTCCAGAAGGGCAGCACTCACCTGGCCCTGGACGACATCCGCGAATCCATCGCCGAGCTGCAGCATTACCGCAAGCACTTCATCAAGTTCTGAGTTGACGCGCCCCGAGCAGGAGCTGCCGCAGGCTGCGGCAGTTCCTGCAGAGGATCGGTTTTGTCTGTAACGATCTCGGGTTCAGTCCTGAGAGCGTAACGCTCGCGCGCTCTTTTGGTGCTCTGGCGAACTGAGTAGACTGCGCGCCTTCCTGCAAGGATCGCCACCATGTTGCTGATGCTCTATCTGATCGCCATCACCGCTGAAGCCATGACCGGCGCGTTGTCTGCGGGCCGTCGAGGCATGGACTGGTTTGGCGTGGTGCTGATCGCCTGCATCACGGCGCTGGGCGGTGGATCGGTGCGCGACGTGCTGCTGGGGCATTACCCGCTGACCTGGGTGAAACATCCGGAATATCTGGTGCTGACCTCGGTTGCAGCGATGTTCACCGTGTTCACCGCCCGCTGGATGCGTCACCTGCGCTCGCTGTTTCTGGTGCTCGACGCCGTTGGCCTGGTCGCGTTTACCCTGATCGGCTGCATGACCGCCCTGGAAATGGGCCACGGCATGTTGGTGGCTTCGGTCAGCGGCGTCATCACCGGCGTATTCGGCGGCATCCTGCGCGACATCTTCTGCAATGACATCCCGCTGATCTTTCGCCGTGAGCTTTATGCGAGCGTGTCGTTCGCGGCGGCGTGGTGTTACATGCTTTGCCTGTATCTGAATGTGCCGAGTGAGCAGGCGATTCTGATCACCTTGTTTGGCGGGTTTCTGTTGCGGCTGTTGGCGATTCGTTTTCATTGGGAAATGCCCAAGTTCGTCTACAACGACCAGCCTTGAATTCAGCAATCACCGTCGAAATATCCTGATGTGATTGTTGAATGGTTCAAAGACGCTGAATCGGGGTAAAAAATATTGCCTAATAGGGTTGTAGATTAGCTAATTACCCTATTTGTCATTTTTTACCCCTTATTCAGGTATCCGAATGCGCTCGCTCACTCCTATGTTTCTCAGTGCGTTGCGTTACAACGGCTTGCAGGCGACGACCTTGCGGGCATTAGGAGAATTTCGTGGCAAACAGCAACTATTCGTCACTCAGTCTCCTCAGATTTTGCAGGACTTGAAACAACTCGCAGTTATCGAGTCCACAGAATCTTCCAACCGATTGGAAGGCGTAACCATCACGCCGGCCCGTTTGAAATCCTTGATTAAAGGAAACATTGACCCCAAGAGCCGATCCGAGCAGGAGATCGCGGGCTATCGCGACGCGCTGTCGCTCATTCATGAAACCGCAGGAGCAATGCCATTCTCCGAAGGTGTTCTCAGGCAAATGCACAGCTTGTTGTATCGTTACCTTCCGCAGGATGGGGGCAATTGGAAGGCGACGAACAACGACATCATCGAGCGTCATTCTGATGGATCTTCACGCCTACGCTTTGAGCCGATTGCAGCGCACCTGACTCCAATGGCAGTGTTGGAAACGGTCGAGCGGTATCGTTTGGCGGTAGGCCAAAACCTCGCGGATCCATTGGTGCTAGTGCCTCTTGCCGTACTTGATTTTCTTTGTATCCACCCTTTCTCAGACGGTAACGGTCGCGTCGCTCGCCTGTTGACGTTGCTCCTGCTATATCAGTTTGACTATCGGGTCGGCCGCTTTATAAGTCTTGAACGCATCTTCGAGGAATCAAAAGAGAGCTATTACGAAACGCTAGAGATGAGCTCTCAGGGATGGCACGAAGGTACGCATGATGTTCAACCCTGGATTGATTACTTTTGGGGGGCGTTGCTTCGAGCTTATAAAGAATTTGAAGAGCGGGTAGGCACTATCGATAAGCGTCGGGGAGGAAAAAGCGAACGCGTGAGGGAAGAGGCGCTTAAGCGAAATTTGCCCTTCTCCATCACGGAAATTGAAGAGTCATGCCCCGGTATAAGCCGCGATACCGTGCGCATGGTATTGCGGTCCCTAAAAGCAGAGGGGTTTATTGAATCCACCGGGAAGGGACGCAGCGCGAAATGGAGGAAAGCGAAAGGCTCTGTGTCGTAGTTGAAATTCGATAGCCTGGTTCATCGCTCGGCATGCTGCTTCAGAGCCCATTCGACATGCTCACGCACCAGCTCCGACGGATAATCACGCCGTGATTTGAGGGCTTCCAGTACCGGAATGCTCGAGGGCGCGTTGCCCAGGCCCACCGCCAGATTACGCAGCCAGCGTTCGTAACCGGCGCGGCGCAGAGGCGAGCCTTCGGTGCTGATGAGGAATTTTTCTTCATCCCACAGGAACAGTTCGGCCAGCTCCGCGTTGTCGAGATTGTGCCGGGGTTTGAAGTCGCTTTCGCCGGACGGGCGGGCGAAACGGTTCCATGGGCAGACGATCTGGCAGTCATCGCAACCGAACACGCGATTGCCGATCAGCGGTCGTAAATCCTCAGGGATGGCGTTTTTCAGTTCGATGGTCAGGTAGGAAATACAGCGTCTGGCGTCCAGCACGTACGGGCCGATGAAGGCGTTGGTCGGGCAGATATCGAGGCACGCGGTGCAGCGGCCACAATGTTCGGTGCTGTGCGGATCATCGACAGGTAAGGGCAAATCGACAAACAGTTCGCTGAGAAAGAAATAACTGCCGGCCTTGCGGTTCAACACCAGCGTATTTTTGCCGATCCAGCCCAGTCCCGCTTGCTCGGCAATGGCTTTTTCGAGTACCGGGGCGCTGTCGACGAAGGCGCGGAAACCGAATGGGCCGATCTCGGACTGAATTTTATCGGCCAGTTGTTGCACACGTTTACGGATCAATTTGTGGTAATCGCGGCCCAAGGCATAACGCGACACGTACGCTTTTTCCGGTTGCGCCAGGCGTTTGGCCATTTCGGTATCGCCCGGCAGGTAGTCCATTCGCAGGGAAACGACTCGCAGCGTGCCCGGCACCAGTTCTTCCGGATGCGAGCGTTTGCTGCCATGGGCGCCCATGTAGTCCATTTCGCCATGGTAGCCGGCCTCGAGCCAGCGTTGCAGGTGCTGCTCGTGCTCGGCCAGATTCAGACCGCTGATGCCGACTTGCTGGAAGCCCAGCTCGCGGCCCCAGTCCTTGATGGATTGGGCGAGAGCGGGGAGGTCTGTGGTAATGGCGGACATGAGACGAGAGCAACCGGAACTGAGGTGCGTATAATTCTGCCAGACATCGGAGCCCGAAGACGCATGCCGCAGACTAAAGATGATTTACCCGACGCGCTGTATCTCGCCGAACAGGTGCGCGCACTCGACGCCCGGCTGATCGCCGCTGGCACGCCGGGCTTCGAACTGATGCAGCGCGCGGCTCGGGCAACATGGCGGGCGCTGGTGCGTAAATGGCCGCAAGCGAGTGAACTGACGGTGCTGGCCGGGCACGGCAACAACGCCGGCGATGGTTATCTGATCGCGGTGCTGGCACAGCGTGCCGGGTGGTCAGTGACGGTGCTGGCGGTCGGCGAGCCGCAGCGTTTGCAGGGTGACGCCGCCCGGGCGCATAGCGAGGCGCTGACTGATGGCGTTGCGATCGAAGCTTTTAATGGACACAGTCAACTGCGCGGCGTTCTTGTCGATGCGTTGCTCGGCATCGGCCTGGAAGGCGACGTGCGCGAACCCTATGTCGACGCAATCGAAGCGCTCAACGCCAGTGGTTTGCCGGTGGTCGCGGTGGATATTCCTTCCGGGCTGAGCGCCGACACGGGTAAAAAACTTGGCGTTGCGATCCGCGCGGATCTCACCGTCACCTTCATCGGACTCAAGATCGGGTTGTTCACCGGCGACGCGGCGGATCATGTCGGCGAACTGGTATTTAACGATCTGCAGGCAGCGGCCGACACCTTTACCGGGGTTCCAGTCAGCGTCCGGCGCTTGAATCCGGCCAATCTGCCATATCCGGCCACGCGTGCGCCGACTGCCCACAAAGGCCAGTTCGGCCATGTGTTGTTGATTGGCGGCGACCAAGGTTTTGGCGGTGCCATTTTGCTCAGCACCGAAAGCACGCTGCGCAGCGGCGCCGGCATGGTCTCGCTGGCGACCCGCCCGGAACATGTACCGGCAGCGCTGAGCCGGTTGCCGGAAGTCATGGTGCTGGGTATTTCGTCGGCCAATCAATTGATGGGTTTGCTGGAAAAGGTCTCGGTGCTGGTGGTCGGCCCGGGTCTGGGGCAGGCAAGTTGGGGACGAAGCCTGTTGTCGGCCGCAGCCAATGCGCCGTTGCCGCAGGTCTGGGATGCCGATGCGTTGAATTTACTGGCCAGCGGCGCGGTAGATCTGCCCAAGGAGTGCGTGATCACGCCGCATCCGGGTGAAGCGGCGCGTTTGCTGGGGATCAGTACCACCGACGTGCAGGCCGATCGTCCGGCGGCAGCGTTGGCGTTGAGCAAAAAATATACAGCGGTCGTGGTGCTCAAGGGTTCTGGCAGTCTGGTCGCGCATCCCGATGGCCGTCTGGCTGTGTGTCATCAGGGGCATCCGGCCATGGCAACGGCCGGGCTCGGCGATGTGCTCGCGGGCGTCATCGGCGCATTGCTTGCGCAAAAAATGAACGGTTTCGATGCGGCTTGTCTGGCCGTCTGGCTGCACGCCAATGCCGGATTGCAACAAGGTATTTATGGTCGCGGGCTGGCGGCCAGTGATTTGATTCCAGCCATTCGTCAGTTGTTGGAGGAGCATGCACCGTGTCTGAAGTAACCCTGTACCTGGCCGATGAACAGGCCATGAGCGACTTTGGCGCACGGATCGCCCGCATCACCCAAGGTCGCGGTCTGATTTTTCTCGAAGGCAATTTGGGAATGGGCAAAACCACGTTGTCCCGAGGCATCATTCGCGGGTTGGGGCATGTCGGCGCGGTGAAAAGTCCCACGTTCACACTGGTTGAACCCTACGAGATCGGCGACGTCCGCGCCTTCCATTTCGACCTCTATCGACTGGTCGATCCGGAAGAGCTGGAGTTCCTCGGCATCCGCGACTACTTCGAAGACGATGCGCTTTGCCTGATCGAGTGGCCCGATAAAGGTGCAGGCTTTTTGCCAAAGCCTGACCTGACCATTACCATTAGCCCGCAAGACGGCGGGCGTTCGCTGAAAATTTTGCCTCAGGGCTCGCGTGGCGAGGCCTGGTGTGCCGCTTTGGCATTGGAATTCAACTGAATGATGGGGTTAGGTATGCGCTTTCGCGCGATGGTGGCTGCCGCTGGACTGATATTGATGGCAGTAACCGTCAACGCTGTGGCTGATGCAAAGGTCAACAGCGTGCGCCTCTGGCGGGCGCCGGATAACACGCGCCTGGTGTTCGACCTGACGGGCCCGGTGCAGCACAGCGTGTTCACCCTGACCGCCCCGGATCGTCTGGTGATCGACATCAATGGCGCCACCCTTGGCGCGCCGCTGAACGTCGCCACGGCCAATACGCCGATCACCGCGATGCGTTCGGCGCAACGTACGCCGAGCGATCTGCGGGTGGTCATCGACCTGAAGAAGGCCGTGACGCCGAAAAGCTTCTCGCTGGCGCCCAACGCGCAATACGGCAACCGTCTGGTGGTCGACCTGTTCGATGATCCGGCCGATGCCGCGCCACCGCCGGCACCGACGCCTTCGGTCGCCACGCTTCCCGCCGTACCGGTAACGCCGACCAAGCCAGAGATCAAACTGCCGCCAGCCCCGGCCGGCAAGCGCGACATCATTGTTGTGATTGACGCAGGTCACGGTGGTGAAGACCCCGGCGCCTCCGGTTCTCGCGGTCAGCGCGAAAAAGACGTGGTGCTGCAGATCGCCCGCGAATTGCAGCGTCAGGTCAACGGCATGAAAGGCTTCCGCGCCGAACTCACCCGTACCGGCGACTATTTCATCCCTTTGCGCGGCCGTACCGAAATCGCCCGCAAGAAGGGCGCCGACCTGTTCGTTTCGATTCACGCCGACGCCGCACCGTCCACCGCCGCATTCGGTGCCTCGGTGTTCGCCTTGTCAGACCGTGGCGCCACCTCCGAGACCGCCCGTTGGCTGGCTGACAGCGAAAACCGTTCCGACCTGATCGGCGGTGCCGGCAACGTCAGTCTCGACGACAAGGACAGGATGCTCGCCGGCGTGTTGCTTGACCTGTCGATGACCGCCTCGCTGACCTCCAGCCTCAACGTCGGCCAGAAAGTCCTCAGCAACATCGGTCGGGTGACGCCGCTGCATAAACAGCGTGTGGAACAGGCCGGGTTCATGGTGCTGAAGTCCCCGGACATCCCGTCGATCCTCGTTGAAACCGGATTCATCTCCAACGCCAACGAGGCGTCCAAGCTCGCTGCTTCCAGTCACCAGCAGGCGCTGGCGCGTTCGATCAGCAGTGGCGTGCGGCAGTTTTTCCAGCAGAACCCGCCGCCGGGCACTTACATTGCGTGGTTGCGTGATTCGGGCAAAATTGCTCAAGGTCCGCGGGATCATCGGGTCAATCCGGGCGAATCGTTGGCGATGATCGCTGTGCGTTATCAGGTTTCGGTCGCCGCCCTGCGTGCCGTAAATAATTTGAAAAGCGATGACCTCAAGGCCGGGCAACACCTGACCATTCCAGGCACCGAACTGGCGTCGAAAGAATGAACGAGGTGTTGAACACTGCGCGCATCGAACTGCTCAGCCCGCGGCTAGCGAACCAGATTGCCGCCGGTGAGGTGGTCGAACGCCCGGCTTCGGTGATCAAGGAGTTGCTGGAAAACAGCCTCGACTCCGGCGCCAAGCGTATCGATGTCGACGTGGAGCAGGGCGGCGTCAAGCTGTTGCGGGTGCGCGATGATGGGCGCGGAATTGCCGCCGAAGACCTGCCGCTGGCCCTGGCGCGTCACGCCACTAGCAAGATTCGTAATCTCGAAGACCTTGAGCAGGTGATGAGCCTTGGTTTCCGGGGCGAGGCACTGGCGTCGATCAGCTCTGTGGCCCGCCTGACTCTGACGTCGCGCACGCGCGATGCCGAGCAGGCCTGGCAAGTCGAGACAGAAGGCCGCGACATGGCACCCCGGGTCCAGCCGGCGGCACACCCGGTGGGCACGTCGGTGGAAGTGCGCGACCTGTTCTTCAACACCCCGGCGCGACGCAAATTTCTCAAGACAGAAAAAACCGAATTCGATCACCTGCAAGAAGTGATCAAGCGTTTGGCGCTGGCACGTTTCGACGTGGCATTCCACCTGCGCCACAACGGCAAAACCATCCTCAGCCTGCACGAAGCCAACGACGACGCGGCCCGCGCCCGGCGTGTGGCGGCGATTTGCGGCTCGGGCTTTCTTGAGCAGGCGCTGCCTATCGAGATCGAGCGTAACGGCCTGCACTTGTGGGGCTGGGTCGGTCTGCCGACGTTCAACCGCAGCCAGGCGGACTTGCAGTATTTCTTCGTGAACGGCCGTGCGGTGCGCGACAAACTGGTCGCCCACGCCGTGCGCCAGGCTTATCGCGACGTGCTGTTCAACGGTCGGCACCCGACGTTTGCACTGTTTTTCGAAGTCGATCCGGCGGCGGTGGACGTCAACGTTCACCCGACCAAACATGAAGTGCGCTTCCGTGACGGGCGCATGGTGCATGACTTCCTTTACGGCACGTTGCACCGGGCGTTGGGCGACGTGCGTCCGGAAGATCAGCTTGCCGGCGCGGTCACCACCGCCATCGTCCGTCCATCCGGGCTCGATGCAGGTGAGTTCGGCCCGCAAGGCGAAATGCGTCTGGCGGCCAACGCCTTGCTTGAACAGCCGCAAGCGCAACCGGCGTTCAATACAACCTCCGGCGCCAGCACGGGCGGCGGTTATCAATATCAGTACACGCCGCGCCCGCAATCGGCGGTGCCTGCGGGTGAGGCGCAAGCGGCGTATCGAGAGTTTTTCGCGCCGCTGCCGCAAGCCAATGCCAATGCGCTGCCGGCCGGGCAGGAAGACATTCCGCCACTGGGCTACGCGCTGGCACAGCTCAAAGGCATCTACATCCTTTCGGAAAACGCCCAAGGCCTGGTGCTGGTGGACATGCACGCCGCTCACGAGCGGATCATGTACGAGCGGCTGAAGATTGCCATGGCCAGCGAAGGCCTGAGTGGCCAGCCGTTGTTGGTGCCGGAATCCCTGGCCGTCAGTCAGCGCGAGGCCGATTGCGCCGAGGAGCACGCAGCCTGGTTCCAGCGGCTGGGCTTCGAATTGCAGCGCCTGGGCCCGGAAACCCTGGCGATCCGTCAGATTCCGGCCTTGCTCAAACAGGCCGAAGCCAATCGACTGGTGGGCGACGTCCTGTCTGACTTGATGGAATACGGCACCAGCGACCGCATTCAGGCGCACCTGAACGAACTGCTTGGCACCATGGCCTGCCACGGCGCGATCCGCGCCAATCGACGTCTGGCCCTGCCGGAAATGAACGGCCTTCTGCGCGACATGGAAAGCACCGAGCGCAGCGGTCAATGCAACCATGGCCGGCCGACCTGGACCCAACTGGGCCTGGACGATCTGGACAAACTGTTTCTGCGCGGTCGTTGATGAGTCAGCTCCCTCCAGCGATTTTCCTGATGGGCCCGACCGCTGCGGGCAAGACCGACCTGGCCATCGAACTGACCAAAGTGCTGCCGTGCGAGCTGATCAGCGTCGATTCGGCGCTGGTCTATCGCGGCATGGACATCGGCACCGCCAAGCCGTCTAGAGCGTTGCTGGCCGAATACCCTCATCGGTTGATCGATATTCTCGATCCCGTCGAGGCCTATTCGGCAGCGGATTTCCGTCGTGATGCGCTTGAGGCAATGGCCGATATCACCGCGCGGGGAAAAATTCCGCTGCTGGTGGGCGGCACAATGCTCTATTACAAGGCTTTGGTCGAAGGTCTGGCGGACATGCCAGCGGCAGATCCGGAGGTTCGCGCGCAGATCGAAGAAGAGGCTGCACGCCTTGGCTGGCAAGCCTTGCACGAACAATTGGCGGTCATCGATCCGGTATCGGCGGCGCGGATTCATCCGAACGATCCGCAGCGCTTGAGTCGGGCACTGGAAGTTTATCGCGTCAGCGGTCACAGCATGACCGACCTGCGCTTGCAACAATCTGCGCAAAGTACCGAAGCAGCCGCTTCTGGACGTCAACAATTGCCCTATACTGTCGCGAACCTGGCCATTGCTCCGGCAAACCGCCAAGTGCTGCATGAACGAATTAAACAAAGATTCACGATCATGTTGGAACAGGGATTCATCGATGAGGTCGTAGCCCTGCGTAAAAGAAGTGACCTGCATGCCGGGTTGCCGTCTATACGTGCAGTAGGCTATCGCCAAGTCTGGGACTACCTGGATGGCAAACTGACGTCAGCCGAGATGCAGGAGCGCGGCATTATTGCCACGCGCCAGTTGGCGAAGCGCCAGTTCACCTGGCTGCGCAGCTGGACTGACTTGCATTGGCTCGACAGCCTGGATTGCGACAATCTGCCACGCGCCTTGAAATACCTGGGGACCATCTCCATATTGAGCTGAGTCCTTGCAATTGCCGTCTATCCTTGGGGGTGTGACGGCCAAAGCCATCTGTTTACCCATATTTTTATTATTGAATCCTTAAAGGAGTGCGGCACATGTCAAAAGGGCATTCGCTACAAGACCCTTACCTGAATACTTTACGTAAAGAGAAAGTTGGGGTTTCCATCTATCTGGTCAACGGTATCAAACTGCAAGGCACGATCGAGTCGTTCGACCAGTTCGTCATCCTGCTGAAAAACACCGTCAGCCAAATGGTTTACAAACACGCTATCTCTACAGTGGTGCCGGTTCGTCCAATTCGTCTGCCTAGCGCAACCGAATCCGAAGCAGGTGACGCTGAGCCAGGTAACGCCTGATAGGAGTCTCCTTTGTTCTTTGAGCGCCACGGTGGTGGTGAACGAGTCATCCTCGTTCACTTGGATGGACAGGACCCTGAGGCGCGCGAAGATCCGCAGGAGTTTCAGGAGTTGGCGAATTCGGCGGGCGCCGAGACCGTTGCGTTTTTTAACGTGCCGCGTCATCGGCCAACCGCCAAGTTCCTGATTGGCAGTGGCAAGGTCGAGGAATTGCGCGACCTGGTCAAAGCCGAAGAAGCCGATCTGGTGATTTTCAATCACATCCTCACGCCCAGTCAGGAGCGTAACCTCGAACGTGTTTTCGAGTGTCGCGTGATCGACCGTACGGGTCTGATTCTCGATATTTTCGCCCAGCGCGCACGTACCCATGAAGGCAAGCTCCAGGTAGAACTGGCCCAGCTTGATCACATGAGCACGCGGCTGGTTCGTGGCTGGACTCACCTGGAGCGTCAGGGTGGCGGCATCGGTATGCGTGGCCCGGGTGAAACCCAGCTGGAAACCGACCGCCGTTTGCTGCGGGTTCGCCTGCGCCAGATCAAGGGCCGGCTGGAAAAAGTGCGCAGCCAGCGCGAGCAGTCGCGCCGTGGCCGATCCCGTGCGGATATTCCTACCGTGTCCCTGGTGGGCTATACCAACGCCGGTAAGTCCACGCTCTTCAATAACGTGACGAAGTCCGACGTGTATGCGGCTGACCAGTTGTTCGCCACACTTGATCCGACCCTGCGCCGTCTGGAGCTCGACGACCTGGGGCCGATTGTGCTGGCCGATACGGTAGGTTTCATTCGCCACTTGCCCCACAAGCTGGTCGAGGCATTTCGGTCTACGCTCGAAGAATCGAGCAACTCCGACCTGCTATTGCACGTGATCGATGCCGCCGAGCCGGATCGCATGTTGCAGATCGAACAGGTGATGGTGGTGCTGGGCGAGATTGGTGCGCAGGACTTGCCGATCCTTGAGGTCTATAACAAACTCGATTTGCTTGAAGGCGTTGAGCCGCAAATCCAGCGCGACGAAAACGGCAAGCCCCAGCGGGTCTGGCTGTCGGCGCGTGATGGCTCGGGTCTTGAGTTGCTTGAGCAAGCCATTGCCGAATTACTGGGCAGTGATTTGTTCATCGGTACCCTGCGTTTGCCGCAACGTTTCGCAAGGCTGCGTGCGCAGTTTTTCGAGCTCGGAGCGGTACAGAAAGAAGAGCACGACGAAGAAGGCATCTGTTTGCTGGCCGTTCGTTTGCCCCGGGTCGAGCTGAATCGACTGGTAAGCCGCGAGGGATTGCAGCCGATGGAATTCATCGAGCAACACACTTTGCAATAAAAGCCTGACAAAGCGGTTGTGCCGCAACGGCAGGCATTCTGTAGCATTGGTCGGCGCGCCGTGGGTGCGTCTTTGCTTTATCAGATGGAGAGCGCTATGGCTTGGAATGAGCCGGGTGGCAACTCGAACAATCAGGATCCTTGGGGTGGCAAGCGCCGCAATAATGGCGACCGCAAGGGGCCACCGGATCTCGACGAGGCCTTCCGCAAGCTGCAGGAAAGCCTGAATGGGTTGTTCGGTGGTGGAAAGAAACGTGGTGGTGACGACGGCGGTGGTTCGGGCAGGAGTGGCGGCTTTGGCGGTCTGCTCGGCATCGGCCTCGTTGTGCTGGCGGCCGTCTGGCTGTACAGCGCGGTCTATGTGGTGGACGAGCAGGAGCAGGCCGTGGTGCTGCGCTTCGGCAAGTACTACGAGACTGTCGGCCCGGGCCTGAACATCTATTTCCCGCCGATCGACAAGAAGTACATGGAAAACGTCACGCGTGAGCGTGCCTACACCAAGCAGGGCCAGATGCTGACCGAAGACGAGAACATCGTCGAAGTGCCATTGACCGTGCAGTACAAGATCAGCAACCTGCAGGATTTCGTGCTGAACGTCGATCAGCCGGAAATCAGCCTGCAGCATGCGACCGACAGTGCCTTGCGCCACGTGGTGGGTTCGACCGCCATGGATCAGGTGCTGACCGAAGGTCGTGAGCTGATGGCCAGCGAAATCAAGGAGCGTCTGCAACGCTTCCTCGATACGTATCGCACCGGTATCACCGTTACTCAGGTCAACGTACAGAACGCGGCAGCCCCGCGTGAAGTGCAGGAAGCCTTTGACGACGTGATCCGCGCCCGTGAAGACGAGCAGCGTTCGCGCAACCAGGCTGAAACCTACGCCAACGGCGTGGTGCCGGAAGCCCGTGGTCAGGCCCAGCGTATCCTCGAAGATGCCAACGGCTACCGTGACGAAACCGTCTCGCGCGCCAAGGGTGAGGCTGACCGCTTCACCAAGCTGGTCGCCGAGTACCGCAAGGCACCGGAAGTCACCCGCGAGCGTCTGTACCTGGACACCATGCAGGAAGTCTTCAGCAATACCAGCAAGGTTCTCGTGACCGGCAACAAGAACGGCCAGAGCAATCTGCTGTACCTGCCGCTGGACAAAATGGTTGAAAGTGGTCGCAGCACCAGCGCGCCAGTGAGCGGCAGTGCGGCATCCACCAGCAATGAAGCAAATGCGCGTGCCGCAGCTGATCTGCAGCAACAGCAGGCACGTACCAGGGAGAGTCGCTGATGAGCAATAAATCGCTGATCGCCCTTATTGTCGGCGTTGTCGTGGCGATCGCTGCCTGGAACTGCTTCTACATCGTGGCTCAGACCGAGCGTGCGGTGTTGCTGCAGTTCGGTCGCGTGGTTCAGGCCGATGTTCAGCCGGGTCTGCATGTGAAAGTGCCTTACGTCAACCAGGTGCGCAAGTTCGACGCTCGCCTGATGACACTGGATGCACCGACGCAGCGTTTCCTGACCCTGGAAAAGAAAGCCGTGATGGTCGACGCCTTCGCCAAATGGCGCGTCAAAGATGCCGAGCGTTTCTACACCGCAACGTCTGGTCTCAAGCAGATCGCCGACGAGCGTCTGTCCCGTCGTCTCGAATCGGGCCTGCGTGACCAGTTCGGTAAGCGCACCTTGCACGAAGTCGTGTCTGGTGAGCGTGACGCGTTGATGGCTGACATCACCGCTTCGCTGAACTCGATGGCGGAAAAAGAGCTGGGTATCGAAGTCGTCGATGTTCGGGTCAAGGCCATCGATCTGCCGAAAGAAGTGAACCGCAGCGTGTTCGAACGTATGAGTACCGAGCGTGAGCGTGAAGCTCGCGAGCACCGCGCTAAGGGTAACGAGCTGGCTGAAGGCATCCGTGCCGATGCCGATCGTCAACGCCGCGTGTTGCTGGCTGAAGCCTATCGTGAATCCGAAGAGGTTCGCGGTGACGGTGATGCACAGGCCGCTGCGATCTACTCCAAGGCCTACGGTCAGGATCAGGAGTTCTATGGTTTCTACCGTAGCCTGCGCGCCTACCGTGAAAGCTTCGCGAACAAATCCGACGTCATGGTGCTAGACCCAAGCAGCGACTTCTTCCGTTACCTGGAAAAAGCCAAGCCTTGATACGACGTTGACCTGAATCACTCCGCCTGGCGGCTAATGCCTCGGGCGGGGTGATCCTTTCGGAAAACGTGTGTATGATGCGGCAGCCGGGAAATTCCCGGCTTTTTTGCGTCTGCACGTTTGATTGCTGTTTATGCTGCAGAACATCGGGTTGAATGACCCGGCAGTTTTTCGAGGAAAGTGATTGGCGAAGCCGGTAAAAGGCTTTTCGCTCCGTTGTTCATGCGCGGACCATTCATTTTCTGCTTCACTCAAGGCTCGCCCGGAGGGCTGGCCGCCCGGATCAAAGGGGAAGGCGTAATGGCGACGGTAGACCGCTGGCTGCTGCCAGATGGTATCGAAGAAGTCCTGCCACCAGAGGCGGCGCGCATTGAAGTTGCGCGTCGTCAGGTGCTGGATCTGTTCCAGAGCTGGGGTTACGAGTTTGTCGTGACTCCCCATATCGAGTACCTGGAATCCCTGCTGACCGGCGCGGGCCAGGATTTGGATCTGCGTACCTTCAAGGTCATCGACCCGCAATCGGGCCGGCAGATGGGGTTCCGTGCCGACATCACGCCGCAAGTGGCGCGCATCGATGCGCACACCCTGCGCCGCGAAGGCCCGAGCCGTTTGTGCTACGCCGGCAGCGTGTTGCACGCTCAACCGCGTGCCTTGTCGTCCTCCCGCAGTCCGATCCAGTTGGGCGCCGAGTTGTATGGCGACGCCAGTCCGACCAGCGACGTTGAAGTCATCAGCCTGATGCTGGCCATGCTGCAACTGGCCGATGTGCCGGACGTGCACATGGATCTTGGGCACGTCGGCATCTACCGCGGCCTGGCCCAGGCGGCCGGTCTGTCGGGCGAAGTCGAGCAACAGCTGTTCGATGCGTTGCAACGCAAGGCTATCGACGAGGTCATTACCCTGACCGAAGGCCTGCCGACCGATCTGTCCGGCATGCTGCGTGCGCTGGTTGATTTGTGCGGTGGCCGTGAAGTGTTGAGCGCTGCCCGCGAGCGCCTGGCCAATGCGCCGGCGCCGGTATTGGCGGCACTGGAAGACTTGCTGGCGATTGCCGAGCGTCTGTCCGCGCGTTTCCCGCAGCTGCCGTTGTATTTTGATCTGGGCGAGCTGCGCGGTTACCACTATCACACCGGTGTGGTGTTCGCGGTATTCGTCCCGGGTGTTGGCCAGTCCATCGCCCAGGGTGGCCGCTACGACGACATCGGCGCCGACTTCGGTCGCGCCCGTCCGGCCACGGGCTTCTCCACCGATTTGAAAACCCTGGTGACCCTGGGGCGTGCTGACATCGAGCTACCGTCTGGCGGTATCTGGATGCCTGACAGTACGGATGCGGCACTCTGGCAGCAGGTTTGCCAGTTGCGCAGTGAGGGTCAGCGTGTCGTCCAGGCATTGCCCGGACAACCTTTGGCCGCCGCCCGTGATGCGGACTGCGACCGGCAATTGATTCAGCAGAACGGGCTTTGGCAGGTTTCGCCACTGGCTTCTTGAGTTTTCCTGCCGGCCATCGCCGGCACCAAGTTTGCGCGAATGAGGACAAGTGTTATGGGTAAGAATGTCGTAGTCCTGGGCACCCAATGGGGTGATGAGGGCAAAGGCAAGATCGTTGATCTGCTGACCGAACATGCTGCCGCCGTAGTGCGCTACCAGGGTGGCCACAACGCAGGTCACACGCTGGTGATCGACGGCGAGAAAACCGTTCTGCACCTGATCCCCTCGGGCGTGCTGCGCGAAGGCGTGCAGTGCCTGATCGGCAACGGCGTGGTGGTTGCACCGGACGCTCTGCTGCGTGAGATCACCAAGCTGGAAGAGAAAGGCGTACCGGTGCGCGAGCGCCTGCGTATCAGCCCGTCCTGCCCGCTGATCCTGTCCTTCCACGTAGCGCTGGATCAGGCCCGTGAAAAGGCCCGTGGCGAGCTGAAGATCGGCACCACCGGTCGCGGCATCGGCCCGGCTTACGAAGACAAGGTTGCACGTCGTGGCCTGCGTGTGGGCGACCTGCTCAACATGCCGCGCTTTGAAGACAAGCTGCGTGAATTGGTGGAATACCACAACTTCATGCTGGTGGGTTACTACAAAGAGCCGGCCATTGACTACGACAAAACCCTGGCCGAGTGCAAAGAATACGCTGAGCTGCTCAAGCCACTGATGCTGGACGTGACTGCCGAGCTGCACGACCTGCGTCGCGCCGGCAAAGACATCATGTTCGAAGGCGCCCAAGGTTCGTTGCTGGACATCGACCACGGCACGTACCCATACGTGACCAGTTCCAACACCACCGCTGGCGGCGTTGCGACCGGTTCGGGTGTCGGCCCGATGTTCCTGGACTACATCCTGGGCATCACCAAGGCTTACACCACTCGCGTAGGCTCGGGTCCATTCCCGACCGAGCTGTTCGACGAAGTCGGCGCGCACCTGGCCAAACAGGGTCACGAGTTCGGCGCCACTACCGGCCGCGCCCGTCGTTGCGGCTGGTTCGACGCCGTTATCCTGCGTCGCGCTATCGATGTGAACAGCATCTCGGGCATCTGCCTGACCAAGCTGGACGTGCTCGACGGTCTGGAAACCATCAACATCTGCGTCGGTTACAAAGATGCAGAAGGTAATGATGTTGCCCCGACTGATGCAGACAGCTACGTGGGCCTGCAGCCAGTGTACGAAGAAGTGCCGGGCTGGACCGAATCGACCGTGGGTGCCAAGACCCTGGAAGAGTTGCCAGCTAACGCCCGTGCCTACATCAAACGCGTTGAAATGCTGATCGGTGCGCCGATCGACATTATTTCGACGGGCCCGGATCGCAACGAAACCATCGTTCTGCGTCATCCGTTTGCCTGATAAGTCGTTGATGTAAAAACACAAAGGCCCCTTAATCGGGGCCTTTGTCGTTTATGCCTGTTGGACGGCATGACCTTTGCTGTGAATCTGTCTACAAGAGTGCCATCAAATTAATGGCGCTAGAAGTCGAGGTATTCACAGTGTCGGCCGTTCTCTCGCTGTTACAAAGCCGTTTGTTGCGCCCAGTGTTCGTTACCCTCGGTATCGCTCTTTTGGTGCAAGTGCTCGTGGCCGTTGCCCTTACCCGGAGCACGGTGACCGCGCTGGAAGCTGATCTGGGTGCGCGCCTCGGCGTCGACAGCCAGAAGCTTTCCGGCGAACTGGAGCAGGCGGGGCGTGAAGTCACGTCGAGCCTGGACAAGTTATCCGCCAGTACTCGCCAACGCCTCACCGCCGGTTTATCCACACGTCTGAAGGACGAGCAGACGCAACTGCGTGGGACGTTGGAAAAAAGCCTGAAAGACTCGGCCAACGACATGGCCCAGTTGCTCGCATCCGTCGCGCCTCGCGCCATGTGGGACAGCGATGTGCCGACTTTGTCCGAGTTCGCTCGCCGGGCCCAGCGCAATCCCAATGTCTTGTTCGTGGTGTATGACGACGCCACCGGCCAGCATTTGACGCGCTATCTCAATCGCGAAAACCCGATTAACAAGGCCTTGCTCGAAAAAGGCCAGGGTGAGCGTGCGCTCGACAAGGTGCTTGATGCGGCGAAGAACGATCCGTCGGTCTACTACCTCGAAGCGTCGATCAACCCTAACGGTGTAGAAATCGGCAAGGTGTTGATGGGCGTCTCCACTGCCTCGGTGGAGACCGATCTGGCCGCGCTCGATCAGCGCTTCTCGGCGCTGATTGCCAGCAGCGATCAATTGGTCGGTGACAGCCTCAAGGGGGCGGCAGCGGATAGCGCCACGGCCATGCGCGCGCGGTTGCAATCGGCGCAAGCCACCGCCGAAGAGATGAAAGCCAATACCACCGGCACTGTTCAAGACGCCGCGGCGACATTGCGGTGGCGCATCGGCATGGGCCTGGCGTTGGTCGGTGCCGGCGTGCTCCTGTTGCTCGCTGTGGTGTTGGGGCATCGCGTGGTTAATCGTTTAAAAATGCTCAACGCCGCGATGGACGATCTCGCGGCGGGCGAAGGCGATTTGACCAAGCGCGTGCAGATCAACAGCAACGATGAGATTGGCGACATGGCGTCGGCGGTCAACCGGTTTGTAGATAAGTTGCAGCCGATCGTTCGTGAGGCGGGCGATGTGGCGCAACGAACCGGTCTGGAAATCGGTGCGATGACCTTGCGCAATGCCGGTGCGGATGCGGCGGCGGGAATGCAGCGTGATGAAGTGGCCGAAAGTCTTCGCGCACTCTCGCAAATGGCCGACGAGGCACAATCGGAAAGCCATGCGATGCAGGCTGCGCTGAAGCAAGTGGTGGACATTCGCCAGGCCACTGACGAAAACACCCGCACCTCGGCGAAGGTCGGCGGTTTGATCGAAGCGCTGGCGGGGCAGGTCGATACCGGCTCCAAGGTAATCGAGCGGCTGGCTCGGCAAAGTGAACAGATTGAGGTCGTGCTCACTGTCATCCACGGCATTGCTGAACAGACCAACTTGCTGGCACTCAATGCCGCCATCGAAGCGGCGCGTGCTGGCGAAACCGGTCGCGGTTTTGCCGTGGTGGCGGATGAAGTGCGCGCGCTGGCGAGCAAGACGCAAAGCTCCACCGGCGATATTCAGGCGCACATCGTTGCCCTGCAGCAAGGTGCACGCGAGGCTGTAGAAGCGATCGGTCAGGCCGGGCGTCAGGCCAGCGAAGGTTTGCTGGTGTTGCGCGACAGTGCACGGTTGCAGCAATCAGTACAGGCATCCGTTGAACAAGTGCATGCGGCGATTGGTCTGGCGACTCAGGCGGCGGCGCATCAGGCGCAAGGTGCGCAGGCAGTGCGCGGGCGGGTCGAGACGATTCACGCTCAGGCCGAGAAAGCGGCGCAGGCGGTGGTGGCGACCACGGCCAGCGGCAAAGTGCTGGATGGGCTGGCGGCGCAGTTGAAGGCGAGCCTGGGCCAGTTCAGGGCTTGAAGCTGTTCTGGCGGGCTGCTTCACGAGCAGGCTCGCTTCCACGTTGGAATGCCTTTCCCTGTGGGAGCGAGCCTGCTCGCGAAGGCGGCATCAGCGGCTCAAATACATCCGCGTCGTCAGCAGATAAACCGGCAACCCCGACACCACAATCAACAACGCTGCATATGGCGCCGCCGCCGCAAACTCGACATTCGCGGTGTGCGCCCACACTTCGGTCGCCAACGTGTTGAGCCCGGTCGGGCTCAACAGTAAAGTCGCCGTCAATTCCTTCATTGCATCCAGGAACACCAGCGCAAACGCTGCGCCCAGCGCCGGAAAAATGATCGGCAGGGTCACCCGGCAAAACGCGCTGAACGACGAGGCGCCCAGCGTGCGTGCCGCCTCTTCCAGTTGCGGTGCAGCCTTGTTCAGTGCCGTGCGGATCGGCGCCTGCGCCAGTGGCAGAAACAGCAGGGCATAGGCGATCAACAGCAGTGCCGACGTCTGATACAGCGCCGGCACGTAATGCAGGGCGAAATACACCAGCGTCAGGGCGATGACCAGTCCCGGCAGCGCGTGCAATAGATATGGCAAGCGCTCGGCCCAGATTGCCAATTGCCCCTTGTAACGCACCACCAGCAAGCCGACCGGTACGGCCAGCGCCAGGCACAACGCTGCGCCGCCCAGCGAAAGCGCAAGCGACGAAAGCAATGCTTCGGTGATCGCGGCGACCGGAAACGCTGCCGACGATCCCACCGCCAACCAATAACCGAGCATGCCCAGCGGAATACCGCTGCCAATGATCGCCAGCAGCAGGCAATACACCTGACCGGCCGCCGTCCATTTCCCGAGCTTCACTTGCTCGGCGCGCCGTGCGGCGCCCTGGCCAATTCGCACGTGACGGCCCTTGCCACGCGCGCGCAATTCCAGCCACAACAACATCAGGCACAGTGCAAGCAGCACCGCCGACAGCATTGCCGCGTTGGCGTTGCTGAATTCGAGTTCGAATTGCTGATAGATCGCGGTGGTAAAGGTTTGCAGGCCGATGATCGACAATGCGCCGAATTCCACCAGCATGTGTAAGGCAATCAGCAGAGAGCCGGCCAGCAGCGAGGGCCAGAGCAAGGGCAGGGTGACGCGAAAGAACACGCCCCAACGATTCTGTCCAAGTGTGCGGGCGGATTCTTCGAGGGAAGGATCAAGGTTGCGCAGGGTGGCGGCAACCGGCAAAAAAATCAGCGGGTATTTCGACAGGCTCATCACCAGAATCGCACCGCCGAGGCCTTCGAACTGTGCGCTCAACGACACCCAGGTGAAGCTGCTGACAAACGCTGGCACCGCGAAGGGCAGGCACAGAATCACGCCCCATAGACGGCGCCCAGGCAAATTGCTGCGCTCCAGCAGCCAGGCCAGCGACAGGCCGACCACGCCGCAGGTCAGTGTCACGCCGACCATCAACGCCAACGTATTGCGCAGCAAGCCAAAGACATAAGGTCGCCACAATAAGTGCAGCGCCTCCGCCCATCCGGCCTGCCAGGCTTTCAGTCCGACGTAGGCCAGCGGCAACAGGCTCAACACCACCAGCAGCAATACCGGCAGCAGCAACCAGATTGACGGCCGCTTGCGCCGTGGCACGTAACCCCCGCGCGAGGCGGGGGCGGATAACGATGGGGTCATCAGTTCAGGCCAACTTCACGTTCCAGTTCCAGCGCTTCTTCGGCATTACCCAGGTCGGCTGGCGTGACGTTCGGTGCTTGCAACTCGCTGAACGGCTTGAGGCCGCGATCCGATTCCATGCCTTTATGCAGTGGGTATTCAGCGGTGGTTTGAGTGATCACACGCTGACCTTCTTCGCTGGCCATGTAGGCGAGGAATTGCTGGGCCTCTTTCGGATGCTTGCTCGATTTCAGCACGGCAGCGCTGGAAACCGTGATCAGCCCGCCGACGTCACCGCCGGTGAAATAATGCAGTTTCGAGTCGAGCTTGCCTTTCTCTCGTTCCAGGGCGAACCAGTAGTAATTGTTAACCAGCACCGTGGCGACTTCGCCGTTTTCTACGGCTTTGAGTGCGACCATGTTGTTGCTGTAGGTCTTGCCGAAAGCGCGCAGGCCGGTCAGCCACTCTTCGGCGGCGTCGCGGCCGTGCACCTTGATGATCGCGACAGCTTGTTCCTGGAACGCACCGCTGGTCGGCACGAAGCCGACTTTGCCTTGCCATTGCGGGTCAGAAAATTCCATCACTGATTTCGGCAGGTCTTTTTCGTCGATCAGTTTCGGGTTGTAGGCGACGACGCGAACGCGCGCAGTCACGCCGATCCAGGTGCCATTGCTGGCGACGTATTCCTTCGGCAGTACGGCGAGGGTGGCGTCATCGGCCTTGGCCAGCAGGCCTTGCTCGCCGAGTTTGTTCAGCGGCGGGGATTCTTCGGTGTAGATCACGTCGGCAGGTGAGCGGTCGCCTTCTTCGACGATCTGGCTGGCGAGCTGATTGCTGCTGCCCTTGCGCACATTGACGTGGATGCCGGTCTTGGCTTCGAACGCCTTGGCGATCGCGTCACCGACTTCCTTGTGTTGGCCGTTGTAGAGCGTCAGGGAAACCGTGTCGGCAGCCTGGGTGAGGGGAGTGGCGAGTGCCAGGCCGAGGAGGGTAAAGGTCAGACCTCGGCGCAGGGTATTTCGAAACATCATTCGCAGGGTTCCTCACTGTCGCATTGTAAAAACTTGCAACAATGATAAACGATATTGTTTCTCAGGTGCGCTCCGCGCCGTTACGTCGGACTGCCATTGCGGTTGAAAAATGCCTTTATAGGAGCTGCCGCAGGCTGCGATCTTTTGACGTTGATTTGCAAGATCAAAAGATCACAGTCTGTGGCAGCTCCCATGGGATGTGCATTTCCAAAGGGCAGAAACGCAAAAACCCGCTTTCGCGGGTTTTTGTGAAACTCAAGGCCGTAACCTCGAATTTGAATTGGTGCCCAGAAGAAGACTCGAACTTCCACGACCGTAAGGTCACCAGCACCTGAAGCTGGCGTGTCTACCAATTTCACCATCTGGGCAATCATCGCGAGCGTTGCCGCTGTTGATGTGGCGCACTATACGGAGCGCTTTTTGATCTGTAAACCCCTGATTTAATTTTAATAAACCGGTTTTAACAAATCGATTTCTTAGAATGCAAAAACCCGCTTTCGCGGGTTTTTGTGTGAGCCTTGAAACTGATCTAGTCTCAAACTCGAAATTGGTGCCCAGGAGAAGACTCGAACTTCCACGACCGTAAGGTCACCAGCACCTGAAGCTGGCGTGTCTACCAATTTCACCACCTGGGCATCATCGACTGCGCGTGTACGTCGTCGATGGCGCGCACTATACGGAGCACCTTTTTAACTGTAAACCCCCGGCATCAAAAAAAGCGGTTTTTTTTACCGGTGGTGTTGAAAACGACTTCGCGACGGCGTTACAAAGCTTGAGTTACGCCTTCTATAGTCTGAAATTTCCCGTTTCATGGCGCCTATGCCAAACTAACCCGCATATAGACAAGGTGAAAACTCTCTAATGGCCGATTGGCAGTCCCTCGATCCCGAGGCCGCTCGTGAAGCGGAAAAATACGAAAACCCTATTCCAAGCCGCGAACTGATCCTTCAGCACCTTGCTGATCGGGGTTCGCCCGCTGCCCGCGAGCAACTGGTCGAAGAGTTTGGTCTGACCACGGAAGACCAGATCGAAGCCCTGCGCCGCCGTCTGCGCGCCATGGAGCGCGATGCTCAGCTTATTTACACACGTCGTGGCACCTATGCGCCCGTCGACAAGCTCGACCTGATCCTTGGTCGCATCAGCGGCCACCGGGATGGCTTTGGCTTCCTGGTGCCGGATGACGGTTCCGACGACCTGTTCATGAGCCCGGCGCAAATGCGTCTGGTGTTCGATGGCGACCGCGCTTTGGCGCGCGTTTCCGGTCTGGATCGTCGCGGTCGTCGCGAAGGCGTCATCGTTGAAGTCGTGTCCCGTGCCCATGAAACCATCGTGGGTCGTTACTACGAAGAGGGTGGCGTCGGTTTTGTCCTTCCGGACAATCCGAAGATCCAGCAGGAAGTGCTGGTCACTCCGGGCCGCAACGCCAACGCCCAGATCGGTCAATTCGTGGAAGTGAAGATCACGCACTGGCCAACCTCGCGCTTCCAGCCGCAGGGTGATGTTGTCGAAATCGTCGGCAACTACATGGCCCCGGGCATGGAAATCGACGTTGCCCTGCGCACCTACGATATTCCGCACGTGTGGCCGGAAGCTGTTCTCAAAGAAGCCGCCAAGCTCAAGCCGGAAGTCGAAGAGAAGGACAAAGAGAAGCGTATTGACCTGCGGCATCTGCCGTTCGTCACCATCGATGGCGAAGACGCCCGCGACTTCGACGATGCGGTCTACTGCGAAGCCAAGCCAGGCAAGCTGCGCCTGTTCTCCGGCGGCTGGAAGTTGTACGTGGCGATTGCCGACGTTTCCAGCTACGTGAAAATCGGTTCGGCGCTGGACAACGAAGCCCAGGTGCGCGGCAACTCGGTGTACTTCCCTGAGCGCGTGATTCCGATGTTGCCTGAGCAACTGTCCAACGGACTGTGCTCGTTGAACCCGCAGGTCGATCGTCTGGCCATGGTTTGCGAGATGACCATCTCCAAATCCGGCGAAATGACTGACTATTGCTTCTACGAAGCGGTGATCCATTCCCATGCTCGTCTGACGTACAACAAAGTCAGCGCGATGCTGGAAACGCCGAAAGCCACCGAAGCGCGCAAGCTGCGTGGCGAATACACGGACGTCGTGCCGCACCTCAAGCAGCTTTATGCGCTTTACAAGGTTTTGCTGGCTGCGCGTCATGTGCGTGGCGCGATCGATTTCGAAACGCAGGAAACCCGGATCATCTTCGGTACCGAGCGTAAAATCGCCGAGATCCGTCCGACGACCCGCAACGACGCGCACAAACTGATCGAGGAGTGCATGCTGGCGGCCAACGTGGCCACCGCTGAATTCCTGAAAAAGCATGAAATCCCTGCGTTGTATCGCGTTCACGCCGGCCCGCCGCCAGAGCGTCTGGAAAAGCTGCGCGCCTTCCTTGGCGAACTCGGCCTGTCCCTGCACAAAGGCAAGGACGGCCCGTCGCCGAAGGACTACCAGGCACTGCTGGCGAGCATCAAGGATCGTCCGGATTTCCACTTGATCCAGACCGTGATGCTGCGCTCGCTGAGCCAGGCGGTGTACAGCGCCGAAAACGACGGCCACTTCGGCCTGAATTACGAAGCCTATACCCACTTCACTTCGCCGATTCGGCGTTACCCGGACTTGCTCACGCACCGGGCAATCCGCAGCGTGATCCATTCGAAGCAAGATACCCCGCACGTTCGCCGTGCCGGTGCGATGACCATTCCCAAGGCGCGCATTTATCCATACGACGAGCCCGCGCTGGAACAGCTCGGCGAGCAGTGCTCGATGAGCGAGCGCCGTGCCGACGAAGCCACGCGCGACGTGGTGAACTGGCTCAAGTGCGAGTTTATGAAAGACCGCGTGGGCGAGTCGTTCCCGGGCGTGATCACGGCCGTGACCGGTTTTGGTCTGTTTGTTGAGCTGACCGACATCTACGTCGAAGGCCTGGTGCATGTCACCGCGCTGCCGGGTGACTACTACCACTTCGATCCTGTGCATCACCGCTTGGCGGGCGAGCGCACCGGTCGCAGCTTCCGTCTGGGCGACACCGTTGAAGTGCGGGTCATGCGCGTCGATCTCGACGAGCGCAAGATCGATTTCGAGATGGCCGAAAAAACCATCAGCGCACCGATTGGCCGCAAAAAACGTGGCGCCGAGACAGCCGCTCCGGTCGGCAAGGGCAAAACAGCAGCTGAGCCTGCGCCGGCTAAAACTGCCGGTCGCCGCCCTGCGAAGGAAAAAGCTGCCGAGGCTTATCGCCCGAGCGACGCCGTGGCGAAAAACGCCGAGTTGCGTAAAAGCCGCGAAATGAAAAAAGCCCTGCTGTCGGACGCCAAAAACGGTGGCAAAGCGGGAGCCGGGGGAAAGACCGGACGGTCGGCGCCTGACGCCGGCAAGCCAGCCAAGCCAAGCAAGCACCGTAAAGGCCCGCCGAAAGCGGGTTCCGCGCCAGCCAAAGCCGGTGGCGCGCGTAAACCAAAGGCCAAGTCATGAGTCAGTTGGAAAAGATCTACGGTGTGCACGCCGTAGAAGCATTGCTGCGTCATCACCCGAAACGCGTCAAGCAGATCTGGCTGGCCGAAGGGCGTAACGATCCGCGTGTGCAGACCTTGGTCGAGCTGGCCAACGAAAATCGCGTGCAGATCGGCCAAGCCGAGCGCCGCGAGATGGACGCCTGGGTTGAAGGCGTTCACCAGGGCGTGGTGGCGGAGGTCAGTCCTAGCCAGGTCTGGGGCGAAGCGATGCTCGACGAGTTGCTCGACCGCACCGAAGGCGCGCCGTTGCTGCTGGTGCTCGACGGCGTGACCGATCCACACAACCTTGGCGCTTGCCTGCGTTCGGCGGATGCTGCTGGCGCATTGGCTGTGATCGTGCCGAAGGACAAGTCGGCAACGCTGACCCCGGTGGTGCGTAAGGTGGCCTGCGGCGCGGCGGAAGTGATTCCGTTGGTGGCAGTGACCAACCTCGCACGCACCCTGGAAAAACTTCAGCAGCGCGGTCTGTGGGTTGTTGGCACGGCGGGCGAGGCGGAGGTGAGCATTTATGATCAGGACCTCACCGGCCCGACCATCCTGATCATGGGTGCCGAAGGTAAAGGCATGCGTCGCCTGACCCGCGAGCATTGCGACTATCTGGTGCATTTGCCGATGGCCGGTAGCGTCAGCAGCCTGAACGTCTCGGTGGCGACAGGCGTCTGCCTGTTCGAGGCCCAGCGCCAGCGCGGTGCCAAGAAGGCAGCCGCTTCGCGGAAGTCATAAGTTTCGAGCTGCAAGTTAAAAGCAAGGTGTTGACCACTTGTAGCTTGCAGCTTGCAGCTTCCCCCCTGCTCCTCTACTATTGCGCCCCTTGCTGTGACGGCAGGCACCTATGTGCCCATCGCCAGCGAGTCCATAAGTGTCATTCACTCCTTGTCTGACCGTTTTTGAGCGGCAGGCTACAACCCGTAAGGAGCATTCATGCGTCATTACGAAATCATCTTTTTGGTCCACCCGGATCAAAGCGAGCAAGTCGGCGGCATGGTTGAGCGTTACACCAAGCTGATCGAAGAAGACGGCGGCAAAATCCACCGTCTGGAAGATTGGGGCCGTCGTCAACTGGCCTACGCAATCAACAATGTTCACAAGGCTCACTACGTGATGCTGAACGTTGAATGCACTGGCAAGGCCCTGGCCGAGCTGGAAGACAACTTCCGCTACAACGATGCAGTGATCCGTAACCTGGTCATCCGTCGCGACGAAGCCGTTACCGGCCAGTCCGAGATGCTCAAGGCTGAAGAAAACCGCAGTGAGCGCCGTGAGCGTCGCGACCGTCCTGAGCACGAAGGCGCCGAAAGCGCTGATAGTGATGACAGCGACAACAGCGATAACGCTGACGAGTAATCCACGGACCTTTTAAGGAGCCTATCAAATGGCACGTTTCTTCCGTCGTCGTAAATTCTGCCGCTTCACCGCTGAAGACGTGAAAGAGATCGATTACAAAGATCTCAACACTCTGAAAGCCTACGTATCCGAGACCGGCAAAATCGTTCCAAGCCGCATCACCGGTACCAAAGCTCGTTATCAGCGTCAGCTGGCCACCGCTATCAAGCGCGCCCGCTTCCTGGCCCTGCTGGCCTACACCGACAGCCACGGCCGCTGAGACCGGGCAGTCGACAAGTAGCAAAGGATTGAAGACATGCGTGCCTTAGCTGAGTTCATCATGCGCGGCCGCATGCAGGCCATTCTCGTAGTGGCCGGGTGTGCAACATTGCCGTTGTTGTATTGGTTGGGTGCTGCCGCCGCAAGCCTTGTGCTTCTGCGGCGCGGATTGACGGACGCCCTCGGCGTTCTGTCCCTGGGACTGCTGCCGGCATTGGTCTGGTGGTTGTATGCCGATGACCCACGGGCACTTCTGGTGTTGCTGGGGTCTTCGGGGCTTGCGCTGGTGTTGCGCGCAAGCGAGTCCTGGGTTCGCACGCTGCTGGTCAGCGTGGCGGCGGGACTGGTGTTTTCAGTGGTGCTCGGGGCAGCTTTTGCGCCCCAGATCGAGATGCTGGCGCAGGCCTTGATAAAGGTCATGCCGTCGCTCCTCGGTGATGCCTACCAGCAGTTGTCGGTAGACGAGCAAGCGCGTTTCGCGTCCCTGATAGCACCGGTGCTGACCGGCCTGATTGCGGCTTTGTTGCAGATCGTCAGCGTGCTGAGCCTGATTGTCGGGCGTTACTGGCAGGCGCTGTTGTACAACCCGGGTGGTTTTGGTCGCGAGTTTCGCGCCATCCGGATCCCGCTTGGTCCAGCGATGTTGCTGCTGGCGTTGATGCTTCTGGCTCCCAATCTGGGTGCGCAGATGGCCATGTTGACGCCGTTGTGCAGCGTACCGCTGGTGTTCGCCGGACTTGCCTTGATTCACGGGCTGGTCGGGCAGAAGCGACTGGCCGGTTTCTGGCTGGTGGGGTTGTACGTCACGCTGTTGCTGTTCATGCAGCTGATCTATCCGTTGCTCGTGGTTCTGGCCATGGTCGACAGCCTGATTGATTTTCGCGGTCGTCACGTGTCGAAAGACGCCGATAACGCGAACGGTGAAGGTTAAAAGTTAGAGGATTTCCACATGCAACTGATCCTTCTGGAAAAAATCGCCAACCTGGGCAACCTGGGCGACAAAGTAAACGTTAAGGCCGGTTACGGCCGTAACTACCTGCTGCCTTTCGGCAAAGCTACCGCTGCGACCGCTGCCAATCTGGCTGCGTTCGAAGAGCGTCGTGCTGAGCTGGAAAAAGCTGCCGCAGACCGTAAAGCATCGGCTGAAAGCCGCGCTGCCCAACTGGCCGAGCTGGAAGTGACCATCACTGCCACCGCTGGCGACGAAGGCAAGCTGTTCGGTTCGATCGGTACTCACGACATCGCTGACGCACTGACCGCCTCCGGCGTTGAAGTGCAGAAGAGCGAAGTTCGTCTGCCGAACGGCACCATCCGCAACGTGGGTGAATTCGACGTGGCCGTGCACCTGCACGCCGAAGTTGAAGCCACCGTGCGCGTTGTCGTGGTAGCAGCTTAAGCAACACCTGATCGGCTGGCGGCTTGTCCGTCAGGCGGTTAACATCGGGCACGATCCTGTTTACAGGTCGTGCCCTTTGTCTTTCTGTAATCCCCGTTTTTCAACCGAGTTTTCCAAAACCAAGTGGCCATGAACGAAATCTCCGCACCCGAGCAATACGATCTGCAAACTGCCTCCCTTAAGGTTCCGCCGCATTCCATCGAGGCCGAACAGGCCGTGCTCGGTGGTCTGATGCTGGATAACAACGCCTGGGAACGCGTGCTCGATCAAGTCTCCGACGGCGATTTCTATCGACATGACCACCGTCTGATTTTCCGTGCGATCGCCAAACTGGCCGATCAGAACATGCCGATCGACGTCGTGACCCTGTCCGAGCAACTGGACAAGGAAGGTCAGACCTCGCAAGTCGGCGGTCTCGGCTATCTGGGCGAGCTGGCGAAAAACACGCCGTCCGTCGCCAACATCAAGGCCTATGCGCAAATCGTCCGCGAGCGGGCCACGCTGCGCCAGTTGATCGGTATCAGCACCGAAATTGCCGACAGCGCCTTCAATCCGGAAGGTCGTACCGCCGCCGAGATCCTCGACGAAGCCGAGCGGCAAATCTTCCAGATCGCTGAGGCCCGGCCGAAAACCGGTGGCCCGGTGGGCGTCAACGATCTGCTGACCAAAGCCATCGACCGTATCGACACCCTGTTCAACACCGACAACGCCATCACCGGTTTGTCCACGGGCTATACCGACCTCGATGAGAAAACCAGCGGTCTGCAACCGTCCGACCTGATCATCGTCGCCGGCCGTCCATCGATGGGTAAAACCACCTTCGCGATGAACCTCGTGGAAAACGCCGTACTGCGCAGCGAAAAAGCGGTACTGGTGTACTCCCTCGAGATGCCAGGCGAATCGTTGATCATGCGTATGCTGTCTTCGCTGGGTCGCATCGACCAGACCAAGGTGCGTTCCGGCCAGTTGGAAGACGACGATTGGCCACGCCTGACGTCGGCGGTCAACCTGCTCAACGACCGCAAGTTGTTCATTGATGACACCGCCGGCATCAGCCCGTCGGAAATGCGTGCGCGCACCCGGCGTCTGGTGCGCGAGCACGGTGAAGTCGGACTGATCATGATCGACTACCTGCAGCTAATGCAGATTCCCGGTTCCAGCGGTGACAACCGAACCAACGAAATTTCCGAAATCTCGCGATCTCTAAAGGCGCTGGCCAAGGAATTCAACTGCCCGGTGGTGGCGCTGTCCCAGCTCAACCGCTCCCTGGAACAACGCCCGAACAAGCGCCCGGTAAACTCCGACTTGCGTGAATCCGGAGCGATCGAGCAGGACGCCGACGTCATCATGTTTGTTTACCGGGACGAGGTGTATCACCCGGAGACCGAACACAAGGGCATCGCCGAAATCATCATCGGCAAGCAGCGGAACGGCCCGATCGGCTTCATTCGCTTGGCGTTCATCGGCAAATACACTCGCTTCGAAAACCTCGCGCCGGGCAGTTACAACTTCGACGACGACGAGTGATGTCAGCCATAGGCCGTTCGATCACTGCGCTTGATCGAACAGCTTCTGCGCAATCTTCGGGCTGATTACCACTCGCCAGATCTTCTGGTGAGGCCGGCCGGCCAGTTCCTCCTGCTGCTGAAACTCGGCGCCCAGTCTGCTCTGTGCCAGCGTTTTCATGTTCGCGCCCTTAATGGCGTAGTCGAGGGCGGGACGGTCTTTTCTGTCGTAGTGAAAATGCGCTTCCCATAACGGCGAATTATCGACCCGATCGTTGATTGAATAGACGTCCAGAAACGACTTTTTCTTGCCCTTGCCTTTGAGCTCTCGATCGATGGTTTTGATCACGTTCAGCTCTTGATGATCCAGCAAGTAATTCAGGCGCAACGCGTCGAGCACGTCCTTGTTCTTGTACATGCGCAGCAGGATGCTCTGGCCTTCGCTGTTCATCCGGTCAGCGGCCGTTTTCAGCTTCTGAATCAGTTGAGCGATGTCGACGTCACTGGCTGTCCCCTCGGTGTTTTCCAGGCGTTTCGCCTGCTGGCTGAGCAAATCCGCCTTCGCGCTGAGAAACTCAAGAATGTTCGCGGCAGGCGAGCCCGCAGCTTCATCATGACGGGCCTGATCAACTTGTGCGTCCACCTCGGCCAGACGATTGTTTGCTTCGCTGATCAGCTGTGCTCGCGACAACAGCGGTGGGCTTGCGGATACCGGTTGCCATTCGCCCTGGCGTTTCTCATAGCGCTGCGGGGGCTGACCGGGTTTGAAAGGATCGTCGATCTTAACCGTGACACTGCCATCCGCCGCGGTTTCCTTTTCTCCGACCAGCATTTTGTACGTGCCGTGCTGACGGACACGGAAGACTTTTCTCGGCGCTGCCGGAGTATTGGAGTCGCTTGGCTGAGGGGGTATGAAATCGAAATCGATGTCCTGGTCATGGCTTGGCAGTTCAGCGTTACTGGCGAATGCGTGATAGATATCGCTGAGTTTCCTTTCAATCTTCAACTCAAACGCGTCGATGACATTTAGCATGCCGCGGATGTATTCGGCTTTGGCCGGAGCGCCGTTGGAAAGCATCAGTTCGAACTGGCTTTTCTCTACGGTTATTTGCTCCAGCGCCATGCGCAGAATCCCGGGCCTCGACTCTGGAGAAACGTTCTTCAGATCCCTGACGAAAAACTCCAGCGCGGCAAACGTCTGAAGGCCGACGTCAGGCAAGATGTCCGGGGCATCCGAATACAGGCGCAGATAGAAATTGAACAGGCTGCGGTTGACCGAGTCGGCGTTGGGTACTCCAGCATTCAACTCCTCGAACTCGGAATCCGAATCACGAAACTTTTTTTTCATCTGCTCCATGACGCCTTGACGTTCTTCAAGGATTTTCAGTTTCTTGTTCAAGTGATCGATACTTTTCTTGCAGGTCTCGGGCGTTATCGTTTGCAGGGTTGGCAATACCCGGCGATCCATGACAAGGAGCAGCTTGTTGAAATTCAGAATCCGGTCTCTGAACTGGGCATGCAGTTCTTCCTTGTATAAGCCACCGGATTTCAACACACCAATCCATTCCTTGCCTTTGACATAGGCCTGGTTGTATTCGGTCAACATATTGATGTGCTTGCGAACGTGGACTTCAATCGCGACCAGCGCAGCTGTTTCGGTGGCGCTGCCCCGCTCCAGGCCGGCCAGATCACGCCACATTCTGGTAAAACTGGCATCGGACGCAACTAAGGCGTCGTAAGCATTCTTCAGCGGGACATATCGCTGCATCAGCAAGTGCTGGGTGGCGTTTCGATGCATGCCTCCCGGCAGGCCTAGAGGCAAGGAAAACCACTGATTATCGGTATTTCGGGTAATCGCCCAGGACTCACCCGGCCGACTGGCGTGGTAAATATTGTCGGTGTCTGCAGCCACGGGATCTTTCCCGTTGACGATGCGCCAGACGTTTTGCGTGGGCGAGGATGCATCGCGATCGAGCAATACCTGAAAGGCCTGGTGTTCTATGACCGCATACAGTTTTCCCTGAAATCGATGCAGCCCGTCAGCACCGGGATCGACGCCGGTGAAATCCAGATCGACACGCAAGTTTCGCAGTCGCCTGAGGTTCAGTGGCCACGTGAGGGTTCCGGCCTCTTCCAGTGCAACCCAGCGTTTGCTGTTCGGATCCCTCACAAGGATCGGCCCGGAGGGTTTCAATTCGCTGGAAAGCTTCGCCCGGTACAACCCGATCTCGCGATCCAGTCCGACCTGGAGAACGCCGTCGACGCCATCGACGAACAACCGGCCTTTGAACATTCTCAAGCCTGCTGCATCCGCAGCGGGCAGTCTGGCGGTGGATAAAACCCGGTATTGATCCAGTGACCGTCGTGCAGGTGCGGATCCGCTCACGAAATGGGGAAGCGTTTCGCGGATCACAATGGTCGGTGCGGTTGTTATGGCATCAAGATTTACGTCTGCAAATGTCTTTTCGGGAGCGTTTGGCCACCGTGTACTTGAGGGCGCCGTGAGCCCCGAAACGATTCGAGGCGCGGTATCGGTGCGAGTCGGGGCGCCATTAGTGGAGCGAGGCGGGGGCGTGTGTATTTCGACGGGGGTGGTGCCTTTGAGCGGTGGTTTGACGGGCATGATATTCATCCTTGAATAGCCTGTTGCCGTAACAGCCTTTGATCGGCCGATGACGGATCTGTTTGAAATCATCGATCCCGCTTCTTGCGAAATCGAAAGATGTCGCTTGTTTTCGGCAGAGAAGGAGGCGGGCTCGCGCAATAAAGAGAAACCGACCATTGCCGTCGGAATTGGTCAAAATTTGTGCTATATTCCGCGCCCGCGATTTTTCATCTCTACACCGGTCATCGACATGCAAACAGCCAAGCCGTTATTTGACTATCCAAAATATTGGGCCGAATGTTTCGGGCCAGCGCCATTCCTGCCGATGAGCAGGGAGGAGATGGATCAGCTCGGCTGGGATTCGTGCGACATCATCATCGTCACCGGTGATGCGTACGTCGATCACCCATCGTTCGGCATGGCGATCATCGGCCGGCTGCTGGAGTCCCAGGGCTTCCGCGTCGGGATCATTGCCCAGCCGAACTGGCAGTCCAAAGACGATTTCATGAAGCTCGGCGAGCCGAACCTGTTCTTCGGTGTCGCGGCCGGCAACATGGACTCGATGATCAACCGCTACACCGCCGACAAGAAAATCCGCTCCGATGACGCGTACACGCCTGGTGGCATGGCCGGCAAGCGTCCGGATCGCGCGAGCCTGGTTTACAGCCAGCGCTGCAAGGAAGCCTACAAGCACGTGCCAATCGTGCTCGGCGGCATCGAAGCTTCGCTGCGCCGCATTGCTCACTACGATTACTGGCAGGATCGCGTGCGTAACTCGATCCTGATCGATGCCAGCGCCGACATTCTGCTGTACGGCAACGCCGAACGCGCCATTGTCGAAGTCGCCCAGCGTCTGTCCTACGGTCACAAAATCGAAGACATCACCGATGTGCGCGGCACCGCGTTCATTCGTCGTGACACGCCGCAGGGCTGGTACGAAGTCGACTCCACGCGCATCGACCGTCCGGGCAAGATCGACAAGATCATCAACCCGTACGTGAATACCCAGGACACCCAGGCCTGCGCCATCGAGCAGGAAAAGGGGCCGGTCGAAGATCCGGGCGAGGCCAAGGTCGTGCAGATTTTGGCCAGTCCGAAGATGACCCGCGACAAGACCGTGATTCGTCTGCCGTCGGTTGAAAAAGTCCGTAACGACGCCGTTCTGTATGCCCACGCCAACCGCGTGTTGCACCTGGAAACCAACCCGGGCAATGCCCGCGCGCTCGTGCAGAAGCATGGCGAAGTCGACGTCTGGTTCAACCCGCCGCCGATTCCGATGACCACCGATGAAATGGACTACGTGTTTGGCATGCCTTACGCACGGGTTCCGCATCCAGCGTATGGCAAGGAGAAGATTCCGGCCTACGACATGATCCGTTTCTCGGTGAACATCATGCGCGGCTGTTTCGGTGGCTGCACGTTCTGCTCGATCACCGAGCACGAAGGCCGGATCATCCAGAACCGTTCGGAAGAGTCGATCATTCGTGAAATCGAAGAGATCCGCGACAAGGTGCCAGGCTTCACCGGCGTCATTTCCGACCTCGGCGGACCGACCGCGAACATGTATCGCATCGCCTGCAAGACCCCGGAAATCGAATCCGCCTGCCGCAAGCCGTCCTGTGTGTTCCCGGGCATCTGCCCGAACCTGAACACCGATCACTCGTCGCTGATTCAGCTGTACCGCAGCGCCCGCGCGTTGCCGGGCGTGAAAAAGATTCTGATTGCCTCCGGCCTGCGTTACGACCTGGCGGTCGAGTCGCCGGAATACGTCAAGGAGCTGGTGACCCACCACGTCGGCGGTTACCTGAAGATCGCCCCGGAACACACCGAGGAAGGTCCGCTCAACCAGATGATGAAACCGGGCATCGGCAGCTATGACAAGTTCAAGCGCATGTTCGAGAAGTACACCAAGGAAGCGGGCAAAGAGCAGTATCTGATTCCGTACTTCATCGCCGCCCACCCGGGCACCACCGACGAAGACATGATGAATCTGGCGCTGTGGCTCAAGGGCAACGGTTTCCGTGCCGACCAGGTCCAGGCGTTTTATCCGTCGCCGATGGCTACCGCGACCGCGATGTACCACTCGGGCAAGAACCCGCTGCGCAAGGTCACGTACAAGAGCGACGGCGTCACCATCGTCAAGAGCGAAGACCAGCGTCGTTTGCACAAGGCGTTCCTGCGCTATCACGACCCGAAAGGCTGGCCGATGCTGCGCGAAGCACTGGTGCGCATGGGCCGTAGCGATCTGATCGGCTCGGGCAAGGATCAACTGATCCCGGCACATCAGCCGTCCACCGACAGCTACCAGAGTGCTCGTCGCAAGAACTCGACGCCGGCCGGCAGCCATAAAGTGGCCAAGGAAAAGACCACCAAGATCCTCACCCAGCACACGGGGCTGCCACCTCGCGCCAGCGACGGCGGCAATCCGTGGGACAAGCGCGAACAAGCCAAGGCAGCGGCGTTCGCCCGCAACCAGCAAGCGGCCAAGGAGCGCAAGGACGCCGCCAAGGGCAAAGGGCCGAAGCCGGCTCGCAAACCCGTCGTGCCCCGCTAAGCGCTGCTGGATAAGAACAACACGCCAACCCTCGGGTTGGCGTTTTTTTTTTTGCGACTGCTCGTTCCCATGCAGAGCGTGGGAACGAGCAGCGCGGGCTGCAACATTTACGTGCAACTCCGTCCAACCATTTCTGCGCATTGCCCGATTTTGGTGCTGTACTGCCTTGAGCATTCCGGGAAAGCGCTCCTGCACCTGCATGGCATAAGTCTTGCGCGCTTTCGAATACGCTCTAGGCTCGCAGGAGGCACGCCGTGTCGATTCATGTCGCATTGCATCACGTCACGCATTACCGCTACGACCGCGCCGTCGAGCTTGGCCCACAAATTGTGCGGTTGCGCCCGGCCGCCCACAGTCGCACGCGGATCCTGTCCTATGCGCTGAAAATCTCCCCCGAGCAGCATTTCATCAATTGGCAGCAGGATCCCCAGGGCAATTACCTGGCGCGACTGGTGTTCCCGGAGAAAACCGAGGAACTGCGGATCGAAGTCGACCTGCTGGCGGAGATGGCGGTGTTCAACCCGTTCGACTTTTTCCTTGAGCCCTACGCCGAGAAAATCCCGTTCAACTATGCCGCCGATGAGCAAAAAGAGCTGGCGCCGTACCTCGAAACCCTGCCGCTGACGCCGAGATTCCAGGCCTATCTGGACGGTATCGACCGCACGCCGCTGCCAGCCGTGGACTTTCTGGTTGCGCTTAATCAGCGCCTGAGCGATGACATCGGTTATCTGATCCGTATGGAGCCGGGTGTGCAAACCCCGGAACACACCCTCGAACACGCCTCCGGCTCCTGCCGCGATTCGGCGTGGCTGCTGGTGCAGCTGCTGCGTAATCTCGGCTTGGCGGCGCGGTTCGTTTCCGGCTACCTGATTCAACTCACCGCCGACGTGAAAAGCCTCGACGGCCCGTCCGGCACTGAGGTGGACTTCACTGATCTGCACGCTTGGTGCGAGGTTTATTTGCCCGGCGCGGGCTGGATCGGCCTCGACGCGACCTCCGGGCTGTTCGCCGGTGAAGGGCATATTCCGTTGGCCTGTAGTCCCGATCCATCCTCGGCGGCACCGATCAGTGGCTTGGTTGAACCTTGCGAGTGCGAATTCAGCCACGAAATGTCGGTCGAGCGGATTTGGGAGGCACCGCGGGTCACCAAGCCCTACACCGAGGAACAATGGCTGGCGATTCAAACGCTGGGTCGGCAGATCGATGCCGATCTGTTGGAGGGCGACGTGCGCCTGACCATGGGCGGTGAACCGACCTTCGTGTCCATCGATGATCCCGACGGCGCCGAATGGAACACCGCCGCGCTGGGGCCGGACAAACGCGAACTTTCCGCCGAACTGTTCCAGCGCATGCGCCAGCGTTATGCGCCTGACGGTCTGGTGCATTTTGGCCAGGGCAAGTGGTATCCCGGCGAGCAACTGCCGCGCTGGTCGCTCAACTGTTACTGGCGGCGCGACGGCGTGCCGATCTGGCACAACAACGCCTTGATTGCCGATGAGCAACAGGACTACGGCGCTGACGGCGCGCTGGCCGGGCGCTTTCTCGCCAGCGTCGCCGAACGCCTGAAACTGCCGGCGCGCTTTGTCTTTCCGGCCTTTGAGGACAATTTCTATTACCTCTGGCGCGAGGGCGCGTTGCCGAGCAATGTCAGCGCCGAAGATTCACGCCTGGAAGAACCGCTTGAGCGCGCGCGGTTGCGCAAAGTGTTCAGCCAGGGGCTGGATAAAGTCATCGGCCAAGTACTGCCGCTGGCCCGTACGGCCAAGGGCGATCAATGGCAGAGCGGGCGCTGGTATCTGCGTGACGAGCACTGTCGGTTAGTGCCGGGGGACTCGCCGCTGGGCTATCGGCTGCCCCTGGGTTCGCAACCGTGGGTGAAAGCCGCCGAGTATCCGTTTATTCACCCACAGGATCCGAATCAGGACTTCGCCGAGCTGCCTGACACGGCGCAACTTGGCAGTCACGGTGACTCTGCCGCGCCGGAAGAGCGCGCGCCAGAGATCGACGAATCCGCCGACTGGCTGACCCGCACCGCGTTCTGCGCCGAAGCGCGGGAAGGGCGTTTGTATCTGTTCATGCCGCCGCTGGAGCGCGTCGAGGATTATCTGGAACTGGTGGCGGCCATCGAAGCCACCGCTGAAGAACTGCATTGCCCGGTGCTGCTGGAAGGCTATGAACCGCCGAGCGATCCGCGCTTGAGCAATTTCCGCATCACGCCCGATCCGGGGGTGATTGAAGTCAACGTGCAACCGTCCTCGACCTGGGACGAACTGGTTGAGCGCACGGAGTTTCTCTACGATCAGGCGCGACAAAACCGACTGACCACCGAGAAATTTCTGATCGATGGGCGGCACACCGGCACCGGCGGCGGTAATCATTTTGTACTCGGTGGCGCGACGCCGGCTGACTCACCGTTTTTGCGGCGTCCCGACCTGCTGCGCAGTCTGATCAGTTACTGGCACAACCATCCATCGTTGTCCTATCTGTTTTCCGGATTGTTCGTTGGCCCGACATCCCAGGCGCCACGTGTCGACGAGGCGCGTAACGACGCCTTGTATGAGCTGGAAATCGCCTTTGCACAAATGCCGGAGCCGGGCGAGGAATGTGCGCCATGGCTGGTCGATCGGTTGTTGCGTAACCTGCTGATTGATGTCACCGGCAATACCCATCGCGCCGAATTCTGCATCGACAAGCTGTATTCGCCGGACGGTACCACCGGGCGCCTCGGCCTGCTGGAGTTGCGCGCCTTTGAAATGCCGCCCCACGCACGCATGAGCCTTGTACAACAATTGCTGCTGCGGGCACTGGTGGCGCGGTTCTGGCGTGAGCCCTATGCGCCAGCGAAACTGGCGCGCTGGGGCACTGAGCTGCATGACCGTTTCATGCTGCCGCACTTTATCGAGCAGGATTTTGCCGACGTCATTGTTGAACTCAACGCGGCCGGTTATCCGCTGCGGGCCGAGTGGTTCGCCGCGCATCTGGAGTTCCGTTTTCCCAAGGTCGGTGACTACGCGGTCAACGGTGTCGAGCTGGAGTTGCGCCAGGCGCTTGAGCCTTGGCATGTGCTGGGCGAGGAGGGAGCGGTTGGCGGCACGGTGCGTTATGTCGATTCATCGCTGGAGCGTTTGCAGGTCAAGCTTACCGGGCTGGCACCGCAGCGTTATTTACTGACATGCAATGGCATTGCGGTGCCACTGCAACCGACCGGGCGGGTGGGGGAGTATGTTGCCGGCGTGCGGTTTCGCGCCTGGCAACCGGCCAACTGCCTGCAACCGACCATCCCGGTGCACGCGCCGCTGGTGTTCGACTTGCTGGATACGTGGATGGCGCGCTCGCTGGGTGGTTGCCAGTACCACGTCGCGCATCCCGGCGGGCGCAACTACGAAACCTTGCCGGTCAATGCCAACGAGGCCGAAAGTCGGCGCATGGCGCGGTTTTTCCGAGTCGGACACACGCCGGGGAAACTTCCTATACCTCAAGTCGAAACGAATGACGAACTGCCGATGACTCTCGATTTACGACGCTTCTAAACCGTACACGACGCTCGGATTTTTCCGATATCCGGGCGTCATGTGCCTGCGTTAGTCTGACTGTTCTTTGCTGTCTGCCGAGCTTTCCATGCCTGACCTGTTAGACCGCTACCCGCTGACGGCGGGCACTTATCACGAACTGCTCGACGACAGTGGCGCAGTGCGCCCGCATTGGCGACGGCTATTCGATCAATTGCAGCGCAGCACCCCGGCTCAGCTGGTGCAGCGTCAGGCACTGCTGGCTCGGCAGATTCAGGAAAACGGTGTCACCTATAACGTCTACGCCGACCCCAAGGGGGCGGATCGTCCGTGGGAACTGGATCTGTTGCCCCACGTGATCGCGGCAGACGAGTGGCAGCAACTCTCGGCGGGGATTGCCCAGCGCGCACGACTGCTCAACGCGGTGCTGGCGGATCTGTACGGTCCGCAACGGCTGATTGCCGAAGGCCTGTTGCCGGCGGAGCTGGTATTCGGGCACAACAATTTTCTCTGGCCCTGTCAGGGTATTTCACCGCCCGACGGGGTTTTTCTGCATCTGTACGCCGTGGATTTGGCGCGCACCCCGGACGGTCGCTGGTGGGTCACGGCAGATCGCACCCAGGCACCGTCAGGCGCCGGTTATGCGCTGGAAAACCGCACCATCGTGTCCCGGGCGTTTCCCGAGTTGTACCGCGACCTGAAAGTGCAGCATCTGGCCGGTTTTTTTCGCACCTTGCAGGAAACCCTGGCCCGTCAGGCCCCCAGCGATGAGGAAGCGCCGCTGATCGTGCTGCTGACGCCCGGACGTTTCAACGAGAGCTATTTCGAACACCTTTATCTGGCGCGTCAGCTCGGCTATCCGCTGGTCGAAGGCAGTGACCTGACGGTGCGTGATGCCACGGTCTATTTGAAAACCCTGAGCGGACTGCGGCGGGTACACGCAATCATGCGGCGCCTCGACGATGACTTTTGCGATCCGCTGGAGTTGCGCACCGACTCGGCGCTGGGCGTCCCGGGTTTGCTCGAAGCGGTGCGACAGGGTCGAGTACTGGTGGCCAATGCGCTGGGCAGCGGCGTGCTGGAGTCGCCGGGACTTCTCGGGTTTCTGCCGGGGATCAATCAATACCTGTTCAATGAAGAACTGATCCTGCCGTCGATTGCGACCTGGTGGTGCGGCGAAGCGCCGGTACTGGCTCAGGCGCTGGAAAAACTCCCGGAACTGCTGATCAAACCGGCCTTTCCTTCGCAAAGCTTCGCACCGGTTTTTGGTCGGGACTTAGATCAAACACAGCGCCAGGCGCTGGCCGCACGCATGCAGGCACGACCTTACGCCTATGTCGCGCAGGAACTCGCGCAGTTGTCACAAGCGCCAGTCTGGCAAGCGGAAGACGGCCAGTTGCAACCTCGCGCCATCGGCATGCGGGTCTATGCGGTGGCGGGTCATGACGGTTATCGCGTGCTCCCTGGTGGACTGACGCGAGTGGCCGCTGATGCTGACGCCGAAGTGGTGTCAATGCAGCGTGGCGGGGCGAGCAAAGACACTTGGGCGCTCGGCGATCGACCACCCAGCGGCGAACAGTGGAAAACTCAGCGCAATATCGGCGTGCATGACCTGGTGCGACGCGATCCGTACCTGCCATCGCGTGTAGTGGAAAACCTGTTCTGGTTTGGTCGTTATTGCGAGCGCTGTGATGACAGCGCGCGACTTTTGCGGATCATGCTCGCGCGCTATGTCGATGGCGATGATCCGCAAGCCCTGCAAGCGGCGGTCGAGCTTGGCGAACGACTGATGTTGTTGCCTGAAGAAGGCGAATTGCCGGAGCGTCTGCTGGCGGCGTTGCTCGGTGAAGACTGGTCGTTCAGCCTGCGCTCCAACTTGCAACGCTTGCAATGGGCGGCTTCGCAAGTGCGCGGCAAACTGTCCCGGGAAAACTGGCAGGCATTGGTGGAGCTGCAGCGTGAAGCCGCCGAACTGGACACCGACGAACCGGATTTCGGCGAGTTGCTCGATTTCCTCAATCGCTTGGTGATGTCCCTGGCGGCGCTGTCCGGATTTGCCTTGGATGACATGACCCGTGACGAAGGCTGGCGCTTCCTGATGATCGGCCGGCGCATCGAACGCCTGCAGTTTCTCAGCAGCAGCCTGGCGGGATTTCTGCGCGGTGCCGGGGCATTCGATCAGGCCGGGCTGGAGTGGCTGCTTGAATTGGGCAACAGCAGCATCACCTATCGCTCGCGTTATTTGGCGGTCGCGCAATTGATCCCGGTGCTCGACCTGTTGCTGCTGGACGAACAGAACCCCCATGCGGTGTTGTTCCAGTTGAAACTGGTCACCCGAACGCTCAAGCGTCTTAACGACGATTTTGGCGTGCCAAGAGAGCCGGGGCTGCCGCAACTGGTCGAGCGACTGGCGCGGTTTGATCTCGGTTGCCTGGAGAATCCGCTGTTCGGCGAGGCCAGTGTTCGCGCCGCGCTGGAGGGATTGGCTGATTTGCTGCAGGCGATTGCCGATGTCAGCGGGCAGGTGTCGGATCGTCTTGCCTTGCGCCATTTTGCCCATGTCGATGACGTCAGCCAGCGCACGGTGTCCGTCTGATGAGTGCTCACTATCAAATCCTTCACGACACCTGCTATCGCTACGACAGCCCGGTTTCCCTTGCTCAACAACTGGCGCACCTGTGGCCGCGTGAATGCGCCTGGCAACGTTGCAGTGAGCAGAGTTTGCAGATCAGTCCGCCACCGACGTCGCGCCGTGACGAACTGGACGTGTTCGGCAATCCGGTGACCCGGTTGGCGTTCGAGCGGCCCCACGATGAATTGCAGGTCAATGCACGGCTGACGGTGGAAGTGCTGTCGCGGCCGGTGGCGGATTTCAATCTGTCCCCGGCGTGGGAGTCGACCCGCCAGGCGTTGACCTACAGCAGTCAGCGGTTGTCTGCCGAAATGCTGGACGCTTGCCGTTATCGTTTTGAGTCACCGTACGTGCATCTCAAGCGCGACTTTGTTGAGTTTGCCGAAAGCTGTTTCCCGGCGGGGCGGCCAATGTTGCTGGGGGTGCAGGCGTTGATGGAAAAGATCCACGGCGAGTTCACATTCGATGCCGAAGCGACCCAGGTGGCGACGCCGTTGGTGGAAGTGCTGGAGCGGCGGCGCGGTGTCTGTCAGGACTTTGCGCATCTGATGCTGGCGTGCGTGCGCTCCCGGGGGTTGGCGGCGCGATACATCAGTGGCTATCTGCTGACCCAGCCGCCACCGGGGCAGCCACGGCTGATCGGCGCCGACGCGTCCCATGCCTGGGTGTCGGTGTTCTGTCCGGTACTGGGTTGGGTGGATTTCGATCCGACGAACAATGTGCAGCCGGCGCTGGAGCACATCACCTTGGCCTGGGGCCGGGATTTTTCCGATGTGTCGCCGTTGCGAGGGGTGATTCTGGGAGGCGGGAGTCATGATCCCGAAGTGAGCGTCACCGTGATGCCATTAAAATAATGCGATCCAGTGTAGGCGTGAGCTTGCTCGCGATAGCGGTCGTTCAGTCGACAGTGACGCTGAATGGTAAACCGCATTCACGAGCAGGCTCGCTCCTACAGGGGATGGCGAATCAAGCGTCCGGCGCTTTCTCTTCCGGTGCATCAACATCATCTGCTTCAGCCACTTCACCCTCAGGGTTCAGTGCCGTTTCTTCAGCCATTTGCTTCTTGCGCTGAAGCTTTTCCTCTTTCTTTTGCTCCTTGGCCAGGTCTCGTTGACGTTTGGCGAAAGAATAATTGGGTTTGGCCATGGGCGATCCTCTAGGGTCGAAGGTGAAGTTGAGCGGCGCGTATTCTGCCTTGTATCGGTGCCGGGCGGTTAGCCGGGATTTTGCTCGATCCACTTTGGCATCACGGTCGGCTCCCAACGATTGAGGGCATCCAGCAGGTTTTGCGGCGATTCGCTCACTTGCAGCATGTCACGGTGTGGTACACGAACGAAGCCTTCGCCGACGATGTGATCGAGAAATGCGGTGAGTTTGCTGTAGAAACCGTTCACTTCCATCAGGCCCAGCGGCTTGCCGTGGTAACCGAGTTGGCCCCATGTCCAGACTTCGAACAGTTCCTCCAGCGTGCCGAGGCCACCGGGCAGGGCGATGAATGCATCGCTGAGTTCAGCCATCCGCGCCTTGCGTGCGTGCATGCCGTCCACGACTTCGAGACGGGTCAGGTGTTTGTGACCGATTTCCTTGTCCATCAGACTCTGCGGGATGATGCCGATCACGTCTCCACCGGCCTCCAGCGCGGCGTCGGCCACGATACCCATCAGCCCCACGGCGCCACCGCCATACACCAGGGTCAACTTTCGTTCGGCCAATGCCCGTCCGAGGGCGACGGCGGCTGCGGTGTAGGCCGGGTCAGTGCCGGCACTGGCACCGCAAAATACACAAACGGATCTTAACGACATGCCTTGCCCCTGGGTCGATCAGGCCCACAGAGTAAAGGCAGGCAGGCCTCGCTCCAAGCGCTAAACGTCGCGGCGCGGTGTTTCATAACTGCCGCTGGCGCCGCTGGCGCCGCAGGCATAAGCGGCAAGCAAACTGCACAGCAGACTGTTGAGAGACATGGGGGGGACGCTCCAATGATTGACGATGCGCCGATCATAAGCTCGGGCTAGACATCTGGCCGGTTGAATGTTTCGATGAGCGTCATAGCCTGAAAGTTGTATACAATTTTTGATGCAAGTCATAGGAACTTGCGAAGATTTCAGGCAGTCTTTCAACCATTCGTGTTTTTGTTAACCCTGCCTTGGAGATTCACCATGTTTTCCAAAGTTGTTGCGGTATCCCTGCTGGCCCTGGCGAGCAGCCAATTGATGGCTGCCGAGTGCAAAACCACCGTTGATTCTACTGACCAGATGTCCTTCAACACCAAGGACATCGTGATCGACAAGAGCTGCAAGACGTTCACCGTCGAACTGACCCACTCCGGCAACCTGCCGAAGAACGTCATGGGCCACAACCTGGTGATCAGCAAAGAAGCTGACATGCAGCCGATCGCCACCGACGGCCTGGCAGCCGGCATCGACAAGAGCTACCTGAAGGACGGTGATGCGCGCATCATCGCCCACACCAAAATCATCGGCGCCAAGGAAACCGACTCGGTGACCTTCGATGTATCCAAACTCGACGCAGCTGAAAAATACGGTTTCTTCTGCTCGTTCCCGGGCCACATCTCGATGATGAAAGGCACCGTGACCCTGAAGTAATCAGGCACACCGCGAAGAGGCCATCAGCGTGAATACATCTGTTGGCCAGAGAAAAGCCCGCTGGGGATCATTCCTCAGCGGGCTTTTTCATTCAACGATCCATCAAGGGGCGAACGGCATTTCGCGTTTGTGCCGGGTCTTTTGGTAGGTGGACACGATGATCTTGACGGCCTCTTCGCGTACCGGCTCACCGTGCAGGAAGGCATCGATCTCGGCATAGGTCACACCGTGTGACGCTTCATCCGGTTTGCCCGGGGACAGGTCTTCGAGGTCGGCCGTGGGGATTTTTTCCACCAGCGATTCCGGCGCGCCGAAGCTGCGCGCAATCGCGCGAACCTGGTTTTTCACCAGGCCGCTGAGCGGAGCCAGGTCGCAAGCGCCGTCGCCGAATTTGGTGAAGAAGCCCATCACCGCTTCCGCCGCGTGGTCGGTGCCGATCACCAAGCCCTGCGCCGCACCGGCGATGGTGTATTGGGCAATCATGCGCATCCGCGCCTTGGTGTTGCCGAGGACGAAATCCACCGACGCCGCCGGTTTGCCTTCGAACGCTGCGACTTCAGTGGCCAGCGCTTTCACCGCCGGACCAATATTGACCGTGTGACGTTCATCCGGGGCGATAAAATCCACGCAAGCCTGAGCATCGTGCTCATCGAACTGGGTCTGGTACGGCAGGCGCACGGCGATGAACTTGTAGCCGTCGTCGCCGGTGCGCTCGCGCAATTCGCGGATTGCCCGTTGCGCCAGCAGTCCGGCAGTCAGGGAATCGACACCGCCGCTGATGCCCAGCACCAGCGTCTTGAGCCCGGAATTGACCAGGCAATCCTGGATAAAGGTGCTGCGTCGGGCGACTTCCGCTTCGAGGGCTTTATCGTCGGCGAACGGCGGCTGCACCTTCAGCTGTTCAGCAATCTCACGCTGTACGGCTTCCATGAATTCACTCCTTGCTAGATAGACTGGAAACGGCAGGAACCTTGAAAACGTGTCGCAAATAGGCGACGAAATTCGGATCTTTGCAGTGGGTCTTGCCGGGCTCATCGGAGATCTTTGCCACCGGTTCACCATTGCACGCGGTCATTTTAAGCACGATGCTCATCGGTTCGACACCCGGGATATCGCACGTCAGGTTGGTGCCAATGCCGAAGCTCACATTGATCCGACCGCGCAGTGCCCGGAATATTTCCAACGATTTGGGCAGGGTCAGACTGTCGGAGAACACCAGGGTCTTGCTCATCGGGTCGATGCCGAGCTTGTGATAATGGGCGATGCATTTTTCCGCCCACAGCACCGGATCCCCGGAATCGTGGCGCAAGCCGTCGAACAGCTTGGCGAAAAACAGATCGAAATCGCCAAGGAAAGCGTCGGTGGTAATGCAATCGGTCAGGGCAATCCCCAGCAGCCCACGGTATTCACGCACCCAGCAGTCGAGGGCGGCGATCTGGCTGTCGATCAGGCGCGGGCCGAGTTGCTGGTGGGCCATGATCCATTCGTGGGCCATGGTGCCCAACGGCTTCATGTCCATCTCGCGGGAAAGGTGCACATTGCTGGTGCCAACGAAACGCCCGGGGAAATCATGCTTGAGCACGTTTACCACTTCTTCCTGCACGCGGTAGGAAAACCGTCGACGCGTGCCGAAATCGGCAACCTGCAGCTCGGACAACTCCTCCGGCGAGGCATTGGCGCTCAGCCAGTCGAACTTGCGATAAAGCTGCTCCCGCGCCTGTTCAAGCACGGTGTCGCGGTAGCGGTATCGGTTGCGCACTTCACTGACCAGCGCCAGCAGCGGCACTTCGAACAGAATCACGTGCAGCCACGGCCCGCGCAGGCGGATGAACAACTCGCCGTTTTCGATACCCGTGTGTAGATAACGCAGATTGAAGCGAAACAGGCCAAGAAAGCGCAGGAAATCCGGCTTCATGAAGCTGATACGTTCGAGAAAACTCAACTGATCGGCACTCAGGCTCAGTTCTGCCAGGCGCTCGATCTGGAAGCGGATTTCTGCCAGATACGGGCGCAGATCCTCGCTGTTACGGCAACGGAACTCCCATTCGACTTCGACGTTGGGGTAGTTGTGCAGCACCGCCTGCATCATCGTCAGTTTGTAGAAGTCGGTGTCGAGCAGGTTCTGCACGATGCGATCGGCAAACACGCTCTCGCTCATAACGGGGTCTCCAGACGCGGAATCAATCGATGGCGCTAGTGGCGCATATTCGGGCCGAGAATTACCAGCGGTTTTTTCTTCTACTTCGACCCCTTTGGTTGCCGCGAGACTTTACGTGACGAGGTTTTATTGGAGTTTCGGTTGTAGCAAATTCCTCGATGGCGACCTGAATCACCATTTCCAGGCGAGCCCAGCTTTCCATAATCGGCAAGTAACGAGTGGCGGGGAATTAGGCCTGTCTGAATCGCTTTAATCATTGCCGCTTTTAGTGCTTCATGAGGTATATCGTTAGCCATTGATTGCCGCTCCTTTGAAGTTAATCTGTTCCAGTGTGTCGACGCCATCTTGCAGTAATACATAAATTGGAAGAATTACGTGATAAAGGTCTGAGTCGTTAGTGTGTGTCATCGTTACCGATGTCAACGCTTCCAGCAGACCAGTGGCTGCACGTATCCTGAAGTAGGCATCTTTGAATAGTTGTTTTGATGGAACTTGCGAGTCTATGTAAAAAGTTGAATGACTGGTTGCGTTGGCTTTCAGAGGGCGATAGCGATTCATTGAGTTACTCCATATTGAATTTCAAATGCAGGAGTCTAAAAAGTTCTGAAGGGTTAAGGGGGCAGTTGAGTCATCAATGGATCGTGATGACTCAGCACATGCAGACTTTAATCCGGTTTCAGGACGTCTCTGTCGATAGCTCTAGTGTGATTCGTCGTGCCATTGTTGCGCGGTGGCCAAGCCAGAGGATCCAGATCCAGGTCGAGAAATTTCCTTGAGTCGAATACCGGTCTTTTGACTCCTGCGCGCCGCTGCTTTTCGTAATCATCCAGTACGCACAGGCAAACATTGAACAGTGAAGCCATCGCAATAAGATTGACCAGTGCCAGTAAGGTCATGGTTATATCAGCGAATGCAAGTACCGTGGAAAGATCCTCCACGGATCCCCAGAAAATTAGAGCCAGTACAAGTGCCCGATAGATATACAACGATTTTCGAGGCGCCCCAACGATAAAGCGCAAGCTGTTTTCGCCCAAATAATAGTTGTAGAGCATGGCGGTAAAAACGAAAAGTGCGAGTATCACGCTGATGAATGACCGCCCCCAATCACCCGCCACCGCCGCCAGTGAATTCTGTGTGAGTGCAATTCCATCACCTTCAAATCCAGGCGTATAAAATCCTGACAGCAGAATGATTAGCGCAGTACAGGTGCAAATGACAACGTGTCGATGAAGACACTCAAGGGTTGGACGACCCCTTGTTCAATTGGTTGATCGATTGCCGCAACCGAACCTACTTTGGAGCGCTACCCAATCCAGCCTCATTGGAAAACAGAATATTCAAGATCTGGAGGACTCTACGGTTTTTCCCCACCGTCAGCTTTGGGTCGATATCGGCCTTTCATGATAGGTAGAAATCAGCCAAAAGCGGGTGTTTGGCAATTTAGTGAGCCGATTATTGTTGGCGCTGCTTGGATACTGACCCACCCGCGGCTAGCCATCTTAAAAAACAAAATAATCGACGCTCAAAGCGTTTCGCTCTCCTCCCACGGTCGGCATTTCTGTCGCCTCTCGCGCATCGCAGCCGTCCAGCATAGGAAGATAGTCATTCCGACGAGCGGTCGTATATAGCCTAACTGGTTGAAAAACAGCATGTTGATTTTTCTGGCCACCAGAATTTCCGATGCATGCTTCAAGCATTGCGGCCAAGGCGCTTGGCAGCGACTATTTTTATTATTACTGTGTTGTCCGGACAACATGACAACACGCCAGCTTCTCATTGGACGCCGATACCTCAGGTCTGTTCAAGAACAAAAATAAGGAGTTCCTGCATGAGCGTTAAACAGATTGGTGAGCAGCGGTACCGCGGTCAGATTGGCCGCTATTTCGAAGACTTCGAGATTGGCGATATCTACGAGCACCGTCCGGGTCGCACTATCACGGAGACTGACAACATCCAGTTTTCCCTGTTGACGATGAACCTGCATCCCATGCATTGCGATGCGGCTTACGCGGCCAAAAGCGAGTTTGGCAAGCCATTGGTCAACAGCGGCCTGACCGTGGCGATCGTCCTGGGTATGACGGTACCTGACGTGAGTGGCAAAGCCATCGCTAACCTGGGCTGGACCGACATCAAGCTGACCGCGCCTGTTTTTCCTGGCGACACCATCTACGCCGCCTCCGAAGTGCTTAACAAGCGTGAGTCCAAGTCACGCCCCAACCAGGGAATCATCACCGTTAAAACAATCGGTACCAAAGCCGATGGCACGCAGTTCATGAGCTTCGAGCGCAACGTGCTCATCCAGAAGCGTGAAGGCAACACGCTGGACGAGGCGGCCGGTTACTGAGTTGTATCGCCCCCGTTTACGGGGGCTGCAGAGCAGCCACGATCTGCTCTGCACCTATTACGTCTGATCCAGATAATTCCTCAACAAAAACAAATACGAGGAAACACCCATGATCAAGTTGAAACACTTAATCGTTGCAACCTTTACCTCTTGCGCTCTGGCCGCTCTCGCCGTGCCGCTTCAGGCCGCTGAATTGGTGCTGCCAAACGAGGTCGCTGCAAGCCACTGGAAGACTGGGTACATGAACGAGTTCGCCACCCTGGTGGACAAGCGCACCAGTGGCAGCCTGGATGTAAAGGTTTTCCCGTCATCCCAGCTTTACAACGATCAGGACGCCCTTGCAGCGCTCGGCACTGGCGCGGTGCAAATGGTCTGGCCCGTCTCGGTGCGCATCGAAACCATCGATCCGCGCCTAGGTGCAATTAACCTCCCGTTCACACTCACCGACAAGCTGATGAACAATCAGTGCTATGCCAAAGGCATTACCGAGCTGATGTCGTCTTATGTCGAACCGCGCAAGCTTAAGATCCTCGGACTGCTGCGGGCCGCAGACCTGTTTTTCATCATGAGCAAACGTGATGTCAAGCAAATGTCGGACTTTAAGGGCGCCAAGATTCGGGTGATTGGCGGGCGGGTCTTCCTCGACACCATTCGTGGCTTGGGTGCGAGCCCGATATCGATGGCCGCATCTGAGATGAGTACCGCATTGGGGCAGGGTGCCATTGACGGCGTCTTCACTTCGGCGGGCGGTTGGGCCGAGATGATCGGCCAGACTGGCAAACACGCCTTCTACGTGCCCAATTTCTCGCTGACCACCTATGCAGTGGTGGTAGATAAAATCTGGTTTGACGAGCTGAGCAAGACCGAGCAGGACGCGATCACCAGCAGCATGCAAGAAATCACTGCCAAGCAATGGAAGGAGGTGGTGGTAGAGGATCAGAAGCTGATCGACAAGATGGTTGCCGGCGGTGCGACCTTCACTCAGGCGACTGCGCAGCAATCCGGGGCCTATGAGGCGCTTGCAGCGAAGAACAAGAAAATCTTCTCGAGCGAACATCCAGATGTCTTGCCGGCAATGGACGCCATCGAGAAGAGGTGCCTGTGATGTCTGTCCAGATGACTTCTGAATCGCTGCGGGAGACGTCCAAAGCGAGACGCAGTTTGTGGTTACTGTTCGAGCGCAAAGTACTGCTCAACGTGGCCACGGCGATGTTTCTCCTTTCGACCGCAATCATGCTGTTCGAGGGCATCTCCCGGGCAGCGTTCGACAGCAGCGCGTTCTGGGCTGAGGAAAGCGTGCGTTACCTGATGGTGTGGTCGTTTTTCCTGACGCTTGGGGTTAGCGGGAACGCGGGCAACCACATCCGCACCGACCTGCTGCTGGAGCGTCTGGGGCCGCGCGCGCGATCGGTGTGCCATGTGGCTTCCAGCCTGGTCGGCATCACGTTTTGCGCTCTGCTGTTCTTCGCTTCGCTGCCACAGGTTCATCGCTACTACACGATGGGCATGATGACCGAGTCCAACCTCGATTTGCCGTTGTGGTTTCTGTTCCTTGTCATGCCGATTGGTGCCCTGCTGTTTCTCGCCTACTACCTGCGTTGTCTGGTCATTGCCCTAAAAGGCAAGGATCCGTTTGGCAACGGACAAATCACCGGCTCACAGCTCTAGGAGACTACCATGCTGATGTTTATCGCTCTGCTGGTGATGTTGGCGTTCCTTGCCATTGGTACTCACGTTGCGGTCGCCCTGGGGCTGGTCACCACGGGTCTGATCCTGTTCGTGGCGGGAGTGCCAACCACTGTTATCGCGCAGACCGCGTTCAAGTCGGTCAATAGCTATCCATTGATGGCCATTCCGATGTTCGTTTTGGCTGGCAACCTAATGATGCGCGGCAACATCGCCGAGTTGCTGATCCAGTTGGTCGGTAGTGTTGTGCAAGCCGTGCGTGGTGGTCTGGCATTGACCGCGATGATCGCAAGCGTGTTTTTCGCCGCTGTTTCCGGCTCAAGTGTCGGCTCTGCAGCTGCCATCGGGGCGTCCACCGTGGGTGGGCTGACGAAGGAGAATTACCCTCCGCGTTTTTCCGCTGCCATTGTTGCCGTAGGTGGCACCCTGGGGCTGATGATCCCGCCATCACTGGGGTTCATCTTGATCGGCTCCATCGTCGGTTTGCCGGTAGACAAACTGTTTATCGCAGGCGTATTGCCGGGGTTGATGGAGGCTTGCCTGCTGATGGCGGCCGTGGTGTTTTTCTCTCGTCGCAATAACTATGGCGCAAAGGCCAAGGTTGCCGACTGGGCAGGTTTCGGCCGCCGTCTGCCGGGTGCTGGCGCGGCGCTGATGATGCCGGTGCTGATTCTCGGCAGCATCTACACCGGCTATTTGACGCCTACGGAAGTATCGGCTTTCGCTGCCGCGTATGCAGCCATTCTTTGCCTGTGGGTTTACCGCAGCGTGACCTTGGGCGGAGTTTGGGATGTGGCGCGTGATTCGCTGCTGCAAACCACCATGATTTTCGCTGTGGTCATGGGCGGCAGTCTGGTGGGCTTCGCCTTGGCCCGCATGGGTGTATCTGCCAGCCTGGTGTCGGCAGTCAGCGCCATAGAACTCAGTCCATGGCAGTTCCTGATTCTGGCCAACATCGTACTGCTGATGCTCGGCATGTTTCTCGATGGCATCGCGTTGATCGTGCTAACCGCACCGTTGCTTTTCCCTATCGCGACTCACCTGGGAATCAATCCCGTTCATTTCGCCGTAATCATGGTCGCCAACGTTGAGATTGCTACGTTGACGCCACCTATCGGGCTCAACCTGTTCGTCATGGCCGGCATTTCCAAACAGCCGGTGCATGAAGTAGCCCGTGGAGTGCTGCCTTTTTATGGCGTGCGCATGCTCGGCTTGGCCTTGATCACGTTCGTCCCGGCAATTTCTCTGTCACTTGTCAGCTGAGAGGAAAACAACAATGAATGCCTCTACCCATAATCCGATTGCCGCATCCCTCGCCGCTTTTGCTGAACAGCTCGGTTTTGATTCGATACCCGAGCCGGTTCGCATGCGCGCCAAGCTGCTGATCCTTGATGCCGTGGGCATCGCACTGGCGTCGACTCGCTACGAATTTGCCCAGCGCACGCTATCTGCGACGCGTGAACTGGGTGAAGGTACAAGCGATGTCATCGGCTTCAGTGCCAAGCTTTCCCTGCGCGATGCCATTCTGCTCAACGGCGTGCTGGTTCACGGCCTGGATTTTGACGATACCCACGGCCGTGGCGTCATCCATGCGACCGCCAGTTGTTTCCCGGCAGCGTTGGGGATTGCCGCAAAGTACGATGCGAGCGGTCGTGATTTTCTGACAGCCTATGTGCTGGGGATGGAAGTCGCGACGCGCCTGGCTTCGGTGGCCAAGGGTGGCTTCCATCAGGTCGGTTTTCACCCCACAGGGCTGATTGGCGCGTTTGCTTGCGCACTGATCGCCGGCAAGTTGCAGGGCCAGACCTCCGAGCAATTGGCGATGACTCAGGGCGTCGCGCTAAGCACGGCCTCCGGCAGCCTGGAGTTTCTCGAAGACGGTGCCTGGACCAAGCGCATGCATCCGGGTTGGGCAGGTGTTGCCGGGCTCACTGCAGCGACATTGGCGCGCCATGGTTTCAGTGGGCCGAAGGCTGTCTACGAGGGGCGGTTCGGTTTGTTCAAGAGCCACCTGGGTGAGCGCGAAGCCGAGTGTGACTACGCCTTGGCTACCATGAATCTGGGCAGTGCGTGGGAAGTGGGTGAGGTGGCCGTCAAACCGATACCTGCGTGCCACTTCACGCATGCGGTCGCCGACTCGGCAGTGATTCTTCATGAGCAGGGCATTCGTATCGAAGACATCGCGCGTATCACCGCCCTGGTGCCTCAAGAAACCATCGGCATTGTCTGCGAGCCCGAAGCCAGCAAGCGCAAGCCTTCCAACAGTTACGAGGCGCAGTTCAGCGTTCCGTACGCCATCGCCAGCGGCCTGCTGCGTGGGCGCTTTGGCCTGGCCGATCTCGAACCGCAAGCCTATTCAGATCCGGCGGCCCTCGCGCTGATGGAGAAGATTGATTATCAGGTCGACCCTCAGTCGGGGTTCCCACGCCACTACTCCGGTGAAGTGGTGGTCAGGCTGCATGACGGTCGCCAATTGCGTCACCGCGAGGCAATCAACCGTGGTGCAGCGGATCGACCTCTTTCAGCCGCCGACATCATCGCCAAGTATCGCGAAAACGCTCAAACCGCCATTGCTCCACAAGCCGTCCAGCGAATCCTCGACGCGGTACTGAACCTCGATGCTGGAAGCACCCGAGAGCTTTCCCGCGTACTGGCGGCAAGTGCCTGAGTCTTTAAGAACGAACATGACAAGAACAATCTGGAGAGACAAAGATGAGTGAATACGACGAACAGGAAAGCATGATTCTGGATGCCCTCGATCGCTTTCTTGAAACCGAGGCCAAGCCGTTTGTGCACGAGTTGGAAAAGAACGACACCTACCCTGAAGAAATGGTCGAGAAAATGAAGGCCATGGGGTTGTTCGGCTGCATCATCGATCCGGAGTACGGCGGCCTGGGTCTGTCTACGGCCACTTACGCGAAGATCGTCGAGCGTATTTCCTGCACATGGATGTCGCTGTCCGGAATCATCAATTCACACCTGATCATGGCCTCCGCTATCCAGCGTCATGGCACTCAGGAACAAAAGCAGAAGTTTTTGCCACGCATGGCCTCCGGCGAGCTGCGCGGTGCCGTGGGTTTCACCGAGCCCGATGCCGGTACCGATTTGCAGGCGATTCGGACCACCGCCCGCCGCGAAGGCGATCACTACGTGGTCAACGGTGCCAAAACCTGGATCACCAACAGCCTGCACGGTGGCGTACTTGCGTTGCTGGTGAAAACCGACCCGACCGCCGAGCCTCGCCACAAAGGCATGAGCTGGCTGATTGCCGAGAAGGGCCCGGGCTTCAAGGTTGCACGCAAACTGGAGAAGCTTGGCTATCGTGGTATCGACACCTGCGAGCTGGTGTTCGAAGACTACAAGGTACCGGTTGACTGCCTGATTGGCGGTGTCGAAGGCGTGGGCCTCAAACAGGTGCTTTCCGGTCTGGAGCTGGGACGGATCAACGTCGCTGCCCGTGGTGTTGGCGTGGCCCGTGCAGCACTGGAAGAAGCCGTCAGTTACTCCCAGATCCGCAAGACCTTTGGCAAGCCTATCTGCGAGCACCAGGCGATACAGCTCAAGCTCGGCGAGATGGCGACCCGCGTTGAGGCCGCGCGCCTGCTCACCGAGTCTGCCGCCAAGGCGTACGACAAAGGTGACCGCTGCGACATGGAAGCGGGCATGGCCAAGTTCTACGCCACCGAGGCAGCCCTTTCAAACGCCACCGACAGCATGCGCATCCATGGCGGCTACGGTTATTCCAAGGAGTACAACGTAGAGCGTCTGTTCCGCGATGCGCCACTGTTGACCATTGGTGAAGGCACCAACGAGATGCAGCGCATCATCATCGCCAAGCAACTGGTACAGAGGAATCCGGCATGACCCTCCCTCTTGAAGGCGTGCGCATCGTCGCCGTCGAGCAGTATGGCGCGGGGCCGTTTGGTACCCAGCATCTGGCTGACCTTGGCGCTGAGGTGATCAAGATCGAAAACCCGAATGAAGGCGGTGAAATTGGTCGTCACGTGGGGCCCTATTTCTTTGAGGAAGGCGACAGTCATTTCTATCAGTCCTTCAACCGCAACAAGAAAAGTGTGGTGCTCAACCTCAAGAATCCTGAAGAAAAGGCGCAACTGATTGAGCTGCTCAAGAGCGCTGACGCGCTCTACGACAACCTGCGCGGCGATCTCCCGGAAAAACTGGGCTTGACCTACGAAGCGCTCAAGGAGCACAACCCGGCGCTGGTCTGCTGTCACTTGTCGGCATACGGTCGCGAGGGCGCTCGCAAGGCCTGGCCGGGCTACGACTACCTGATGCAGGCCGAGGCGGGATATTGCTCGCTGACGGGCGAGCCGGGCGGTCCTCCGGCGCGTTTCGGCCTGTCGATCATCGACATGATGACCGGCACCACCGCTGCTCTGGCACTGGTCTCGGCATTGGTCGGCGCTCGCGCGTCGGGGATGGGTCGTGATATCGACGTCAGCCTTTACGATGTGGCGATGCACAACGTTAACTACTTGGGCACCTGGTACCTCAACGAAGGTGTGAAAACCGAGCGCACACCGCGTTCCGCGCATCCGTCTCTGACCCCGAGCCAGCTTTACAAGACGCAGGATGGCTGGATGTTCATCATGTGCAACAAGGAAAAGTTCTGGGCTGTGCTGGCAGAGCTGATCGGCAAGCCGGAATGGGCGAGCAACGATCTCTACGGCAGCTTCAAGGCGCGCTTGGCAAACCGTGACCAACTCACTGAAGACCTCGACGCGGTGCTGATGCAACAACCCACTGCATATTGGTTGAAACACTTTGGTGGCCAAGTGCCGGCGGCCCCCGTCAACGACATTGGTCAGGCGCTCGATAACCCGTTTGCCAAGGAGCAGGGGCTGATCTTCGAGGTTGAGCACCCGGTTCGCGGTAAGATCAAAACCCTTGCCTGCCCGATTCGTTGTCCGGGCGAACAACTACCCAATCAGCCTGCCCCCCGTCTTGGCGCACACCAGTCAATCCTGGGCGCGCTGACGCGTGGATCAGCTGCTGTGAAAAAACCTGCTGGAGTCAGCTGAGATGATCAACGAATTGCCTTCCCCACTGTCTGGCGGACAGCCTCGCTATCTGGTTCTTGCGCAGGCGCTGGTCGACGCGATCAAGTCTGGGCGTTACCCCGTCAATAGCCTGCTGCCAACTGAGCATGAGCTGTGCAAGCAGTTCAATGTCAGTCGGCATACGGTCCGGGAAGCAATTCGCCGACTCAACGAGTTGGGCCTGATCAGCAAACAACACGGCATCGGCACGCGGGTCAAGGCAGTCCATCCCGCATCTCGCTACGTGCAGGCCAGTGAAGGGATCTCCGACTTGCACCAATATGTGCGCGACGTACGCATGGAACTGGGCAGTTCACAGGAAATCAGCGCCGATGAGGATTTGGCCGAGCTGCTTGAATGCAAACCGGGTCAAGCCTGGGTGTGTGCCGTAGGCCTGCGTCATCGCGAGGGTGACAGCACACCACTGGCGCGTACTCAGGTCTATGTGCCAAGTGCTTACAGCGCCGCTTTGGATGCGTTCGGCGACGGGCGCACGCCAATCTATGAGCTGCTGCAACGACGCTTTGGTCTGCAAATGACCGAAGTGCGCCAGACCCTCAGCGCGGTGAATCTTGGTGAGGAAGACGCACGTGCCTTGCACGTCGAGCCGGGGTCGCCGGGACTGCACATCGTGCGCAAGTATTACGGCAATAACGATGAGCTGCTGGAAGTTGCGGTCAACATCCACCCGGGTGAACGCTTCAGCTACTCGATCACCCAACGGCTGGTCTGGCAGGGCGCTAACGGTGAATAAAAGCTACTCGACTCTGGCGGTCACTCTGGCCATTCAGGCCCTGGTGTCCATGGCGACTTTCACCGTACCCGTGTTGGCGCCTGTCGCTCTGCGTGAGCTCGGTGGTAGCGTCGGCCTGGTGGGTTTGTTCGTTGCATTGATTTACCTGGGGGCAATGATTTCCAGCCTGCTCAGCGGTAGCTGGATTTTACGTTTCGGTGCGATCCGTGTCAGTCAGGTCTGCCTGTTGTCATGCGCTGCTGGCCTGGCTATCGCTGCCGGTGGTCAAACCTGGTGCCTGCTGCTCAGTGCCTTGGCTCTTGGCGCGGGTTACGGCCCGGTTACGCCGGCGAGCTCGCATATCCTGGCGCGCACGACGCCGACGCATTTGATGGGGTTGATGTTTTCCCTCAAGCAGACGGGCGTGCCGATAGGTGGTGTGCTCGCCGGTATACTGATTCCTGGTCTGGTTGCTGCCATCGACTGGCGTGGAGCGTTGCTGCTGACCGCGATTGGTTGTGTGGTCATGGCGGCGATCGCCCAAGTAGCTAGGCGCGAACTCGATGATGATCGGGATCCGTCGACGCGCCGCTCACGCAGTAACTTGCTCAAGCCGCTGGGGATGATTTTTGCCATGCCTCGCATGCGCAACCTGGCATTGTGCTCGATCTTCTTCGGTGCCATGCAGTTATGCCTGACCACCTATCTGGTGAGTTATCTGACCCACGATTACGGCCTGGCACTGGTCTCTGCCGGGGTCATTCTCGCCCTGACCCAAGGTGCAGGTGTCGTCGGGCGCCTGCTCTGGGGCTGGGTTGCCGACCGCTGGTTGGAGCCCAATCGGCTTCTGCCATTACTGGCGCTGCTGATGGCGATCGCTTCGCTGCTCACTGCCGCCTTCACCCAGTACTGGCCGCTTCCGCTGGTGGCTGCGGTGAGTATGTTGTTCGGTGCCAGCGCAATTGGCTGGAATGGCGTTTATCTGGCCGAAGTCGCTCGCCTCGCGCCGGTCGGCACCGCCGGTCAATACACAGGAGGGACGTTGTTCTTCACTTATTTCGGGGTGGTGGCCGGACCACCCCTGTTTGCCGGGCTGACACAGCTTGGCGATTCCCTTGCCAGTGGTTACGCGTGGTTTGGCGGCTTGATGCTGCTGATCGCGCTTGCACTGGTGCGCTTGAACATTAGCAGCGCGCGCGCCGACTCCAGCTAGCGCGCCTTCGTTTCACCCCTCACTTTTCTATCCAACCCAACGTGGAGAACTGCCATGGCAGCCCGCTCGTACCTGTTCGTCCCGGGAGATCGTCCGGAGCGTTTTGATAAAGCCTGCGCCGCTGGCGCTGATGTCGTCATTCTCGATCTTGAAGATGCCGTGACCCCTGAGCGCAAGGATCAGGCCCGCGAAGCCATTCGCGCCTGGCTTAAAGCGGGCGGCAAGGCCTGGGTGCGCTTCAACGCAAGCGACACTCAATGGCACGCAGATGATTGCAGCCTGATCGATGTGCCGGGCCTGCTTGGGGTGTCCTTGCCCAAGGCGGAAAGCGCCGCACAGATCAGCGTTCTGGCACAGCGTATGGCCGAGCCTTTGCGGATTCTGCCGATCATCGAAACCGCTCGCGGCATATGCAATGCCGAGGAGATCGCCAGTGCGCCCAAGGTCCAGTGCCTGGCCTTCGGCTCGGTGGATTTTCAGGTCGACACCGGAATTCTCGGTGACGGAGAGGAGCTGCTGTTCGCCCGTTCGCGTCTGGTGCTTGCCTCGGCGCTCGCTCGCATCGGCGCACCGGTAGATGGCGTGACGACTAACCTGGACGACCTCGACCTGCTGGCCAGCGATGTACACCGTGCCCGGCAACAGGGTTTCGCCGGCAAGTTGTGCGTACACCCCAAGCAGGTTGCACCGATCAATAACGGGTTTCTTCCAGCCGAGCACGAAGTGCAGTGGGCGCAGGCAGTAATGGATGCGGTGGCGAAGGATCAGGGCGTAGGGGCGATCAGCCTCAACGGCAAGCTGATCGATTTGCCCGTGATCCTGCGCGCGCAACGCATTTTGGAAAACATCGCCTGAGCACAGGCGAACAGGCCCAGGAGCGGACCATGACAGCACTAACCAGACGCGTACCGGGGGAGCCATGCGGGCGTCAGCGCGTCCTCGACAGTGCACGCCAGCTATTTGCCGAGCGCGGTTTTCACGCTGTCAGTCTGCGTGAACTGGGTCAGGTGGTTGGCATGCATGCAGGTTCGTTGTACGCGCACATCGAGAGCAAGGAGGCGCTATTGCAGGAGCTGATCGAAGACGGCTACGAGCGGCTGATAGACAGCAGCCTGGCGCGTATGAAGAAGGCGCCGTCGAGCACCGCGCTCGGCATGTTTCTACGCAATCACCTGGCTTTTCAGATCGTCAATCCGCACTGGTATGCGCTTGCCTTGATCGAATCCCGGCATTTGGGCGACGAGGCGCAAGAAGAATTACTCAGCCTCAAAACCGACTATGCGCTGCTGCTTGAACGCCTCCTGCAGACGCGAGCGGGTAAGCGCGCCGATGCCCGGCGGATCGCGACGATGGCGCGACAGGCATTGCGCTTACTCGACGGTCCGCCACAAGGCGATGGGGCCGCGCTGGATGACTGCGTCGAGGACGTAGAGCGCCTGATCCTCAATCGCCTGAATCGTTAGTCGGGGAGCTATTTGTATCTGTATCGAGGCGGGCATTGGCTTCACCAGGCAATACCACAATAAGAAATGGGAGAACAAAAATGCACAAACACCCTAGAACCAACACGATGTCCCTGGCTGTCCTGGCCGCTGGTTCGAGCTTGCCACTTTTGGCACAGGCGGATTTCATCGAGGACAGCAAAGCCAGCCTTACCATCAACAACTACTATTTCAACAGCGACTATCGCCAGCCCGGTGCCACTCAGTCCAAGCGTGATGAGTGGGCCCAGGGCTTCATGCTCAACTACGAGTCGGGCTTCACTAACGGTACTGTGGGTTTTGGTCTGGATGCCATCGGCATGCTCGGTATCAAACTCGATTCAAGCCGGGACCGTATCAACACGGGACTGCTATCGGCGGATAACGATGGCAATCCGCAGGACAACTACAGCGAACTCGGTTTGACGGCAAAGGCGCGGGTCTCAAAAAGCATTCTGCGCGTGGGGACGCTGCTCCCAAAGATGCCAACAGTCTTGTCCAATGAGTCGCGACTGATGCCGCAGACCTTCCGCGGTGCGCATTTGGTGTCGGAGGAGTTTGCAGGTTTGACCCTTGATGGCGGACGTCTGACCCAGAACAGCCTGCGTAACGACAGCAGCAGTGAAGACATGATTGTCAACGGTAACGCCATTACCGGAGGGCGGTTTACCGACAAGTTCAACTTTGCTGGCGCGCGCTACAGGTGGAACAAGAACCTGATGACCTCTTACAACTACGGCCATCTGGACAACAACTACAACCAGCACATCGTCAATCTGGTGCACTCTTTGCCTATTGGCAACGGCTCACTGAAAAGCGACCTGCGCTACGCGCGCTCCACCAATGACGGCAACACCAACGTTGATAACACCGCATTGGGTGCCATGTTCACCTACAGCGTGATCGGCCACGGGGTTAGCCTGGCGTACCAGAAAATGAAGGGCGACACAGGTTTCCCTTACATCAATGGCACGGATGAGTTTCTGGTCAACTACGCCATGCTCTCGCCTGACTTCGCCAACCCCGACGAAAAATCCTGGCAGGCCCGTTACAACTACGACTTCGCGGCCTTGGGTATTCCCGGTCTGACATTCATGACCCGTTATGTCGCCGGAGACGGCTTCGAACGCGGCGGCCGTGGAGCCAAAGAATGGGAGCGCAACAGTGAAGTCGCCTATGCCTTCCAGCAAGGATCGCTGAAGAATTTTGCCGTCAAATGGCGCAACGGTACTTACCGCAGCGCGGGCAGCAGTGACATAGACCAGAATCGTTTGATCCTGAGCTACACATTGCCGCTGTTGTAAGCGTTGCGTTGAGGGCCGAACCTTGAGTTCGGGGTCGGCCCTCCGTCTTCCACTCGCTGTGCGAGACCCATACGAGTAGCAACTATGCCTGGATACAATGCCCCTCTTCGCGATTTTCGCTTTGTCCTGCATGAAGTGTTCGCCGGTCCGGCCATGTGGGCACGCACGCCTGCCCTTGCCGACATGATCGATGCTGAAACGGCCGATGCCATCCTCGAAGAAGCCGCCAAGGTTACCAGTGGCCTGATCGCCCCACTCAACCGCAGTGGCGATGAGGAAGGTGCGCAATGGCTCGACGGTGATGTACGTACGCCGGCGGGGTTTCGCGATGCCTACGCTACCTATATCGAGGGCGGCTGGGTCGGGCTGTCCGGCAATCCCGCCTACGGCGGCATGGGCATGCCCAAAATGCTCTGCGTTGCCTTCGAAGAAATGCTTTACGCTGCCGGATCCAGTTTTGCCCTGTACTCGGCGCTGAGCTCCGGGGCGTGCCTGGCGATTGATGCCCACTCCAGCGAAGCGCTCAAGCGCACCTATCTGCCGCCGATGTACGAAGGCCGCTGGGCCGGCTCCATGTGTCTGACCGAAGCCCACGCGGGCACTGACCTGGGTCTGATTCGTACACGCGCCCAGCCAGATGCCGACGGCAGCTACGCCATCTCAGGCAGCAAGGTTTTCATCACCGGGGGCGAACACGATCTGACCGAAAACATCATCCATCTGGTGCTGGCCAGGCTCCCGGATGCTCCTGCTGGCGTACGCGGGATCTCGTTATTTCTGGTGCCTAAAGTCAACGTCAACGCTGACGGCAGTCTCGGCACACGCAACGCCGTAAGCTGCGGCTCGATCGAACACAAAATGGGCATCAAGGCTTCAGCAACCTGCGTGATGAATTTCGAGGGTGCCACAGGATTTTTGATCGGCGAACCGAACAAGGGGCTCGCCGCTATGTTCACCATGATGAACTATGAGCGCCTGTCCATCGGCATCCAGGGTCTGGGTTGCAGCGAAGCCTCTTACCAGGCCGCCCGCAGTTATGCCGTCGAGCGGCTGCAAGGCCGCGCAGCTACCGGTCTGCAGGAGAAGGATAAGGTCGCTGACCCCATCATTGTGCACGCCGATGTGCGGCGAATGCTGTTGACCATCAAAGCCCTGACCGAAGGTGGTCGCGCGTTCGCGTGCTACGTTGGCCAGCAACTGGACCTGAGCAAGTTCAGTCCTGACGCCAGCGAGCGTCAGAGCGCAGAAACCCTGGCGGCCTTGCTGACACCGGTGACCAAGGCATTTTTCACTGACACCGGCCTTGAAAGCTGCGTGCATGGGCAGCAGGTATTCGGCGGCCATGGTTATATACGCGAATGGGGTCAGGAGCAGCTCGTGCGCGACGTTCGTATCGCACAGATTTACGAAGGCACGAATGGCATTCAGGCACTCGACCTGCTTGGTCGCAAGATCATCGCCAACGGCGGTCTGGCGCTGCGTCAGTTCACCGGCGAAATCCGCCGGTTTGCCGATCAGCCTGACATCCCATACGCCTCGATGCTGATCGATGCGGTAGAGCGCCTGGAGCGCACCAGCAGTTGGGTGCAGGAATGCGCCGCCCAAAATGCTCACGAAATCGGTGCTGCCTCGGTGGAATACCTGCACCTGTTTGGCTACACCGCTTATGCCTGGATGTGGGCGCGTATGGCCGAAGTGGCTCAAGCGCGGCGTGCAGACGATGAGGCGTTCTACGGCGGCAAACTGGCGACGGCGCAATTTTTCTTTGATCGCTTGCTGCCCCGCACTCTGAGCCTGGAGGCCAGCATCTGCGGCGGAAGCGATTCTTTATTTGGCATCAGCGCCGATCAGTTCTAACCACCTCAGCGCTTAACCGATCTTGAAGGGCCGCTTTTGGCCCATAGTGTGTAAAAACGCGTCGCCAAAATTGAGGTGCGCAGGTCTACGTTAAATCTGAAATTTATCGACACGTCAGCAGTTGTGGATTTTGCGTAGACGCGCGATTGTCACTCCGGTTTTGAGTAACTAGCGCAGCTTGCAGTGTGTCGGAATAGACGGTGGTGCTGGAGCCAAAGCAGATCGACCCGCAGCACCTACGACCAGGTTTGCCCGGCACTGCCGCCGAGGATTACTTCAGTTTCGCCAGCATGGCCACGGCGACTGCCTTGGCCGACTGTGGGTTCTGGCCGGAAATGACTTCGCGGTCTTCGATCACGTTCTCGCTCCATGGCTTGGCTTCGGAGAAGTTAGCACCGGCTGCCGTCAGGCCGTCCTGCGGGAACAGTTTCATATGGCCGCCGCCGAGGAAACCTTTAGCCTGCTCCTCTTCCGCGTCGGTGAATGCGGTGACTTTGTAGCCCTTGTAAATCCAATTGGCTGGCGCTGCCGGCTGTTTGCCCGATTCCAGCGCGGAGACAAAGCCGTGCGCGTCCGGAATCGCCGACAACATGGCTATGGTGCCATGGCAGGTGAAGCCGGTGATCTTGCCTTTTTCATGGAAGTTGGTCAGCAGTTGGCCCAGTTGCTTGTCCTTGAGCAGATCCTGCATCGGGATATGGCCGCCAGGCACGAACACGGCATCGAACTTGTCGTAGCCGATTTTCTGAACCTGCGCGAAGCTGATTGCCGGCGATCCGCTCTTGGAGGTCAGCTTCAGTGTATCCAGCAGAGCGAGACTTTCCTGACGGGCCTTCTCATCGCCGCCCCAGAAGCTCACATCATTGGACTTCTGATCCGCGGTCGGCGCCTTGCCGCTCGGGGTGGCAAATACGACGGTTTGACCTGCCTCGATGAATGTCTGCACAGGTTGCATCAACTCGTTCAGGAAGAAACCTGTCTGCATGACCTTGCCGTCTTTCAGATTCAGTTGATCCTGATCCGACAGTACAACCAGCACCGTGCCGGCGTTGGCATAATTAGCGGCAGCGGCAAGCAGGACGGCAATGATGGTTTTTTTCACGGGACTCTCCAGTAGGAATGGTTTGCTGGCGCCATCTTATTGCTTGAGCTGACGACAACAGAGTCCCTGAATTGCATTTTACTTATTACATTGAGTAATTAATGGTTGGGAGGGCCCTTCGGATGGAAGCAAGTATTGCTCTCTTGTCAGCATCACTTCGGAGCGCTCTGATTCGCAAAGTGAACCGTCCCCGAATTTTCTAAACACACCTGAGTGACGGCTTTGGCCGGTCACTGTCTTTCGTGAAGGGCACCAGTCGGCCACCAGCCCAATGTCACAGATCCACCCTTGTCCTTCCCACTGGAGGGCGAGCTATGAACACTATTGCTAGATACCGACATCAGCCTTGGAACAAGGGAAAGCTTGTCGGCAGAAAGCTCCGCTTTGAGTCACCCGAGCCGGTTGCACACCTCAAATCATTTTTCCACTAGGCGATACGCTCGAATAGTCAAGGCGTGGGTGACAGCCATCGGCCTTGCGCGCGCGGCTGTCTCAATCCAAGGTCGTCGATGGTCTGTTTGTAATCGCCTGAAATCTGGATTCGCAGTTTTCGCGCAAAGGGCAAAAGCCGCACGGTTGCGGCTGTCGCAGTGTTACGTGGGATCCGGGCTATCGATCTGCTCCAGCATCCACTTCACAAAATCCCGTACCTTGGGCACTTCCGCCGCGTGTTCCGGGTACGCCAGGTAGTAAGCGTCGGTGCTGGGCATTGCATGCTGCCAGGGAATGACCAGTTTGCCGTCGGCCAATTCCTCTTCCACGAGAAAACGCGGCAGCAGCGCCACGCCGCAGCCGACCTGGGCGGCGCGGATGCACATATAGAAGGTTTCGAAGCGCGGGCCGTGGTAGCTGTGTTCGGTTTGATAGCCCTGACTGTCGAACCAGTCGTGCCAGGCCTGCGGGCGCGAAGCGTTTTGCAACAGCACCAGGTCGGTGAGTTGGGTCGGGTCGGTGAATGGCGTGTCCGTCAGGCTGCCCGGTGCGCACACCGGCACCAGTTCTTCGCCGAACAGCTTCAGGCATTCCGTGCCGGGGCGTGCGCTCTGGCCAAAGTAGAATGCCAGATCGCTGCGGCCTTGCAGCAAGTCGTCGGCCTCCTGTTCGTTGCACAGATCCAGATGAATCGTGGGATGACGCAGACGCCAGCCCTTCAGGCGTGGCACCAGCCAGCGGGCGCCGAACGTCGAGGGCGTGGACACCCGCAGGACTTCAGTCTCGCCGCCGTAGGAACGCAGGTAATGCGTCGACATCTCAACCTGGCTGAGGATTTTTCGTACCTCCACCAAGTACAAGTCGCCGGCCGGGGTCATCTGCAAACGGCGGCGCACGCGGCGAAACAACAAGTGCTGGAGCAATTCTTCAAGCTGCGCCACCTGTTTACTGACGGCACTCTGGGTCAGGTTCAGCTCTTCGGCGGCGCGGGTGAAGCTCAGGTGCCGGGTCACGGCCTCGAAACATTGCAACGCGGTGATCGAGGGCAGGTGGCGTTTGTTCAGCATGGGTGATCCCTTTTTCTTGTCTTTCTATGCTCAGCATGAATAAACGGAATGATATCTCGCGTAAAGGTCGTTTGTTGCCTCGCGGTTCGGGCGCTACAACTAAAGGCCTGCCCGGTCGCGAAATGGCGGCTGCACACATTTGGTTTTTTGCTTGAGGAGTAACCCATGGTTGCCGCATTGCTTGATCGTCTTGGCGTGAACCCGGCGCTGTACCAGAACGGCAACGTGCCGGTGCATTCACCCATTGATGGCAGCCGGATCGCTGCCGTGAACTGGGAGGGCGCGGCCGAAGTCGAGCAGCACATCAGTCGCGCAGATCATGCGTTCGAACAGTGGCGCAAAGTGCCGGCCCCGCGTCGCGGCGAACTGGTGCGTCAGTTCGGCGAAGTGTTGCGCGAGTACAAAGCCGATCTCGGCGAACTGGTTTCGTGGGAGGCGGGCAAGATCACTCAGGAAGGTTTGGGTGAAGTTCAGGAGATGATCGACATCTGCGACTTCGCCGTCGGCCTGTCCCGCCAGTTGTATGGCTTGACCATCGCGTCCGAGCGCCCGGGTCATCACATGCGTGAAACCTGGCACCCGCTGGGCGTGGTCGGCGTGATCAGCGCGTTCAATTTTCCGGTCGCGGTATGGGCGTGGAACACCACGCTGGCACTGGTTTGCGGCAACCCGGTGGTGTGGAAACCGTCGGAAAAAACCCCGCTGACCGCACTGGCCTGCCAAGCCCTGTTCGATCGCGTAGTGAAGAATTTCAGTGATGCCCCGGCGAGCCTCTGCCAAGTCGTCATCGGCGGCCGCGATGCCGGCGAAGCGTTGGTCGATGACCCGCGCGTCGCCTTGATCAGCGCCACCGGCAGCACGCGCATGGGCCGCGAAGTGGCGCCGAAAGTCGCCGCGCGATTCGCTCGCAGCATTCTCGAATTGGGCGGCAATAACGCGATGATCCTCGGCCCGAGCGCCGATCTTGACATGGCCGTACGCGCGATTCTGTTCAGCGCCGTCGGCACCGCCGGCCAGCGTTGCACCACGTTGCGTCGCTTGATTGCCCACGAGTCGGTTAAAGAAGAAATCGTCACCCGCCTGAAAGCCGCGTACGCCAAGGTGCGCATCGGTCATCCGCTGGAAGGTAATCTGGTCGGTCCGCTGATCGACAAGCACAGCTTCGAAAACATGCAGGACGCGCTGGAGCAGGCGTTGAGCGAGGGCGGACGGGTGTTCGGTGGCAAGCGCCAACTGGAAGAGCAGTTCCCCAACGCCTACTACGTGTCGCCGGCCATCGTCGAAATGCCCGAGCAGAGCGACGTGGTGTGCAGCGAAACCTTCGCGCCGATTCTCTACGTGGTCGGTTACAGCGATTTCCAGGAAGCGCTGCGCCTGAACAACGCTGTGCCGCAAGGCCTGTCGTCGTGCATATTCACCACCGACGTGCGCGAGGCCGAGCAGTTCATGTCGGCGGTCGGCAGCGACTGCGGCATCGCCAACGTCAACATCGGCCCGAGCGGCGCGGAAATCGGCGGTGCGTTTGGTGGCGAAAAAGAAACCGGCGGTGGACGTGAGTCGGGTTCCGATGCGTGGCGCGGCTACATGCGGCGCCAGACCAACACCGTCAACTACTCGCTGGAATTGCCGCTGGCGCAGGGCATTACGTTCGACTAAGCAGCGACGAGCCCCGAGCGACAAGCGTCAAGCAGATTGGCTTGCAGCTTGTAGCTCATCGCTTGCAGCTGCTCCGCCAGGAGCTTTCTATGCCGTTACGCGAAGCGTGTCTGTGGGAAGAGTTGACGCCACAAAGGCCGGATAACGCGGCGCTCAGGGGCGAGGTGAGGGTCGATGTCTGCGTGATCGGCGCCGGGTTTACCGGGCTGTCGGCGGCGTTGCATTTGCTTGAGCAAGGCAAAAGCGTATGCGTGATCGAAGCGCATCGCGCCGGTCATGGGGGTTCCGGACGCAACGTTGGATTGGTCAATGCCGGCATGTGGATCCCGCCGGACGACATCGAGGCCGGGTTCGGCGAAGCGGTCGGCAGCCAGCTCAACCGTATGCTCGGTGCGGCGCCGTCGCTGGTGTTCAGCCTGGTGGATAAATACAACATCGATTGCCAGTTACGCCGCGAAGGTACTTTGCATATGGCGCACAACGCCCGTGGCGAGGCGGATCTGCGCAGTCGTGAAGACCAATGGAAGCGCCGTGGCGCGCCAGTGGAATTGCTCACTGGCAAGGCCTGCGAACAAGCCACGGGCACCCAGAAAATTGCCGCCGCGCTGCTGGATCGGCGTGCCGGGACATTGAATCCGATGGCCTATACCACCGGCCTGGCCAAGGCGGTTATCGGCCTCGGCGGACAGATGTTCGATCATTCCCCCGTAACCCGACTCGAACGCCAGGGCCAGCAATGGTCGGTGCAGACCGGGCAAGGTTCGGTGCTCGCCGAAAAAGTCGTTATCGCCTCCAACGCGTACACCGAAGGCGACTGGACCGAGCTGAAACGCAATTTCTTCCCCGGTTATTACTATCAGGTCGCCTCGGTGCCGCTGACCGACGATGCTGCGCAGGCGATCCTTCCGGGCGGGCAGGGTTCGTGGGACACGCGGCAGGTATTGAGCAGCATCCGTCGGGACAAGGACGGCCGTCTGTTGCTCGGCAGTCTGGGCAACGGCAATCAGAAACCGGTGTGGTTGCTCAAGGCCTGGGCCGACCGGGTGCAGCAGCATTACTTCCCCCAGCTGAAACCGGTCGAGTGGGAATGCACCTGGACCGGGCGGATCGCCTTCACTCCGGATCATTTGATGCGCCTGTTCGAACCGGCGCCCGGCATAGTGGCCGTCACCGGCTACAACGGTCGTGGCGTCACCACCGGCACCGTGGTCGGCAAGGCTTTCGCCGACTATCTGTGCGACGGCAATCCGCAGGCGTTGCCGACTCCCTTTGCACCGATGCAGCCCTTGACGGGCGTGGGCTTGCGTAGCTGTCTGTACGAGGCCGGGTTCTCGCTGTATCACGCGGGCCAGTGCTTGCGCATCGTGATTTGAGTGTTGAAATTTGTTGCGTGGAGGGGCGCTTTTCGACTTAGCGACTAGCCTGTAATGGTGCGGGTTGTAGCAGTCCCGCACCAGCAGTGTGCAGTTCGGTGACGCGGGCTGTTACAGGCTGGTTGCACGTCGATTGGTGCCGCGGTTGCAATGATGGCGCGCGTGGGTTGCGCCGCAAAAAATATACGGTTTTACCTTCCGCGGTTTAGACGGTTGCACGCCCAATGAAAAAGGGCTCGAAACAGTCGAAATAACAATAAAGCAGCGACTTTTTGAAGAATAAAAAACCGATGGCACGTTGCTTGCTCTCAGCATTCGTTGAAGTGAAGTCGCAGTGCCAACTAAAAAAAACCTTGGAGCACCACTCATGTCCCAGACGTTTTACAAGAAAGGCTTTCTGGCCCTCGCAGTCGCAACTGCGCTGGGTGTTTCTGCGTTTGCACAAGCTGATGTGAAAATCGGTGTGGCGGGCCCGATGACCGGCGCCAACGCGGCATTCGGCGAGCAGTACATGAAAGGGGCACAGGCGGCAGCCGACGCGGTCAACGCGGCTGGCGGCGTCAACGGGGAAAAAATCGTACTGGTCAAGGGCGATGATGCCTGCGAACCGAAGCAGGCCGTGACGGTTGCCAAGGATCTCACCAACCAGAAAGTCGCCGGCGTGGTCGGTCACTTCTGCTCGTCTTCGACCATTCCAGCGTCTGAAATCTACGACGAAGCAGGCATCATCGCGATCACCCCGGGTTCCACCAACCCGCAGGTGACCGAGCGCGGCCTGAGCGCCATGTTCCGTATGTGCGGGCGCGACGACCAGCAAGGCATCGTCGCTGGCGATTACATCGTCGACGTGCTCAAGGGCAAGAAAGTCGTAGTGCTCCACGATAAAGACACCTACGGTCAGGGCCTGGCCGACGCCACCAAGGCACAGCTGGTCAAGCGCGGCGTGACGCCGGTGCTGTACGAAGGCCTGACCCGTGGTGAAAAAGATTTCAGCACCATCGTCACCAAAATCCGTGGCGCCGGCGCCGATGTCGTCTACTTCGGTGGTCTGCACCCGGAAGCCGGGCCGCTGGTTCGTCAACTGCGTGAGCAAGGCCTCAAAGACGTCAAGTTCATGTCCGACGACGGCATCGTGACCGACGAACTGGTAACCACCGCCGGTGGCCCGCAATTCGTCGATGGCGTACTGATGACCTTCGGCGCTGACCCGCGGTTGCTGCCAGACAGCAAGGCCGTGGTAGATGCGTTCCGCAAGGCGGGCACCGAACCTGAGGGTTACACCCTCTACGCCTACGCCTCGGTACAAACCCTGGCCGCCGCGTTCAATGGCGCCAAATCCAATAACGGCGAGAAAGCCGCCGAGTGGCTGAAGAAAAACCCGGTCAAGACCGTCATGGGTGAAAAAGCCTGGGACACCAAAGGCGACTTGAAGGTCTCCGACTACGTGGTTTACCAGTGGGACAAGGACGGCAAATACCACCAGCTGGAAAAACAGAAGTAAGGGCTGACGCGATCGGTTGGTTTCTACACATCCTTGTAGGAGCGGGCTTGCCCGCGATGACGGTATGACAGGCAACAAATTTGTTGAATGTTCCACCGCTATCGCTGGCAAGCCAGCTTCCACAGAGGTTGTGGCTGTTCTGACTGATCGTGATTGACAGCGCAACGACGTAAATCTGTATTTTCCCTAGAAGAACCGCACACCTTGCGGTGTGCAGGTTCTCACTGCGTGAGATTGCGTTATGGATGGTATTTTCCTGCAGCAACTGGTCAACGGCCTGACCCTCGGGTCGGTCTATGGCCTGATCGCCATCGGCTACACAATGGTCTATGGCATCATCGGCATGATTAACTTCGCCCACGGCGAGGTTTACATGATTTCCGCTTACCTGGCGGCAATCAGTCTGGCTCTGCTGGCTTACTTCGGTATCGAATCTTTCCCACTGCTGATGCTCGGCACGCTGATCTTCACTATCGTCGTCACGGCGGTGTATGGCTGGGTCATCGAGCGTGTTGCCTATAAACCTCTGCGAAATTCAACACGACTGGCACCGCTGATCAGCGCCATCGGGATTTCGCTGATCCTGCAAAACTACGCACAGATTGCTCAAGGAGCGAAGCAGCAGGGCGTTCCGACCTTGCTCTCCGGCGCCTGGCGCGTCGACATCGGCACAGGTTTTGTCCAACTGACGTACACCAAGGTGTTCATTCTGGTGGCGGCGTTTGCCGGCATGGCCGCGCTGACCTACATCATCAAGTACACCAAGCTCGGCCGCATGTGCCGCGCCACACAGCAAGACCGCAAGATGGCGTCGATCCTCGGGATCAACACCGACCGCGTGATCTCCTATGTGTTCATCATCGGTGCAGCGATGGCGGCCCTGGCCGGCGTGCTGATCACCATGAACTACGGCACGTTCGACTTCTATGCCGGCTTCATCATCGGGATCAAGGCGTTTACCGCCGCGGTACTCGGCGGGATCGGTTCGCTGCCTGGCGCGATGCTCGGCGGGATCATCCTCGGCATCTCCGAGTCGCTGTTTTCAGGCCTGGTCAACTCGGACTACAAAGACGTTTTCAGCTTCTCGCTGCTCGTTCTCGTTCTGGTCTTTCGGCCCCAAGGCCTGCTCGGCCGTCCTCTTGTGTCGAAGGTGTAAGCGATGTCTTCAACCACTAAAAAAACCATCGATGTCAAAAAAAGCCTGGTTGAGTCGATTCTTGCCGGCCTCATTGCCCTGATCGTCTTCGGCCCGATTGTGGGTGTCGTGCTCGAGGGCTACAGCTTCAACCTTGAACCGAAACGCGTGGCGTGGATCATCGCCATTGTCATGGCGGGTCGTTTCGCCCTCAGCCTGTTCCTGCAAACGCCCAAGGGCCTGAAGATTCTCGACGGATTCGAGAGCACCGGTTCCGGCGTGCACGTGCTGCCACCAGACTACAAGTCACGCCTGCGCTGGATCATCCCGCTGATGATTGTCGTCGCCGTGGCTTTGCCGTTTTTTACCAACTCCTATTTGCTGGGCGTTGTAATCCTCGGGTTGATCTACGTGTTGCTCGGTCTGGGCCTGAACATCGTGGTTGGCCTGGCCGGACTGCTCGACCTGGGTTACGTGGCGTTCTACGCCATCGGCGCCTATGGCCTGGCGCTCGGCTATCAATATCTGGGCCTGGGTTTCTGGACGGTGCTGCCGCTGGCGGCGATCATGGCGGGGCTGGCCGGTTGCATCCTCGGTTTCCCGGTGCTGCGTCTGCACGGCGACTATCTGGCGATCGTGACGCTGGGCTTCGGTGAAATCATCCGGCTGATTCTTAACAACTGGCTGTCCTTGACCGGCGGACCGAACGGGATGCCGGCGCCATTGCCGACGTTTTTCGGTCTGGAGTTCGGCAAGCGCGCGAAGGATGGCGGGGTGCCGTTTCACGAATTCTTCGGCATCGCTTACAACCCTGACGTGAAGTACTACTTCATCTACGCCGTGTTGTTCCTGGTGGTATTGGCCGTGCTGTACATCAAGCATCGTCTGGTCAAGATGCCGGTCGGCCGCGCCTGGGAAGCGTTGCGTGAAGACGAGATCGCCTGTCGCTCGATGGGCCTCAATCATGTGTTGGTCAAGCTTTCGGCATTCACCATCGGTGCGTCGACGGCAGGCTTGGCCGGGGTGTTTTTCGCGACCTATCAAGGCTTCGTCAACCCGACCTCGTTCACCTTCTTCGAGTCGGCGCTGATCCTCGCGATTGTCGTGCTCGGCGGCATGGGTTCGACCATCGGCGTGGTGATCGCAGCGTTCGTGCTGACGGTGGCCCCGGAACTGCTGCGTGGTTTCGCTGAATACCGTGTGTTGCTGTTCGGCATCCTCATGGTGCTGATGATGATCTGGCGACCGCGCGGCCTGATTCGCATCAGCCGTACCGGGGTCAAGCCACGTAAAGGTGCCATTCACTATGAGAGGACTGCGCCATGAGTGAAGTCGTACTCTCTGTTGAAAAGTTGATGATGCACTTTGGTGGCATCAAGGCGTTGAACGATGTCAGCCTGCAGGTGAAGCGCAATTCGATCTTTGCCCTGATCGGCCCCAACGGTGCCGGCAAGACCACGGTGTTCAATTGCCTGACCGGTTTCTACAAGGCCTCTGGCGGCAAGATCGAACTCAACGCACGCGGCCAGCGCACCAACGTCATCCAGTTGCTCGGCGAATCGTTCAAACCGACTGATTTCGTCTCGCCCAAAAGCTTCCTCAGCCGCCTGTACTACAAGATGTTCGGCGGTACGCACCTGGTGAACCGAGCGGGCCTGGCCCGGACTTTCCAGAACATCCGCCTGTTCAAGGAAATGTCAGTGCTGGAAAACCTGCTGGTGGCCCAACACATGTGGGTCAACCGCAACATGCTGGCCGGCATCCTCAACACCAAGGGCTATCGCAAGGCTGAAAGCGATGCGCTGGATTGCGCGTTCTACTGGCTGGAAGTCGTCGATCTGGTGGACTGCGCCAACCGCCTCGCCGGTGAATTGTCCTACGGCCAGCAACGGCGTCTGGAAATTGCCCGGGCCATGTGCACGCGGCCGCAGATCATCTGCCTGGACGAGCCGGCCGCCGGCCTCAACCCTCAGGAAACCGAAGCGCTGAGCGCGATGATCCGGCTGCTGCGCGATGAGCATGATCTGACCGTGGTGCTGATCGAACACGACATGGGCATGGTAATGAGCATTTCCGACCACATCGTCGTGCTGGATCACGGCGTCGTCATCGCCGAGGGCGGCCCTGACGCCATTCGCAACGACCCGAAAGTGATTGCCGCCTATCTGGGCGCGGATGAAGAGGAAGTGGTGCTATGAGCCAACCTATCCTCGAATTGAAGGATCTCGACGTCTTCTACGGGCCGATCCAGGCCCTGAAAGGCGTTTCATTGCAGATCAACGAAGGCGAGACGGTCAGCCTCATCGGCTCCAACGGCGCCGGCAAGTCGACGTTGCTGATGTCGATCTTCGGTCAGCCACGGGCGTCGGGCGGGCAGATCCTCTATCAGGGCGTCGACATCACCCATAAGTCGTCGCACTACATCGCCTCCAACGGCATTGCGCAGTCGCCGGAAGGGCGGCGGGTGTTCCCCGACATGACCGTCGAGGAAAACCTGCTGATGGGCACGATCCCAATTGGCGACAAGTACGCCAAGGAAGACATGCAGCGCATGTTCGCGCTGTTTCCAAGGCTTGAGGAGCGACGCACCCAGCGGGCCATGACCATGTCCGGCGGCGAGCAACAAATGCTCGCCATCGCCCGTGCGCTGATGAGCCGGCCCAAGCTGTTGCTGCTGGATGAACCGAGCCTGGGGCTGGCGCCAATTGTGGTGAAGCAGATCTTTGCGACCCTGCGGGAACTGGCGAAAACCGGGATGACGATCTTTCTGGTGGAGCAGAACGCCAACCACGCGCTGAAACTGTCCGACCGCGCTTACGTGATGGTCAACGGAGAAATCCGCCTCAGCGGCACCGGTCAGGAGCTGTTGGTGAATGAAGAGGTGCGTAACGCTTATCTAGGCGGTCACTGACCTCTAGATGTAAGAAAGCGCCCGACATCAGGGCGCTTTTTTTTGCCTCCCGTAAGAGCTGCCGAGAGAATTGTGGAAAACAAATTCCGAAACCCGCTAAAGCGCGACATAAAGACGCTGCAAATAGCTGTTTTTCCACAGTTTTGACTTGTCCCCGTTTGCTGTGGAACCGACTGTGAATAACGTGGGAGTAGCTGGCTGAAAGCCTTTCAAACCGTGGCTTGCAGCTTGGTGATTGTTTTTTGATCAAGGGTTTTTGCGCAGCTTGCTGGTGCTGTTGTCAACCCTTTTATGGCGTTCACAATTGGCGCGAATCAAGGTGGAACAGCCTGTGGATAAGTCTGTGACTAAACTATGGAAAGACTGCCCGGAGAGGCGTGGTTGCTGGCCTCGCGCAATCACGCACCCAGGCCGCCAGTCGTGCAAAATGCCCTGATCTGCATATCCGGCAGATTCGGGTCAAGCAAAATACTTTCTATTTCCCCTGCGAAGCCTTGTACCGCGTGGCTTTGAGCTTTTGAACTTGCCCCCGGAAACTGTGGAAGGGCTTGTGGATAACATGCGTGCACATGGCTGCAGACCACGTAATGCAAGCTATCCAGAGCCTTGTTCAATTTTTATACAGTTACGTCCTGTGCAGGAG
>NZ_WKEQ01000028.1 GCF_021605415.1 Pseudomonas syringae
GGTTCAAGGGCAGTGGGTTGATTCCGTTTCTTGCACCGTTGACTGAATCAGAGAAAACGCAATATCTGGAAAAATATCTGGCGGCGGTGGCGCAGGCGTATCCGGCGCTGGCGGACGGTTCGGTGCTGTTGCCGTTTCCGCGGTTGTTTATTGTGGCGACGCGGTGATCGACTCCGTTTCGGTCTGTCGGAAAACGTCCCTGGCAGGTCGAGCGATTAAACGGGAGTCGCAATCAGCGTTTAAAGGAGGGCGTTGTTTCGTCGCTCGGCCTACAGCGGCTTGCGTCACTGCCTACCGGTAAGACAGAATCCGCCGGCTTGTGTGCCTGTGGGGCTGTCGGTAACTTGGTCGGGTCACTGGTTTTCAGTGATCGGGTTTAGTAGCCCGTGGTGATTTCAGTAAGGTGCAAAGCGCTGTCACTCAGACATATCGTCCGTGCTTGATGGTGGCTGTGTGCAGGGCGCTTCGGCGCGCCGGTAATGCTGATCTCCCCGGTCTACTAACCTGCATACAGCTGCCACCCTTCTTTTAGTAGGGAAGTGAAGCGGCTCCAAACGGAGTATTCAGCACATGTTCAAAGTAACTCCCAACCCGCCGGTCACAGACCCGGGCTCTCCCTACGAATCACTCGATTCCAGAAAACTCAACGAAGCTGCCGAACGCGCCCTCGACCACTACCTCAACCCAGTAAACCTCATCATGTCCGAGCCCTATTCGCCGAACGAGATGTACCAGGTCAATCCGAAAACCGACACCGAGTCCCTGCTGGCCAACGCCTGCGAAAACCTGTCTTCGGCCACCGTCATGCTCAACAACTTCGCCGATCTGCTTCAAGGCCCGCACCGCAAAGCCGTCCTTGGCATCGCACAGGTTGTGATGCTGGGTGAGCTGGCGGTGAACCGGGCGCTGGATAACGTCGAACTCAAGGCTGAGTAAAGTCAGGCAGCGCTTTTGGCAAGCATAAAAAACCGGCCCATCGGGCCGGTCATTAAAAAATCACCCCTGCTGCAAAACTTTCAACGCCGCAGACGCCAGAAACCCCGAACGGCTCTTTTCCTCCGGGTGATGCAACACGTATTCATCAATACGATTCAGCAGATAGCCAGGTAACGTGATGTTGAGTTTCTGCGCCTTGCCCAAGTATTTGGTGACATCAATGTCCACCAATGCCCACGTACAACCTGCGTACTTGGGATCGGCCGCATGAATGGCAACCTTGCTGGCTGGCGGAATGGGCGAACCATCCTCGGCCAGAATTTCAAAATGGCCCTCGATGGCCTCGCGAGCCATGTCGATCGCTTCATCCAGATCATCACCGGCAGAAAAGCAGCCCGGAATGTCCGGCACTTCCACGCCCCAAGCGTGTTCGTCATCACCCGTTGAAATCGCAATCGGATAGCGCATGTGTGTTGTCCTCCTTGGTGCTGCTGACCGAGCGGATCAAAGCAGCGCCTGTTGCAAAATGCTGATGGCCGTTTTCCTGAGCAGATCCTTTTTCGGATGCGGTACGGTGACCAATCCGGGTTTGCTCGGGTGTTTGAAGTGGTGGTGACTGCCCCTGACCCGCACCAGATACCAGCCGTCCGCGACGAGCTGGCCAATTAGAAAACGGCTATTCACAACACCTCCTTGTGGTGTGCTTGGTGGGTACTATACCTACCGATTAATTTTGATCAATACTCTAACCACCGTTGGTCATCGTCCTTCGATAATTTGGCGGTTGAAACGAGTCTAGGAAGAGATGCTGGAGCGGGCTGGAAACTGTGTTGCGGGCTTTTGCCGTAGTGAGCGGAGGCGAAGCCAATGAATTTTGGAAACAAAAAAACGGTCATCACGACCGGTTTTTTGCTCAGTTTTCAAAAGCGGATCGCACTGCTTCCACTACACATTCTGCAACTGAAAAGTCAGCAGAGTTCTGACTTCATCAACCATTTCAGTACGTATCGTGTATTCGACCACCCGCGAGGTATACAACACGTGTTCGGTCAAATCTGGATATCGCCAGGCAAAACCTGCATCTTGGTATTCGTCAAAGGTGAAGTTGCTGAGGGTTCCGTCCTCATACGTGAGGAGTTCGCCGAAACGGTAGGCAGACGCGTATCGTCGCATGAAGGGTCGCGAGAACACTTCATGCGTTCGATCGTAGCCCGCCCGGAAATCCAGCGAATTGGCGATTGTGGCCGACACCGGCAATATCACTCCGTCGGGAATAGCATCATCTCGAATCAATGTGTCGTTGATCAGGAATCGATGAATTCGGCCATTGCCATCGCGCATGGGATGTATGTGAACAAAACCAAAAGCGAGCACGGCAGCACGAGCCAGCGATTCTGCGCCCCGCGTCGCAACTTCAAACTCATTGAGCCCCTCGAGCAGTGGCGCAAGATCACTGAAATGCGGCGCAATGTAATGCACGATGTCTTCGCGCATCGTGGCTTGTCCGACGAATGCGGGAGAACGGCGTAAGCCGAGCCCGATGGCATCGTGACCTAAAATGCCGGCTTGTAGGGAATGCAGGCTGTCATTACTCAATGGATCCTTGATTTGACCAGCAGTGCTGGGCAATGACATGGGCAAAGCGCTGAATGCGATCAGCCTGATCGGCTTCTTTCTCGATCAGAAAACTGGCGCGCGATTCCTTGAACGTCAGCCAACTGGCCGTCCGCATCAAGATGTCTGGGCCGAAGGTCTGGTTCAGTTCGCCCAGTGCGGTGCGTGGATCAAATAACAATGCCGCCTGAACGCAAGCGGTACGACGCGAAAACATTGATGGTGTAAGCGTGAAAATGCTATCGCGAGGAGAATTTTGATACTGATTCAGTGATATCCACTGAAAACGCTAATGGGATATAGCGTAGCCATAGTTTCAACGCATGCACTGGTGGTTCGTTCAGCAAACTAGAGAGATAGATTCGGCTATCTGGAGCCACCAAACACCAGACAAAAAAAACCGGCTATCAAGGCCGGTTTTTTGTATTCCTGCATCCCCCGTCGAAAAACAACGTGAGACCTGAATTCGGTTGGAGCGGGTAGAGGGAATCGAACCCTCGTCGGAAGCTTGGGAAGCTACTGTTCTACCATTAAACTATACCCGCTCAGAGCGGCTGACTTTGTACCAGACTCAGGCCGGGATTTGAAGTTTTCTTTTGTTCGCATGATGTTACCGCGCTGAAATCGGTCAATCGCGAGCAAGCCTGACGGTGATGAGATGGGGATGGCTCAACACCGCAGGCTTGCCTGCAATGACGCTGTTTCAAATGGCCAATGCATGGTGATCCTGGACGAAGTGGTAACGCGGTCGGCTGTCGTATTGCGAAGGTTTCAGAAAGCCGAGCAGGGCGTTTTGGCTGTCGCGGCAGGCGGCTTTGTGTTCCATGTCGAGAAAGTGCCCGGTGGCTTGCAGGGTGGTGAAACTGCTCTGCGCGACATGGTTGGCAAACAGTTTGGCATCGACGGCGGCGGTGTATTCGTCCCATTCACCGTTCATGAACAGCACCGGCACGCTGATCTTCTGCGCGGTGTTCAAATAGCACTGGCGATCACTTTGCAACACGTCGCTGATGTGAAAGTGCATCTGCCCGTATTCGTGCTCGGCCAGGCTGCTGACGTGGCGATAGTTGAAGCGCTTGAACAACGAGGGCAAGTGCTTGCCAATGGTGGAGTTCACCAGATTGCCAACCCGGTCGCCGTCACGGCTGCCGAGGTAATCGACATTGCGCTCCAGGTAGTCAAGCATGTGCGCGTTGATCACCGGGGAGAACGAGCTGATCACGGCTTTCTCGATGCGCCGTGGCTGTTGCGCGAGCGCGACCAGCGTGGCCGCGCCACCCCAGGAAAACGACAACACGTGTTCGGCGGCGAAGTGATCGATCAGCTCCAGCAGGATTTGCCCTTCGACTTCCTTTGTCAGCATTTGCTCGTGGCGATTGTGGATTTTTGACCGGCCCGCGTAGGGCTGGTCGTAGCACACTACGTTGAATTGCGGATGCAGGTTTTTCACGGTTTGAGCAAACGACGCAGTCGTGGCCATCGAGCCGTTGACCAGAACAATGGTCTTCTCTGCGGCGTCTGCGCGATAGAACTCCGTGTACACCCGATACTGACCCTGTATATCCAGCACAGCGATTTCTGGCCTCATGACATAAGACTCCTGGCAAGCGGGTATGCGCGCAACTGACATTGCACGAGCTTTGTGACAGGTAGGCATACGCCTGAAATTTGGAGGCCCATGTCGATCCGGTAAGGCAGGTCGACGGGTATTGTTTTTGGCGGGCAATCTACCGGGAGGAGAAGGAGTCTGGTGGCGCTCCGACCGGCAAAAAGTTTCTTAGAAGTATGTAGTGACTCATCGGTCACATTTCGGCCGACGTCCTGATTCAAGCAGGGGGAGGGGGATCGCGCAAGTGCCGTTGGTAAATTGTTCGACAACTTCTGCTGAGCGGTCGCCGGCTTAGAACAAATGAATCTCTTCGGTGCGCAAAGCGCGGTACTCGCCCGGTTTTAGCGCGTCATCCAGCAATAACAGGCCCATGGATTCGCGGTGCAGGCGCAGTACTTTGTTGTTGAAGTGACCGAACATGCGCTTTACCTGATGATAACGGCCTTCAACGATGCTCAACCGCGCTGACTTCGGGCCGAGCACTTCAAGCTGCGCCGGTTGCGTGGTCAAGTCTTCGAACGCGAAATACATCCCCTCGGCAAACTTGATCGCATATTCCGGGCCGATTTCCCGCTCGGTTTCGACGTAGTAGACCTTCGGCAGTTTGGTCTGCGGTTGAGTCAGGCGTCGCGACCAGGCGCCGTCGTTGGTGATCAGCATCAGGCCGGTGGTGTTGAAGTCCAGGCGTCCGGCGATGTGCAGGTCGTCCTTGTCCGGTTCATCGATCAGGTCGAGCACCGTTGGATGCTGCGGATCGCGGGTGGCGCTGACGCAGCCCGGCGGTTTGTGCAGCATGAAATAGCGCGCCGGTTTGCCAATTTGAAGCACTTCGTCGTCGACTTCGACGCGGCTGAATTCCAAGACTTCGGCGTGAGGATCGCTGATGATTTTTCCGTCAATGCGCACGCGCTTTTCCACCATCAACAAACGAACCTGCTGGCGGTTGTAGCGGGGCAAATTGCTGAGGAAACGGTCGACGCGCATGTCAGAAGTCGGCGGACAAAGGGCTGCGCATCTTACGGGATCGGCCGGTTGGCTGCTTGCAGTTGCGCGTCGACCTGGGAGCAGCGCGGGCACAGGCAGGATTGGTCGCGCAGTTCCGATGGCAGGGCTTCGAGCACCGCCGGATCGATGGACACGCCGAAGCACCAGCAGGCGCGATCGGCGGTTCGTGGGTCGGCGAGGGCGCAGTCATTGCGAGCGCCGCAGGCCGGGCAGAGATCAGGCTTATTCATGGATGTCAGGCATAGCTCGAGTGAGGCCTTTCCACGCAAACGCGATTGCGGCCGGTTTGCTTGGCCCGGTACATCGCATGATCGGCCCGGGACAGCAGCGTGTGCAAGGTGTCGTCTCGTTGCAGCGCTGTCACGCCGATGCTGACCGTCAGATTCAAGGTGTGTCCGTCGTAGGCATAATCCTGTAGTTCGACGTGCTGGCGGATCTTCTCGGCAATTTTCTGACCGGTATCGCCGTCAGTGTCCTTCAGCAAAACGATAAATTCCTCACCGCCCCAGCGGCAGACGATGTCTGAATGGCGCAGGCAGCTTTGCAGATCCCGTGCAAAACCGACCAGTACCTGATCGCCGGCGAGGTGGCCAAACGTGTCGTTGAGGGCCTTGAAGTGGTCGAGATCCAGCAGCAATGCGGTCAACGGCTTCGGCTCCCGTTGCGCTTCGTGCAAGGCTTGGGCGGCCAGCAAGTCAAAGCCGCGCCGATTCGGTAGTTCGGTGAGACTGTCGAGGGTGGCCTGTGCGTGGATCTTGTCCTGAAAGCGGTTGATCACGCGGTTGAGCAAGGCCAGCACAATCAGCGTGACCAGCAGGCAGATCAATAGATTGAGGTACAGCGACTGACGGATTTCGCTCAATGCGCCGTCTTCACGCTTGTCGACGAACAAGTACCAGTTGAGCTCCGGAATAAACCGCACATTGAGGAAATGTCCTTGGCCATGTGCGGAATATTCGTAGCTGCCGGAGTGGGGTTTGGGCAGTTGGCTGATCAGCCCTTTCATGCTTTCAAGATCGCCCAATGTTTGCCCGACGTGCGCACCTTGCGGCCCGCCTTCGGCCCCGGTCAGCACCAGTCTGCCGAAGGTGTCGACGAAGTAAACGCTGCGTTGATAGCGCTGCTGGTACTTGTCGATCAACTTGATCACCGCGTCCACCGTCAGCCCGACGCCCGCCGCGCCGATGAAACGGTTGTGGTAGTCGTAGACCTTGTAGTTGATGAAGAAAGTCATGTTGTCTTTGTTGGCCAGATCCGGGTCGACGTTGATCTCGTACGGGTCTTTCATGTCGCGCACGCGGAAATACCAGGCGTCGCGCGGCTCGTCGACTTTCACTTGTTTAAGTACGCCTTTGGCGTGGTAGTAGGTGAGCGTGCTGTTGGAAACGAAAAACGCGGTGTAGGCGCCGTAATGGGTCATGACCTCGTCGAGGTAACGGGTCATCTGATCGGCGTTTTGCTCGCCGTTCACCACCCAGTCGCGCATGAACGTGTCGCGGGACATCATCGAGGAAATCAGGATGGGTCTGACGAGGTCTTTCTGAATTTCCGAATACACCGTGTCGGACGTCAGCGGCAACTCGGTGTTGACGATGTTGTCGCGGATCGACGCGCGGGAGGCGTAGTAACTGAGCAACGAGGTGGCAAGAAACCCCGCGCCGAGCAGGGCGACCAGTGTCAGAACCAGTGAACGTTGGGAATACAGCGGGGAACGAAGCGACATGGCGATTCCGTTGGCGGTGGCCCGATGCTGGGCATTCTAATGGCACGGCGTGGGAATGGCTGGGGATTTTGCAGGACTTGGCAGTTGTATGACGGCCGGAGTCAACGCGATTCCGAATGAACAACCCTTCATTAATCACTTGTTTCAACTTGTTGCAGAAACGCACCAGATTCCGAAAGCACTGTCTGATCTTTCGACAGTCGCCAAATGAATGACTGTCGCCCGCCAGCGTCGCTGGTATGGGCAACCCGCGGTCCAGGAGGCCGCCATGTATCGACGAATTCTTCTGCTTGCAACGTTGCTTTTTTCCGTCGCCGGTTGCGTTCCGTACTCCTATGGAGACGGCTACTACCGCTCAGAGGTCTACTCCTCACCCGCGCCGGCCTACTACAACGGTGGAGGTACTTATTACACGGGTGGCAACTCGTACTATTCCAATCAACGTTACTACCAGTCAGCGCCACGCTATTACCAACCGGCTCCGCGTTACTACTCGGCGCCCCGTCACTACCAACCGTCCCCGCGTTACTACGAAAGCCGTCGCTGGCACGGCAATGATCGCGGGCGTTACGACAACCACCGTCGTGGCTGGAACAACGACCACCGCAGTCGCGGCAACTACGACCGACACAGCGGTCGCAGCGACCACAATGGTCGTGGCAATCGCTGGTAACCCCCGTAAAAAAGCGGCGCATCGAGCGCCGCTTTTTTATGCCTGCCGTATATAAATCGACGTCAGTAAGAAGACAGATCCGCCATCGGATGCCGTCCCTCCCAAGCCTTATGAAAGTGCGCTTCAACCACTGCCTCCGGCACATGATTGATGTCTGGCCAGTGCCAATGAGGTTTTTGATCCTTGTCGATCAATCGCGCACGAACCCCTTCGCTGAATTCCGGATGCCGACAGCAATTGAGGCTCAGCGTGTATTCCATCTGGAAGACTTCGGCCAGTGACATATGGCGCGCACGGATGATCTGTTCCCAGACCAGATGCGCGGTCAGCGGTGAGCCTTCGCTCATGGTTTTGGCGGCCCGGGCGATCAGTGAATCGCTGCTGTCTTTTTGCAACGCGATGGCTTTCCAGGCGCAGGCGACGTCGCTGACATCCAGCAATTCGTCGATCTGCTGACGTCGCGGCAGCCATTGCGCTTGCGGCATCTGTGCGACGGCTTCTTGCTGCAAGGCCTTTAGCAGACTGTTGAGCTGCATGGCGGTCTGTTCCTGCCAGTTCAATTGCAGCAGGCCGTCGATCAAATCCGGCTGTTGCTCGTCGAGTAGAAAGCGATCCGCCAGATCCAGATCGATCGCATCGCGGGCGTTCATGTGCGCCCCGGTCAAACCGAGAAACAACCCAAGCTTGCCGGGCAGCCGCGCCAGAAACCAACTGGCGCCGACATCCGGGTACAAACCGATGGTGATCTCCGGCATCGCCAGACGGGTGCTCGGTGTGACGATCCGCGTACTTGCGCCTTGCAGCAAGCCCATGCCGCCGCCCAGCACGTAGCCGTGGCCCCAGCAGATCAACGGTTTCGGGTAAGTGTGAAGGCTGTAATCCAGTCGATATTCCGCGTTGAAAAACTGTGCGGCCAACGGCGGGACTTCGCCGGGATGGGCGCGGCAGGCTTCGACCAGGCTGCGTACTTCGCCGCCGGCGCAGAACGCCTTGGCGCCATTGCCACGCAGCAATACGCAGACGATTTGCGGATCCTTGGCCCAGGCGTTCAGTTTGTCGCTCAAGGCGTTGATCATCGGCAGGGACAGCGCATTGAGCGATTTTTCGGCATCCAGGCTGGCGATGCCCAGACGCGCACCATCAGTGCCGGTGCGTTCTTCGAAGTGCAAATTCATCGTGACCTCGATCGGAAATTTGAACGATCAGTATGACCGCTGTGTGGGAAAGTGCCGGATCTGCGTCAGATCAATTGACAAGGGGAACAGGGTTTCCTAGGGTGCGCCCCATTGTTTTTGCCGGGTATGACCATGACTGCTGACGACCGTATCAAACTCGAACCGAGCTGGAAGGAGGCACTGCGTGCTGAGTTCGACCAGCCTTACATGGCAGAGTTGCGCACGTTCCTGCAGCAGGAACGCGATGCCGGCAAGGAAATCTATCCGCCGGGTCCGCTGATTTTCAGTGCGCTGAACTCGACGCCGCTGGACAAGGTGAAGGTGGTGATTCTCGGTCAGGATCCCTACCACGGCCCGGGTCAGGCCCACGGTTTATGTTTCTCGGTGCAGCCGGGCATTGCAACGCCGCCGTCGCTGCTCAATATCTATAAAGAGCTCAAGCGCGACTTGAACATCGACATTCCTGCGCACGGCTATTTGCAGAGCTGGGCGGATCAGGGTGTGTTGATGCTCAACACCACCATGACCGTCGAGCGCGCCACCGCCAACGCGCACAAGGACAAGGGCTGGCAATTTTTTACTGACCGGATCATTGAAGTGGTCAGTCAGAAGCAGCCGCACCTAGTGTTCATGCTGTGGGGGGCGCATGCGCAGAGCAAGCAGAAACTGATCGATCCGACCAAGCATCTGGTGCTGACGTCAGTGCATCCGTCGCCGTTGTCGGCTTATCGCGGGTTTCTCGGCTGCGGGCATTTTGGTCGTGCCAACAAGTTTCTTGAGCAGAACGGCGAGACGCCGATCGAGTGGCGGTTGCCACCGATTTGATGGTAGTCAGGGACGGCCCCATCGCTGGCAAGCCAGCTCCCACAGGGTTTGGGGTATGCACATGATTGATGGGCAATCACAAAAATCTGCGGGAGCTGGCTTGCCAGCGATGAGGCCGACTCGGTCTATCAATTTGATTCGGGTCTACGGTTCCAATACTTGAACAACGGCTCCGCCAGAAACAGTACGAACAACAGCCGCATCACCTGCATCGCCGTCACCAGCGGCACCGACAATTGCAAAGTCTCTGCCGTCAGGCTCATCTCCGCGATACCGCCGGGCATCATGCCCAGGGTCAGCGAGCGCAAATCCAGATGGGTCAGGGCACTCAAGCCCAATGCCGCCAGCGTGGCAATCAACATGGTCAACACCGTACCGATCAAGGTGCGGCCCATGAACGACGGCGCGCGACGGAAGAATTGCCGGTTGAAGTGACAACCCAGTCCGCTGCCGATCAACCATTGGCCAATCTGACTGCCACCGTTCGGCAAACTGATGTGCAAATCCCAGGCAATGCTCACGGTCGCACTGATTAGCAACGGCCCAAACAGCCACGGGTTAGGTTGTCGCAGACGTTGCCAGAGCCAGGCGAGCAGGGCGCCCGCCGGAAACAGAATCGCCAGCCAGGCCCAATTCACCGCACCCGTATGAGAAACCGGCGCGCCGTCGCCTAATAGATATTTGAAAGCCGCCGGCACGCACAGCACCACCACCAGCACCCGCAAACTTTGCCCCGCCGCGACATGGCTGAGCATCGCGCCGTTACGCGCGCCGAGGTTGACCATTTCTCCGGAACCGCCGGGCATGCTGGAGAAGAACGCGGTGGCGCGATCCTCGCCGGTGCGGCGCATCAGCCAAACGCCGACCACCGCCGACACGCTGGTGACCAGCGCGCCAAAGAAAATCAGGCCGAAGTGGCTCAGCACCTGCTCCATCACCATCGGGGTGAAGTGCAGGCCGATGCCGATGCCCACCACCCATTGCCCGCATTTGCGGCCGCCGGGGATTTCCGCCAGTTGCCATGGGGTCAGGCAGCGCACCAGGATGATCGCCAGCAACGAGCCGACCATCCACGGCAGCGGCCAGCCGATCTGGCTGGCGATGTAGCCGCCCAGCAGACCGACCAGCGGGGTTCCCCACCATTGTCTGAGCGATGGCGCATCAGACATCGGCGACAGCGTTCCGCACAGCGGAGCGTTTGCGCCAGATGCGGATGATCGGCATGGCCAGCATGATCGCGGTCAGTACCCAGCAACCGAAGGTGATCGGGCTCGACCAGAGAATGTCCAGCGCACCGTTGGAAATCGACAGCGCACGACGCAGGTTTTGCTCCATCAGACCGCCGAGAATGAAACCCAGCAACAGCGGCGACAGCGGGAAATCCAGCTTGCGCAGGATGTAACCGAAAATGCCGATACCGATCATCAGGAACAGGTCGAACGTGGTCGCATGTACCGCGTACACGCCGATCCCGGTGATGATCGCGATCACCGGCACCAATGCCCAGTTCGGCACCGACAGGATGCGGGTGAAGATGCGGATCATCGGGATGTTCAAGACCACCAGCATTACGTTGGCGATGAACAGCGAAGCGATCAGGCCCCAGACGATGTCCGGTTGTTGCTGAAACAGCAGCGGGCCCGGGGTGATGTTGTACAGCGACAGTGCGCCGATCATCACGGCGGTGGTGCCCGAACCTGGAACGCCCAGGGTCAGCATCGGCACCAGTGCGCCGCACGCTGCACCGCCGATGGCGGTTTCCGGTGCCGCAAGACCGCGAGCGTCACCCTGGCCGAATTTGCCGCTGGCACCGGCTATGCGCTTTTCGGTCATGTAGGCGACCGCACTGGCCAGTGTCGCGCCGGCACCCGGCAATACGCCCATGATGAAACCAAGCACGCCGCAACGCACGTTCACCGTGAACACCGACGCCGCTTCCTTGAAGTTGAACATCATGCGGCCGGTGGCTTTCACCGCTTCCTGACCGTGATGGGTTTTCTCCAGCAGCAGCAGAATTTCACTGATCGAGAACAGGCCCAGCACCAGCACGACAAACTGAATGCCGTCGGTGAGGTGGATGTTGTCACCGGTGAAGCGGTACACGCCGCTGTTGGCGTCGATGCCGACCGTCGACAGGAACAGACCGATCAACGCCGCGATAAAAGTCTTCAACGGACGATCACCGGCCATGCCGCCGAGGCAGACAATCGCGAACACCATCAGCACAAAATATTCCGCCGGCCCAAAGGCAATCGCCCACTTCGCCAGCAGCGGGGCGAACAGCACCATGCCGCAGGTTGCGATGAAAGCGCCGATGAACGAGCTCCATGCCGACAGCGACAGCGCGACACCCGCCAAGCCTTTGCGCGCCATCGGGTAACCGTCCAGGGTGGTCATCACGGTGGAGGCTTCGCCCGGAATGTTCAGCAGGATCGAGCTGATCCGGCCGCCGTATTCGCAGCCCAGGTACACGGCCGCGAGCAGGATAAGTGCCGATTCCGGCGGCAGACCGAGGGCGAACGCAATCGGGATCAACAGGGCCACGCCGTTGATCGGGCCCAGGCCCGGCAACAGGCCGACGACGGTGCCGATCAAGGTGCCGCAGAGCGCGGTCACCAGGTTGTACGGGCTCAGCGCGACGCCGAAACCATGGCCCAAATAGCCGAGAGTATCCATATCAGTTCTCCAGAACGTCGAGCAGGCCCAAAGGCAACGGGACGTCCATCACCTTGTCGAACAGCAGGTAGAGGCCGACGGCCATCAAGCTGATGATGATCACGCTCGGCAACCAGCGGCCGCCGTACAAGCGCGCCATCGGGATGCCGGTGATGATGCTGGCGACGATGAAACCCAGCGGTTCGAAAGTGCCGGCGAATACCAGCAGCAACACGACGCAAATACCGATCTTGGTCAGGGTTTCACGATCCAGCGGTATCTCGTCGTCGTTGTGTTTGATCGGTGCAGGGCGGAACGCCATGTACAACAGAGCCAGCCCCATCAGGGCCAGCATCAGGAGCGGGAAGGCGCGCGGCCCGACCGGCTCATAGGAAAACGCCGCTTGATACGGCCACGCCATCAGTGCCAGGCCGACGCAGACCAGCAACAGCACGGACGCGAAAATACGTTGAATAAGCATGGGAAGCTCCTGTGCCATGGCCCCACAAAACGGGGCCGTGGCCGCTAGACAGAGACGATCACTGAATCAGGCCGAACTCTTTGGCCAGCACTTTGTAATCCGCGACCTGCTTTTTCACGTAGGTGTCCAGTTCCTGGCCGGTCATGGCGAACGGGAACAGTTCACGCTGATCGCGCAGCTTGGCGAACTCGTCGGAGGCCAGCATTTTGTCGAACGAGGCTTTCCACCAGTTGTAGTCTTCGTCGCTGACTTTCGGGCCGACGTAGAAACCACGAACCACTGGCCAGACGATGTCGTAACCCTGTTCGCGAGCGGTCGGAATGTCTTTCATTTCCGGCTCGTCCAGACGCTTGTCGGCGAACACCGCGAGCAGACGCATGTCGCCACTCAGGATGTGCGGCATGGAGTCGGAGATGTCGGTGCTACCGACTTGAATGTGGCCGCCGAGCAGAGCAGTGGCGATTTCGCCGCCACCTTCGAGGGCGACGTAACGCAGGTCGCGCGGGTTGATCCCGGCAGCCTTGGCGACCAGCGCGGTTTGCATCCAGTCTTGGCTGCCGACGGTGCCGCCGGAACCGATGACCACGGAGCCCGGATCTTTCTTCAATGCCTGTACCAGATCGTCGAGGGTCTTGTAGGGCGAATCGCTTTTTACCGCGATGGCGCCATAGCTGGTGCCAACCGCTGCCAACCAGCGCACGTTGGTTTCATCGAAACGACCGAACTTGCCTTGGGCCAGGTTCAGAAGCGAACCGCTCGACCACGCGACCAGCGTGCCGGCGTCGCCCGGACGCTGGGCCACCACCGCGTTGTACGCCACTGCACCGACGCCGCCAGGCATGTAGGTCACGCGCATCGGCTTGGTCAGGATTTTCTCGTTGACCAGTGCGCTTTGCACCAGTTTGCAGGTCAGGTCGAAACCGCCGCCAGGTGAGGCCGGTGCGATGCATTCCGGGCGTTTCGGTTCGGCCATGAGCTGGCCGGCGAACAGAATGCAACCGGCGGCGAGAGCAAAACGACGCAGTGATGGGTTCATGAGTGTCTCCATGGGAGTTGTTGTTTTTGGTTGGTTTCAGGCGTGGTTGTGTGGCGCGCGCGGCTGGCCTTCTTCAAACCCGGATGGGCCGAAAGACGAGCAGCCGACAACGGTGCTGGCAAGCAAAAACGAGTGCGAAAAAATTCGGGCGGGATGAATCCGGGGCTGTGAAGACAGCATGATGCGATACCTCGTTATTGTTCTTATGGGTCGAAAACGCTTCGTGGCGTTTTTCGTGCGCTGATTGGCGGCAGCGCTGAATGTTGAAACATTCCGTAACCGGACTCTAACGGCCCAACCTTTCGCTAACCTTTCAATAAGCTTTCAGCAGGCTTTCACCCACCTTTCAATAGGAGGCGGGGCTTCACACCGGCGGCGTCGGCTGTAAACTTCGCGCCAAAGAATGGCGTCGACCATCCCTGAATGAGGTGTAAAACCATGCGTGTCCTGCTCGTCGAAGATCATCTGCAGCTCGCCGAAAGCGTCGCCCAGGCGCTGAAGAGCACCGGTTTGACCGTGGACGTGTTGCACGACGGCGTCGCGGCAGATCTGGCGCTTGGCAGTGAGGAATATGCCGTGGTGATCCTCGACGTCGGCCTGCCGCGCATGGACGGTTTCGAAGTGCTGGCACGCTTGCGTGCCCGAGGCAAAAATCTGCCGGTGCTGATGCTCACCGCACGCAGCGACGTCAAGGATCGGGTGCACGGGCTCAACCTCGGCGCCGATGACTACCTGGCCAAACCGTTTGAACTGACTGAGCTGGAGGCTCGAGTCAAAGCCCTGCTGCGCCGCAGCGTGCTCGGCGGCGAACGGGTGCAGCGTTGCGGCGTGCTGGCGTACGATCTCGAGACTCGGCGCTTTACCCTTGGCGAAGAATTGCTGACGCTGACCTCGCGCGAACAAGCGGTGCTTGAAGCGTTGATCGCACGGCCGGGGCGGGTGATGAGCAAGGAACAACTGGCGGCACAGGTGTTCGGTCTCGACGAAGAGGCCAGCCCCGACGCCATCGAAATCTACGTCCACCGACTGCGCAAAAAACTCGATGGCCAACCGGTGGCCATTGTGACGTTCCGGGGCCTCGGTTATTTGCTGGAAAGCCGCGATGCATAATCCCAGCAGTCTGCGCTGGCGGTTGCTGTGGAACCTCGCGTTGTTGCTCGTGGGGCTGACAATCGCCAGTACGTTAAGCGCCTACTGGAATGGGCGCGAAGCGGCCGATACGGCCTACGACCGCACCTTGCTGGCATCCGCACGCACCATCGCCGCCGGACTGTCCCAGCGCGACGGCAGCCTGAGCGCCGACGTGCCGTACGTGGCGCTCGATACGTTCGCCTACGACAGCGCCGGACGAATTTTCTATCTGGTCAACGACATCAATCAGAAGCTGATTTCGGGCTACGAAAATCTCCCGGGGCCACCGCCCGGCACGCCGCGTACCGATGATTATCCGGCGCTGGCACGTTTCTACGACGCCAAATACCAAGGCCAGAACGTGCGCGTTGTCAGCCTGCTCAAAGCGGTCAGCGAGCCGAACATGAACGGCATGGCGGAGATTCGCGTCGCTGAAACCGACGAAGCCCGGGTGAAAATGGCCCGCAGTCTGATGGCCGATACATTGTTGCGCCTGGGCATGCTGGGGATTGGCGCGTTGCTGATGGTGTGGTTTGCGGTGAGTGCCGCATTGCGGCCGCTGGAGCGTTTGCGCACGGCAGTGGAAGAGCGTCAGCCCGATGATCTGCGGCCACTGCCGCTGGTGGAAGTGCAGCACGAACTGTGGCCGTTGGTGCGCGCGCTTAACCATTTCACCGAGCGCCTGCGCGGGCAGTTCGAGCGTCAGGCGCAATTCATTGCCGATGCCGCTCACGAATTGCGCACGCCTCTGGCGGCACTCAAGGCGCGGCTGGAACTGGGGTTGCGGTCGAGCGAGCCCGAGACTTGGCGCAGCACGCTGGAATCTTCCGCCCAAGGCACTGATCGATTGACTCATCTGGCCAATCAATTGCTGTCGATGGCGCGGGTCGAAAACGGTGCGCGGGCGATTGCTGAGGGCGGTGCGCAATTGCTCGACCTGAGCCAGTTGGCCCGGGAACTGGGCATGGCCATGGCGCCGCTGGCTCACGCCCGAGGCGTCGCATTGGCGCTGGAGGCGGACGAGCCGGTGTGGTTGCGCGGCGAACCGACCTTGCTGAATGAACTGCTGAGCAATCTGGTGGACAACGCGCTGGCGCACACGCCGTCGGGCGGCAACGTGATTTTGCGGGTCTCGGCGCCGGCGGTGTTGGAAGTCGAGGATGACGGGCCGGGCATTCCACTGGAGGAGCGTGAGCGGGTGTTCGAACGTTTCTATCGCCGCAATCAGCAGGTGGCAGGATCCGGGTTGGGGTTGGCAATCGTCGGCGAAATCTGCCGCGCGCACCTGGCGCAGATCAGTCTGCATGATGGCGAGAAGGCGGGGTTGAAGGTGCGGGTGAGTTTTATTGCAGGATGATTGTGGTGCTGGTCCCGGCCTCTTCGCGAGCAGGCTCGGGATCAGTAAAACATCGACCGCGATTCTTCCAGATCCGCGCACATGGCCGCGTTATCCGGATCGATGCCGAGCTTGCGAAATGCCGGGACACTGAGCGGATCGATTCGCGCAAACGGGTGGTCGCTGTCCTTGTGGCAATACAGGCTCGCCACCTGCACCAGATCGACGTAATCGATTTGCGCCGAATCGCGTTTGAAATCCTGATACAGCCCGGGCAATTGCACCAGCCGCTCCGGAAACTCCCAGACCCGCAGCAGCTTATCGCCGAGTAATGGATGAATACGGTCGATCACATGGTTGAGGCTGACGGGGTCGGACAGCAACTCATAGTGATCTTCGGCATAGGTGAGAATCGGCAACACGCCGATCTGATGCACCAACCCACCGAGTGCAGCCTGATCCGGCTTGAGCTGGGTGTGGCGGCGGCACAGCGCATAGCTGACCCCGGCGATCTCCAGGCTTTTGCGCCAGACATCACGCATCTTCTGCTCAACAACTTCGGAGCGGGCGTGGAAAATCTGCTCCATCACCAGCCCGATTGCCAGGTTGCTGCTGTAGTTGACGCCCAGGCGAGTGATGGCGGTGTGCAGGTCGGTGACTTCCTGGGTGGCGCGTAACAAAGGACTGTTGACCACCTTGATCAGGCGCGCCGACAACGCGGTGTCGCGGCCGATGACTTTGCTCAGCTCACTGACGCTGATGTCCGGATTCTCGGCGGCCTTGCGAATCTGCATGGCCACTTCCGGCAATGTCGGCAGAACCAGGTCATCGTTATCGATGGCCTCAACCAAATCCTGTTGGACCTTATCCGCCAGCTCGCTCATGTGAATTCTCTAGGTCTTGCAGCCAAAGCGGCGATCAGCGCTGGATTTCGCGGTCGCGATCCAGTTCGTACGGCAGGTCGAGTACATGCAAAGCGGGGCCCTCGGGCGTGCCCACATGCAAATCGCCGGCTTCAGCAGCTTCGGCCTGCAATACGGCGAGCAGTTCAATCTGTTGTTCGGCACGGGCAGCCAGCACGACTTCACCGATGGCGCTGTTGTGGCTTGGGGCGAACAGCGGCGTGCCGGGCTCAGGCAATTCGCTGGCGTCCAGTTGCACCCGATACAGGCGACGCTTGAGTTTGCCCAGATACTGCATGCGCGCGACGATTTCCTGGCCGGTGTAGCAGCCCTTCTTGAAGCTGACGCCGCCGACGGCCTGCAGGTTGAGCATCTGCGGGATGAACAGCTCGCGCGTGCTCGGCATGACCTGACCGATACCGGCGCGGATCTGGCCCAGCAGCCATTGATTCAGTTCGGCTTCGGGTAACTGGGCGGACAATTGGCCTTTGACGGCGTCAGCCTGATCGACCGCCACCCACAGTTCGGCGCGATCCGGCGACACGCGGATGGCGATCAGACCTTCGCCACGCGCCACGCTGTCGGTCTCGGCCGGAAGAGCCAGGCCGAGGCTGGCGAGCTCGGCATCGGCGTGTTCCAGACCGAAGCGCACCCAGGCAGCGCTCTCGTCAGTCAATTTGGATTTGGAGAACACTGCGTACTTTTTCAGATCCGCCAGTTGCGGCTCGAGCAGTTCGCTGGCCATGGCCAGCAGCACGCCGTCGCCTTCGAGCAAAATGCGGAAACTCGATTGCATCCGGCCTTTCTGCGTGCAGCGCGCGCCAAGGCTGGCTTTGGTGTCGCTCAGGTAATTGAGGTTGCAGGTCAGCTGACCTTGCAGGAATTTGCCGGCATCTACGCCGCGAACCGCGAGAACGCCTTCATGAGACAGGGTGCAGAAAAAAGCAGAATCGGCCATGGGTCATCGCAGGGTAAAAAGTCTGGTGCACATCATAAGGGGGCGTTCGTGAAATGGGTAGTTCACAAAGGATCGGTGATGCCCGACCAAAGCCGACTGTGCGACCTGTCTCGGGTCTGTATACTTGCGGCCTATTTGAGGAGCGCTCCATGGTCGAACAAGTTGAACTGAATCGCCTCTTTTGGCACAGCCGTCGCGGGATGCTTGAGCTTGACGTGTTGCTGGTGCCGTTCGTGAAGGAGGTTTACGCAACGCTGAACGAGGTGGATCGTGCGCTGTATGTCCGCCTGCTCGAGTGCGAGGATCAGGACATGTTCGGCTGGTTCATGGAGCGCAGCGAATCCGAAGACGCGGAATTGCAGCGCATGGTCCGGATGATTCTGGATCGTGTCCAGCCCAAGTAATTCGTTTGAATGCCGCTGGCATGCCTCTCGGCAGTTGCTGGCGGCGTACGTTTTGGCCCAGGCGTTCGTTCTGGGTTCATTGTTTCTGCTTGCCGTTCCGCTCTGGATCAGTCTGTTCGCAGCGTTCTGTTGTCTGGCTCACGCTGCGTGGGTGATGCCACGGCAAATCCTCCTGACCCATCCAGAGGCATTTCGCGGATTGCGCCGCGATGCCGATGGCTGGCAGCTATGGAATCCGGCCAATGGCTGGCAGGCGGTGCAATTGCGACCCGACAGCCTCGCGCTGCCGCTGATCGTGGTGCTGCGTTTTCGCTTGAAGGGTGAGCGCCGGGTCAGATCAATCTGTATACCCCGCGACGCGCAGACGGCGGATCTGCACCGACGTCTGCGGGTCAGGCTCAAGTTCAGCCGGCGTAGGTGGGCGGCACCAGAATAGTGTCGAGCGCCTCAGGCAGCAGATCGGGATAGTCGAGGGTGTAGTGAAGTCCGCGGCTTTCCTTGCGCTCCATGGCCGAACAGATCATCAATTCGGCAACTTGCGCGAGGTTGCGCAACTCGATCAGGTCACGACTGACCTTATAGTTGCTGTAGAACTCGTCGATTTCATCCAACAACAGGCGCACACGGTGCTGGGCGCGCTGCAAGCGCTTGTTGGTGCGCACGATGCCGACGTAGTCCCACATGAACCGGCGCAGTTCATCCCAGTTGTGCGCAATGATGACGTCCTCATCGGAGTCAGTGACCTGGCTGGCGTCCCAGACGGGCAGGGCGCTCGGCACTGGAATATCCGGCAATTGCTCAAGGATGTCTGCCGCTGCCGAACGGGCGTAGACGAAACATTCCAGCAGCGAGTTGCTGGCCATGCGGTTAGCGCCATGCAGGCCGGTGAAACTGGTTTCGCCGATGGCATACAGGCCCGGCACATCGGTGCGGCCCTGTTGATCGACCATCACGCCACCGCAGGTGTAGTGCGCGGCGGGTACGACCGGAATGGGTTGTTTGGTGATGTCGATGCCGAATTCCAGGCAGCGTTCATAAACTGTGGGGAAGTGGCTTTTGACGAACTCTTCAGGCTTGTGGCTGATGTCGAGGTAGACGCAATCGACGCCCAGTCGCTTCATTTCATGGTCGATGGCCCGGGCGACTATGTCCCGTGGAGCCAGTTCGGCACGAGAGTCGAATCGCTGCATGAAGCGTTCGCCGTTTGGCAGCTTCAGGTGGGCACCTTCACCGCGAAGCGCCTCGGTGACCAAAAAGCTCTTGGCCTGCGGGTGATACAGGCACGTGGGGTGGAACTGGTTGAATTCCAGATTCGCCACCCGACAGCCCGAACGCCAGGCCATCGCGATGCCATCACCGCAGGCGCCGTCAGGGTTGCTGGTATAGAGGTAAACCTTGGCGGCGCCGCCGGACGCCAGAATCACGAAGCGTGCGCCGTAAGTGTCGACCTCGCCGGTGTTGCGATTGAGCACATAGGCGCCAAGGCAACGGTCACCATCGAGCCCGAGACGCCGTTCGGTGATCAGGTCGACAGCGACGCGCTGTTCGAGCAATTCGATGTTCGTGCGCTCTTGGGCCTGTGCCAGCAAGGTCTTGAAGATTGCAGCACCGGTGGCATCGGCGGCGTGGATGATGCGCCGATGGCTATGGCCGCCTTCGCGAGTCAGGTGGAATTCAAAACCGCCGTCTTCAGTGCCCGACTGTTCGTCGCGGGTAAAGGGCACGCCCTGATCGATCAGCCACTGGATCGCTTCCTTGCTGTGCTCGACGGTGAAACGCACGGCGTCTTCGTGGCAAAGTCCGCCGCCGGCATTCAGGGTGTCGTCAACGTGAGATTCGACAGTATCGGTATCGTCCAGCACGGCAGCGACGCCGCCCTGGGCCCAATAAGTCGAGCCGTTGGCGAGGTTGCCTTTGCTCAATACGGCAATGCGCAAGTGACCGGGAAGGGTCAACGCGAGACTCAAACCGGCAGCGCCGCTGCCAATGACCAATACATCGTGTTGAAACTGTTGGCTCATTTCAGGATTCCGCTTAAAGCGACCCGGGTCGGGGTTGGCGCAAGATACTTGATCCAAGAGTCAAGGCGCCACACAGCGCACTAGTATATAGAGGGGTGGAGCGGCACAATAGCCGGGCTCAGATGGCATTGTGAAACTACTGTGAGCAGTAAATCTGCGCGGTTCGTCGGAAGATTTTTTCGCCTGTTTTGGTAAAAGGCGACTGTATCGGTGACGAAACATGCTTTTTCTGCACACGGTCGCCCAATGTCGGTACTGCACGTCTATAAATATTTGGAACTTTTGCCAAAGGCCCAAGATCAATAGACGGTTGCCTGAACCAAGGGACAGTGTCGGCTCCCGTGCGGAATCTGCTGTTGGATTCCTGCCAGCGAATCGATGAAAAGATTATTCGCGCAGCCGGTTTATCCCGAGCTGCGTTTTTCGTGCGTGCCAAATCAGAGCGCGCAGGAAACTTGCTTGGAGGGGGAGAACTTTTGCGAAAAGCCCGAGTCTATGTTTGCAAGTCTGGTCGTTTGGCCATGCAAGGCTCCTCTGAGCTTATCGAGGAGAGTTCATGCTAACCCAGGAAGAGGATCAGCAGCTGGTCGAGCGCGTTCAGCGTGGCGACAAGCGAGCTTTCGATCTGTTGGTGCTGAAGTATCAGCACAAGATTCTCGGGTTGATCGTGCGTTTTGTGCACGACACCCATGAAGCGCAGGACGTTGCTCAGGAAGCTTTTATCAAAGCCTACCGGGCGTTGGGGAATTTTCGCGGAGACAGTGCGTTTTATACGTGGCTCTACCGCATCGCCATTAACACGGCGAAAAACTATCTGGTTTCACGCGGCCGCCGGCCGCCGGATAGCGATGTCAGTTCCGAGGATGCAGAGTTCTACGATGGCGATCACGGCCTGAAGGATCTCGAATCGCCTGAACGTGCATTGCTGCGGGATGAGATCGAAGGCACTGTCCATCGAACCATTCAGCAACTGCCAGAGGATTTGCGCACGGCGTTAACTTTGCGCGAATTCGATGGTCTGAGTTACGAGGACATTGCGAGCGTCATGCAGTGTCCGGTGGGTACCGTGCGCTCCCGGATCTTCCGCGCCCGGGAGGCCATCGATAAAGCCCTGCAACCTTTGTTGCAGGAAAACTAGAGACAGCGGCGATAGCCAAGAGAGGAACGCCATGAGTCGTGAAGCCCTGCAGGAATCGCTGTCCGCAGTGATGGATAACGAAGCGGACGAACTTGAATTGCGTCGAGTGATCAATGCACTGGACGATGTTGAAACCCGTGACACCTGGGCGCGTTACCAGATTGCCCGGGCTGCCATGCATAAGGACTTGCTGCTACCGCGTCTGGATATTGCTGCGGCAGTGTCTGCTGCACTGGAAGACGAAACGGCTCCGGCCAAGGTTTCGCGTAGCCCTTGGCGCAATCTCGGTCGTCTGGCCGTTGCGGCCTCGGTGACTGTTGCAGTTTTGGCCGGTGTGCGCCTCTACAACCAGGACGAAATTGCCGGTGTCGAACTGGCCCAGCAGTCGAACCAGTCCTCGCTGGCTGCGCCGCAGGTTAAAGGTCCGGCTGTGTTGGCAGGCTACAAGGAAAGCTCGGAAACCACCGGCCCGATGGCCAATGGTGTTCTGCAAGGTCAGCCAGGCTGGCATGATCAGCGTCTGCCAGGCTACTTGCGTCAGCACGCCCAACAGGCTGCTCTGAAAGGTACTGAAAGCGCGCTGCCGTACGCACGTGCAGCAAGTCTGGAAAACCGTTAAGGAGGATCATGCGCGCCATACCTCTACTTTCGCTTCTGCTCAGTGGCTGGTTCGTTGTTCCAGCCCACGCCGATGAAGCCCAAGACTGGTTGACCCGTCTGGGCAAGGCCGAGCAGCAGCAGAGCTTTCACGGTACTTTCGTTTACGAGCGCAATGGCAGTTTTTCGACCCACACCATCTGGCATCGTGTCCAGAATGGTCAAATCCGTGAGCGGTTACTACAGCTCGACGGATCTGCGCAGGAAGTGGTACGTGTCGATGGACGTACGCAATGCGTCAGCGGCACGTTGATAGCGGGGCTGGGGGATTCTCCCAACTCTGCGGCCCGCGCCCTCGATCCCCAAAAGCTCAAGAATTGGTATGACCTTGCCGTCGTTGGCAAGTCGCGTGTGGCCGGACGTGAAGCGGTGATCCTATCGCTCACGCCTCGTGACCAGCATCGATACGGGTTTGAGTTGCACTTGGACAAGCAGACCGGGTTGCCACTAAAATCGTTGCTGCTCAACGACAAAGGGCAATTGCTGGAGCGCTTTCAGTTCACGCGGCTGAATACTGACGAAGTGCCGTCGGACAAGGATCTTCAGGCCGACTCTGATTGCAAGGCCATCACGCTGGACAGTGACAAGGCCTCTGCCATCAAGACCGCTCAGGTCTGGCACTCAGAGTGGGTGCCACCCGGTTTCGAATTGACCAGCAGCACCTCGCATAAAGACCCGGAAACGAAGACTCAAGTCAGCAGTTTGATGTATGACGACGGTCTGGCGCGCTTCTCCGTGTTTCTTGAGCCGTTGAACGGTGCGACCGTTACGGACACCCGTACTCAATTAGGCCCGACGGTTGCCGTGTCCCGGCGGCTGACGACTCCTCAGGGTGAGATGATGGTCACCGTGGTCGGGGAAATTCCAATCGGTACCGCTGAACGCATTGCGCTTTCCATGCGCAACGGCGATGCGGCCACCAGTAAGCAATGAGTTGAACCCCGCCATCTCACCTCGTCGCCGAGCCGTCGAAATGTTTGCTGAGCATTTTCATTTGCAAATCACCCAAAAATTTTTTATAGGTCAGGGCTTCACGGCTCTGGCCTTGTTGTTGTTCCCGGAACAAAAATGCCGGCCCGCAGTTTCCGGTGTTCCCTTGCTCCATATCGCTTAACCCTGCTCGTCGTAACGGGAGCTGTATGTCGATACCTAGCTTGAAATCTTATCTATCCATTTTCGCCACCGTGCTGGTGCTCGGTCAGGCGGTTCCTGCCGTGCAGGCGGCTGACCTGCCGGACTTCACTCAACTGGTCGAGCAAGCTTCGCCAGCCGTGGTGAACATCAGTACCACCCAGAAGCTGCCTGATCGTAGAGTGAATCAGCAGATGCCGGACCTGGAAGGCTTGCCGCCAATGCTGCGTGAGTTTTTCGAGCGTGGCATGCCGCCTCAGCAGCGTTCGCCGCGCGGTGATCGTCAGCGTGAGGCCCAATCCCTGGGGTCGGGTTTCATCATCTCGGCTGACGGTTACATTCTCACGAATAACCATGTGATTGCCGACGCCGACGAAATCCTCGTCCGTCTGGCCGACCGTAGCGAAATGAAAGCCAAACTTGTCGGCACCGACCCGCGTTCCGACGTGGCGCTGTTAAAGATCGAAGGCAAGGATCTGCCGGTGCTCAAGCTCGGCAAGTCCCAAGATCTGAAAGCTGGCCAGTGGGTCGTCGCGATCGGTTCGCCATTCGGCTTCGATCACACCGTGACCCAGGGCATCGTCAGTGCTGTCGGCCGTAGCCTGCCGAACGAAAACTACGTGCCGTTCATCCAGACCGACGTGCCGATCAACCCAGGCAATTCCGGTGGTCCGCTGTTCAACCTGAATGGCGAAGTGGTGGGGATCAACTCGCAGATCTACACCCGCTCCGGCGGCTTCATGGGCGTGTCGTTCGCGATCCCTATCGACGTGGCCCTGGACGTTTCCAATCAACTTAAAAGCGGCGGAAAAGTAAGCCGTGGCTGGTTGGGTGTGGTCATTCAGGAAGTGAACAAGGATCTCGCCGAGTCGTTCGGTCTGGAAAAACCGGCCGGTGCCCTGGTCGCGCAGATTCAGGATGACGGTCCGGCAGCGAAGGGCGGCCTGCAAGTGGGCGACGTGATCCTGAGCATGAACGGGCAGCCGATTGTCATGTCAGCGGATCTGCCTCATCTGGTCGGTGCACTCAAGGCTGGGGCGAAAGCCAATCTGGAAGTGATTCGTGAAGGCAAACGCAAGAATGTCGAGCTGACCGTTGGCGCGATACCTGATGAGGATAAAGAGCTGGACGCGTTGCCGAAATCCGGCGTCGAGACCAGCAGCAACCGTCTGGGCGTTGCGGTCGGTGAACTGACTGCCGAGCAGAAGAAAACCTACGACCTGAAAGGTGGTGTGGTGATCAAGGAAGTTCAGGACGGCCCGGCTGCCCTGATCGGTCTGCAACCCGGCGACGTCATCACTCACCTGAACAATCAAGCCATCGGTTCCGCCAAAGAGTTCGGCGAAATCGCCAAGGCGCTGCCGAAGAACCGTTCGGTGTCGATGCGCGTTCTGCGTCAGGGCCGTGCGAGTTTCATTACCTTCAAACTGGCCGAATAATCCAGCTGAGCGGTAAATAAAAACCGCCTCGAAAGAGGCGGTTTTTTTGTGCCGGAAAGTTGAGGTGGGATTAGCCCATCATGTCCTTGACCATGCGCTCCTGTTCCATCAGTTCGCGCTGGCGGGCATCAATGCGTGAAGACAGTGGGAAGTTGCTGCCGGCCTTGCGTTTGGCGAAGTCCAGTTGCTGGATGGCCTGACGATAATCGCCGACCAGTGCGAAGTATTCGGCGCGGGCCTGGTGCAAACCGATGATGTTGCCGGACAAGCCGCGTGTCTCGGCGACCTGATACCAGATGTCCGGATCATCGGGGCGGGATTTGAGCAGGTTTTCCAGCGCTTTTTCCGCATCGGCGGCGCGGTTCTGTTTGAGCAGCAAATCGACGCGTACTTGATTCAGCGGATAGTTGCCGGGATATTGCGCCAGCATGCGGTCGACCCGCGACTGCGCATCGGGCAAGCGATTGTTGGTGATGTCCAAATCGACCTGAGCGAGGTTGTAAATGATCTCGTTCGGCGATGTGGCCAACAGCTGCTTGAGATTCTCCCGTGCCTCATTCAACTGGCCACCCTTAATCTGCGCAATCGCCAGACCGTAGCGGGCTACGTCGTTTTTCGGGTTCTCATCCAGCTCAGCGCGAAAGCGTTTGGCGCCCAGCCCCGGGGTTTCTTCGTAGATCAGCTTCACCCGAGCGCGAATCAACTGATAGCGCTTGGAATCTTCGATGCCGCCGGGCTTGGCCTGCTCGGCGCGGTTGCGGGTGTCGGCAATCCGCGATTCGGTTACCGGGTGCGTCAACAGGAATTCCGGCGGTTTGGCGTCGAAGCGATATTGGCGCATCAAACGCTCGAACATGGTTGGCATCGAGCGAGGGTCGTAACCGGCCTTTTCCAGATTGAGGATGCCGATACGGTCGGCTTCCTGCTCGTTCTGGCGCGAGAAGCGCCGCTGTTCCTGTATTGCCGCCGCCTGCGTGCCGGCAATCGCAGCGATACCGGCATCACCGGCCCCAGCGGCGGCCATCACAATGCCGGCGAGCAGCGCGGCCATCATCGGCACCTGCATCCGCTGCGAGGCTTCTACGCCGCGAGCAAAGTGGCGTTGAGACAAGTGCGCGAGTTCGTGGGCCAGTACCGACGCATATTCGCCCTCAGTCTGGGCATTGAGGAACAGACCACCATTGACCCCGACCACGCCACCCGGTGCGGCGAAAGCGTTGAGCTGCGGACTGTTGATCAGGATGAACTCAAGGCGCCGGTCGTTGACCTGGCTGGTTTCCACCAGTTTGTAGACGCTGGATTCGACGTAGTCCTTAAGTTGCGGGTCGTTGAGCTGGGACACCTGGCTTCGCAGCAGCGCCAGCCAGGCGCGACCCAACTGAAATTCCTGTTGTGGAGAGACAATGGCAGAACTGGCGTCACCGAGAGACGGCAGGTCGTCGGCGAAGCCCGGTGAGGCAAGCAGGCAAGCGAGCGTCAGCAGGGTAGGGCGCAGGAAGGTCATGCACAGAGCCTTGGTCGACAAAGAGCTTACTGTAGCCGGACACCAGCCCTGCGACCAGATATTCTAGGCAACTCGAACCTGATCCGGAGTGACGCAATGACTGACGCTGTAGCCCATGACTGTGAATTGGACGCCAGTGGCCTGAATTGCCCGTTGCCGTTGCTCAAGGCCAAGATGGAGTTGAATAAGCTGGCCAGTGGCGCCGTGCTTAAGGTCATCGCCACGGACGCCGGCTCGCAGCGTGACTTCCGCACCTTTGCCAAGTTGGCCGGACATACGCTGCTGCGTGAAGAAGACGAAGCGGGCGTCTACCGTTACTGGTTGAAAAAGGCCTGAAGCCGACGGCGTAAATGACTAAGGATTATTGATGTTCAAAGTGTTGCGCGACTGGATTCAGCGCTACTTCTCCGACGAAGAAGCCGTGGTGCTTGCGGTACTGCTGTTTCTGGCCTTCACCGCTGTGCTCACGCTGGGCGGCATGCTCGCGCCAGTGCTGGCGGGCATGGTGCTCGCCTATCTGATGCAGGGACTAGTCGTTACGCTTGAGCGCCTGCGCGTGCCGGGCGCCGCAGCGGTGGGGCTGGTGTTTGCGTTGTTCATGGGCGTGTTGCTCGTGTTCATCGTCGTGGTGGTACCGTTGCTCTGGCATCAGTTGATCACGCTGTTCAATGAACTGCCGGGCATGCTCGCCAAATGGCAGTCGTTGCTTTTGCTGCTGCCAGAGCGCTACCCGCATCTGGTGTCCGACGAGCAAGTGCTGCAGGCCATCGCAGCGGCGCGCGGCGAAATCGGCAAGTTCGGCCAGTGGGCGCTGACGTTTTCGCTGTCGAGCCTGCCGTTGCTGGTGAACATCATGATCTATCTGGTGCTGGTGCCGATCCTGGTGTTCTTCTTCCTGAAGGATCGGCTGATGATCGGCGAATGGGTGCGAGGTTACTTGCCCCGCGAACGCGCGCTGATTACCCGAGTGGCCCAGGAAATGAACCGGCAGATTGCCAACTACATTCGCGGAAAAGTCATCGAAATCGTTATTTGCGGCGGGGTGACGTACATCGCGTTCGCCGCCCTTGGTCTGAACTACGCGGCATTGCTGGCGTTGCTGGTGGGCGTGTCGGTGGTGGTGCCGTATGTGGGGGCGGTGGTGGTGACCGTGCCAGTGTTATTGATCGCATTGTTCCAGTGGGGCTGGAGCGACCAGTTCATTTATTTGATGGCGGTCTACGGGATCATCCAGACACTGGACGGCAACGTGCTGGTGCCGCTGCTGTTTTCGGGGGCGGTGAATTTGCACCCGGTGGCGATTATCTGCGCAGTGTTGCTGTTTGGCGGGTTGTGGGGGTTCTGGGGCGTATTCTTTGCGATTCCCCTCGCGACGCTGTTCAAGGCTGTGCTGGATGCCTGGCCGCGCAAGGAACCTGTGGTGGCGCCGCTGCTTTAAAAACAAAGATCGTCCGAACGCGGCCCCGCCTTCGGACGATCTTTTGATCTTCAGCCCTTGTTCAATTCCTGCGCCGCCGCGAGCACCGCATCGACATGCCCCGGCACTTTCACGCCACGCCATTCCTGGCGCAGCACACCGTCCTTGTCGATTAAAAAAGTGCTGCGATCAACGCCCATGTATTCCTTGCCATAGAGCTTTTTCAGTTTGATCACATCAAACAACTGGCAAACCGCCTCGTCCTTGTCGCTGATCAGCTCGAACGGAAATTCCTGCTTGCCCTTGAAGTTCTCATGGGATTTGAGGCTGTCACGGGAAATCCCGAAGACTTCCGTGTTGGCAGCCTTGAACGCCGCATATTGATCGCGAAAGCCCTGACCCTGAGTGGTGCAGCCTGGCGTGCTGTCCTTCGGATAGAAGTAGATCACCACTTGCTTGCCTTTCAGGGCAGACAGGCTGACGGACTGCCCGCTGGTGGCAGGTGCTTCGAAATCGGCAACCGGCTGGTCGATGACAACGGCCATGAAAACTTCCTTACATTGGGTTTTGTGGGCGCCAAGGCTCGATCAGTGCGTCCAGGTTCATTGCGTCGGCGAAATCCAGGAACTGGTCGCGCAACCAACTGATCTGAGTGCCGGCCGGCAGGGTCACGGTGAACGTGGCGTTGAGCATGGTGCCGCCGGTTTGCGGCGCCTGATACGTATCGCAGGTCAGGTTTTCCAGCTCGACATTGTGATCCATGAAGAACTGACACAGCTCGTTGATGATGTCCGGGCGGTACGCCGAACTCACGTAGGCCACGTAAGGCAACGCCTGCGGGCGGCTTTCGGACGCGGCGCTGCGCACCACGTTGACGGTAAACGCATGACGTTTGGCCAGGCCGGCCAGGCTGCCTTCGAGGCGCGCCAGGGCGTCCCAGCTACCGGAGACTTCGAGCACCAACGCGCTGCACTCGCCGTGGCGGGTCAGGCGGGAAGTCACCACGGCGCAGCGATTCTCATGGCTGGCGCGGCACAGGACGTTGGTCAGCTCCATGGGGTTGGCGCCGAGGGCACTGATGACAAGGAATTGTTCGCGAACTGTGGGGGTGGACATGCAGCATTCCTAAAGCGATGAGCGGTCGGTAGGTTGACGTGCATTGACTGCCGGAAATGCCTGCGCAAGCCTGTCGAGAACTCCGGGCCACGGGTCGCGGGCGGTTCCCATATAGAAGCGGGAATCCATGGCAACAACGCAGGAACGGGATCTGAAGGGCCGAAAAGGAAGGCTGAAACCCGGCGTGCAAGCTGATCAGTACCGATCAAAGTCTGAAGGGTAGCGAAAAGCGGCGCCAAGGGGAATGGCGGCGGCGTAGTACTTCGCTTGTGCAAGCATCTTGGCGCCAGTACCATTACCGCTCTCTTTTTCCGGCAGGAGCGGTTTCATGATTGCGGGCAGTATGGTGGCACTGGTCACTCCCATGGATGCACAAGGGCGTCTTGACTGGGACAGCCTCAGCAAACTCGTGGACTTCCATCTTGAAAACGGTACCCATGCCATTGTCGCGGTCGGCACGACCGGCGAGTCGGCAACCCTGGACGTCGATGAGCACATCGCCGTCATCAAGGCCGTGGTCAAGCAGGTCAATGGCCGTATTCCGGTTATCGCCGGTACCGGCGCCAATTCGACTCGCGAAGCCGTCGAGCTGACCCGCAATGCCAAGGAAGCCGGCGCCGATGCCTGCCTGCTGGTGGTGCCGTACTACAACAAGCCGACTCAGGAAGGTTTGTACCAGCACTTCAAGTTCATCGCCGAAGCGGTCGATATTCCGCAGATCCTCTACAACGTTCCTGGCCGCACGTCCTGCGACATGCAGGCCGAGACCGTGATTCGCCTGTCCACCGTGCCGAACATCATCGGTATCAAGGAAGCCACTGGCGATCTGGCACGTGCCAAGACCATCATCGATGGCGTGAGCAAGGATTTCATCGTGCTGTCGGGCGATGATCCGACCGCGGTCGAGTTGATCCTGCTGGGTGGCAAAGGCAATATCTCCGTCACCGCCAACGTTGCTCCGCGCGACATGGCCGACCTGTGCGAGGCCGCGCTCAAGGGCGACGCCGATACCGCACGGGCAATCAACGAAAAACTGATGCCGCTGCACAAAGACCTGTTCATCGAAGCCAACCCGATTCCGGTGAAGTGGGCTTTGGTCGAAATGGGCCTGATGCACGAAGGCATCCGCCTGCCGCTGACCTGGCTGAGCACCCCTTGTCATGAAACGCTTCGCACGGCTCTGCGCCAGTGCAGCGTCCTGGTTTAATTGAGGAAGTACAACGCATGAAGCGAATGGCCGGACTTTCCGCACTTGCCTTGATTATCTCCAGCACCAGTGGCTGCGGATGGGTCTGGGGCCCGGAAGGTTATTTCCGTGACCGTGGTAGCGATTACCTGGAAGCGCAACAGACAGCACCGATGCAACTGCCACCGGATGTCGCCACCTCCAAGCGTCTGGATCCGCTGCTGCCGATCCCGCGCAACGTCGCCGACGACACTGCCAAGGGCGAATACGTGGTTCCGCGTCCTCAACCGCTGTCGGCCGCCGCCGATGCGACGGACTACTCGCTTCAAAAGAGCGGCGATTCCCGTTGGGTCATGGCTCAGCACCCTCCGGCCGAAGTCTGGCCTGTGGCGATCCAGTTCTTCCAGGACAACGGTTTCCGTCTGGATGAACAGCGTCCGCAGACCGGTGAGTTCACTACCACTTGGCAGCGTTCCGACGAACTGTCCGCTGCCATGGCCAAGCGCTTGAGCGCCGCCGGTGTCGCCGCTGACAGCGAAAGCCGTGTGCGTGTGCGCATCGAGCCAGGCGTGCAGCGCAACACCAGTGAAGTCTACGTGGTCAGCGCCGAGCGTCCTGCCGGCAGTACCGCCGACGTGGATTTCACCAACCGCTCGGTCAACACGGGCCTGGACGCTGCGCTGGTCGACGACATGCTTGCGAGCATGAGCCGTACTTCCGAGAAGGGTGGTTCGGTGTCGATGCTGGCCTCGCGTGATTTCGAGACCCCGAGCCGTGTCAGCCTGAGCGAAGACGGCAGCGGCAACCCGGTGCTTAACGTCGGCCCGGATCTGGATCGTGCCTGGTCCAGTGTCGGTCGGGCGCTGGAACAGGGCGAATGGCGCGTTGAAGACATCAACCGTAGCCTGGGCCTGTACTACATCAACCTGGCCGAAAAAGCCGAGAAGGAAGATGACAAGCCTGGCTTCTTCAGCAGTCTGTTCGGCAGCGCGCCGAGCAAGGAAGAGGTTGAGGCGCGCGCCGAGCGTTACCAGGTGCGTCTGAGCAAGGTTGGCGAGAACGTTCAAGTCACCGTCGAGAAGAACATCAACACCGTTGCCCCGGCCGATGTGGCCCGCAAAGTGTTGAGCGTCATTCAGGACAATCTGGGCTGATCACATGCGTTTTGCCGTTCTCGGCAGCGGTAGCCAAGGGAACGGCACGCTGATCGCCAGTGCTGATACGTACGTGCTGGTAGATTGTGGTTTTTCCCTGCGGGAAACCGAAAAACGCCTGTTGCGCCTGGGTGTTCACCCGGCGCAACTGAGCGCGATACTCGTGACCCACGAACATGCCGACCACGTGCATGGCGTGGGTTTGCTGTCTCGGCGCTACAATCTGCCTGTCTACCTCAGCCGCGGCACGCTGCGCGGGATGCGCAAACCGATTGAACCCACCGGTTTTCTGGCTGGCGGCGAGCAACTGCAGATCGGCGCACTGAATATCGGGGTCATTGCCGTGGCCCATGATGCGCAGGAGCCGACCCAGTACGTGTTCAGTGACAACGAACAGCGGCGCTTCGGCCTGCTGACCGACCTGGGTTCTTACTGCGAGCGGGTGCTGGACGGTTATCGGGATCTCGATGCATTGATGATCGAGTCGAATCATTGTCGTGACATGCTGGCCCGTGGTCATTACCCGTACTTTCTCAAGCAACGGGTGGGCGGCGAGCTGGGACATTTGAACAACCATCAGGCGGCATTCCTGGTGTCCGAGTTGGGCTGGCAAGGTCTGCAACACCTCGTCCTCGCCCATCTGAGCAGCAAGAACAACCTGCCGCAGCTGGCCCGGCAATGTTTTGTCGACACCCTCGGGTGCGACCCGGACTGGCTGCAACTGGCCGATCAAGATTCAGGGCTCGACTGGCGCCACATCGCCTAGCCCAACTACTTAGCAAGCGGAGCCCATCATGGAAAAACGTGAAGAACTCTACCGCGGCAAAGCCAAATCGGTTTACAAGACCGACGATGCTGACCGCTTGATCCTGCTGTTTCGCAACGACACCTCGGCGTTCGACGGCAAGCGCATCGAACAGCTCGACCGCAAGGGCATGGTGAACAACAAGTTCAACGCCTTCATCATGCAGAAACTCGAAGCGGCGGGTATTCCTACCCAATTCGACAAACTGCTGGCCGACAACGAAGTCCTGGTGAAAAAACTCGACATGATCCCGGTCGAGTGCGTCGTGCGTAACTACGCCGCCGGCAGCCTGGTCAAGCGCCTGGGTGTGGAAGAGGGCCTGAAGCTCAATCCATACACCTTCGAACTGTTCCTGAAGGACGACGCCAAGGGCGACCCGTTCATCAACGAATCCCACGTCGTGGCATTCGGTTGGGGCACCGCCGAGCAACTGGTTCGCATGAAAGAACTGTCGCTCAAGGTCAACGAAGTGCTGACCAAGCTGTTCGACGACGCGGGCCTGCTATTGGTCGACTTCAAACTCGAATTCGGCGTATTCAGCGACGGCTCCATCGTCCTCGGTGACGAATTCAGCCCCGACGGCTGCCGCCTCTGGGACAAAGACACCAAGAAGAAGATGGACAAAGACCGCTTCCGCCAGGGCCTCGGTGACGTCATCGAAGCCTACGAAGAAGTCGCCAACCGTCTGGGCGTACCGCTTTAATCGACGCAAGCATCTGATAGCACGGAAAAATTTCGTCTAGGGGGTTCGCTTCCGGCGAAAGTGTTGTTATGATGCGCGCCGTTGGAGAGATGCCAGAGTGGCCGAATGGGACGGATTCGAAATCCGTTGTACCTTCACCGGTACCTAGGGTTCGAATCCCTATCTCTCCGCCATACATATAAAAAGCCCCGCGGCTGAGAAGCTGCGGGGCTTTTTTGTATTTGTCTAGTCCTGAAATAGGTTTACACCTGATTCACCCTAACGCCCGATGCACCGCACCGGGCTTTTTGTTTCGGGTGCGTCTCAGATTGGGTCGCCGCTATTTTGCAACCTTAAACGCCATTCTCTCGGGTTTCGGCGTAACCGCCTTCATGCCTACGACGCTGTCGAAGCCAGTTGATAAACGCCAACTCGCCTCAAATAACTTTGTTCGCGGGCGCAAAGACGCCGCTAACCGACTCGGATAGCGGCATTTTTGTTGTTGCTTCAACTTTCAGGCACCTTTCCCGGCCCTTAAATCTCCTTGACCGGCGTATCCCCGTGCACACCCTTGATCAACTCGATCACATGCAGGCAATCCGCTCTGTTCACATACGACTCCCCGCTGGCGACGGTCTCGTGGTTGCCGGCGCGCAATCTCCAGCGCCATTGGCCTTTGCCGGTGCTTGGGGTGCCTTTGGATTGCCTGTAAATCTCGAAATACATTCAGTTCGCTCCTTGCGATTGAGTCTGTGGGATATCCCGATGACGCAACGCAGAAGCGTAGCGGAGGATGTTTTTTTGGCTATCGAGCATTTGTTTCCAATCATTGTGAAATGTTACGGAGATGTCCGGACTAGAGCGCCACAATGGGCGTCAAGATTGGCCGTAATGCCATTTTTATGCCCTTGCATCACTGTGTTCGCTACTGCTTAATACGGGACGGCTCATGGCGTCGAAAATTTTTCGGCGACCGACAATCACTATAAAAAGAGCACTCCTGTGAATCATCAGCATGGAACGCAAAACTCAGGGCAGGTGACGTTGTCGCTGGTTGTCCCGGTGTTCAATGAAGCGGAAAGCCTCGAGAGTTTTTTCAACCGCATTCAGCAGGTGTTTGCGCATGAAGCGCTGATCACTCTGCAACTGGTGTTCGTCAATGACGGCAGCACCGATACCTCACTTGAATGGCTGCTTGAGCGCCAGCAATGCGATGCGCGGATCCGTGTCGTCGACCTGAGCCGCAACTTCGGCAAGGAGGCGGCGCTGTCCGCCGGTTTGCAGATGGCGACCGGGCAGATCGTCGTTCCGATCGACGCGGATCTGCAGGATCCGCCCGAAATCATTCCGCAAATGATCGAGCGCTGGCGTGAGGGCTATGAAGTCGTGCTCGGCCACCGGGTCAGCCGCCGCAGCGATTCCTGGGCCAAGCAAACGTCGGCCAACTGGTTTTATCGCTTGCACAACAAAATCGCGGAACGACCCTTGCCTGAGAACGTCGGGGACTTTCGCCTCATGGATCGCTGTGTGGTGGACGCTTTGCTGACCTTGCCTGAATCACGTCGGTTCATGAAAGGCCTGTTCGCCTGGGTCGGGTTTCGCACCACGCACATCGATTACGAACGACCGGAGCGGGTAGCGGGGCAAACCAAGTTCAACGGCTGGCGGCTGTGGAATTTTGCCCTTGAGGGCATTACCAGCTTCAGCACCGAACCGCTACGGGTGTGGACGTATCTGGGGGCGCTGGTGTCGTTGGTGTCCTTTGCGTTTGCCATTTTCATTGTGGTGCGCACGCTGGTGCATGGCGTGGATCTGCCCGGTTATGCTTCCTTGATGGTGGCGGTGACCTTTCTCGGGGGGCTCCAGTTGATTGGCATTGGCGTGCTTGGCGAGTACCTGGGTCGCACCTACATCGAATCCAAACGCCGACCGGTTTTTCTGGTGCGTCGTGTCTATGACCCGAAGGACTGAAGCATGGATCTCAAGGAAACCGACATCCTCGGCGACAACATTGGCGAGCACTGGTATTACTGCTCGAAAGCGGCAGCGACCACGCGTTTGTTGGGTGAGGCGCCAATCAAGCGGATTCTCGATATCGGCGCCGGCTCGGGATTCTTTTCACATCATTTGCTGAACCGCACGGCCGCTCAAGAGGCCTGGTGCGTCGACATCAGCTACCCCGCCGATTCTTCCGCGACCACCGCTGGCAAACCGGTGCACTATCGTCGCGACATTGATGCGGTCGACGCCGATCTGGTGTTGTTGATGGATGTGCTGGAGCATGTCGACGATGATCTGGGCCTGCTCAAAACCTACGTCGACAAAGTCCCTTGCGGCAGTCGTTTTCTGATGACAGTGCCGGCGTTTCAGTTCATGTGGAGCGGTCACGATGATTTCCTTGAGCACAAGCGTCGCTACACCCTGGCGCAGTTTGAAACCCTGGCGCGAGATGCCGGTTTGACGGTGAGCAAGGGTACCTATTACTTCGGTGCGGTGTTTCCAATTGCGGCAGTCCTGCGCTTGTTGCCTCAAGGTACGCAGACGAGACAACCCCATTCGCAACTCAAGCGCCATCATCCGCTGGTTAACTCGCTGCTCAAGACAATGTGCCGGCTCGAATTGCCGTTGATGGGCCTCAACCGGTTAGCCGGTTTGAGCGTTTTCGTGCTGGCGCAGAAACCGTGACGGCAGCCGAAAAAACAGCCTTGGTGCAGCGCGGCTTGCGTTTCGCCATCACCGGTCTGTTCGTCACCGCGTTGCATGGGCTGGTGGCGGTGTTGTTCATCCAGCATGTCGCGCCGTTGCCGCCGCTGGCCAATGGCGTGGCATTTGCGATCGCCACTGTCGTGTCATACCTGATCAATACCACCTGGAGTTTTTCCGCCCGATTGCATGGCCGCACGCTGCTGCGCTTCATGATGGTGTCGGCGGCGGGCTTTCTGTTGGCAATGTGTGTGGCCTGGGCCGCACAGATGGCCGGATTGCATTACTTGCTGGGCATTGGTGCGGTGGCATTGACGATCCCGGCGTTCACCTTTGTGTTGCATAACTTTTGGACGTATCGATGAAGGATTCTGCGAAACGCCTGGCGATCACGTTTTTGCCGTTAGTTCTCGGGGTATTGGCCTTTCTGATTGTGGTTGGCCCGCGCGCGCTCAATCCGCAAAACATTGCCTGGCTGGGGCAGGGCGATCCTGCCACTCATTACCTGGGATGGGTCTTTTTCCGCCAATCGCCCTGGTCATTTCCTCTGGGCCTGAACCCCGGCTATGGCTTGGAACTGAGCAATGGACTGATTTTCTCGGACTCGAATCCGCTTCTGGCGTTCTTGTTCAAACCTTTTTCTGCGCTGCTGCCCGAAACTTTTCAGTATTTCGGAATGTGGTTTCTGGCCTGTTTTGTGTTGCAGGCCTGGTTCGCGTGGAAACTGATCGGGTTGATGACGTCACATGTTGGTTTGAAAACCTTGGGCACAGCGTTGTTTCTGTTCGCGCCGCCGATGATCATTCGGATGCCGGTGCATCTGTCATTGGCCGGGCATTTCGTGATTCTCGCGGCGTTGTACCTGGCGTTGCGTCCATCGCAGGAGCGCCGCCGTTTGGCTTGGGCCGTGTTGCTGGGTTGTACTGCGCTGATTCACGCGTACTTTCTGGCGATGGTCGCGCTTGTCTGGCTGGCTGATCTTGGTGGTCGTTATTTCAAAAAGCAGCTGACGTTGCGTCATGTGGCCGTCGAACTGGTTTTGCTGTTTTCGCTGGTCAGTGTCTGCTGCTGGCAGGCGGGTTATTTCAGCGTGAACGGCAGTGATGCGGTTTCCGAAGGTTTCGGTTTGTACCGCGCCAATGTGTTTACGTTGTTGAATCCCAACACCTGGTCTTATGTGCTCAAGGATTTGCCAAACGGAGTGGGAGATTCGGAAGGCTTCAGCTTTTTGGGTTTAGGTATTTTGTTGCTGGCGGTGTGCGGTCTGGTCGGCGCATTGCAAGGGCATACCGGACTGATTCAGTCGTTGCGCCGCTACCCTTTTTTACTCGCCGCTCTGGCGGGACTGGCAGTTTTTGCGCTGTCCAATCACGTGGCGGTGGGCGGCGCGGATTTTAGTTATCCACTGCCGGCAAAAATCATCGAGATCGCCAATATTTTCCGGGCGTCGGGCCGTATGTTCTGGCCCGTTTATTATGCCGTCATTCTGCTGGTCATCTTCCTGGTGATTCGTGCGAACAAGCCGCGCACGGCCATGTACCTGATGGCGTTGGCGCTGGTGGTTCAAGTGGCGGATACGCGCAGCGGCTGGTCAGTGGTGCGCAAACAGTTGATGGTCGAACCGACCACTCAATGGTCATCACCGTTTGTCGACCCGTTCTGGCAAAGCGCTGCCGCGCACTATGGAAAGATTCGCTGGATCCTGCCGCAAAACTTGTCGGCGCATTGGCTCAATGTCGCAGCCTTCGCCGCAAGCCACGGGTTGCAGACCGATGCGGTGTACCTGGGACGCATGGGCAAAGACCAATGGATTCAAGCCGATCGGCGCACGGCGCAAATGTTGGCCTCGGGTCGTTATGACGCTGACTCGCTGTATCTGCTGAGTGATCGGGCCTTGTTGCAGGCCGTTCCAACCGTCAATTCCAAAACGGATCTGTTCGCCGTCATCGATGGCTTTACCGTACTGGCTCCGGGTTGGAAACAGTGTGCCGAATGCGTGCAGCAATACGCTGTACAGGTGCCTCAGCAATTGGTTCCGGAATTTGGATCCGGTCAAGCTGCCCGGTTCGGTTACGGCGGAACCGGTAAGGCGTTTCTGTCGCGCGGATGGTCGGATGCTGAGGCGTGGGGTGTCTGGTCCAATGGAACTGAAGCCGAAATCGTGTTGCGGGTGCCGGACTCTGCTCGAACCTTGCGTCTCGAAACCATGGCATTCGTGGCGCCTGATCACGAGCGGCAAAGCGTGGTGATTAAACTCAATGACATCGAGGCAATGTCGACCATGTTGGACAAGCCAGACGGCAACGTTATCGAGTTCAATCTGACGCCTGCGATGCGCCAGCGAATAAAGGCTCAGGGGTTGCTACGCCTGCAACTGCAATTTGCCGATGCAGTCAGTCCTCAGCAGTTAGGCATAGGTGACGATGCACGAAAGCTTGCCTTGGGATTGAAGTCGATGAGCGTCAACTGACAGCATCGCCCGTAGACGCAACCCTCCGTGCTTTCTAAACTGCCCGCAGTCTGGGGATCGCGGGGTAAGGGATGAATCGCAATGAACTACGCAAGGCCGACATCAACCTGATGGTGGTGTTCGAGACCTTGATGCTGGAGCGCAACGTGACCCGGGCGGCGGAGAAACTGTTTCTCGGCCAGCCGACCATCAGCTCGGCGCTCAACCGTCTGCGTGTGATGTTCAACGATCCGCTGTTTATCCGCGTCGGCCATCGGATGGAGCCGACAGCGCGGGCCGAAGAGTTGTTTCGGCATCTGTCGCCAGCGCTGGATTCGCTGTCCGTGGCGTTGAGCCTGACCCACGATTTCGACCCGGCCGTGAGTAACATGACGTTTCGCATCGGCCTTTCCGATGACGTCGAGTTCGGCCTGTTGCCTCCCTTGTTGCGGGCCTTGCGCCAAGAGGCGCCGAAAGTGGTGTTCGTCGTGCAGCATGTCGATTACTGGCGCATTCCCGATTTGCTGGCCGCTGGCGACATCACCGTTGGCATCAGCCAGACCCGAGGCCTGCCGGCGAACGCCAAGCGCAAACTGCTGCGGCATATTCAGCCGAGCGTCCTGCGCGCCGATGCGTCCGACGCGCCGCTGACCCTCGATGAATATTGCGCACGTCCCCACGTACTGGTTTCCCATACGGCCAACATCAGTGGTTACGCCGATGAATGGCTAGCGGAAATCGGCCGCACGCGGCGGGTGGTCTTGTCGGTGCCGCAATACAGTTCATTGCCGGCACTGCTGGCCGGCACCGACCTGATCGCCAGCCTGCCGGACTACACGGCCGAAGCGATGGCGCTGTCGGGCACTCTGTTCAAGGAGCCATTCCCGTTCAAGACGCCGACCCTGGACTTGTCGATGGTCTGGCTCAGTCACGTTGACACCGATCCGGCGGAGCGCTGGTTGCGTTCTCGCCTGGAGGCATTCATGAGTGAGCGGCCGCTGCTACCGTCACTCGAGTAAGCAGCGTTTTGCTGTGCTATACGTACGAACTTTCCGCCGACCTACAGGAGCCGTCTCATGCCACACCTGCACATGGAATACACCGCCAACCTGCCGCAACTGAATGCCGACGTGGCGTTGATCCGTCTCAATAACACGCTGGTGGGATCAGGCCAGTTTGGTGCTGAATCCGACATCAAGGGCCGGGCGGTGAAGGTCGAGACGTTCAAGGTGGGCACCGCGATGGCCGAGCGCGGTTTTGTCCATGTGAAGCTGGCGCTGCTCAGCGGGCGTTCGCCGCAGATTAAGAAGCAGCTCTCGGAAAGCCTGCTGGCCGTGTTGCAGGAACTCTGTGAATGGCCGGCGGATGTGGAAGTGCAGCTGTGTGTCGAGTTGCTCGACATTGATCGCGAGTCCTACAGCAAAACCGCCATCGGCGTGTAAGTCTCACGCCGCTTGCAGTTCGCTGCAGGCGTGAATCACTTGCTCTCGCAGCCAGACGTTCGCGCTGTCCTGATCGGCGTGCCCGCTCCAGAGCATGTCGAGTGTGAAACCCGGCAAGCCGTCCGGCGCTTCACAGTGGTTAAACACGGCTTCATTGGTCAGCTGCTGCTGAATACGCCGGGGCAGGGTGAGGATGAAGTCGGTGCCAGTAATTGTCTTCAGGGCCGCGCCGTAACTGTTGGAGCGCGCAACGATCTGGCGCTTTTGCGCCTGCCGCGCCAGCCAGCCATCGACCATGTTGGTGCTGGACATCCACGGTGTGGGAAAAACGTGCCGACGCTCAGTGAACGCTTGCAGGCTCAGGCGCGGCTCCAATGGCGTGGCGCGCTTGTCGAACACGCAGACCAGATCGTCCTCCAGCAGCATCCTTGATTTGAGATCGGTGTAGTGACGATGAAAGTTTGGTCCGAAACAGATCACCAGATCCAGGCTGGCGTCGCGTAACGCCTCGGCGGGGACGTCGGTTTCAAAGGTGTGCACGTTGACCATCACCGGTAGATCGGCGAAATCGAAGCGTTTTAACAGGCGCGGCAGTATCAATTGCTCAAAGTATTCCGGGGCGCAGATGTTGAACGTCATCGGGCGGGAGGCAGGATCGAATGCCGTCGCACCGGCGTGGCACAGGTTGATGTTTTCGAGGATCTTCAGCACATGGCCATACATGGTGCTGGCCTTGTAGGTGGGGCGCATGCCTGTGCGGGTATTGATGAACAATTCATCTTCAAAACTGGTGCGCAGCTTTTTCAGACAGTAACTGACGGTGGACTGGCTAACGAACAACGTTTCCGATACTCCAGTGACGCTGTTTTGCTCGTAAACAGCGACAAACACCATCAGATCCTGCATGTCGAGCTTTCTAAGCAAGTTACTGTTCAGCATCCATTGCCTCTCGCTGTGCTCCTTGCGCCAGAGGTGCGCAAACGTGTGCGTACGATCCTAGCGGAACGATGGTGCCAGGAGAATCACCTGTAGGCCGTTTCCCTGTCGTTGGTGGGACAGAAACTTTAAGCAACACGACGCTTGCAAAAAATCGGCAAAAAGATGGCCAGAGGCCTCCAGCCCGGGGCTTGACCCGACAGAGGAATCTGTAGGAGCGAGCCTGTTCGCGAACGCGTTGGCTCATTGAGCATCGATGCTGGCTGGCGCGACGCCTTCGCGAGCAGGCTCACTCCTACAAGTGAAAACTTGCTCTTTTTCTGAACAAAACCTGAACCATTCTCAAACACTTCATAAGTTTTAGCTCTTTGCCATTAGCCAACTAATCGTTGGCTTCTTTTTCACAAAAAATTGATGGTTGCCTGCTTAAAGTTTGTGTTGTCTGAGTCAATGAATTTTTCACAATTGACGGCGGTGCTTCTTTCCAGGAATAGCCACTTCTTATGTTCAAGTCAAAAGCCGTACGCCCGGAATGGGTGACGTTGTTTGCCAGTGCCTTTCTTTTGGCCGGATTCAATTTTATGCTCTGGCAGCATTTGTTCGAGATCACCGCCCCGGACGGCAAAGGCATTGCCATGCGCGTGGCTTTCGGGCTGATGATTTTCGCAGCCTATAACATTGTGCTGACGTTGTTGGCGTTTCGACCGGTATTTAAACCGGTGTTGACCTTGTTGTTTATGGTCAGTGCCGGCGTTGCATATTTCATGAGCCAGTATGGCGTCATGATTGATGCAGGCATGTTTCGTAACTTTGCCGAAACCAATGCCACGGAAATTCGTGATCTGCTCTCTTTGAAGTTGCTGGCTTATATATTTTTGCTTGGTGTCTTGCCTTCCTGGTTGTTATGGAAAGTGCCGGTTGATTATCGTCGCTGGCATAAAGAACTGTTGAGCAAAGTTATCGTAAGTGTCGCCTCTGTAGCCGTCATCGGCGGCGTGGCATTGGCCAATTACCAAGGGTTGTCGTCGCTGTTTCGCAATCACCATGAATTGCGCCTGATGCTGGTGCCGAGTAATTACATCGGTGCATCGGCGGGTTATTTACGTGAGCAGGTCGCTTCGGCGCAGCAGCCGTTCATCAAACTGGGTGAAGATGCGCGGCGCGATCCGCAATGGCAACACCATCCGCGCAAATCCCTGACCGTGCTTGTCGTCGGGGAAAGTGCCCGGGCCGAGAACTTCGGCATTCTGGGATATGACCGGGACACGACGCCGCGGCTCGATAAAGAAACCGGTCTGATCGCCTTTACCGATGTGCATTCCTGCGGCACGGAAACCGCCGTGTCCGTGCCGTGCATGTTCTCCAACATGGGGCGGAAAAATTACGACGCGAGCAAGGCAAAAAACGAAGAAGGGCTGCTGGACGTGCTCAAGCGTGCGGGTATTGACGTGATCTGGCGCGACAACCAGTCCGGCTGCAAAGGCACCTGCGACCGCGTCACACTGCAGGACGTCAGCAACCTCAAGGATCCGGTGTTGTGTGCCAACAGCGAATGCCGCGACGAGATTCTGCTGCAAGGCCTGCAGAGCTTCATTGATAACCTGGATAAAGACACCGTGCTGGTACTGCACCAGATGGGCAGTCATGGGCCGGAGTACTTCAAGCGTTATCCGAAAGAATACGAACACTTCACCCCAGTGTGTGAGAGCAACGCACTGAACAATTGCAGCCGCGAAAGTATCGTCAACGGTTACGACAACACACTGGTGTACACCGACCACGTTCTCTCAAGCCTGATCGATGTACTGCGCACCAATCAGGACAAGGTCGACACCGCCATGCTCTACCTGTCCGATCACGGCGAGTCGCTGGGCGAATACAACCTGTTCCTGCATGGCACGCCGTACATGTTGGCGCCGGATCAACAAAAGCACGTGGCAATGCTGGCATGGTTTTCCGACAGCTATCAGAAGTCGTTTTCCGTCGACACCCACTGCCTGCAAATGAGCCGCGACAAGCCGTTGAGTCAGGACAACCTGTTCCATTCGATGCTTGGCCTGCTGGAAGTGCAGAGCAAGGTCTATCAACCCGATCTGGACATGTTCGCCGGCTGCCGTGGCGCGGTGATCGACGGCGTGCTCGCCAAGCAATGATCGAAGCGGCCTGTTGACCTGACGCAACGGGCCCGTTCATCCCTCCGTCAGACTATTCTTGCCCTTGGGCGGGATATTTCATCAAAGCTCTTGTCCAGTGGAGGCGCGGAAATCGCCGACGGCGATATATACTGCGCGCCATTCTTCAAGGGAGAGCCGTGTGGCCATCGATATTCACTGGATTCGCGACAACGAAAGCCTCGCGCAGTTTTGCGCCGAGTGGCAGCAGCTGCCTTTCGTGGCCCTCGACACCGAATTCATGCGGGTCGACACCTTCTACCCGATTGCCGGTCTGTTGCAGGTTGGTGACGGCAAACGCGCTTACCTGATCGATCCGCTGACCATCAACGCCTGGCAACCGCTGGCCGAGTTGCTGGAAAATCCGGCGGTGCTCAAAGTCCTGCATGCTTGCAGCGAGGATCTCGAAGTCCTGCTGCGCCTGACCGGCAGTCTGCCGGCGCCACTGTTCGATACGCAGCTGGCCGCTGCTTACCTGAACCTCGGTTTCTCCATGGGCTATTCGCGTCTGGTGCACGAAGTGCTCGGCATCGAACTGCCCAAGGGCGAAACCCGTTCCGACTGGTTGCAGCGCCCATTGTCGGAGACGCAAATCAGTTATGCCGCCGAAGATGCGCTGCACCTGGCGGAAGTTTTCGTACAGCTGCGGCCGAAGCTGTCTGACGATAAATTCGCCTGGGTGCTGGAGGATGGCGCCGAGCTGGTCGCCAACCTGCGCCGCGAAACAGATCCCTACGAGGTTTACCGCGACGCCAAACTGGCGTGGAAACTCTCGCGGGCGCAACTGGCCGTGCTGCGCGAACTCTGCGCCTGGCGTGAACGCGAGGCCCGTGCCCGCGATCTGCCGCGCAACCGTATTGTGCGTGAGCACTCGCTGTGGCCGCTGGCCCGCACGCAGCCGGACAACCTCGGCGCGCTGGCGAAGATCGAAGACATGCACCCGCGTACCGTGCGTCAGGACGGCGAGTTTCTGCTTGATCTGATCAAGCGCTCTGGCAGTGTGGGGCCAGATCAATGGCCGCCGGCGGTGCCCGAACCGCTGCCGGTGGACGCCGCTGCGCTGATCAAGCAACTGCGCGCCCTGGGACAGGCCGAAGCCGAGCGCCTGAACATTGCGCCGGAACTGATGCTGCGCAAGAAAACCCTCGAAGCGCTGGTCAAGACTGGCTACCCCGATGGGCCTTACCAATTGCCTGATTCGCTGCGTGGCTGGCGCCGCGAATTGATGGGCCAGGCGCTGCTTGACAGCTTGGCCACTGCCGGAGAACAGCCTTGAAACGTATTTGCTCCATTTATCACAGCTCAAAAAGAACCGGCATGTACCTTTACGTGCTGAAGGCCGATGCGCTCGAACGCGTGCCGGAAGCCCTCATGGCCGCTTTTGGCAAAGCCAAGCATGCCTTCGACCTGGTGCTGACACCCGAGCGTAAATTGGCCCGCGAAGACATCGCGGTGGTGCTGGAAAATCTCGAAAAGCAGGGCTACCACCTGCAGATGCCGCCCGCCGAGGACGAGTACATCGAGCACTTGCCTGAAGAGTTGCTGCGACGCAACGACCCGGTCTGATCTACGAGGCCCTGTCCTTGGGCCTCTCGATACCCTGAATGATTTTATGGCGATGACTGTCCTTTAAAGGGCAGTCCTCTGCACGGTTTGCGAAAGGTTTGAACATGCGCGTTCTGATTGCCGAACACGACCACGCGATTTACGAAGGCCTCCTGCGGCAAGCGGCCCCGGAGCTTGAAGTGCTGACCAGCGACGACTCCGCCGAACTGGCCCGTCAGGCGGCCGATTGCCCGGTGTGGCTGGGCCAGCCGGATCTGCTGGCGACTCTGCTGCGCCAAGGCCATCAGCCACAATGGATGCAGTCGACCTGGGCGGGTATCACGCCGCTGTTGGCCGACGGCCTGCGGCGGGATTATCGCCTGACCCGGGCGGTAGGAATTTTTGGCCAGGTCATGGCCGAATACGTATTGACTTACATGCTCGGTCACGAGCGCGAAGTGCTGGCGCGACTGGTCAGCCAGGTCGAGCGCAAATGGGACAACCGCACAGGCCAGAGTCTGTCAGGGCGCAAGGTGTTGATTGTCGGCACCGGCGACATCGGCCAGAGCGTGGCGCGTTTCCTCAAGCCGTTCGGTGTCGAGCTGTACGGTATCGCCAGCAGCGCCCGTGAACTGGCGCCGTTTGTCGAAGTCGGTTCGATGGCGGACTTGCCGCGTCTGGTCGGTGAGGTCGATTACGTGGTCAACCTGTTGCCCAACACTGATCACACCCACGATATCTACGACGCGGCGCTGTTTAAGCAATTCAAGCCGACCGGGTTGTTCATCAATGCCGGGCGCGGGGTCGCTGTGGTCGATGCGGATCTGGTGCAAGCGTTGAAAGAAGGGCATCTGGCTGGCGCCGTTATCGACGTCTGCCGCCAGGAGCCGCTGCCGCAACGGCATCCGTTCTGGACAGCGTGGGGTTTGTTGTTGACCGGGCACAGCTCGGCGCCGACCTCGCCACCGATGATGGTCGATCTGTTCGTCGAGAACCTGCGGGCGTATCAGACGGGAGAACCGTTGCGCGGGGAAGTGGATTTCACGCGCGGTTACTGATTAACCGCAATAAAAATGTGGGAGCGAGCCTGCTCGCTCCCACATTGGTTTTTGCTGTGGCTTAAAGGGTGAAATCGCCCTCAGCAGCTATTTCTGCCAGCGGACGACGCGGGCTCGGCACTTCGCGCGCCTGCAGGTACTCGGCCAGCGAGGCCTTGTCGCCCAGCTTGCCCACCGCCACGGCGGCATGCAGCGCATAACCTTCAGGAATGTTCAGCTCCTTGCGAGTCAGTTCCTGATCGAAACCGGCCATGCCGTGGGTGTGCCAGCCGCTCAGGCTGGCTTGCAACGCCAGATGGCCCCACGCCGAACCCGTGTCGAAGGTGTGCCACAGCGCCGGGGTTTCTTCAGTGGCGCCGGGCGCGGTGAAGGTGGTTTTCGAGATCACGATCACCAGTGCCGAGGCATGTTGCGCCCAGCTGCGATTGAATTCGTTCAGCAGGCCCAGATAGCGTTCCCAGTTTGGCGTGTCACGGCGCGCATAGAGAAAACGCCATGGCTGCGAGTTGTAGGCCGACGGCGCCCAGCGCGCGGCTTCAAAAAAACTCAGCAGGGTGTCCAGCGGGATTGCTTCGCCGGTAAACGCGCGGGGCGACCAGCGATCGGTGAACTGCGGGTGAATGGCATATTCGGCAACGCGAGGGTTGGCACTCATCTGGAATTTCCTTGCTACGTTTAGGTAAGAAACCGGGATCGCTTGGGACAGGCAAAACTACGCGCCGTCGTAAAAACTGACAAGTGCCCTGTAACCGTCAGTCGTCAGCGCTTGGCCCACGGCCCCCGGGGCACTAGACTGGCGGCCTTTTCACCACCTGATGCAGATGCTTGAGCCATGGCCGCCAAAGTCGAACCCTTCTGGATACGCAAAACCCTTGAGCAGCTTGACCCTGAGGAATGGGAATCGCTGTGCGACGGTTGTGGCCTGTGCTGCCTGCAAAAGCTCGAAGACGAAGAGGACAACAGCGTTTATTACACGCGCATCGCCTGCAAACTGCTGGATCTGAAGACCTGTCAGTGCAGCGATTATCCGAATCGCATCAAGTTTGTCCCGGACTGCATCCAGCTCACCCCGGGCAAGGCTGACGAGTTCAAATGGCTGCCGCCGACCTGCGGTTATCGGCTAGTCAGTGAAGGCAAGGATCTGCCGCTGTGGCATCACTTGGTGTGCGGCGACCGCGATGCGGTGCACCACGAACGGATTTCACAGTCGGGGCGCATGTTGGCGGAAGGCAGCGTGGCGGAAGATGATTGGGAAGATCATCTGATTTTTCGGGCGGGGTGATTATCCTGGGGTTGTGCTGAGGATGAAGATCAAAAGATCGCAGCCTTCGGCAGCTCCTGCAGGGTTTACAACGCCTTTAGGTTGGAGCTGCCGAAGGCTGCGACCTTGTGATCTTGTTCTAAAAACTCAAACCCCGGCCTTCGGCGATTTCACCGAATCATTGCCGGTCACCGTGGCGGTGCTGGTCGCCGCTTCGGCGTTGGCCTTCAATTTGCTCAGTTCGTCACCGGCACGCTCGATCTTGGCCCGCACGTTGTTCATGTCCTGACGACCTTTCTCCAGCAGGCTCTTCGCCGAGCAATGGCCGGTGATGCCACGCGCCAGCGCCATGCCGCCGATCGCCACTTGGATCAGGCCGAAAATGCCACCTCGGCGCAGCCCTTTACCCATCATGACCACACCGCCCGTCAGCGAGCCGATGCGTTCCCAGCCATGAACATTCTGGTTCGACGGGCTCTGGAACGGGGTGGAATCGATACGTTCGACGCGTTTGAGTTCGCTCATGATCTGTCTCCAGGCAACGTGTGATTGATAGATAAGCTGACTGCAATGGCGGTCAGCTCGTTCCATCGGATATGTTGCGGTTCAGCGGAATTTCGGCCCGGAGCGGGTGTTCAAGCCCTTGGCCATGCGGTCGTAAAGCACGACGTTGACCGTGGCGGCGAGGTTCATGCAGCCGGTGGTCGGTATGTAGACGACGTCTTCGCACCAGTCGCGGATTTCTTTATCCAGCGAGCCGTCTTCCGGGCCAAAGATGTACAGGGCGCGATCCGGATGGGTGTATTCCGGCAGCGGGCGGGCGCCCTCGACCAATTCCACAGCGACAGGTACGCAGTTCAGCGGGAGGATTTTCTTCAGATCGTCGATGCCGATCAGCGGAATGTCGTAATGCACTCGCTTGGTGTCGGTGACGAAATCGGCGGCGCGCTCGTAGCGCTTGCCGGTGTAGAACACGGACGCCACGCCGTAGCAGCCGGCGGCGCGCATGACCGAGCCGACGTTTTCCGGTGATTTGGGGTTATACAAACCAATGCAGCTGTACCGTTTGTCTGCCACGAGCGAGGTGCCTTCGGGAAAAAAAGAGGGCGATTATACGGGGATTGGGGGAGGGTGGTCAGATTCAAGAGGTGTGGCGATTGATCCGGCCCCATCGCTGGCAAGCCAGCTCCCACAGGTTCTCTGAACTACACAAAATTTGTGCGCGACCGAAATCATTGTGGGAGCAAGCCTGCCAGTTCCCACAGAGTCCTTGGAATACACAATTTTTGCGTACGACCGAAATCACTGTGGGAGCTGGCTTGCCAGCGAAAGGGCCAGCTCAGGCGATGCACATCTTCAGTCGTCTTTTTTCATCAGCCCGGCCAGCGCCGCAAACGGGTTATGCGTGGCCTTGGCAATTTTCGGGGTGCTCAGCGAGCCTTCGCTGAAATACTGCTGATCGGTGTAGCGCGAGTGTTCGTTGTCGTGGCAATACAAGCACAACAACTCCCAGTTCGAGCCGTCCTGCGGGTTGTTGTCGTGGTTGTGGTCGCGGTGGTGCACGGTCAGCTCGCTCAGGCGTTTGCCGGAAAACTCGCGGGTGCAACGGCCGCAGACGTGCGGGTACATTTTCAGGGCTTTGTCGCGGTAGCCCATTTCCTTGTCGCGCTGGTTGTCGGCGAGGATACGATCCAGCTTCGACGTGTTGGTTGGAGTGGACGAACTCATGGGTTCACCTTTATCGAAAGACTAATGACGGTTATGACGCCAGTTTAGCTCAGCCCTTGAGCTTCTCGGCAATCCAGATCGTGTGGCGGGTGCCCTTGTTGCCGTGGGCGAAGACCTGAACTTCCTCGGCCTTGAAGCCGGCTTTCTTCAATTTATCGGAAAACTGCCGGTCGGCGCTGGCCGACCAGACGGCCAACACACCTTTAGGGCGCAGGGCTTTGGCGCAGGCGCTGAGGCCACCGGCCGAATACAGCCAACTGTTGGCCTTCTGGGTCAGGCCTTCAGGGCCGTTGTCGACGTCGAGCATGATCGCGTCGAAACCGTTCGGCTCGCTTTGCAGCACCTTGGCGACGTCTTCCATGCGAATCACCGTGCGCGGATCGAGCAACGGTCGGCCGGACTTTTCACCGAGGGGGCCGCGATTCCACTCGACCACGCCAGGCACCAGTTCAGCGACCACCACTTCGGCGGTCTTACCCAGGTGCTTGAGCGCCGAGGCGAGGGTGAAACCCATGCCCAGGCCGCCGATCAGCACCCGAGAATCTGCACGTCCGGCGACCTTGCGGCAGGGAATCTCGGCCAGCGCATCTTCGGAGCCGTGCATGCGCGTGTTCATCAGTTGCCCGCCGTCGCCACCCTGGATCTTGATGACGAAATCCTCGCCATATTCGAACAGGCACAGGGCGCCGCCGTTATCAGGGATCGGGGTGGTGTCGAGCAGAACAAAACGTTTCATGAAAATCTCGATAAAAGAAGGGAAGGCAAGCCGCCCGGGTTGGGAGTAGCCTGAGGGCAGACAAGAGGCCAACGGAGCCCTGAATGAAGCGCACCATTCTAACGGCCATTGCCATGGCCGCGCTCACGATAACTGCGGTGCAAGCGCAACAGACGCTTCCCGTCAGTCCGACGCTGCAACCGGGCTCGCCGGGCACCGCGACGCCGACGCCGTACCCGCAGATCACCCCGTCACCGATTCCCAAGAGCGGCCCCGGCAGTGGCGGTCCACCCTTGGTGCCGATTGAGATGCCCAGCCCGCCGACCAAGGATCAGCCGTTGCCGGGGCTTGATCCGGCAACGTCATCGGGCAAGCCGCCCGGCGGTTAAAACTGTTGAGCGGCCAATTGGCCGTCGGCCATGCGCAGGCGTTTGGAGAGGGAGACGGCAAGGGCGCGAATGATTTTCGCGGCGATTTTCGGTGCGTCGTTGAGCATCTTCTCCAGCGAGTCCTTGCCAAGGTTCAGCAACTGGCAATTGCTCGCCGCGATACAAGTGGCCGAGCGGCGTTCGCCATCCAGCACGGCCATCTCGCCAAACGCCCGGCCGCTACGCAAGGTGGCCATGGTCACCACTTGGCCGTCGGTGCCGGTTTTCTGCACGGCCACTTGGCCGGTGTGGATGATGCACATGAAGCTGCCGGCATCACCCTCGCGGAAAATCGCCTCGCCCTGCGGCACCGTGCTGATGCTGAAATAGCCAGACGCGGCGGCAAAATCCACCGGCAGCAGTTGATCGAACAGGCCGCAGTCCATCAGCCAGTCGCGGATTTCATTGTTCAATAAGGTCGGTTCTGACATGTCGTCGCGGTCTTTTTTTGTCTGGGATGCAGGCTCGAAGTCAGCGAATAACCTTGTAGGAGCGAGCCTGCTCGCGAAAGCGGTGTGTCAGTCATCGTTGATGTGAATGACAGAGGGCTATCGCGAGCAGGCTCGCTCCTACAGAGGATCTGTGGGGTATCGGCCTTATGGGTCTGGAATTAAGACCCGGTCGACCGACGGAGTTCCTCAGTCAATCCCCAAAACCTTAAAAACAAATGCGTATTCGAGGGCTACGTCACGGATTCCCTGATAGCGACCGCTCATGCCGCCGTGTCCGGCGCCCAATTCAGTCTTGAGCAGCAGGGGATTGTCGTCAGTTTTGGTTGCGCGCAATTTCGCCACCCACTTGGCCGCTTCCCAATACTGCACGCGGCTGTCGTTGTAGCCAGCGATCACCAGGGTCGCAGGATAAGTCTGCGCGGTGACGTTTTCGTACGGCGCGTAGGCCTTGATTCGCTCGTAAACGTCTGGCTCTTCAGGGTTGCCCCATTCGTCGTACTCGGTGACGGTCAGCGGCAGATCCGGATCGAGCATCGTGTTGAGGACATCGACGAACGGCACTTCGGCAATCGCCACGCCGAACAGCTCCGGGCGCTGGTTAAGCACCGCGCCGATCAGCAAACCACCGGCACTGCCGCCGCTGATCGCGAGTTGCGGCGCGGTGGTGTAGCCGTTGGCGATCAAGTGCTCGGCGCACGCGATGAAGTCGCTGAAGGTGTTGTGTTTGTGTTCTTGCTTGCCGGCGCGATACCAGGCTTCGCCCAATTCGCCGCCGCCTCGCACATGAGCGATGGCGAACGCCATGCCGCGATCCAGCAGGCTCAGGCGTGCGTGGGAAAACCACGGATCGAGACTTTCACCGTAAGCGCCGTAGCCATAAAGATAGAGCGGCACCGGTTTGCCGAGCATTTCGCGTTTGACCACCAGGCTGATCGGCACTTGAGTGCCGTCCGGCGCCGTGGCCCACAGGCGCTGGCTGACATAGGCGTCGGCGTCGAACGGGCCGAGCACCGGGGTTTCTTTCAAAACGGTTTGCTTGCCGTCGGCCAATATTAATTGGCGTATCTGAGCCGGACGATTCAACGCTTCATACCGCAGGCGGATGCGGTCGCTGTTGAATTCAAGGCTGTTTTGCACATACAGGCTGTAGGCCGCGTCCGGCAATTGCACGCGATAAGGCGCCAAACCCTGTGGGCGAACTTCAATGATCGGCAAGCCGCCTTCACGCAGACTCAACGTCATGGCGTCGGTATTGAGGCTCAGGCCGTCGATCATCACCGTGTCGCTGTGCGGGATCAGGTTCTGCCAGTCGGTTTCGCTTGGCACCACACCGGTATCCGGCGCCTGATACAGCGCGAAGTTGATGCCATCGCGGTTGGTTCGGATGAACCACGTCCATTCGCCGTCGAGCTTGCCGTGATCGACGTCGTACTCGTGATCCTCGACCCGTGGCGCCAGACAGGTGAACGGCAAGTGCGGCAGAGACGCGTCGAGTGCCCAGACTTCACTGGTGGTTTTGCTGCCCAGTGAGAGCAGCAATTGCTGTTCGGAACTTGAACGGTAGCAATGCAGGAAAAAGCGCCCGTCAGGCTCATGGAACACTTCTTCGGCCGCCGTGCCATCGAGGCGGTAGCGATAGAGTTTGTGGGGGCGATGGGTGTCGTCCAGTTCGCCGAAAAACAGGGTCAGGCTGTCGTTGGCCCAAGTCATGCTGCCGTCGCAGTCCTGAAATTCCAGTTCGCTGACGCGGTCGCTGGATAATTCCTTCACGAACAACGTGTAAATCTCGTCGCCCGTGGCGTCGACGCTGTAGGCCAGACGCTGGTGGTCGGGGCTGATGCTGAACGCCCCCATCGAAAAGAAGCCACCGTTGGCCAGCACGTTCGGGTCGAGCAACAATTGTTCGCGGCTTTCATCAAGGGTCAGGCTGTCATCGGCCGGGCGCGGGCAGCGGTAGTGGCGGGCATATTCATCGCCAGCGGTGGTGCGGGTGTAATAGAGATACGGGCCCCACGGCGACGGCAGTGACAGGTCAGTTTCGAGGATCCGGCCCTTGATCTCTTGGAACAGCGTTTCGCGCAGCTGAGCCTGATCGGCGGTCAGCGCCTCTTGGTAAGCATTTTCGGCCTTGAGGTAATCGAGCACCGCGTCGGTGTCACGCTCCTGAAGCCAGGCATACGGGTCGGCACCGGCGTCCTTGCGGGCAACCGGGGCAGTGATGACGGTGGTGGATACGGGCATGAAAGGCTCTCGGACAGTAAACGGAAATAGGGCTTGATGGCGCTGCAGACCCGGTGGGAGCGTGACCCTCTGGCATTGGGACAAGCCGGGCGGGCGAAAAGTCGTTACTATAAGCGCCTATTTGCCTGCCTTGCCATGGACACCATGACCGAGAACGACTATCTGATCGCCTGGGGCCTTTACGCCTTCGCCGCTTTAGGCTGCCTGTTGGTATGGATGCGCATGACCCGCTGGATGTTTCGCTGGCTGCGTGAGCCGCTGCGTTTGCTGATGGCCGTGTTGCTGCTGAGCCCGACGGTCATCGATCCGGTGAAGGAAAAGGTTGCTCCGGCCATCGCCATCACTGCGCTGGATCTGGCCTTCAAGGTCGGCAACAACGCCTGGCGTGCCGTGTCCGACCTGCTCATGTACGCCATGATCGCCTTCGGTGTTTACTTGATTTTCGTGTTGATCCGCTTCCCGATCGAACGTGCATCCAACGCCCGCAAGGAACAAGCCGAAGCCGCGCGCGCGGCTGCCAAGGCCGATGAGCGCGATGATGATGTTCCGTTCGGCGGCGCCGGTGATGACCGCTACGGCCGCCCGCCGGTGCCGAGCAACCCGCAACGCATGCGGGTCGAGCCGCGTCTGTAGAGAATCCGCACATGTGTGAATTACTGGGCATGAGCGCCAACGTGCCGACCGATATCGTGTTCAGCTTCACCGGGCTGATGCAGCGCGGCGGTCGCACCGGTCCGCACCGCGACGGTTGGGGCATCGCGTTCTATGAAGGTCGCGGATTGCGGCTGTTCCAGGATCCGGCGGCGAGCAGCGAGTCGGAGGTGGCCAATCTGGTGCAGCGCTATCCGATCAAGAGCGAAGTGGTCATCGGTCATATTCGCCAGGCCAACGTCGGTAAGGTCTGCCTGTCCAACACTCACCCGTTCGTCCGTGAACTGTGGGGACGCAACTGGTGCTTCGCGCACAACGGCCAGTTGGCGGATTTCACCCCGATCAAGAGTTTCTACCGCCCGGTCGGTGATACCGACAGTGAAGCGGCATTCTGCGATTTGCTCAACCGCGTTCGTGCAGCGTTCCCTGAGCCGGTGGACATCGAAGCGCTGCTGCCGGATCTGGTGGCCGCGTGCGCCGAGTACCGCAGCAAAGGCGTTTTCAATTGCCTGCTCAGCGACGGCGACTGGCTGTTCTGCTATTGCTCGACCAAACTGGCACAAATCACCCGACGCGCACCGTTCGGCCCCGCGAGATTGAAGGACGTCGATGTGATCGTCGACTTTCAGGCCGAAACCACGCCCAACGACGTAGTCACGGTAATTGCCACCGAACCCCTGACCGAAAACGAAACCTGGACTCGCTACGAACCGGGTCAATGGAGCCTCTGGCGACGCGGCGAATGCGTCAGCCAGGGCAAGACCGAATAAGGATTCCCCAATGTTGCTCAGTTATCTAAGGCTGGTGTTGTTTGCGGCGGGCCTGTTGATCGGTGTCCAGGTGCCGGGGTTCATCAACGATTATGCGAAGCGGGTCGAGGCGCACCTGATCGAAGCGCAGACTGGATTGCAGGGTTTCCAGAACACGGCCCAGCAGTTCTTCAAGGGTGACTTGCAGGCATTGGTCGCCCATTACCGCGCCAGCGACGATCCGGTGTTTCGTAGCGATGCCGACAGCCTGAACACGATGCTTAATCGTCAGGTGGCGCTGGATAAACAATTTCAAGCCATGCAGGGCCCGTGGTATATCCGCTTCCTGCAAGTGGCGCTGGCCGCCGACCCGGATATCCGCCAGGAAACCTGGAACGGTTACAGTTATCAGATTCTGCTGACCCCGGAAGCGATGATCTGGGGCATGAGTGGCGCGTTACTGCTCTCGTTTGGCATTGAGTGCCTGTTCCGGTTGATCGATTGGGTGGTGCTGGGCGGCAGGCGCCTGCGCCAGAGTCGGCCGATCGAAGACCGGGATGTGCGCGGATTGTAAGAGCGGAAGGTCAACAGATCGTGATCTGTTGGCCGTTCCCACGCGGAGCATGGGAACGATCATGGTGAGGTGAGAATCACGTAGTCCTCACCCACCTTGCGTGCATACCCCGCCAGCACCTGCTGACACAACGTCACCATTTCCTCGACCCATTCCACACCGACCCGCCACGACACCACCACCTGCAGATCTGGCGGGCGCTGTTCGATGTCCAGTAGCGTCAGCTCGCCACGCGCCAGTTCCTCGGCCACCAGAACGGGTGGCAACGCACCGATACCAAAACCGTCGCGTAATAATCGGGTAATTGCCGACACCGAATTCACGCAGTTCAAACGCGGCGTGATCACGTCGTTGGCCTGCATCAACGCGACGATGTCCTGATGCGGCCGGGAGTTTTTCGAGTAAGTGATGATGCGCTCACGGGCCAGATCGGCGAGATCCGCATAGTCACGGTTGTAGATCGAATTACTGGCGACAATCCAGCCCACGGGATGGCTGGCCAGCGCCAGACTGCGCACACTTTCCTGGCGTACCAGATCGGTTTGCAGTATCAGGTCAAGAAAGCCTTTTTGCAGCTGATCGCAAAGGTTCAGCGACGTATCCGCTACCAGTTCGATTTCGACCCGTGGATACAGATCGGTCATCTGCGCAACCAGCGGGCTGAGCCAGGTATGGATAACAGTGTCCATCACGCCAATGCGCACCCGGCCGACCTTGCTTGAAGGCGTTTCGATGCTCTGCTTCAGCGCCTGCATCGTGTCGAGCATCTGCTCGGCATAATCGAGCACTTTCAAACCTTCCGGAGTCAGGCTGACGCCTCGCGAATCGCGCACGAACAACTTCACCCCAAGCTCGCCTTCGAGCACCGCGATGCGGCTGGAAATCGACGCCTGCGTGGTGAACAACTTGTCGGCGGTCAGGCGAAAACTCTTGAGGCGGGCGACCCAGACAAAGGTCTCGAGAAACTTCAGGTTCATGGGCTCGGCTCGACAAATTTGTTCGGGTGATAAAGAAATCTTATGCCTAAGACGGGGTTTTATTCGTTGGACGCCGCAGGGCTTGCGAATGAAAAATCGGCGCATCCGGTTCCCACGATAGGCGTCGTCGGGGCCACGAACAAGACCAATAATAAGCCTGCGGAGATTTGCCATGAGTGCGCCCGACACCCTCGACCTCCCCAAAAATGCGGCCCGTCCAGGCCCGTTCGATTGGTATCGCAACATCAATCAACAGGAGCGGCGCACGTTCTGGAGTTGCAAGATCGGCTACGGTCTGGATGGCATGGACACCCAGATGCTCAGCTTTGTCGTGCCGACGCTGATCGCCATGTGGGGTATCACCACCGGCCAGGCCGGTTTGATTCACACCAGCACGTTGATCGCCTCGGCCATCGGCGGTTGGGTGGCGGGGATCTTGTCTGACCGCATCGGCCGCGTGCGCACGCTGCAACTGACGGTGCTGTGGTTTGCGTTCTTCACTTTCCTCTGCGGCTTTGCCCAGAACTACGAGCAACTGTTGATCGCTCGCACCTTGATGGGTTTCGGTTTTGGCGGCGAATGGACGGCCGGCGCGGTGCTGATCGGTGAAGTGATCCGCGCCAAGGATCGCGGCAAAGCCGTGGGCATGGTGCAATCCGGCTGGGCGCTGGGCTGGGGGCTGACCGCGATTCTCTATGCGCTACTGTTCTCGGTATTGCCGCCGGAAGACGCGTGGCGCGCGCTGTTCATCCTCGGCATCGTACCGGCGATTTTCGTGATTTTTGTCCGCCGTCTGGTGAAGGATCCGGAAATCTACCGCGAGGCCAAGGCGCAACAAAGTCCGGAAAATCCAGCGAGGTTCTACGAGATTTTCGCCCCCGGCATGCTGTTCACCACGATCCGCGCTTCGCTGCTGACCACCGGTGCGCTGGGCGGTTATTACGCGATCACTTCCTGGCTGCCGACCTTTCTGAAAAACGAGCGCGGCTTGAGCGTACTCGGCACCGGCGGCTATCTGGCAATGGTGATCGTCGGCTCCTATGTCGGCTATGTCATCAGCGCTTATCTGACCGATCTGCTGGGTCGCAAAAAGAACTTCATTCTGTTCGCGGTCGGCTCGTTCACCATCGTCCTGCTCTATACCCAATTGCCGGTCAGTAACGGCGTGATGCTTTGGCTGGGCTTCCCGCTGGGCTTCTTCGCCTCGGGGATTTTTAGCGGCATGGGTGCGTTTCTGACGGAGCTGTTTCCAACGCGGATTCGCGGCTCTGGCCAGGGTTTTTGCTACAACATTGGCCGGGCGCTGGCGGCGCTGTTCCCGCTGCTGATCGGCCTGCTCAGCCAGAAAGTACCGCTGAGTGTCGGCATCGGCGCGTTCGCAGCGGTGTCCTACGGCGTCGTGATCATCGCGGCATTGAGCCTGCCGGAAACCCGTGGCAAGCAACTCGACGCCCAGTAACTGATAACCTGCGGGGCAAGTGCCCGACGGCTAAAAAGATAAATGCCTACAGGAGTGTCCACCGTGAACCGCCTGCTATTGAACTGTGACATCGGCGAGAGCTTCGGCAGTTGGACCATGGGTCTGGACGCCGAGGTCATGCCCTTCATCGATTGCGCCAACATCGCTTGCGGCTTCCACGCCGGCGATCCGGGGATCATGCGCAAGACGGTCAGTCTGGCGCTCAACCACGGCGTGCAGATCGGCGCACATCCGGCCTATCAGGATCTGGTCGGGTTCGGTCGACGCTCCATGGCGTATTCCGCCCGGGAACTGCAAGACATCCTGCATTACCAGATCGGCGCCCTCGACGGCATCTGCCGCGCCCAGGGCGGGCGGGTGAGTTACGTCAAACCCCACGGCGCGATGTACAACGACATGATGGCCAACCCGGCGCAACTTCGTGCGGTCATTGAGGCGGTGGCCGCTTACGATCGCCGCTTGCCGCTGATGCTGATGGCGACTCGCGACAATGCGCCAGCGCAACAATTGGGCGATGAGTACGGCGTGACATTGTGGTTCGAAGCCTTCGCCGACCGCGCCTATGACAGCGCCGGGAAACTGGTGTCGCGGCAGTTGCCGGGCGCGGTGTATCACGATCCGCAACTCATTGTCGAGCAGGCCTTGACCATCGCCCGTGGCGGCGACCTCATAGCCAGCGATGGCAGCGCTTTGCGCCTGCATGCCAACACCCTTTGCGTTCACGGTGACAACCAAAGTTCGGTGGCCGGCGTGCAGCGCATTCGTGAGGCATTGAGCGAGCAGGGCGCCTCATGAATCCACGGGTGGAAGTGGTGGCGCTGGATTGCCTGATGCTGCGCCTGTTCGACGAGATCGCCGAAGCCAACATGCCGTGGATGCTGGCGGCCAGCGAACGCTTGCGTGCCGTGTTCGGCGCGCAATTGATCGATCTGGTGCCGTCGTACACAACGCTGATGGTGCATTACGATTTGATGGCGTTGAGCCCGAAACAGGCGCGGGAATTGATCGCCCAAGCGCTGATCGACCTGGCGCCGAATGCCCGAAGCGTCGGCCGCTGTCACGTCTTGCCGGTCTGGTACGACCTGAGTGTCGGGCCGGAGTTGAACCTGCTGGCGCAGCGCAGCGGGTTGGCGGTGGAGGAGGTCATTCGGTGCCACAGTGACCGGGAATATCAGGTGTTTGCCCTGGGCTTTGCGCCAGGCTTCGCCTTCATGGGTTTGGTCGAAGAACTGCTCGCCGCGCCGCGCCTGAGCACGCCCCGCAAGAAAGTCGCCGCCGGCAGCGTCGGTATCGCTGAACGGCAGACCGCTGCGTATCCGGTGGTTTCTCCCGGCGGCTGGAACCTGATCGGCCGCACGCCGGCAAAACTGTTCGACCGTGAGCGCGATGGCTACAGCCTGATGCAGCCCGGCGACACGGTGCGTTTTGAAGCAATCAGCCACGCCGAATTCGTCAACCTCGGCGGCGACGACACGCCACTGGAGGCTCAGGCATGAGCCGGCTGACGATTGAGGCGAGCACGCCGCTGTGTCTGTTGCAGGATGCCGGGCGGTTCGGTGTGCGGCATTTGGGCGTGACCCAGGGCGGTGCGGCGGACTGGCGCTCGATGGCCTGGGCGAATTGGCTGCTGAATAACAGGCTGGATGTGCCGGTGATCGAAATCACTCTCGGCGGATTTGCCGTTGTCGCACAAGACGATTGCGTGCTGGCGCTGGCCGGCGCCGATTTGGGGGCACACATCGACGGTGCCGCGCTGGCGCCGTGGCGCAGTTTCGCCCTGCATAAAGGCCAGACGCTGACGTTCACCCAGCCATTACTCGGGGCCCGCGCGTATCTGGCGGCGCCCGGAGGTTTCGACGCGCCGAACGTTCTGGGCAGCAGCGCCACGGTTGTCCGCGAAGGACTCGGCGGCCTCGACGGGGCGGGGTTGCCGCTGGCGAAAGGTGCGACGCTGAATTATCACGGCGAAGCGCTGCCGGTGCGTGAACTGTCTGTAGCGCAGCGGCCGGATCTGCGGCTGAACACGTCACTGGATCTGGTACTCGGCGCGCAGATCGGCCAGTTCAGCGGGCAAAGTCTGTTTGACGTGTTCAACAGGGGCTGGGAACTGGACAGTCGTGCTGACCGCATGGGCATTCGTCTGCTTGGCACGGCGCTGCTTTATCAAGGGCCGCCGATGATTTCCGAAGGTATTCCGCTGGGCGCAGTGCAGGTGCCACCGGATGGACAGCCGATCGTATTGCTCAACGATCGTCAGACCATCGGTGGGTATCCGCGATTGGGCGCGTTGACGCCGTTAGCATTGGCGAGGCTGGCGCAGTGTTTGCCGGGGACGAAGGTGCGATTGCGGCCGGTGGTGCAGGATGTTGCGCATCGGGAACATGTCGAGTATTTGCAGTGCTTTAAAAACAGCTAAAAGCATCGCGGGCAAGCCCGCTCCCACAGTGTCCGAGTCGTACACAAAGTTTATGCGCACCACCGAAACCTGTGGGAGCGGGCTTGCCCGCGATGGCGTCAGTCTAGACAGGCAATTACTTGGACAAAAAGCGCATTCCTTCTTCCAGCCCGCGCAACGTCAGCGGGTACATCTGATCGTCGATCAAATCCCGCACGATGTTGGTCGAGGAGGTGTAGCCCCAAGTGTCTTTCGGGTAGGGATTGATCCAGATGAGTTTCTTGTACTTCTCCATGAAGCGCTGCATCCACACGTAACCCGGCTCTTCGTTCCAGTGCTCGACACTGCCGCCGGCCTGGGTGATTTCATACGGCGCCATGGCCGCGTCGCCGATGAAGATCACTTTGTAGTCGGCGCCGTATTTGTGCAGCAGATCCTGCGTCGAGAAACGCTCGGAGGTGCGCCGCATGTTGTTTTTCCACACCGACTCATAGAGGAAGTTGTGGAAGTAGAAGTACTCCAGATGCTTGAACTCGGTCTTGCAGGCCGAGAACAGTTCTTCGCAGATCTTCACATGGGCGTCCATCGAACCGCCGATGTCGAACAGCAGCAACAACTTGACCGTGTTGCGCCGCTCGGGACGCATCTGGATGTTCAGCAATCCGGCGTCCTTGGCGGTGTGGTCGATGGTGCCGTCGATGTCCAGTTCTTCCGCCGCGCCTTGACGGGCGAATTTACGCAAGCGACGCAGGGCGATCTTGATGTTGCGCGTGCCCAGTTCCACCGAATCATCGAGGTTCTTGTACTCGCGCTGATCCCAGACTTTCACCGCTTTGCCCTGACGCTTGCCAGCATCGCCGACGCGGATGCCTTCCGGGTTGAAACCGCCGGAGCCGAACGGACTGGTGCCGCCGGTGCCGATCCATTTGTTGCCGCCGGCGTGGCGCTCCTTCTGTTCTTCCAGGCGTTTCTTGAACTCATCGATCAACTTGTCCAGACCGCCGAGGGACTGGATCTGCGCGCGTTCTTCGTCTGTCAGCGAACGCTCGAATTCCTTACGCAACCAGTCCTCGGGAATCAGTGCCTGCAAATGATCGTCGAGTTTTTCCAGACCGTTGAAATAGGCGCCGAAGGCGCGGTCGAATTTATCGAAATGCCGCTCGTCCTTCACCAGAATTGCCCGGGACAAGTAATAGAACTCGTCCATGTCGGCGAAGATCACCCGCTGCTTCAGCGCGTTGATCAGGTCGAGCAGCTCGCGCACCGAGACCGGCACCTTGGCTGCGCGCATTTCATTGAACAGGTTGAGCAACATGACGTGGGCCCTTATCGAGAGCCGCGACGGCTCATGAACGCCAGACGCTCAAGCAATTGCACGTCCTGTTCGTTTTTTACCAATGCGCCGGCCAGTGGCGGAATGGCTTTGGTCGGATCGCGTTCGCGCAGCACCGCTTCGCCGATGTTGTCGGCCATCAGCAGCTTCAGCCAGTCGACCAGTTCCGAGGTCGACGGCTTCTTCTTCAGGCCCGGCACCTTGCGCACATCGAAGAACACGTCCAGCGCTTCGCTGACCAGATCCTTCTTGATGTCCGGGTAATGCACATCGACGATTTTTTGCAGGGTGGTGCGGTCGGGAAAGGCGATGTAGTGGAAGAAGCAGCGGCGCAGGAACGCGTCCGGCAGTTCTTTTTCGTTGTTGGAGGTAATGATGATGATCGGGCGCTTCTTGGCCTTGATCGTCTCGTCGATCTCGTAAACATAGAACTCCATCTTGTCGAGTTCTTGCAACAGGTCGTTAGGGAACTCGATATCAGCCTTGTCGATCTCGTCGATCAGCAGGATCACCCGCTCTTCGGACTCGAAGGCTTCCCACAGCTTGCCCTTTTTCAAGTAGTTGCGAACGTCGTGAACCTTTTCCGTGCCCAATTGCGAATCGCGCAGGCGACTGACCGCGTCGTACTCGTACAGACCCTGATGGGCCTTGGTGGTGGACTTGATGTGCCAGGTAATCAGCTTGGCGCCAAAGGATTCGGCCAATTGCTCGGCGAGCATGGTTTTGCCGGTGCCCGGTTCGCCCTTGACCAGCAGTGGCCGCTCCAGGGTGATGGCGGCGTTGACCGCCAGTTTCAGGTCATCGGTGGCGACATAGGCCTGGGTGCCTTCGAACTTCATCTGCAAATCCTCGAACGGTAACGCCGACCTGAGCGGCAGGGCGGGGCGAAATAATCGGATGCCCGACTATAACGCGCTGCCCGGTCGACTGTGAACGCAGACGGGTTATTCAGTCTCTGAATGGGGCGTCACATGTTGACTCAGTCTCGGCCGATGGCCGGTATTTTGGTATCGCCTTTTTGGCGATAGGCATGCTGGGCATGTCTACCAAATATCGCTTTCGGTGGCGGGGTGGATGTCATGCTCAGCCTTGAAACCATAGCGTGATAGCGGGCAAGGCTCCGCCGCTTATAGTTAAAGAGGCGTTGGCTTGGGTGGCTGCTGATCAAATGCAGTTGATGGAGGATTGGAAACGATGTTGCCCATGAAAAGGCCTCGGTTGGCCGCCGTGCCGTTTAGCGCTGGCCTTCATAGATGGTCAGCAACTGGAACTCGACGTGAGTCGAGACTTCGAAACATATCCCGGTCTGCAGCCTTTATTGAATGTAAGGGGCTTTGAAACGGCTGTGCTGGCAGACGAGGGTTGGAGTGTGGAATGGCCAGAGCCGGATATTCAGATTGGGGCAGATACGCTGTACCTGGATGCGTTGGCGCAAAACGTGCGGGACGACAACCCTCGGATTTTCATAGATTGGCGAGCTAGTACAGGGTTAACGCTGGATCAGGCGGCTGCCGCGTTGGGCATCAGCGCTCGCTGCATCAGCCGTTACAGCAAAGGGCGAGAAGCGGTTCCGCGTTCGCTCGCATTGGCCTGCCTGGGGCGGGATTCACTGCACAAAGGATCGCGCCTTCAAGCGGCCGAAGCGTCCGGGCGGTACACCGTCAATCGTAAAAGCTAATCGGTATCCGGTTTCGACCGCTCATAACGTGCATTGAAAGCCTGGACGAATCCGTTGCGCAAAATCTGCAAAAACGCTCCGAACGCGCTGATGTCTTGCTGATGCACATTGCCGCTGAGTTCTACGCGGGTGGCGAACTGGTTTTTGCGCTGGTTTTTCAGGACGGTTTCGGTGCCGCCGACCACTGCTTCCCAGATCGAGCGGAACAGGCCCTTGTCTTTGTTTTCGACGTCTTGCTGCCAGTTGAACACGTCGACATCGCGCAGTAGGGGTTTGATGTAACCCTTGAGCTGGCCCTTGTTGGCTTCCGCTTCGATCACAACGTCGCCATGGCCGGCGTTGAAATCGAATTTGCCATAGGCCGAGGCGAAGTCGTTCATGCGTTTGAGCTCAATGTTGCGGGCGCGCAGGCGGAATTCAAAGTCTTCGAAATTGCTCAGCGGATCGAACGTGGCCGTGACTTCCAGCGGTGCGTGCCCGAGCATCAGCGCTTTGCCATCGAAACGGGCGTCGCGTTTGCCTTCGGTATCGACCACATTGGTCAGGTTGTAAATGCTGGCGTCCACGTCTGTGGCATTCATGTTCACTGGCGGCTTGGAATTGAAGTTACGAAAGCTGATGCGCCCGTTGCTGATGTGGACTTCGTCGAGGGTGATCGGCAACAGCTTGCCGAGTTGCGCGCGCCAGTCGGTGCCTTCACCCGTCTGGGAATTCTGTTTATTGGCGCCACCGTCGACGAAATTCACCTCGGGATTGAGGAAGTCGACCTTGGCCACCACTGCATGGTCGTACCACAGCGAATGCCAACTGACGGCGAGATCAATCAACGGTGCGTCGACGAACGGGACCGGCACCTTACCGTCGACCTTGACGATTTTCAGGCCGTTGATCTTGTAGGCGCCGCGCCACAGCGCCAGATCGACATCAGTGATCTGGCCGCGATAATCGCCCATGTCGGCCAGTTTATCGTTGAGATAATCACGCACCAGATAAGGCAGGGCGATGTGCAGCGCGACCAGCAGCACAATTACCCCGGCGAGTGTCCATAGTGGCCAGCTGTAGCGACGTTTCATGGAGTCAGTTTCCCGGCAATGTAAATCGATTGACTGCCATCAATCGCAGACGTTCGCCTCGACTGGACGGACACGGGCAACAGGCATACCTTGGGCCCCTGAATTCACTGCTGCATAAGGACCCAGCCATGAGCCGTATTTTTGCTGACAACGCCCACTCCATCGGCAACACACCGTTGGTCCAGATCAACCGCATCGCGCCCCGTGGCGTGACCATCCTGGCCAAGATCGAGGGACGTAACCCGGGTTATTCGGTCAAGTGCAGGATCGGCGCCAACATGATCTGGGACGCTGAAAGCAGCGGCAAGCTGAAACCCGGCATGACCATCGTCGAACCAACCTCGGGCAATACCGGCATTGGCCTGGCGTTTGTTGCTGCGGCTCGTGGGTATAAATTGATGCTGACCATGCCCGCTTCAATGAGTATCGAGCGGCGCAAGGTATTGAAGGCGCTGGGCGCGGAGCTGGTGTTGACCGAACCGGCCAAAGGCATGAAAGGCGCCATCGAAAAAGCGACCGAGATTGTTGCCAGCGATGCCGACAAATACTTCATGCCGGCGCAATTCGATAACCCGGCCAACCCGGCCATCCATGAGAAAACCACCGGCCCGGAAATCTGGAACGACACCGACGGCGCGGTCGATGTTTTGGTGGCTGGCGTCGGTACGGGTGGAACCATCACTGGTGTTTCGCGGTATATCAAGAATACCCAGGGCAAACCGATCCTTTCGGTGGCCGTCGAGCCCGTAGCCTCGCCGGTGATCACTCAGGCGTTGGCCGGCGAGGAAATCAAGCCGAGCCCGCACAAGATTCAAGGCATCGGCGCCGGTTTCGTGCCGAAAAATCTCGATCTGTCGATGGTTGACCGTGTCGAGTTGGTGACTGACGAGGAATCCAAAGCCATGGCCCTCAGGTTGATGCAGGAAGAAGGCATCCTCTGCGGAATCTCTTGTGGCGCCGCCATGGCAGTGGCCATTCGTTTGGCCGAAACCCCGGAAATGCAGGGCAAGACCATCGTCGTGATCTTGCCGGACTCCGGCGAGCGTTACCTGTCGAGCATGTTGTTCAGCGATCTGTTTACCGAGCAGGAAAACCAACAGTAAAGGTCGCACCCGTGTAGGCGCTGCCGCAGGCTTCGATCTTTTACTCCTTTGATCTTTACGCAGGTCAGCCCGGGTTCAGGAGCCCTGTGTTAATAAAAGCTTTATTACACAGGGCTCAACAATGAATCCTGATTCCTGCGGGTTTTTCTAAGCGCCGGGAGTGTTTATCATGGCCGGCTGCCATGCCGGGCAAATGGCAGTGTGCAGCGTCGTCCATTTTCAAGGAGTTGTTGATGACCGTTCCGTTTGCCGCCAAGGCGTTGGTGTTGTTGCTGTTTCTAGGCAGCACCCTCTATGTGCATCTGCGCGGCAAGGCGCGTTTGCCGGTACTGCGTCAGTTCGTTAACCACTCGGCATTGTTCGCGCCTTACAACGCATTGATGTACATGTTTTCCGGCGTGCCGTCCAAACCGTATCTGGATCGCAGCAAATTCCCGGAACTGGACGTGCTGCGCGATAACTGGGAAGTCATCCGCGACGAAGCCATGCATTTGTTCGATGAGGGTTACATTCGCGCGGCCGAGAAGAACAACGACGCCGGTTTCGGATCTTTTTTCAAGAAGGGCTGGAAGCGTTTTTACCTCAAGTGGTACGACAAACCGCTGCCTTCGGCCGAGGCACTTTGCCCGAAAACTGTGGCGTTGGTCAGTGCCATCCCCAACGTAAAAGGTGCGATGTTCGCGTTGTTGCCGGGCGGCAGCCACCTGAACCCGCACCGCGACCCGTTCGCCGGTTCCCTGCGCTATCACCTGGGATTGGCGACGCCTAACTCCGACGATTGCCGGATTTTCGTTGACGGTCAGGTCTATGCCTGGCGTGATGGTGAGGACGTGATGTTCGACGAGACTTACGTTCACTGGGTCAAGAACGAAACCGACCAGACCCGTGTCATCCTCTTCTGCGACATCGAGCGTCCGCTGAGCAACCGCGTGATGACCCGCATCAACCGCTTCATCAGCGCCTGGCTGGGCCGGGCGACCGCGCCGCAGAACCTTGACGACGAACGCGTCGGCGGGATCAACCGCGCCTACGCCTGGAGCAAGAACTCCAGCGACAAGTTCAGCGGCGTGGTCAAACAGTGGAAACGCCGTCACCCCAAGGCCTACCGCGTATTGCGGCCGGTGCTGGCGGTGGTGGTTTTGACGTTATTGGGGTATTGGTTGTTTGGTTGAAGCTTGAAGCTTGAAGCTTGAAGCTGAAATGAAAACCGCTCCTTGTGAGCGGTTTTTTTTGGCTTTCATGTTCCGGGGCGGCCCGCGAGAAGGTCAGGTTCGTCGATGCCTGTGCCGGTCGCGATTATTTGGAGAAGTTTTCGTTGGCTGTCCGTCAACTTTAGCTGAACGGTCTCGACTCCAGGCCCTGTTGGTTTTTTCCTGGCGAGGGATTTTTTCATTGCCTTACGCATGTTTCCTCCTCCACTGGTCATTAAATGAACAATTTTCACAATACTAGGCTCTCCACTGTTTTGACAAGCCGGCCATCATTATCGAAAGCAAAGCCCAGTCGCTGATAAATCGGAACGGCTCCCTCCAGCGGCTCCTGCGCTTCGATAAAGCGGCTTTCGATAATCTGTGCATATTGCTCAGTAATGAGTATGGACAGAGGTGCTATACGGTTTTTGAGCGGATGCCTCCCACCGGGGCATGCTTCCATGCGCACAATGCGAATCCGCCGACGGCTGTTATTGGGATTTACGAAACAAAGCCCGCAAAGCTCTTCCTCAAACCAAATCGCAATGTCCAGCGACATCGGTTCTCTAGCTTTCCATCCAACAATGTCGCCCCAGAAAAAATCGAGTCATCCCACCGTTCAAAAGCACCCAGTGCCTGCACATCAATCGGTTCAAAACGCGTCCTGGACAAATCAAGCGCTGTCGGCCCCGCCGCTTCCAACTCCTGTTGTAACTGGGCGACGCTGGCCCCAGCCAGTTTCCTCGCCTGTGACCGATACAACTGATACCGCAAATAACTCCATTCCCTTGGCATGTGATCTCGCGCATTCCATTTCTACCTCGTCGGGCATCGCATTGCGGATCAGCCTATTCACCTTCTCCTAACCTGTCGCTACTGGCCCTTTGTCCAAGTCGTTGCAATCCGTGTCGCGGGCTGGTTATAGTCGGCGCTCGTGAGTCTTCGAACTCACCTTTATCCCTCGATACAAGATCAGCCCAATGCCTGCATTCCACATCAACGCGGTAGTCGATTCAGCGCTCAACGCTGGCGTCGTGCCGTGCGGGAATCAGCAGCCTGTGCAGATCAGTCATTACCCCCCACCCGTCAGTAGCCCGCCGGTGTGCGCCGTCGTATCACCGCCAGGCGTTGGCATTTCGGGTTGATCAGCCTATTGCGCTGACCCGCGTGCCCGCCTGAAAAAAACCTACTGAATTTCAGCTTCGGCTGAGTTGGCTAATGGCCTGACTACAGGTGGTCTTCATGTTTGTCCTTTCGAAAAAATCCGCGCTCGCGGCGACCTCCACGAGCCTGTTCGTTCTGCTGTGGAGCAGCGGGGCGATCTTCTCCAAATGGGGTTTGGCCCACGCCTCACCTTTTGCCTTTCTGCTGTTCAGATTCGCCATCGCCTTGTGTGGGCTGGTGCTGCTGGTGCCGCTGCTCCAGTTGAAATTTCCCAAGGGCGGCAAGCCGATGCTGTTTGCCATCGCTACGGGGCTGGTGCTGCTCGGGGCTTATCAGATTTTCTATCTGCTGGCGCTGGATCTGAAAGTCACCCCCGGCGTGATGGCGACCATCATGGGCGTGCAGCCGATCCTCACGGTTGTGATCATGGAGCGGCAGCGCTCTGTCAGCCGCATGTTCGGTCTGGCGTTGGGGCTGGCCGGGCTGGTGATGGTGGTTTACCAGGGCATCGGACTGGCCGGGATGTCGTTGGCGGGGATGGTGTTTGGCCTGCTGGCGCTGGCGAGCATGACCTTCGGTTCGATCATGCAGAAGCGCATCACCGACAATCCCCTCGGCACGTTGCCGGTGCAGTACTTGGCCGGGTTGCTGTTGTGCGGCGTCTTCGTGCCGTTCCAGCCGTTCCATTTCGAACACAACGCAGGCTTTATCGTGCCGGTGCTGTGGATGGGACTGGTGGTCTCGGTGCTGGCGACATTGTTGCTGTATCGCCTGATCGCCCGGGGCAATCTGGTGAACGTCACCAGCCTGTTTTACCTGGTGCCAGCGGTGACGGCGGTGATGGATTACCTGATTTTCGGCAATCGACTGGCCACGCTGAGCGTGTTGGGGATGCTGCTGATCATCATCGGTCTGGCGTTTGTGTTCCGTAAAACCGCTTGAAATCACGAAACGCCAAAAAATGCCCGAAGCCTGGCTTCGGGCGTTTTCATTTGCCCAACGCATGCTCCGCACGCACCGAGTTCATGAAGGCCTGCATTGCCGAGGATTGAATACGGTGGCGGCGGGTGATCAGGCCGAAGGGCGGCAGGCGTGCTTCGAACTTGATCGGCAACACCGCCAGCAAGTCGCGCCCCGGATAGTCTTCGACGACAGACACCGGCGTCACCCCGAGCATGTCGGTCTGCTGGATCAACGACAGCAAGGTCATGATCGACGTGGTTTCGACGATGCTGCTCGGAATGTCCACCCGGGCATTGTGGAACACCTGATTGATGATTGCGCGCATCGGGCTGGGCTGCTGCTGCAGCACCCAGGTCATGTTTTGCAGCTCTGCCCAGCTGAGGTTTTTCTCCTGGGCCAACGGATTTTGCGCACCGGCAATCACACACAAGGCTTCTTCGCCAAGGCTGTCGAACAGCAACTCTTCGGCCCTTGCCCCGGCGGGAATTCGGCCCAGCACGATGTCCAGTTGATCCTGCAACAATGCCTGCACCAGCACGTCGCTGGTATCGACTTGAATGCTCATCGACAAACGCGGGTGGCTCTGTTTCAACGTGGCGATGGTGCGCGTCAGCAAACCCGACGCCAATGCCGGAATGGCGCCGACGGCCACGCGCCCCAGATTGCCCGATTCCAGCGCCACCAGTTCTTCGCGCATGCCGCTGAGTTCGGCGAAGACCATCCGTGCGTAATAAATCACCGTCTCGCCGAAGGGCGTTGAGCGCATGCCGCGGGGCAGACGTTCAAACAGTTCGACGCCGAGCAAGTCCTCGGCCTCATGCAGCATTTTTGTCGCCGCTGGCTGGGTCATGCCGATGTGGTCGGCGGCGCGGCGCAGCGAGCCGAATTCCTGCAATGCCAGCATCAGCCGCAGTTGGCGCAGACGCAGGCGGCTGTGGATCACGTTGGCATCAGGAATTCGGGTCATGGGCCGTGCTCGCGAAAAAGACAGGTGGCAAGCCTGACAACAAATGCCAGGCGTTGCCAGTCCTGTGTCACTGCACCGACTTGGGTTTGACGACCGGCGCCTTGCGCAGACCGATCACGGCTTGCAGCGCCTTGGAAATCAGCGGCCAGAACAGCATCAACAACGCCGCCGTGGTCAGGCCGCCAACCAACGGATTGGACCAGAAAATCCCCAGTTGGCCATCCGAGAAAAGCATCGACTGGCGAAACGCATCTTCAGCCTTGTCACCGAGTACGGCGGCAAGCACCAGCGGGGCAATCGGGTAACCGAGCTTCTTGAACAGATAACCCAGCGCACCGAAGCCCAGCATCAGCACCACGTCGAAAAACGAGTTGTGAACCGAGTACGCGCCGATGGCGCAAACCATGATGATGATCGGCGCAATGATCGAGAACGGAATACGCAGGATCGAGGCGAACAGCGGCACGGTGGCCAGCACCACGATCAGGCTCACGACGTTGCCCAGGTACATGCTGGCAATCAAACCCCAGACGAAATCATGCTGCTCGACGAACAAGGTCGGGCCGGGGTGCAAGCCCCAGATCATCAAGCCACCGAGCATCACTGCCGCCGTCGCCGAGCCGGGAATGCCCAGCGTCAGCATCGGCAGCAGGGCGCTGGTGCCGGCGGAATGATCGGCGGTCTCCGGGGCGATCACGCCTTCGAGTTCACCTTTGCCGAAGTTGTCGCGGTTCTTCGAAAAGCGCCGCGCCAGGCTGTAGCTCATGAATGACGCGGCGGTCGGGCCACCGGGGGTAATGCCCATCCAGCAACCGACCAATGTGCTGCGCACGATCGTCCACCAGTAGCGCGGCAGTTTCGCCCAAGTGCGCAAGATCACCATTGGCGTGATGCGCGCATGCTCACCACGAAACACCAGACCTTCCTCGACGGTGCAAAGGATTTCGCCGATACCGAAGAGACCGATCACCGCCACTTCGAAACTGATCCCGGTCATCAGGATCGGTTGATCGAAGGTCAGGCGCAGGTTGCCGGACACGGTGTCCATGCCGACGGCGGCCATGGCGAAACCGATCATCATCGCCACCACGGTTTTCAGCGGCGGGTTTTTGCTCATGCCGATGAAGGTGCAAAAGGCCAACAGGTACACCGCGAAGAACTCCGGTGAGCTGAAGGACATGGCGAATTCGGCAATCCGCGTCGACAGGAACGTCAGCAGCAACACACCGCACAGCGCACCGATCAGCGCGGAACTGAACGCGGCCGTTAATGCTTCGGCAGCGCGACCTTGTTTTGCCAGCGGGTAACCGTCGAAGGTGGTCGCCACCGACGATGGTTCGCCGGGGATGTTGAACAGAATCGAGGTGATCGATCCGCCGAACAACGCCCCCCAATACATGCACGACAACAGGATGATCGCCGACACCGGCGACATGGTGAACGTCAGTGGCAGCAGCAACGCTACGCCGTTGGGGGCACCAAGGCCGGGCAACACGCCGACCAGAATGCCCAGCAGCACGCCGATCACCATCAAACCGATGTGGCCCGGGGTCATGATCAAGTTCATGCCTTGCAGCAAAGAATCGAATTCGCTCATTTGAAGTTTCTCCCGGCCAGGGCAATCCAGTCGCCCATCGGGCCGGCATCCAGCGGCACCTTGAACCACAGCGCGAAAATCAGGTAACTGGCCAACACCGCGCCCAGCGAGATGCTGGCGATCATCCATTTTCCATAAGGGTTTGCGCGAACCCGGTCACGCCACATGAACCAGGCGATGAACACGGCGGAGGCGAGGTAGATGCCGGTGAACGGCATGGCCGCGACGAACAGCGCGATCGGAATAAACACCGACAACACTTGTTTGAATGCGCTGCGGCTGACGAATGCAACGCTCAGGGCTTGCCAGCGCACCAGCGTCAACACGCCGTTGGCCACGCTTGCGGCGCTGAGCATCAGGCCGATGTAAAAAGGGAAATAACCCGGCTCGGGGCCGGCATCACCCCAGCCGATGCCTTGTTCGACGCTGCCGTACATCACCACCGCGCCGAGCAGCGTAGTGAACAACGTCAGGCCGAGTTCGACCCAGCGGGTGCCAACCAGCGCCGATGAATCCGAAGAATGGGACATGAAACACCTCCAGCAGGTGACGGCCATGCGCAGGCACATGGCCGTGGAAACCTCAGTTTTTCAGCCAGCCCGCTTCCTTGAAGACCGGCGTGACCCGGGCGGTATCCTTCTCAATGTAAGCGGTCAGCGGTTCACCTTCGAGGAAGGTCGGCACCAGCGCGTTCTGTTTCACGTAGGCCTTGAATTCCGGCGTCTGGGTGACTTTGCGCATCAGCTCGACGTAGAACGCGCGCTGCTCGGCGCTGACTTCGCCAGGCATGAACACGGTGCGCGGGAAGCGGTATTGATCGATGCCCAGACCCTGTTCGTGACAGGTCGGCACGTCGGCCCAGGCTTTGTCACCGGCGACTTTGTCGGTGTAGGCCATGCGTTCCTTACTGAACACGCACAGCGGTTCGACCTGGTCGCCGCGCCATTGGCTGATGCTTTCGCTGGGGTTGTTGACGTTGGCGGCGATGTGTTTGCCGGCCAGTTGCGTGGCGGCTTCGCTGCCACTCTTGAACGGGATGTACACCAGTTTGCTCTGGTTGGTCTGATTGAGCAGCAGGGTCAGGGTCTGGTCGACGTCCTTGGACTGGCTGCCGCCCATGCGCAGTTTCGACGGGTCGGCTTTGACCGCATCATAGAAGCCCTTGGCGTCCTTCCACGGCGCGTCCTTGTAGCTCCATAGAATGAAATCGTCCTCGGCCAGCGCGGCCACGGGCGTCAGTTCCTGCCACTGGTAACCGAGTTTCGCCACCAGCGGCAGCAGATAGATATTGTTGGTGCCGATCACCAGTTTGTCGGGATCACCCTTGTTCATTTTCATGTCGAGGAAGGCTTCGGCACCATTGCCGCCGCCCTTGTTGAGGACGATGGTGTTGACGTCAAGCAGCTTGTGGGTGGTGATGATCGACTGGATCAGACGTCCGAGCTGGTCAGTGCCGCCACCGGGGCCGCCGGCAACGACGATTTCGACGTTTTTGTCCGGTTGCCACGCAGCGTGGGCGAGGGTAGGGAGCGTGCCGGCGGAAATCAGCGAGCAGCCGAACAATAGACGGGAGGTGTGACGGACGAATGCAGTTCGCATGGAAGGGCCTCGTTTTTGTAGTTGTTATGAGTGACTTGTCTGCGCTCGAAAGCCGCAAGCCTGGCCCGAGTGTGTGAAGGACTGGCGCTGGCGTCTAGTCAAAACAAAACATACACCGATAGCCTGGGGTTATCGCAGCTCGGGTATTCGATCACCCGAATCGACGGAAAGCTTTGATCCAGAGCCGTTTACGGGCAAAGTCGGATGGGCGGCATGAATCTGAAAGCGAGCTGAAAGACGGCCATGGCATAACTCAGGGCTATCGCCTGATTCCAAGTTTTGATTAGACGGTTATCGCCGGGCCTTCGATAGTGCCCACCGGACACCGCGAAACAGCGATGCCGCGACAACAATAATAAAAGTGAGGTACGCACCATGGCCCGTTCCAGTGCTTCCCTGCACCTGCCCGCCGCAGGTGCCCAACCGATGGCGGCGGCCGCGCCGTTGGCCGCCGCCGAAAAACGCAGCAGCGTGCGCTGGCGAATCTTCGCGATTGTCTTTGCCCTGACGATGGTCAACCTGATTGATCGCGTTTCGCTGTCGATAGCCATGCCGACCATCGCTAACGAATTCTCCCTGTCGCCAAGCCTGCAAGGGCTGATCCTCAGCAGCTTTTTCTGGGCCTATGCGTTGTTGCAGATTCCTGGCGGGTGGCTGATCGACCGCTTCGGCCCGCGCCGCGTCATCACCTGGTCAACCGGGTTATGGGGCGCGTTTCAAGTGCTGGCGGCGTTCGCTTCCGGCGGCCTGTCGCTGTTGTTCGCCCGGGTCGCCCTCGGTGCGGCGGAAGCACCGTTGTTTCCTGCCGGCGGCAAATTGATTTCCCTTTGGCTGGCCCCGGGCGAGCGCAGTCGCGGCGCCGTCCTGATGGACAGCGGCGGCCCGCTCGGTGTGGCGTTGGGCGGGTTGATCATTGCCTACCTGATCGCCTCGCTGAATTCCTGGCGGCTGGCATTCGTGATCGCCGGTGTGGCGACGCTGGCGCTGGCGTGGGTCGCCTGGCGTTATCTTCGTGATGACCCGGCCTGCCATCCGCAGGTCAACGCGGCCGAACTCGAGAGAATCAACGCCGGCCGCGCGACGCCTGCCGCTGAAGCCGCACGGGCGCCAGTCAAAGGCCTGGGCATCGCCGCACGTTCACTCAGCGGTTTGCTGCTCGGCCGTGCCAGTTGGGCGATGGTCTATTTCGGCCTGTTGACTTGGGGTCCAACCTATCTGTCCCAGGCGCGCGGGTTCGACATCAAGGGTATCGGCGCCGCCACGTTCGTGATTTTTGTCTGTGGTGCGCTCGGTTCGTTGACCGGTGGTTTCCTCTGCGACGCTTTGATCCGCAAGGGCATTCGTCGGGGTGTGGCGGTCAAGAGTCTGCTGGCGTTTTCCGGGCTGGCAGCCCTCGGCGCGTTCCTGTTGCTGCCGACCCTGAGCGACCCTTTTGCGGCCGTGGCGTTGTTGTCCATGACCGCTTTTTTCCTGATGTGGGGCAGCCTTTACTGGAGCTTCCCGGCGCTGTTGGCCGCACCGTCGCGGGTCGGCCTGATCGGCGGCGTGATGAACATGGCCGGCAGCATCGGCGGCATCGCTGTGCCAATTCTGGTCGGCGTGATTCTGCAACTGGCCGGTGGATTTGCGCCGGTGCTGGGTTTCTTCGCCGTGTGCTCGGCGGTGTTCGTGCTGGCCACGTTGTTCATTGCTCTGGATGAGGTGCGTCATGACTGAGCACGCGACGACGCTGTGGGACGGCCCGATCATCGACGCCCACCATCACTTCTGGGATCCGGCGATCAACGATCATCCGTGGCTCGCCCCTGAGGCCAACATCCCGTTTCGATATGGCGATTACAGCGCGATCAAACGGCGCTATTTTCCCGAGGATTACTTTGCCGATGCCGGTGCGCACCGTGTGGTGCAAACCGTGTATGTCGAGACTGAATGGAACCCTGCCGATCCGATTGGCGAAACCCGTTTCATCGAACAACTGGCCGCTCGCTACGGCGTGCCGAACGCAGTGGTCGCTCAGGCCTGGCTCGATCATCCGGACGCCATCGACGTGCTCACCGAACAGGCGCGCTTTAAACATGTGCGCAGCGTTCGGCACAAACCCGGCGGCCCGGAATCGCCGACGCAGGTCGGGCGCTTGCGCAGTCTGATGAGCGACGAACACTGGCGGCGCAGTTACGCCGCGCTGCAAGGGTTGGGGCTGCATTTCGACTTGCAGACGCCATGGTGGAATTTGCCTGAAGCCGAGCGGCTGGCGCGGGACTTTCCGGGCATCACCCTGATTCTCAATCACGCCGGCCTGCCCAACGACCGCAGCGCCGAAGGTCTGGCCGGGTGGCGCAAGGCAATGGCGCGACTGGCCGAATATCCGAATGTACAGGTGAAGATTTCCGGCCTCGGCCAGGCCGGGCGCAAATGGCACGCCATCGACAATGCCTGGATCGTGCGCGAGGTGATTGCGATGTTTTCCAGCGCGCGGGCGATGTTCGCCAGCAACTTCCCGGTCGACAGCCTGTGTGGCTCGTTCGACAGCATCTACAGCGGTTTCAAACACATCGTTGCCGATCTGCCGCGTGCCGATCAGCAGCGTCTTTTTTACAGCAATGCGCAGCGCGTCTACCGCTGCGAACCGGGCGCCGTCGAGCGATCCGGGACTGAGCCTTTGAGGAGTCAAGCATGAACAAAACCACAATCGCCATGGTGTTGGGTGACCCGGCGGGTATCGGCCCGGAACTGATCGCCCGTCTGCTCGCCGAGCCGAGCGTGCGCAGTCAGGCGCAGGTGATCCTGATCGCCGACGAAGCGGAGATGCAGCGCGGCATGCGCATTGCCGGCGTCGAGTTTCCCTATCGTCAGGTCGACTCGCTCACAGACCTGAGCTTCAGCGATGACACGCCGCTGTTCTACAACTTTCGCGGTGACGCCGTCGGTGAGTTTGCGCGCAGCGAAGCCAGTGTGATCGGCGGTCGCTACAGCCTCGATACGCTGGAAGTCGCTCTGCGCCTGACCGAGGCGGGCACCACCGATGCGGTGCTGTTCGGGCCGCTCAACAAGACGTCGCTGCACATGGCTGGCATGGCCCACAACGACGAGCTGCACTGGTTCGCCGAATTGCTGGATTTCCACGGGCCGTTCTGCGAATTCAATGTGCTCGACAATCTCTGGACGTCACGGGTGACGTCGCATGTGGCATTGGCAGAGGTGCCCGGCATGCTCAGCCAGGAACGGGTGGTCGAAGCGATTCGGCTGATCGACACCGCGCTCAAGCGCAACGGTCTGGCCAAACCGCGCATCGGCGTGTGTGGCTTGAACCCGCACAACGGCGACAACGGCTCGTTCGGCCGTGAAGAACTCGACATCATCGGCCCTGCGGTGCGTGCGGCGCAGGCTCAGGGCATCGCGGCAGACGGGCCGTATCCGGGGGACACGATTTTTCTCAAGGTGCAAGGCGATGCCAGTGCGTTTGACGCGGTGGTGACGATGTATCACGACCAGGGTCAGATCGCGATCAAGTTGATGGGATTCTCCCGTGGGGTGACGGTGCAGGGCGGTCTGCCGATCCCGATCACTACGCCGGCGCACGGCACCGCGTTTGATATTGCGGGGCAGGGCAAGGCCAATGTCGGGGCGATTCGCCAGGCGTTTGAGATTGCCTGCCGGATGGGCGGGAATCGCTACTAACCGCAATCGATCATAAAAACGCAGCACCCCTGTAGCAGCGAGCCTGCTCGCGATGGCCATTGGTCATTCACCATCAACGTTGGCTGACCTGACGCCTTCGCGAGCAGGCTCGCTCCTACAATGTACGCCGGTGACTCCGAATCTCATGAGCCAACACAAATCCCTGTGGGAGCTGGCTTGCCAGCGATGACGGCGGCATGGTCGACCTCTTCATCGACTGCCCCGGCGCCATCGCTGGCTAGCCAGGCTCCCACAGCATTTGGGCAGATCGCAATTTCCGGTTTGACCCAAATCCCTCTAGGCGCGCTCCCACGGTTTTTTGCGAGCGGTCGTGATAACCCGGTTTAGGCATAAACCGGATTTTCCGATCACCCCAGGTTATCGCCGGATACGCATAAGTGATTATCCGCACCCCATTGCGCTGGCTACAGTCGCCTTTATCGAGTACCTGAACCGGCTTATCCAAAGCCTTCTGCGTACACGACCCACAACTACAAAAAAGCCGCAGTGCAAGGAATTGTATTCATGAAAATCAAAGCGATCCGTACCCGCGTCTTCGAATGGAAAGGCAAAGTCGTGCCGCCTCAGGCGCACTTTTGCACCAACGCCAGCGACATCCTTTTCGAGCGCGGCGATGCCATGGGCTCGTTCCGTTTTCACGGGTGGCTGGTGGTCGAAGTCGAAACCGACACCGGCCTGGTCGGCATCGGCAACTGCGCCCTGGCGCCGCGGGTCGCCAAGGAAATCATCGACACCTACCTGGCCCCGATCGCCATCGGCGAAGACCCGTTCGACAACGAATACATCTGGCAGAAAA
>NZ_WKEQ01000029.1 GCF_021605415.1 Pseudomonas syringae
CACCGCAGGAACTCACCGACTACAGCGGCGACGTCGTCTGGTCGGCGAAATACAGCGCGTATGGAAAGGTGACTGAACTGACCCATGGCGGCGGTGAACAACTCGAACAACCGCTGAGGTTTCAGGGCCAATACTTCGATGCCGAGAGCGGCCTGCATTACAACCGGCATCGCTACTATGATCCTGAAGTTGGGCGGTATCTGACACCGGACCCGGTGAAGCTGGCGGGTGGGCTTAACCAGTATCAATACACGCCGAATCCGACGGGGTGGGTTGATCCGTTGGGGTTGAATGCCAACTGTCCGCCCCCGAATAAGCCTGGGTGTAAAGTGCCTGGTGGGGTGGGTGATTCGGTTGTAGATGAGGGTGAGCCATCTCTGCCGAAGATGACGGCGCAACAGCGCAGGGCGAGGATTGATGAATTGGCGGAGGGGAATGCCAAGCGTCGGGTGGTTGAGATGGAGGAAAAATACAATATGCACACCGTCGCCAAGCACAATCCGGAAATACCAGACGAAGCACTTAAGCAGCGATCGATAGATGGCAGTCATCCAACAATAATAGGTGAAAGGGGGCCGATAAGACCTAGCTCTCAATTCAAAACGTGGCGACTACAGCTAAATGCGCTAACTGATGCGGTGAGTAGAATGGCTAGGAAAAACCCTATGCCGACTGGGTATACGAGGGATGGCGATCCCGTTATCAGGAAAGAGATGCCTAAGGGCGGCAGAGGTTATAAGCCAAACAGAAGAGATCACGCTAACCCCAAATTCATCGAAGAACTAAATTATTCAGAGGTCAGATTTGATCAGGTCAGCGGTATGCCGTATACGGCGTTTCCAGACTAGGAGCTAAATATGTTGCGGTGGCCGAAGTTTAATACTCCATTTGAACCTACCCTGTCCTATTGGTTGGGTGGAATCTCCGTTTTCGATCGTGAGGAAACATTAGGTGCTGCATTATGGGTGTACGATCCAAACGACTCAGATGATAGGGAGAAAATCATATGTGGCTTTATCTTGAGTCGATTCAATTCTCTGAGCTATAGGCATAAATTTAAGTTAGTTGAAATATTAGAGGATGCTCTGTCGTTGCAGCATTTTGATTTCTCACTACTGTTTAAGTCTGACGACGACGCCTATGAATTTTTAGCATGGGACGAAACAGAAATTCACGATCCTCGCGGTTTTTTTCAAGATGTTTACAAGCTGGCAAGCATCACTTGGGCTTCTGATTTATATAAGGCTGGTTTGGAAGATCAATCAATATGGTAACTTTGTTGTTGGCTTTACGGTATTGCCTGGAAGGCCACTTGGTAAGTATCAAAAGTTGTGAGCTTTTGATGTTAACGGTGACCCGAGGCAAGGGCGTCGTGAGCAGGAAATACGCTCAAGCTATCAATCACGTGCACGCTGTAACCGGCAATGTTCTTGGCATGATGCTTGGCCTGTGAAGCCATTTCCGCCAGTTGGCTTGCGTCCAGTTCCGCACAAGCTTCGGGATGCAAGTGCACCACGCCGATGGACAGTGACAGCAGCGCAAACTCTTGCCGTACACCCTGGCGGTTGGGGGCGATGAAGCAACCGGCATCGAGGTGTTCGGGGCGGTAGAAGCGGCGGCATTGGTTCTGGAAGTCGTCGAGCAGTTGGTTGAGGCGTTTGCGCCAGTCGTCCGGGCCGAGGACGAGGAGGAAGTCGTCGCCACCGATGTGGCCGACGAAGTCGCGAGAGGGGTCGACGCGTTCGTTCAGGCATTGCGCGAGGCAGAGCAGCACTTCGTCGCCCCGGCCGTAGCCGTAGATGTCGTTGAAGGGTTTGAAGCTGTCGATGTCGACGTAGCAGATCACGGATTCGCGGCCCTGTTGCAGCAGGCGGGTCAGGCATTGCTGGATCGGTACGTTGCCGGGCAGCAAGGTCAGCGGGTTGGCGTAGCGGGCCTGCTGAATTTTCAGTTCGGTAATTAGTTTGAGCACGTCGATGACTCGACCGAGCCCAAGGTATCCGCCGTTGAGGGTGATGATGAAGTCTTCTTCGATGCGTTGGCGGGCGCGGCTGGTGATGAGGCGGCTGACTTGTTGCAGCGACTGGCTCATCTCCACGGCGAGGAAGTCATCGTTCATCAAGCGGCTGATCGGTTTGCGGGCGAACAGGTCGGTGGCGAAGGGTTTGAGTAGCGCGTCGGATAATGAATGGCGATGGACAATACCGCAGGGCTGGCCCTGTTCGTCGAGCACCGCCAGAGAGTTGAGGTTGGCCTGGCGGCGAAAGGCTTCCAGTACGGTGGCAGTCGGGGTGTCGCGCGGCACGGCCGGTTGTTCATTAAGCAACGCACTGAGGTCGCTGCCTTCGTCGTTCAGCGACACGGCGGTGTTGTCCGGCTTGGGCATGAGAACCCGGGCGTCGCGGGGCGGGCTTTCGTGAGGCCTCCCCAGCAGATAGCCCTGTACCAGATCAATGCCCATTTCCGTCAACACAGCCAGCTCTTCCGGCAGTTCGATGCCCTCGGCAATGACTTGTGCGCGAGAGGCTTTGGCAATTTGCAGGATCGAGCCGACAAACTCGCGTTTCAACGCGTCCTGATGGATGCCGTCGATAAAATGCCTATCAATCTTCACGTAATCCGGGCGCAGCTCCGACCATAACCGCAGGCTCGAATAGCCCGCGCCCAAGTCATCCAGCGCGATGGAAAAGCCCATGGCGCGATAGTGATGCAATGCAGTTTGTAGCAGCTGGACGTCATCGATCGGGGTTTGCTCGGTGAGTTCAATCACTACCTGGCTCGGCGGAATGCCGAAGTCCTGCAACAACTGCAACGTGCGGCCCGGCTGATGGGCCGCTTCGAGCAGAGACTCTGGCGAAACATTGAGGAAGAGCTTGCCCGGCAACTGTTGTTCGTTGAAGCGCCGGCAAGCGCTCTGACGGCAGGCGATTTCCAGCTCACTCAGGCGACCCGCCTGGCGGGCGATGGCAAACAAGGCAACGGGCGAATGCAGTGGGCTGTTTGAAGGGCCACGGGTGAGGGCTTCATAACCGAGCACCCGACGCTCGGAGAGGCAGATGATCGGCTGGAACAGGCTGTGCAATCCGCTTTGAGTCAGGATTGAGCTCAAGGCGCTCAGCTGTTCGGTCGTGGTCATGGCAATCTCTGGCGATAAAAAAAGGACTGGGCGCCTATAGCGCCCAGTCCCTTATTTCACGACAGCATGATGACTGTTTGATGACGCTCCAGCGAGTGCCACCATTAAATTGCCATCAGTGCTTCGCGACTGCCGTGTTCAACTTCAGGTAGTCCAGCAGAATCCGCCCGGTTTCGCTCAGGTAGGCATCATCTTCCGGCTTGGTCTTGTCCGGCTCGGCGGCCAGCGCGTCTTCGTCTTCTTTCTTCAGCTCTTTGAGCGGCTCTTCGCCTTTGGCTTTGCGACGGATGTTCTCCATCAACAGTTGCTTGGCGTCGATGTCGGCGTGCTGGGCACGACGGTCGGCTTCATTGAGGCTGACGGTTTTCTCTTCCATCAGTTTTTGCGCCAGGGCCAGCTTGTCGCGGATGAACACGAACTCGGCATCCTTGGAGGAGCGGGTGTCATGTTCCGACTTGAGCTGTGCAAGGTACGGTTTGAACGGGTCGGCCGCCGGTTTGATCGCCGCGCGGATGGTGTCCCACGGCATGGCTTCCGGTAGCGCGCTCTCGCCGATTTCCTTGGTGTCGATCAGCGACGGATAGTCGATGTCCGGCAGTACGCCCTGGTGCTGGGTACTCTGGCCGGAAACCCGGTAGAACTTGGCCAGGGTCAGTTTCAGTTCGCCGTGGTTCAGCGGCTGAATGGTCTGCACGGTGCCTTTGCCGAAGGTCTGGCCACCGATGATCAGCGCACGGTGATAGTCCTGCATGGCGCCAGCGAAAATTTCCGAAGCCGAAGCGGACAAGCGGTTGACCAGCAGCGCCATCGGGCCTTTGTAGAACGCACCCGGGTTTTCGTCCTCAAGCACATCGACACGGCCATCGGCATTACGCACGAGCACGGTAGGGCCTTTGTCGATGAACAGGCTGGTCAGCTCGGTCGCTTCCTGCAGGGAACCGCCGCCGTTGTTGCGCAGGTCGATAACCACGCCGTCGACTTTCTCTTTCTGCAGTTCGGTCAGCAGCTTCTTGACGTCGCGGGTGGTGCTCTTGTAATCCGGATCACCGGCACGGAATGCCTTGAAGTCGAGATAGAAGGCTGGAATCTCGATCACGCCGAGTTTGTAATCCTTGCCGTCCTGTTTCAGGCTCAGGATGGATTTCTTCACGGCCTGATCTTCAAGCTTCACCGCTTCACGGGTGATCGGCACGATCTTGGTGGTCTGGTCGTTTGGCGCATTGCTCGCCGGAATCACTTCCAGACGCACGATGGTGCCTTTCGGGCCACGGATCAGCTTGACCACTTCGTCCAGACGCCAGCCGACCACGTCGACCATCTCTTTGTTGCCCTGGGCAACGCCGATGATCTTGTCGGCCGGAGCCACCTGCTTGGTCTTGTCGGCCGGGCCAGCCGGCACCAGGCGCACGACCTTCACTTGGTCATTGTCGCTCTGCAACACGGCGCCGATGCCCTCGAGGGACAGGCTCATGTTGATGTCGAAGTTTTCCGCGTTATCCGGCGACAGATAGTTGGTGTGCGGGTCGTAGGACATTGCGAAGGTGTTGATGTACGCCTGGAAGATATCTTCGGCGCGGGTCTGATCCAGACGCGCTAACTGATTCTTGTAGCGCTTGGTGAGAGTTTCCTGGATCTGCTTCGGCTCTTTGCCGGCGATCTTCATCCGCAGCACTTCGTCCTTGACGCGTTTGCGCCACAGGTCATCCAGTTCGGCGGTGGACTTGAGCCAAGGGGCGTCCTTGCGATCGATCAGCAAGGTTTCCTTGTTGCTGAAGTCTATCTTGTCGACGCCTTTGTTCAGCTCGGCGAGGGCGAAGTCCAGGCGTGCCTTGACGCGATCCAGGTAACGCTTATAGATGGTGAAACCGGCGTTGAGGTCGCCGCTTTTGAGGAAGTCGTCGAACTGTGACTTCCACTTGTCAAATTCAGTGATGTCGCTGGCCATGAAGTAGCTGCGTGACGGATCCAGCAGCTTGATGTAGCTGTCGTAGATGATCACCGAGCGTGCGTCATCGAGCGGCGGCTTGCTGTAATGGTGGCGCTTGAGCAACTCGACGACGTTCAGGCTGGCGATTACTTCATCGCGATCCGGCTGCAACTTGTCCCAGCTATTGGCTGCGAATGTATTGCTCGACATCGGCAACAGACCGATACCGATGAAAAGAGCGAGGGCGGTGCTGGGGAGCAAATGCTTCATGCTGATTCGACGCGGGGACAATTGATAACGCATATTAGGCCGTCTTTGAAGTCGCCGGTACCGCAACGCTCTGTACGAAAACTGCCTGTGAGCTTTCGTCCAGACCCCAGGGCCGGTCGCATAATGCAAAAAGCCCGGTGCTACTGCGCCGGGCTCAGTCCAGACTCACTATGGAGGCACTGTGAAGGCATTGCAAGGCGTGGAAGGTCAAGTGGCATGGGTTGATGGGCCGAGTCTTACGTGCGATGTAGGACAAGTCCGAATTCGAGTGGCGGCAGCGGGCCTTAATCGAGCCGATTTATTACAGAAAGCCGGGTTATATCCACCACCACCCGGCGCCAGTCAGGTGCTGGGTCTTGAGTGCTCGGGGGTGATCAGCGAAGTGGGTGCCGGGTCATCGTGGCAGGTGGGAGATCGCGTCTGCGCCTTGCTGGCCGGCGGTGGGATGGCTGAAGAAGTGCTCGTCGACGGGCGGCATGTGCTGCCAGTGCCCGAAGGTGTTTCACTAATCGAAGCTGCGGCACTTCCTGAGGTGTACGCGACCGTTTGGCTGAATGTGTTTCAACTGGCTGCGCTCAAACCGGGTGAGAAAGTTCTCCTGCACGCCGGGGCAAGTGGAATCGGTTCAGCCGCCATTCAGCTGTGCAAGGCATTTGGCAACCCGTGTTGGGTGAGTGTGGGTTCAGTCGAGCGCTTGGCCTACTGCGAGGCATTGGGGGCTCAGGGCGGGGTGGTGCGCACCGGTGACCTGGAAAGCCTGCGCGATCTGGGGCCGTTTGATGTGATTCTCGATCCAGTGGGCGGCAACTATTCAGCACTGAATCTAAAGCTGATCGCTCAGGACGGGCGTTGGGTGCTGATTGGTTTGATGGGCGGTCGGGAGGCGAAACTCGATCTGGCGCAGGTGCTGGCCAAACGCGTGCAATTACTGGGTTCGACGCTGCGCAGTCGCAGCGATCAGTTCAAGGCCGATCTATTGAGCGATCTGGGCCAGCATGTGTGGCCGCTGTTTGCCGAGGGGCGCTTGAGCCCGCAATTGGCCAAGGCATTCCCGATCAAGGATGCCGAAGCGGCGTTTGCCGAGTTGGCGAGTAACACCGTGGCAGGGAAACTGGTGTTGGTGATCGACGAAAGTCTGACCTGAAAACACGGAACCCTGTGGGAGTGAGCCTGCTCGCGAAGACGGTTTTTCATTCAACGATAATGTTGACTGATACACCGCCATCGCGAGCAAGCGCTCTCCTACATTAAATCTTTGTCATTTCCAGAGATGGATCGGCCAATTGGCCTTTTCGGCGTGCTCAAGCAGCACCGGATCCGGATTCACCACGTGCGGGTAATCGACCTTCAGCAGCAGCGGCAGGTCATTACGCGAATCTGAATAGAAACTCGCGCCTTCAAGGTTTTCCTCTTCGGCATCCAGCCATTCCAGCAACCGGGTGATCTTGCCTTCGCGATAAGTCAGGGTGCCAACGGTCTTGCCGGTGTACGCGCCGTGATCCACTTCAAGTTCGATGGCGAGAATTTCGTCGATGCCCAGACGATCAGCGATCGGTCTGACCAGGTGCGTGCCTGAAGCGGATATCACCAGAATCCGGTCACCCGCCTTGCGGTGAGCAGCGATGGTTTTGGTGGCGTCGCTGAAGATGATCGGTTCGATGAAGTCTTCCACCCACGGCCCGACCAGATGATCGACTTCTTCCGGCGTGCGGCCGATCAGCGGTTCAAGGCTGAACGCCATGTACTCTTCCATCAGCAATTTGCCGTGGCTGTAGGCATCCATCAGCGAATTGTTCTTGAGCATGAACGACTCGGGATCGACCCAGCCCAGCCGCCCCATCTGTTCGCTCCAAAGCGTGGCGCAGTCGCCGTGGATGAGGGTTTCGTCCAGATCAAAAATAGCCAAGGCCATTGGTACGGTTCTCTGCGAGAACAGCTTCGAGCGATGAGCTTCAAGCTGCAAGAGTGAATTTATGGTCGGCAGTCTACAACTTGAAGCGCACAGCTTGCAGCTTGAAGCTCAAAGCTTGTAGCTGCTCCTATGCCACCTCACACAGAGCCGTCGGGTCGATGGACAGTGCCAGGCGTTGCCCGTCGGGATGCAGATCCGCCGCCGAGCGGTTGAGTACGTCCACTACCAGTTCAACACCGCGCGCTTCGATCCGGTAACGGATGACGTTGCCCAGCAGACTGTGGCTGCGCACCTGGGCATCGAGTTCGCCGTTCAGGCTCAGCTCGATGGCTTCCGGGCGGATGGCGATGCGGTGGCTGATCGGTCGTTGCAACAGTTTCGAGGCGTTCTGCGCATCGAGCAGGTTGTAGTTGCCAATAAAACCGGCTGCGAATACATCGACGGGCGCGGTGTAGAGGGTTTCCGCGTCGCCGCTTTGTACGATTTTTCCCTGATTCATCAGGAAAATCCGGTCAGACATGGTCAGGGCTTCTTCCTGATCGTGTGTGACGAAAATCGTGGTCAGGCCGAGTTCGCGCTGGATCTGACGGATCTGTTCGCGCAGGTGCTTGCGGATCCGGGCATCAAGGGCCGACAGCGGTTCGTCGAGCAGCAACAGGCGCGGTCGTGTGACCAATGAGCGGGCGAGGGCAACCCGCTGGCATTGGCCACCGGAAAGTTGATGCGGATAACGGCTGGCGAAATCGTTCAGCTCGACCAATTTCAATACTTCGCCAACACGCTTGTGGCTCTCATCGGCGTTGACCTTCTGCATGCGCAAGCCAAACGCGACGTTCTGCTCCACGGTCATGTTCGGGAACAGCGCGTAGCTCTGGAACACCATGCCGATTCCGCGCTTTTGCGGACTGACGGGCACAATATCGACGCCATCGAGCAGGATTTTGCCGCCATCCACCGGTGTCAGGCCGGCGATGCAGCGCAGCAGGGTGGATTTGCCGCAACCGGACGGGCCGAGCAGGGTGACGAACTCGCCTTTCTGGATTTCGCAGTCGATGTCGCTGAACACCGTGGTGCCTGCGTAGCTTTTCTGAAGGTGTTGGACGCTGACATAGCTCATTCGCTTTTGTCCTTGTTCAAGATGTTGGCGACCCAGGTCAGGACCAGCACGAAGAGGAAATAGGAAATCACCAGTGCACTGGTGAAGTGGCCGCTGCTGTTACGCATGTTGTTCAGATACACCTGCAAGGTTTCATAGCGCGTGCCCACGAGGATGTTGGCGAACACGAACTCGCCGAACAGAAACGAGAACGACAGCAGCAACGCCACCATCAGGCCTTTGCGCAGATTCGGCAGCACGACCAGAATCGCCGCCTGGAAGGTGCTGGCGCCGAGCAATTGAGCGGCGTCCATCAGGTCGCGCAGGTTGATCGCTTGCAGGTTGTTGGTGATCGCCCGGTACATGAACGGCAGCGCCACGGTGAAGTAGCAACCGATCAGGATCCACGGCGTGCCGACCATCGCCATCGGCCCTGAACCATAGAGCTGCAACAGCCCAACCGACGACACCACCGGCGGCACCGCGAAGGGCAGCAGGATCAGGATGTTCATCAGCGCATCGAGTTTCGGGAAGTGGTAATGCACCACGAACAGCAGCGGCAGAATCAGCACCACCGAAAGGATCAAAGCACCGACGCACACCAGCAGCGACTGGCCGAAGGCGTGCAGAAAGCGCGGATCGCTCCACAGCTGGATGTACCACTTGAACGTGAAACCGCTGGGCAGAATGGTCGCCGACCAACTGCTGGCAATCGAATAGACCAGCGTGCCGGCCAGTGGCAGCAAGAGGATGGTGAAGAGCAGGTAGACCACGACGCGGTGGTAGACACCGGCCGGGCCGGATTCAGCGCGAGACATGGTAGCTCCTCTTCAATAGCAACTGATGCACGACGGTGACGATGGTCATCAACGCCACCAGCACCACGGCAAGGGCACTGGCCATGTTCGGATCGAGGGAAATGTCACCAGAGACCATCGCCGCGATGCGAATCGGCAGCACGTTGAAATTTCCGGTGGTCAGCGCGTAGACCGTGGCATAGGCGCCGAGGGCGTTGGCCAGCAGGATCACGAAGGTGCCGAGCAGCGCCGGGGTCAGCACCGGCAAGCCGATGTGCCGCCAAAACTGCCAGCCGTTGGCGCCGAGCAACGCGGCGGACTCGCGCCAGTCCTCGCGCAGTGCGTCAAAGGCTGGATAAAGCAGCAGCACGCCGAGCGGAATCTGGAAGTAGGTGTAGAGAATGATCAGGCCGGTTTTCGAGTACAGGTTGAAGTCCTGAATGATCCCGGCCTGCTTGAGCATGATGGTGAAGCTGCCGTTGAACCCCAGCAAAATGATGAACGCGAAGGCAAGGGGCACGCCGGCAAAGTTGCTGGTCATGTTGGCGAAGGCATTGACGAAATTGCGCAGTTTCGAATCGACCCGGCGCAGGGAATAGGCACCGAGTACGGCGATGATGATGCCGAACACGCTGGACCAGAAACTGATCTCAAGGCTGTACTGGATCGCCTGCAAATAGAACTTCGAACTGAAGATTTTGCTGAAATTGGCAATGCCCCATCCGAATTCTTCTGATTCAAGGCTATTGATCATCACCCAAAGCAGCGGGGCGATTTCGAACACGATGAAGAACAGCGTGAAGGGCACCAGGCACAGGGCCGCCAGCCATTTGCCGCGAGTCATTGAGTTCACTTGAGCAGCTCCCGGCATACAGCTTTGTCGTGGGGCACGCCGAGCAACTCGCACACGGTGCCGCAGATTTCCGTCTGCCTGGGCGCAGCGTCGGCGCTCAGGCTGAAGGCGTCGCCAAGGACAAACAGCGGCACCTGACGTTCTTCCGGGAGCAGGCCGTTGTGCGAGCGGTCGTTGTTCATGCCATGGTCGGCGGTCACCAGCACTTGGTAGCCAGCGTCGAGCCAGGTTTGCAGGTAGTCGGCGAGGATAATATCCGCCGAACGCGCGCTGTTGCGGTATTGCGGGGTGTCGAGGCCGTGCTTGTGCCCGGCGTCGTCGATGTTCATCGGATGGATCAGCAGGAAGTTCGGTCCGTGGCGCAGACGCAGGCTTTCGGCATCGGCGAACAGGTGCGAGTCCGGGTAGTGATCGTTCCAGTAGAAGTGGCCGTGCTGAATCGGCAGATCCGGATCATCGGTATGGCGATCCCTGGCCGACACGAACGGTGAGCGGTTATACAGCTCGCTGACCCAGTGATAGGCCGCCGCTGCGGTTTTCAGGCCGGCATCGCGGGCGTAGTGATAGATGCTGCGCTGGTTGGACAGGCGCGAAACGTTGTTATGAACGATGCCACTGTCGATGGGCGGCACGCCGGTGAGGATGCATTCGTAAAGCGGTCGGGACAGGGCGGGCAGTTCGCACTCCAGTTGGTAGAGTGCGGCGCGTCCTGCGCCGACATAAGCCTGCAGATGCCCCATGGCGTGACGCGCGACCTCGTGGTTGAGGCCGTCGAGCACGACAAGGATGACGTTGTGCTTCATAGGGCAAGAACTCCGCAAAATTCAAATATTGCGAATCAACTCAGATCCTGTGGGAGCGGGCTTGCTCGCGAATGCGTTAGATCATTCAACAATGTTGTTGGCTGACCTGGTGCCTTCGCGAGCAAGCCCGCTCCCACATTTGGATCTCCAGCGAATTCCAAAGTGGGGTTACGCCGTTATTTCATCTCTACGATGACTTCTTCGTTCCACTTCTGCGGCAGGGCCTTGGAGGTTTTTTCCCAGGCGTCGGCGTCCTTGATCGGCGTGACATTTTTGTACTGCTCGTTCGGCAGCAGCTTGGCTTGCACGTCGGCCGGCAGTTGCAGGTGGTCGGCGCGGATCGGACGGGCGTTGCCGCGAGCGAGGTTGGTCTGGCCGGCGTCGCTGAAGATGTATTCGCGGGTCAGCTTGGCGGCGTTCGGGTTCTTCGCGTATTTGTTGATGATGGTGGTGTAGCCGGAAATCACCGAGCCGTCGGACGGAATCAGCACCACGTAGTCATCGGGGTTGGCCATCTTGGCCTTGTAGCTCAAGCCGTTGAAGTCCCAGACGACGCCGACTTCGATCTCGCCTTTTTCCATGGTGGCGATAGTCGGGTTGGCCATCGAGAGGCGACCTTGCTTGGCGATGTCAGCAAACAGCAGCAGGGCCGGTTGCAGGTTTTTCTCGTCGCCACCGTTGGCCAGTGCAGCCGCCAGTACGCCGTTGGCGGCTTGCGCGGCGGTGCTCACGTCACCGATTGACACCTTGTATTTGCCGCCCTTGAGGTCAGCCCATTTGGTCGGTACGTCGGAGCCGTGCAGCAACTTTTTGTTGACGATGAAAGCGATGGTGCCGGTATACGCCAGCGCCCAGTTGCCGTCCTTGTCCTTGGCCCAGTCCGGGATCTGATCCCACGTGGTGGGTTTGTAGGGTTGCACCACGCCTTGCTTGACCGCAATCGGGCCGAAGGCTGCGCCGACGTCGCCGATGTCGGCACTGGCGTTGTCCTTTTCAGCAGCGAACTTGGCGATTTCCTGTGCCGAGCTCATGTCGGTGTCGATGTGTTTCAGGCCATAGTTTTTGGCCAGGTCTTCCCAAGTGCCTTTCCAGTTGGCCCAGTCATCGGGCATGCCGACGCTGTTAACTGCGCCTTCCGCTTTCGCAGCGGCTTCGAGGGTTTTCAAATCATCAGCAGCCATGGCGACGGTGCACATGGCGATGGTCGAGCCTAACAGTGATGCCAGGAAAAACTGTTTCATTCCGAAGCTCCTTGGGTCGTGTTCAACGCTGCGATTGCGGTGGTGTTGGTCTAGGTCAGCAATACCCGAGCCAATTTAAGGGGGCTGGATGACACTTTGATGTCGGTGTGCGTCCGGCAGACGTTTTATGTGCCCGCAACAGGCGGTTGCTCGCTAAGCGTAGACCATGGTTCAAGCACCGAAGAACAAGGCACTTGGCCGATGTATTGCAAGATTTTCAATAGAAGAGGGCGTGACCGTTCGGCAGCTTTGTCATCTCTCAGTCATCTACGCTGCCTAGGCTTGTAACCGTCCAGGAAGCGACATGGACAGTGTGGTTTTGCCCCGAAACAGTGCTGGTCTAGTCCAGATAGGTAACGTTGATGCGTGATGAAGCAACCAAAGCGGTGACGGCGATTGGTCAGGTGTTGCAGGAGCAACTGGATCATGGCCTGTTGGCGGCGGGCAGCAAGTTGCCGGCCGAGCGCAAGCTCAGTGAGTTGTTTGGCACGACGCGAATCACGGTGCGTGAGGCTTTATTGCAGCTTGAGGCCCAAGGCCAGATTTATCGCGAGGAGCGCCGGGGCTGGTTCGTTTCGCCGCCGCGTCTGGCTTATAACCTGATGCAGCGCAGTCACTTTCACGCGATGGTCAGTGCGCAGGGGCGAGTGCCGTCGACCGAGATGATCTCGGCGCGCTTGCAGCCGGCCTCGGCGGCGGTGTGCGCCTGGTTGCAGCTGCCGGCGTTGTCGAGCGTGATTCAGATCTGTCGGTCGCGGCGGATCGATGGGCGGTTGGTGTTGTATGTGGAGCACTATTTGAATCCACAGTTCTTCCCGGGGATTCTTGAGTTTGATTTGAATCAGTCGATTACCGAGTTGTATGCGCGGCATTACGATTTGCACTATGGGCGGGTGCGGTTTGAGATTGTGCCGACGTCGCTGTCGGCGGATGCGGCCGCGGCTTTACGGGTATCGGTGGGGAGCCCGGGGTTGCGGATTGCTCGGGTCAATTATGACCAGCTTGGCCGGTTGATTGATTGCGATCTGGAGTTTTGGCGGCATGATGCGATTCATGTGGGGGTCGATGTTGTTTGAGTTAACGCTCATCCTGTTGAGTGGTTAGAAGCAAAAGCGCGTGGGTTGCTGTGCTTTTCTGTAGGAGCGAGCCTGCTCGCGAAGGCGGCCTGACAGCCGACCCGTTTCTTCCGGTCGTACGGGCCCGTGCAGGCGCAGCCTCGTTGCACTCGTCAGCTCCTAAAGGCTAGTCATCGTCTATTTGGCTGCGGCATACAGATAATCCGTCGCCAGCGAAGCCAATGTCCGCACTCCGACCACCAGCGCCGATTCATCCACGAAGAATCCCGGATTGTGATTCGGCGCAGCTTTGCTCATCTCCTGATCCTTCGGCGTCACGCCCAGAAACACAAACAGCCCCGGCGTCTCTTTGGCAAAAAACGAAAAGTCTTCCGCGCCGCCCACCAATGGCCCTTGCACAACATCATCCTTGGCTGCCCAGCGCAGGGTCGGCAGCATTTTCTCTGTCAGGGCCGGGTTGTTGATGGTCGGGTCGTATTTTTCAATGATGGTCACGTCAGCCTTCGCGCCACCGCTTTCGGCGATTTTCTCGACGGTCTGGCGCACGTCCGCGTGGAGTTTCTGGCGGATGCCGTAGTCGTAGGAGCGGATGGTGCCGGTCATGTCCACGGATTCGGGGATGATGTTGTAGCGGGTGCCGCCGTTGATGGTGCCGATGCTGACGACCGATGGATAGGACGAAATGTCGGTGCGGCGACTGACCACGGTTTGCAGGCCGACAATGGTTTGGGCGCCAACGGTGATCGGGTCGATACCGTCCCACGGGCGGCCGGCGTGGGTTTGTTTGCCGAGGATTTTGATGCGCAGGTCGTCGGAGCTGGCAAGAGTCGGACCGGGACGGTAGGCGATCTGGCCAGCGGGGACGCCCGCCCAGACGTGCAGGCCGAAGACGGCATCGGGTTTGGGTGATTTCATCACGCCTTCCTGCACCATCATTTTCGCGCCCCAAGTGTTTTTGCCGTCGGGGATGAAGTCGCTCGGACCTTCTTCGGCGGGCTGGAAGTAAAACACTACGGTGCCGGGCAGGGTATCGCGCATGCCTGTCAGAATTTTCGCCGTGCTGAGCAGGATGGCGGTGTGGGCGTCATGGCCGCAGGCATGCATTACATCGACTTCTTTGTCGAGGTAGGTGCCTTTGGCTTTCGAGGCGAAGGGCAGGTCAGAGACTTCTTTCACCGGCAGCGCGTCCATGTCGGCGCGAAGAGCAACAGTCGGGCCGGGCAGGCCGCCCTTGAGCACAGCCACCACGCCGGTGCGGGCGACGCCGGTTTTGACGTCCAGGCCCAAGGCTTTGAGCTGTTTGGCGACGAGCTCGGCGGTGCGTTTTTCGGTGTTGCCCAACTCCGGGTGCGCGTGGATGTCGCGGCGGGTTTCCAGCAGTTCCGGTTCGAGTGCCTTGGCTTGGTCGGCGATTTGCGTGCGGGTGCTTTCCATCGTCGCAGCGCCGGCCTGGCCAGCGAGGAAGGTGAGCAAAACAGTCTGGGCAATGCGTGTCAGCTGCATCGGTTTTCTCCTTGTTTATTGTTGTCGGGCTTCCTTGCCTGTGACCGGTGCGTCGCGCCTAAGTGCTATTCCTTCGGCTGGCCACCGCCGGCGGTGATCACTTGCACGCTCATGCGCGGCGTCGCCAGATCCAGGCCCGCTTCGTCGAGATGTCGTTTCAGGGAAAGGTTAAAGGCCCGGGAAACCTCCCACTGCTTGATCGGCGCGGTCTTGAAGCGCGCGCGAAGAATCGCACTGCCGGATTCGAAACTCTCTACACCCTGAATCTCCAGCGGCGACCAGATGTTGCGGCGTTGCAGCGGATCGGTGCGAATCTTCTGGCCGACGTCGCGCATCAGTTTGATCGCGTCGTCGATTTCCATGTTGTACGGCACTGCCACCCGGAAGATCGCATAGCCGAATTCCCGCGAGTAGTTCTTGATGCTTTTGATTTCGCTGAACGGGATGGTGTGGACGATGCCGTCGATGTCGCGCAGGCGAACAGTACGAATCGTCAGGCCTTCGACCGTGCCGAGGTGGCCGCCGACGTCCACATAGTCGTCGATGGCCAGGGAGTCTTCGATGATGATGAACAGGCCGGTGATCAAGTCCGCCACCAATGACTGTGCACCGAAACCGATCGCCAGACCGATCACGCCGGCACCGGCCAGCAGTGGCGTGACGTTCATGCCCATGTTCGCCAGCGCGACAATCAGCGCGACGATGAAGATCGCCACAAACAGCACGTTGCGGATCAGCGGCATCATCGTTTGCGCACGGGCGTTGGCCAAGCCTTTGCGCGAGCGGGTGAGCGCGTGGTGCACGGCGGTATCGGAGAGAATCCAGATCAGCCAGGCGAAAATCAGCGTGCCGCCGAGGCTGAACAGTTTGACGCTGACTTCGTGGCCTTCGCCTTCGGTGAAGCGGATCAGCGACATGCCCCAGACCCGCAGGCCCAGTTCAATGAAGACCAGCCACACCAGCATATGCGCGAGGGTATAAAAGAAGCTTTTCAGACGTTCGGAATACAGCGCATGTCGCTTCGGCCCACGTTGCGGTTTGAGTGAGTGACGACGCACGAGGCCGTTGATCACCATGCACAACACCAACAGCACGGTGCAGATCAGCGACTGGCGTAACGCGGTGCTGGTGTCGCCGGCGGAAACGAACGTGGCGAAAAGCGAGATCATGACCAGCACCAGTGCTGGCACATACCAGAAGGTGCCGAGGATATCGATGGTGTCGCTGAGGGCGCGGCGGGTCAGGCGGCGCGACAATGGCTGGTTGCGGATCAAATGCGCGATGGGCCGCCGGAAGCGCAGGATGAACAGTCCGGTGGACAGCGCGGCCATCACATTGGCGACGGTGGCGGCGCTGTGGGCGAGATGCGCGCCGAGGCTTTGCACCAGTCGCGGATCGCTCAGCGCTTCGCCAAACGCAGCGAAGCTGCCGATCAGCCACAGCGGCCGGAAAGCCTGATGACGCAGAATGTACAGCGCGCGGTGACGGTGCGGGCCATCGAGCACTGAGAACGCAATCACGCAGATCGCCGAGAAACAGGTGCCGACCACCAGCGCATAGGCCAGCACCATCGCCAGGCTTTTGCCCAGCGACGACGGCAGCGCATAGCTCATGTAAACCGTCATGGCCAACGCGATCATCCACGGCCCCAGCTTGCGCAAGGCGAAACGCAGCATGTCGAGGGCGCTGGGGTGTTGTGGCAGTTCTTCAGTGAGGCCGAACCGCATGCGTACGCGGTGGCCGAGCCAGATCAGCGCGGCGGCGAGCAGGCTCCAGATCATCAGGATCATGGCGAAGCCGAAAATGATCGGCAGCCATTCGCTGGCCGGCAGCATCAAAGCCGACAGCTCATCGCTGGCCAGTTCAAATTCGTTGATCCAACGGTTGATCGGGCTGTCGGCGCCGGTGAACTGCTTTTCAAACGTCGTCAGCGTGCCGCCGATCAGGCCCAGTACACCTTCTTCGGGGGTAGCCTGGGCTTTTTGCGTGGCGTCGCGCAGTTTTTTCAGGTCGGTCAGCAACTGGGCGCGCTGCTGGTCGTTTTCCAGTGACTTGATGACTTCGTCGAGGGACTGGCCCAAGGGTTCCTGGGCTTCTGGCTGGGCCTTGCCTGAGCTGTTGAGAATCCCCGGCAGACCGACCGCGTGGGCAGGCGCCAGCGGTAGCAACGTCATCAGGCAGACAAGAAAAAGGCAGGGCAGGGCAAACAAACGAGCAAACACTGGGCGGTCAACCTCGAAACGGGTGGATCGAGCGAGTGTACGAGCCCGCTAAAACCAATGCGAGCCGGGCGCGGATTATTCGTTCAGTTTGGTGAGGATCTTGTAAAGCACGGTGCCCAGAATCAGCAGCATGCCAATCCACATGGAGAACACACCGAGGTTCTTGTCACGGAAATTGAAACCGGTGGCGAGCAGGATCATTCCGCACAGGATCGGAATGAGCATGGCATGGAAGGAGGACATCGAGATCATGGTGACTGCCTTGTCAAAGGGATATTGAAAGTGTAGGAGCTGCCGCAGGCTGCGATCCTTTGATCTTAAAAAAAACATCGAAAAATCGCAGCCTGCGGCAGCTCCTGCAATGGCCGGGGTTACGGCAATTCGCGGCAGGCGTAGAACGCGCCCAGCACTTTGACCAGATGCGCCAGGTCGTGGCTGCCGCACAGTTCGCGGATCGAGTGCATGGCGAATGTCGGCAGGCCGATATCGACGGTGCGCACACCCAAGTGGCTGGCGGTGATCGGGCCGATAGTCGAGCCGCAGCCCATGTCGCTGCGCACCACGAAGCTCTGTACCGGCACTTCTTCGGCCATGCACAAATGACGGAAGAACCCGGCGGTTTCGCTGTTGGTGGCGTAGCGCTGGTTGCTGTTGACCTTGATCACCGGGCCGGCGTTGAGTTTCGGGCCGTGGTTGGCGTCGTGCTTCTCAGCGTAGTTCGGGTGCACGCCGTGGGCGTTGTCCGCCGAGACCAGCAGGGATTTCTGGATGGTGCGGACGAATTCGTCACCTTCCGGCAGGACGCGACGCAGGGTTTGTTCAAGCATCGGGCCGTCGGCGCCGCACGCCGAGCAAGAGCCGACTTCTTCGTGGTCGTTGGCGACGAGCACGCAGGTTTCTTCGGTGTCGGCGGTGAGCAGGGCTTGCAGGCCGGCGTAGCAGGACAGCAGGTTGTCCAGGCGCGCGCCGGCGATGAAGTCGCCGTTCAAACCGATGACCGCCGCGCTTTGCGTGTCGTAGAAGCTCAGCTCGTAGTCGAGCACCACGTCGGCGTTGAGGCCGTGTTCGCGGGCCAGTTGATCGGTGAGCACGGCGCGGAAATCGACGCGCTCGTCACCGGCAAACTGCGCGAGGATCGGCGGCAGTTCGGTCTGGGCATTAATCGGCCAGCCCTGATTGGCTTCACGATTGAGGTGAATGGCCAGGTTGGGAATGATCGCGATCGGCGCCTTGAAGTCGATCAACTGGCTTTCGACCTTGCCGTCACGACGGAAGGTGACACGGCCAGCCAGTGACAAATCTCGGTCGAACCACGGCGCGAGCAGCGCCCCGCCGTAGACTTCGACGCCCAGTTGCCAGAAGCCCTGACGTTGCAGTTCCGGTTGCGGTTTGACTCGCAGGCAGGGGCTGTCGGTGTGGGCGCCAACGAGGCGGATGCCGCTGAGCAGCGGTGAGTGGCGGCCCATTTTGATGGCGACGATCGAAGAATCGTTACGGGTGACGTAATAGCGGCCGTTGGCCTCGATGTTCCACGGCTCGCGCTCGTCGAGGCGCATGAAACCGGCAGCCTCCAGACGTTGAACAAGGCTGGCGGTGGCATGAAACGGGGTAGGGGAGGCCTTGAGGAAGTCGATCAGGCCTTGGTTCAACTCTTCGCGCATAAGTAACTCCAGACAGCAATGGGCGGGAGTTTAACGCATCGGCTGACGGGATTGGACATGTCATACGCTCTGCTCTGACTGAGCGCGAAACCTGTGGGAACGAGCCTGCTCGCGATGAGGGCGCTACGCTCAACATTAATCTCGGCTGAGCTGACGCTATCGCGAGCAGGCTCGCTCCCACAGGGTATTGGGTTGCTTCAACGTCATTGCATGGATCAGCGGGCCGCGTTCACGCGTTTTTTCAGGTAATTCATGATGATTTTTTCGTCTTCGGGTTTGCCCGGGCGCGGCAGTTGCTTGGGCCAGCGGCTCTGGTCGAGGAGCTTTTTCTGACGGCTTTCGTCCCAGCGCAGAATCTCCCGTGAGGCGCATTCCCACCATTCATGGCGACAAACACTGTAGTACGGATCTTCAGGCGCAGCGCTGCCGTACAGCAGGTCTCGGCCCACCTTGCGCATCACACCGCTTTGGTTGCGCAGTTTCCATTTGATTTTCAACCGCTGCCAAGCCGAGGGAAAGGGTTTGACCCGAGGCACGTCGTGGCACAGATCGACCAGACGCTGGCTGAACGTTTCGCCGTGGCGGGAGAAGAAATAAGCTTGCATCGCGTGGAAAAAACGCTTCTCGGCAAAGAAGTGATAAACGTGCTTCCTCGCTTCGAACACCCGGCGCTCGCGCATGGCGAATGACAGGGCGATCTGTTCGATGGTGTGGATGTCGAAGCCGTCCACGGTGCATTCGTCGATCAAGCGGATCGACTCGTCAAACAACGCCGAATCCTTGTCGGTCACGCCACACAAGCCACTGTTGTAAAGCTTGAAGCCATTGGTCGGGGTCACGCCGTGAACGCTGAGGTCGCGGCCCAGTTTCAAATATTCGGGGCGCTGGTAAACATCGCTCCACTGATATTCGAAGCGATCCATCACCGACTGACCCGGGCTGATGTGCTTGAACAACGTGTCTGGATCGCTGGTGAACAGAGTGTCGGTGTCGACAAACAAGGTCTTTTCGGCCAGTTGCAGTCCGGCGGCAATCGCGCAGGCCTTGCGGCGGTGATGGTAGCCGTGGACGCCCTGCCAGCGAATCAGCGTCGCGTCATCCAGCAGCACGGTTTCCACCGGCCAGCCAGCGTAATCCTGTGGGCGATCGGTGAGGATCCGGATCACCGGCCGCTCGCCGGTTTTGGCCTGGGACAATGCCGTCAGGATGCTGAACTTGGCTTCGCGCCGGTACACATCCTGATTGCCGTAAATCAGGTAAAGCAGTTGATGACGGGCTTTTTTGACGGGGGTAGCCAGGGAATCAATACAACTCATCCGAAATCCTTCAAACGGGGCGACTGCCGCTCAGGCAGTGCTTAAAACGGTGCCGGGCATTCGAAGCGCAAGCGTTCGCCGGACTGGGGATGGGTGAAGCTGAGCATGCTTGCGTGCAGGCACAGGCGCGGCCATGCGGCGAGGGCTTGTTCGTGGGCGTAGAGACCGTCACCCAACAGCGGATGGCCGATGGAAAGCATGTGCACGCGCAATTGATGCGAACGGCCGGTGATCGGCGTCAGCTCGACGCGGCACCAGTCGCCGCAGCGTTCCAGTACGCGCCAGAAAGTCAGGGCATGCTTGCCGAATTCGTGATCGACGACGTGGCGCGGCTTGGTCGGTGGATCGTAGCGCAGCGGCAAATCGATGCTGCCGCTGTCCAGTTCCGGCTGTCCCCAGGCGAGGGCCGTGTAGGCTTTTTCGGTTTCGCGGTCGTGAAACTGTCGCGACAGTTCGCGATGGGTGTCGGGGTCGCGGGCAAGCAGAATGATGCCGGAGGTTTCCCAGTCCAGACGATGGACGATTCGCGCTTCCGGGTAGCCGTTTTCCTGCAAACGGGTAATCAGGCAATCCTTGTTGTCGTCGGCCCGACCGGGAACGGAGAGCAACAAGGTCGGTTTATCCACCACCAGTACGGCGGCGTCCTGATGAATGATGCGGATGTTGGACAACGGCATTAAAACAGCCTCATAACAAATGCCAACGGCGGCTCAAGACGGCTGACAACCCCCTGTAGGAGCTTCAGCCGTTTGAGCCGCCGTTGTGCCTGCCGGATCGACTCAGCGGTCTGGCAGGGTGATATTGAGTTCCAGAATCGAGCAACTGCCCTGGCTTTCCAGTGCAACGTGTACGTCGTCGTTGCCGATGTTGACGTACTTGCGGATCACGTCCACCAGTTCCTTCTGCAAGGCTGGCAGGTAATCCGGTGTGCTGCGCTGGCCGCGCTCATGCGCCACGATGATCTGTAGACGCTCTTTCGCTACCGAGGCGGTACTTGGCTTTTTGTTGGCACGAAAGAAGTCAAAAAGGTTCATTACCTACCTCCAAACAGGCGCTCGAAGAATCCCTTCTTCTCGACATCGAGGAAACGGTGCGCTTTGTCTTTGCCCAACAGGCGGTCGACAGTATCGCTGTAAGCCTGACCGGCATCGCTCTGGTCGTCGAGAATCACCGGGACGCCCTGGTTGGATGCCTTGAGCACCGCCTGGGATTCCGGGATCACGCCGAGCAGGGTTACCGAGAGGATTTCCTTGACGTCTTCGACACCGAGCATTTCGCCCTTTTCGACACGCTCAGGGTGGTAACGGGTAATCAGCAGGTGTTCCTTGATCGGGTCTTCGCCGCGTTCGGCGCGACGGGACTTGCTGGCCAACAGGCCGAGCATGCGATCGGAGTCACGTACCGAGGACACTTCCGGGTTGGTCACGACGATCGCTTCGTCAGCGAAGTACATGGCCAGGTGGGCGCCTTTCTCGATGCCTGCCGGGGAGTCGCAGACCACGAACTCAAAGTCTTCCTTGAGCTGCATCAGGACTTTTTCCACGCCTTCGACGGTCAGCGCGTCTTTGTCGCGGGTCTGGCTGGCGGCCAGTACGTAGAGGTTTTCCAGGCGCTTGTCTTTGATCAGCGCCTGCTGCAGGTTGGCTTCGCCGTTGACCACGTTGACGAAGTCATACACCACGCGGCGCTCGCAACCCATGATCAGATCAAGGTTACGCAAGCCCACGTCGAAGTCGACGATCACTGTTTTGTGGCCGCGCAGTGCGAGGCCGGTACCGATAGCGGCGCTGGTGGTGGTCTTACCCACACCACCCTTGCCGGATGTAACCACGAGAATCTTGGCCAAGGTGTTTCACCCCTAAGGAAGAAGGACTTTTTAGCCCTTGAAAAACATCTCTTGAAAACTACTGCAGTCGGACAGCCTTGGCTGGAATTCGGCTTTTGGCCTTTTTCCTACTTCGTTTGAGCCGTTTTCGCTACGTTTTAGAGATGCTTGGAAAATGCGGCAGTATCCGTTAAAGCCGAATGATGTTCAACACGTCGCCCGACAGGCTGACCTGTACGCCCGCGCCCCATAGCGGGTCACGGCGCAAGTCTTCGGAAACCTTGTAATGGCCGGCGATGGAGAGTAGTTCAGCGCTCAATTGCTGACAGAAAATCCGTGCCTTGGTATTACCCTTGACGCCGGCCAGCGCCCGACCACGCATCGGGCCGTATACATGGATGTTGCCATCGGCGAGAAGTTCCGCCCCCGGACTGACCGATGAGACCACGACCAGATCGCCACCCTGGGCATATATCTGTTGGCCACCACGTACTGGCGAAGTGATCACGCGGGTCGCTTTGACGGTCGGCTCGGGCGGCTTTTCCTGTTTTTTCGCGACGACCGGGTCAGGCAGATCCAGCGATCGCTCACGGGCGCCGGACGGCGGCAGCACGGGAATATCGATGGCAATGGCAGCGGCAATGTCTTCAATGCGGCTGGCGCGGATCGCCAGGGTACGCAGGCCATGCTGGCGGCACACGCGCATCAGGCCCGGCAGGTCGACCGAGCCTTCGCCCGGCGGCAGTTTGTCCAGCGCCAGAACCAGCGGCGCATTGCTGAAAAAGTTCGGCGCCTGGGCGACTTTGGCGGCCAACTGCCGATCGAGGCTGTCGAGGTCGTTGCGGGCCAATTCCAGCACGGTAATGGCGAGCATGCTGCCCTTCAACTGGAACACGGGATCTTGGTCTAGCGGTTCGGTCTGGCTCATGTCGGCATACAACGGCTTGTCACTAAAAGTGCCGAGACTTATAACGAGAACGCCCGTCAGCCGCAACCCGGGTCGAACGATGTAGAATGCGCGGCCACTGTATTTACGGAAGCTTTAATGGAACGCCCGCGTTTTCGAACAGCATTTCTTTCTCCACGCTTCTGGCCGCTTTGGTGCGGTCTGGGGCTGTTATGGCTGATCGTGCAGCTGCCGTATCCGGCGTTGTTGACCATCGGTCGAGTTTTGGGCGCGCTGATGTATCGCTTCGCCGGCGACCGACGGCGCATCGCCAAGCGCAACCTCGAATTGTGCTTTCCCGAAAAATCACCCGCTGAGCGCAAGCGTCTGCTCAAGGAAAATTTCGCGTCCACTGGCATCGCGTTCTTTGAAATGGCGATGAGCTGGTGGTGGTCGCGTCAGCGCCTGGCGAAACTGGCCCACGTCGAAGGTCTGGAGCACCTGCAAAAGGCCCGTCGCGAAAAAACTGGCGTGATCCTCATGGCGGTGCATTTCACCACCCTGGAAATCGGCGCGGCATTGCTCGGTCAGCAGCACACCATCGACGGCATGTACCGCGAACACAAGAATCCGTTGTTCGACTTCATCCAGCGTCGCGGCCGCGAGCGGCACAATCTGGATTCGCTGGCGGTGGAGCGCGACGATGTGCGCGGCATGCTCAAATTGCTGCGCAGCGGCCGGGCGATCTGGTACGCACCGGATCAGGACTACGGCGCCAAGCAAAGCATCTTCGTGCCGCTGTTCGGCATTCAAGCGGCGACAGTGACGGCCACCAGCAAATTCGCGCGACTGGGCAAGGCGTTGGTGGTGCCGTTCACCCAGGAGCGGCTGGCCGACGGCAGCGGTTACCGGTTGGTGATCCATCCGCCGCTGGAAGGTTTTCCGGGCGAGAGCGAAGAGGCCGACTGCATCCGCATCAATCAGTGGGTCGAAGGCGTGCTGCGCGAATGCCCCGAGCAATATCTATGGGCGCATCGCCGCTTCAAGAGCCGTCCACCGGGCGAGCCGAAGCTGTACGCCAAACGCGGTTGATTCACCTATCCTTCTAAGCACCCTGGAGTGTTGCGATGAGCCGAGCGGAACCGGTCACAGGTTTGATTCTTTCCGGCGGCGGGGCTCGGGCGGCGTATCAGGTGGGGGTGTTGGCGGCGATTGCCGAGTTGCTGCCGCCGGGCGCGGACAATCCGTTTCCGGTGATCGTCGGCACGTCGGCCGGGGCGATCAATGCGGTCAGCCTCGCCAGCGGCGCCACGGATTTTCGCGCCGCCATCGAACGCTTGACGTTGTTCTGGCAGGGCTTTCGCAGCCACCTCGTGTTGCGCAGCGACTGGCCGGGGGTGATTCGTCAGGCCAGCCGTTTTGTCAGCCACAGTCTGTTAGGGCTTGGTGCGCAACTGCCGGTAGCGCTGCTCAACAGTTCACCGCTGCGTGATCTGCTGAATGAAAAACTGCACATGGCCGGTATTGCCGAGTCGATTGCGCGCAAGCAATTGCACGCGGTTGCAGTGACGGCGTTTGGTTACGAGTCGGGGCAAGCCGTCACGTTCTATCAGGGCGGCGGCACCATCGACGCGTGGTTGCGTCATCGGCGGATTGGCATGCCGACGCAATTGACCGTTGAGCACTTGCTCGCCAGTTCAGCGATTCCGCTGTTGTTCGCGCCGGTGAAACTCGGTGAGGAATATTTCGGCGACGGCGCGGTGCGGCAATCGGCACCGATCAGCCCGGCGCTGCACCTTGGTGCGACTCGGGTGCTGGTGGTGGGCGTGAGCGGCAATCCGCGCGGCGTCAATCCGCAGCAGCCGCTGACGCGCGCTTACACCGGTCAACAGCCGACCTTGGCGCAGATCGGTGGACACATGCTCAACAGCACGTTCATCGACAGCCTGGAGGGCGATATCGAGTTGCTCCAGCGTCTGAACCAGTTCAGCCATCTCATGCCGACCGGTACGCCGACCCGTGCGTTGGGCGTGGCACCGGTGGACGTGCTGGTGATTGCACCGAGTCAGCCGATTGATGAAATTGCGGCGCGGCATCGGCATGAATTGCCGGCGGCGCTGCGGTTGTTCCTGCGCGGGCCGGGTGCGACGAAGACGAGCGGGGCGGGGGTGTTGAGTTATCTGCTGTTCGAGGCGGGTTATTGCAGCGAGTTGATCGAGTTGGGGCGACTTGATGCGCTGGCCAAGCGTGAAGAACTGTGCCGGTTCCTCGGGATATCCGAAGCGGTGGTTCCGGCTTGAGATTTGTGGTGCGGCAAATCGCTGGCAAGCCAGCTCCCACAGGTTGCTGGGTGAACACAATAATTGTGTGCGACACAAAACGCTGTCGGAGTTGGCTTGCCAGCGGTGGCGTCCTCGCAGACGCCACTTACACCAGGATCAGAAGTGGAACTTCACCAGGAAGCTGGTCACGTTCTGATTGGTGGTGAAGGCACGGGTGTCGTCGATGCCGTACTTGTCTTTCCAGTAGTCGTACTCAACACCTACGTACAACTGCTTCTCGCCGAAATGCAGCGCCTTACCCAGGTCGTATTTGATCTGCGGGTTGAAGTGCAGGTTGGCGTGGTAGTCGCCATGGGCGTTGGAGTCGTTATCGACGACCCAGTCCATGTAACCGTCGATCAGCACGTTCGAATTACCCAGCGGAAGGGTGTATGACCAGACTGGCGTGATCTGCCAGACGTTGTCACCGGCGCGTGGGCCTTCGGTGTGACGCTGGTAGAAGTTCAGCTGGAAGTAGTCGAAGCCCGGGATCGCCAGGTCGAAACCTGGACCGATCAGGTAGGACTCCGAATCCCCTTCGCCAAACTCGTAGGTCATCGCCAGCAGCACGTCCTTGATCGGGCCGAATTCGATCTTCTGGTCAAGCACTTTGCCCAGCGAGATGCGTGGCTGGAACTCGCCGTAGTAGGTGTTTGGGCCGTTGGTGAAGTCTTTGTCGCCGTTGTAGAAGATCTTGTCGATGAAGAAGAAGTTGTCCCCATACTTCCATCCATCGGCGTGCTCGAAGGTGACGGTCTGCTGGATGGCAGGGTTGACCTTGAAGTCCTTGCCGTAAAGGTACGTCAGGCTGTTGTCCTGCCATTGCAGAAGGCCGTCGGCCATGGCCTGGCCGCCGGCCAGCAAGGATCCTGCGAGCATCAGGCTGGTGCACGTGCGTTTCATTCGGTTGCTCCCAAAAGTAGGTTGTTCCACGTTTATTTTTTTTAATATCGGCGCTCTGGTGTGGCGCCTTTTTCTATTGCAAAAGTCATCCAATCGGTCAGCTTCTATGCTGTTTGCAAAAGCTGAGCCAAGGCTTTGGAGAAACCAAAAAACGCCCGTTCGACTGCTGAAAAACAGTCGAATGAGCGTTTTTTCGGGATGCCTTGATTCTGAACGGTGCCGGGATAAGTTGGCCAGCCGGTCAGGAATTAAATCCGGGCTTTTTTTTAAAGCGGATTTCGACGGCCGCGGAGAATACTGACTCCTCGGCCGGCCCTCAAGTGCCCCGCAACAGAGCACCGACGACAGGTATGGGGCACGGTTGCGGGTCATCTTAGAAGTGCACCTTCACCAGCAGGCTGGCGGTGTTCTGATGGGTATCGAGGGTGTGGCTGTTTTCGATGCCGTATTTGTTTTTCCAGTAGCTGTATTCGGCGCCGACATACAGTTGTTTCTGACGCCATCCGACGGCTTTGCCCAGGTCATATTTGATCTGTGGATTGATGTGCAGATTGGCGTGGTAAGTGCCGCGCGAGTTCTCGTCGTTATCCACCACCCAGTCCAGGTAGCCGTCGATCAGCAGGTCGGAATTGCCCACCGGAATGCTGTAGGACCAAGCCGGCGTGAACTGCCAGACGCCGTCGCCCGGGCGCGGGCCTTCGGTCTGGCGGCGGAAGATATTCAGGGTGACGTAATTGAAGCCTGGCACTTTGAGGTCGAAGCCGGGACCGATCAGGTAGGCCTCGCTTTCGCCTTCGCCATACTCGTAGGTCATGGCCAGCAGCACATCCTTGATCGGGCCGAATTCGATTTTCTGGTCGAAGATCTTGCCGAACGAGAAGCGCGGGGTGAATTCACCGTAGAAGGTGTGCGGACCTTTGTTGCGGTCTTCCTGGCCGTTGTAGAAGATTTTGTCGACGAACAGAAAGTTGTCGCCGTATTTCCACTTGTCGGCGTGTTCGAACGTCACCGTCTGCTGGATCGACGGGTTGATTGCGAAGTTCTTGCCATACAGGTAGCTGAGGCTGTTGGTCTGCCACAGCAGTAAATCGCCGGCCATGGCTTGGCTCGCGACGAGCAGGCCGCCGCTCAACAGCAGGTTTGTCTGTGTCCGAATCATCTGTTGCTCCCTCTTGTTTTTATTGTTTGAGGCGCAAAGCTGTTCTCACTGTGGGAGCGGGCCTGCTCGCGAAAGCGGTGGGTCATTCAATATTGACGGTGACTGACACGGCCTCTTCGCGAGCAAGCCCGCTCCCACAGGGGGATGGGTTTTCAGTTAGTGCTGGTGCGCCTGGCAGTCGTTGATGGCCGCGCGTTCTGCGCCGCCGAGAATGTTGAACAGCAGGTTCAGCAGCAATGCGCTGAGGGTCGCCATGGCGATGCCGCTGTGGGTAATCGGGCTCATCCACAACGGCAAGTGCGCGAAAAACTCCGGACGCACCACGGGAATCAGGCCCATGCCGATGCTCACCGCCACCAGCAATTGATTGCGACGGTCGCCGATGTCGGCTTCCTGCAGGATCTTGATGCCGGTCGCGGCAACCATGCCGAACATCGCAATGGCTGCACCACCGAGAACCGCTGGCGGAATCGACGCCACCAGGAACGCCGCTTTCGGCAGCAGGCTCAACACGATCAGCAGGCCGCCGGCAACGATGGTCACTGACCGGCAACGCACGCCCGTCATCTGCACCAGACCGATGTTCTGCGCGAAGGAGGAATGGGTGAAGGTGTTGAAGAACCCGGCAAAAAACGACGCGCCGGCATCGCATAGCAAGCCGCGACGCAGCATGCGCGGGCAGACTTCCTGACCGGTGATTTTGCCCAGAGCGATGAACATGCCGGTGGACTCGACAAAAATGATCACCACCACCAGGCACATCGACAGGATCGGCGCGAGTTCGAACTTCGGCATGCCGAAATGCAGCGGGGTGACAAATTGCAGCCAGGGCGCGCTGGCCATGCCGCTCAGATCGACCATGCCAAGCAGGCCGCACAGCACGTAGCCCAGGCACATGCCGATCAGCACGGAAATATTCACCCAGAACCCGCGCATGAAGCGGTGGATGAGCAGGATGGTGGCCAACACCAGTGCGGCGATGGCTAGATAGACAGGTGAACCAAACTGGGCGGCATCAGCGCCTCCACCGGCCCAGTTCACGGCCACGGGGAACAGCGATAAACCGATCGAGGTGATGACCGTGCCGGTCACCAGCGGCGGGAAGAAACGCACAACCTTGGACATGAACGGCGCGATGATCATGCCGAAGAAACCGGCGGCGATGGTCGCGCCGAAGATCCCTTGCAGACCGATGCCCGGCATCCCGGCCATGGCGACCATGCTGCCGACAGCGGCAAAACTGGCGCCCATCATCACCGGCATGCGAATGCCCATCGGGCCGATGCCCATGGACTGCACGATCGTGGCGATGCCGGCGACCAGCAGGTCGGCGTTGATCAAAAAGGCGATTTCTTCACGACTCAGGCCAGCGGCCTGTCCGATGATCAACGGCACCGCAATGGCGCCACCGTACATCAGCAGAACATGTTGCAAACCGACCAGAATCAGTTGCAAAAGGGGCAAACGCTGAATGGCGGGTGCGTCGGGGATGCGCGCTTTGGAGAGCTCGGACATGCAACACCTCGGATCTTTTTTATTCTTGTGATTAACAGCTGCCGGGTTGCTGGCAGCTGTTTCTTTGCATCAGGTAAACCGCGTCGCGGCCAATCGCTGGCAAGCCAGCTCCCACACAGGCAGTGCAAAACCCTGTGGGAGCTGGCTTGCCAGCGATGTTTTTAACGATTAATTGGTCTGGGCTCCCTGCACAATCCAGGCACCGATCAGGTCACGTTCCTGCTGGGTCATCTGTGTGATGTTGCCCAGTGGCATGATCTGCGAAGTGACCGCTTGTGCCTGAATCCGCGCCGCGTTCTGGCGGATCTGCTCAGGGGTGTCGAACATCACACCGCCCGGTGCAGCGCTGAACAACGGACTGGTCGGTTTGGCCGAATGGCAGACCGCGCAGCGTTCCTGAATGACCGAGTGCACTTTGTCGAAACCGGGGCCGGCGTTGGACGCCTGGGCCGGCGCCTCGGCAGGTGCGGCAGGTTGTGCGGCTTCAGCGGGTTTCTTGTCGCCACCCAGTGCCGTTTCCGGCAGTGGCTGGTACTCGATTTTTGCTGGCGCCTTGGCCACTTCAGGTGCCATCGACATCGGCGTCGGGCCGGTCACGTAAGCCAGGCTGATCATCCCGACCGCTGCAACAGGCAGTGTCCAGGCGAACTTGTGGCTGTCATGACGGGTGTTGAAGTAGTGACGCACCAACACCGCCAGCACCGCGATCCCGGCCAGGATCAGCCAGTTGTATTGGCTGCCGTAAGTGCTCGGGAAGTGGTTACTGATCATGATGAACAGCACCGGCAAGGTGAAGTAGTTGTTGTGACGCGAACGCAGCAGGCCTTTGGCCGGCAGGGCCGGATCGGGCGTGCGGTTCTCGGCAATCGCCGCAACCAGTGCACGTTGCGCCGGCATGATGATGCGGAACACGTTACCGACCATGATGGTGCCGATGACTGCACCGACGTGCAGGTAAGCACCACGGCCGCTGAACACTTTGCTGAAGCCATACGCCGCGGCAATGATCAGCACGAACAGGATGCCGCCGAGCAGGGCAGGGCGTTTGCCCAGCGCCGAGTCGCACAGGAAGGAATAGATGAACCAGCCGATGAACAGCGAGCCGATACCGATGGCCACGCCTTCAGGACCGCTCAACGAGCTGCCCGGCGCCAGCAGATACAGCGTCGGATTGGAGTAGAACACCACGCACAGCAGCGCAACGCCCGACATCCAGGTGAAGTAGGCTTCCCACTTGAACCAGTGCAGGTTGTCCGGCATCGATGGCGGGGCCAGTTTGTATTTTTCCAGATGGTAAATACCGCCGCCGTGGATCGCCCACAGGTCACCGGCCAGGCCGGTTTTCGGGTTGATGCGGTTGAGGTTGTTCTCCAGCCAGACGAAATAGAACGACGCGCCGATCCAGGCCACGCCAGTAATCATGTGAACCCAGCGCACGCTCAGGTTCAGCCATTCCAACAGATGTGCTTCCACAGTCTTTACCTCTCGCCTGTCACTCTGTGATCGAGTGATCAGACCTTCTCTTATTGGTGGGGGGCGAGGATCAGACGCTCATCCTCTTTGAAAAAATGCTCATCGCAGTTATTGCCTGTGCCACTGCGATCAACCACCAGGAAGTCATCCCGCTTTTCGATCGTCAGCACCGGATGGTGCCAAACGCCGCGATGGTAATTAATGCCCTGCCTGCCGTTGGTGACGAAGGCGCGGACCAAGCCTGATACAGGTTCATCGCCAACCGGCGCGACCACGATCAGAAAGGGGTTGCCGAGCAGCGGAATGAAGGCCTGGCTGCCCAGCGGATGGCGTTCCAGCATGCTGACGGTCAGCGGCATGTCCTGCGCGTCGGCGCGGAAAATGCTGATGATCGCGTTGTCCTCAGGCTGGGCGGTTTCGACCGTCGCCAGTTTGTGGAAGCGCATGGTCGAACCGTTGTTGATCATGAAGTGATCGCTGCCGTCGGTTTCGATGACATCACCGAAAGGGGCGAAGGCTTCTTTTGTCAGCGGTTCAATCGTCAATGTGCGCATGCTGTTCTTCTTATCCGAATTCTGTGTTGTTAGAACTATCGCCATCGCGGGCAAGCCCGCTCCCACAGTGGACTGTGGCGTTCACAAAACCTGTGGGAGCTGGCTTGCCAGCGATTGGGTTCAACCTTATTTAGCGACCTTGCCCAAAACGCGCAGGCGGCTTACACCACCATCCGGGAACACGTTCAGACGGATATGAGTGATCGGGCCGAGTGCCTTGATCTGCTCGACGAAGGTGTGTTCGGCGTGCATTTCCAGTTTCTGGCTTGGCAGCAGTTCGCGCCAGAACAGCGACTGGGTTTCGATCTGGCTGTCGGTGCCGCCCTTGACGAACGCGCCCTGGATCGAGCAAGTGTCCGGGTAGTTACCCTTGAAGTGCAGGGTGTCGACGACGATTTTTTCGATCTCGCCCGGGTGGCCCAGCGCGACGATGACCCAGTCATTGCCCGGGGTACGGCGACGTGCGGTTTCCCAGCCGTCGCCCATGTTGATGCCACGGCCCGGGTTGAGGATGTTGCTCATGCGACCGAAGTGTTCGTCGGAGCAGGCGAGGGCGCGGCCACCGTTCAGGGCTGCTGCCAGGTCGACTTGCTCGTTGTCGCCGACAGCCGACCAGTCGCGATGCGGAACGCCGTATACGCGCAGACGGGCAACACCGCCGTCCGGGTAGATGTTGAAACGCAGGTGACTGAACGCTTTGTCGTTGCTGATTTCGTGGTAGTGATGGCTGTTGCCCTGCAACTCGACGGCCGACAGCACTTCAGTCCACTGGGTGTTGTCGTCCGGCTCGCCCGACGCCAGGAAGCACGCTTCCAGAGAGGCGGATGGCGGGAAGTTGCCGGTGAAGAATGAAGTGTCGATGTCCACGCCTTTGATCGAACCCGGTACGCCCAGACGGATGACCGCGCTGTCGTAGCCTTCGAAGCGTTTGCGGCGGGACTCCCAGCCGTCCATCCACTTGCCGTTGTCATCGAACACGCCCTCCTTCCATACAGCCGGAGTCGGTTGGAACAGACGGTTGGCGTCTGCGAACCAGTCATCGGTGACCGAGATGATTTTGGTGCCCAGACGGGCATCGGCCAGGTTGACGAATTTTTCGAAAGGTACGGCGTAAGCTTTCATTCTTCTTGTCTGCCTTTAAATAAGTGGCTGGGGATGCTTGCCAGGCCCTGGGCGCTCTCCGCGTCTGATGCGCTCGGGCGAGGTTTGCTAAAGGGTCAGTAAACGGAACAGGGCAATCTTGTTGATCTCCGCCAGCGCGCACTTGAACTCGGTTTCTTGCGAATTGTTGATGCGCGTTTCGAACGCCGCGAGGATCTGATGCCGGTTGCTGCCTTTTACCGCCATGATGAAGGGAAACTTGAACTTGGCCTTGTAGGCGTCGTTCAGCTCGGTGAAGCGCTGGAACTCTTCGGCCGTGCATTGGTGAATACCGGCGCCAGCCTGTTCATTGGTGCTGGCTTCGGTCAGTTGGCCCTGGACGGCAGCTTTGCCGGCCAGGTCCGGGTGAGCGTTGATCAGTGCCAGTTGGCTGGCGTGATCGGCGCTCAACAGGATGTCGCTCATGCGCTGGTGCAGGGTTTCGATCTCGTCGATCGAAGCGTCTGCGCCCAGGTCGTAGGCCTTCTCGGCCACCCATGGCGAATGCTCGTAAATATCGGCGAAGGCTTTGACGAAGGCGTCGCGGCTCAGGGTCGACGGTTTCAGCGTTTGAAAGGTGCTCATTTGGCGGCCTCTGGGTACGGGTGGGTTTCTTGCCAGTGGCGCGCGATGTCGACGCGACGGCTGAACCACACCTGTTCATGACTTTTGGCGTATTCGATGAAGCGCTTGAGCGAAGCGATGCGACCCGGGCGGCCGATCAGGCGGCAGTGCAGACCAATCGACAGCATCTTCGGCGCTTCGGCACCTTCGGCGTAGAGCACGTCGAAGGCGTCTTTGAGGTATTCGAAGAAATCGTCACCCTTGTTGAAACCCTGCACCTGAGTGAAGCGCATGTCGTTGGTGTCCAGGGTGTACGGGATCACCAGGTGCGGCTTGCCGGTCGGGTTGTTCGGTTCCCAGTAGGGCAGGTCGTCGTCGTAGGTGTCGCAGTCATAGAGAAAACCGCCTTCTTCCATCACCAGTTTACGGGTGAACGGGCCGGTGCGGCCGGTGTACCAGCCCAGCGGACGTTCGCCGGTGATTTCGGTGAGGATACGGATCGCTTCGAGCATGTGCTCGCGTTCCTGGGCTTCATCCATGTACTGGTAGTCGATCCAGCGGTAACCGTGGCTGCAGATCTCGTGACCGGCGGCGACCATTTCACGGATCACGTCCGGATGACGCTGGGCGGCCATGGCCACGGCGAAGATCGTCAGCGGAATGTCGAATTCCTTGAACAGTTTCAGAATCCGCCACACGCCGGCACGGCTGCCATACTCGTAAAGGGATTCCATGCTCATGTTGCGCGCGCCTTGCAGAGGCTGGGCCGCGACCATCTCCGAAAGGAAGGCTTCCGATTCCTTGTCGCCGTGCAGAATGTTGCGCTCGCCGCCTTCTTCGTAATTGAGTACGAACGACAGGGCGATCCGCGCATTGCCCGGCCAGTGTGGGTGAGGAGGGTTACTGCCGTAACCGATCAGGTCGCGTGGGTAGTCAGCACTCACTGCAGTCTTCCTTCTTATTCATGACGACGTGTTCAAGGTCAGGTGTAGGTGACGTCTGGCGTCACAGTGATGGGCTGATTGTATACAACTTTATAATCAATTTGTAAGCCTGAATTTTTGCATTTTTCACCGGCTGTCATCTTTTCCGTTCACTGGCGTGAGCCTGCAAGAAACCTGCCTGACCAGTCAGCTAATGGTTCAAGGGTGCAATCGGTGCAAGGTTTGGAGGTAGATCGCGGCGAAATCCCCGAATGGCGGGGGTGACGTTAAAAATGTCGTTTTTATTGTGTACAATTTTTTTGAAAAGTGTCTTAATCAGTCGCTCGCCGCAGCGTTTCGTGCTCCGAATCGGTGCGGTCTCCTTTTCAACTGACTTCGGGAGGCGCGAAGTCTGACTGCTCCACGCAGGCAGGCGCGCAGAATCAATGGGACGTTTGACTACACACGTTTTGGACGCTGCACACGGTTGCCCGGGCAGTTCGATCAAGGTCGAGCTGTACCGCGTTGAAGGTTCGCACCTGGAATTGGTCGCCAGTGCGACAACCAACAGCGATGGCCGGGTCGATACGCCGCTGCTGCAAGGCGATGACTACCGTACCGGGGTTTATCAGGTTCAGTTTCACGCGGGCGATTACTACCGCGCCCGTGGCGTTCAGTTGCCGGAGCCGGCGTTTCTGGATGTGGTGGTGCTGCGGTTCGGCATTTCTGCAGAGCAGGATCACTACCACGTGCCATTGCTGATTTCGCCTTACAGCTATTCCACGTATCGGGGCAGCTGATCCCCCAAGCAGCTGCCTCACCCTGGAAGCGACTGCGCATATAGCTTCTTTGGTCTTTCGCCCGCTCACACTGCGGGCTTTTTTTCGTCTGTCGACCGCGAAGCATCAAGGCCCAAACCGATACGATCCGGGCCCTGAAACAATCAGCGTTCGCGGATAATGAACAGGCTGTACCGGTCAGGCGAGAGCTGTTGAACCCCGCCGACCAGGAAAATGACTTGATTGTTACGCAGGTGCGCGTTCAATCGAACCCGGTCTGCCTCATTCAGCCTCATCTGAAACACGGAACTGCTGATTTCCGTACCGGGAAGGGTGTAGCGCGCGATGGTGTTCCCGGCGACATGAGGAAACTTCAACACGAATACCGCGTCGATGCCGTCACGATGAAACAGCAGGGCGTCTTCGCTGAGTCTGCGAGTCGAGGCATTGACGTTGTATCCCATGTCCTCAAGCAAGGTATGAAACAGTGCGCGCAATTGAGCCTTGTCGGGTGCAGCCTCATAGGCCGTCCACTGCCGGGGAAATTTTTGCGGATCTAAATCCACATGTTGAAATGCAACGTCGGAAGGCAAGGGCAGTTCGAGCACGCCGCCGAGTATGTCGCTTTCGAAGCGGTTGCTGCGAACGGGCAACATCATCAAGGGATCGGCCAAATCCCGACGCGGAGTAGGGGCGTCTGGCGCACGGCTCCAGAATCGCATCGTCTGGGTCAGCAGGGAGATCCCCGGACCGTCGATGACCCCGGCGTGAGCGGCTTTGTTAAATGCCGTGCGGGCGGTCGCCTCGACCGAGAGATCTGAAAGGTATTTGAATTGACCGGCCGTGTACTGAGTCAGGGAACGTTCGAAAGGCAGGCGCGCCTCGAAAACCTCCCATTGCCCCTCCACTTTTCGCGCCCACCGGGGTTGCAGCGATGGCTCATCGCGCAACATCTGATCGAACGCGTCGTATCGCGCGGGCGAAAAGCCTGGGTGCTCCAGATAGACGATATCGACCTGGCTACCTTGCGGCACGATCCGGTAGTGCAGCTGATTGATTTCAACCGATTCGCCCGATTCCGGCCGGGTGTTCTTTCCCCAGTTGCGCCATAGATTCTGGGAAAGGTCCAGCGGATCCGGGGTTCGCGATTCAGGTGTTGGCGTGGCCCGACGGGTTTCGCTCGAATCACCGGTCTGTCGATCGAGCCGTGGGCGCTTACTGGGGCCGGCCTCTTCCTGTTGGGGCTGCTCGCGACGTTGCCAGAATTTGGTGTTGGGTACTGGCTCGAATATCGGTCCGGAAGCGACCAGTTCGCTGGCCGACTTTTGCTGATATGTGCCATCCGGACGACGCTGAACCATGACCGTCCCCTGCGCCGTATCTATATAAATTCGTTTGTGCTTGTCATAGCGCAAGCCTTCCACGGAATCGTGCGCCTGGGTAAGCCTGGAGGCCAGGTTGTCCGGAATGAAGGCGATGGCCGTTGCACTGCTTGGTCCGGCAATCGGGGCCGGGGGCGAAGGTGTCCCTTCCTGTAAATACCAGGCGGGCCGCTCTACGCGCCACAGTGGCTGGCCATCGACTCTGGTCAAAAAAGGGCCCTCTACGTTTGGCGCGAACGGCAACGGAACCTGCACACCGTCGGGCTTGATTTCGACCCAGTAATAGCCTTCCCCGGAGACGTGTGCATAGGTCTTGTCGTCCGGGCCGAGAAACAGTGCCGTGTCGTTGCCGAGAGGGCGCAGCTGATCGATTTGATTGGCGGGCAACGAGATCGACTCCAGATAGGAGGCGTGCAACCTGGCGCGAGCATCAGGGAGTTCTGTGACCGTTACGCCTGACGTATCGACAGCGCGAGGCGTGCTGGAGCCGGGAGCGTCCGGGTTTGCGTCCGTGCGTTGAGTGACATGTCCGGTATGGATGCGCTCGCTGGTCGCCGAGGTGTTTTCCGGTAGGTTTCGAGGCGGCGCGGGAGGGGTGTCCGGGGCAGAAGTGCCGGGCAGTTTTCTAGGAGGTTTGGCCATTTAGGGCTCCGATGACGAACAGGATTGATGGGGGTAGCGGCCGTCAACAAGCGGCAATAGACGCCGGACGCGACGCTGAACCCAGGAACCCGGATGTTCGTCGAGAAGGCTCGACCCAGTGCGGTACATATATCTATCGGTGAAAAAAAACCAAGGCGTTGGCCGCCTTGGTCGACATCCAGGTCAGTTCACGGACTTGCGTTTATTGGATCGGGACTTTGTTCAGCGCATCGATGACGGCCTGCTCCCGAGCGATGCGTTCATGGGCGCAGCGATTGTTTGTCCGGATTTCATCGAGTTCGATAAGCCGCGATGAGTCGGTATCGAGCAGCCACGAGCGTTGCTCAAAGTTGTACGAGAGGTTGCCCGGCGTACCGTCAGCCATCTGCGCGTTCAACACCGTCAGGGTCTTGGTCGCCAGCGATGCCAGCGATGCCAGCGCTGTGGGCAGCGCTTTTGCGGGGTCGGGGACTGGCGTGAAGTAACGCGCATCAAGCGAATCGATGTAGATGGCTTCGAAGAGAAGATCGACGGTATGGACAACCCCATTCACCGTGATAACGCGGACTTGATCAATCAGATCCTCCGGATCTTCACAGACGGGGAGGTGAATAACGTTGCTGCCGATGTGCAATTGGTTGTTCAAAAGTTTGATTTCAACTTCGCCAAGAGACGTCGCGTCAAACTCCCATGTCGATGCCCGGGGCAGACGCAAGTAAGCGTTGGCCAGCGCGCCGGGCGTCGAAATGCGCAATGTTGTTTGCGGATTCAGGTGAATCAGATAGGTCGAGCCTTGGCCCAACAAGTTTTCGATCGCCGTGTGCTCCGCAAGGACGCGGATCTTGACGCACTTGGCCCAAGTCCCCAGCGAATGGGGCGGGTTATCGCGGGGCAGGCGATAAAACAATGTTCCGTTTCTGGGCTTTAGCGGTAGCGCGACGTCTATCTTCCATATCCGCTCGATGCCTGTGTTGGCCGGGTTTACCAACCCATTGGCACGAATCTGTTCACGATTGACCTTGTAGGAGACATCGTCATTCATGATCAGAATGAAGTGGTGATTGTCCGTCAATCTGGCAAGTCGCGACGCAAGATCCGAACCGCTGTAGGCACTGGCGAGATTATGCAGGGTCAGTCGATGGCCGCCGAAATGCAAAATCTGGTCGTACCGCAAGGATGATGTTTCGCCGGCGGTATAAACGCTCTCGACACGGGTCAACTCATGACTGGCGTAATCAACATGGAGGGTAGTAATTGCCTGTTTGCTGAATTTTTCGACCTTGAACGTCGTGTGCTCAGTTGATCGGGAAACATGGTAGTGAGTATCGATGTTGGCGGGAACACTGCATTCGGGTGTGTAGAGGATGGCCGGGTATTGAAGGGTGCCTTGACGTGTGATGGTTGCTTCCACCGGTGTTGCGTCCGGCGTTTCGATGATGTCGGGAAGTTCAGGCACCAGATAAAAGCCATCCTTGGTAATGAAGGTCAGCTTGCTGTTCTTTAAATGACGCTGGCTGTTGATTTTTTTATAGACTTTTTCAATCCGCAAGATTCTTTTACCGCTGTCTTCCAGATCGAACGTGGATGTGATGATCAAGTCCTGCTGTTCTATCTTCCAGCTTTCGATCAACTCCATCCGCCAATCCAGCATGATGAAACTTTCATCGACACCGTCCTCGACGATTGAAACATGACCCTGCTTGTGGGCGACGGCAAAAGTGTCCCGTCCGGCACCGCCCGTCACCCAGCCATTGCCGTTGAGCAAATACACCTGGTCATCTCCGCCCCCCGCATCGATGGCGTCGTCGCCACGGGATTTGATGATGTTGGCGCCGTCCGTTGCCTTGACAACGTTCAAGCCACCGGCAAGTGTTTGCACGTTCTCGAATCCGCTCAAAAGAGCATGGTCGACCTTCTTCTTGCCATTATCGGAAGTACTGTCTTTGGCGATGACCGACATCTTCCCGGCCTTCAGATCGACGTGGTAGCCCCAACCTTTATCGGTTCTGGTAGAAAGATCGCCATCGAAAATCAGCGTGTCATTGCCAGCCCCGGCGTTTAGTGCGCTGAGTCGGGAATCCTGCTGTCCTTCGGCGAGCAAGTCAGTGGCGCCCTGGAAGACAAACACATCATCTTTTTCACCGCCGACCAGGTCTTTTAATCCCGACGCATAGTGAAATTCATTGGGTTTTTTCGTTACGCCGGCGACGGTGTCATTGCCGCCGCCGATGAGCCAGAGAACGCCTTTGTGTTCGGCAGCGGAGCCAAACACGGCCCCCGGCGTATCAGGATTCACGCCATTGCGAGCATCGATAGTGTCATCGCCATCATTGGTGGTCGGGCGATCCTGTATCTCGATCGTCTCGCTGCCTGTCCACCAGCTGTAGGTTCTGACCGGTACTTGTTTCAGCCCGACATCAACGTGGCCGCTGACGATGACTTCAGTGGTGTCTTTCAGTGGGCCGTCGAGAAGTTTTCGAGCCGCCGCCAAGAGCATTTTCGAATGTTCGGCCGAAGCTTTGGCAATGGCGTGGCGATCCACGATGTACTTGTCAGGGCTGATGCCCCAGACGGTGAACCAGCCGGTACGCAGGCGCTCAAGCGCCGTCAGTTCGATGTAGTCGTCGATCTCGTCGACCGCGCGAATCGCCCCCCAGATCTGTGAGCCGGCAATCAGAATAAGACCGGCCACGATGCCGACCGGCCCTGCGAACGAGAAACCTGCCAGCGCAGCGGTACCGAGGATGACCGTCATGGCGGCGCTGGTGACACTCAGGCCTGCGGAAACGTAATGATCAACGGCTTCTTTATCAGACGCGGACGCCGCCGCATTGAAAGCGTTGACGGCGCTGATGATATCGAAGGGCAGCGTCAGTGCGCCGGCGATCAAACCGCCGGCGCGCCCCAGTCTTACGGCAAAACGGGTTTTGCCGAAATCCTTATACGCGTGCTGTCCCGCATTGATCATTTGCGTGGCTTTTCTGGTCACGGCCACTTCGACACCGATGGAGCCGACTTCCGTGGCAATGCTTGCGCCGTTGAACACTGTTTCATAGGCATTTTTGTTGCGAAGGGCGTCTTGCAATCCACGCAGTCCGCTGAAGATGCCGAAGGCTTGAAGCCCGACGCCGACACTGGCCATGCTGCCGCTTTTGACGCGGTCGACCCAGCGCGGTGTTTTTGGCGGCAGCTGTGCGTCACGCAGATCCAGTTTTTGTGCCGAACCCAGCAGTTGCTGAAGTTTGGCGCTATAGCCGTGAGCAGCAGCCGGGGCGGCGGGGCTTTCTCGCAGCATTGGTGCAAACGTCAGGGGGCGGCGACTGGCGATCTCGAAAAGCAGGGTCGGCAACAGATAGTCGTCTGCACTGCCAAACGTCTTCAAATAGTGTTCAACGCGCTGCGCACTGAACTGCAAACCATTGATGAAGGCGGGTTTGGGCGTGCGGAAGAATGTGTTCTGGCCATCCAGCGGCTGACCGTTGAGGGTGGCACCCAGGGTATTCAGTGCCGTGCGGGTGACGGAAACGGGGCCGATCTGAAAGGGCCCGAATAAAGCGTCCGCCGCTTTCAGTTGTGATGTCGTGTGCCTGGCTGACGGGTTGTTGTCACTGATGTCGCTGCCGTCCATGTCGAGGGTGGACGTTGTGCGTTTGTTCGCCCTGGGTTCCATGTCCGTTAGTTCTACGGCATCGTCATGGGGTAACGAAGCCGGCTCAATCAATGTAGCCATCATGAACATCCTTGTTCTGGCGGTTGGGTTTAGGTTGTCGGATGATCTTAAGAAGGTTTTAAAAGTGTTGTATATCAATGGGTTGTTGCGGTCTGTTGCGAACGGCGGGCACGGAAAAACGCCAACGAATATATAAATACTACCCGTTGGACAAAGGTGGGAAGCGGTTGGGTTTCGGCCATCCTTTAGCTGCTCGCAAGCAGATCGGGATGGCCATTGGAACGTTAAAGCAGAAGGTTATGGATACAACTCAGTGGCTGCTCAGGAGGGATGCGGCACCGGCGCCGCCGAACAGTCCGGCGCTGATTCGATTGAACCAGCTCTGACCCTTGCCACTGCGCAAATAACGCGCCGCGCCGTGAGCGCCCAGGCCATAAGTCAATTTGCACAGCAGGTCGAGCACCGTCCAGGTGGCGATCATCACCAGCAACTGCGGCAGAAATGGCTGCTCGGCACTGAGAAACTGCGGCAGAAACGCGGCGAAGAACAGAATGTCTTTCGGATTGCTGGCGCCCAGTACAAAGGCTCGGCCGAACAGTGCACGGAAACGCGGAACCGGCGCGGCTTGCGGCACGACGGCGCCCACCGATGGCTGGCGCGATTGCTGCCAGCTCTGCCACGCGAGATAGAACAGATACAGCGCACCCACGATTTTCAACGCGCTGAAGAGTTCTTCCGACGCCAGTAACAGGGCGCCGAGCCCCAGCGCCGAAGCACTGAGCAAGCAGATCGAAGCAATCACACCGCCGAGAAAGGCCGGGTATGACCGGCGCAGACCGTAATTCAGACTGTTGCTGATCATCAGCAACGACAGTGGCCCCGGAATAAGGATAACCACCAGCGCAGCGCCGCTGAACAGCAGCCAGGTTTCCAGACTCATCACTTTCTCCTTTTTATTGATATCAAGAATGCGCAAAAGCCCCACCCGATCGGGTGAGGCCGTTTTGCAACGCGTACTGCGTGATGCTTACAGGAAGATGAACTTGGCGATGAAGATCGCGCAGAGCACCCACAGGCTCACGGAAATTTCCTTGTACTTGCCAGTACCGGCCTTCAGCGCCACGTAGGTGATGAAGCCCAGTGCGATGCCATCGGCGACCGAAAAGGTCAGAGGCATCATGATTGCGGTGACGATTGCCGGAATGCTATCGGTCGCTTCGTCCCATTCGATGTGGGCCATACCGCCCATCATCAACATCGCTACGTAGATCAGTGCACCGGCGGTGGCGTAGGCGGGAATCATGCCGGCCAGCGGTGCGAAAAACATCGCCGCTATAAATAGCACACCTACGGTGACAGCGGTAAGACCAGTCCGACCACCTGCGGCCACGCCGGCAGCACTTTCCACGTAGCTGGTGACCGGTGGAACACCGACCACGGCACCGAATACGCTCGACGCACTGTCGGCTTTCATGGCGCGGGAAAGGTTTTCGATGCGACCGTCAGGATTCACCAGGTTAGCGCGCTGGGCAACGCCCATCAGGGTGCCGGCGGTGTCGAACATGTGCACGAAGAGGAAGGCGAGCACGACGCTGATCATGCTGACGTTGAACACGCCGGCAATGTTCATGGCCATCCAGGTCGGCGCAAGGCTCGGCGGGGCGGACATGATTCCTTGGTAATGCACCAGGCCCAGGCCCCAGCCCGCGAGGGTGACGGCGATGATGCTGATCAGGATCGCGCCGAACACGCGGTGGTAGCTGAGGATAGCGATCATCAAAAAGCAAATGGCCGCGAGCAGCGGACCAGGCTCGCGCAGGGAGCCGAGCTTGATCAGGGTAGCCGGGCTATCGACGACGATGCCGGCGGTTTTCAGACCGATCAGGCCGAGGAACAGGCCGACCCCGGCGCCCATGGCATAGCGCAGGCTGACCGGGATGCTATTGAGCAACCATTCGCGGATCCGCGAAAACGTCAGGATCATGAACAACACACCGGACAAGAACACCGCGCCGAGGGCGGTTTCCCAGTTGTAGCCCATGGTGCCGACCACGGTGTAGGTGAAGAAAGCGTTCAGGCCCATGCCCGGCGCCAGACCGACCGGCCAGTTGGCGTACAGGCCCATCAGCAGGCAACCCAATGCAGCTGCGATGCAGGTGGCGACAAACGCCGCGCCATGATCGATGCCGGCGTCGGCCATGATGTTCGGGTTGACGAAGATGATGTAAGCCATGGTGATGAAGGTTGTCAGACCGGCAATCAGCTCGGTCTTCACCGTGGTGCCGTGCAAAGTGAGTTTAAAGAGGCGCTCCAGCAAGCCATTGCGTAATGGCGGCGAGAGATCCAGCGTCGAGGCTTCGGATTTGCGGCTTTCCACAGCGAGTACTCCTCAAGAGTTTTATTTTTATTTCCAGGGCCGGACCCATGAGGGGTGGCAGCAGCCCTTTGAGGCAGACGCGAATTTGTTGACCGTGTGGTCAGGAACTCGCACGCAGTGGATTATGCTTTTGTGTACAAATAAAGCAAATATTGTTTTCTGTTTTGTCGACGAAAGTTTCGTTGATCCGGATATATCGCCTGGGGGACTGCTTTCGCTGGCAAGCCAGCTCCCACAGGTTTTGTGATGGCCATGGATTCTGTGGGAGCTGGCTTGCCAGCGATGGGGTCTTTAGGTTCACTCGAGATGCGCTTGACTGTTCCCCAACGCCATATTCACCGCCAACCACCCGTTCACCGCCGCTTCCCCAGCCTCGGCAAACACCCGTTCGAGCAATTTCACCTGCTCACGCCGCAGCGCTTGCTCGAATTTCGCGCCTTCCATGGTCAATTCCAGCAGCCGCTTACGCTTGTCCGTCTCGGACGCAACGCTGTCCACCAGGTGCATTTCCTGCAATTGGCGCAACGGCATGTTCAGCGCCTGCTTGCTCACGCCGAGCAGCGCCAACAGTTCTTTCACACTCAAATTCGGATAACGGGCAATGAAAAACACGATGCGCTGATGAACACGGCTCAGACCTCGGCGCTCGAGCATTTCGTCAGCCTTGGCGGTAAAAGCCTGGTAACCGAAGAAGAACGCTTCCATGGCCTGCTGCTGACTGTTTGAGTTTTTAAGGTCAATCATGTTGACGTTTCCGTTGCGATTGTCGTAATTTCAGTCAATAAGTTTGACTCATTTTTCATACGCCTCGCTACCGGTGACTTCCATGGCTTTTTCCGAACGTGTCTCGCGCCTTAAAAGTTCTTTGATCCGAGAAATCCTTGCCGCCGCCCAGCGTCCGGAAGTGATGTCGTTCGCCGGAGGCCTGCCGGCCGAAGCCATGTTGCCGAAGGTCGATTGGGCCGACATGCCGCTGTCCATCGGTCAGTACGGCATGAGCGAGGGTGAGCCGGCATTGCGTGAAGCCCTGGCGGCGCAGGCGAGGGCGTTGGGCCTGGCCTGTGAGGCGAATCAGGTGTTGGTGGTCAGCGGTTCGCAGCAAACCCTTGATCTGGCGGCCAAGCTCTATATCGACCAAGGCACGGAGATTCTGCTCGAAGCGCCGACCTATCTGGCGGCGTTGCAGATTTTCCAACTGTTCGGCGCCGATTGCCTGACCGTGCCGCTGGAGGCTGACGGCCCGGATCTGACGCAATTGCGCACTCGTCTGGCGCAGCATCGACCCGCTTTCATCTACCTGATCCCGACATTTCAAAACCCGTCGGCGGTGCGCTACAGCGAAGCCAAGCGCGAAGCGGTCGCGGCCCTGCTGGACGAATTCGGCGTGACCTTGATCGAAGATGAACCGTACCGAGAGCTGACGTTCGACGGCGGCAGTGCCAAGCCGATTGCCGGGCGTTTGCACAAATCCAGCTGGATCTACACCGGCACCGTCTCGAAAACCTTGCTGCCCGGCTTGCGCGTTGGCTATCTGATTGCCAGCCCGGATCTGTTTCCGCACCTGCTCAAACTCAAGCAATCGGCGGATCTGCACACCAACCGCATCGGCCAATGGCAGGCGTTGCAGTGGATCGGCACTGAGCACTATCAGCAGCACTTAAGCGAACTGCGTGGTTTCTATCGCCAGCGCCGTGACGCGTTCCAGTCAGCACTGGAGACGCATTTTTCTGATTTGGCAGACTGGAACGTACCGCAAGGCGGGTTGTTTTTCTGGCTGACCTTGAAGCAACCGCTCGACACGCGAACTTTGCTCAACGAGGCGCTGACCAATGACGTGGCGTTCATGCCCGGCGAGCCGTTCTTCCCGGATCCGGATAATCATCCGGGGCATTTGCGCTTGAATTTCAGCCATATTGATCCGGCGCGACTGGACGAAGGGCTCAAGCGATTGGCGGCGGTGTTTCGACGAGCACTGGTGGCGCAATCAGCATAAAAAAACCGGCACATTTGGCCGATTTTTTAGTCTTTGTTCTCTGGTGGCTGTGCGGGCCCTATCGCTGGCAAGCCAGCTCCCACAGGATTTGTGGGCGCCACAGTTTACTGTGGGGGCTGGCTTGCCAGCGATAGGGCCGTCAGCCCTGACACATATCGATCAGGCTGCGGCAAACCGCTTGTCCAGATAATCAATAATCACCTTGGATTCATACATCCATGTGGTCTGGCCGTTTTCTTCGATACGCAGGCACGGCACTTTGATTTTGCCGCCCTGATCCAGCAAGGTTTGGCGATCCTGCTCGTTGTTTTTTGCGTCTTTAAGCGCCACGGGAACGTTCAGGCGACGCAACGTACGGCGGGTTTTCACGCAGAACGGGCAGGCATGAAACTGATACAGCGTCAGATCCTTCGCCGCCGAATTCACCTGAGCCTGAGCGGCGGCGGGGCGCTTTTTCTTTCCCGGGCGGGTGAGAAAGTCGATGAAGATAACCAGTTGGCCGAGGCCGACACGAAGCGCTTTGACGAACACGGTACAAGCCTCACAGGGACAATGAAGAAGGCGCGCAGCTTACCCGATTTTTCACGGGCACAAAAAAACCGGCGATCAACGCCGGTTTTTTCTGTCGCGAATTACTTGATCAGGCTGAGGAACTCAGTACGGGTCGAAGCATTTTCGCGGAACTCGCCGAGCATCACCGAGGTGATCATCGAGGAATTCTGTTTCTCGACACCGCGCATCATCATGCACATGTGCTTGGCCTCGATCACCACCGCCACGCCCAGCGCGCCGGTCACTTGCTGCACGGCATCGGCGATCTGGCGGCTGAGGTTTTCCTGAATCTGCAGGCGACGGGCGTACATGTCGACGATTCGCGCAACCTTCGACAGGCCGAGCACTTTGCCGCTCGGAATATAAGCGACGTGCGCCTTGCCGATGAACGGCAGTAGATGGTGTTCGCACAACGAATACAGCTCGATGTCCTTCACCAGCACCATTTCGCTGTTATCGGAGCTGAACAAGGCACCATTGGTGACCTCTTCGAGCGTCTGCTCATAGCCGCGGCAAAGGTACTGCATGGCTTTGGCGGCACGCTTGGGCGTATCACGCAGGCCCTCGCGGGAAACGTCCTCGCCCAATTGGCCGAGGATCGCGGTGTAATTCTGTTCCAGGGACATGAAACTACCTGTGGGGATTTTCGCAAAGGGCAAGGGTACGGTGGCGGACACAACCCTGCAAGTTCGGTGTGACGGCTTTATTCGTCGCGGCCTTCCATCATGGTGCGTTTGAGCATCACGTACACCGCGCCGGCGCCGCCGTGTTTGGCCTGGCACGAGGTAAACCCGAGCACTTTCGGGTGCTGGCGCAGCCAGGTGTTGACGTGGCTTTTGATCATCGGTCGCTTGCCGTCCAGCCGCACAGCCTTGCCATGGGTGACGCGCACGCAGCGGATTTCGAATTGGGTGGCCTCGGCCAGGAACGCCCAGAGGGTTTCCCGGGCTTTTTCGACGGTCATGCCATGCAGATCGAGACTGCCCTCGAACGGTATCTGGCCGACCTTGAGCTTGCGCATCTGACTTTCCTGAACCCCGTCGCGGGCCCACATCAACTCGTCTTCAGGGCCGACGTCGATTACGAACTGATCGGACAGACCGTCAACGGTGGTGGTTTGCGTGCGCACGGTCGCGGACTGGCGCAGCTTGGCGATCTGCGCGCGGTCAGTCTTGGGTTTGCCGGTGTCGGCGCGATCGTGCTTGATCGGCTTGACGCCTTGGATCGCACTTTTGAACAGGGAAAAATCGTCGTCTTGCATGTCAGCCTCCGCGAAGGGCGGCCAGTTTACCCAAACAAGCGCAAAACGGCCCGGCTAAACGCCAGGCCATTGCTTCAATCGTGCTTTTTCATCAAGTGTGGTGACATGTTCAGCTCGCGCGATTGTCGGGCGCGACGACGGCAACGGCGCCACAGTGCCACGCCGAAATACAGGAACAACAGACCCACCGCCAGAATGATTGCCGAACCGAGCGGTGTGGCATTCAAGTCGCCGAGCGCCGGCGGGCGTCCCAGCAGGCTGGCGGCCCCGGCCATCGCGAGCAGCACGCCGAACGTCGCCAGGATGGCGGCAATCGCAGCACCGAATCGAAAGCGCCAGTTGCTTTGGCCTTTGGGCCGCAAGCGGCGTGCGTCAAATCCATCGGATAACTTCATTCCGACCTTCCTCAATGGGTATCGGCCCTTCGACCGGGAGTTGACCGGGTTGTTCCTGAGGCTATGGCATTTACAGCAAATGAGAGGCTTTTGCGGATGAGCGGTGTTTCGTACCGCCCAACCTGATGAATCAGATCAAATCCTGAGTCAGCGCGAGGGTGGCAAAGTTGTCCGCCATGATCGCCATTTCTGCTTCCTGCACCTGTTCGGCCGGGAGGATACGTCCCTTGAACGGCAGGTCGCGGGTGGCACAGGCGTCTTCGACGAGTGTGCAGCGGAAACCCAGGTTTTTTGCCGCGCGCACCGTAGTGCTGACGCTGGAATGACTCATGAAGCCGCAGACGATCAGATCCAGCGAGCCGAGCACTTGCAGGCGATCATAAAGTTCAGTGCCGTGAAACGCGCTCGGCAGCAGTTTGCCGATGACGGTCTCGTCGCCTTGGGGTTCCAGGCCGGGAATGAACTCGCCTCGTTCGCCCTGCGGGTCGAACAGGCCGCCGACGGTGCCGAGGTGGCGCACATGCACGATCGGCCGACCGGCGGCACGGGCCGCAGCAACCACTTGCTTGATGTTCGCGACCGCCGCGTCCATGCCGCTCAGGGCCAAGGGGCCGCTGAGGTATTCTTTCTGGGCATCGATGATGACCACGGTGGCATGACTCAACGTGGCTGCTGCATAACCGCGGCCACTGAGTTGAAACATCGTTTTTGGAACGGACATTCTGGGGCTCCTTGGGGTGGGGCTTTTGCGACATTCTCCTCTGGCTGAGCGATTCTGTGAATCGCTACCATCGTAGGCGCCGTCGTTCGCGGCTTGCAGGGTTGTCAAGTTACACGTTTCGTTCAATAGGCGAGGGTAAATTCGGAAAGGTCCTACCGTCGGCCGGGTGTTTTTCCTGCGTCGTCGTGCCGCGTTTTGGCTGTTAGAATCGCCAGTCGTTTTTTTTGGAGTTTTGCGCCGTGATCACTTCCCGCCTTCGCACCCTGCGTGACCATATCCGTTGGGCCGTCAGTCGCTTCCATGGGGAGGATCTGTTTTTCGGCCATGGGACGGACAACGCCTGGGACGAAGCCCGCCAATTGGTGCTCGGTGCTTTGCACCTGCCTTGGGAAATCGCCGACAGCTATCTCGACTGCAATCTGGAAGACGATGAGTTGGTCAATCTGCAGCGTTTGCTCAAGCGCCGCATCGAAGATCGCATTCCCACCGCGTACCTGTTGGGCGAAGCCTGGTTCTGCGGTATGTCGTTCATCGTCGATCAGCGCGTATTGATCCCGCGTTCGCCGATTGGCGAGCTGATTGAAAACCGTTTTGCGCCGTGGATCGGCACGGAGCCTGCGCGGATTCTCGATTTGTGCACCGGTTCCGGTTGCATCGGCATCGCCTGCGCCTACGAATTTCAGAATGCCGAAGTGGTACTGGCGGATCTGTCATTCGAGGCGCTGGAAGTCGCCAATCAAAACATCGAGCGCCACGGCGTCGATGAGCGCGTGTACACGGTGCAGGGCGATGGTTTCGATGGTCTGCCAGGTCAGCGTTTTGACCTGATTGTGTCTAACCCGCCTTACGTCGATGCGGAAGATTTCGCCGACATGCCGGACGAATATCAGCACGAACCGGAGCTGGGCCTGGCCTGCGGCGACGATGGTCTGAATCTGGTACGGCGCATGCTCGCCGAAGCGGCGGACCATCTGACCGAGAAGGGTTTGATGATTGTCGAAGTGGGCAACAGCCAGGTGCACGTCGAGGCGCTGTACCCGGAAGTCGATTTCGCCTGGCTTGAGTTCGCGCGTGGCGGGCATGGCGTGTTCATGTTGACGGCAGAGCAGTGCCGCAACCATCAGGCACTGTTCGCGTCCCGCGTTTAACTGCTAAACGCTTCGCGGGCTTGCCCGCGAAGCTGGCACCTCGGTCTGAAATCGTTACCGGTGTGTGGCGATCCAGATCAACAGCCCGGCCTGAAACACCGCAAACGCCACCAGGCACGTAATGGTGAAACGCAATCCGGCGTCCTCACGCTTGAACTTGCTGACCTTTTCCTCCTGTTTCTTCAGCTTCACTTCTTGCTCGGCCAGATTCTGCTCGGCCTGTTGCAGCATCTGCGCGGCTTCGAGAATCTCGACGATCTGCAGTTTTTCGCTGTTCCAGTCGCCAATCAAATCACCGACCTGGGCTTCCTTGACGCTGCCTTTCAAATGCTGGGCATCGGCGTAAACCACTTCGAATCCATGCACTTTCAGAAAGTGGTCGCGACGCAGACGAGTGTCCTCGTTCAGCGCGTCTTTGTTGTTCAGGGCCGTGCCGTCGACGACGTAGGCGGGCCAGCGCTTCTTAGCCCACGCGATGCCTTGTGCCGCCATGAAGCGGCCGATACCGCGATTCAACGGTTCGATCTGTAAGCCGCTGTCCGGGCCGAAGTGCACGCGCTTGGTGCCGTGATCGACCCACACGTCGAGGTGATTCTGCTCTTTACGCACCCGTTGGCTGGGCAGCTTGATTGCCATGCGCATCAGGCTTTTTTCTTTGCTGTTGCGCTCGGAATAGCCGAACTCGACGAAACGCAAAGGACGTCCGCCGGTATTGCGATCGGTCTGCAGCGGGGCCAAACGGAGCATCTTGTGGTGCTCGACGTGGACGTCCGCCCACGGCAGCTCGACCGCTGGCGGTGCGTCTTTTTCAGCGGTGGTGTCGGGTGAAGTCTGAGTATCAGTCATAACGGCGAGATCCTGTCCAAGCCCTGCTTGCCGCCAGCCAGTGCGCTAGCGACAAAGGCTTATCGGCCGTTTTTTGCAGGACTGGAGGACAAACAGCGCTTAACGGGTGCGAAGTCCGTCAATAAATCCGAGGATGGCGCTGCCCAGTTCTGCCGCCAGAGGTAACTGCGGGTCTTTGTATGAGGCCAATTGCCGCTTCACATCGTTGGGAACGATGCGCATGACGTGGTTCATACCTTCGATCACCGCCAGTTCGGCGTCCGGTTTAGCTTGCTTCAGCAGTTTTGCATCGTCCACGCCGACCTGAATATCGTTGCTGCCCTGAATGATCAGCGCCGGCATTTTCAGCCGCGCAAACGCGCCTGCGGGATCCTGACGGAATAGCGAAATCAGATACGGCTGAACGCTCGGGCGGAAAATCACCTGCAACGGCGCTGGCACGTTGTCGTCCGTGCGCCCGGCCTTGAGGCTGTCGAGCAGTTCATTGCTGCGCAGCATCAGCGCTGGCGGCAGGCTGCGCGCCAGTTGCTGGCGCAGCACCACGTCGATCGGACGGGCGCTGCCGGACAGGGAAATCACTGCCGCAGCGTCCACCGCAGGCGCCGCGAGGCTGGCAATCAATGCACCCTCGCTGTGCCCGAGCAGGATCAGCGAACCGAAACGCGGATCAGCCTTGAGCTTGCGACCCCAGGCTTCGGCGTCGGCCACATAAGCTTCCACCGACAGATTGCGCTCGTCCGGCGTCGCCGCCAGGCTCGCAGCCACGCCGCGCTTGTCGTAGCGCACGCTCGCGATGTTGTGTTTGGCCAACACCCATGCCAGGCGTTTGAGGCTGTCGTTGCGCCCGCCGTCGGGGTTGTTTCCGTCACGATCCGTAGGGCCGGAGCCGGAAATGATCAGGACAACCGGCACAGGCTTGTCGGATTTTGGCAGCAGCAGCGAGCCGAAAAGTTCGCCGCTGCCGGTCTCCAAAGTTACCGGGCGTTGCAGGACGGTCGCCTGGGCAAAGCCAGAGAGGAGGGTAAGACTCAAGATCAAAACTCGCAGCATCATCACGCCATCATTTGCCAAGGTGCCGGTTGGACTCGCCAACACCGCCAAGGTTCGAGGATGAACTACTCGGTGAGCCTGCGTATACTGGCGCGCATCAAGAATTGGGTTCGATTTCACGGAGCGTCCTGCATGTCCGGCAATACCTACGGCAAGCTGTTCACTGTCACCACCGCGGGCGAAAGCCATGGTCCGGCGTTGGTCGCCATTGTCGACGGGTGCCCGCCAGGCCTGGAGATTTCCCTGGAAGACTTGCAGCGCGACCTCGACCGCCGCAAGCCCGGCACCAGCCGCCATACGACCCAGCGCCAGGAAGCCGACGAAGTCGAAATCCTCTCCGGCGTATTCGAAGGTCGCACCACCGGTTGCGCCATCGGCCTGCTGATCCGCAACACCGACCAGAAGTCGAAGGACTACTCGGCAATCAAGGATCTGTTCCGTCCGGCCCACGCCGACTACACCTATCACCATAAATACGGCGAGCGAGATTATCGCGGCGGCGGCCGCAGTTCGGCCCGTGAAACCGCCATGCGCGTCGCGGCCGGTGCCATCGCCAAGAAATATCTGGCGAGCCAGGGCATCGTCATTCGCGGCTACATGAGCCAGCTCGGCCCGATTGAAATCCCCTTCAAGACCTGGGATTCGGTTGAAGAAAATGCCTTCTTCAGCCCCGATCCGGACAAAGTCCCGGAGCTGGAGGCCTACATGGATCAACTGCGCCGCGATCAGGACTCGGTCGGGGCGAAAATCACCGTGGTTGCCGAAGGCGTGATGCCGGGTCTGGGCGAGCCGATCTTCGACCGTCTCGACGCCGAACTGGCCCACGCGCTGATGAGCATCAACGCCGTGAAAGGCGTGGAAATCGGCGCCGGTTTCGCCTGTGTCGCCCAGCGTGGCACCGAGCACCGTGATGAACTGACCCCGCAAGGTTTCCTCAGCAATAATGCCGGCGGCATTCTCGGTGGCATTTCGTCCGGTCAGCCGATCGTTGCGCACCTGGCGTTGAAGCCGACGTCGAGTATCACCACGCCGGGCCGTTCAATCGACGTCAACGGCAACCCGGTCGACGTCATTACCAAGGGCCGTCACGACCCCTGCGTCGGCATCCGCGCCACGCCCATTGCGGAAGCGATGATGGCCATCGTGCTGATGGATCACCTGCTGCGTCACCGTGGGCAAAATGCCGATGTGCGCGTGAGCACCCCGGTGCTGGGTCAGCTTTGATGGTTGACCTTCAAACCGTCGCGGTCTGACCGTGGCGGCGCTCCCATACTGGCGGCTGTCCAGTTTCTATCTGTTCTATTTCGCCTTGCTCGGTTCGACGGCGCCGTTTCTGGCGCTGTACTTCGATCACCTCGGCTTCAGCGCCGCGCGCATTGGCGAACTGGTGGCAATCCCGATGCTGATGCGCTGCGTGGCGCCGAACATCTGGGGCTGGCTCGGCGACTACACCGGCAGACGCCTGGCCATCGTGCGCTTCGGCGCGGTCTGCACGTTACTGACCTTTTCCCTGATCTTTGTCAGCAAGAGCTACGCCTGGCTGGCAATGGTCATGGCGTTGCACGCGTTCTTCTGGCACGCGGTGCTACCGCAATTCGAAGTCATCACCCTCGCGCATTTGCAGGGGCAAACGTCGCGCTACAGCCAGATTCGCTTATGGGGTTCCATCGGTTTCATCATCACCGTTGTAGCGCTGGGGCGGTTGTTCGAGTGGCTCAGCCTCGACATTTACCCGGCGGCGCTGGTGCTGATCATGGCCGGCATCGTCCTCAGCAGCCTGTGGGTGCCGAATGCCCAACCGGTGCAGGGCGACCGGCCGGCGGGAGAGGGCTTTCTCAAGCAACTGCGCCGTCCGGGTGTGCTGGCGTTCTACGGATGCGTCGCGTTGATGCAAGTGAGCCACGGGCCGTATTACACATTTTTGACCCTGCACCTTGAGCGACTCGGTTACAGCCGTGGCGTGATCGGCATGCTTTGGGCGGTCGGTGTGGTCGCCGAAGTGCTGATGTTTCTGGCCATGAGCCGGATTCTGGCGCGCTTTTCCGTGCGCCGGGTGCTCATGGCGAGTTTCCTGCTGGCGGCGCTGCGTTGGTTGCTGCTCGGTTCATTCGCCGAATTTCTCTGGGTGCTGCTGTTCGCGCAGGTCTTGCACGCTGCCACGTTCGGCAGCTTTCATGCGGCGGCCATCCAATTCGTGCAACGTAGTTTCGGAGCGCGCCAGCAAGGGCAGGGCCAGGCGCTGTATGCCGCGCTGGCCGGCACCGGTGGCGCGCTGGGCGCGTTGTATTCGGGTTACAGCTGGAACAGCCTCGGCGCGACATTCACTTTTAGTGTCGCCAGTCTCGCAGCGCTCGCCGCTGCCGTTATCATTGCCATTCGCATGCAAGAGGACAGGCCATGAGCCTTACCCGTGAACAACTCGCCCAGGAAATCATCGATGCCGGGCGTTTCCTCTATGGTCGCGGCTGGTCGCCGGCCACCAGCAGCAATTACTCGACGCGTCTTTCGCCGAGCGAAGCGCTGTTGACCGTGTCTGGCAAACACAAGGGCCAGTTGGGTCTGGACGATGTGCTCGCCACCGATCTGTCCGGCAACAGCCTTGAGCCTGGCAAAAAGCCGTCCGCCGAAACCCTGCTGCATACCCAGCTCTACAGCTGGCGCCCAGAGATCGGTGCGGTGTTGCATACCCATTCGGTGAATGCCACGGTGCTGTCGCGCCTGACTCCGGAAGATTTCATCGAGTTCGAAGACTACGAATTGCAAAAAGCCTTCAGTGGCGTCTCGACCCACGAGTCCCTCGTGCGCGTGCCGATCTTCGACAACGATCAAGACATTGCGCGCCTCGCCGCGAAGGTGCAGCCTTGGCTCGACGCCCACCCCGATTGCGTCGGTTATCTGATCCGCGGTCATGGCCTCTATACCTGGGGCGCGCGCATGAGCGATGCGTTGCGGCAGATCGAGGCGTTTGAATTCTTGTTTGAATGTGAGTTGAAGACCCGCAGCGTACTCAACCGTTAACGGCAGACTTATCCACAAGTCGCCTATTGCCTGATGCAGCCCTGCGCCCGACCGGTGTCGACAAACCGGACGGCGCGGCCGATACCGAGGAATTGCCCCATGAGCAGCCTGTCCGTCTATCACGTCTCCAGCCCTGAAATTCCCAACAAGGTGCTGACCCATTTCGAAGACATTGCCTCGACGCTGGCCGAGCAGGGCGTGCGTTTCGACCGCTGGCAAGCGGCGGCAAAGATCCAGCCCGGCGCCAGCCAGGAAGAAGTGATCAGCGCTTATCAGGAGCAGATCGACAAACTGATGACCGAACGCGGTTACATCACCGTGGACGTCATCAGCCTGAACAGCGACCACCCGCAAAAAGCCGAGCTGCGCGCCAAGTTCCTTGAAGAACATCGCCACGGTGAAGACGAGGTACGATTTTTCGTCGCGGGACGTGGCCTGTTTACCCTGCACATCGACGATTACGTCTACGCGGTGCTCTGCGAAAAGAACGATCTGATTTCGGTACCGGCCGGCACCAAGCATTGGTTCGACATGGGCGAGCACCCTCACTTTGTGGCAATTCGTCTGTTCAACAATCCCGAAGGCTGGGTCGCCAACTTCACCGGCGATGACATCGCCGGCCAGTTTCCGCGCCTGGAGGACTGAGTCGATGTCGATCAAAGTCATTCTTACCGACATCGAAGGCACCACCAGCGCGGTGAGTTTCGTGTTCGACGTGTTGTTTCCCTACGCTGCCAGGCACCTGCCGGACTTTATTCGCCAGAACGCCGACCGTGCCGACGTCGCCGAGCAACTGGAAGCTGTGCGCCGCGACAGCAATGAGCCGCAGGCCGATGTGGAACGCGTCGTCGAGATTCTGCTGAGCTGGATCGCCGAAGACCGCAAAGCCACGCCGCTCAAGGCGTTGCAGGGGATGGTCTGGGAGCAGGGATATCAGGCGGGGCAGTTGAAGGGCCACGTTTATCCGGATGCTGTTGAGGCGCTGAAGCGCTGGCATCAGACAGGCTATCAACTGTTTGTTTATTCGTCGGGGTCGATCCAGGCGCAGAAGCTGATTTTCGGCTGCTCCGAGGCCGGCGACCTGACGCCGCTGTTCAGCGGCTATTTCGACACCACATCGGGGCCCAAGCGTGAAGCGCAGTCGTACAGCAATATTCAACAGGCCATCGGTGTCGAGCCGACGCAGATTCTGTTTCTTTCGGACATCGTCGAGGAGCTGGACGCCGCCCGGGCGGCCGGTCTGCAAACCTGCGGACTCGCCCGAGAAGGTGGGGAGCTGGTCGATCATGTAACGGTCGACAGTTTTACCGGGATCGAACCGGAAGCCTTCTAACGTCGTGACCCACAAGTTTTGAATTCAGGCACAAAAAACAGGCCGTGAAGCGCTCGCTTCACGGCCTGTTGTGCTTTATGCGTTTAAATCAGAGCGAATGGTAGGTCGGCAAAGCAAAGCGCTGCTGGCTTTGCAGCATGCCGATCTGCGGCAGCTCGCTGGCCTGCTCCGCCAAATCGCGGCGAATGGCACTGATCGCCCAGGACAGTTGGTCACCGGCATGCAGCTGCTGATAAGTGAGTGCGCGTTTAAACACTTTGCCGTCGCTGCTACGCAATGTCAGCAGAATCCCGCCATCGGGACGTGGGGCAGTGTTGACTTCGAAGTTGGAGAAGAGGGAGGTAAATTTTTCTTGGATCAGGCTCATGTCTTTCAGCTCCGTATGCACTTGAATGGCAAGCATGCAGAGAGAGTTGCAGCGATTATGCCAGTATTCTTCTTTTGATTAATCCTTATAAATCAATGACTTGAAGAGGAGCGATATTTTAGTTGTCGTGCAATCTGCATGAATGGCCATCGTGCATCCTGCATTTTGCGGGATTGTTATCGTCTCCATGGAACCAAATGCAATAACCGCAATCTCTGGCCGCTTCGCCTGATCCATGGATACAAAACATTGCAAAAACTGCGTGTACAGCCCGAGAAGCGCTGACGTACTTTCAGTTTCGAACCGCGCCTCGCGTGCCGGTTGCCTCACCTGCTTGCCCGACAATAAAAAACCGACCTGCGCGCCAGAGTCGAACGGGGTTTGTCATGCGCCATGCGCCGAGCGACACGATCACCTGGGGCATGATGCTCCGTAAGCTGCCGACTCTTTTTCGAACCATCCCTCGGGTGGTCAAAGGCATGAAGGCCGCCAACGTCACGGATCCGACCCAACCGTGTGGCCTCGGCTGGACGTTCGAGCAAGCAACGCTGCGCAATCCCGGTGGCCCTGCGTTGTTGCAGGACGAGAGGGTGCTCAGTTATGCGCAAGTCAATCAATGGGCCAATCGCATCGCCCATCATTTGTCGGCGCAAGGCATCGTCAAAGGTAATGTGGTGGCGGTGTTCATCGAAAACCGTGCGGAATTGCTGGTGACGATCCTTGCGCTGGCCAAGGTCGGCGCTGTCACCGCGCTGCTCAATACCTCGCAAACCCGCGACACACTTATCCACAGTCTGAATCTGGTGATGCCTGTGGCGATTGTCGTGGGCGAAGAGTTGTTGCCGGTCTATGCCGCCGTGCGCGGACAAGTCGACATTGAGCCGGCCCGCACCTGGTTTATCGCCGATCAGGATACCTTCAGCCATCCGGGCATTGCGCCCGACGGTTACGTCAATCTGATCAGCGCCAGCGCCGATGCGTCCGGTGAAAATCCGGCGAGCAGTCGGCAGATCTTTTTCGACGATCCGTGTTTCTACATCTACACGTCCGGCACCACCGGGTTGCCCAAGGCCGGGGTATTCAAGCACGGGCGCTGGATGCGCAGTTCAGTCAGCTTCGGGTTGATTGCCCTGAACATGCAGCCGGCTGATGTGATTTATTGCCCATTGCCGCTGTATCACGCCACCGGGCTTTGCGTGTGCTGGGGCTCGGCGATCAGTGGCGCTTCGGGATTCGCCATCCGCCGCAAATTCAGCGCCAGCCAGTTCTGGAGCGATGTACGCCGCTATCGCGCAACCACCATCGGTTACGTCGGCGAACTGTGCCGCTATCTGGTGGATCAGCCGCCCAGTGCCGACGACGGCACCCACGGCGTGCGCAAGATGATCGGCAACGGCCTGCGCCCTGGCGCGTGGGTTGAATTCAAGACACGGTTTGCGGTGCGGCACATCTGCGAGCTGTACGCGGCGAGTGACGGCAACATCGGCTTCATTAACATGCTCAATTTCGACAACACCATCGGCTTCTCGCTGATGGCGTGGGAGCTGGTGGCTTACGATCACGACAGCGGACAACCGCTTCGCGAGGTCGATGGATTCATGCGCAAGGTCGCCAAGGGCGAGCCGGGCCTGTTGTTGGCGCGAATCGATGACAAGGCGCCGCTGGACGGCTACACCGATCCGCAGAAAACCGCCAAGGTGGTGCTGGAGGATGTTTTCGAGCCGGGCGATCGTTACTTCAACACCGGTGACCTGCTGCGCAATATCGGTTTCGGCCATGCGCAATTCGTCGATCGACTGGGCGATACCTACCGCTGGAAGGGTGAAAACGTCTCGACCACCGAAGTCGAAAACTTGCTGCTGCAACATCCCAGCATCTGCGAAGCCGTGGCATATGGCGTCGAAGTGCAGAACACCAACGGTCGCGCCGGCATGGCGGCGATCACGCCAACCGAATCCCTCGCCACACTGGATTTCGCCGAACTGCTGGCCTTTGCCCGTCAACGCATGCCGGTTTACGCGGTGCCTTTGTTTCTGCGCGTGAAGGTGAAGATGGAAACCACCGGCACCTTCAAATACCAGAAAACCCGGCTCAAACAGGAAGGCTTCGACCCCGGTCTTGCCGGCGATGACCCAATCTTTGCCTGGCTGCCCGGCAGTCAGACTTATGTGCAGGTGACAGAGCAGATCCTGGCGGATATTCGCGGCGGCAAATACCGCTATTGAATCTGGCTATGAGCATTCTCAAGAAAAAGGGGGTGACAGTTTTCCCCTCGCTCGGGAAACTGTCGGCTTTGCGATTGACCAAAAGTGGAGTTGCCCCATGTCCGACCAAAGCCGCCAGATGACCGAAGACGAAGCCGCCGAATTCACCGAACAGGTGTTCAACAAGGCGCGTGACGGTGACGCGGTGATGCTGGATCGATTGATCGGCGCCGGTCTGCCGGTCAACCTGCGCAACGGCAAGGGCGATACCTTGTTGATGCTCGCCAGCTATTACGGCCATGTCGATGCGGTGCAAGTGCTGCTCAAGCACAAGGCCGATCCGGAATTGCGTAACGGCAATGGCCAGAGCCCGATTGCCGGTGCGGCGTTCAAGGGGGATCTGGCGGTGGTTAAAGCGTTGGTCGAAGGCGGAGCGGAGATTGAGGGTTCGTCTTTCGATGGCCGTACCGCGCTGATGATGGCTGCGATGTTTAACCGTGTTGAAATTGTTGATTACCTGATTGAAAAAGGCGCTGATCCGAAAGCCAAAGATGCCAATGGCATTACTGCGCTGGATGCGGCCCGTACGATGGGCGCCGTTGATACGACGGCGCAGTTGGAAAAGCTGCTCGGCTGAAGGGTTTGATAGATCGCAGCCTGCGGCAGGTGGCTTGTGGGCTGCGATGTGTTGAGTTTCTGCGTTATTCTTCGCGCCCTCAAAATCTCCTTCGCTACAGGATTCACCGCCATGAAAGCCTTACTCGTTGAACTCATCAGCAAAATCAGCTCCGGCTGCATGGGCGAGGACGAGATCCTGAAGGTTGCCGACGAAGCGTCGCAAGCCTACGCCGATGCAGATGCCTTTCTGACCGCCAATCCGGATATCAACTACGACGACACTTTCCCGATGCCTTTGGGGGAGTGGGTGGTAGTGGGCAGCTTGCCGGAGACTGTCCTGTTTCAGGCTGATACTTACGGTGATCTGTTTGCGCAGATCGTGGCGTCGTTTGGCCCCGGTGTTGATTTCAATTTGAAGCCCAAGCAACTGGCAAAGACCGAAGCACTGACGGCGCTGAATCGCATTCAGGTGCAGATGAGCAGCCTGAGCAAGGAGCATGGCGGTTACACGCTGATGAACTTCAGTCAGTTGCTGGATGATGAGCTGCAAATGGTGTTGGTGTATGGCGATGACGTGCCCCGGGTGCTGGAGCTGTGCGCTCAGGCCGGGATTGCGGCAGCGCCTGCGTTGGAGGCCTTGAAGGTCGCTGTTCACGTTTAAAGTGAATAAAACGGAACCCTGGTGAGGGCCGTCTATCCTAAGAGTGCATGTCACTATTTTGGAGCGACACCATGGGTTCCACGTTTAACGGATTGATTGGTCTGATCATTCTTGCCCTGGATATCTGGGCGATTATCAATGTGCTCAAGAGTGGCGCCGGGACTGGGGCGAAGATTCTTTGGGTACTTTTGATTATCTTGCTGCCGGTGCTGGGGTTGATTATTTGGGCGATTGCCGGGCCGCGGGGTAATGTTCGGGTTTGACGTTTTGGGTGTGTACATATTCGGGTGTACATATCCGTTGCTGCGGTAACGGCGGCTTATGGTTTCGCCCTGACGGTCGACTCCCTTTGGCAAACGCCGGAATGCCGGCCCAGCCCAAAGGAAGCAAAGGTCTCGCCCCGGCGTTCGGCCCTCGCAGGCTCGGGTTCCTTCGCTCCGGCGTCCATCCGGGGGCATCGACTTCGTCGATGAGTGCAGCTTCGCTGCCCGGCGCGTTGCGCCAATCCCCGGATGAACACCTCCACTCAGCCTTCCGAAGGGGCGGGTGGATCAAGATCAAGATCAAGAGCTGCTGGCGAGCTGACACTCGGCCTGTTGAGTGGTGAAAAGCGTAAGTGCGGCAGCTCCAATTCTTGTGGGAGCTGGCTTGCCAGCGATGGCGGCCTGACAGCCGACCAATCTCTCACCAGTCAACCCATTCCCCTGTAGGTGCTGCCGAAAGCTCGGGCGCGTTCGGACGATCTTTTGATCTTGCTTTTAAAAAACAACGTCAAAAGATCGCAGCCTTCGGCAGCTCCGACCTGGCGGGTTGGTGTCATCCATCTGACGAAGGTTCGACCTGTCATCTCCCGCAACGTAGAATGCGCGCCTTTCCCGGGCAATCGATCCTTCGATTGGCCTTCATGGGCGGGTAACCGTCCGTTGCCCCCGCATTCATCGGAGCACTTCCCCATGACCACTACCCTGACCGGCGAGTATCTGGAAACCCTTTACGAAGGTTACGGCCAGCGTTTTCGCATGGACAAACTGCTGCACGAAGTGCGCACCGAGCATCAGCATCTGGTGATTTTCGAGAACCCGGTCATGGGCCGGGTGATGGCGCTGGACGGTGTGATTCAGACCACCGAGGCCGATGAGTTCATTTATCACGAGATGCTCACTCACGTGCCGATCCTGGCCCATGGCAACGCCAAGCGCGTGTTGATCATCGGTGGCGGTGACGGCGGTATGTTGCGTGAGGTGAGCAAGCACGCCGGTGTCGAGCACATCACCATGGTCGAGATCGACGGCACTGTGGTTGATATGTGCAAAGAGTTTCTGCCGAATCACTCCAACGGTGCTTATGACGACGCGCGTCTGAACCTGGTGATCGATGATGGCATGCGTTTTGTTGCGACCACCACCGAGAAATTCGACGTGATCATTTCCGACTCCACCGATCCGATCGGACCGGGCGAGGTGTTGTTCTCGGAAAACTTCTATCAGGCGTGCCATCGCTGCCTGAACGAGGGCGGCATTCTGGTAACGCAGAACGGCACGCCGTTCATGCAGATCGGCGAAGTGAAAACCACCGCCGGTCGCTTGAGCAGCTTGTTCCCGGACTGGCATTTCTACCAAGCCGCTGTGCCAACCTACATCGGCGGTTCGATGACGTTTGCCTGGGGATCGACCAACCCGGCCTACCGCAAACTGAGCCGTGAAGCGCTGCAACAGCGCTTCATCGCCAGCGCAATCGTCACGCGCTACTACAACCCGGAAATCCACATTGGCGCATTCGCCTTGCCGCAATACGTCCTTCAAGCCATCGGCAAGCCAAGCAACGACTGACACCACCCCTTGTGGGAGCTGCCGCAACCTGCGGCAGCTCCCACAGGAGATGTCGTTTTCTTCATGTCCGGCGCTGTAATCCTTTTGAACCAACACCCCGGCGTCCAGTCGAGATAGTGGTAAGCCCATTTGCGGGTTTGATCAAGGAGGCACCGATGCAAAAGTGGAAAGTCACTTTCGTGGACGATCATGGTGAAACGGACAACGAGGTCTTCGAGCGCGAGGAATGCCCGAATCACGAGCAAGCCGCGAAGCTCGTCAAGGAACGTCTCCTTCCTGTCGCCGCTGAACTGGATCTGAATGATCTGGAAGGGCGAACCACTGATGCAGGCGTGAAAAACCTGAAAACGCAAAACAGTATTGAAATCCTCAGCATCACTCCCATCTGAAAACTTCTTGTCACGTCAAACCAGGCCTTGGCAATGGCTCTATCTTGGGGCTACTCTGCAAGCGAGATCAGCGAATGATTCGCTAAGGTCTGGTCTTCTCAGCTACATGCTTGTTTTCCCGTCGGCGACACGCGTTGATCTGTTCGATCAGGGGGCGGGATTACGGAAAGTCTATCCATCTATGCGAGGGGGACGATTCATGAGCACAGCCTATCAAGAAGACATCAGCAGCAACGTGCTGCGCCGCATGAAAGAAGGCGGTTTTGATTTTTCCCGGTTCCATCCTATCGAGTTTTACGCCATTTTCCCGACCGAGGAGCGGGCACGCAGGGCGGCGAATCATTTTCATGGGGAGTCCATCAATGCTCAGGTCATCGAGCGTGACGATGGCGCCTGGTCACTGGAATTGAGCAAAGTAATGTACGCGACTTATGGCGGCATCGATGCATTTGAGCTGGGTTTTTCGGCGGTGGTCGAACCGCTGGGCGGCATCATCGAGGGGTGGGGTGTCAAACAGGATGTCAGTCATCGGCGTCGTTTGAACTGACATCTGTTTAACAACAAAAGATCGCAGCCTTCGGCGGCTTCTACAGGTGATACACAACCTGTAGGCACCGCCGAAGGCTGCGATCTTTTGCTTTTAAACAACGCAAAAAAAAGCCACCGCAGAGGGTGGCTAAAAGGGAAGACCGGAAAGGAGCGCAAACCAGTCAGTTTTGCAGCGGTGTGGGCTGGCAATGCAGCCGAAACAGTGATGCCGACACCTTCAGCAACGAAGTTTTGAGCGAATGCGCGGATTATCCGCAGCCATGGCCGGGCAGTGAAATCAACTCTGACTATGCTGGTGATAGGCGGCGGCACTGCGTCGCAATGAAGCGGGGGCGGTTGGCTTGGGGCATTTGTCGCACAGGAATGGTGCGGCACCTCTGGCGTGATAATCCAACCGATTGAAATCAAAGCGTTTCTGCCGATGGCACGGGCCTTGCGAAGGCCTGTATGTCCGGGTGACAAGGAGTACGGCATGATCCGCACCTATTTTGATGAGATGTACGATGCAGGCGGCCAGGTTCGCCCGCATTATCGGGAGTTTGCCCGTTGGCTGGCCGAGACGCCCGATGAGCTTCTGGCACAACGGCGACGCGAAGCCGATCTGTTGTTTCATCGCGCCGGAATCACTTTCACGCTCTATGGGGATGAGCAGGGGACAGAGCGCCTGATTCCGTTCGACACCATCCCTCGCAGCATCCCCGCCAGTGAATGGCGGATTGTCGAGCGCGGCTGCATTCAGCGGGTCAAGGCGCTGAACATGTTTCTCGCTGACCTGTATCACGAGCAGCGCATCATCAAGGCCGGGATCATTCCCGCCGAACAGGTGCTGGCCAACGAGCAATATCAGATAGCGATGCAAGGGCTGGATCTGCACCGTGACATCTATTCGCACATTTCCGGCGTCGATCTGGTGCGTGATGGCGACGGCACCTACTACGTGCTCGAAGACAATCTGCGCACACCGAGCGGCGTGAGCTACATGCTCGAAGACCGCAAGATGATGATGCGTCTGTTCCCCGAGCTGTTCGCCGCCCAGCGCATCGCGCCTATCGACCATTACCCGAACCTGTTGCTCGACACCCTGAAAAGCTCAAGCCCGATCGACAACCCGAGCGTGGTCGTGTTGACGCCGGGGCGGTTCAACAGTGCGTTTTTCGAGCATGCCTTCCTGGCGCGAGAAATGGGCGTGGAACTGGTGGAAGGTGCGGATCTGTTCGTGCGCGACGACAAAGTCTTCATGCGCACCACGGATGGCCCGAAAGCGGTGGACGTGATTTACCGTCGACTCGACGACGCGTTCCTTGATCCATTGGCGTTCAACCCTGATTCGATGCTTGGCGTACCGGGGCTGCTGTCGTCCTATCGCTCTGGCAACGTGGTGCTGGCCAACGCCATCGGCACCGGCGTGGCCGACGACAAATCGGTGTATCCGTTCGTCACCGACATGATCCGTTTCTACCTGGACGAAGAGCCGATCCTGAAGAACGTACCGACCTGGCAATGTCGCAATCCCTCCGAGCTGTCCCACGTGCTGGCGAATCTGCCGGATCTGGTGGTCAAGGAAACCCAAGGCTCCGGCGGTTACGGCATGCTGGTCGGGCCGGCGGCGACCACGGCGGAGATCGATGCCTTCCGCGAGCGGATAAAAGCCAAGCCCCACGCTTACATCGCGCAACCGACACTGTCGCTGTCTACGTGCCCGACCTTTGTCGAAAACGGCATTGCGCCGCGCCATATCGATTTGCGCCCGTTTGTCTTGTCCGGTCGCGAAACCCGGGTCGTGCCCGGCGGGTTGACCCGCGTTGCCCTGCGCGAGGGCTCTCTGGTGGTGAATTCCTCCCAGGGTGGCGGAACCAAGGACACCTGGGTCGTCGAGGATTGAAGGAAGTTTGCCATGCTAAGTAGAACTGCCTCGGATTTGTATTGGATGTCGCGTTACCTGGAGCGGGCGGAAAACCTCGCACGGATGCTCGACGTCAGTTATTCGTTGTCGCTGATGCCACAGGACGGGCGTGGTAACGGTTTGCACGAACTCGCCATGCCGTTGCTGATTACCGGCACCCTGGAAGATTATCTGGAGCGCCACGGCGAATTACACGCCGAACGCTTGCTGCACTTTTTCGCCCTGGATGCCGCCAATCCGGCGAGCATCTACAGTTGCCTCGGCGCCGCACGGGCCAGTGCGCACGCGGTTCGTGGGCGAATCACCGCAGACATGTGGGAAAACATCAACGCCACCTGGCTGGAGATTCGCGGGATCGCCGAGCAAGGTCTCAGCCGTTACGGCATGAGCCGTTTCTGCGAGTGGATCAAGGAGCGTTCACACCTGTTTCGAGGCGCTTCCTACGGCACCATCATGCGGAACGATGCATTTCGTTTCATTCGTTTGGGCACCTTTATCGAGCGGGCGGACAACACTTTGCGCTTGCTTGATGCCCGCTACGAAATGGCTGGCGACCGGGCAGAGCAGGTCAGCGACGGCACTGCTCACGCTTACTACCAGTGGAGCGCTTTGCTGCGCGCCTTGTCGTCGTTCGAGGCCTATACCGAGATTTATCGCGATGCGCCCGGCGCCCGGCAGGTTGCCGAATTGCTGCTGTTGCGCGCCGACGTGCCGCGCTCGCTGCGCGCCTGCACCGAGGAGATCGACCAGATCCTCGCCAGTCTTCCGGGCGCGAACGGACGACCGGCGCAGCGTTTGGCGGCGGAGATGGACGCGCGACTGCGCTACACCGGCATCAATGAAATTCTCGCCGAAGGCCTGCACGCCTGGCTGACCGAGTTCATCCCGCTGGTGCGCCAGTTGGGCAACGCTATTCACAGCTCCTATCTGGAGGCCGCATGAGACTTTCCATTAGCCACGAGACCACCTATCACTATGAAGACCAGGTGCGGGCGAGCATTCAATACTTGCGATTGACCCCTCACGACAGCGAGCGCCAGCACGTGCTCAGTTGGCAACTGGATCTGCCGCGCCCCGTGCGCGCGCAACTAGATCCATTCGGCAACATCCTGCATGTGCTGACCATGGACGAGCCTCATGAAGCGATCATCATTGGCGCGCGCGGGCAGGTGGATATTGATGAGTTGAGCGAGGCCGAGCATGAGAGTCAGTCGGCGCTGCCTTTTTTGCGTGTCACCCGCTTGACCGAAGCGGACGACGCCTTGCGCGCTTTTGCCGAGAAGTCCTGCAAACAACGCCGCGACCGCACGGCACTGATCGATTTGATGCATGGCTTGAACCAGCACATGACGTACACGCCGGGTTCTACCGAAGTCGATACCAGCGCCGCGCAGTCTTTCGCCGGGAAGGCAGGGGTTTGTCAGGATCACACCCACGCGTTTCTGGCGTGCGCGCGCAGCCTGGGAATCCCGTCGCGTTATGTGTCGGGCTATTTGTACAGCGAAAACAGCGAGCACTTGGCCAGTCATGCCTGGGCTGAAGCCTGGCTGGATGACGCTTGGTACAGCTTCGATGTGACCAATGAACTGGCCCGGCCCGAGCGGCATTTGAAACTGGCGGTGGGGCTGGATTACCTCGACGCTTGCCCGGTGCGCGGCATGCGCCGGGGCGGAGGGTGCGAACAGATGCATGCGAAAGTCTTTGTATCGCCGACACCGGTGCCAATCATTTCCGTCCAGCAGCAATAGACCCTTGCGACATGATCGTTCCCACGCAGAGCGTGAGAACGATTATTGTCTAGGGCTTCACCTTTCGCCCGGCCATGTGCTTCAGGTATCCCACCAATCTTTCCAGATCGCCGTCCGGCAACACCTCAGCTGAAAATCCCGGCATCTTCGCTTGTGGCCACTGACGCAAGCTCTGCGGATCGCGAATGTAGCGTTTGAGGAAGTCCGCGCCGAAATACTCGGTCGGGCTGTACGGAATATTCAGATCCGGCCCGAATTGCGCATCGCCGGCGCCGTTCAATCGATGACAAGCCAGGCAATTTTTCTGGAACAGGACAAACCCCTGATTCACCGGGTCATCGGCTTTCAGCGCGGGATCCGGTAGCAGGGCAGGGAAACGTTCGGCGACGGGGGCCATGCGTTTAATGCTGGCGACCTGAAACGGCCACTGTTCCGGGCTGATGTGGTCGGTTTGTGGATTCGTCCACACCAGATAGAACGGTCCGGCACTGGGTTTCGATGATGACAGCGGCGGCCATGGCTGTGCCGGATCCTCGATCGCCAGCCACGCCGTTGACCCCGTTGTGTTGAGCAACGGAGCGGCAGCCAGTTCGGCGGCAAAGCCGTCCAGTGCCACGGCTTGCAGGTGGTCATTCGGTTGTATGCCGGTCAGTAACGCAGCGAGGGGCACGACGCGATAAGTCATGTCCTTCTTGTAGGACACATCGTTTTTTATCGTGAGGGTTTGTGCCTGAGGATGGTTGAGCAATTCCTCGGTCTGCCAGGTGCGGCGGGTCGTGCCCAGCTCGAGATTCAGCTGTGCCGCGGACAGGGACGCACTCAGCAGTAACGTCCCGAATAGAATCAGAGCTTTCAAATGAATCGCCGTCCATGCCGTGCAAGTGCGCAAAGGTTGGCACAGCCACGCTGGCCCGGGTAGCGGGCAGTGACATTTTTAATGGCAATGGCAAAACCTGCCGCTTGAAATCAGCCGATCACCTTGGTCAGATTCGGCAAAATCAACAACAGCGTCGTGGCGAAAAGAATGAGTCCTGCTTGACGAACTTTCGGTTGTTTGAACATGGCTTGACCGCCTTTATTGTTATTTCCTGATGCTTGCCTGCATATCCATGACGGCGAGCGATGCACTTCCTGTTGAGAACGCGTGCCTCGGCAAAACCCGACGGCAACGTCGTACATCTTCACCTTAGAGCCCACGGCCGACTTGGTTTAGATCCATTTCGTATTTATTTAGCGCTCGAATCTATAAAAAAGGTATGAGGCTTATTGCCAGCTTCTTCGCCACCCTTTTGCTAGACAGGTTGCCGACCTGAACCGGTTAAGCAGGTCAGTAATGACCGTCCGTCTGAGCGTGTGCGTCAACGCCTTTGAGCGCTGTGGTCATTGAATCCTTGACCTTGCGGGCCAACAGTGGCGACAGGCAATTCACTCACCGAGCCGGTTCGAGGACGACATGACCCAAGCATTGATTTTCGACGCGTTACGCACGCCCCGTGGCAAAGGCAAGGCCGATGGCGCCTTGCACAGCGTCAAACCGGTCAATCTGGTCGCCGGGCTGCTCACGGCATTGCAGGCGCGTACGGCGCTGGACACCAGCCAGGTCGATGACGTTGTGCTGGGTTGTGTCACGCCGATTGGCGATCAAGGCTCGGACATCGCCAAAACCGCCGTGCAGGTCGCCGATTGGGATGTCAGCGTGGCCGGTGTGCAGATCAATCGGTTCTGTGCGTCCGGACTCGAAGCGGTGAATCTCGGCGCAATGAAGGTGCGTTCCGGTTTCGAGGATCTGGTGGTGGTCGGTGGCGTCGAGTCGATGTCCCGGGTGCCAATGGGCAGCGACGGCGGCGCCTGGGCGCTGGATCCGCAAACCAATCTGCACAGCCATTTCACACCGCAAGGCGTCGGCGCGGATCTGATCGCCACGCTTGAAGGTTTCAGCCGTCAGGACGTCGACGCTTACGCCCTGCATTCGCAACAGAAAGCCGCGCGGGCGAGGGCGGGCGGTTCGTTCAACAAGTCGCTGGTGCCGGTGCAGGATCAGAACGGCATCATCCTGCTCGACCACGATGAATTCATCCGCGCTGACTCGACCCTCGAAGGCTTGGGCAAGCTCAAGCCGAGCTTCGAGATGATGGGGCAGATGGGCTTCGATGCCACGGCGTTGCGGGTTTATAGCCATGTCGAGCGGATCAATCACGTACACACGCCGGGCAACAGTTCCGGGATTGTCGACGGAGCCGCGTTGATGCTGATCGGCTCCGAGGCCAAGGGCCGGGCGCTGGGCCTGCAACCCCGGGCGCGGATCGTTGCCACGGCGGTCACCAGCACCGACCCGACCATCATGCTCACCGGCCCGGCGCCCGCGACACGCAAAGCCTTGGCCAAGGCCGGGTTGCGCGTGGAAGACATCGACCTGTTCGAGGTCAACGAGGCATTCGCGTCGGTGGTGCTGAAGTTCATCAAGGACATGGCCATTGATTCGGCCAAGGTCAACGTCAACGGCGGTTCGATCGCCATGGGCCATCCGCTGGGTGCCACCGGTTGCGCGATCCTCGGCACCCTGCTCGATGAACTGGAAGCCCGACGCCTGCGCTATGGCCTGGCGACGCTGTGCGTCGGCGGCGGCATGGGCATTGCCACCATCATCGAACGCCTCTGACCATCAAGGAATCCAGTCATGACTGACGCCATTCGCTACGAAAAAGGCCAGGACGGCATCGTCCTCCTGACCCTCGACATACCCGGCCAGAGCGCCAACACCATGAACGCTGTCTACCGCGAGGCGATGGCCACTTGTGTTGCCCGTCTGGTCGCGGAAAAGGACAACATTGCCGGGGTCATCATCACCTCGGCGAAGAAGACGTTTTTTGCCGGCGGCGACCTCAACGAGCTGATCAAGGTCGGCAAACCCGAAGCCAAAGCCTTTTATGACAGGGTGCTGAACCTCAAAGGGCAGTTGCGCACACTGGAAACCCTCGGTAAACCGGTGGCGGCGGCGATCAACGGCGCGGCCCTCGGCGGCGGCTGGGAAATCTGTCTGGCTTGCCATCATCGGGTGGCACTGGACGATGCGTCGGTGCAACTGGGTCTGCCGGAGGTGACCCTGGGTCTCTTGCCGGGCGGCGGCGGGGTCGTGCGGATGGTGCGCATGCTTGGCATTGAAAAGGCGTTGCCGTATCTGCTCGAAGGCAAGAAAGTTCGCCCGGTTCAGGCCTTGCAGGCGGGTTTGATTGATGAATTGGCCGCGACGCGCGAGGAGTTGCTGACCAAGGCTCGCGCCTGGATTCTCGCCAATCCGACGGCGGTACAGCGTTGGGATGTGAAGGGCTACCAGATTCCCGGCGGCACGCCGTCAAACCCGAAAGTCGCGCAGATGCTGGCGATTGCGCCGTCGATCCTGCGCACGAAAACCCAGGGCACGCTGCCGGCGCCGGAAAAAATTCTCTGCGCGGCGGTGGAGGGCGCGCAGGTGGATTTCGACACCGCGCACCTGATCGAAACCCGCTACTTCACCGAACTGACCACGGGGCAGATTTCGAAAAACCTCATCGGCACGTTCTGGTTTCAGCTCAATGAAATCAACGCCGGCGGCTCACGGCCCAAGGGCATCGCGCCCTACATCACGCGGCGCGTCGGTGTGCTCGGCGCAGGCATGATGGGCGCAGGCATTGCGTATGTCAGCGCCTGCTCGGGCATCGAAGTGGTGCTCAAGGACGTCAACCTGGCGGCTGCGGAAAAGGGCAAGGCTCATTCGGCGGCGCTGCTCGACAAGAAAGTCGCGCGCGGACAAATGATCGCCGAACAGCGCGAAGCGATTCTGGCGCGGATTCACACCACGCATAACGATGCCGATCTGGTCGGCTGCGACCTGATCATCGAAGCGGTGTTCGAGGATCGTGAGCTAAAAGCCAAAGTGTCTTCGGCGGCGCAGAACGTGGTGGGCGCAGAAGCCGTGATCGCGTCCAACACCTCGACCTTGCCGATTACCGGTTTGGCGGCGGCGGTGCCGGACCCCGCCAAGTTCATCGGTCTGCATTTCTTCAGTCCGGTGGAGAAAATGCCGCTGGTGGAGATCATCAAGGGCATGCATACCAGCGATGAAACCCTGGCGCGGGGTTTCGATTTCGTTCTGCAAATCAAGAAAACCCCCATCGTGGTCAACGACAGTCGCGGCTTCTTCACCTCGCGGGTGTTCGGCACGTTCACCCATGAAGGCATCGCCATGCTTGGCGAAGGCGTGAGCGCGCCGATGATCGAGACCGAAGCGCGCAAGGCCGGGATGCCGGTCGGGCCTTTGGCGATCTCTGACGAAGTTTCCCTCAGCCTGATGAGCCATATCCGTCAGCAAACGGCCAAAGACTTGCAGGCGGAAGGGAAACCGCTGATTGAGCATCCGGCGTTTGCCGTGATTGACTTGTTGCTCAATGAATTCAAGCGGCCGGGCAAGGCAGCAGGAGGCGGGTTCTATGATTATCCGGCGGGTGGCCAGAAGCATCTGTGGCCCGAGCTGAAAACCCGATTCGAAACACCTGGTGGGCAAATTCCTCCCAAGGATGTGCGTGACCGGCTGTTGTTCGTGCAAGCCATCGAAACCGTGCGTTGCGTGGAGGAGGGCGTGCTGACCTCGACGGCGGACGCTAACGTCGGCTCGATCTTCGGCATCGGTTTCGCGGCGTGGACGGGGGGGGCCTTGCAGTTCATCAATCAGTATGGCGTGAAAGATTTCGTCGCCCGTGCGCAGTATCTGGCCGGACAGTATGGCCAGCGATTCAACCCGCCGGCGCTGCTGCTGGAAAAAGCCGCGAAGGGCGAGCTGTTTTAGGCACCGGGAAGCACCTTTCGGGGCTTGCCTTGCCACCGTGTTTCAAGGCAGGCTCTGGGGTGTGCAATATCCCCATCACGTGTCAGGTATTTTTTATGTCGTTACGCATCTGCATTCTGGAAACCGACATTCTGCGTCCGGAACTGATCGATCAATATCAGGGCTACGGCCAGATGTTCCAGCGCCTGTTCTCGCAGCAACCGATTGCCGCCGAGTTCACGGTGTACAACGTGGTGCAGGGCGAATACCCCGCTGAGGACGAGACATTCGATGCGTATCTGGTGACCGGCAGCAAGGCTGATTCTTTCGGCACCGACCCGTGGATCGAAACCCTGAGAGCCTATCTGCTGAACCGCTACGAGCGCGGCGACAAATTGCTCGGCGTGTGCTTCGGCCATCAGTTGCTGGCGCTGTTGCTGGGCGGCAAGAGCGAGCGAGCGACTCAAGGTTGGGGTGTCGGCACCCACAACTACAAGCTCGCGGCCAAGGCGCCGTGGATGAGTCCGGTGCGCGAAGAGTTGACGCTGTTGATCAGCCATCAGGATCAGGTCACCGCGTTACCGGAAAACGCTACGGTGATCGCCTCCAGTGATTTCTGCCCGTTCGCGGCGTATCACATCAACGACCAGGTGCTGTGCTTCCAGGGCCATCCGGAGTTCATTCACGATTACTCGCGCGCTTTGCTGGATCTGCGTCAGGAAGCGTTGGGTCAGCAGATTTACAGCCAAGGCGTGGCCAGTCTGGATCATCAGCATCACGGCGCTACGGTGGCGGAATGGATGATGCGGTTTGTGGCGCACAAGCCGCAAACAGCCCAAAGCTGAAGCATCGCCATCAGGCTAGCTCCTACAAGGGATCTTTGTAACCCCGCAGATCAATTGTAGGAGCCAGCCTGCTGGCGAATCTTCCAGGCAACGCGGTCTTGTCTACAACCACCCCGACTTCTTGAAACTCCCCCACAAAGCCACACATCCCACCGTAATAAATCCCAGCACCCCGTAATAGCCGTAATGCCAAGTCAGCTCCGGCATGTTCTGAAAATTCATTCCGTAGATACCGGCCACCGCCGTCGGGAACGCCAGAATCGCCGCCCACGCAGCGAACTTGCGCTGCACCACGCTTTGCCGCGACGCTTCCAGCAGCACGCCGATCTCGATGGTCTGGCTGGCGATGTCGGCCAGGGTGGTCAAGTCCTCCATCTGCCGCGTGACGTGGATCTGCACATCGCGAAAGTACGGACGCATGTTCTTGTCGATGAACGGGAAACTCAGTTTTTGCAGTTCTTCACCGATCTCCACCATCGGCGCCGCGTATCGACGTAGACGCAACACGTCACGGCGCAGGCTGTGAAGCTTCTGAATGTCGTGTTCGTTTAGTGAACTGCAAAGCACGTTGCGCTCAAGTTCGTCGATCTCGGCATGGATCGCTTCGCCTACCGGCTGATAGTTCTCGATGACAAAGTCGAGCAAGGCATACAGTACGAAATCTTCCCCATGCTCCAGCAACAGCGGACGCGCCTCACAGCGCTGGCGAACATGAGCGTAGGACGCCGAGTGACCATTGCGCGCGGTGATGATGTAACCGTTGCCGGCAAAGATATGGGTTTCGATGAACTGCAGGATGCCGTTCTCGCGCACCGGTGAATACGTAACGATAAACAGCGCGTCGCCGAAGGTTTCCAGCTTGGGGCGGCTGTGCTTTTCCAGCGCATCTTCAATGGCCAGTTCGTGCAGATTGAACTGACGTTGCAGGTTGGACAGTTCCTGCGCGCTCGGCTCTTCCAGGCCGATCCACACAAAGTGACCGGTCTTGGCGGCCCAGGCCGCGCCTTCATCGAGGGAAATATTGGTGATTTTCTTACCGGCGCTGTAAACCGCAGCAGCTACAACTCGACCCATGGTGGTGATTCACTTCTTCTTGGCAGATGGCGGGGACGGCTTCAGCTTAGTCCTGTCACTGCTTGAGAGTCAGTGAAATCTGCGCAGTTCACTGGCCAAAGAAAACCCGCACGGGGCGGGTTTGTTTTTTACGAGGCTTGCAGTTGTCGATCCATCGCATCGACGCACTCACGCATCTGCTCGCGACACTGCTCGATAAGCTTGGGCATGTCATCCATGGTCAGGCCTTGTGTAGGAATAGCCGGCAGCGAACGTATGAGGACGTCTGCGCTGTTCCAGCGATTCAGGCGCATGTGCTTGACGTAATTGCTGACACATACTGGAATAATCGGCACGCCGGCCGCAATTGCCATCTGAAACGCGCCTTTCTTGAAAGGCAGCAATTCTTCCCCAAGGTTGCGCGTGCCTTCCGGGAATACCCAGATTGACGTGTCTTCGTGCTGCAAGGTATGCGTGGTGGTAAGCATCGACTGGCGCGCCTTCTGTGCGTTCCCACGATCGATCAACACATTGCCCGCAAGCCAGAACAACTGGCCGAACAACGGCACCCATTTCAGGCTTTTCTTGCCGATGCACACGGTACGGCGGGGCACTACATTGCCGAAAACGAACAAGTCATAGTTGGACTGGTGATTGGCAATGATCACGCAGCCATTGGGCTTGCTTGCCAACGATGCGACGTCGACCTTCAAGCGCAGGCGCAAAATGCACATCGCGGGAAGCGCATAGAGACGTGCGCACAAGCGGCTGTTGTCTGGATTGAACGGACGGCAAAGGCCAAGCATTACGCCGAGCACCCCGGCGACGATAAAGTGCAGGCTCATCAATAACATACGAAGCAAAAACAGCATTTGAAGGCCCCACCGGAACAAAAGGTGGCGCAGTGTACGGATGTGCACTGTTTTCGGCAATTGCTGCTATAGAGTGCGGAGATGGCCGATGTTTAAGCGCATGTTTCCGAATTGACGGTCAGATGCGGCCTAGAGCCATCGGATCGTTTTAAACCAACGGTTAATAAAAAGCCCGACGCGATGTCGGGCTCCTGGTAGCAGGCAGGAAGGCTTAGCCTGTGTATTGCTGATCCTGAATGATCGCGTTGTCCAGTGTCTCAAGCAGTGCCTTGCGAACTTTCAATTTGGTGTTCTTGTGTGCAGTCATATTGATTTTTTTCAACTGACGCGCCATCGCCAGCGCTGCGCCTTGCAGTTCGTCAGCGGCAACAACCTTGTCGAGGAAACCGGCATCGACAGCGCTTTGCGGATCAAACATTTCGCCATTGATTACCGAGCGATGGAATGCCGAATGGCGCAGGCGATCACGGGCCAGCTCAATGCCGGCGTGGTGCATGGTCATGCCGATCTGCACTTCATTCAGGCCAATACTGAACGGGCCCTCGACACCGATGCGGTAGTCGGCGGACAACAGAATAAAGGCGCCTTTGGCCACGGCGTGTCCCGGGCAGGCGACGATAACGGGAAAAGGATGCGAGAGCAGGCGGCGGGCGAGGGTCGAACCGGCAGTTACCAGCGCCACGGCCTCTTTAGGGCCGGTGGTCATGACCTTCAAATCGTATCCACCGGACAGAATCCCCGGCTGACCGGTAATGATCACCACGGCACGATCAGTCACAGCCTGATCCAGCGCCGTATTAAACGCCGCAATCACATCCGGGGAAATGGCATTGACCTTGCCGTTGCACAGAGTCAGGGTCGCGATACCGTCTTCGAGGTGGTAGGCAATCAGGTCGCTCATGACGCTATTCCTTATAAGAAAGATGCAGCAGACGTTACCCACCGCCGAGAGTCAGGTAAAGCGCTGTGACTGACCCGCCAGTCACCGTTTCCTGGCCAGCCCGGCGTAGCGAGTCCCACTGCGAACGCATCGCCTTCTATCTAGAAGCCTCGGGCTTACCAGAGATTGGCCGGATCGCCATGGTTTCCAATAGGTGCAAACGGGTTATTGCGTTAACCGCATGAAAATTCTGAAAAAAACCTTTGCCATCGGAAAAGCTTTCGACTACATTAGCGCGCCTCGACAGACGCAACGCGAATGACGAGATACGGTGAAGTGTCCGAGTGGCTTAAGGAGCACGCCTGGAAAGTGTGTATACAGGAAACTGTATCGAGAGTTCGAATCTCTCCTTCACCGCCAAATTTGAAACGACTAAACCCCTGAAAATGTTAAAGTTTTCAGGGGTTTTGTGTTTTTAGAGGCGGGAAAAAGGCCCGTATGGGAACATCCATGGGAACGCGCACTAAGATTCTATTGGTTCGCTGCTCAAGTACCCGTGCGTTGCCCCCCACTGATCCCGATGGATAATAAAAGGACCCTCGCGATGCCTATACCGAGTGAATGGGAAGTTGAACAGGCCCGAAAGGCTGTGCAAGAGCGCATTAAAGACGTGAGTGCATCGCCAGATGACGCCCACCTGACGACTACTTTTTTTCGTCTTTCTGGCTATCTTGAAGCCATGGAAGATCAGGAGCTTTTTAGCGAGGAGGAATGCAAAGTTTTATCGGACGAGGCAACTGAAGCGTTTCATCGACGAAGCGCTGAAATCAGACCGCCCAAAAAACGGTTGCCGACTTTCGAGTAACGTGACTCATACAAAAGCCCCCACACCTTGCCCAGTGACTGGGGGCCGTTTTTGAAACCTACCACTGCGGCAACTCGTATTTCTTCCTCACAAAAAAAGTGCAGCCTACGCTCGCGAATTGCTTTCGAATCTACCGTTCACCGCCACGTTCACAAAATAGACGTCCCGGGCTTTTCTAGAGGAAGTAGGGGGGGCTGGCGTCCAAAAAGAGCTATATGTGAAAAGATGATGGGGGTACTGCTGTTAAGATATAATTTCGAAAGCAGGCGCCTGGACTGCTGATCATTAGGGTCGAAGTGGCAACTCAGACTTGGTTGCTCTGTATTTGAATATGGTGTTTGCAGCTTGATTGTTGCGAACTCACGGAAATTTGGATTGCAGCGGATTGTCGCTTTGAAAAATTACACGGAGAACCCGATGAACGTTGAGTCTATTGAGAAAGACTTTAGAACCTTGATCGAAGGTGAAACCGATTTGTTAAACTTGGTGGTAAAGCTGCACTTCTCGATAGATAAGGTACTTGATAAAGCTCTATTTGAAGCACTTCCTATGGCTAACGCAATGGAGCTGAGAAGGGTTTCTTTTTTGTTGAAATTTGATTTTCTTTCTGCTTTGAATGTATTAAATGCAGATGTGCGAAAATTTTTTGATTATTGTAATAGTATAAGGAATACCTTTGCGCATAATCCATATGCTACTTTTCAAGATAAAGACGTAATTAAGGCGAAAAGCTTATTGCTTTCCCATCCTCGCCCGGTCGTTCCTAAGGCATTTAAGGGCGAAAAGGGCAGCGTCGAAGTGTTGAAAACGCTTTTTAGTGTTTGCTTCCTACAAGTAGTGGTATCTTACGAAGTATTATGTAGGCAAAAGGTTCTTGATCTCATCAGTAGGGAGATGACTTTCGAAGCAGCCACCGGTAAAGGGAGAAAGTTTCAAGGCGAAATGTCAGTGCACGCAGAATTTGAGCACAGATGTGTTGAGCGCTTACGTGTTCTTTATCCTGCAATTGAACCAGGTGATTTTTACAAGGAAGCAGCGAAGATATAGTTTTAGTATGTCTGCATAATTTTTTATTTTTGATTTCGCGCCTAATAGTGGTGGCGAATAATACATGCATAGTTTACCCCCTGTCTTCTCTCCGCAGTCCGCTCGATATAGAAGAAGCAGTTGTTCATTGATTAGCTAGCGTTGGTGTGTCGATAGAGTGCGCGCGGCGTCTAGCCTGACCCAGCTCTGAATTGAACGTGGGGCAGGCCATATGCTCATGCGGAACTTGGTAGTAAAAAGATACCGCTACGAT
>NZ_WKEQ01000003.1 GCF_021605415.1 Pseudomonas syringae
ACTCGAACCAACGACCCCCACCATGTCAAGGTGGTGCTCTAACCAACTGAGCTACGTGCCTGCTGTGAGGCGGCATTCTACGGAATTCCGGAGGGGTGTCAACACCTTTTTTTCACCTAACCCTATGAATATGCAAAATATTTAATTTTGCTTCGGCATCCGGCAATTTCCGGCGGCTGGCGAAGGATTTTCAACTCGGGTAGGATCGGCGCTCTCGTAAAATATATTAAACAGAGGCGGCAGAATGGCCAACACCCCTTATCCCGAGTCTTATTACGCCGCGTCGGCCAATGCCGTACCGCCACGTCCGACATTGCAGGATGATGTTGAGACAGACGTCTGTGTGATCGGCGCAGGTTATACGGGTTTGTCCTCTGCCCTGTTTCTGCTCGAAAGCGGTTTTCGCGTGACCGTGCTGGAAGCGGCGAAGGTCGGCTTCGGTGCGTCAGGTCGCAATGGCGGGCAGATCGTCAACAGTTACAGTCGCGACATCGATGTGATCGAGCGCAGTGTCGGCCCCAGGCAGGCGCAGTTGCTCGGTCAGATGGCGTTTGAAGGTGGCCGGATAATCCGCGAGCGCGTAGCCAAGTTCAACATCCAGTGCGATCTCAAGGATGGCGGTGTATTCGCCGCGCTCACCGCTAAGCAGATGGGTCATCTGGAGTCGCAGAAGCGCTTGTGGGAACGCTTCGGCCACACACAACTGGAACTGCTGGATCAGCGTCGCATCCGTGAGGTGGTCGCCTGCGAACAGTACATCGGCGGCATGCTCGACATGAGTGGCGGCCACATCCACCCGCTCAACCTGGCCCTCGGTGAAGCGGCGGCCGTGGAATCTCTCGGCGGCATCATTTACGAACAATCCCCGGCGGTGCGTATCGAGCGCGGCGCCAGTCCGGTCGTGCATACGCCGCAAGGCAAGGTCAGGGCCAAGTTCATCATCGTCGCGGGTAACGCTTACCTCGGCAACCTGGTGCCGGAACTCGCCGCCAAATCCATGCCGTGCGGCACCCAAGTCATTGCGACAGAGCCGTTGGGCGATGAGTTGGCAAAAGCGCTGCTGCCTCAGGATTATTGCGTCGAAGACTGCAATTACTTGCTCGACTATTATCGACTGACGGCTGACAAGCGCCTGATCTTCGGCGGTGGCGTCGTGTACGGCGCGCGGGATCCGGCAAATATCGAAGCAATCATCCGCCCGAAAATGCTCAAAGCGTTCCCGCAACTCAAGAACGTCAAGATTGATTACGCCTGGACCGGAAACTTCCTGCTGACGCTGTCGCGCTTACCGCAAGTCGGGCGGCTGGGCGACAACATCTATTATTCGCAAGGTTGCAGCGGCCATGGCGTGACCTATACGCATCTGGCCGGCAAGGTGCTGGCCGAGGCGCTGCGTGGCCAGGCCGAGCGTTTCGATGCGTTTGCCGATCTGCCGCACTACCCGTTCCCGGGCGGGCAGTTGATGCGCACGCCCTTTGCAGCACTGGGCGCGTGGTATTACGGACTGCGTGACAAACTCGGTTTCTGATCAAAAAAATGGCCGCTGAAGAGCGGCCATTTTTTTTGTTCTTGCGCAATCTCAGAGACGATCCCGTGGAATCCCGCTGCGAATCCGCAGGATATCCGCCAACACCGCCAATGCGATTTCCGCTGGCGTCTTGCTGCCCAGGTTGAGGCCGATTGGCGCGTGAATCCGTGCCAGTTCAACCTCGCCCAGACCACCGATGCGACGCAAGCGCTCGAAGCGTTTCTCGGTGGTCTGCATCGAACCCATCACCCCGATGTAAAACGCCTCGGTGCGCACCGCTTCCATCATCGCCAGATCATCGATACGCGGATCGTGAGTCAGGGCCACCACCGCTGTGTCACGATGGCAGCCGCCGTCGGCGATGAACACCGAAGGCAATTGCCGACGAACCTCCACACCGTTGAGCACGACACCTTCGAGCACTTCATCGCGCGGATCGCACAGAATCACTTCGAATCCCAGGCCCACGGCAAACTCAGCACAGGCTTGGGCAACGCTGGAGTAACCCGCCAGCAACAAGCGTTGCGCGGCACCGACGCGAATCCGCACCCGGTCGATCTCACGCTCAATGCGCGAACCTTGCTCGCGATCAGCAAACAGACTGCGCGCACCACTGTAAAGATCAACCTCGCGAATCAATCGACGCTGCCCTGACAGTGCCGACTCCAATTCACGCAGATGCGCGAGCACTTCACAGTCGGCGTCAAATTTCTCAACCAACACATCGAGAATGCCGCCACAGGGCAAACTGACCCGCGATCGTGGGTCGTCGCCCTCGCCGTAGCGCACCACTGCGACCGCATCGAGAAACGCACCTTCGGCGACGCGCTCGAGAAAATCTTCCTCGACGCAGCCGCCAGACAACGACCCGATCCACTGCCCACTGTCATTGACCGCCAACAGCGAACCTGGCGCGCGGGGTGCCGAACCATAAGTCGCCAGCACGGTGCAGAGCCAAATGCGCTGCCTCGCCATCGACCACTCCAGCGCCCGTCGAACCACTTGTAGATCGAGATGCTGCATGTCAGTGCGCCTTATGCTCAATGGACGGCGCATCAGCTTGCAGCTTCTGCACGTCGCCAACCGCTAACTCACTCGCCTGACCACCCCACCCCTGACGCAGGTAGTTCAACAGATCGGTCAGTTGTTCAGGACTGAGCTTGCCGGCAAACCCGGGCATCGGCTGCATGTGTTCGAAGCCGGAGAATTTCTGCTCGCCGATGCCATCCTCAATCACTCGCAACAGGTTGCGTGAGTCCTCCAGACGCAACGTCGTATTCCCACGCATGGCCACGGCGATGTGCGGCTTGCCTTCGCCATCGACCGCGTGGCAACCGGCGCAGACGTTGACGTATTCCTGACGACCGCGCTGGGCGCTCGGGCTGAGCTTGTCTAGCGACACCTCGGTCAGTTCTTTAGCCGCTAAAGGTTTGTCGCCCAGCAGGAACGTAGCCATCGCCGCCAGATCTGCATCGTTCAAGCCCTGAGTGCTGTTATGGAACACCGGGAACATCTCGTTGAACATGGTCCCCTGAGCGCTCATGCCGTGCTTGAGGAACGTGCTCAGATCCTGATGATTCCAGCCGCGTGCCGCCAGGTCAGTGGCGAGCAAGCTTGGGGCCAGATAGCCGTTGAGGATGCCGCCGGTCATGCGTTTGTCTTGCTGCATCGCACCCGGCAAGCCGCGCGGGGTGTGACATTCACCGCAGTGACCGAGGACATCGACCATATACTGGCCGCGCTTCCAGGCCTCGCTTTTGCCTTCGGCGGGCTCCAGCTTCACGTCTTTGCCGTACAGCATGTTCCAGCCCGTCAGGCCCAGACGCACGTTGAACGGAAAGCTCAGACTGGTGACCGGCGCAGGACGCTCGATGGGCTCGATGGTTTTCAGGTACGCATGAATCGCATCCGAATCGGCACGCGGCATCAAGTGATACGAGGTGTACGGCATCGCCGGATACAGATTGGCGCCGTCGCGACGCTTGCCTTCGGTCAGCGCAGCGAAGAATTCGTCGTCGCTGTACAAGCCGATGCCGTGTTCTTTGCTTGGCGTGATATTGGTGCCGTAGATCGTGCCGAACGGCGACACGATCGGCAGCCCGCCGGCATACGGCGCGCCACCCGGTGCGGTATGACAAGCCATGCAGTCAGCGGCGCGAGCGAGGTATTCGCCCTGCTTGACCTGATCGTCAGCCTGCGCCAGAAACACTGGTGCAGCCAGACCGGCCGCCAGCGCGAGGCGGGTAAATAGCAGCTTCATGCTTAACCCTCCTTGACCAGGCCGAGATCGGTCAGCACGTTGCGGGTGGCGTTGTAATAACGCACGTACCCGGTGCAACGGCAGACGTGATGACCGAGGCTGTCCTCGATGACTTGCTCCAGCTTGCTTTTGACGATCGGCTGGCGCTGCAGTTTTTCCACCAGCACCGTCGCGGCGTTGACGAAGCCCGGTGCGCAGTAGCTGCACTGGAAGGCGAATTCATCGACGAAGCGTTGCTGGATCGGATTCAGCTCGGTCACCTGACCCTGCTCGTCACGGGTCGCGTGGCCCTCGATCGTACGGACTTTCTTACCTTCGAAGTAATGCGCGCCGGTGATGCAGGTACGTACTTCTTCGCTGGTGCCGTCCGGGTTATCAACGATCACCACGCACGCATGGCAAATGCCTTGGCCGCAGCCCAGGCGTGAACCGGTGAGATTTTTGTATTCGTGCAGGTAATCGATCATCGGCAGGTCATCAGGGATGTCCACCGGGCCGACGGATTGACCGTTGAGGGTCAGTTGAAGCGGACGGTTAGGCATTGAGGGCCTCCTTGATGCGCGCAGCAGTGATTGGCAGATCGCGAACACGTTTACCGATGGCATGCGCCACGGCGTTACCGATGGCGCCAACCACCGGGATCATCACCACTTCGGCGATGCCTTTGGACGGATCGCTTGGCGACAGCGCCGGGAGGATTTCCGCAGTCTGTTTCCAGACGGCAACGTGGCGCGCCATCGGCAGGCGATAACGGTTGAAGTTCCAGTCGCCCTCCCCCGGCCCGCCTTCGTACAGCGGCATTTCTTCCATCAACGCGTGGCCGATGCCCATGGCGATGCCGCCCTCGAGCTGGCCCTTGACCAGTTCTTCCACCAACACACGTCCGCACTCGACCCACGAATGGTGATTGAGCACTTCGACTTGCGCCGAACCTTTGTTGACCTTCAACTCCACCAGCGTTGCCACCGGGCTGTAGTAGGTCACGGCCGCGTTGTTCAACTGAGTCGGCGGATAAGTGATGTTCTGGCGATCGAGCAAGTGGAAACCGTCGCTGGTCATCTGCGCTTTCTTCGCGTTCGGCGCGCCGTCGCCGTACTTCACCGCCAGGCCATCGAGCGGCAGGCGCTCGCGCACACCGTCGATGCTGTATTCGGCTTCGGCCCAGCTCCAGCGGTTGAAACCGTGCACAGTGGCAGCCGTCACCAAACCGCGCTCATGGGCGCGCTTGGCCAGCTCTTCGAACGTCAGCGGCTGCATGCCGTTGGCGGTGAGTTTGCCGTCGACCCAATGCGCATCCTCGCGACGTACCACGTAAGGGTTGGCCTGACCGCCGAATGGCCCCTGACGCCAGATCTCCAGCGCCGCCGGCCACAAACCGTGGTTGAACAGCACGCGCGCTGCTTCGCGGGTGGCGTGACTGAAGTAATAAGCGGAATTGGTCGCCGACGAGGCCGAGGCCAGTTTGCCAACCCACCGCGGGTTGCGCAGCAGATTGTCCTGCTCAACCTGGCTCATGATGTAAGGGTTACCGCCGGTGATCAGCTGCATTTCCTTCCATTCGGTCTCGCCGGTCTTCACGTCATGCGCCGGGCTGCCGAGGAAATCAGCCACCACCAGCGCTTGCGATGTGGACATGCCAGTGCCGATTTCAATGCCGATGTGGCGCAGAGTGATGCGCCCTTCGGCGGTGAACTCGATGCTAGCCATCGGCGCTTCGGAACCGGTGCCGAAGTCTTTCTGACAAATGGCGAAACCGACGCCGTACCAGTTATCCGGGTCTGCCGCTTCGCGCTGCTTCTTGATCGCGTCGCGGTTTTTCCAGACTTCGTGGACAGCGGCCTTGTCGAGTATCTCGTGCAGACGCAATGCACCGGCCGGGATCGCACCCTGAGTGTTTTTCATGCCCGAACGCAGCGCGTTCTTGCGGCGCAGGTCGATGGCATCAACGTTCAGACGATCGGCGATTTCATCGACCATCATTTCAGTGGAGGCCATGCTTTGCAGCGTGCCGTAGCCGCGCATCGAACCCGCTTCAACGGCGCGGGAATGGTAGGCCGTCACTTGCAGGTCATTCTGCTGCATGTAGTAGATCGACTGCGCTGCCGTGGCGCCAACCGCTGCCACTGAAGGGCTGTAGTTGATGCGGCCACCACCGTCGACGCTCATTTCGGCGCGGAAAATCTTGAAGCTGAGATCAGTCTTGTCTACCGCCAACTGATAGCGAATGTCGAACGGGTGACGCTTGATGCCGCTCTGGAACTGCTCGTAGCGATCGTTCGCCAGACGCACCGGCACACCCGCGCCGTACAACGCCGCGAGGGCTGCGTAGTAAACGAAGATGTTGTGGTCTTTAGATCCGTATCCGACGGTGTAACCCGGGTGCATGTTCAGGTTGGCGAGACCGAACCGCGATGGCGAGATCATTTTCGCGGTCTCGGTGGCGGTCTCCAGTGGGCACTGGGTAGCAACCACGAAATGCAGGGTTTTGGTTGCCGGGTCGTACCAACCGTTACCGTTGTCCGGTTCCATGGCGGCCGGTTCGATGGACGGCGTCTTGTAGCTTTCGTCGAAGACCAGCCAGTTGTCCGGCGGCGTATCGATCTGTTTCTTCATGCGGTCGGCGTAGAACAGGCCGCGCTCGGTCAGGCTGCCGTGCAGGTTTGGCTGGGAATTCCACACCGGACGACGGTTTTTCAGCATCGGGAACAGGATCGAATCCTTAAGGCTGGCGAATTCGTCTTCGTCCGCCGACGTCGCACCGCCGACACGCACGTAGCGGAAACTGCCATAGGGGTCGCCTTCGTAGAACGGCACTTTGGCACCGTAACGAATCGCTTTGTCATTGAATTTGAGTTTGTTCTTGGCCTGACGGAAACGCTCGAAATCGTTCCAGATCAGAATCGCCACCGGATGACCGATGAACATCGGCACTTTGCCTGCCGGCAGCAACGGGTCAGGCGCGTGCTCTTCCGGAAAGACGATGCCGTCCTTGTCCAGATCGGCGGCGGTAACGATGCGGTCAGGCTGCAAGTCGGCGCCGAGCCACGACAGGTCATAACCGTCGTAGATGCGGTCGGCCTTGATGGTTTTCAGCAGCATGGCGTGGCCCTGCTGCTGGGGCCAACCCGGCATGTCCTTTGAGCGGATGTCACGGGCAAATACTTTACTGCCGCAGACTTTGGACAAGGCATCGTTACGCTGGCGCGCCTTGCCGTTGCTGCCGAGCCATTGCTCGGACGGCACGGTAACGCTGTTTTCCATCAAGGCAGCCAGCGCCTGAGTGCTGAGCGGCGTAAGCGTAACGCTCACACCCGCTACCACGCCGCCCTGGAGGAACGAGCGCCGGGATATTTCACGGTTGGACATGGATCATCCTCTGGACGGTTATAAATCCGCCCTTCTGGTTGTTTTTACTGGAAATCTCGAGTCTTGCAGAAGCCCTTACGGACGAAGCAAAGGGCCGTGTTGACAGTGCAAAGCTGACCGAAAGGTTAACTTTAAAGGTTTATGCGCTCTCGGAAAACAACTGGATACAAAAATTTGATCAAAGAGTCAGAAATCGAGGTAATACGCCGCCTTGTGTAGGAGCTGCCGCAGGCTGCCCCTACAGGGCGGCGGAGGATAAATAAGGGGGGAAGAGGAATTTCAGACACAAAAAAGCCCGGTCTTTCGACCAGGCTATTTGCTATCGGATCCGATCAAGCCAGTGGCTTGCTTCGGTGTTTCAAGGCGTTCAGTGATCCTTGAAACAGATATGGCGCAGCGGACGGGACTCGAACCCGCGACCCCCGGCGTGACAGGCCGGTATTCTAACCGACTGAACTACCGCTGCGTATCGCTTTGAGCTTTCGCTCAAGTAACTCGTGTCGATTGAAAGCTTCGGTGCTTTTCAATCACGAACCAGACAGTGTCTGACTCGTTGAATATGGCGCAGCGGACGGGACTCGAACCCGCGACCCCCGGCGTGACAGGCCGGTATTCTAACCGACTGAACTACCGCTGCGCGTCGGTGGAGGCATTTCAGCCTACCTCTTGCTTTCGCAAGTTTCTCGGGGAGTGGTGGGTGATGACGGGATCGAACCGCCGACATTCTGCTTGTAAGGCAGACGCTCTCCCAGCTGAGCTAATCACCCGTTTGCATCTCCGAGGCCGCGAAATTTACGCAGGTAGCGAACCTAAGTCAATAGCAGGGTTGAAGTTTTTTTCAAAAACAGTTTTTAGCTGCAAGCTTCAAGCGGAAAGTAAAAGCAAGTGCCCTTGATGCCGTCATGCTTTAACTTGCAGCTTTAAGCTTGAAGCTGCTGCTCACTGTTCGTAGATCATTTTTTTGGTCATGCCGCCATCGACCACGAATTCCTGCCCAGTGACAAAACCAGCATTGCGCGACAGCAGCCACGCCACCATCGCTGCCACGTCTTCGACCGTCCCTACTCTGCCCGCTGGGTGCTGGGCGTGATCAGCATCGGTCAGCGGTTCAGCTCGCCGCACGGACGGATCCCGCGCATCGATCCAGCCAGGGCTGACTGCGTTGACGCGAATCTCCGGCCCGAGACTAATCGCGAGCGCGTGGGTCAGGGCCAGCAAGCCGCCCTTGCTCGCCGCGTAAGCTTCAGAGTCCGGCTCCGATTGCGCCGCACGGGTCGATGCAAGATTAACGATCGAACCGTTGTGCGCCCGCAGATACGGCGCGCAATGCTTGGCCAAGAGCATCGGCCCACCGAGATTTACCGCCAGCACACGGTTCCAATGCGCCAGATCGAGGCTTTCGAGGGTGATGTTGTGCGGATCGGCCACGGCCGCGTTGCACACCAGGGCATCCAGACGACCGAATTGCCCCAACACTTCGGCCACGCCCATGGCCACTTGTCCTTCGTCAGCGACATCCATGGCAATAAACCAGGCGTTGTCGCCGAGCACTTTCGCCACTTTCGACCCACGCACTCGATCCAGATCGGTCAACACCACCTGCCAGCCTTCGCTGATCAGCCAGGCTGCAATGCCGAGCCCAATGCCGCGCGCGGCCCCCGTAACCAGCGCAACGCGGCCATGGGTGCCGGCAGACGGCGCGGACAACTCGATCACAAAGCCGCCAGTCCGCGCGCCAGATCGGCTTGCAGATCAGCGACGTCTTCCAGACCGACCGCGATGCGGATCAGGCTGTCACGAATGCCCGCCGCTTCCCGCTCCTGCGGCGCCAGACGACCATGCGAAGTGGTGCTCGGGTGTGTGATGGTGGTTTTGCTGTCACCGAGGTTGGCCGTGATCGAAATCAAACGCGTGGCATCGATGAATCTCCACGCCCCTTCTTTGCCGCCCTTGACCTCAAAACTCACGACCGCACCGAAGCCTTTCTGCTGACGCTGAGCAAGCTCGTGCTGCGGGTGGCTCTTGAGGCCGGCGTAATGAACCTTCTCGATACCGTCCTGCTGCTCCAGCCATTCGGCCAGTTGCTGGGCATTGGCGCAGTGCGCTTTCATCCGCAGGTTCAGGGTTTCCAGACCTTTCAGGAAGATCCAGGCGTTGAACGGGCTCAAAGTCGGACCGGCGGTGCGCAGGAAACCGACCACTTCTTTCATCTGCTCACTGCGGCCGGCAACCACACCGCCCATGCAACGACCCTGGCCGTCGATAAACTTGGTGGCCGAATGCACCACGATGTCCGCGCCCATTTTCAGCGGCTGCTGCAGCGCAGGCGTGCAGAAGCAGTTGTCGACCACCAGCATCGCGCCCTTGGCATGAGCGATGTCCGACAGCGCAGTAATATCTACCAGTTCTGCCAACGGGTTCGAAGGCGATTCGACGAATAGCAATTTGGTGTTGGCTTTGATTGCCGCATCCCACCCCGACAGATCCGCCAGCGGCACGTAATCGACTTCGACACCGAAGCGCTTGAAGTACTTCTCGAACAGGCTGATGGTCGAACCGAATACGCTGCGCGACACCAAAACGTGATCGCCGGCGCTACACAGACTCATGACAACAGCCATGATCGCGGCCATGCCGGTGGCGGTGGCGACGGCCTGCTCGGCGCTTTCCAGCGCGGCAATGCGCTCTTCGAACGCACGCACGGTCGGGTTGGTGTAACGCGAATAAACGTTGCCAGGCACTTCGCCAGCAAAACGCGCGGCGGCGTCGGCGGCGGTACGAAACACGTAGCTGGAAGTGAAGAACATCGGATCACCGTGCTCGCCTTCCGGAGTACGGTGCTGACCGGCACGTACGGCCAGGGTATCGAACGCTACGCCTTCGAGGTCGCTGTCCAGCCGACCGGCATCCCATTCCTGACTCATGCTGTCACTCCTTTTGCGCTATTCGGTAGTGGATACAAACCGGCCTGTAGGATCAAGGCTCGCCCGCGAAGGCGTTTTCGGGAATCCCAAAAGCTTCGCGGACAAGCCTCGCTCCTACAGGCCGGTTTTTACTCAGTTGTTGTACAGATCGATGATCGCACTGACTGCCTGGGTCTTGACCTTGGAGGCATCGTTGCGCGCCTGTTCGATCTTGTCCAGATAAGCCGCGTCGACGTCGCCGGTGACGTACTTGCCGTCGAACACCGCGCAGTCGAACTGCTCGATCTTGATCTTGCCGCCACCAACCGCTTCGATCAGGTCAGGCAGATCCTGATAGATCAGCCAGTCGGCGCCGATCAGGTCAGCCACGTCCTGGGTCGAACGGTTGTGCGCGATCAGCTCGTGCGCACTCGGCATGTCGATGCCGTAGACGTTCGGGAAGCGAACGGCCGGGGCTGCCGAGCAGAAGTAGACGTTTTTCGCGCCGGCTTCACGGGCCATCTGAATGATCTGTTTGCAGGTGGTGCCGCGAACGATGGAGTCGTCGACCAGCATCACGTTCTTGCCGCGGAATTCCAGTTCGATGGCGTTGAGCTTCTGGCGTACCGATTTCTTGCGCGCAGCCTGGCCGGGCATGATGAAAGTACGGCCGATGTAGCGATTCTTGACGAAGCCTTCGCGGAATTTCACGCCCAGGTGGTTCGCCAGCTCCAGCGCAGCAGTGCGGCTGGTGTCCGGAATCGGGATGACCACGTCGATGTCGTGTTCAGGACGCTCGCGCAGGATCTTCTCTGCGAGCTTCTCGCCCATGCGCAAGCGAGCCTTGTAGACCGAAACGCCGTCGATGATCGAGTCAGGACGCGCCAGATAGACGTGTTCGAAGATGCACGGGGTCAGCGACGGGGCTTTTGCGCACTGACGGGTGTGCAGCTTGCCGTCTTCAGTGATGTAGACCGCTTCGCCCGGTGCCAGGTCGCGAATCAGGGTGAAGCCGAGCACGTCCAGTGACACGCTTTCAGAGGCGATCATGTATTCAACGCCTTCGTCGGTGTGACGCTGGCCGAACACGATAGGGCGAATGCCGTGCGGGTCACGGAAACCGACGATGCCGTAACCGGTGATCATCGCCACAACTGCATAGCCACCAACGCAACGGTTATGCACGTCGGTCACAGCGGCAAACACGTCTTCTTCGGTCGGCTGCAGCTTGCCGCGCTGGGCCAGCTCGTGAGCGAACACGTTCAGCAGCACTTCCGAGTCGGAATTGGTGTTGACGTGGCGCAGATCGGATTCGTAAATTTCCTTGGCCAACTGTTCAACGTTGGTCAGGTTGCCGTTGTGCGCCAAGGTGATGCCGTAAGGCGAGTTGACGTAGAACGGCTGGGCTTCGGCCGAAGTCGAGCTGCCCGCAGTCGGGTAACGGACATGACCGATACCCATGTGGCCGACCAGGCGCTGCATGTGACGCTGATGAAACACGTCACGCACCAAGCCATTGTCCTTGCGCAAGAACAACCGGCCATCATGGCTGGTCACGATACCTGCAGCGTCCTGGCCGCGGTGCTGGAGCACGGTTAGCGCGTCATACAGCGCCTGATTGACGTTCGACTTACCGACGATACCGACGATGCCACACATGCGACGCAACCCCTACTTAATGGATCTGAACTGAACAACACTCACTGAGGCGTTTTGGCCGACGGCAAGAGTTGCTCCTTGAACGGTATCTCAGCGGGTACGCTGATACCGCTGGCAAGCCACTGACTGCTCCACCCCAGAATCAGGTTCTTGGACCAGTCTGCGACCAATAAAAACTTGGGTACGAGTTGGGATTCTTTCCACCACCCGTCCTGCTGTACCGGCCCCAGGCTCAACAGCCCGACCGCCACGACCACCAGCAGCACGCCACGCGCTGCGCCGAAGGCCATGCCGAGGAATCGATCGGTCCCGGACAACCCGGTGACGCGAACCAACTCGCCGATAAGATAATTGATCATTGCGCCCACAATCAGTGTGGCGACAAACATGATGGCACAGCCCGCGATCACGCGAGCCGATGGGGTTTCGATGTATCCGGTGAGGTACTCGGACAGTGAGCCACCGAACATCCAGGCTACCGCTCCTGCGATGATCCAGGTCACCAGCGATAATGCTTCCTTGACGAAGCCGCGGCTCAAACTGATCAAAGCGGAGATGGCGACGATTGCAACGATCGCCCAGTCAACCCAGGTAAATGGCACAGTGCAGCCTACAGACGGATAAGGCGGCGCATTTTAGCAGAGCGCATGGCTGTCGGTAAGCTGCGATTTTCAGTGCTTTTATATCGAGGTGATAGTTTTTACCCGCGCTCGGGCTGGAATCGCACGACAAAACCCTTGAGGTTCTGCTGACGGCTCAAGAGATCACGCAGACGATCGGCTTCGGCGCGCTCGATCAGCGGCCCGACAAAGACCCGATTTTTGCCATCAGCGGAACGGATATAGGCGTTGTAGCCCTGACTGCGCAGGTTTTTCTGCAAGCTTTCGGCACTGGCGCGGTTCGACAGGCTGGCCACTTGCACCGACCAGCTCACTGACAGACCGTTGGCATCGACGCGACTCTGCGTCGTGTCAGGCTTGGCAGGTGCGGCGGCAATCGGCTGCGCCGGGGCCGCGAGCGGCTTGGCTGGCACAGCGGGTGCCGGTGTCGGAGCCACAGGTTTGGCAGCAGGTGCCGCCGGAACAGGTGCCGCCGGCGCAATCGGCGTCGACGGTGGGGTTTGCTCGGCGACGTCCTCATCGCTTGGCACCGGTTCTTGCGGCAAGGCTTGCGGCTCAGGCACGGCCACTGGCTCGATCTGAACCTCGGGCACGACGGGTGCCTGCGGAGCGGTTGGCGCCTCGACCGTCACCTGACGCTGCTCATCCTGACGAGTGAACAGCATCGGCAGAAAAATCACCGCCAGCGCCACCAGCACCAGGGCGCCGACCATGCGCTGCTTGTACGCTTTATCCAGCAAAGCCATTTGCCGCTTCCTCCGTGGAGCGCCGGGCCAGCCATTCAAGGGCCTCGGCAACACAATAAAATGATCCGAACAACAGAATCTCGTCGTCGCTGGCGGCTTGTGCACACTGCCCTTCCAGGGCCGCCGCGACACTGTCATAAGCCGTGACCAGCGCACCGCGCGCCTGCAAGGCTGCGTGAAGCTCAGCCACCGGTCGTGAACGCGGAGAATCGAGCGGCGCCACGGCCCAATGCTGGACACTAGCACTCAATTCATCGACAACACCATCCAGATCCTTGTCGGCCAGCAACCCGAACACCGCCAGACGCTTGCCGACCGGCGGGCGCGCCGCCAAACGCCGCGCCAGGTACTCCGCCGCATGAGGGTTGTGTCCAACATCCAGCAACAGATTGATTGGCTTGCCCTGCCATTCGAACGAACGCCGGTCGAGGCGCCCGACCACGCGAGTAGCCTGCAACGCAGCAACAATTTGTTGAGCATCCCAAGGCAAACCCAATAACAGATAGGCCTGCAACGCCAACGCCGCGTTTTCCATCGGCAGATCGAGCAGCGGCAGATCGCGCAACTCCACGACCTGGCCCTGCGCATCCGTGCCGCGCCATTGCCACGCGTGATCGGTCATCGCGAGATCGAAATCACGTCCACGCAAGAAAAAAGGCGTCGCCAGTTCGCGCACTTTATCAAGCAGCGGCTGCGGAGGATTCAGATCGCCACACAAGGCAGGCTTGCCCTGGCGGAAAATTCCGGCCTTCTCGTAGGCAACGGATTCGCGGGTGTCACCCAGATAATCGGCGTGATCGACGCCAATGCTGGTGACCAACGCGATATCGGCATCCACCACGTTGACCGTGTCCAGACGCCCGCCCAAACCGACTTCGAGCACGACGGCATCGAGCCCGGCCTGCTGAAACAGCCAGAACGCCGCCAGGGTGCCCATTTCGAAATAAGTCAGGGAAGTGTCGCCACGCCCGGCCTCGACTGCCGCGAAGGCTTTGCACAGCTGCGCGTCAGTGGCTTCGACGCCATTGACCTGCACCCGCTCGTTATAACGCAGCAGATGCGGAGAATTGTAGACGCCAACGCTCAGGCCCTGCGCGCGCAGCAACGAAGCCACGAATGCGCAGGTTGAACCCTTGCCGTTGGTGCCGGTGACCGTGATCACCCGAGGCGCCGGCTGGCCCAGTCCCATGCGGGACGCTACCTGTTGCGAACGCTCCAGGCCCATGTCGATGGCCGACGGATGCAACTGCTCAAGGTAGGCGAGCCATTCGCCAAGGGTGCGCTCGGTCATACGTTGGCAGGCACCGGTGGAACAATGATCGGCTCGACAGGTGCGGCGACGAACACAGGCGTCGGCTGACCGGTCAATTGCGCCAGCAGATTACCCAGACGTGGGCGCAGCTCCTGACGGTGGATGATCATGTCGATGGCGCCGTGCTCCAGCAGGAACTCGCTGCGCTGGAAGCCTTCCGGCAATTTTTCACGCACGGTTTGCTCGATCACGCGAGGACCTGCGAAGCCGATCAACGCTTTTGGCTCGCCGACGATCACATCGCCAAGCATCGCCAGGCTGGCGGAAACGCCGCCGTAGACAGGGTCGGTCAGTACGGAGATGAACGGAATGCCTTCTTCACGCAGACGCGCCAGCACGGCCGAGGTTTTGGCCATTTGCATCAGCGAGATCAGGGCTTCCTGCATGCGCGCACCACCGGAGGCGGCGAAGCAGATCATCGGGCAACGGTTTTCCAGCGCGTAGTTGGCGGCGCGCACGAAACGCTCGCCGACGATGGCACCCATCGAGCCGCCCATAAACGCGAACTCGAACGCCGAAACCACCACCGGCATGCCGAGCAACGTACCGCTCACGGAAACCAGCGCGTCTTTTTCGCCGGTCTGTTTTTGTGCAGCGGTCAGGCGATCCTTGTACTTCTTGCCGTCGCGGAATTTCAGACGGTCAACGGGCTCCAGATCCGCCCCCAGTTCGTTGCGGCCTTCGGCATCCAGGAAAATGTCGATACGGGCGCGGGCGCCTATGCGCATGTGGTGGTTGCACTTGGGGCAAACGTCCAGGGTCTTTTCAAGCTCCGGACGATACAGCACAGCCTCGCAGGACGGGCACTTGTGCCACAGACCTTCAGGCACCGAGCTCTTCTTGACTTCCGATCGCATGATCGAAGGGATCAGTTTGTCTACTAACCAGTTGCTCATGCTTTCTTTCTCCAGTACCGGCGGCCCGAACGCTCTGGTTCGCGGCCCCGCGTATGCCCTTCAGCTAAATTCATGGGTGTGGCGATGATCGGTGGATGGCCACGGTCAGTGCGCAACTGACCTGCGTGAAACCCCTCGATCCTCAGCCTCGCCTGTTTATACAGGTGCATTCATGGACGGCGGCAGTCTGCCAGCCGTCACATCGACGATGTATTGCCGCGCACGGCGTTGATGAACGCCTTGATCTTCGCGTGATCCTTGATGCCTTTGCCCGCTTCTACCCCGCCGCTGACGTCGACCGCATACGGTTTCACCCGAGCTACTGCGTCCGCGACGTTCTGCGGGTTGAGACCACCCGCCAATATCAATGGCTTGCTCAACACGGGCGGAATCAATGACCAGTCGAATGCCTCGCCGGTTCCGCCGGGAACGCCTTCAACGTAGGTGTCGAGCAGCACGCCGCTGGCACCAGGATAGGCATCGCACGCCGCCGCAATGTCATCTCCGGCCTTTACCCGCAAGGCCTTGATGTATGGGCGGTGCCAGCCTTCGCACTGTTCGGCGGTTTCGTCGCCGTGAAATTGCAACAGATCCAGCGGCACGGCATCGAGGATTTCCCCGAGCTCGCAGCGGCTGGCATTAACGAATAGGCCCACCGTGGTGACGAATGGCGGCAGCGCCTGAATAATCGCCCGCGCCTGCTGCACTGTGACGTTACGAGGACTCTTGCCATAAAACACCAGCCCGATGGCGTCGGCCCCGGCCTCAACCGCTGCCAACGCATCTTCTATGCGGGTAATCCCGCAAATCTTGCAGCGAACGGCTGACATGTCGATAAAACCCCGAGGGAAAATCCGAGAAGTCCCGGATGGTAACAAAAGCATTCGAAGGCGTCAGCCGTCGAGTTCCGAGAAACCTGTCAGGAAATGCGGCCCGATGAATCGTTCGGGCAGCGGGAATTCGTCGTGATACTCGACCTGCACCAGATACAAGCCGAACGGATGGGCCGTCACCCCGCCCGAGCGCCGCTCACGGCTTTCCAGCACCTCTTTCATCCAGACAGGCTCGCGCTCGCCGGCACCAATGGTCATCAGCACGCCGGCGATGTTGCGCACCATGTGGTGCAAAAACGCGTTGGCGCGGATATCGATAACGATCATCTTGCCGTGCCTCGTCACTCGCACGTGGTGCATCTTTTTGATCGGCGACTTGGCCTGGCACTGCCCGGCCCGGAACGCGCTGAAATCGTGGGTGCCGACCAAATGCTGCGCCGCCTCGGCCATGCGCTCGACGTCCAGCGGGCGGTGATTCCAGGTGATTTCTTCGTTGAGGTGCGCCGGGCGGATCTGATCGTTGTAGATCACGTAGCGATAACGTCGGGCGATGGCCTTGAACCGCGCGTGAAAGTGCGCGGGCATGACCTTCGCCCAACTGACGCTAATGTCGTGGGGCAAATTGATGTTGGCCCCCATGACCCAGGCTTTCAGCGAGCGGTTGACCTGGGTATCGAAATGCACGACTTGTCCGCACGCATGCACGCCGGCGTCGGTGCGCCCGGCACATTGCAGCGACACCGGCGAATCGGCGACTTTCGACAGGGCCTTCTCAAGGAATTCCTGCACCGTGGCCACGCCAGTGGACTGACGTTGCCAGCCGCTGTAGCGCGAGCCTTTATATTCCACGCCCAATGCGATGCGGTAAAAGCCGTCCGGTGCCAGTTCGGCGGCCGGGTTATCTATGTTTGCCAAGGTGGGACAGCCTGCTGATTTGCAAAGGCGGGCATTATAAGGCGGTGAGACGTGGGCGCCAGTGGGATCTGTAGTGGCAGGCCCGGCGCCATCGCTGGCAAGCCAGCTCCCACAGGTTTTTGCGGCCATGTATGACACGGACACTGTGGGAGCTGGCTTGCCAGCGATGAGGCCGGATCAGGCACCATTGAAACCCGCCCAAACAAAAAACGGCAGCCTCAATGGCTGCCGCTTTGTTTTTGCCGATTACCGAATCAAGCCAGACGCGAAAGCATCTCCCGCGCTTCGTTCTTCTGATTGTCGTCGCCTTCGCTGACCACCTCGTTGAGGATGTCCCGGGCGCCGTCGGCGTCACCCATGTCGATGTAGGCCTGGGCCAGGTCGAGCTTGGTGGCGGCTTCGTCGGTGCCAGCGAGAAAGTCGAAGTCTTCGTCGTTCAGATCGCCGCCCAGCGCGGCGTCTTCTGCGGTGAAGCTTGGCTCTCCCATGGTTTGCGAGAGGCGATCCAGTTCGGCGTTGACACTGTCCAGTTCGGCAGCAAATGCATCCGGTTCAGCCGGGGTCGCGTCCATCTCGTCAGCCAGGGACAGATCGAAATCATCCGGCAACTCCAGGTCATCCTGCGGCTGGTCGGCGATGGTCGGTTGTTCGACTGGTGCGTCAACGGGCGGCAGATCCTTCACGCCATCGTCCAGATCCAGCAGGAAGTCGTCTTCCGCCAACGTCGCTGGCGATGCCGGTGCGCCCAGATCCATATCCAGGTCGAAGTCCGACAAGTCGTCGAGGTTTTCCTGGATTTCAGTCTGCTTTTGCAGCTCGGCGCCGAAGCTCAGGTCATCATCCGACGGGAATTCGTCGAGTTCGACCGGGGCCTCCGGCTCGGCAGCGGCGACCGGCTCAACAGGCGTCACATTGTCCAGATCGTCCAGACTCAAATCGAATGCGCTGTCCAGATCATCATCGGCAGCGGCAGGGGCTTCGGGCTCATCCAGCAGCAAGTCCTTGACGTACTGGGCATCCAGTTCGGCGGCAACTGCGGCGGCGGCCAAACCACCCGCAGCCACGAGCGCCATCGCCGGGAAGCGGCTTTTCAGCTCTTCGACCTTGGCAAAATTGTCGCCGTTGGCAACCAGTTGACGCTCCTGCGCGACGAACGCATCGCGGTCGCCCTGCTGGCCGTAGACTTCCATCAATTTCAGACGCAGATCGCTGCGCTGCGGTTCGAGGCTGATGCCCTCCTCCAGCAACGCGGCAGCCTGATTCAAGCGACCGGCGGAGATGTGCGACTGAGCCTTGGCCAAGACGTCATCGGAAAACTCGCCCGACGGCGCAACCAGCGGCGCGGCCATTGGCTTTGCCAGGACAACCGGTTCAACCACAGGCGCCGAAGCAACGGGGGCCGGGGTCGACGCTGGCGCAGGAGTCGGCGTGGACAGCGTAACGCTCGCCGCCGGGACTTCCAGGCCTGAGAAACTGCTTTCCGGCAGATCTTCCTCGGCGGAGAAGGATTGTTCTTCGGACAATGCGCGGGCCATGCGCAGGTGTTTCTCGGCTTCCTGCTGAGCTTTGCGGCGACGGGCCAGCAACAGCAACAGCAGCAGCAAAACCACCGCACCGCCACCCACAAGACCCAAAAGGACTGGATTGGTCAGCAGTTCGTTGAAAGATCTATCGTCATTGGCGGCTGGCTTCGGCTCGACCACTGGCTCGACCGGTGCCGGGGTCGCGGCTTCAGGCGCGGGCACAGCAGGAGCGGCTTCGGCTGGTGTGGCGGGCGGCGTGGCTGCCAGTTCGGCGGTGATCGCAGGCACCGGTGCAACCGCCGGTGTTTCTGCCGAACCAGCCGCCGCAGGATTGCCGCCTTCGGCCTGCATTTTCGCCAATTGATTGTTTTTCAGTTCGATCAGGCGTTGCAGCTTGTCCAGCTGACTTTGCAGATCGGACATGCGGCTTTTCAGCTCCTCGTTGTCACGACGGGTCGTGTCGAGGCTTTCCTGAGTCACCGCCAATTTGTTGCTCAAGGCCTTGGCATCGCCCGCCGGGCCTTTGCCACTGCCCGCGCTTTCGGCGGAGACCAGACTCAGATTGTCCTTGGCTTCTTGCGTGGACGCCGCGTTGTTGCGGCCACGATTGGTGGCATCGAGTTGCTGCTGACCGCTGCCCGGTTTGGCCACGTAACGACGACCCTGACGCCAGGCTTCGTTCTGCGCCGCCACTTCAGTGATGGCGGCAGGCTGCGGCAGTGCGGTGCTTTGTACAGCGTCCGGAAGACGCAACACCTGGCCGGTTTTCAAAAGATTGATGTTGCCGTTGATAAACGCGTCCGGGTTCAGGGCCTGGATGGCCAGCATGGTTTGCTGAACCGAACCGCCATTGCGCGCCTTCGCGGCGATTTCCCAGAGGGTATCGCGCGGCGTCGTGGTGTATTGGCGCGAGTGAGTGGCACCGGTGACGGGCGCGGCGACTTCTTGCCCCGGCGCGGGCTGTGCAGCGGCGTCGGCGGTTTGCGGCGAGAACTTCGAAGGATCGATCAGCATGCTGTAATCGCGCAGCAAGCGACCGTTCGGCCACATCACCTGCACAAGAAACTTCACCATGGGCTCGGACAACGGTTTGCTCGACGTCACGAGCAGCACGCTTTTGCCGTTGGCGTTGATTACCGGTTTGAAAGAAAGGTCGTCGAGGAACGCCTGGCGATCAACGCCGGCCTTGGCGAAATCTTCCGGCGAGGCCAGGCTCGGCACCACTTCGGCGGCGGTGAGATCCTTGACATCGAGCAGCTCGATTTCCGCCATCAGCGGCTGGTTCAGGGTCGACTTCAGGGTCAGCTCCCCGAGCCCGAGGGCATGCGCCATACCGGAGGACAGCGCCGATGCGGCCGCTATTGCTAACACCAGTTTGCGAACTTGAACCATAGCCTCATCCTTTGTTTGTACATTCCTCGGCCAGCGAGAAGTGATGAATACCGCTGCCGTAAGGCATTGCGCGCAACGACGGGGAGCCGTCGCGCGCGATCATTTCTTTGATGCCCCCCAACGCCCCGGCGGGTCACACGTCTTCACGCCCATCGGCCAAGCATAGCGCTCGCCTAGAATCAGTCGATAAATTGTTGCCAAGTATCTTTTACAGCAGGTCTTTTATCAACAACTCGGCCACTTGCACGGCGTTCAGCGCCGCGCCTTTGCGTACGTTATCTGACGCCAGCCACAGATTTAGTTCCGACGGTTCGTCGACGCCGTTGCGCACACGGCCTACATAGACCACGTCCTGCCCTACCGCATCGCCGACCACAGTCGGGTAATCGCCCGCTTCCACCAGCTCGATACCGGGTGCAGCTTCAAGGGCGGCGTTGACCTTTTCCAGGTCGACCGCGCTCGCTGACTGCAAGGTCACGCTAAAGCTATCGCCAAAAAACACCGGGGCTTGAATGCAAGTTGCGGAAATCTTTAACAAAGGCTGTGCTATGACCTGACGCAACTCACGCACCAGACGTTTTTCCAGCAGCGTATGGCCCTGCGCGTCGGGGGTGCCGACCTGCGCCAGCATGTTGAACGCCATTTGCCGATCAAAAAATTTCGACTCCAGCGGACGCATGTTCAGCAGCTCGGTGGTCTGGCGCGCCAGCTCGCTGACGGCTTCGCGCCCCTGCGCGGAGACGGCGAGATTGGCGGTGACATGCACCGATTGCAGTTCCAACAGATCAAGCAATGGCGCGATGACCACGGCCAGCGCGGTGGCCGACGGGCTCGGGCTGCTGACCTGAAATGGCGCTTTAAGACTGGCGATCAGGTCAGCGTTGGCCTCCGGCACGATTTGCGGCGCCTGATCCGCCGGCAAGGCACCGGACAAATCGATCAACGAGCAACCGGCGGCATGAGCACGGGAGGCGAAGCTCAGGGTGATGGCCGGGCCGGCGGCGAAAAACACCAGTCTGACCTTGCTGAAATCAAACTCGTCGACTTCGCGCACGCGCACGTTCTTATTGCGATACAACACCGAGCTGCCGGCAGATTCGCTGCTGGCCAAAAGGTGCAAGGTGCCGATCGGAAAGTCGCGCTCTTCGAGAATCTGCACAAGGGTTTCGCCGACAGTACCGGTGGCGCCGATCACGGCAATATCAATGGTCTGGCTCATGGTGCTACCTCTGGCGAAACGGGGGGAGCGGCACTTTACCGGGTGAGTGCCACGCAGGCAATTTCTGCGGCGCCTGTACCGGCCTCATCGCTAGCAAGCCAGCTCCCACAGGGATCGGCGTCGAACACACATTCTCTATACACCCTCGAAACCTGTGGGAGCTGGCTTGCCAGCGATAACGCCCGACCAGACAACATATTCACTCAGGCAAACCGCATAAAAAAACCCGCACCTCTTGCAAGGCGCGGGCTCTTTCATGGCTTCAACCGATCAACGCTCAAGCAGGATCCGCAGCATGCGACGCAGCGGTTCGGCCGCGCCCCACAGCAGTTGGTCGCCGACGGTGAACGCGCCGAGGAACTGCGAGCCCATGTTCAGCTTGCGCAGACGGCCCACCGGCACGTTCAGGGTGCCGGTGACTTTCGTCGGGCTCAGTTCCTGCATGCTGATGTCGCGGTTGTTCGGGACCAGTTTGACCCAAGGGTTGTGCTGGCTGATCAACCCTTCGATGTCGGCAATCGGCACGTCCTTGTTCAGCTTGATGGTCAACGCCTGGCTGTGGCACCGCATGGCGCCGATGCGCACGCAGATGCCGTCTACCGGAATCGGGCTCTTGAAGCGGCCGAGGATTTTGTTCGTCTCGGCCTGAGCCTTCCACTCTTCGCGGCTCTGGCCGTTCGGCAATTCCTTGTCAATCCATGGGATCAGGCTGCCGGCCAGCGGTACGCCGAAGTTTTCGGTCGGGTACGCTTCGCTGCGCATGGCGTCGGCCACACGACGGTCGATGTCGAGGATCGCACTGGCAGGATCGGCCAGTTGATCGGCGACAGCGGCGTGAGTCGCGCCCATCTGCTTGATCAGTTCACGCATGTTCTGCGCGCCGGCACCGGAGGCCGCCTGATAGGTCATGGCGCTCATCCACTCGACCAGACCGGCCTCAAACAGACCGCCCAGACCCATCAGCATCAAGCTGACGGTGCAGTTGCCGCCGATGTAGTTCTTGGTGCCCGCATCCAGCTGCTGGTCGATTACCTTGCGGTTCACCGGATCGAGAATGATGACCGCGTCATCGTTCATGCGCAGGCTCGATGCCGCGTCGATCCAGTAACCCTGCCAGCCGGCTTCGCGCAGCTTGGGGAACACTTCGCTGGTGTAGTCGCCGCCCTGGCAGGTCAGAATCACGTCGAGCGTCTTCAGCTCTTCAATGCTGTAAGCGTCCTTGAGCGGAGCAATGTCCTTGCCCACGGACGGGCCTTGGCCACCGACATTGGAAGTGGTGAAAAACACCGGCTCGATAAGATCGAAATCCTGCTCTTCCAGCATCCGCTGCATGAGCACGGAACCGACCATACCGCGCCAACCGATCAGACCTACACGTTTCATCGCAACTACACCTTCTTGAAAAGTGGGCCGCTGCTTTGTATTGAATTTCGCAGCGGGCCCGAGAGATTACAGATTCCGCAGCGCGGCGACTACTGCGTCGCCCATTTGCTGCGTACCGACTTTAGTGCAACCGGCCGACAGGATGTCGCCCGTGCGTAAACCCTGATCCAGAACGAGGCTGACGGCTTTTTCGATGGCATCGGCGGCGGCCTGCTGGTTAAAGCTGTAACGCAGCATCATCGACACCGACAAAATGGTCGCCAGCGGGTTGGCGATGCCAAGGCCTGCGATGTCCGGTGCGGAACCGTGGCAAGGCTCGTACATACCCTTGTTGTTGGTATCCAGCGAAGCCGATGGCAGCATGCCGATGGAACCGGTGAGCATCGACGCCTGGTCGGACAGGATGTCGCCGAACAGGTTGTCGGTGACGATCACGTCGAACTGCTTCGGTGCGCGCACCAGTTGCATCGCCGCATTGTCGACGTACATGTGGCTCAGTTCGACTTGCGGGTAATCCTTGGCCACTTCTTCGACGATCTCACGCCACAACTGGCTGGAGGCCAGCACGTTGGCCTTGTCCACCGAGCACAGCTTCTTGCCGCGCACCATGGCCATATCGAAACCGACGCGAGCGATGCGACGGATCTCACTTTCGCTGTACGGCAAGGTGTCGTAGGCCTGACGCTCGCCATTGTCGAGGGTGCGGGTGCCGCGTGGCGCGCCGAAATAGATGCCGCCGGTCAGTTCACGGACGATCAGGATGTCGAGGCCAGCCACGATGTCCGGCTTCAGGCTCGAAGCCTCGGCCAGTTGCGGGTAGAGGATCGCCGGACGCAAGTTGCCGAACAGGCCCAGTTGCGCGCGGATTTTCAACAGGCCCCGCTCAGGACGGATGTCGCGTTCGATGGTGTCCCATTTCGGGCCGCCCACGGCGCCCAGCAGCACGGCGTCGGCAGCGCGGGCACGCTCCAGGGTTTCATCGGCCAGTGGCACGCCATGCTTGTCGATGGCCGCGCCACCGATCACGTCGTGGCTCAATTCGAAGCCCAGGCTGTACTTGTCGTTGGCCAGCTCCAGCACCTTGACTGCTTCGGCCATGATTTCCGGGCCAATACCGTCACCTGGGAGAATCAGAATCTGCTTGCTCATGCGTTCCTCGTGTCTTCAGTCGGCGCGCCGTTGACGGCACGCCGGGGAAAATTTGTTATCGCTCAGCCATCAATACGATGACATCCGTGCTGAACGTGCCATCGGCTTCAATCTCGAAATAGTCGCGCACTTCGTTGCCCATCGACTGCTGCAACTGACGGATTGCGGCGCGCATTATCTCAGGTGTGCGCATGCGCTCGACCCAACTGGTGTATTCCAGGCGCAGACGCTGACGCGTGGTGCTGCGCGCATGCAAACCCGCTTCACTGACCTGACGCAACCACTCGCCGGCGGAATAGTTGCGCACATGGCTGGTGTCGCGCAGCACTTCGACCGATTGCAGGTAAGTATCCAGCAGCGGACTTCCCGGCGACATGACGTCGATAAACGCCGCCACCCCGCCCGGCTTCAGCACGCGGCGCACTTCGCGCAGGGCCAGGCCAATGTCGCTCCAGTGATGCGCCGAGTATCGGCTGAACACGAAGTCGAATTCACCGTCGGCAAACGGCAGACGCTCGGCGGCACCGTTGACCGTGGACACGTTGCCATGGCCGCGATCAATAGCGGCGGCAGCGACCACGTCGAGCATTGGCTGCGACAGGTCGTAGGCGACCACTTCTTTCACCAGCGGCGCCACATGAAAACTCACATGACCAGCGCCACAGCCCACGTCCAGCACCCGCGCATCGCCCTGCCCGGCCAGTTCGCTTTGTAGCAGCGCGAATTCCGCGCCCTGCGCGTGGACGGCGCTGGTCAGGTAGGCCGAGGCCTGCTCACCGAATTGTTTCTGGACGACGTGTGTGTGTTGGGCGGTGCTGGTCATCATCTTATCCTTGGATGTCGGGTGTCTGTTACGACCTCATCGCTGGCAAGCCAGCTCCCACAGTGATCTGCGTTGTTCACAGAACCTGTGGGAGCTGGCTTGCCAGCGATAGGGCCGCCACTGACTGCATCAATTCCAGATTCCGCTTACGCGTCGCGGAACAACCAGGGCTGGCTGACGCGATGTCTGGCTTCAAACGTCGCGATGGCGTCGCCGTCCTGCAAGGTCAGGCCGATATCGTCCAGACCATTGAGCAGGCAATGCTTGCGGAACGCGTCGATCTCGAAGTTGTACACCTTGCCATCCGGACGGGTGACGGTCTGCGCTTGCAGATCAACCTGCAACTGATAGCCCGGCTCGGCTTCGACCTGCTTGAACAGTTCGTCTACCTCAGCGTCGCTCAGGATGATCGGCAGCAAGCCATTCTTAAAGCTGTTGTTGAAGAAGATGTCGGCGTAGCTCGGCGCGATGATGCTGCGGAAACCGTACTCTTCCAGCGCCCACGGCGCGTGCTCACGGCTGGAGCCGCAACCGAAGTTCTCCCGAGCCAGCAACACGCTGGCGCCTTGATAACGCTCGGCGTTGAGGACGAAATCCTTGTTCAGCGGACGCTTGGAGTTGTCCTGGTACGGCTGGCCTACGTCAAGGTAACGCCACTCGTCGAACAGGTTCGGGCCGAAACCCGTGCGCTTGATCGACTTCAAGAATTGCTTCGGAATGATCTGGTCGGTGTCGACGTTGGCACGATCCAAAGGTGCGACAAGACCAGTGTGCTGGGTAAAAGCTTTCATGCTGCGCTCCTTTAAATCAATTCACGGACGTCGATGAAACGACCGTTCACCGCTGCCGCTGCGGCCATCGCCGGGCTGACGAGGTGCGTACGGCCACCGGCGCCCTGACGGCCCTCGAAGTTACGGTTGGACGTCGAGGCGCAATGCTCGCCGGACTCCAGGCGATCCGGGTTCATCGCCAGGCACATCGAGCAACCCGGTTCACGCCATTCGAAACCGGCTTCGAGGAAAATCTTGTCCAGCCCTTCGGATTCCGCCTGGGCCTTCACCAGACCTGAACCCGGCACCACGATGGCCTGCTTGATGGTCGACGCGACTTTGCGGCCCTTGGCGATCACGGCCGCCGCGCGCAAGTCTTCGATGCGCGAGTTGGTGCAGGAGCCGATGAACACGCGGTCGAGCTGGATGTCGGTAATCGCCTGATTGGCAGTCAGCCCCATGTATTTCAGCGCGCGGACGATGGAGTCGCGCTTGACAAGATCCATTTCCTTGGCCGGATCCGGCACGTTTTGATCAACCGCCAAGACCATTTCCGGAGACGTGCCCCAACTGACTTGCGGCTTGATCTGCGCGGCGTCGAGTTCGACCACGGTGTCGAATGTGGCGTCGTCGTCGGACACCAGATCCTTCCACGATTCGACGGCCAGATCCCATTCGGCGCCTTTGGGTGCAAACGGACGACCTCTGACGTAATCGACCGTCTTCTGATCGGCTGCCACCAGTCCCACACGGGCGCCGGCTTCGATGGACATGTTGCAAATGGTCATGCGGCCTTCGACTGACAGATCGCGAATCGCGCTGCCGGCGAACTCGATGGCGTGGCCGTTACCGCCGGCGGTGCCGATCTTGCCGATCACGGCGAGGACGATGTCCTTGGCGGTCACGCCGAACGGCAATTGGCCTTCGACGCGCACCAGCATGTTCTTCATTTTCTTGGCGACCAGACACTGCGTGGCGAGCACATGCTCGACCTCGGAAGTGCCAATGCCGTGAGCCAGAGCGCCGAATGCGCCGTGAGTCGAGGTGTGCGAGTCGCCGCAGACCACGGTCATGCCCGGCAAGGTCGCGCCCTGCTCCGGGCTGATCACGTGAACGATGCCCTGGCGCACGTCGTTCATCTTGAATTCGACGATGCCGTATTCATCGCAGTTGTCGTCGAGGGTCTGAACCTGCAAACGCGAGACCTGGTCGGCAATGGCTTCGATGCCGCCCTTGCGCTCCGGGGTGGTCGGTACGTTGTGATCCGGGGTCGCGATGTTGGCATCAATGCGCCAAGGCTTGCGCCCGGCCAGACGCAGGCCTTCGAAGGCTTGCGGCGAGGTCACTTCGTGGATGATGTGACGGTCGATGTAGATCAGCGCCGAACCATCGTCGCGCTGCTTGACCAAATGCGAATCCCAGAGCTTGTCGTAGAGCGTTTTGCCGGCCATCAGACGGTTTCCTCATCAGCTTGTTTCTATGCCCCGGGCCTTGACTGCTTCAATAACCCTTTGGCTTGTGAGGCCGATCCTATGGGGTTACATTAAATAACTCAAATTCATATTTTTTATGCTTTGGATAACCAACTGGAATACGACCATGGATCTGGCCAACCTTAATGCTTTTATTGCGATTGCCGAGACCGGAAGCTTCTCCGGCGCCGGTGAACGCCTGCACCTGACGCAACCGGCAATCAGCAAACGCATCGCCGGCCTGGAGCAGCAATTGAAGGTGCGATTGTTCGATCGGCTGGGCCGCGAAGTCGGATTGACCGAGGCCGGCCGGGCCCTGTTGCCCCGGGCTTATCAAATACTCAATGTGCTGGATGACACCCGCCGCGCTCTCACCAATCTGACCGGCGAAGTCAGCGGCCGGCTGACGCTGGCCACCAGTCACCACATCGGCCTGCACCGCCTGCCACCTTTATTAAGGGAGTTCACCCGTCGCTACCCACAAGTTGCGCTGGATATTCAGTTCCTCGATTCGGAAGTGGCCTACGAAGAAATTCTCCATGGCCGGGCAGAACTGGCGGTCATCACTTTGGCGCCGGAGCCGCACACGCTGGTCAAAGCCACACCCGTCTGGGACGACCCGCTGGATTTCGTGGTCGCTCCAGAGCATTCGTTGATCAACAACGGCGCCATCAGCCTCGCCGACATCGCCGGTCATCCGGCGGTTTTCCCCGGTGGCAACACGTTTACTCACCATATCGTCCAGCGCTTGTTCGAAGCCCAAGGCCTGACACCGAACATCGCCATGAGCACCAACTACCTGGAAACCATCAAGATGATGGTGTCCATCGGCCTCGCCTGGAGCGTTTTGCCACGCACCATGCTTGATGACCAAGTGGCGAGCATCGCTTTGCCGGGCATACAGCTCAGTCGCCAGCTAGGCTATATCGTGCACACCGAAAGGACGCTATCGAACGCAGCGCGGGCCTTCATGGCCTTGCTGGACGCACAGATTGATCTGCCAGGGACTCATGGCTGACGTGTGCGACTTCTTTAGCGTCGTTTTTTCCCGTGCCAAACGCCAAAACCAGCTCAAGGCCCTGAACAATGCCGAAACCCGTTGACCGAATTCCGCCGATGCCGCGCATTCAGGCCATTGACCCAAGACGCTCAGAGCAAAGTTGGGAAAGTGCGCCGCAATTGCTGGCGGCATTGAACGGTGCCCGGCTCGGCGCCTGGTATTGGGACATCGAGCGAGGGCAGATCAGTTGGTCACGGGGTACTCAAGCGCTGTTCGGCTTCGATCCACGGCAACCGCTGCCGGAAGACCTCGAATACCTTGACTTGCTGCCGCCGGAAGACCGGGCGAAAACCGTTCGCGCTTTTCATGCGGTCATCGCCGGCGCGCCACTGGAGCAAGCGATGCACCACCGCATTCGCTGGCCCGACGGCAGCCTGCATTGGCTCGAGATCAACGGCAGTCTGCTGCCGGACAAACTTGGGCGACCGCGAATGATCGGGGTGATCCGCGAGATCACCCACCAACGCCAACGCGAACAAGCCTTGAGCAGTTCAGAGAAACGTTTCGCCACCCTGTTTCATCTGTGCCCGAACATGGTGCTACTGACTCGTCAGGAAGACGGGCTGATCACCGAGGCCAACCAGTATTTTGAAAGCCTGTTCGGCTGGCCGGTGCAGAACGCCATCGGCCGCACGACGCTGGAACTGGGCTTGTGGGTGCATCCCGAACAACGGGCGGAGCTGGTCAAAAAAACCAAGGCCAAGGGCGATCTGATCAGCATGGAGGTGCAGTTCCGCGCCAGCAACGGCCAGATCCACGACGGCATTCTCAGCGCGCAAAAGGTCGAACTCGAAGGGCAGCCGTACCTGCTCAGCACTTTTCTCGACACTACTGAACGCAAGATCGCCGAACACGCCCTCAAGGACAGCCAGGAACGCCTCGACCTGGCGCTGGACTCCGCGCAGCTCGGCACCTGGGACTGGCACATCCCCAGCGGCATGCTTTATGGCTCGGCGCGGGCCGCGCAATTGCACGGGCTTGAGCCGATACCTTTTCATGAATCGTTCGAAGAATTCTTTGAAGGCGTGCCCGGCGAAGAACGCGACACCATGCGCGACGCCTACCGCAGCCTGCGCGAAGGCCCTGCCGGCAATTATCAACTGACCTACCGCGTGCAACTGGCGGACGGCAGCTCGCGTTATCTGGAAAGCCGCGCGCGCCTCTATCGCGATGACAACGGCGCCCCGCTGCGCATGGCGGGTACGCTGCTGGACATCACCGATCAGGTCGAACGTGAACAGCGCCTGGTGGCGTCCGAAGAAAAATTCGCCACGCTGTTCCAGGTCAGCCCCGACCCGATTTGCGTTACCCGCCAGGACACCGGTGAGTTCATCGAAATCAATTCAAGTTTCAGCCAGACCTTCGGCTGGAGCGCCGCCGACGTGATCGGGCACACCGCCGAAGAAATCGGCCTGTGGGACGCTTCGGCCAAAAGCCTGCAACGTATCGAACAAGTGATCCGCGAGCAGAGCCTGAGCAACGTTGCGATCATCGTTCAGCACAAGGACGGCCAATCCCTGACCTGCGTGATCTCCAGCCGTCAGATCAGCGTCGGCGACTTGCCGTGCATCGTCACCACCCTGCGCGACATCACCCAGCAACAGCGCTCGGAAGCGGCGCTCAAGGCCAGTGAAGAAAAGTTTGCCAAGGCGTTTCACTCCAGCCCCGACGCCATCACCATCACCGAGCGCGACACCGGGCGCTATCTGGAGGTCAACGATGGGTTCTGTCGCCTGACCGGCTATCGCGCCGACGAAGTGCTGGGCAAAACCGTCTATCAAGTCGGCATTTGGGCCGAGGAGAAGCAACGCTCGGCGCTGCTCGCCGAATTGCAGATCAAGGGCCGCGTGCACCATCAGGAAATGCTCGGACGCAACAAACTCGGGGAGTTGCTGACGGTCGAGGTGTCGGTCGAGCCGATCACCTTGAACGAAAGCGCATGCCTGTTGCTGACCGCCCGGGACGTCAGCCTGTTGAAAAACGCCGAGGCGCAAATCCGTCATCTGGCCTATCACGACCCGCTGACCAACCTGCCCAACCGCGCATTGTTGATGGATCGTTTGAGTCAGCAGATCGCCCTGCTCAAGCGCCACAACCTGCGTGGCGCCCTGCTCTTTCTCGATCTCGACCACTTCAAACACATCAACGATTCGCTAGGCCACCCAGTGGGCGACACGGTGCTGAAAATCATTACTGCACGGCTGGAAGCCAGCGTGCGCATGGAAGACACGGTCGCGAGGCTGGGTGGCGATGAATTCGTGGTGTTGCTGAGTGGGCTGGAAGGCTCGCGCAACGACGTCAGCGCGCAGGTACGGCAACTGGCGGACACCATTCGCGAACTGTTGTCGGAGCCGATGTTCCTCGACGGCCAGCGCCTGCAAGTCACGCCGAGCATTGGCGTAGCACTGATTCCGGATCACGGCTCGACGCCGACCGATCTGCTCAAACGCGCCGACATTGCGCTGTATCGGGCCAAGGATTCCGGGCGCAACACCACGCAGATGTACCACAAAACCATGCAGAAAGCGGCGAGCGAGCGACTGCGCATGGAAACCGATTTGCGCCTGGCGCTGTCTCGCGGTGAGTTCACGGTGCATTACCAGCCGCAAGTCGACGCCCGCGGCGACCGCATTATCGGCGCCGAAGCCCTGGTGCGCTGGAACCACCCGGAGTTGGGCGCGCAATCGCCAACCGAGTTCATCAAGGTGCTGGAGGACAGCGGCCTGATCCTTGAAGTCGGCACCTGGATCCTCGACGAAGCGTGCGATGCGTTCAGGCAATTGATCGCCGCCGACCTGATCGATCCGCTGGCCTTCAGCCTGTGCGTGAACATCAGCCCGAGACAGTTCCGCCAGAACGACTTTGTCGAACGCATCGAACGCAGCATGACTAGCCATGGCCTGCCCTGCTCGCTGCTGAAACTCGAAATCACCGAAGGCATCGTCATCCAGAACCTGGAAGACACCATCAGTAAAATGCGTCGCCTGAAAAAACTCGGCGTGAGCTTCGCCATGGACGATTTCGGCACTGGATATTCATCGCTGACGTACCTTAAGCGCTTGCCGGTCGATACGCTGAAAATCGACCAGTCGTTCATTCGTGATGCGACCACCGACCCCAACAACGCGGAAATCATTCGCGCCATTGTCGCCATGGCCCGTAGCCTCGAGCTGGAGGTGATTGCCGAAGGGGTGGAAACTGTTGAGCAACTGGCGTTCTTGCAGGGATTGGGCTGCCATTTGTACCAAGGGTATTTGCACAGTCGGCCGTTGCCGCTGGAATCGCTGAAACGACGACTTGAATGACACGGACACAAAAAAGGGCGCCATTTCATGGCGCCCCCTTTTCTGGCTCTGACTTACTGAAGAACCGGCTTCTGCGCCCCGTTGATCGGAATGCGCTTGGCCTTGGCCTCTTCCGGAATCACCCGCAACAGATCGATGCTCAGCAGCCCATTGCTCAGATCCGCGGCCTTGATCTCGATGTGATCGGCCAGACGGAACGACAGTTTGAACGCGCGCTGGGCAATGCCCTGGTGTAGGAAGGTCACGCCTTCGTGTGCGTCACGCTTGCCGCCACTGATGGTCAGCACGCCTTTCTCGACTTGCAGTTCCAGGTCTTCTTCCTGGAAACCGGCTGCGGCCACGACGATTCGGTATTGGTCGTCACCGTGCTTTTCGACGTTGTAAGGCGGATAAGTGCTGCCTGGCTCATTGCGCAGGGCGGTTTCGAACAGGTCGTTGAAACGGTCGAAGCCTACCGAGGAACGGAACAGTGGCGCGAGGGAAAATGCGGTACTCATGATGCAAATCTCCTGAAAACAATCAGCAAGGTTTATGACTCCGCGACCCGAATTCGGCATCGCGTACCCCCTAGATAGGGACCGCTGATTGCATTTCAAGAGTTCGTTTTAAGATTTTTTCAGGCCGCCTCGACGAACGGCACACCCAGCAAACGCGAGACTTGGTCGGGGTCGGTTTCACGCCGCAGCTCCGTGAACAACGCCACCGCCTCCGGATAATTACGCGTCAGCATCGCCAGCCATTGCTTCAGTCGGCCCGGCGATTGGCGCGCGGTCATTTGCGCCTTGGCTTGCAGCCAGAAGTCCTGAATCAGCGGCATCAGCTCGGCCCAAGTCATCTCGACGACTTCTTCACCGGCCCGCGCAGCCGCGATTTGCCGGGCGAGATCGGGGCGGGACACCAGGCCGCGGCCGAGCATGATGTCTTCCACGCCGCTGATTTCGCGGCAACGGCGCCAGTCGTCGACACTCCAGATGTCACCATTGGCGAACACCGGCACCTTGACCACGTCCTGCACGCGCGGGATCCATTCCCAATGCGCCGGCGGTTTGTAGCCATCGACCTTGGTTCGGGCATGCACCACGATGTGTTCGGCGCCACCTTCGGCCAGTGCCGTGGCGCAGACCAGTGAACCGTCCGGGCTGTCGAAGCCCAGGCGCATTTTGGCGGTCACCGGGATATGCGCCGGAACGGCCCGGCGGACGTGCTCGACGATTTGATTGAGCAGCTCCGGCTCCTTGAGCAGCACCGCGCCGCCACGGGATTTATTGACGGTCTTGGCCGGGCAACCGAAGTTCAGGTCGATGACCTCGGAGCCGAGCTCGCAGGCCAGCGCGGCGTTTTCTGCCAGACAAACAGGATCAGAACCGAGCAACTGCACGCGCAGCGGCACGCCGGATGCGGTGCGCGCGCCGTTGAGCAGTTCCGGGCCGAACTTGTGAAAGTACGCCGGCGTCAGCAACTGGTCGTTGACCCGGATGAATTCGGTGACGCACCAGTCGATACCGCCAACACGGGTCAGCACATCGCGCAGGATGTCGTCGACCAACCCCTCCATGGGCGCCAGAGCAATTTGCATGGAATAACACTACTCAAGAAAAACGTGCGGCAGTTTACTGGATTAAGTAAACCTCTGCAGACTTCACCCATTCCCGGTGTAGGAGCAGCCTGCGGCAGCTCCTACGAGGGGGTGGTGTCCGGGATTTGAAGGGCGGGGCCGTAGCCTTCGATGAATTCGGTGGGCATGCGCTTGGGTTTGCCGGTGGACAGTTCGATGCAGACGAAGGTGGTCTGGGCGCGTAGCAACGTGGCCTTGTCGCTTGGGCGGATCAGTTGGAAGTGCCGTGTCATTTTCAGGCGCTGATCCCAATCGACGATCCAGGTCGCCAGTTGTAATTCGTCGCCTTCATAGGCCGCGGCGAGGTAATCGATTTCGTGCCGCACCACGGCCATCGCCCGATCCAGACGCCGGTATTCGACCAGATCCAGCCCCAGCCGTTGCGAGTGGCGCCAGGCGCAGCGTTCGAGCCAGGTCACATAAACGGCGTTGTTGGCGTGCCCCAAACCGTCAATGTCGTCGGCGCTCACTTGCAGATCAATCGTAAACGGCGTTGCCCGATCCCAGCCCATGCCTCACTCCCGGTCAGATTATTCGACCGCGGCAGTGTAACGGATGCCTAAGCCGATTGCCGCGTCTGCAGGCTGCGCCCGGCGAGCAGTGATAACACGCCATCAATTACCCGAGGGTCGGCAAGCACGCGTTGATGGCCGCCACTTTCGAGGCGCAGCAGGCGGCTGTCGAACCAGGATTCGTGGATCAATTGGGATTCCTTGACCGAAACAAGCTTGTCATCCTCGGCATGAACGATGAGGCCGGGCATGTCCAATTGATAGTGCGCAACATCCAGCGTGGCGGCGCGCATGCCGACGTCTTTCTCGACCTCGCGGATGAACGCTGAACGGGCTCTGGGCGGCAGCCCCATAAAACGGGCAAAACCACGCAGGACACCGAGAATGCGAGCGGGAGCGGCGATGCTAACGAGGGTTTCGGTGCGCAGCCCCAGTTGCACGGCGAGCATGGCGCTGGCGCCGCCCATGGAATGGCCAATGACCGCTTGCAGCGGGGGCAATTCGGCAGCCGCTTCCAGCATGGCGCGGGCGAACAGCACGACATTGGCTTCGCGGCCAGGTGAACGCCCATGGGCCGGACCGTCCAGTGCGACAACGGTGTATCCGGCCTCGACCAGTGCGGTGATCAACGCGGCAAACTGGGTCGGCCGCCCTTCCCAACCGTGCATCAGCAAGACCGCCGGGCCTTGCCCCCAACGCAACGCGGACAAGCCGAAGCGCAAGGTAATCCGTTCGGCTTTCGCTAGCAGCGGCAGCTCCCAATCGCGCGGAGGCAATTCACGTGGCGTCATGAATGCCAGTCGCATTTGGGCCGCCACCCGCTTCGGTGCAAGCCAGCCCAAGGTGCCATTAACGCCACGAACCCATTTCAACGTGCTCATCGCTCATTCCTCAGGCTGCTGCCTTCAGGTCAACGCACCGCCGACTTGGCGGCGCGCAGCAATCGATCGGATAAATCACCTGGGCCCAATGCCCGCGCCAGCGCCAGACCGCCCACCATCAGGGCGACATCGGCCAAGGCTTTATCAGTGTCTTCGGGGCTGGCGGCCAACTGCGCCACCATTAATTCCAGATGTTCGTTCAGCGCGATGCGGAACGATTCCGGCAAACGGCCCAACTCACCAATAGAGGCCGGAATCGGACAGGCTGCGTCGCTGGAATCGCGGTGCTTTCGCGACAGGTAGAACGCAGCGACCAGCGCGCGACGCTCTTCGCCGGTCAGTTCAGTGTCCATGTCAGCAATCAGGTCGCGACGGCGGCCGAGCAATTGCTTGAAGGCCTCCAGCATCATTGCGTCCTTGCTTTCGAAATGGGCATAGAAGCCGCCGACGGTCAGGCCGGCTGCACCCATCACTTCGCCCACGCTCGGATCAGCCGGGCCACGCTGGATCAGCGCTGCGCTGGCCGCCTTGAGAATCCGTTCACGGGTTTGAGCTTTTTTATCGTTCATCGCTGCCTCCGAATATTACGACTAGAATATTATTCGCATAATAATAATCTGCAAGTCAAGAGTATGACCGCTGGTCTGAAGCACAGTTAAAGGAAAAAGGGATTTGGCCAAACGCCAGACAAACAAAAGGGCCATTCAATAATTGAATGACCCTTATAAAATCCCGCAGAGCGGGTAATCGTGGCGTCCCCTAGGGGACTCGAACCCCTGTTACCGCCGTGAAAGGGCGGTGTCCTAGGCCACTAGACGAAGGGGACGCAAAACCTTCTATACAACGGATCAGTGCTGAGTGCTGATCGCTTCAAGGCCGGTGTGGCCAGACCTTGAAGTGTACAAATTGGTGGAGCTAAGCGGGATCGAACCGCTGACCTCCTGCATGCCATGCAGGCGCTCTCCCAGCTGAGCTATAGCCCCGGATTTTTCGCCTCGCGGCGGAGTGACATCTTGCAACATCACTTCTGTAAAACTGGCGTCCCCTAGGGGACTCGAACCCCTGTTACCGCCGTGAAAGGGCGGTGTCCTAGGCCACTAGACGAAGGGGACGCAAACCCTTCTATACACCAGATCAGCGCTGAGTGCTGATCGCTTCAAGGCCGGTGTGGCCAGACCTTGAAGTGTAAATTGGTGGAGCTAAGCGGGATCGAACCGCTGACCTCCTGCATGCCATGCAGGCGCTCTCCCAGCTGAGCTATAGCCCCTCATCGCTGAGGACGGGGCGAATCTTAAGGGCGTAACCGAAAGCTGTCAAACTTATTTTTCAAAAAATTTAAAATTTTTTGTCGGCATTACAATCACTTACCGCCCTCCCCCGGAAAACCCGGCGTTTGCAATGACGCAACCCGGCAGGAGCGGCCGCAGGCTGCGATCTTTTGATGTTGGCTTTTAGAAACAAGATCAAAAGGATCGCAGCCTGCGGCAGCTCCTACAGGCGCATCAGGCGATTGCGGCCAGGAGCTTTTCCCACTCTTTGTTTTCTTTCTTCGACACGCCGCCCAGCAGGTCAATCGCCTGGCGCAGACGGAAACGGGTCAGATCCGGCCCGAGGATTTCCATCGCATCCAGCACCGAAACCGAACTCGCCTGCCCGGTGATCGCAGCAAACATCAGCGGCATGGCATCGCGTAGTTTCAGCTCAAGGGATTCAACCACGGCCTGAATCGTCGCGGTAATGCTGTCCTTCTCCCACTGACGCAGGCTTTCCAGCTTCCACAGAATCAACTGCATCAACTGACGAACCTGATCGCCCGACAGCTTTTTCGATTCGAACAGCTTGGCATCCGGGCTCACGCCACCGGCAAAGAAGAAGCCGGCCAGCGGTGCAACCTGACTGAAGGTCTCGACGCGGCCCTGAACGTGCGGCGCGATCTTCATCATGTATTCGGGATTCAACGCCCAGGTCTGCAAGCGGCTGGCGAACTCTTCCACCGGCAGATCACGAAGCCACTGGCCGTTGAGCCACGACAGTTTCTCGATGTCGAAAATCGGCCCGCCGAGGGAGACGCGCTTGAGGTCGAAGTTGTCGACCATTTCCTGCAACGAGAATTTCTCGCGCTCGTCCGGCATCGACCAACCCATGCGGCCCAGGTAGTTGAGCATCGCTTCAGGCATGAAGCCCATGCGCTCGTAGAAGGTCACGGAGGTCGGGTTCTTGCGCTTGGACAGCTTGCTCTTGTCCGGGTTACGCAGCAGCGGCATGTAGCACAACTCCGGTTGTTCCCAGCCGAAGTATTCGTACAGCAGGATCAGTTTCGGCGCCGACGGCAGCCATTCTTCACCCCGCAGTACGTGGGTGATGCCCATCAGGTGGTCGTCGACCACGTTGGCGAGGAAGTACGTCGGCAAGCCGTCGGTCTTCATCAGCACTTGCATGTCCATGCGATCCCATGGGATCTCGACGTCGCCACGCAACATGTCCGGTACCACGCAAACACCTTCGCTCGGCACTTTCATGCGGATCACGTGGGGTTCGCCAGCCGCCAGGCGAGATGCGATTTCTTCTTTCGACAGCAGGAGTGCGCGGCCGTCGTAACGCGGGGTTTCGCCGCGAGCCATTTGCTCGGCGCGCATCTGATCCAGCTCTTCAGCGGTGCAGAAGCACGGGAACGCATGACCCATGTCGACCAGTTGCTGGCAATACTTCTGATAAATGTCGCCGCGCTCGCTCTGGCGATACGGGCCGTGCGGGCCGCCAACATCCGGGCCTTCGCTCCAGTCGATGCCGAGCCAGCGCAGGGCATCGAAGATCTGCTGTTCGGACTCGCGGGTCGAACGCAATTGATCGGTGTCTTCGATCCGCAGGATGAACTCACCGCCATGCTGCTTGGCAAAGCAGTAGTTGAACAATGCGATGTAAGCGGTGCCGACGTGGGGATCCCCGGTAGGCGATGGCGCGATGCGAGTGCGGACGGTGGTCATGGCATGTCTCGAAAAAGATGAAAAGCAAAGAACTAGCAAGCGGCGAATGGTAACAGGCCCAGCCCGCCCCGCTCCAGCGTATAGGGCATTTAAGCCAAGTTTGCGCCTGTAACGCACGCAGGCCGTGGTGAATGGGCAAATAACAGCGCTGGGCATTTACGTTTATCGGCTGTATGCCAGATTCGCCGGCTGATAACTTTCCTTACAATCGGCCCAGCGTGGCTTGGGTAGTCGCAACCTGTGCATCGCTCGCTGCGATCAGGCTGGCCTGTTGCGTGAGTTTGCTTTGTGCTTGCTGACGTTCCGCTTCACGGGTCGCGAGGGCGGCGTTGGCACGACCCACTGCGAGGCGGCAGTCGGGGCGTCTTTGATATTTACGGTGGCGGTGACGGACATGCCTGGGCGTATTTTGCCGTGCAGTGGATTGCCAGCCTTAAAGGTCAGTTTGACCGGAATCCTTTGTACGACTTTGGTGAAATTGCCGGTGGCGTTGTCCGGCGGCAACAGGCTGAATTGCGCGCCCGATGCAGCGAACAGGCTGTCGACCCAGCCGCTGATCATGGTGACTATTTCGCTGATCGCCACGGCGTATATCCTGCCTCAGGACGCGGGCTCGGCGTCGATCATGGCCTATAACGATGCGTTTCACTTTGTCGGGATTGCGCTGGGGATCAGCATGTTGGCGATTTTGCTGACCCAAAAATTGCCGCAGGGGCTTAAGGCTGGGGAAGCTCACTGATTGTGGCGGCGGCTGGACTGACCTCATCGCTGGCAAGCCAGCTCCCACAGGTTTCATTGGCGTTTACAAAATCTGCGTACGCCTTCAATCCTTGTGGGAGCTGCCTTGCCAGCGATGGGTTTCTATCAAACGATGACGATCAAACAGCCAGGAGGCGTTCGCGCAATTTGGATATTTCGTCGCGCATTTGCGCCGCTGCTTCGAACTCCAGATCGCGAGCCAGTTGATACATCTTCTCTTCCAGCGCACGAATACGCTTGGTGATCTCGCTTGGCGAACGCAATTCGGCTTCGTACTTGGCGTTTTCCTCGGCAGCCTTGGCCATGCCTTTGCGTTTCTTGCTGCGCGAACCGGGCACGGTCGCGCCTTCCATGATGTCGGTGACGTCCTTTACTACGCCTTTTGGGGTGATGCCGTTGGCGAGGTTGAACGCGATCTGCTTGTCGCGCCGACGTTCGGTTTCGCCGATGGCGCGCTCCATGGAGCCGGTCATTCGATCGGCATACAGGATCGCCCGGCCATTGAGGTTCCGCGCAGCGCGGCCGATGGTCTGAATCAGCGAACGCTCGGAACGCAGGAAGCCTTCCTTGTCCGCATCGAGAATCGCCACCAGCGACACTTCCGGCATGTCCAGGCCTTCACGCAGCAGGTTGATGCCCACCAGCACATCGAACGTGCCGAGACGCAGGTCGCGAATGATTTCGACCCGCTCGACAGTGTCGATGTCCGAGTGCAAATAGCGCACGCGCACACCGTGGTCGGCGAGGTAGTCGGTGAGGTCTTCGGCCATGCGTTTGGTCAGCGTCGTGACCAACACTCGTTCTTCGAGCGCCACACGCTTGGTGATTTCCGACAGCAAGTCGTCGACCTGCGTTAGCGCCGGACGCACTTCGATCTGCGGGTCGACCAGACCGGTTGGCCGCACCACCTGCTCAACGACTCGCCCGGCGTGCTCAGCCTCGTAGTTGCCCGGGGTTGCCGACACAAAAATGGTCTGCGGGCTCACCCCTTCCCATTCGTCGAAACGCATTGGCCGGTTGTCCAGCGCCGACGGCAGGCGGAAACCGTATTCCACGAGAGTCTCTTTACGCGAGCGGTCACCCTTATACATCGCGCCGACTTGCGGAACGCTGACGTGGGATTCGTCGATCACCAACAAAGCGTCGGCCGGCAGATAGTCATAAAGCGTCGGTGGCGCCGCGCCTGCGGGACGTCCCGACAGATAGCGCGAGTAGTTTTCGATGCCGTTGCAATAACCCAGCTCAAGGATCATTTCCAGATCGAATCGGGTGCGCTGCTCCAGACGCTGGGCCTCGACGAGTTTGTTGTTGCTGCGCAGGTATTCGAGGCGCTCTGCCAGCTCGACCTTGATGTTTTCGATGGCGCCGAGCAGGGTTTCCCGGGGCGTCACGTAGTGACTCTTCGGATAAAAGGTGAAACGCGGCAGTTTGCGGATGACTTCACCGGTCAGCGGATCGAACGCGGAAAGGCTTTCCACTTCGTCGTCAAACAGCTCGATGCGGATGGCTTCCAGATCGGATTCCGCCGGGTAGACGTCGATAACGTCGCCGCGCACACGGAAAGTGGCACGAGCGAAATCCATGTCATTGCGGGTGTATTGAAGGTCGGCCAGGCGCCGTACCAGCGCACGTTGATCGAGCTTGTCGCCGCGATCGACGTGCAAAACCATCTTCAGATAGGTTTCCGGACTGCCCAGACCGTAGATGCACGAGACCGTCGTGACGATGATCGCGTCCTTGCGTTCAAGCAGCGCTTTGGTCGCCGAGAGACGCATCTGCTCAATGTGGTCGTTGATCGACGCGTCCTTCTCGATGAAGGTGTCGGACGACGGCACATAAGCTTCTGGCTGGTAATAGTCGTAATAGGAAACGAAGTATTCGACCGCGTTGTTCGGGAAAAAGGATTTGAATTCGCCGTACAACTGCGCCGCCAATGTCTTGTTCGGCGCCAGCACCAGCGTCGGGCGCTGCACCTGAGCGATGACGTTGGCGATGCTGAAAGTCTTGCCCGAACCGGTCACACCGAGCAGCGTCTGGTGCGCGAGCCCGGCTTCAATGCCTTCGACCATTAGCCGAATGGCTTCCGGCTGATCGCCAGCGGGGTCGAAACGGGTGACGAGCTGGAACTGATCGGACATAAACACCTCTGGCATCGCGGCGTCGAGCACATACGGGAATTACTGAAAAGCCGTAACCGAACCGAAGTCGCCGAAGGAAAAACGAAGATTGTGCTCAATGTGGTGGCGATTGCCTTGGCTTTCAAGGCAAACGTCCTACATCCGGTACAGTATCCGACAAGTCCACGCGACTAACGGTCAAGAAAAAATCGGAAAAACTTACCTTAAAAGCCGAAACGCCTGTCGCCATTGTTCAGCGATGGCCTCTATACTAGCTCCCCGTTTGTGCACCGCTCTAGTGCATTCGGCTGGAGCGCGACACGTCCCTCCAATTCCCATTCAGAGCCGCCGCAATAATGAGCCTGTTCTCCGCTGTCGAAATGGCACCCCGCGATCCAATCCTGGGCCTCAACGAAGCATTCAACGCCGATGTTCGAACCACCAAGGTCAATCTTGGCGTGGGCGTGTACTGCAACGAAGAGGGGCGAATTCCACTGCTGCGCGCCGTCGTTGAAGCCGAGACGATTCGCGTTGCCCAGCATGCTTCGCGCGGCTACCTGCCGATCGATGGCATTGCCGCTTACGATCAGGCTGTGCAAAAGCTGTTGTTCGGCAATAACTCGCCGCTGCTGGCTGCCGGTCGCGTCATCACCACTCAGGCCGTCGGCGGCACTGGCGCCTTGAAGATCGGTGCCGACTTCCTCAAGCAATTGCTGCCTGATGCCGTCGTGGCGATCAGCGACCCGAGCTGGGAGAACCACCGCGCATTGTTTGAAACCGCCGGTTTCCCGGTGCAGAACTATCGCTACTACGACGCCGTGACTCACGATGTGAACCGCGCCGGCCTGCTCGAAGACCTCAACGCCCTGCCGAACGGCTCGATCGTTGTGCTGCACGCCTGCTGCCATAACCCGACCGGCGTCGACCTGAGCCCGGCAGACTGGAACAGCGTGCTGGACGTGGTTCGCGCAAAAGGTCACGTGCCGTTCCTCGACATGGCTTACCAGGGTTTCGGTGACGGCATCGACGAAGACGCCGCTGCCGTGCGCCTGTTCGCCGAATCCGGCCTGACCTTCTTCGTGTCGAGCTCGTTCTCGAAATCGTTCTCGCTGTACGGCGAGCGCGTCGGCGCCCTGTCGATCGTCAGCGAATCGAAAGAAGAAAGCGCGCGCGTGCTGTCGCAAGTCAAACGCGTGATCCGCACTAACTATTCCAACCCGCCGACCCACGGTGCCAGCATTGTCGCGGCCGTGCTGAACAGTCCTGAGCTGCGCGCGCAGTGGGAAACGGAACTGGCAGAAATGCGCCTGCGCATCCGTGGCATGCGCGAGCAAATGGTCGATCTGCTGGCCCAAAAAGCTCCGCAACGCGACTTTAGCTTCGTCGGCCGTCAGCGCGGCATGTTCTCCTACTCCGGCCTGACCGTTGAACAGGTTCACCGCCTGCGCAACGAGTTCGGCATCTATGCACTGGACACCGGCCGCATCTGCGTGGCCGCACTGAACCAGAGCAACATCAAAGCCGTGACGGATGCGATCGTTCAGGTCATCTGATTTCGTCGTTCGATGAAAAACGGGAAGCCCTGGGGCTTCCCGTTTTTATTTGTCCCGGAACAGTCCCCACACCCTCTAGACTGCACAAACAACCCGCTCCCACAGGTTTTGTGGACACTCTAAAGATTTTTTATGAGAACACCCAATGAAAAACGATGACCTGCGCGCCGACCGTGACGACGACCTGGATGACTTCATCCCTCGCACCACGGCCAAGCGTGGCAACAGCCTGGTGATGCAAGTGGCGGCCGGCGTCTTTCTCGGCGGACTGGCGCTGTGGCTGGTGCAACTGGGCACAACGATGCTGTGGGCCAAACTGATGCTGGGCACCGTCACGTTCGGCGGTTAACCCAGTTCGCTCGCGCGCTGACTGGCGGCGTCGTCATAGGCGACGTACAGCGATTCGGCGACCTGGCTCTTAATCGCCTTGGTACTCTCCAGACCCAGGACAAAACCTTCGGCTTTGCCGCCCGCACGATTCAATTCGTCAGCAGTGCTGGCCTGAGTGATCGCGTCGAAGAGTTTTTCGGCGTAAGGGCCGACGCCTTTCGGCAGGCTGATCTGGGCGATGCTCATGAGAACACCTCGATGTGGCGAACGGTAAGCAGTGGATGGTTCATGGGCGTTCCTTTTCGGCGAATGGCCGGGAGCGCGTGTGACCACTTCCGGGCGGCCATGGTAGACCCGCGCCGCGATTCTGTTAACTGCCAATCACGGATAATCCACCGTCCGTCCTGCGGAATTATCCAGACCGATAACAGAGGCTTGACTTCTCTTTTTGAATCAGTAACATACGCACCAATTCCGCAATAGCTCAGTTGGTAGAGCAAGTGACTGTTAATCACTGGGTCCCTGGTTCGAGTCCAGGTTGTGGAGCCAAACAAGGTTCCAGAGAAGGCTTCTAAAATCTCTGAACCCCCCGAAAAACCCGCCTTATGGCGGGTTTTTTCGTTTTGACGCTCCGTCGGATTCTGGTGAATTCTGGTGGATACCAACCGTTTTAAGGGTAGAGTTTGGGGTAGAAGGTCAGTTCGATAAAAGGGAGTACCCTTATGTCGCGCACTACTGCTCCACTCTCCGATTCCGCTTGCCGTTCGGCCAAGCCCACAGACCGCGCCTACAAGCTTTTCGACGGCGACGGCCTCTACTTCTAGTCCAACCCAATGGCCGCAAAGGCTGGCGTCTCCGTTACGTCAAACCTGATGGCCGGGAAGGACTTACTGCATTCGGCAATTACCCCGTTATAGGGCTCGCCGATGCGCGCCGCAAGCGCTTGGAGCTCAAGCGAATGCTGGCGGATGGCATTGATCCCATAGGAGCCAAGACCCAAGCCAAGGCGCAAGCCGTGATCAAAGGCCGAACCTTTGAAAGCGTTGCGCTGGGCTGGCACACGGAAATGTCAGCCAAGTGGGCACCAGACTATTCCAAGACAGTGATGAGTCGCCTCAAAACCCACCTATTCCCACTGATCGGCGCCCGCGCCATTGTCGACCTCGACACCCACGACCTTATGCGGCCCTTGGAAGCGATCAAGAAGCGCGGAACGATAGACGTTGCTTTAAGGGTACAAAACTACCTGCAGAGCATCATGCGCGAGGCAAAGCGCCTCCGGCTTATCACCGTGAACCCTGCTTATGACCTCGAAGGCTCGATCAAAGCTCCTCGGGTAGTCCACCGCCCCGCTTTACCCTTATCGCGCTTGCCTGAAATACAGAAGCGGATCGACACCTATAAAGGCCGCGCACTTACCCGACTGACGGTCATGCTGTCACTACATGTGTTTGTACGCTCCAGCGAGCTGCGCTTCGCCCGCTGGAACGAGTTCGACCTCAAGCGTGGCGTCTGGGAAATACCCGACACGCGCCCAGCGTTGGAAGGCGTACCCTTTTCCACAAGAGGCACGAAGATGGCAGGCGATATCCATCTTGTACCCTTATCGCCACAAGCGATCGCCCTGCTAGAGCGGATCCACGGAATCACAGGCAGATTTGACTTGGTCTTCGCAGGCGATACCAATTCTTGGAAACCGATGTCCGAAAACACCGTGAACAGCGCGCTTCGGAAGATGGGGTACGACACCAAAACCGAGATCTGCGGGCACGGGTTCCGCTCGATGGCCTGCAGCGCACTGATCGAGTCGGGTTTGTGGACGGATACAGCCATCGAGCGGCAGATGAGCCACAAGGAACGCAACAATGTCCGAGCGGCCTACATCCACAAGGCCGAGTTCATCGAGGAGCGCAGGCTGCTCATGAACTGGTGGAGTCGCTACCTTGAGGCTAATCAGCAGGAGCATGTCAGCCCACGCGAATTCGCCACTCAAGCAGGTGCGAACGTCACGCGACTAAAAGCAAAACATGGCGCAACCGAGTAAGCGATCGGTCTTCATATCTCATTAATCCGCTTGTCCACGCGGGCCCATCCAAACAGGGCTGCAAAGCCGCCCTGTTTGGATGGGCCTCACTTAAAAAATATTAAAGCCCCCGCAATCGTCTTTTGGAAACCACGGACTTACATAGACGACTAATGTCATTTTCAGCCGCGGAATTCTCGGAAAATCGAGCCTTGACCCTACCGATCCGTGGGCGTAGAAAAGACCGTGCAAGCGCTGTCATTGACAGCAACCCAGGTAGCCAGAACCTTTGAGGCTACGCCACACCGTGGCGGTTCACCCCCCAAGTGCGATTAGCGTCCGGCGGCTCGCACAGTCACAGCGATGTGATGGATGCCTACTTCTCAGCTTTGCCTACTGCGGCAAAACCCACCCTACCCGGCTGCCCTGCAGCAACCTATCCGCTTGGCCATTCCACTGCGCCAACCTGCGTCCGTCTCTTACTTCCTGGAAGAGACGGACGCGCCTACCGCTGCTGCAGCCCAACTCGTACAAGGCTTTGCGGCATTCCCCCTCGTGACAATCGGCGTGACAAACACCTAAGTCACCAGCAACAGCGATGCAGATGATGGTGCCGCAGCCCACGGAATGGACTGCACCTGACTGACAGTCAGGCATGACCCGGTCATCGCATCACTGCCTTCACCCGACTCAGGATCTCGCGGCACTGACCTCGTCAGCCAGCGCAGCCTCCACCCGCCCACTTCCTCGGAAGTGTTCAGGAGGCCAGATCATGAGATGCCCAAGCTCTTGGCCGTAAGGAGCCGCCAGTCCCGCGTGAGTGGACAACCTTCACAGGTCGCAGGGGCCTTGATCCCTGATAGCACTCAACATCCATGGCGGGATGACGTGGGGAAAGTTTTAAGGGTTTTGGCTTTGAGAGGAGTGTGATCATGGGATTGGTCGGTAGACGGGACAGGCGAAATTTTGGATGGGGTCGGCAACTGAGTTATGCCGGGCCACAGGCATTGAAAGACATGTTCGGCGGCGGACACTACGGCACGGTCAAGGCGCACAGTGATCGCTGGCAGGCTTTCGTGCGCTGGTGTAGGTCGGATGATGGGCCAGGCTTTAACGATTCGCGGCAGATTGATCGGCAGACCTTACTGGATTACGCAGGACATCTACGTCAGCAGGTTGAACAAGGTGCTATCTGCATCGCCACCGCGCAAAATCGGTTGTCCAGCGTGAACCGAACCATGGCCGCGCTTCGCGGTGATCAGTATGTGAAAGTGCCGAGCCCGAGCAAGGCGTTGGGAATGCATCGCACCAGTGATCGTCGATCGGTGCCGCAAGGCCAAGACCGCGAACACGTGAAGCGGATCGTCGAAGTGCTCTGCGAACACCAAATGCCGCGCGCCGCGGCCATCACTCAGTTGGCGCGAGCCACCGGTATGCGCTTGCGCGAGGCCATTCTGGCCGACCTTCCACGCCTAAAACGTGAGGCCGAACAATACGGCAAGATCAACATCCAGGATGGCACCAAAGGTGGTCGCTCAGGTGCGTCGGCACCTCGTTGGATTACGGTGGATGAACACATTCGCGACGCACTGAGGTACGCCGAACAGGTCTCGCCCGACGGAAGCCGCAACCTGCTTGCACCGCACGAAAGCTACCTTGATTTCCAACGGGGAATCGTCCGTCCCGCACGGGTCATTATCCATACGCACCACCTCAAAGGCTTCCACGAATTGCGGGCGGCCTACGCATGCGAACGTTATGAGCAAATCACCCAGCATCTCGCCCCCATCAACGGTGGCCATTGCTATCAACTCGACCGACATCTCGATCGGGAGGCCCGAGACCAAATCAGCTATGAACTGGGGCACGGCCGTATCGACGTGGTATCGGCTTACATTGGTGGCCGAGCATGAGCAAACCATTCGATATGGAGCTTTTCCTTGCCGGGGTGCTGACCGGGGCACATGCCACACGCGAACGCCACCTTCGTCAGGCGGAGGCTATCCAAACAGCAATCGCTGAGCGCTGGCAACGCGACAATCCATGGACTTGGCAGAGAAAACACCTTGCGTGGTTTTTAAATCACCACCTAAACCAGCGCACTGACTCGACGCGCTATTACTATTTGCTGACCATGCAATTACTCACTTATCGCCTAGGAAAATCCTGGCAGTTCAACCGCTAAGCGAAGGTCAGAAAACAGCCGATTCTGTTGAAAAAGTCGGCCTGCCCAAACTGCCTGATCATTGGCTGGTGAAAACGCCTTTTTTGCACGCTGTTACGTGAAATCCGAGGCCGGAAGCCTCTGCCAAAAGTAAAGATTTCAATCTCGAACGCGTACTTTTCAGCTGCGGAAACCATGGCTGACTTTTTCAACAGAATCAGCCAATAGCGGTAATTTAGAGCGCCCATACAGCGCAAAGCACGAAACCTCTTTATCGCATTGGTGCAGCGTTCGAGCACATCTCAAAAAAGCTCACTCTCGACTTCAAGGCCACCGGCTGCCGATGACCTGCAACAGCCCCTTCTGCAATCACATATAAGTCGGTTAGCTGATTTAAATCAGTTCCGTCTGTAGCGGCAGCGTGAAAACTCAAGCGAGTTTGAAAAACAACATCGATTCAATGATGTTTCGCGCATTCGGCACTACAACAACTTACGAAAAATTAGCGTGCTCGGTGCAATTGCTCTTTAGGAGAAATAGCCATGAAACGAACCGTAATGCTGCTTGCCGCCTCCAGTATTTTCTTGTCATCGATCACAGCTTTTGCACAGTCCAGTCAGCCCAACATTCTCGTTATCTGGGGGGATGACATTGGCATCGAGAACATCAGCTATAACAATCGCGGGATGATGGGCTACCAGACGCCAAACATCGACCGCATCGCTAGGGAAGGTTTGGGTTTCACTGATTATTACGCCCAGCAAAGCTGCACCGCCGGACGTGCGGCCTTCATCGGTGGCTCCGTCCCCATCCGCAACGGAATGACCAAGGTTGGCCTACCCGGCGCGAAGGAAGGCTGGCAGAAGACCGACATCACCATGGCCACGGTCCTCAAGAGCCAGGGCTACGCCACTGGCCAATTCGGCAAGAACCATCAGGGTGACCTGGACGAGCATTTACCTACAATGCATGGCTTCGATGAGTTCTTCGGCAACCTCTACCATTTGAACGCTCAAGAAGAACCAGAGAACCTCGACTATCCGAAAGACCCTGCGTTCCTGAAGAAATACGGTCCGCGCGGTGTGATCCATAGCTTCGCTGACGGCAAGGGTGGCCAGACTATCGAGGATACCGGCCCGCTCACCAAGAAACGCATGGAAACCATCGATGACGAAACCGTTGCCGCCGCCAAGGAGTTCATTACGCTTCAAGCCAAAGCCGGCAAGCCGTTTTTCGTCTGGTGGAACGGCACACGCATGCACTTTCGCACCCATGTGAAGGCCGAACATCGTGGGATTTCCGGACAAGATGAATACAGTGACGGCATGGTCGAACACGACATGCAAGTTGGCGAACTGCTCAAGGTCATCGACGACCTCGGCCTCGCCGACAACACCATCGTTCAGTACTCGACGGACAACGGTCCGCACTACAACAGCTGGCCCGATGCAGGTACCACACCTTTCCGCAGTGAGAAGAACACCAATTGGGAAGGTGCTTACCGTGTGCCGATGTTTGTGCGCTGGCCTGGCCATTTCCCAGCGGGCACCACGCTTAACGGCATCGTTGCGCACGAAGACTGGCTTCCGACCTTTGCAGCCGTTGCCGGTGCGCCGGATATCAAAGAGCAACTGCTCAAAGGCACCGACCTTAATGGCCGTCACTACAAGAACTACATCGATGGTTACAACCAGCTCGATTACTTCACTGGCAAGACGAAAGAGTCTGCGCGCAAGGAATTCATCTATGTGAACGACATTGGCGAAATCGTCGCCGCTCGCTTCCAGGACTGGAAGGTCGTCTTTATGGAAAATCGCGAAGAAACCATGAATCTCTGGCGCGAACCTTTCGTCGAGCTGCGTGCACCACTGATTTTTAACTTGCGCCGCGATCCGTTTGAGAAAGCCCAGCACAACTCCAACACCTACAACGATTGGTGGATCGATCACCTTTACGCGATCGTGCCGATCACCGAAATGGTTGGCAAATTTCTAATGACCATGAAGGACTACCCACCGAGCCAAACGCCGGGCTCGTTCAACCTGACGAAGATGCAGAAACAGATCGAAGAAATGACAAAGGCCGAACAATAGTGATGTCCGCCTGTTGAAAAGCCGAGCCCGCTAACACAGCCGCACCCGTTTCACTGAGGTGCGGCCACTTTTTTGAGCGCTGCGCTGATGAAAACCATACGAGTAAAAATGGTTCTGGCTGCCCTGTTGGCTTGTGTCCTGAGCCTTCCCGCGATCGGCGCGCAGTCAGCTGATCCGCTCCCGTCCTGGAGCGATGGCAAAGCCAAGCAGTCCATCGTCACTTTTGTCGAGAAGGTCACCCAACCTGCCTCGCCAGACTTTGTACCAGTGCCGGAACGTATTGCCACGTTCGATAATGACGGTACGCTCTGGAGCGAACAGCCACTGCCCGTTCAGCTGTACTTTGCGCTGGATCGAGTAAAGGCGCTTAGCAATCAACATCCCGAATGGAAGACTCAGGAACCGTTCGCATCGCTGCTCAAGGGTGACGTGAAAGCAGCGCTGGCGGGTGGCGAACATGCGCTGCTCGAGATAGTCATGGCCACCCACACGGGGATGACCACGATGGAGTTCGAGCAGATCGTCAAGGACTGGATCGCGACGGCGAAGAATCCGCAGACTGGCAAGCTCTTTACCGAAATGACCTATCAGCCGATGCTCGAACTGCTCGACTACTTGCGAGGAAACGGCTTTAGGACCTTCATCGTCTCTGGTGGCGGCATCGAGTTCATGCGGCCGTGGGCCGAGCGGGTTTACGGTATCCCGCCCGATCAGGTCATTGGCAGCAGCGTCAAAACGAAATTTGAGCTGCGCGATGGTAAGCCCATGCTCGTGCGCCTACCGGAACTCAATTTCATGGATGACAAGAGCGACAAGCCAGTCGGCATCAATCTGCACATTGGCCGACGCCCGATCGCCGCTTTTGGTAACTCTCGCGGTGACGAAGAAATGTTGGAGTACACACAAGGTGGCAGCGGTTTGCGATTCGAACTGCTGGTTCTGCACGACGATGCACAACGCGAATTCGCCTATGGTCCGGCTCGTGGATTGCCGGATGTCAAACTGGGTGCTTTCCCTCCCGCACTGGATGAGCAGGCGAAGACGAGCGGTTGGACTGTGGTCAGCATGAAGAACGATTGGAAAACCGTTTTCCCGGCCGCGCAGTCCAGGGTCACCGCCATCGACATTCTCCTGGAGCCAGACAGCACGATGCTCAAGTACTCCGATGCCAACAACGCCCGCCTGCTTGCTGTGTTCCCGAAAGGTTTCGCCCTAGATGCCGAACACCGGCCACATATCACGCTGATTCAGCGTTTCGTCCGCACGGAGGATCTCGACAAGGTCTATGCCGCTGCGGAGAAGGTTCTCCTGAGCGCCGATGTGAGTGCCATGAAACTGGAGGCGTTCAAATACTACTACGCGCCCGCTGGAGCGCTCGGGGTCGCCGGCATTTGCGCGAAGCCAACACCGGAAATCATCAAGTTGCAGAAGGACATTATTGCCGCCGTGGAGCCGTTCACCGTAGAAACCGGCCCGATTGAAGCGTTCACCGCTGCGCACGACGATCCCGGCAGTGACGCGGCGCTCATCCAGTACGTATCGACATTTGTCCCGAAAATGTCTGGCGAGAATTTCAATCCCCATGTGAGCACGGGAGTTGCTCCCCGTGACTATCTCGACAAAATGAATGCCGAGTCATTCCAGTCATTTGTCTTCTCACCAGCCGGTGCGGCCGTGTACCAGTTGGGGCCTTTCGGAACCGCTGCAAAAAAACTCAAGGCATGGGATCTGAAACCTCAGACCGCTGAAAGGTAGCTCTAGCCACCCTCCAGGAATCCACGGGTCATTACTTCTCAGAGAAACCGGTATGACAAATCCGCAGGATAAAGCCGAATCTGACGCGGATTTAGCTCAGCTGGTAATTGGGCAAGGGCCTTGCACTTATCTATTGCTGCTCTTATTGGGATTGATCCTGCTGTTTCCCTTTCTTGAGGAAGGCATATTTGCGCGCACGTTGCTCGGCATTGTGTTTTCAATCGTGCTGCTCGTGGGCGCTTTCGCCGCCAGGCAAACTCGGTGGGGGGTCATCCTCAAACTGGGCCTGGCGTTGCTTGGGGTTGGCCTTCTATGGGCGGCGTTGTGGACTGAGCGTATCGAGATTCTTAACCTTGCCGGGATAGCTTATACGGCGTCTCTTGCAGTCTCGTTCAGCGGAGTGCTTCGCTATGTTCTCAAGCGCGGGCCAATAACCGCCGACAAGCTGCATGGCGCGCTTGCGGGTTACATCATGCTGGCCTTCGTTTGGTCCTTCGTCTATGCCCTGGTCGAGATATCCAGCGCGGGCTCATTCGGCCCTGGCCGCCTCGACTTCATACAACCCGGCACGTTCTTCAAACTGATCTATTTCAGCTTCACGACGCTCACGACCACCGGTTACGGTGATGTCATCCCATTGACCAACCACGCCCGTTCACTTGTGATGGTCGAAGAGTTCTCAGGCGTTTTTTACGTTGGCGTTGTGATAGCGCGGCTAGCCGGTCTTTATCCCTCGAATCAGATCAAATGACGCTCGATTTGCCTGAGCCGCGTCCGAACATGAGTGATTGAAACCACCCCACTAAAGTCCGTCCGAAACGGACACAGTGATCACGAGGAAACGAACTACTGGATTGATCGGTAGGCGGGACTGACGCAACTGCCGTGCTCATGGGGATCCAAAGAGTTCGCATAAAATCTGGGATTTATTAGGATAATCGTAGGGATAGAAATTTTAGAAATCAGCATTATTTCATTGTAAAACAGGTACTTATTTCTACATTCGAGTCCAGGTTGTGGAGCCAAATTGCAAAGCCCCTGAATCGAAAGGTTCAGGGGCTTTTTTGTGGCCAACAATAAAATCAAAAGATCGCAGCCTTCGGCAGCTCTTACATTCCAACTGCTGCCGAAGGCTGCGATCTTCTGGTCTTCCGTTCGGACTTCCCCTACAAGCAAACCGGAATTACCCGGCATTCAAGCTTGAGATAACCCGCCAAAGTCCCCGTTCTGCCGAACGGGAAACATCCATGAACAACTCATCCCACGGAGCGAACGCCACCGCCATCGCGGTCATGTGATCGACACCTTCCGGGCCGTTGAAGAACTCAAGCAAGCCTTGATACATCCCCAAGCGCTTTCAGGTTTTGATGACCTGCTGTTTGCCATCGGTGCCAACCGCACCAATTACATGCAGAGCGCCCATCAACGAAAACTCATGGATGCCATCACCTCTGGCAAATGGGTGATTGTGAAGCCAAGTGCCCCGACAGATAACGCCGGCGCCTCGTGGAACGGCTTCAAGCCCAAACCTGAACCGCCACCCGCAAAGCACCTGGTGGAAGAGCACGCCTTTACTTTGCCTCAACCGACAGAGTCAGGTTTTCACATCGTTCAGAAATCCATGAGCCTCGAAGCGCTGGAACGTTCTCTGTACGAAGTTACGCCCAGCGATGTGTTGCGCCGCGAATTTCGCTCGTTAAACCGCCATTTGGGTGAGCAGGTCAGACCGGGACAAATGGTTTTATTTAGCGATTCGCGCAACTACATGTGCCGCCGTGAAGAAGCGCAGATGATGGCGGCAGCGGTGAAAGTGGACGAGGCGCTGAAAGATCTGACGGACGAAGAGGCTTCGTTCATGGTTGAGCACCATGAAGTGATTGAGCCTTTTTTGGGTGTGTCTTCTGGGGCGCTGGGGGTCGCGTCATTCATGGTTGGTCAGCATTTGGAAGCGCTTGAAAACACCCTTAAAGAACTGGAGCGACTGCACGCGGAGCAATACCGCCAGTATGGAAACCTGAACTCGCCGGACTTCTATGCGAAACGCAAAAGGATAATGTCGACACTGGATGCGAGCTTAAGCCCTTTGGTTCGCAAAGCCACGGGAATTGCGGATCATCCCAAACTCAAAAGGGCATTGGGCTTGTCCACGAGAAGAACCGTCCATAACTGGAACAAGGCGGGTGCACCGAGTCAGTTGCCCGGCTATGCAACGAATATCGATGGAGTTGCACGAGCCTCTAAATACATGAAGGCAGGCGGATTTATAGCGATTGGCTTGGGCGCAAGTTCTGCGGCGTCGAAAATCTACGAAACATGTCGCACAGGACGCGAAGATGAATGCCGACAGTCAAAATTCATGGATGGATCAAAACTGTCTGGAAACGTGATCGGAGGGATGATAGCGGGAAAATTAGCACCCGCCGTTGCTCCGATGACATGTGTCGCCATAGGTGTGGGAACCGCCGGAACAGGAGGCGTCGTTTGCATGTTGGTTGTGAGTGGTCTGCTGGCAGCACAAATGGGAGACGTTGGCAGCCAAACAGGGGAAGTCATCGGTGAAAAACTGTACGAAGTGGGTAAGTGATGACGTTGAGACTGTCTGGTCTACGCGAGTCTCCACTTTTGTTTATGGATCTGGAAACAAGGATCGCCCGTGATCACGATTGATCTCATTTACCTTTATTTATGGGCTGCCGTTCTTCTACTTTTTGTCCTCAGCGAAGCAACTGCCTTGTTCGCTGCTTACTTTCGACTTGATGAGATGGAGGCACATTTCATTGCATCTGATCTTGTAAGTTTCAATCGGAAATTTTTGGGAAATGGACCCTTGGGAAGAATGAAAAGAGTCAGGCAAATAGCCGCATTGACCGGACGTTTTACACATAGCCAAATGCTGGATCCCTATGCCGTTATGGAGGCCGAAATTTTTCCAGAGCACCTGAAAAAATGGGTGAAAATTCCAGGGTTGCTTTTTCGACTTGCCTTGACAGGAACCGGCTTACTTATCCTATGTTTCAGTGCAAAACGATTATTTTCGACCCTCTCCAAGCCGGCAAGTGACCTGGAACTAATTTTTCTTTCCACGCTAATTGCCTGTCTTAGTTTGGCGTTCATAAATGTGCTCATGAAGGTATGGATCAGTTTTTTCAGACTCGCTGAAATTGAGTCTCTTCTAAAAGAGTCGTACTTCGTCGCTCGTAATCGCCGAGTTATGGGTAACAGCGTTGTTGGTCGTTACTTTCGGTTATCCCACATTTCTACCATGCTTTTACTGGAAGACGATTTCGTATCGAGAAGCGATCCCCATGCAATGGATGAGCTCGCTCGTTTACCCAAATGCCTGCGGCGCCTGGTCATCATTCCCACGCGAATGCTTGCCTATTCCTTTCTAGGTTTTTGCGTCGTCTATCTAAGCGGAAAACTATTCGGGGTATTTGCATGACTCAAGCGAAAAGTCTTACCAGATAAAGAATAAAAAAACGCGACCCTTACCGCCGTGTTTTTGCTTTAACTCCGTCGCTCAATCAGCCCGCAGGCCCGACGTTATCCAACGCTCTATTCACCGCCAATTCACCCAGCATCACCACCTGCGCAATGCCCAGCAGTGTCTTGCGATGGGTACCTTCCAGTTGCGCAGCAAAGTCCCCGAGCATCACCGTGGCCGAGGCCAGGGATTCACAGGCGTTGGCCAATAGGGACTCGGTGTCGGCTTTGGGATTGACGAAGAACATTTCGCGGGGAATGTAGGGCGTGGCCATGATCCCGGCGGTGGGCACCAGATAAAAATCCAGTGCGCGTTCCGCCGCGTTGTGGAGTTTTTTGGTGTCGATGGAGGCGTAGGGAGACGTTGGATCGGTGTCCGGTACAGCGGATGTTTCGGGAGGGTTTGGCGTTGGCTTTTTCATAGTGTTGTTACCCTGCTTTATGGTTGAAGCTGGCCCATTCGGTTCCAATCGAAAGGTGGCAGCTGTACGCAGGTTGGAACCCGGGCAACAGAGCAAAACCCGACAGACTCGAAGTCTCCCGCGCACAGCTGCCATAACGGAGTGCACACCACAAAGGTGCGCAAGCATACGTCATGAAAGGTGTTTTTGCGTCTGTTGAACCACAGGGTTCCAATCCCGGTCGCTGAATTGGCAGCGACCGACACAGGCTAAAGAGCGGACGTCCGACGGACAACCTGAAAACAGTGTGGGAAGTTGCCTTACATTCCAAACAGCCTTAAACATACGGAATTGAAATACGTGCCGTGTTACTGCCGAAGCCGGCTGTTTTTGATCTTCAAAACAAGAAGGCCGATCTGTCTCACAACAGATCGGCCTTTGTTCTTACCGGATAAACCCGTCAGACATGCTCACTGCTCTTGACCTGCACCTTCGGTGAACCGTGACCATGATCGTGATCCGAATCCACCTCGATTACCGGCACTTCATTGCCGTCGCAGTCATGCAATTTGCCGTCGCTGAAGTAATCGCCTTCACGCAGCGCCGCCAGATCCTGGTAACGCAACACGCGCTCGGCGCCCGCCGCAAATACCGACTGCTGATCCGAGTTGCCTACGGTGAAGTGGTTGAATGCCAGGTTCAGCACAATCGCCATGATCGCCGACGAGCTGATGCCCGAATGGAAAATGGTCGCGAACCAGCTCGGGAAATGATCGTAGAAGTTCGGCGCGGCAATCGGGATCATGCCGAAACCGATGGAGGTCGCGACGATAATCAGGTTGACGTTGTTGCGGTAATCGACCTTGGACAGCGTGCGAATGCCGCTCGCCGCCACAGTGCCGAACAGCACGATACCGGCGCCGCCGAGTACCGACGTCGGCACTGCCGCAATCACCCGGCCCATGAACGGCAGCAGGCCAAGAATCACCAGGAACACCCCCCCGGTTGCCACCACGTAACGGCTTTTGATGCCGGTCACCGCCACCAGGCCCACGTTCTGGGCGAAGGCGCTTTGGGTGAACGAGCCGAAGATCGGCGCGATCATGCTCGACAGCATGTCGGCGCGCAGACCATTGCCCAGACGTTTTGAGTCGACCTTGGTGTCGATAATCTCACCGACCGCCAGGATGTCCGCCGAGGTTTCCACCAGCGTCACCATGACCACGATGCACATCGACAGAATCGCGGCGAAGTGGAAGGTCGGCATGCCGAAATGGAACGGTGTCGGGAAGCCGAACATCGGGCCTTGGGTCACGTTGGAGAAGTCCGCCATGCCGAGGAACACCGCCACCACTGTGCCGATCACCATGGCCAACAGGATCGACAATCGCGAGATGGTCGAGCTGCCGATTTTGCTCAGCAACAACACCAGCACCAGGGTCAGCGCCGCCAGACCGATGTTTTCCATGCTGCCGAAATTATCGGCGTGGCTGTTGCCGCCCATGGCCCAGCGTGCGGCCACCGGCATCAGCGTCAGGCCGATGGTGGTGATCACGATGCCGGTCACCAATGGCGGGAAGAACTTGGTGATTCGTGAGAACACCGGGGTGATCAACAGGCCTATCAGCGAAGCTGCGATCACCGCGCCGAGCACTGACTGGAAACCGCCCTCCCCGCCACTGCTGACGATGGCCACCATCGTCGCCACACCCGAGAACGAAACGCCCTGCACCAGCGGCAACTGACAGCCGAAAAACGGCACACCGAGGGTTTGCAGCAGTGTTGCCAACCCCCCTGCAAACAATGAAGCAGCAATCAACAAACCGATATCCGCCGGCGACAGCCCGGCAGCCTGACCGATGATCAGTGGCACCGCGACGATACCGCCATACATGGTCAGAACATGTTGCAGGCCGTAAGCCATATTCGCGCCGACCCCGAGATTTTCGTCCTCGGGCCGTTGGTGTGAAACATGGGGCGTATTCATGGTGGGGGGTTCCCTGGTTTTTGTTATGCGCACACTGTATGCAAGAGTCAGGACAAATGTCTATAGAGTTGTATACAACTTATCAGTCACATAATGGTTAGGTAGCCATCCAACCTTCTAGCCCGCTGCTTCCATCGCTAACAAATCCTGCAATAAATCCCTCCGCGCCAATCCGCCACCCACCACTAGGCTGAAGTGTTCATGGCGACCAACGGTGCGGTCGCCTCCTTTTTTATACATATAAAGTATGCATAATGAAGTCATTCGCCATCCAATACGACAAATCGAAAAATGCGGCCAACAAACTCAAGCACAAAGGCGTCAGCCTCGCGGACACAGAAGCGGTTTTCCACGACGAGCGGGCACTGACGATGGAAGACAACGACCATGACGAACCACGCTGGATCACCCTCGGTCTTGATGCCAAGGGACGATTGCTGGCCGTCGCTTTCAGTTATCGCGAACCCAATATTGTTCGGATCATTTCTGCGCGCGTCGCCACGCCCAGCGAGCGCCATCAATATGGAGAGGCTTGAATCATGAAAGACGAATACGACTTCAGCGACGCAAAACGGGGTGCCGTAGCCAATGCCAAAGGCAAGACTCGCATCACCATCATGCTCGATGACGCGGTGATCGATGCCGCAAGGACAGTGGCGGAAAACGAGGGGTACGGCTATCAGACGGTGATCAACAACACATTGCGCCATGCGCTGCTTGAATCCGGCAGCAAGGCCGAGATGGATGAAGCGACAGCCTTTTCCGGGCACTTCAAAAAAGGCATTACCACCGCCGACCTCAAAAGTCTGGAGAAGAAGCTGTCGGCGGCGGTGGGTGAAATCCGCCGGGTGCTGGAACCTGACGTGAAGCCCTGAGATCAGCCCGGAACGAGTACCCTTTTCAGCGACTGACGCACATGAGGACGATCTGGCACACGCACGCCGAACTCCTGTTCCAGTAACGCAATCAAAGCGTCAACATCCGTGATTTCGCGCCGTACGCTGTCGGCGCCGAGGCGGTGGATGGCGAAGCTGCCATTGCTCAACGTGCGTCGCCAGCCATCGCCGGTGCGAGCGGCCATCAGGCGACTGGCGAACGACGATTCAGGATGGGTCGAGACGTACCAGTTGCCAATCGTGTAATCGATGTGTTCCTGACGCTGCAGGTCGAACAGGTACATCGGTCGCCATTCGCCGGTGACATAAGCGCGCAGCATGTAGCCGTCCGCTTGTTGTTCGATGCAATAGGATTCATGGGGCGTGGGTTGTTCAGCGTCGGTATCGAGCAGCAATGGCGCCGTCGGCACCATCCCGCCGAAGCCGACATCCGTGACGTAGCGAACACCGTCGATATGCACCAGGCTCAGGCGATGGGTGCGGGCTGTCCAGGCACCTTCGGGCTGAGCCATGACCACGCGGCCGGTAATGCCCCGGGCGTCGAAGCCCAGTTCCAGCAGCAAGGTCAGGTACAAATAATTCAGTTCGTAGCAGTAGCCGCCGCGTCTCCCGTGAAGGACTTTATGCTCGATCGAGGGCAGATCGATCAATACCGGTTCGCCGATGATCGTCGACACATTCTCGAAAGGAAACTCGCCGGTATGACGCCGCTGTAACTGACGCAAGGTTTCGAGAGTGGGTGGCGGTGGCGTTTCGAAGCCCAGGCGCTGCAAATACAACGCCGGATCGGTCAGACGGGGTTCGTTCATGGCTCAGTCCTTGTGAGGATACTGCGGATTGCTCCGCCGATAGCCAACAGGTATACGGGAACGAAACCGGAGCGCGACAATTGATTTCGCCAATCGCGCCTATTTCCGCTTGCGCGAGCCGATACGGATCCAGGTCGGCGCATGGTCGCTGGCGTGTTCTTCGTTGCGCACCCAAGCATCGACGCCGGCTTCATGCAGATAGGGACTTAGCGACGGATTGAGCAACAAATGATCAATACGCAACCCGGAATTCTTCTGCCAGTGCTGACGAAAGTAGTCCCAAAACGTGTACAGCCGATCTTCCGGATACAAATGCCGCAAGGAGTCTATCCAGCCCTGATCAAGCAGGCGCTGGTAGCACTCGCGGCTTTCGGGCTGAAGCAACGCATCCTTGAGCCATGAGCGCGGGTTGTAAATGTCCAGGTCGGTTGGCACGACGTTGTAGTCACCGGCCAACACCACCGGATGATCGCTGGCCTGCAGTTCCTTGGCGTGTTTGATCAAACGCTCGAACCACGCCAGTTTGTAGTCGAATTTCGGCCCCGGCTGTGGATTGCCGTTGGGCAGATACAGGCAACCGACCAGCACGCCATGCACCGCTGCTTCCAGATAACGGCTGTGGGTATCATCCGGGTCGCCGGGCAGACCGCGCCGGATCTCCAGCGGTTGCGCGTCGCGCGCCAGTATCGCCACGCCATTCCAGGAAGGTTGTCCGTGCCAGATCGCTCCGTATCCGGCGGCCTCCAGTTCCGCCGCCGGAAATGCTGTATCCACCGATTTGAGCTCTTGCAGGCAAGCGATGTCCGGTTGCTCGCGTTTAAGCCATTCGAGCAGGTTGGGCAAACGGGCGCGCATACCGTTGACGTTGAACGTGGCGATCCGCAGGTTTTTCATCGTCCGGGGCTCCAGCCAGAGAGGTGTGAAAATTGTGACACTCGGCCAACCCGGTGGTTGCGTCGGATCTGCGCTCAGACCCGATTGCGCAACCACTGCAAAAAGCCTTTTTTCGGTTCAACAACGGGCATGTCCTCGGTCAGCGACTGTGCTTTGTGCAAACGGTAATCAAGCAGGGCTTTCATCGCTTCGTTGATGTCGTGGCGCGCGTCCAGGCATGGCTTCAGGTACGTTTTCTCGATGCGATACAGCGCGCACCAGGTTTTCGCTGCGAAGGTGGCAGGCAGTGAAGAGTCGGAAAGGATACCCGCCTCGCCGATGACCTCGCCCGGGCCCATCCGCCCCGACTCGAACGGCACACCACGGCGGGTCAGGGTCACGGTGACCACGCCGGATTCGATGATAAACAAATGGTCGCTGACCTCTTGCGCCGCCAGAATCGTCTCGCCGGCGCGAAAGGTTTGCAGCGTCATGTTCTGGCTGAAAGTGTCTTTCTCTTCCTGACGCAGGGTGGAGAAAATCGGCGAACTGTCCAGCAGCGCCCGTGGCCGTGACAGGCTGGCCGGCAGGCTCGGCTCGACACTCGACAACAGATTCACCCCGCCGGCCTGCAAGTGCCGATAGGCCAGATCGAACAGTTGATTGCGCACCGCGCGCCTCTCACTCATTGAGGCGACAAAACCGCTGATTTCATATTCCATCCCGGTGCTGCTCGCGCTTTTCAGCGAAACGCTCGGTGCCGGTATGTCGAGCAGCGAGCGACAGCCCTGCATGGCCCGCTCCAGCGCTTCGATCACGGTGTGCGGGCGCGAATGAGGGCTGACTTGCAGAGTGACGGACAATCCGAACATATCGCTCGGCCGACTGAAATTGATGATTTTGGCTTTGGCCGCCAGCGAGTTGGGAATGACCGCCATGCTGCCCTGACTGGTTTGCAGGCGCGTGGCGCGCCAGTCGATGTCGGTGACCCGGCCTTCAGTGCCGTCGATGGAAATCCAGTCATCCAGTTGATAGGGCTTGGTGGTGTTGAGCACGATCCCGGAAAACACGTCGCTGAGGGTACTTTGCAACGCCAGACCGACAATGATCGCCAAGGCGCCCGACGTGGCGAGCACACCTTTGACCGGCAGATCCAGCACATAGGCCAATGCGGCAATGATCGCGATGAGGAAAATCACCGCACCGAGCAAATCCTGTAATAGCCGCCCGGTGTGCCCGACCCGTTGCATCATCAGCGCGCCGATCAACACCGTCAGCGTACGTGCCCCGAATAGCCACCAACCGATCTGCAACCCCGTCGCCGCCAGATGCAGCGGCACGTTATCGGCCCACGGCGCGGGCTCCATGGGATTCAATCCCTCGTTGAACAGCAGCACACTGAACAATGTGAAGATCAGCACCCGCACCAGCAATTTCCATTCGCTGCCATGGGAACTGATGAGCCGCCAGAGTCCTAGATCGATAAGGATCAGGAATGTCGCGCACAACAACGGATGATCGGTGAGCACTGACAACATCCAACCACTCCAACAAGGGCCAATTGGGGCACAGTGTAGGAGGAATTGGTTCAGCAGGATGCGCGCTTTTTGTGTAGGTGCTGCCGGCTGCGCCTACCGTGTTTTACCGGCGTTCACGGATTTTGTGTTCACCGAAGATTCATTGTGGGAGCTCGCTTGCCAGCGAAGGCGTCGGGTCAGGCGATATCGCAGCAGGATGTGCCGGCCCCATCGCTGGCAAGCCAGCTCCCACAGGGGTTTTGCGTGGATCAAGTGTCCAGAGTCAGCTCCCACAGGGTTTCGCGTGGATAACGCGTTCAGGATCAACTCATCCGGCCAAAACGCCCGGACTGGAAATCGGCGAAGGCCTGGTGGATTTCCGCTTCGCTGTTCATCACGAAGGGGCCATGGCCGACGATCGGTTCATCAATCGGTTCGCCGCTCAGCACCAACACCATCGCATCGTCGTTCGCTTCCAGGGTCAACTGCTTGCCCTCGCGCTCGAACAATACCAATTGCCCTTGCCTAGCCAGTTCCTGGCCATTGATCTGCACCGTACCGCGTAACACGACCAACGCGCTGTTGCGGCCGTCGTGCAAGTCCAGCGTCAGCAACTTGTCGGCATTCAGGCGCAGATCCCAGACATCGACCGGCGTGAACGTACGCGCCGGGCCTTTGTGGCCTTCGAATTCACCGGCGATCAATCGCAGGCTGCCGGCATCGTCCTTCAGCGCAATGCTCGGTATGTCGACGTTCAGGATGGTTTGATAACCGGGCGCGGCCATTTTGTCCCGCGCCGGCAGGTTGACCCACAGTTGCACCATTTCCAGTGCACCGCCGGATTTGGCAAAGGCTTCGGAATGGAATTCCTCGTGAAGAATGCCGGACGCAGCGGTCATCCATTGCACGTCGCCGGGGCCGATTTTGCCGCCGCTGCCGGTGGAATCCCGGTGTTCCACTTCGCCCTCATAGACGATGGTCACGGTTTCAAAACCCCGATGCGGATGCTGCCCGACACCACGACGTTCGGTGGTCGGGGTGAATTCGGCGGGGCCGGCGTGATCGAGCAGCAGGAACGGGCTGATGTGCTTGCCCAGGTTGTCGTAGGAAAACAGGGTACGAACCGGAAAGCCATCGCCCACCCAATGGCCGCGCGGGCTGGTGTAGATGCCGATGATGTTTTTCATAATGCCTCCAGTGGAAGAGGCACTGATGTTATGCCTGAGTACTATTTCAGACTAGATGGCAGAAACCGGCCTCATCGTTCTATCAAAAGGACGACCGTGTTGCGCCCTTCGCGAACAGGCTCGCTCCCACAAAGAAGTGCATTCCCATGAGGGAGCGGTGCAAACGGTTTATTCGGCACCTGTGCTCAAAAATGCTTTGTCGCGACAGCGGTTTTTCCCACCGTTCCAGACGCGGCGACTCCACGCAATTCTCACTGCAAAACTGCCGCAAGGCAGTGCGCCTGCCTGGGATTGAATCGCTCAAGCCTGCAAATGCTGCTCGAGGCGTTGCATCGCTTCGCGCAGCGCATTGATGGCGGCAACCACCGCGTCGGTGTTCGCATCCGTACACGCACGCTCCAACTGACGACATGCGGTGACCAACGCGGTTGCGCCGACCATTCGCGCGCCGCCGTGGATGTGATGGGCCAACGCGCGCAATGCCGGCCGGTTTTCGCCCTCCGCCAGATCATTCAAGCGTTGCAGATCCGTCTTCAGACTCGCCAACACCTCATTGAGCAAGTGCTCGAGCGACGCATGATTATCGCCGACCAGTTCGTCGAGATGACTGAGATCGAGTTCGACGTTTAACGAGGCAACAGGCAGCGGGACCGGTTCATCATCGACCACCACTGCACGTAAAGCGTTGCGCAAATCCCCCAAGCGAATCGGTTTGAACAGACAACCGTCCATGCCCGCCGCCAGGCAACGCTCCTTTTCGTCCGCCAAGGCATTGGCAGTGAACCCCAGAATCCGGCACCGCGCCCGTCCCGTCCGCGCCTCGTCGTCACGGATCGCCCGCGCCAGTTCATAGCCGTTGCGCCGGGGCATGTTGCAATCGGTGATCACGACGTCGAACGACTGGTTTTGCCACCGGGCCAGACCGTGCTCGCCGTCCTCGCTGTCGACGGTGCGGTGCCCCAATTCTTTCAACTGCCAGCACAGCAGCAGGCGATTGACCGGATGGTCGTCCACCACCAGGATATCCAGCGGTCGCGACCGGGACGGCTCCGCGTCACTTTGTTCGCGGCTCAATGGCAGTGCCGTCAGGGTTTGCACTTCAAGCCGTATTTCAATCCGCGTGCCCTGCCCCGGCTCGCTGTCGAGGTGCAATTGCCCGCCCATCATTTCGCACAGCGCTCGGCTGATCACCAATCCGAGCCCGGAGCCCTTTTGCGCCGAGTGAGGGTCATTGCCGACTTGAACGAATGGGCTGAACAGACGCTGACGATCCTCGCGGCTGATGCCGACGCCGCTGTCTTCAACGATCAGGCTGACCGCCAGATGCCCTTCCCGCATCCTCGTAATCTGCAACATCAGGCTGACTTCGCCGCGCTCGGTGAACTTGATCGCATTGCTCAGCAGATTGGAGAGTACCTGCTTGAAGCGCGTGGCATCGATGAGTACATCAACGTCGCTGCCCGAATCGCAATCAATGCGCCACAGCAGACCTTTCTGCCGTGCGAGGCCTTCAAACACCCGCCCCACCGACGTCACCGTCGCCTGCAAATTGGCCCGCTGTGGTGCCAGCGATAAATGCCCGGATTCGATGCGCGCAATGTCAAGAATATCGCCGATCAGCGCCAGCAATTGCTGCGCGGCGTCGCCAGCCAGCTCAATCGCCACGCGGTCGGTGACGCCCTGTTCCGCACGTTTGAGTGCCAGTTCCAGCATGCCGATCAAAGCATTCATCGGCGTGCGGATCTCATGGCTCATGGTTGCCAGAAACGTGGTCTTGGCACGATTGGCGTCGTCGGCGGCATCGACGGCCTCTTGCAGTTGCAGCAACCATTGCTGGCGCTGACGAATCTGCCGTCGCTGATAGCCGATCCAGCCCAGCGCCACCAGCAGCAGTCCGCCCGCCGCCGCGAACCCCTGCAGAATTTCCCGGCGATGACGCAGCCAGTAACTGTCATCGACCACCACATCATGGCTCCAGCGCTCCACCAGATCGTCCATTTCCTGAGGTGCAATATTCAACAGTGCCTTGCTCAGGATCGAGTGCAGTTGCGGCGCTGACGGCAGGGTGGCCATTGCGATGCGGGCGGGTTGATCGCCGACGGTGCTGACAATTCGCAATCGTTCGCGGTAATGGCGGGTGATCAGGTAACGCGCCACCAGCAGCGAACTCAACGTCGCGTCCGCCTGGCCATTGACGATCAGGGCCATCCCCTCGGCCGGGCTGCGCACCTCGATCATCCGCGCATCCGGCACTCGTTGCGCAATGTACCCACGCAGCGGGTGTCCGCGATAAACCGCCAGGCGCTTGCCGGCCAGATCGTCAAGCGTGCGCGGACTTTGCGCGGGCGAACCGCTGACCAGCACAAACGGGTTGTTCAGATACGCCCGGGTAAAGCGCAGTTCGGCTTCACGCTCGCTGCTCGGCGTCACCACCGGCAACACATCCAGCTCGCCGGCCTTGAGCTGCTCAATCTGCCGATCCAGCGATTGCCCGCGCACGACTTCGAATTTCAGACTGCTGCGCTGGGCAATCAGGCCGAGCAGCTGCGCGGTCAATCCACTGAAGCGGCCATCGGCATCAAAAAACGTCAACGGCGCAAAGTCGTCGATGGCACCGATGCGAATCACCGGATGATCGGCCAGCCAGCGTTCCTCGCCGGCGCTCAAGCGCACCCTGGCCTGAGCCGCCATGTCGGCACGCCCGGCGCTCCAGCGTTGTTCAATAATTTGGCGTTGATCCAGCGCAATTGCCGCCAGCGCCGTGTCGACGAGACGCTTCAAACGCTCGTTATTACGCGCCAGGGCGAAAGCAAACGGGCTGGCATCGAGGCCGGACGCGCCGACCAGTTGCACGTCGTTGCGGTAGTTGGTGTTGATCAGGTAATTGGCGCTGATGAAATCGCCCAGATAGACGTTGTCTGTACCGAAAGCCACTGCCCCCAATGCATCCATCGCTGAAGCATAACGCTGCAAGCTGGCCTCGGGGTAAAAGGCCTGCACGACGTCCAACGGCAGATAGTCTTCGACCATGGCGATCCGTTTGCCGGCCAGATCCGCCGGTAGCGTCTCGTCCGGGCGGGTCGCCAGCATCGGCTGGTCTTCCGCGTAAGCGAGGGACAGGATGATGTGTGGATCGGCGGCCTCGAAACTGTTCGAGGTGCCCAGCAGATCCAGGTCTCCCCGCTTGAGGGCCGCAATCGCGGCTTCTCGGGTCCGGTAGCGTAGCGCCTCGATCCGCAAGCCCAACAGCCCCGCCACCTGGTCGGCGTAATCGGCGGTCAGCCCTTCCAGATCCTGATGGTTGCGTGTGACTTCGAACGGCGGATAGTCCGGCCCCGACACACCGAGCCGCAATACCGAACGACGCTGCAACCACTGCCGATCGCGGCCATCCAGCCGGATCTGGACATTCTCCGGCCCGGCCCTCGGCAGCAAATTCAGCGCTTGCGGCCTGTCGTCGGCCTGCGCTTGTGCGACGAGCCACATCAGCAGCGCTAGAGCGAACCGGCGTAGCGCCATGGCTGGCGGCTCAGATCAAGTGATTGCGCGTGGCAAAGTCGCGCAAATGCACGGTCGATCCCACGCCGAGCTTGGTCATCAGCCGATGTTTGTAAGTGCTGACGGTTTTGATGCTCAAGATCATCAATTCGGCAATATCCTTGTTGGCCATACCTTCGGCCAAATGAATAAAGATGCAGAGTTCACGGTCGGACAGCCGATCAATCATCTGTTTTTCACTGAGCTGCAGCGTGCCCATCGCGCCGGTGCTCATGGCCGGGCTGGTGAAATACGAATACCCGCTATCCAGCGCCCGGACTGCGTTACGCAATTGCTCCAGCTCGTTGGTTTTGGTGACATAACCCATGGCGCCAGCCCGCAGGCAGCGCTCTTGATAAAACGCCGGTTCGTAGGAGGTAAACACCAGAACCCGGCACGTCAGTTCATTGGCCTTGATTCGTGCCAACACCTCGAGCCCGTCCAGCCCAGGCAAATGCAAGTCGAGAATCACCAGTCGGGGCGTGTGCTCGCGCAGCATCGATATGACTTCGTTGCCGCTGGCGGCTTCCTGGATGCGTGTGTATTTTTCCTTTTCCAGAATCATCCTGACGGTAGCCCGCACCACCGGATGATCGTCGGCAATCAGCGCTGACTTCATGACCACTCCCAGTCCCCAAAGATGACGACGCGGCTTCGGGCCAGGCCAGTGGCACGACAGCCGCGCATCGACTCTTGCACGGGAATGGCGACAAATCTACCTGTCAGACTTGACAGTTGCGCCGTTCGACAAAGTGTGATTCATCCCTGGCATTGCCGCAGCCAGTGATACGAATCAGCCGTAGTCAGCTGCGGCGGCTGGTCAACACAGGCCATCAACCGTGCGATTTCAGATGCGTCAGGAAGCTGTGCGGCAATGCTGCGAATGCCTGCTGCCGAGCCCACTGAGGTGGCCATTCTGTCGTTGTAGATCAGCGTATGGTGGACATGAGGACAATCCAGAAAATACTTCGCCAAGTCGAGCGCGCCCTGTGCCAGCGCAGCGTTGATGATTACCACGTCGAAGGATTGGCAGCCGTAATCCACCAGCGTCAACAGCTCGGACAGGTTCTGCACGGGCGCAACCCGGTAGTAGTCGAGGCGATTGAACAATCGCTCGATTTTCATCCGGTGAAAGTGTTCCCGATCTGCGATCAAGATGCGCAGGGCTTTGTTGGTCATGATGTGCCTCCCGGTCGGTGGGGGTTTCAGGTGTGGAAAGCCTACGCAAGCTCAACGAAACGCTCTGTAGGACATTTCCTAAAAACACGTCGCCAATGCTGCCTGACGCCACGTCGGTGCCATTCGCCAGAAAGTGGCGGGCAATCTCGGGGGCTACCGGAAGGGTTCATGACTGGATTTTCGGGGTGCAGCCGTGGCCCTATTCGCGAGCAGGCTCGCTCCCACAAAGGAATGCATACCAAGGTGGGAGCGAGCCTGCTCGCGAAGGCACCCTTTCAAGCGCCGGGGTTTTAGCTGGCAGTCGCCAACAACAGATCCATCACCGAACGGCTGTGCCCACGGTTTTTGCCATGTTCGTACAGCGAGCCGGCAATCTCGTCCGCGCGGATCGGCAGGATCGACAGCAGTGTGTCGCTCAGACCGTGGCTGGCCTGGCAAAAGCCCTGCATGTACAGGCCGGCCTTGCAGCGCTCGTCGGTGATCAGTTTGTAGTTGCGATCAACCTCGAAGTCGCCCAGGTACTCTTCCAGCGGCGCCAGCAGTTTGCGGTGCATCTGCCGCTCGTAACCCGTCGCGAGCACCACGGCGTCATAGTTACGCACGGTGACTTCACCCGTAGCGTTATTGCGCACCGCCAGTTCGATACCGTGCCCGGTGGCCGTGGCTTTTTCGACGGTGGTCAAGGTGCGGAACGCATGGCGGGCGATGCCCGAGACTTTCTGGCGATAGAAGATGCCGTAGATGCGTTCGATCAAATCGATGTCGACCACCGAGTAATTGGTGTTGTGGTATTCGTTGACCAGTCGCTCACGCTCGGCATTGTTTTGCTGGAACACCAGGTCGGTGAACTCCGGCGAAAACACCTCGTTGACGAACGGACTGTCGTCCGCAGGCTTGAGTGCCGAGCCGCGCAGGATCATGTCGACCTGCACCGACGGGAACGAATCGTTCAGGTCGATGAAGGCTTCCGCCGCGCTCTGGCCGCCACCAATGATCGCAATGCTCATCGGCTGATTGTTCACACAAGGCTGCCCGGACATGGCCGACAAGTACTGCGAGTGATGGAACACCCGGGCATCGCCCTTCAGCGCTCTGAACGCCTCGGGAATACGCGGTGTGCCGCCGGCGCTGACCACTACCGACCGGGTAGTACGCACATGTTGATGACCCTGGGCATCGCGGGAGATTACCCGTAGCGCTTCGACTTGCTGACTATGCAGCACCGGTTCGATGGTCAGCACTTCCTCGCCATAGCGGCTTTGTTCAGTGAACTGCCCGGCGACCCAGCGCAGGTAGTCGTTGTACTCCATGCGGCACGGATAAAAGGTGCCGAGGTTGATGAAGTCCACCAGGCGACCGTGGTGCTTGAGGTAATTGACGAACGAGTACGCACTGGTCGGGTTGCGCAGGGTCACCAGATCCTTGAGGAAGGAAATCTGCAACTCGCTCTGGGTCGAGAGCGTGTTGCCGTGCCAGCTGTAATCAGCCTGCTTGTCGAGAAACAGTACATCCAGCTCGCCATGAGTCGGGCCGCGCTCTTGCAGGGCGATGGCCAGCGCCAGGTTCGAAGGGCCGAAACCGATGCCGATCAGGTCGTGAACGATGGGCGATGCAATTGCCTGTGTCATTTCCAGTGTCCTCTGGATGAACCCCTCAACGGCGGGGAAGGAAAGCCTCAATGACCTGGCCGCCCGTCGAGCAGGACAGCAGGTCGTCTGTTGAGTAGGAACGAGGACAGTGAAATAAAATTTAACCGGGCAGGCTCAATGGGCATCCCATTGCTGGATCCGGTTACGGCAATGTTTCATGGCGTTGACGATGTGTTTTTCCACCAGCGCCTTGGAAATACCAAGGTGCTCGGCGATTTCCGGGTGGGACAGGCCTTCGATCTTGCGCAGCAAAAAACTTTCGCGGCACGGCGGCGATAATTCGCCCAAGGCACGCTGGAGCATTTCCACGCGCTGGCCGTGATCGAACGTGGCATGGGGCGAAGGGGTGAAGTAGCGCTCTTCGCTGTCGAGCACTTCCAGTGATTCGACCTGGCGCAAGGCGTTGCGTCGATGGCCGTCGACCACCAGATTAAGCGCAGTGCGATAAAGGAACGCGCGGGGTTGTTCGATGGGCGTGTCGCTGGAGCGCTCCAGCACTCGCAGATAGGCGTCATGCACCACATCTTCGGCAACCTCACGGTTGCCGAGTTTGGCGTTCAGGAAACACACCAACTCGCGATAGTAGTTTTCCAACATGACTCCCGGCCGCACGGAGGCGGTTTCTGTCCTTGAGCGCACAGATCATTGCCCTGCGAAGGCAGTATCAAGATAGTGGCAATCTGAGGGGCGTAATTTATAGTAATTCTCATATAGATTTAAAGTGCTGTTTAACATTGCCCGCTAAATAGTGCTGCGCTGTAGCTGTAACTTTCTGTTTCGGTACTTAAATTCCCTTCCGCCTTCGTCGTTTACAGGACAGCTCCCCGTGTCTGTCGCGCCCAGCGGCAATGTTTAACGGGCCGAATTCACTGGCCGGACCCCTGCATGAAACGTCCCCGCCCTGCCCGACGCACGCTGCTTGCCGCCCTTTGCGTGATTCCCGTTGCCGCTTATGCCGCCTGGCAAGTGATGCCGCCCGGTCGAGACCCGTTCGTTACCGTCCAGGTGACCCGTGGCGATATCGAAAGCAGCGTCACTGCACTCGGCACCTTGCAGCCACGCCGTTATGTGGACGTCGGCGCCCAGGCATCGGGACAGATCCAGAAGATCCATGTGGAAGTCGGCGACGTCGTCAAGGAAGGCCAGTTGCTCGTTGAAATCGATCCCTCCACGCAAAAAGCCAAACTCGATGCCGGGCAGTTCTCGATTGAAAACCTCAAGGCGCAATTGCAGGAGCAGCGCGCTCAGAACGATCTGGCGAAACAGAAATATCAACGCCAGCAAAACCTCGCGGCCGGCGGCGCCACCCGTGAAGAAGACGTGCAGACCGCCCGCGCCGAATTGAAGGCCACCCAGGCGCGCATCGACATGTTCCAGGCGCAGATCCGCCAGGCTGAAGCCAGCCTGCGCAGCGATCAGGCCGAATTGGGCTACACGCGCATTTACGCGCCGATGGCCGGCACGGTGGTCGCGCTGGATGCCCGGGAAGGCCAGACCCTCAATGCCCAGCAGCAAACGCCGCTGATCCTGCGCATCGCCAAACTCTCGCCGATGACCGTGTGGGCCGAGGTGTCGGAGGCCGATATCGGCCACGTCAAACCGGGCATGACCGCCTACTTCACCACGCTCAGCGGCGGCAACCGTCGCTGGAGCAGCACCGTGCGGCAGATTCTGCCGGTGCCGCCCAAGCCGCTGGATCAAACCAGCCAGGGTGGCGGCAGCCCTTCCAGCTCAAGCAAAAGCGGTAGCGCCCGGGTGGTGTTGTACACGGTGCTGCTCGACGTCGACAACGCCGACAACGCCTTAATGGCCGAAATGACCACGCAAGTTTTCTTTGTCGCCAATCAGGCCAACAACGTTCTCACGGCGCCGGTCGCCGCCCTGCAAGGCAGCGCCACAGCCAACCTGCAAACCGCTCAAGTCATGGCCGCCAATGGCGACATCCAGTCGCGCCAGGTGAAGACCGGCATCAGCGATCGTTTGAAAGTGCAAATCGTCGAAGGCCTGGTCGAAGGTGATCACTTGTTGATCGGCCCGGTCGACGGCAGCGGGGGCTGAATGCAGACGCCTCTGATCGAGCTGCACGACATCCGCAAATCCTACGGCGGCGGTGACGCACCTGAAGTTCACGTGCTGCGTGGCATCGATCTGTCGATTCACGCTGGCGAATTCGTGGCGATTGTCGGCGCGTCCGGCTCCGGCAAATCGACCCTGATGAACATCCTCGGTTGCCTCGACCGGCCGACCGCTGGCCATTACCGTTTCGCCGGTGAAAACGTCGCGCAACTGGACAGCGACGAACTGGCCTGGCTGCGCCGCGAAGCGTTCGGGTTTGTGTTCCAGGGTTATCACCTGATCCCTTCCGGCTCGGCCCAGGAAAACGTCGAGATGCCGGCGATCTATGCCGGCACCCCCGCCGCCGAACGCCACGCCCGCGCGGCCGCCCTGCTCGATCGTCTCGGCCTGGCATCACGCACCGGCAACCGTCCGCATCAATTGTCCGGTGGTCAACAGCAACGGGTGTCTATCGCTCGGGCATTGATGAATGGCGGTCACATCATCCTCGCCGACGAACCCACCGGCGCCCTCGACAGCCACAGCGGCAAAGAAGTCATGGCGCTGCTCGACGAGCTGGCAAGCCAGGGCCACGTGGTGATCCTTATCACGCACGATCGCGAAGTGGCGGCCCGGGCCAAACGCATCATCGAAATCAGCGACGGCGAGATCATCAGCGACAGCGCCCGGGACAATCCCGACGCCCAGGCCAGCGCCAACCCCGGCGCCCTGCAAGCCGTCGATCTGCGCAAACGCCTGAGCGAAGGTGCCGAGGCTACCGGGGCCTGGAAAGGCGAACTGGTAGACGCATTGCACGCCGCGTGGCGAGTGATGTGGATCAACCGTTTCCGTACCGCGCTGACGCTGCTCGGGATCATCATCGGCGTTGCATCGGTGGTGGTGATGCTCGCGGTCGGCGAAGGCAGCAAGCGCCAGGTCATGGCGCAAATGGGCGCGTTCGGCTCGAACATCATTTACCTGAGTGGCTGGGCACCCAATCCGCGCACGCCGCCGGGAGTCGTCACCCTCGACGATGTACGTGCGTTGGCGAGCCTGCCGCAAGTGCAACGGATCATGCCGGTCAATGGCGCTGAAGCCGGCGTGCGTTTCGGCAATGCCGACCACATGAGTTATGTCGGCGGCAACGACACGAACTTCCCGGCGATCTTCAACTGGCCGGTGGTTCTAGGCAGTTACTTCACCGAGGCCGATGAACAGAACGCCGCCGCTGTCGCCGTGATCGGCCACAAGGTTCGCACCCAACTGCTCAAAGACATACCCAATCCCATCGGCCAATACATCCTGATCGAGAACGTGCCGTTTCAGGTCGTCGGGGTGCTGGCGGAAAAAGGCGCCAGCTCCGGCGACTCGGACAGTGACAACCGCATCGCGATTCCGTATTCGGCCGCCAGTGTCCGTTTGTTCGGCACCCGTGATCCGGAATACGTCGCCATTGCGGCCGCCGATGCACGCAAGGTCAAGGACGCCGAAACCGCCATCGAACAATTGATGTTGCGTCTGCACAACGGCAAAAAGGACTTCGAGCTGACCAACAACGCGGCGATGATCCAGGCCGAAGCGCGCACGCAAAATACCCTGTCGCTGATGCTCGGTTCGATTGCCGCGATTTCGCTGCTGGTCGGTGGCATCGGGGTGATGAACATCATGTTGATGACCGTACGTGAACGCACCCGCGAGATCGGCATCCGCATGGCCACCGGCGCCCGCCAGCGCGACATACTGCGTCAGTTCCTCACCGAAGCGGTGATGCTTTCGGTGGTCGGCGGGATCGCCGGCATTGCCCTGGCGCTGGTCGTCGGTGGCGTGCTGATTCTCAGTGAAGTCGCCGTGGCGTTTTCGCTGATGGCAGTGCTCGGTGCTTTTGGTTGCGCCCTCGTGACCGGTGTCGTCTTCGGCTTCATGCCGGCCCGCAAAGCCGCCCGGCTCGACCCGGTCACGGCCCTTACCAGTGAATGATCGATCTATGAAACCGCGTCTCAGCCTGTTGACCGTGTGCCTGATGATCAGTGCTTGCGGCAGCCCTGTTCAGCGCCCTGACAGCGGCGTGCAACCGCCCGAATCCTGGCAATCGCCCCAGAGCGCCAGCAGCATAGGGCGCAATAATCCGCAGTGGTGGACGCAATTCGGCAGCCCGCAACTCAACCGCTTGATCGAAGAGGCGCAAGTCGGCAGTTTCGACCTCGCCGCTGCCGCAGCGCGGGTGCGCCAGGCGCAGGCAGGCACGGTGATCGCCGGTGCTGATTTGTTGCCTGAAATCAAAGGCGCGGCGAATGCCAATCGACAGAAATTGCTGCGCGGAAGCGGCTACAGCCAACTGGACACCGACAGCGACGACGACGCGGTGGACTATTTCGACGCCAACCTTAGCGCGAGTTACGAACTGGATTTCTGGGGCGGCAATCGAGCGGCAAGGGACAGCGCGCAATTTACCCTGCAGGCCAGTGAATTTGACCGGGCGACCGTCGAACTGACCCTGCTGGGAAGCGTTGCCGATGCCTATGCAAAAACACTGTCCTTGCGCGAGCAAAAACGCATTGCCGAGCTGAATCTGGCCAACGCGCAGAGCGTCCTGAAACTGGTGCAGACCCGCTTCGATTCAGGCTCGGCAACGGCGCTGGAACTGGCGCAACAGAAAAGTCTGGTGGCTGCGCAACAAAGGCAATTGCCGTTGGTGCGGCAACAGGCTCAGGAGGCAGACATCACACTGGCCGCCCTGCTCGGCCGGCCGGTGCAGACACTCTCCGCCAGCAACGAAACATTCGATCAACTGCAGTGGCCCGTCATCAATGCCGGGTTGCCGAGCGAACTGCTCAGTCGCCGCCCCGACATCGCCAAAGCCGAAGCGCAACTCCAAGCCGCCGAGGCAGACATCACCGTGGCGCGCGCCGCCATGCTGCCGGCCGTGACCCTGAGCGCGACGCTGGGAAGCGGCTCCAACCAGATGGATGATCTGCTGCGTAGCCCTTTCTATAACCTGACCGGCGGATTGATCGCGCCGATCTTCAACAACGGGCGCCTGGCCGCCGAACGAGACAAGGCCACCGCCCGCCAGGAAGAACTGCTGGAAACCTATCGCGGCGCAATCATCAACGGCTTCGCCGACGTCGAAAAAGCCCTCAGCAGCATTCGCGGCCTCGATGAACAGCGCCAGTGGCAAACGGAAGAACTGAACCAGGCCCAGACCGCGTTCAACATTGCCCAAAGCCGCTACGAGGCTGGTGCCGAAGACCTGCTGACCGTGCTGGAAACCCAGCGCACGCTGTATTCAGCGCAGGATCAAAACGTGCAACTAAGCCTCGCGCGCTTGCAAGCCAGCATTGCTTTGTACAAGGCATTGGGCGGAGGCTGGCAAGCCCCCTGACACGCGCCACCGCTTTCGCGAGCAAGCTCCGCTCCCACGGGTTTGTGCATATTCAGGCACACCGCAAACTTCACGCCTGGCGGGTTTTCGGCTTCAGATTGCGTGCATACCATGGCCGTTGCGGTACGCGGCGGAACCAGCCTTCGAGTTTTTCCTCGTCTTCGACAAAGGTGATGCGCAACGCCAGTTTCATGGTTTCCGGATCCATTTCTACTGACTTGCCAGGGAGTAATCCCGGTGTCGTGTTGCAGCCATGCGTGCTCGGGCCGAGCCACGGATCGTCGATCTCGACCCAGCGCCCCGGCGCGAACCACTGCACGCCGTTGACCTCCAGTCGGCTGACCTGCCCCGGATGAAAGCGTTCGTGGGCGCGAAACCAGTCTTCAATGCGCTCATCGATCCACGCATGAAAATGCCAGAACACCGGGTTCACGTGGGAGGAAAACGGGTCGCCAAGAAAGTCGTTTTCAGGATTGAACCAACGCGCGGCAAAATCCGCCGGATCCCGCGCAAACGGCACCGGCTGGCCGTTGGAAGGATCGCGCGGCACCGACGCCCAACGCATGTGCAACCAATCGTGCAGCCCCAGCTCCACTTCGGAACCGAACTGGCCCAGGGTCAGCTTCGACAAATACTGCGGATCGCGGTACTGCGATTCCCACACCTCGAAGTTGCTCTGATACGTCTCGGCAGTCTTGATATCGCTGACCCATTGACTGAACTCGTCATCGCCCTCGGCTATCCAGGTCGGCGGCAATGAGGTGCCGTCGTGGTTATCGAAATAACGGACAAAACCCTGACGATCTCGCAGCAGTTCCGGTTGCGGCAACGGGAAAAACCGCCACGCCGGCAGATCCTGCATGGAACGCGCGGTGCCGAGCATGTGCCGGTGCATAAAAAAGAAATCGACCCCGGAACCGTTGCGGTCCTTGCGCGGACCGCGCGCGTCACGTTCCTTGTTACGCGGCCCGGGCTGCCAGCCGAGACCGCGCAGCGCATCGTGTTTTTCCTTGGACAGCCGGTGCCATTTGTCCCGCGTGGCATGCCAGAGCTGATGGAACAGGCGATGCTCGGGCGACACCAGCCAGGCGAGTAATGTCGCGTTCAATCCGGCCCGCTCCCTCGCTTCGGGAAACAGACACTTCACCGCGATGAAACGGTTGTCCTGCGCCGGCAAGGCCAATGGGCGATCCAGACGCTCAACCGAGCCACTCAGCGTACCGCTGCCGGCATTGCCGAATCCGGCCCAGACCTCGTCCAGACTCATGTTCAACTGGTAATCGACGCTGCCGTCGTTACCCAACAGTCGCCAACTCAGTTTTGCCGCGTCGGCAGCGGCCAGATCTCCGAGAACGCGGTAACGCGGCGGTTCAACAGAGCGCAACCGTTCTGGCGTGTCGATAAAACCGCACACCGCCCGCCCCTTTTGACCAATGTCCAGAAGCACTTCCAGCCCCTCGACCGGCAGCCCTTGCAGACCCGCGTCATGCCCCTCGAAACGAATCCGCCAGACCCCGCGCAAACTGTTCGCCAAACGTTGCCCGGCCACGCTGGCGACGTCGAAGGAAGCCTCCCCCGGGGTGATCGTCGGATCCGGCTGCGTCCATTCACGATGCCCGAACCAAGCTGCCGGCACTGCTGCGCCGGTCAGTGCCAGGCCCGCCATGAACCATCGTCGAGAAATCTTCATTGCCCTACCTTGTCAGCCGTGAAGCAGGCTTTATCCAAGCTAGAACGTTTGTTGCCCGGACAAATTTAACGGCCTATCCGGCCATTCTCCGGCCCCACTAAATTTGCCGCCCCGTCGGTCGTTCTTTCCAGATAGCAACGGCCTATGCGCCTGCACCTCGACGGCGAACCTGACTGAGATGGCAATGACAAAACCACGTTCGAAAAAGGCTCTTTACATCGGCCTGCCACTGGCCCTGGCAATCAGCGCCGGCGCCGGTTTTGCAGCCTGGGACATTTGGTTCAAAGACGACCTCGGCTACGCGCCCAAAGTCGTGAAACAGGCAGACGAGCTGCACGAACACATGCTCTCTTTCGACAGCCACGTCAGCCTGATGCAGAACTTCGGCACCGCCGGCAATGAGGCCGACAAGGACGGCGATGGCCAGTTCGATCTGGTCAAGGCCAATCGTGGACGCTTGTCCGGCGCGGCGCTGACGATCTTCGGCTGGCCAGAAATCTGGAACGGCGCCAACGCCCCGCACAAGCCCACCGCCGGGTTCGTCGAGGAGGCGCGCAATCAGCAGGAAATCCGCTACAAAATCATTTCCGGCATGGTGCGCGATTACCCCAACCAGGTTGCGATTGCCTACACCGCCGACGACTTCCGCCGCCTGCACGGCGAGGGCAAATTCGCGATTTTCATCAGCATGCTCAATGCCTATCCGCTGGGCCACGACCTGAACCGGCTGGACCTGTGGGCCGCACGCGGCATGCGCATGTTCGGCTTCAGCTACATCGGCAACAACGACTGGGCCGACTCGTCTCGCCCATTGCCGTTCCTCAACGATTCGCCGGACGCCCTCGACGGCCTCTCGGACATCGGCAAACAAGCGGTCAAACGCCTGAACGATCTCGGCGTGATCATCGACGTGTCGCAGATGTCGACCAAGGCGCTCGAACAAGTCGCGCAGCTGAGTCGCACGCCGATGGTGGCCTCGCATTCCGCGCCACGGGCGATGGTGGATATTCCACGCAACCTCAGTGACAAGGAAATGCAACTGATCAAGCACAGCGGCGGCGTGGTGCAGATCGTCGCGTTCTCGCAATACCTGCGTCCGTTAACCCAAAGCACGCAAAACAAGCTCAACGAACTGCGCGCTGAATTCGGCCTGCCGCCGCTGCCCAATCTGGCGATGGCGCTAATGCCCGGCGACCCGATCATTTCCGCGTGGTCGGAACAGAAGTTCGGCCAGTACGCCAGCCGTCTCTACGCAATCCTCGAAGAGGAGCCGAAGGCCAGCCTCAAGGATCTGGGCGATGCCATCGACTACACCGTCAGAAAAATCGGCATCGACCATGTCGGCATCAGTTCCGATTTCAACGAGGGCGGCGGCGTCAAAGGCTGGGAAAACGTCGGGCAGATTCGCAACGTGACCGCCGAACTGTTGTCACGCGGCTACTCCGAAGCGGACATCGCCAAACTCTGGGGCGGCAACTTCCTGCGGGTCTGGGATCAGGTCGAGAAATCGGCGAAACCGGCGCTGGCCACCGCTCGGGACACCGCCAAGCCATGAGCAATCGTCGTGATTTCCTGAAACAGGCCGGCATCGTTGCTGCCGCATTGCCGCTCGGTGCGAGCCTGCAAAACGTGGCCAGCGCATCGTCCATCGCCCCGCTGCCGCGCAACAAATGGGCGCAGTTGCAACAGCTGTTCGATCAGGATCCGAGCTACCTGCACTTCTCCAATTTCCTCGTCACCACCCACCCGAAACCGGTGCGTGAGGCCATCGAAATGCATCGCGCCGAGCTGGATAAAAACCCCGGCATGGCGATGGACTGGGATCTGGGCGTCACCGAAAAACGCGAAGAAGCCGTGCGCGTCTGGGCCGGCAAGTATTTGCAGGCGGATGCCCGCCAGATCGCCCTGACCGGCAGCACCACCGAAGGTTTGACGATGATCTACGGCGGCGTGCATGTGCGCGCCGATCAGGAAATCCTCACCACCGCGCACGAACACTATGCGACGCACACGATTCTCGACCTGCGCACCCAACGCGAAGGCACCCGCGTGCGCAAGATTCGCCTGTTCGATGACCCGCAAAAGATCAGCCAGGACGACTTGCTCGCCCGCATTGATGACGCCATCCGCCCCGAGACCCGGGTGCTCGGCATGTGCTGGGTGCATTCGGGCAGCGGTGTGAAACTGCCGCTCGCCGCCATCGGCGCGCTTGTCGACAAACACAACCGTGGGCGCAACGATGCCGATCGCATCATTTATGTGGTCGACGGCGTACACGGTTTTGGTGTGGAAGACCTGAGTTTCCCGGCGATGAACTGCGATTTCTTCATCGCCGGCACGCACAAATGGATGTTCGGCCCACGCGGTACCGGCATCGTGTGCAGCCGCACCCGCGAAGTGAAGTACGTTACGCCGATCATCCCGACGTTTTCCGAGGCCGAGCATTTTTCCAAGACCATGACGCCGGGCGGCTATCACGCTTTCGAACACCGCTGGGCGCTGGGTGAAGCCTTCAAATTGCACCTGCAACTGGGCAAGGCCGAGGTGCAGGCGCGGATTCATGAACTCAACCGCTATTTGAAAACACGCCTGCAACAACGCCCGCCAATCGAACTGGTGACGCCGTTGAGCCCCGAGTTTTCCGCAGGCTTCACATTCTTTCGGGTCAAGGGCCAGGACAGCGACAAAATCGCCGCCCACTTGATGGCCAACCGCGTGGTGGCCGATGCCGTCAACCGCGACGTGGGCCCGGTGATCCGCACGGCGCCGGGGCTGCTCAACAGCGAAGCGCAAATCGACCGCTTGCTGGCGGTGCTCGACCAGAGCCTGTGAGCCCGAGCGATTCCTTTACCTTTGATCGAGACCGAAGATGAACCGCGAACTGCACCGTTTTTCCTTGAGGGCGTTACCGACACTGGCGCTCGCCACCCTCGCTGCCGGCTTGTTCTCGACGTCGGCACCGGCCGCCACGCCGCCCGTGCCGGGCAAGGTGTTTAAGGACTGCAAGGATTGCCCGGAAATGGTCGTGCTGCCCACCGGCACGTTCACCATGGGCACGCCTGAAGATGAAGTCGGCCGTGAGCCGGACGAAGGGCCGCTGCACCCGGTCACTTTCGCCAAGCCACTGGCAATCAGCCGCTTCCCGATTCTCAAAGGCCAGTGGGACGCCTACCTCAGCGACACCGGCTACAAGATGCCGGACGGGGATGAACGCCCGGGCCGCGCCTGCAAGGCCGGGATTCCCGACTACCAGGGCAGCGATCCGCGCAAGCAATACACCGACAGACACCCGGCGGTGTGCATGGACTATCCCGAGGTGGAAGCCTACGTCGCGTGGCTGTCGAAGAAGACAGGCAAACAGTATCGGCTGGTCAGCGAATCACTGCGTGAGTACGCGGCCCGTGGCGGCACGACCGGCCCGTTTCCTTTCCCGTTCGACGAGGGCAAGGAATACAGCATCGCCCGACACGCCAATACCTATGGCGCCGCTGATGGCTACAACTTCACCGCACCGGCCGGCAGCTTCCCGGCCAACGCGTTTGGCGTGTACGACATGCACGGCAACATCTACGAGTGGACTGCCGACTGCTACAACGAAAACTACGTCGGCGCCCCGAGCGATGGCAGCGCCTGGCAGACCGGCAAGTGCGACATCCGCCGCATTCGTGGCAACGACTGGGGCGAAGCACCGGTGTTCTCGCGCTCCGGCAATCGCAACGCCACCTACACCGACACGCGCGGTGACTGGATAGGCTTGCGCGTCGCCCGGGATCTGTAAACGCGCGCGGCTAAATTAACCTTCCCTTCAGTCGTTTTACAGGTGGGCGCGATCCGATGCATCGCGCCACCGCCCTCTATGTCACCCAGGCCACACCCGCGACCGATGCCGGGCCCGGCCACTCTTCAAGCAGGGAACCTCCATGAGCAAACCAACACGCGGGGTGATCAATGAATTGTTCGCCCTGCTCAAACCCTTTCGCCTGATCGTCATCGGCTCGATTCTGCTCGGCATGATCGGTGGCCTCAGCGTTACGGCATTGCTGGCGACGATCAACAACGTCCTGCACGCCGAGGCAGGCCTGACCAACACCGTGGTGGGGATCTTCGCCGGGCTGTGTCTGCTGGCGCTGGTGAGCTCGATTTTTTCCGACATCGGCACCAACTGGGTCGGCCAGCACATCATTGCCAGACTGCGTAAAGAGCTGGGTGAAAAAGTGCTGTCGGCGCCCATCGAGCAAATCGAACGCTACCGCAGCCATCGACTGATTCCGGTGCTGACCCATGATGTCGACACCATCAGCGATTTCGCCTTCGCCTTCGCCCCGCTGGCCATTTCCCTGACCGTGACCCTGGCGTGCATGGGCTATCTGGCGATGCTGTCGTTGCCAATGTTTCTGATGATGGTCGTGGCGATCGCCATCGGCACCGTCATTCAATACATCGCCCGTGGACGCGGCATGCAAGGTTTCATGAAGGCCCGCGACTACGAAGACGAATTGCAAAAGCACTACCACGCCGTTGCCGAGGGTGCCAAGGAACTGCGTATCCACCGCCCGCGCCGCCAGCGCATGTTCGTGTCCGGCATCGAAGGCACCGCCAACCGGATTTGCGCCACCCAGGTGCGTTCGGTGAACATTTTCGTCGTCGCCAAAACCCTTGGTTCGATGCTGTTCTTCGTGGTGATCGGCTTGGCGTTGGCCATGCAATCGCTGTGGCCGAACGCCGACAAGGCCGTGATGAGCGGCTTTGTGCTGGTGCTGTTGTACATGAAGGGCCCGCTGGAACATTTGATTGCCACGCTGCCGATTGTCAGCCGCGCGCAAGTTGCGTTCCGCCGCATCGCCGACCTGTCCGAACAGTTTTCGTCACCGGAGCCGCACTTGCTGCTCAACCATAAGACGGAAAAAGCCACGCCGGTTCACACCCTGGAACTCACCGATGTTTCTTACAGTTTCCCCGCCGTGGAAGGCAGCAAGCCGTTCCGTCTGGGGCCGGTGAATCTGAAGATCGAGCAAGGCGACATCATTTTCATCGTCGGTGAAAACGGCTGTGGCAAAACCACGCTGATCAAGCTGTTGCTCGGCCTTTATGCACCGCAACAGGGTGAGATTCGTCTGAACGACCGGGCCGTCACTGCCGTCACCCGTGATGATTATCGCCAGTTGTTCACCACGATTTTCGCCGACTACTACCTGTTCGACGATGTGGTGCAAGGCGACACCCATATCCCTGAAGACGCCAACCAATACCTGCAACGCCTGGAGATCGCGCACAAGGTCAGCGTGCGCGACGGCGCGTTCACCACCACCGATTTGTCCACCGGGCAGCGCAAGCGTCTGGCACTGGTCAATGCGTGGCTGGAAGAACGCCCGGTGCTGGTGTTCGACGAATGGGCGGCTGACCAGGATCCGACATTCCGGCGGATTTTCTACACCGAACTGCTGCCGGATCTGAAGCGTCTGGGCAAAACCATCATCGTCATTTCCCACGACGATCGTTACTTCGATGTCGCCGATCAACTGGTGCGTATGGAGTCCGGAAACGTCATCACCGAGCTGCAACCTGCCTGATTGTGAAAATTTCGTAAAAAAAATGCGTTGAGCCTTTCCGGTTTTCAAAAGGCTCAACGTCTTACTTACAGTTAATAGAAATCGTTCTCAGTCAACACTTGAAGAGTAGAAGAACAATGCCCGCACCACACGGACTCCACCCGCTCGCCAAGGCTCTGCTGATCCGCCACTCCTTCCGCCCGACCCTCCCAGCCCTTTGTGCGCTGGCCTTTGCCCTGCCCATGGTCGGCCAGGCACAAGCTGCAGCCGTAGCGATCAATATTCCTGCACAGTCGCTGGGGAGCGCACTGCAGGAATTCGGTCGCCAGACCAATCTGCAAGTGCTGTACAGCCCGGACGAAGTCAGCGGTCTGCGCAGCACTGCGGTCAGCGGCACGCTGGAACCCACGGCCGCCATCGCTCAACTGCTGCAAGGCACCGACATCGCCTACAGCGTTCAGGGCAACAACGTTGCACTGCGTTCACGCGGCAACGGCGAAAGCCTCGATCTGGCCCCGACCAATATTTCCGCCGCTGCCGAATCGGCCTGGGGCCCGGTTGACGGCATCGTCGCCAAGCGCAGCGCGACCGGTTCGAAGACCGATACACCGCTGAACGAAATCCCGCAGACGATCAACGTCGTCACGCAAGACGAAATCCAGATGCGCGGTTCGAAGTCGGTTACTGAAGCGTTGCTCTACACGCCTGGCATGACCGGCGGTGGCTTTTCGGATCGGGTGAAGATTTTCGACGAGCCGACATCGCGCGGTTTCTCGCCGACGCCGCTGTACCTCGACGGCCTGCACATGCCTTACGGCGGCGGCAGCACCGGCGGTTCGCTGCAGATCGACCCGTACACCCTGGAGCGCATCGAAGTGCTCAAAGGCCCGGCGTCGGTGCTTTACGGTCAGAACCAGCCCGGCGGTATCGTCAACATGGTCAGCAAGCGCCCGACCGCCACCCCGCTACACGAAGTGAAGATCGGCGGCGGCAGCTACGACCGCAAATACGGTGCCTTCGACTTCGGCGGCCCGATCGACGATCAAGGCGAGTTTCTGTATCGCCTGACCGGTGTGGTCAATGACAGCGATTCGGCGATCGATTACGCCAGTCAGAACCGCATGTTGCTCGCGCCGAGCCTGACCTGGCTGCCGAACGATCGCACCAGCATCACCGTGTTCGGTCAGTACCAGAAAGATCATGACGTACCGGAAGCCCAGGGCCTGCCGGCCAACGGCACGGTGTATCGCAGCGAAGCCGGGCGCATCAGTCGCAGCCTGTTCATCGGCGAGCCGGACGTGAACAAATACCACCGCGAACAATTCGTCGTCGGCTACGAAATCGCCCACGAGCTCAACGACATCTGGACGCTCAAGCAGAACGCCCGTTACGCCGACGTCAACGACCAGTATGTGGCGCCGTTGCACGGCTATTCGTTCTCGACCAACCCGGCCACCGGCCTCGACGACGGCAGCTATCAGAGCCGCTATGCCGTCGACTGGTCGCAGCACAACAAGGTCTACGGCATCGATAACATCGCCCAGGCCAAGTTCAAGACCGCCGATATCGATCACACCGTCCTGCTGGGCGTGGATTACTACCACTTCAGTTCCGACTTCCTCGGCCTGTACGATCGCACCGCCTCGAGCATCGACCTGTACAACCCGGTGTATGGCGGCGAAATCAACTTCCGCCAGCCGTACAAGTGGGACAACACCATCAAGCAGACCGGCCTGTACGCTCAGGATCAACTGCGCTGGAACCAATGGTTCCTGACCCTTGGCGGTCGCTACGACTTCGCCGAGACCGACAACAAGCAACCGCTGACCAACGGCCACTCGAACCAGAAGGACGAGAAGTTCACCGGTCGTGCCGGCCTGGGTTATGAGTTCGACAACGGCGTGACGCCGTACATCAGCTACGCCGAATCGTTCCTGCCGCAAACCGGTACTGACATGAGCGGCAGCGCGTTCGAACCGACCACCGGCAAGCAGTACGAAGTCGGCATCAAGTACGAGCCGACCTCCATCGACGGCTTCATTCAGTTGTCCGCTTACCAGATCGACCAGGACAACATGCTCACCTCCGACCTCAACAACCCGGGTTTCAGCACCCAGAGCGGCACCGTGCGTTCTCGCGGTGTAGAACTGGAAGGCAAAGTCAACGTCACCCAGAACCTGCGAGTGCTGGCGTCGGTGTCGCGTAACCAGACCAAGTGGGAAAAGGATAACGACGGTCGTGAAGGTCGCACCTTGGCCATGCGTCCACCGCTGACGGCGTCGGCGTGGGTCAACTACGACTTCGACATTTCTACCGCGCTGGCCGGTTTCGGCATGGGCCTGGGCGCACGTTATGTGCGCAGCAGCTACGGCTCGGATTATGAGTCGGACTCTTTCCAGATCCCGTCGTACACCGTGTATGACGCCATGGTCTCCTACGACCTGGAAAAATCGCCGCTGCACGTCAAAGGCGTGAAGCTGCAAGCCAACCTGCAAAACCTTACCGACGAGAAGTACGTCGCCGCGTGCAACAGCACCCTCGACTGCTACTACGGCGAAGGCCGCACCATGACGGCCGACGTGACCTACAACTGGTAACACGCTCAGCGCAAAACAAGACGCCGGCATTTCCGGCGTTTTTGTGTCTGTGGTTTGCAACAAGATCAAAAGATCGCAGCCTGCGGCAGCTCCTGCAAGGGCGGTCTTACTCGGCCGCAAACACCCGCAACAGACGCTCGGCGATAAGCTGCTGCGCTTCTTCGGCCTCGTCGATGATCGCGCCCATGCGCATGAAATCGTGGGTCATGCCTTCATACACCTTCAACTCCACTTCAACGCCCGCCTCGCGCAGATGCCGCGCATACGCCACGCCTTCATCGTGCAGCGGATCGCATTGCGCCAGCACCAGCAGCGCCGGCGCCATGCCTTGATTGATTGACGCCAGCAATGGCGAAAACCGTGGATCGAGACGATCACTCGCCTCGCGCTGATAGTGCGCGTAGAACCAGTTCAACGATTCCTTCTCCAGCAGATACCCCTCCCCGAAACGCTCAATGGACGGCGTGGCGCGACTGGCATCGGTCACCGGATAAATCAGCACCTGCAAGCGTGGCCGCACAGGCGCGTCGGCCAGTTCTGCGGCGAGCACCGTCGCCAGGCTGCCGCCGACACTGTCACCGGCAATCGCCAATCGAGAAGCGTCGATGCCCAGATCTGCGGCGCTGGCCACCAGCCAATCCCAGGCATCCCGGGCGTCATCGGCGGCGGTCGGAAAGCGAAACGCCGGCGCCAACCGATACGCCACCGACAGCACCACGCAATCGGCCATGACCGCCAGCGCACGACACAATGAATCATGGGAATCGAGACTGCCGACCACATAACCGCCGCCATGGAAATACAACAACGCCGGGCGTCCGGCGCCGGGTACCAAAGGGTGATTGCTGTAGATCCGCGCGTTCAGGCGCGAGCCGTCGCGCACCGGCAGTTGCAGGTCATCGACCCGTGCGATGTCTTCGCCGCCGGCGTCCATCAACAGCGACGACTGATCGAATTGTTCGCGTGCCTGCTCCGGGCTCAGCTCGTGCATGGCCACGCGTTTACCACTGGCCCGGCCATTGCCGACCAATTCCAGGAATGCGGCGATATCAGGGTTCAACGACATTCAAATTCTCCAGGCCACCTGGGCACCTCACGATGCCCGGGCGCACGTTACATTCAGGACAGGGCTACAGGTTCAACGATCTCGCCGAGCATTTCTTCAGCCTCGGACAGGAAGGTTTCATCCCGGGGGATCTGGAAATGCCCGCAATCGAGCCACTCACCGCCCATGCCCGGCAGTTCGAGTTGCGCAGCCAGCTGCGCCGCTTCCGCCTCACGACCCAGCGTCCACCAGCACACCGGCGCAACCGTCAGCGGAGCACAACGATCAAGCTTGAGCGACAACTGCTTGAGCCGCCGCGCCACGCTGAACACATGAGCCAATTCATCGGCGCCCAGTGCCACGTAGGTCGAAGCGCCCCGCTCGGCTTGCATTGCGGCAGCGAACAGTGCGCGCAGATTCTGCGGTGTCTCGTCGCCGTCGATGCGTAAACCTTGTGCAGCGTCCGGCAGCGTCACCTTCAGGAAATCACGCAGATCCGTTTGCCAGTCATCCACCGCTCCAGCGTCGACATCCGCCGACGGTACGAAGCTGTCCACCAGTCCGACGAACTTGACCTGTTCACCGGCGCGTTCCAGTTGCGCCGCCATCAGCATCGCCAACGTCCCGCCCAGCGACCAGCCCAACAGGCGATAAGGCCCGTGCGGTTGCTTCTCGCGGATTTGCGCAACGTAATCGCTCGCCATGCTTTGCAACGACGTAGCGTTGAACGCCGGATCCAGCAGCATCCGCGACTGGATCGCCAGGACTTGGCGTTGACCGCTCAAGCGACGGGCCAGCGGCTCGTAATCGAACACCGTGCCGAACCCTGCGTGAATGCAGAACAGCGGCGCAACGCCTTTGACTTCGGCGTTCATCGCCAGCAACCCGGAGGTTTTTTGCACGCCGCCCTGAACACTGGCGACCAGTTCGCCGATGCTCGGTTTCTGCATCAGGTCGCGCAATTTCAGGCTCAAACCCTGCGCCTTGAGCGCACGGCTGCGCGCCACCACTTGCAGGCTGAGAATCGAGTCACCGCCCAACTCGAAAAAGTTATCGGTGATGCCGACGCGCTCGACTTTGAGCACCTCGCGCCAGATCTTCGCCAAGGCCTGTTCCAGTTCGGTCACGGGAGCCGCGTAAACCTCGCGCGGTTGTGCCTCGGGGTCCGGCAATGCCTTGCGGTCGAGTTTGCCGTTGGGTGTCAGCGGCATGCGCTCAAGCAACATCAGGTGCGCAGGCACCATGTAATCCGGCAGGCTGGCCTTCAGTTGCGCGCGCAGTCGCTCGCACAAACCTTCTTGGGCAGCGTCGGCGTTTGCCAGCACATAGCCGATCAATTGCTTGCCGCTGGCGCCTTCGCGGGCGACCACGGCCGCATCGCGTACACCGGTCTGCTGCTTGAGGCGCGCTTCGATTTCACCCAGCTCGATGCGGAAGCCCCGGATCTTCACCTGATGGTCGATGCGCCCGAGGTAGTCGACCGTGCCGTCCTCGCGCTGGCGAACCAGGTCGCCGGTGCGATACAGGCGGCTGCCGTCGCTGCTGAACGGGTTGGCAACAAATCGCTCGGCGGTGCCGCTCGCGCGTCCCAGATAACCCCGGGCCAGAGCACCGCCGAGGTACAGTTCACCGGCCATGCCGACGGGCAACGGATTGAGGTCGTGATCGAGCACGTAACCGCTGCGCTCGCCCACCACGCGGCCGATTGGCGCATAGGCAGCACCGCATTGATCGGCGGCACCGGCCTTCCAGATCAGTGGCGTAACCACGGTTTCGGTCGGGCCGTAGCCGTTGATGATGTACTGCGGCTTGAGCGCACGCTTGGCCAGTTCGAAACTCGCCACCGGCACTGCGTCGCCACCAAAACAGTAGATCCGCACTGCTGGCGGGTTGCCGTGTTGCTCGGCGTGCTCGGCCAATTGCTGCAAGTACACCGGCGGAAACGCCGCCACGGTGACGCCGTGCTCGTGCATCGCCAGATACGTCTGCTCGGCCGTCCACAAACTGTCGTCGCGAAGCAACAACCGCGTACCGTGGGTCAGCGTGGTCAGCCAGCGTTCATGAGCACCGTCAAAGGCGAACGACATGAAGTGCAACTCACAATCGGCCGCGCTCATTTCATAGCGCTCACCGATGGCCTGGCAGTGCATCGCCAGCGGCCCGTGTGCCACGCCGACACCTTTGGGCAAACCGGTGGAACCCGAGGTGTAAATCACATACGCCAGGTTGCCCGACTGCACCGACACCGGCGGCGCCGTCGTCGGCAGCGCGCTCAAATCCAGTTGATCGAGCGCCAGCACATGCAGATTGTTCTGCGCCGGCATCACCTGTTCCAGGCTCGAATCACTGAGCAGCAAGGCGATGCCGGAATCGCGCATCAGGTAGCTCAAGCGTTCACGCGGATACGTGGCATCCAGCGGCACGTAGGCACCGCCAGCCTTCAGCACGGCGAGCAGCGCGACAATCATGTTTTCGCTGCGCGGCAATGCCACGCCGACCCGCACTTCCGGGCCGACGCCTTCGGCGATCAACGCATGTGCCAGACGATTGGCCCGGGCGTCGATCAGGCCGTAGCTGAACGCTTCGCCATTGAAAATCACAGCGATAGCGTCCGCGTGCTGCGCAGCCCAATGGGCAATACGTTGGTGCACCGGCGGCGTGTTTGACGACTCGGCGATCAGCGCCGTTTTCGCCACTTGCCCGGTCGGCAAACCGATCCGCCCCAGCGGTTGTGCCGCGTCCTGCGCCAGGGCAACAAGCAGACCTTCCATGTTGCTGCGGATGCCTTCCACAGTGGCCCGGTCGAAGTGCTCGCGCAGGAACATGTATTCGATCACCAGCCCTTCTTCCAGCGTGACCATCAAGTCCATCGGGAAGTTGGTCAGCCCGGCATTGTTGATCTCGCCGAATGTCAGCGAGTCGTCGCGCCACTCGCGCAGCGTCTGATCAATCGGGTGGTTTTCGAAGACGATAATGCTGTCGAATAACGATTGCCCGGCACGCCCGCCCCAACGCTGTACGTCGGTGAGCGGGGTGTATTCCCGCTCGCGCATTTCCAGGTTGAAGTCCTGCAACTCGCGCAACCACTGGCCGACCGGTTGTTCGGCCGGCACGTCCTTGATCACCGGCAAGGTATTGATGAACAGGCCGAGGATCGATTCCGACGCCGGCAGGCTCCCCGGACGCCCGGCGACGGTCGCCCCGAACGCCACGCAACGCTGACCGCTGTAACGGCTGAGCAGCATCAGCCACGCGCCTTGCACCAAGGTGTTGAGGGTGATTTGTTGTGACTGGGCAAATGCTTTGAGCTGTTCAGTGCGCTGTTCGCCCAAACGGCTGTACAGCGCTTCGTGACCGCGACCGTCACCTGTGCGCGCGATGGCGTCGGCCAGATAAGTCGGCTCATCGAGCGACGCCAAATGCTGACGCCAGAAACCTTCGCTGGCATTGGCATCCTGCTGTTGCAGCCAGTTGATGTAGCGGCGATACGGCACCGCCTCCGCCAACACCTTGCCGGAATACTGATTGAGCACTTCACCGATCAGCTGCGAACTGCTCCAGCCGTCGATCAGGATGTGGTGATACGTCCAGATCAATTGATGGCTGTCATCACTCACCCGCACCAGCGTCAGGCGTTGCAGCGGCGGGCAATCGAGATCGAAACCCTTGGCCCTTTCGCTGTCGGCCAGCGCTTGCAAGGCTTGCGCCGAACAATCGCGGTCACGCCAGTCGAGCACGCTGATCGGCAATGGCGGATCGGCGAGCACGAACTGCAACGGCTCAGCCAGATCCTGCCAGAGAAAACCGGTACGCAGGATGTCATGGCGGCGGCTGACCGTTTCCCAGGCGTCTTTCAGGCGCATCGGCTCAAGCCCCTGCACCGGCACGCTCAACTGGTTGATGTAGAGATCGGCTTGCGGCGAATTCAGGCCAAGGAACAACATGCCCTGCTGCATCGGCGACAAGCGGTACAGACCGTCGAGCTGCCCCTCAGGCAGCGGCAACGCGGCCACTTGCGCCTCGTTCAAACCGTGCAGCGGCATGTCTGCCAGCGCCGTCACCGGAGCCGACGAACTGCCACCGGCCTGCACACGCAAGGCCAATAGCTGGATGGTCGGTTGCTGGAACAGGTCTTTCGGACTCAGTTCGAGCCCTTGCTGGCGGGCACGGCTGACCACTTGAATCGACACAATCGAGTCACCGCCCAGCGCAAAGAAACTGTCTGTGGTGCTGATGCGCTCCAGGCCCAGCACGTCCTTCCAGATCGCCACCAGCGCTTGCTCGGTCTCATTGACCGGTTCGACGTGCTGCTGCGAAGCGGTCAGTTCCACCACCGGCAAGCGCTTGCGATCCAGTTTGCCGTTCGGGCTCAGCGGCATCTGCGCCAGCCACACGCGGTGCGTGGGCACCATGTAATCGGGCAACGTCATGGCGAGCCAGGTCGACAATTCGTCGTGCAGCCCGGCAGTGTCCGTAAGTGTCGACGCCTGCGTCGGCACCAGATAGGCGACCAGTTGCTGAGTCCCCAGCACTTCGGCGGCCACGACCACGGCTTCGCGCACAGCGGCATGTTTGAGCAGACGCGCTTCGATCTCACCGAGCTCGATCCGCAAACCACGGATTTTCACCTGATGGTCGATGCGGCCCATGTACTCCAGCTCAGCGCCGTCGCGCTGACGGATCAAGTCACCGGTGCGGTACATGCGCTCGCCGTGGGTGGCCAACGGATCCGGCACAAACTTCTCCGCCGTCAGCCCCGGACGTGCCAGATAACCGCGAGTGATACCCGCCCCGGACAGGTACAACTCGGCACAAACGCCCTGCGGCGCCGCATGCAGATCGGCATCGAGCAGATGACTCGCGGTGAAATCGAGCGCCCGGCCGATACGCGCCTGGCCACCCGCAGTGCGGCGCGTCCAGGTCGAATAGGTGGTGTCTTCCGATGGGCCGTACAGGTCGTAGACATGCTCGACTGTCGCCTGCTGATACAGCGCGTCCACCAAGGGTTGCTTGAGCGGTTCACCGGCCAGATTGATGATGCGCACGCTTGGCGGAATCTGCCCGGCACGCTGCAACCCGGCAATCGCCGACGGTACGGTGTTGATCAGACGCACTTGATCGCGCGCCGGCAGGAGCGGCAGTTCCAGCGCATTGCGCGCGATGATCAACGAGCCGCCATTGGCCAGTGTGACAAACAGCTCCCACACCGACAGGTCGAAGCACACCGACGTCGATGCGAGCACACCGCAAATATCGTCACGGCTGTAAACCCGCGCCGACCAGTCGATCAAGGCCATGACATTGCGGTGAGCGATGGCCACGCCTTTCGGCAGGCCGGTCGAGCCCGAGGTGTAAATCACATACGCGAGGTTGTCCGGCGTGACCGATGTCTGCGGCGCTGTGGCCGGATAGTCGCCCAGCCACTTCGCCGCCTCGTCCATCAACACCACTTGGGTGTCCGGCTCCAGCGTCAAGGACGCAGCGACCGCCTGTTCGGTCAGCAGCACTTGCGCACGGCTGTCCTTGAGCATGTATGCCACGCGATCCGCCGGGTAATCCGGATCCAGCGGCACATAGGCACCACCTGCCTTGAACACCGCGAGCAGCGCAATCAGCAACTGCTCGGAACGCTGCATCGCCACGCCCACGCGCACTTCCGCACCGACGCCCAGCGCGATCAGTCGGTGCGCCACGCGGTTGGCCTGCGCATCGAGTTCGGCGTAGGTCAGTTGCGTATCGGCAAACGTCACCGCCAACGCCTCGGGCGTCTCGGCCACTTGTCGGGCAATCGCTTGATGGATGCACTGGTCAGTGACGAAACGCTCGCCGGCCGGTGAAAGCGGCGCCTCGATCAGGCTCAACTCGCCCAACGCACGCTCGCCCGATTCGACCATCTGGCTCAACAACCGCTGCACCTGCACACCGAGTTGCGCCACGCTGTTGGCGGTGAAACTGTCGCACTGGTAACTGAAGTGCATCGACAGTTCGCTGCCCAGATGCACCAGCAAGGTCAACGGGTAATTGGTCTGTTCGTGGTTGCCGATTTCGCCGAAGCGCAGATCCTGCGGTGCGCCCTCTTCCAGCGCCTGGGACACCGGGTAGTTCTCGAACACCAGAATGTTGTCGAACAGCGCTTCACCGGTTTGCCCGGCCCAGCGCTGAATGTCGAACAACGGCGTGTGTTCATGCTCGCGAAGCGTCACGTTTTGCGCCTGCACGCTTTGCAGCCATTGACCGACGCTGTGCTCCGAACGCGGGGTGGCAATCACCGGCAGCGTGTTGATGAAGAGGCCGATCTGCTGCTCGACGCCCTTGAGTTCAGTCGGTCGACCGGCGACGGTGGCGCCGAACGCCACGGTCTGCTGGCCGGTCAGGCGCTGCAACAACAGCAGCCAAGCGGCCTGGATCACAGTGTTGAGGGTGACTTTTTGCTGGCGGGCGAACTCGCCCAACTGGCGGGTCTGCCCGGCGCTCAGGGAACAGTAATGCTCGCCATGACCTTCGCGGGATTCATCGCCACGCTGCCCTTGAACGGCCTGGGCCAGACGAGTCGGCGCCGGCAGATCGGCCAGTTGCGTGAGCCAGTATTGCTCGCTGGCCTGGGCGTCCTGACGTTGCAACCATTCGATGTAATCGCGATAACGTCCGGCCAGCGCCTGCACCACCGCGCCGCTGTAGCGCTGCAACACTTCGCCGAGCAACTGCGAGTTGCTCCAGCCGTCCATCAGGATGTGATGGTTGGTGTAAATCAGGTGGCAACGCTGGTCATCCAGACGCACCACAACCATGCGCAGCAGCGGGCCTCGGGCCAGGTCGAAACCTTGTGCTTGCTCGCGGGATGCGAGGGCGTCCAGCGCGGCTTGGGTGTCGTTGTGTCCGCGCCAGTCGAGCACACTGAACGGCATGTCCAGTTGCTTGTGTACCACTTGCACCGGGCGCTCGACGTTCCCTTGCCAAACGAAACTCGTGCGCAAAATGTCGTGGTTATCCACCGCCGCTTGCCAGGCCTGCTGGAAGCGCTGCGGGTCGAGGCCTTCGACGTCGAGCCGCACCTGATTGATGTAATCGCCAGTGGCTTGCTCGTAGAGGCTGTGGAACAACATGCCTTGCTGCATCGCCGACAGCGGATAAATATCAGCGATCTGTTGCGCCGGCAGCGGCAGGGAATCGAGTTGCGCCTGCGCCAGACCGGCCAGCGGGAAGTCCGAAGGCGTCAGGCCTTCAACGCCCGGCGTCAGGCAATGAGCGATCAACGCCGCCAGCTCCTCGGCGTATTCCTCGGCCAGACGCTCAATGACGGCGCTGTCAAAACGTTCCGAACTGAATGTCCAGCCGACGCGCAATTCGCCGCCATACACCTGACCATTGAGGGTCAGCCAGTTGCCCAGCGGTGCATCCGGGCTCTGATCGAGACCGGCGTTTTCCGGTGCCGGCGCGAACAGCGCGCCGTCGTCGCCGGCAAAGCTGCCATCGAACTGGCCGAGGTAGTTGAAGGTGATGCGCGGTGTCGGCAGCGACCGCAGGCTTTGTTGCGCATCGGCAGAGCCCAGATACCGCAAGGCACCGAAGCCGATGCCTTTATTCGGGATGGCGCGCAGTTGCTCCTTGATCTGCTTGATCGAATCGCCGGGCAACGCAGCCGGGGTCAGGCGCACCGGGAACAGACTGGTGAACCAGCCGACGGTGCGGGTCAGGTCGACGTCGTCGAACAGCGCTTCGCGGCCATGGCCTTCGAGCTGGATCAGGGTCGATGCCTGGCCGCTCCAGCGTCCGATCACCCGCGCCAGTGCGGTCAGCAACAGATCGTTGACCTGAGTGCGATAAGCCGCTGGCGCTTCTTGAAGCAATTGTCGGGTCAGCTCTGTGCCCAGGCGCGTCTGCACCGTGTGCGCCAGACGATTGTGTTGGCCGGCGTCCTCGCGCATGCACGGCAGATCCGTGTCAACGCCGCTCAGACAGGCTTGCCAATACGCCACTTCTGCCTGCAACGCCGGGCCGTTGGCGTAGCGCTGCAAATGCTCGCTCCAGTCCTTGAAGGCACTGGTTTTCGACGGCAGCTGCAATGGCTGATGGTCGAGCAATTGCTGATAAGCGTTTTGCAAATCCTCAAGCAAAATCCGCCACGACACACCGTCCACCGCCAGGTGATGGATCACCAGCAACAGGCGCTGGCTGCCGTCGGCCAGATGGGCCAGCACTGCACGCAGCAACGGGCCGCTTTGCAGGTCGAGGCTGCGCTGGGCGCGGTTGCCCAACGCCTCGAGCGCTGCGGCATCAGCGACGTTTTCACGCCACAATAACGCCTCAGAAACGTCCTCAGCGGCACGGTGGCCAGCCCGCCACTCACCCTCGTGTCGGGTGAAACTCAGGCGCAAGGCATCGTGATGAACCACCAGCGCACGCAGCACGTGTTCGACCTTCTCGGCGTCCAGCGCTTCGCGGGGTTTGAACAAAACCGACTGGTTCCAGTGATGACGCTCGGGGATTTCATCGTCGAAGAACTGCTGTTGAATCGGCAGCAACAACGCCGCGCCCGTCACCGCCTCTTGATCGACAGACGACTCGCGCTCGCCGATCTGCGCCACGAGGGCCAGACGCGCAATGGTCTGGTGCTGGAACAGATCTTTTGGATTGAGCTGAATGCCGGCCTGGCGCGCTCGGCTGACCACTTGAATCGAAATGATCGAGTCGCCGCCCAGCTCGAAGAAGTTGTCGTTGAGGCCCACTTGCGGCAGCTTCAACACGTCTTGCCAGATCTCGGCCAGGCGTTGTTCCAGTTCACTTTGCGGCGCTTGATAAGCCAGTTGCGCCTGACTGGCGTCCGGGGACGGCAAGGCGTTGCGATTGAGTTTGCCGTTGGCGGTCAACGGCAATTGATCCAGCAACAGCAGGTGCGCCGGCACCATGTGATCCGGCAGGCTGGCTTTGAGTCGGGCCCGAACCTCGTCGCGCCACTGGCCCTGTCTTTGCGCATCTGCGTCAAGCAATTGGGCATCGCTTGGCACCAGATACGCCACCAGTTGCTGACCGCTGAGGCCCGGTTGCGCCAGCACGACGGCCTGGCGAATCGTCGCTTGGTCGAGCAGTTGTGCTTCGATCTCACCCAGTTCGATACGGAAGCCGCGAATCTTCACTTGGTGGTCGATGCGGCCGATGTATTCGATCACGCCGTCGGCGCGATAGCGCGCCAGATCGCCGGTGCGGTACAGACGACCGCCGTCGGCGCCGAACGGATCGGGAATGAAGCGCAGGGTTGTCAGGTCGGCACGGTTCAGATAACCGCGAGCCAGCCCCGCCCGGCCAACGTACAACTCACCGATGCAACCTTTCGCGACCGGGTTCAGATCACCGTCGAGCAAGTACCACGACAGATCCGCGATCGGCTCGCCAATCGGGCTGCTGGCGTCGCGGTGCAGATCGGCCATCGACAACGGTCGGTAGGTGACGTGCACGGTGGTTTCGGTGATGCCGTACATGTTGATCAGTTGCGGCGCCTGATCGCCAAAACGTTCGAACCAGGGTCGCAGGCTCTTGACCTCCAGCGCCTCGCCGCCGAACACCACGTAGCGCAGCGATCCTTGATCCGCCGCATGCTGCGCAGCGCACGCCACTTGCATCAATTGCTTGAACGCCGACGGCGTCTGGTTGAGCACGGTGATGCCTTCGCGGCAGAGCAACGCATGAAAATCTTCCGGCGAACGGCTCACCTCGTAAGACACCACCACCAGTTTGCCGCCGTACAGCAGCGCGCCGAAAATCTCCCAGACCGAGAAGTCGAAGGCGTAGGAATGGAACAGACTCCAGACATCCTGCGCGCCAAAGTCGAACCACGCGGCGGTGGCTTCGAACAGTCGCAATACGTTGCGATGGGCAAGTAACGTGCCCTTCGGCTGGCCGGTCGAACCCGAGGTGTAGATCACATAGGCCAGGTTGTCCGGGCTCATGCTCACCTGCGGATTGCTCTCGCTGTAGCCTTCGAGGCCGTCGCGCTCCTGCTCGAGCATCAGGCTGCGCACCGAGTCCGGCACCGGCAACCGCCCGAGCAAATGGCTCTGGGTCAATAACAGGCCAATGCCGCTGTCGCCGATCATGTAGGCCAGACGGTCTTCGGGATACGTCGGGTCAAGTGGCACGTAAGCACCGCCCGCCTTAAGGATCGCCAGCAGGCCGACGAGCATGTCCAGGCTGCGCTCTACCGCGAGCCCGACGCGCACGTCCGGCGCTACGGCGCTGTCGATCAGCTTGTGGGCCAACTGGTTGGCGCGGGCATTCAGCTCGCCGTAACTCAGGGTCTGTTCGCCGAAGGTCACGGCAATCGCCTGTGGCGCGGCAGCGGCTTGAGCTTCGATCAATTCATGCAGGCACCGGTCGCCCATGAAATCGGCAACCGCCGGATTCCATTGCAACAAGGTGGCCTGGCGTTCGGCGGCACTTTGCACAGGCAACTCGGCAATGCGTTGCCCGCAGTCGGCGACGATGCCGTGCAGCAGGTTCGTCCAGTGTTCGGTCAGACGCGCGATGGTCTCGGCGTCGAACAGGTCAGTGGCGTAAGTCAGTTCGGCCCAGACGTTATCCGTCGATTCAAAGGTGTCGAGGGTCAAGTCGAATTGCGCCGTATTGGCAGCCCAGTGCAATCCTTCGATGTCGATCTGCGGCAGGCGCGTCGCACCTTCGGCACGACGGGCCTGGCTCTGGTGGTTGTGCAGCACTTGAAACAGTGGGCTGTGGCTCAGGCTGCGCTCCGGTTGCAGCGCGTCGACCAATTGCTCGAACGGCAGATCTTGATGGGCCTGGGCGCCGAGCACGGTGTTTTTCACTTGCTGCAACAGGCTGCGGAAGGTCTGCTGGCTATCGAATTCGGCTTTGAGCACTTGGGTGTTGACGAAGAAACCGATCAGGCCTTCGGTCTCGACCCGATGACGGTTGGCCACCGGCACGCCGACGCGGATGTCGGTCTGCCCGCTGTAGCGATGCAACAGGGTCTGGAAGGACGCCAGCAACAGTGCGAACAACGTGACGTTTTCGCGTTGCGCGACCTGTTTGAGGCCGGCGGCCAGTTCAGCAGTGACCGGGATTTCCCGGCGCGCACCGCGATAGCTTTGTTCGGCCGGACGCGGACGATCCGTCGGCAATTCCAGCAACGGTTGATCGCCGTCACCCAGTTGCGCCGTCCAGTAACTCAACTGACGCTCGCGCTCACCGGCGTCCATCCACTGGCGCTGCCAGACGGCGTAGTCGGCGTACTGCACCGGCAACGCCGGCAGTTGCACGGTCTGCCCCTGACTGAATGCGGCGTACAGCGCGATCAACTCATTGACCATCACGCTCATCGACCAGCCATCGGAGACGATGTGGTGCAAGGTGATAATCAGCGCATGGTCATCGGCGGCCAGACGCAGCAGTTTGATCCGCAGCAACGGGCCTTGCTGGAGGTCGAACAAGTGCAGGGTTTCTTCGGCGACCAGCGCTTGCAGCGCGCTCTCATCCAGATTTTCCGCGACTGTTTGCACCTGAATATCCAGCGCTGCCGTGGCCTGAATCACTTGCAGGGTCTGCCCGTTTTCCTCAATGAAGCATGTGCGCAGGGTTTCGTGCCGAGCGATCAAGGCGTCGAAGCTTTGCTGCAACGCCGACAGGTGCAGCTCACCGCGCAAGCGCAAGGCCGCCGGCACGTGGTAAGCGGTGCTGAGGGGATCAAGTTGCCAGAGGAACCACTGACGTTCCTGGGCGTAGGACAGCGCCAGCGGTTGCGAACGCGGCAACGACACAATCGACGGTTCCCGCTGCGCCTGTTCGACACCAAGGGCCGCGACGAAATCTTCCAGAGTGCTGTGCTCGAACAGCGTGCGCAGCGGCACTTGCACGTTCAGCGCCTGACGCACTCGCGAGACGACCTGCGTCACCAGCAACGAGTGGCCGCCCAGTTCGAAGAAATTGTCGCCCAGGCCGACTTGCTCAAGTTTGAGCACCCGCTGCCAGATCCCGGCGACGGTGTGCTGCGTGGCGGTCTGCGGGGCAACATAAGCTGACTGCAACAGGCTGGCGTCGGGGGCCGGCAAGGCTTTGCGATCGACTTTGCCGTTCGGTGTCAGCGGCAGTTGCGCAAGGAACAACAGGTGCGCCGGCACCATGTATTCCGGCAGTTCAGCCTTGAGGCGGGCCTTGAGTTCGGCGCGCAGTGCGGCTTCGCCCTCGGCATCCGGCACCTCGCCGCTGGCGGCTACGACGTAGCCGACCAGTTGCGCGCCGGTGGGGCCGTCCTGCGCGACGACCACCGTTTCGCGAACGCTGTCGAGTGCGAGCAAACGTGCTTCGATTTCGCCGAGTTCGATACGGAAACCGCGGATTTTCACCTGATGGTCGATCCGCCCGATGTACTCGATCACACCCTCGGCGCGATAACGGGTCAGGTCGCCGGTGCGGTACAGGCGGTTGCCGGTACTGGAAAACGGATCGGGTACAAAGCGTTCGGCGGTCAATGCCGGACGCTGAAAATAGCCACGAGCGAGGCCTTCACCACCGATGAGCAATTCCCCCGGTGCGCCGGGCGGATTGAGCTCAAGGTCGCTGCCCAGAATGTACAACGCTGTGTTGTCGATGGGCGTGCCGAGGAATGGCTGGCTGTTTTCGATGCTGAGCGCATGTTGCGCCGACCAGATCGTGGTCTCGGTCGGGCCATAGAGGTTCCAGACGTTCGGCGACAGCGCGAGCATGCGCCGCGCCAGTTCATGCGAGAGCGCTTCGCCGCCGCAGAGGAACGTGCGCCCGGTCAGGATCGAGGCGAATTCATTGTCGAGCAGCATGCGCCAGGTCGACGGCGTGGCTTGCAGAATGCTCACGGCGTGGCGCTCGATCAGTTCGAGCACCGCTTGCGGATCCTGATGCACGTCTTTGCCGGTCAGCACCACACAGGCGCCGGCCAGCAGCGGGGCATAAATTTCCAGGCCGAAAATATCGAAGGAGAACGTGGTCAACGACAGCATGCGGTCGTGGGCGGCCATACCCGGCTGCTCGACCATGCTCGCGACAAAGTTGCTCAGGGCCGCGTGGCGCACCATTACGCCTTTCGGCTTGCCGGTGGAGCCGGAGGTATAAATCGTATAGGCCAGATGCTCGCCATCGACGGCGACGTCCGGCGCACGCTGCGGGTAGGCCGCGAGCGATCCGTCAGGCTGGTCCAGCAACACGGTCTTGAGCCCCGCCGGGATCGGCAGTTGTGCTTGCAAATGGCGCTGAGTCAGCAGCCATTCGATGCCGCTGTCCTCGATCATGTACGCCAGTCGATCCTGCGGGTACGCCGGATCCAGCGGTACGTAAGCGCCGCCGGCCTTGAGGATCGCCAGCAGGCCGATGATCATCTGCGCGCTGCGTTCGACGGCAATGCCGACCAGCCGATCCGGGCCGACGCCGGACGCGATCAGTGCATGCGCCAGTTGATTGGCCCGGGCATCCAGTTCGCCGTAGGTCAGCACGTCGTCGTCAATGATCAGCGCGGTCGCATCGGGCGTGTGCAGCGCTTGCGCTGCAATGCGCTGATGCACACCCGGCGCCGCAGCGCCGTGATCCCCCGCGCGCGACCAGTCTTGCAGCATCAACCGCTGTTCACTGGATTCAAGCAACGGCAGTTCACCGATGCGCCGGGTCGGCGCGCTGACGATGCCTTGCAGCAGGTTCAGCCAGTGACGGGCCAGACGCTCGACGGTTTGCGCTCTGAACAAGTCGGTGGCGTAGGTCAGTTCGGCGGCAACGCCTGTGCCCGATTCATAGGTGCCGAGGGTCAGGTCGAACTGCGCGGTACGCCCTTCCCACGCGACATCTTCGACGCTCAGTTGCGGCAACTGCACCTGGCGTTGACGCTGAGCCTGATCGTTCAGCGCCTGATGGTTGTACATCACCTGGAACACCGGACTGTGGCTCAGGCTGCGCTCCGGTTGCAGGGCTTCGATCAATTGTTCGAACGGCAAATCCTGATGTGCCTGGGCGGCCATCGCCGAGTGCTTGACCTGCGCCAGCAAATCGGTGAACGGCAGTTGCCCGTGCACCTCAGCGCTCAGCACCTGGGTGTTGACGAAGAAGCCGATCAAGCCTTCGGTTTCCACACGATTGCGGTTGGCCGTCGGCACGCCGACGCGAATCTGCGGCTGGCCGCTGTAGCGATGCAGCAAGGCCTGGAACGACGCCAGTAACACCATGAACAGGCTCGCGCCTTGTTGTTGCGCAAGCTGCTTGAGCGCCTCGCCGAGCGCCGCCGGAAAATCGAGTTGCAGTCGGGCACCGCGCAGGCTTTGCACCGCCGGGCGCGGATAATCGATCGGCAACTCGAGCACCGGTTGCTCGCCGCCCAGAGTCTTGACCCAGTAGGCCAGTTGCCGCTCACGCTCGCCGGCCTCCAGCCAGTGACGCTGCCAGATCGCGTAGTCGGCGTATTGCACCTCCAGCGCTGGCAGATTCAAGGGCTGACCGCCAGTGTCAGCGGCGTAATGCTGGATCAGCTCGCCGACCAGCACGTTGATCGACCAGCCATCGGAGATGATGTGGTGTTGGATCAGCGCCAGCACATGATCGTCTTCGCCGATTTTGAGCAACGACACTCGCAACAACGGGCCCTGTTGCAGATCGAACGGGCGCGCGGTTTCGCTTTCGACGAAGGCCTTGATCGCCGCTTGCGCACCGGCGTCATCCAGGTCTGCCGCCAGTGTTTCGAAGCCGATGTTCAACGGCATCTGCGGATGGATCACTTGGCACATTTGCTCGCCCTGCGCGACGAACGTGGTGCGCAAACTGTCGTGGCGAGCGACCACGGCATTGAAGCTGCGCTCCAGCGCCGCGATGTCCAACCGGCCCTTGAGGCGCAAGGCGCTGGGGATGTGATAAGCGCTGCTGTGCGGATCCATTTCCCACAGGAACAGCTGCCGCTCCTGGGCGTAAGACAGCGGGATTGCCTCGAAGCCGCTGCGCGTTTGCGGAATCGGCAGATGAGCCGGCGAGACGCCCTCTTCGAGCATCTTTTCCAGGTACAGCTTGCGTTTGTCCAGCGGCAGAGTGATAAAGCGCTTGGCAATCCTCAAAGCAACACTCTTGTCCATCAGACTTCCTCCATATCGTCAAGCAGGGCTTCCAGCTTGCTCAGTTTCTGTTCGTTGATTGCCCCGCCTCCGGTATCGAGTCGAGCGACAAAGTCGCGCAGGACGGGGTGCTGGAATAACAGTTGCGGGGTCAGCGTCAGGCCCAGTTCCAGGGCAATGCGCGACACCACGTTGACCGCCAGCAGCGAGTGCCCGCCCAGTTCGAAGAAGTGATCGTTCAGGCCGATGCGCTCCACGCCGAGCACTGGCTGCCAGATCGCCGCGACCTGCTGCTCAAGCTCACTCTGCGGCGCGACATACGCGGCCTGCATCTGGCTGGCATCCACCGCTGGCAAGGCCTTGCGGTCGAGTTTGCCGTTGGGGGTCAATGGCAATTGCTCAAGAAACAGCAGATGCGCGGGAATCATGTAGTCAGGTAACGAAGACTTGAGGGCAGTCTTTAGTCCTTCGCGCAGTTGCCGCTGCGCTTCGCCGTCTTTCCCGACCAGTAACGGCGCGACCACATACGCCACCAGTTGCGCGCCTGCTTCGTCATCGATGGCCAGCACGGCCGCTTCGGTGACGGTCGGTTGTGCCAGCAGGCACGCTTCGATCTCACCGAGCTCGATTCGGTAACCACGGATTTTCACTTGATGGTCGATGCGGCCCATGTACTCCAGCTCAGCGTCGTCGCGCTGACGGATCAGGTCGCCAGTGCGGTACAGACGCTCGCCGCTGGCGGCAAACGGATTGGGCACAAACTTCTCCGCCGTCAGCGCCGCACGGCCCAGATAACCGCGCGTGATGCCGGCACCCGCCAAGTACAACTCCGCCGAGACGCCCAGCGGCACCGGTTGCAGATCGGCGTCGAGCAAGTGACTGGCGCTGTGGTCGAGGACCCGGCCGATGCGCGGCTGACCGCCGGCGCAGCGACGCGTCCAGGTCGAATAAGTGGTGTCTTCCGACGGGCCGTACAGGTCGAACACCTGTTCGACGCTCGGCTGTTGATACAACGCTTCCACCAGCCCCTGCTTGAGCGGCTCACCGGCCAGATTGATGATGCGCACGCTCGGCGGAATCTGCCCGGCCCGTTGCAGCGCGGCAATGGCCGACGGTACGGTGTTGATCAGGCGTACCTGATTGCGCGCCGGCAGTTGCGGCAACTCCAGCGCATTGCGCGCGATGATCAGCGAACCGCCGTTGGCCAGCGTGACGAACAGCTCCCACACCGACAGATCGAAGCACACCGAGGTCGAGGCCAATACGCCCTGAATGTCGTCGCGGCAGTACACCCGCGCCGACCAGTCGATCAGCGCCATGACATTGCGATGAGCGATGGCCACGCCTTTCGGCAAACCGGTGGAACCGGAGGTGTAGATCACATAGGCGAGGTTGTCCGGGTTGACCGGCGTTTGCGGCGCGGTGGCCGGGTAGTCGCCGAGCCAGGCCTGCGCGTGATCCATCAACACCACGTGGGTCGGCGCCGTCAGGGTCAAGGTCGCGGCCACCGCTTGCTCGGTCAGCAACACGGGCGCACGACTGTCCGCCAGCATGTACGCCACGCGGTCGGCCGGGTAATCCGGATCCAGCGGCACATAAGCGCCACCGGCCTTGAACACCGCCAGCAAAGCGATCAACAGTTGCTCGGAGCGCGGCATCGCAACACCCACGCGCACTTCCGGGCCGACGCCCAGGGCGACCAACTTGTGCGCCACGCGGTTGGCGCGGGCATCGAGTTCGGCGTAGGTCAGTCGGGTCGTGCCGAAGGTTACCGCCAGGGCATCCGGCGCCTCGGCGACTTGTCGCGCAATTGCCTGATGAATGCACTGCTCGGTGACGAAACGCTCGGCGACCGGCAGTGCCTGCGCGTCGATCAGGCTCAGCTCACTCAAAGAGCGCTCGCCCGCCTCGCTCATCTGCCGCAACAACTGCTGCAAATGCCGGCCCAGTTGCGCCACGCTGTCGGCTGCAAAGCTGTCGCGCTGATAGCTGAAATGCACCGACAACTCGCGGCCCATGTGTACCAGCAGCGTCAGCGGATAGTTGGTTTGTTCCTGATTGACCACCGCGCCAAAGCGCAGCCCTTCTGGCGCACCTTGCTCAAGCGCCTCGGCAATCGGGTAGTTCTCGAACACCATCAGGCTGTCGAACAGCGCGTCACCGCCCTGCCCGGCCCAGCGCTGAATGTCCGCCAGCGGCGTGTGCTCGAACTCGCGCGAGGCCAGATTGTGCGCCTGCACCTCTTGCAGCCAGCTCGCCAGACTCTGCTGGGCACGCGGCGTGGCGATCACCGGCAGTGTGTTGATGAACAAACCGATCTGCGCCTCGGCACCCGGCAAGTCGGCCGGACGCCCGGCGACCGTTGCGCCGAACGCCACGCAGTCCTTGCCGGTATAACGCTGCAACAGCAACAGCCAGGCCGCTTGCACCAACGTGTTGACGGTGACTTTCGAGGCGCGGGCAAACTCGCCCAGACGCAGCGTCAGCTCAGCATCGAGCACTTGATAATGATCGCCGTAACCGAGCTGCGCCGAATCCGCTCGCGCGATGGCATGGGCCAGACGCGTCGGTTCTTGCAGGTCGCCCAGTGTCGCCAGCCAGTAGCGTTCGGCGCCCGCGGCATCCTGACGTTGCAGCCAGCCGATGTAGTCGCGATATCGACCCGCCGGACGCGCCACCGCGTCGCCGCGATAGTGCTGCAAGACTTCGCCAAGCAACTGCGCGCTGCTCCAGCCGTCCATGAGGATGTGGTGGTTGGTGTAGATCAAGTGATGGCGATCGGTTGCGGTGCGCACCAGCACCAGACGCAGCAGCGGCGCACAGGTCAAATCCAGACCCTGCGCCCGCTCCTCGTCGGCCACCGCTTGCAACGCGGCCTCCAGATCAATGCGGCCACTCCAGTCGAGCACGCTGAACGGCACCTCGACCTGACGTTGCACCACTTGCACCGGTTGCGGCAGATCACCCTGCCAAAAGAACCCGGTGCGCAGAATGTCATGGGCATCCACCGCCGCTTGCCACGCCGCGCGGAACCGCTGCGGATCGACGCCATCGACGTCCAGACGCATCTGGTTGATGTAATCGCCATTGCCGTGTTCGAGCAGCGTGTGGAACAGCATGCCCTGTTGCATCGGCGACAGTGGATAGATGTCATCAATGGTGTGCGGTGCCGGCACCAGCGCGTCGAGTTGCGCCTGGGACAGTTGCGCCAGCGGGAAGTCCGATGGCGTCACGCCTCGGTTGGCGCTGTCGCCGCAATGCTCGATCAGCGCAGTCAGCTCTTGCAGGAAATCATCGGCCAGACCCTGGATGGTCGCCGCGTCGAACATCTCGCCGCTGAACGTCCAGCTCAGATCCAGTTCGCCACCGAACACCTTGCCGTTGAGGGCCAATGGGCTGCCCAATGGCCCCTGCAGGTTGAGCTCGGCGCCGCCGGGCTCGCCGCTCGGCACAAACAGCGCATCGTCGGCGGCATCGAAACTGCCGTCGAACTGGCCGAGATAGTTGAACGTCAGTTGCGGCGTCGGCAAGTCTTGCAGCGCCTGACGCGCCGCCGTATCGCCCAGATGTGCGAGGGCACCGAAGCCGATACCTTTGTTCGGAATCGCCCGCAGTTGTTCCTTGATCTGCTTCAGCGAAGCGCCCAGCTCCGCCGCCGGGGTCAGACGCGCCGGGAACACGCTGGTGAACCAGCCGACAGTGCGGGTCAGGTCGATGTGCCCGAACAGGTCTTCGCGACCATGCCCTTCGAGCTGCACCAGCACGCTGTCATCACCGCTCCAGCGCACCATCGCCCGCGCCAGCGCGGTCAGCAGCAGGTCGTTGACCTGCGTGCGATACGCCGCCGGGGCTTGTTGCAACAGGCGTCGGGTCAGGCTTTTGTCCAACTGGCTGCGAATCGACAGCGCCATGCTGTGTTGCTGTCCGCCGTCGGGACGATCACACGGCAACAACCCTGATGCGCCTTGCAACTGCTGCTGCCAGAAGCCCGGTTCAGACTGCAATTGTGCACTCGCCGCGTACCCTTCAAGTGCCTGCGTCCAAGCCTTCACTGAACTGGTTTTCGCCGGCAGTTGCACCGCCGCGCCAGCCACAATTTGCCGATAAGCGCTTTGCAGATCCTCGAACAGAATCCGCCACGACACGCCATCGACGACCAGGTGATGAACGATCAGCAACAAGCGCTGACTGCCATCCGCCAGGTTCGCCAGCACCGCACGCAGCAGTGAGCCGCGGTTCAATTTCAGACTGCGCTGGGCCTCTTCAGCCAACGCTTCGAGGGCGGCGCCATCGGCCACCTCGGCGTGCCAGACAATGCCGTCGCCTGTGTGGGCGTCGATTTCGGCGTACTGCGCCGTCCAGCCTTGGGCCTGTTCGACAAACTCAAGACGCAAGCTGTCGTGATGCACGACCAGCGCCCGCAACGCCTGCTCCAGCGCATGAACGTCCAGCGTCTGGGTCGGTTTGAGCATCACCGACTGGTTCCAGTGGTGCCGATCCGGAATCGCCTGGGCAAAGAATTGCTGATGGATCGGCAACAGCGCCGTGACGCCGGTCACCGCTTGCTGATCGATCAGTTGCAGCGGCTCGCCGGTCTGCACCACCAAGGCCAATGCCTGGATGGTCTGGTGCTCGAACAAGTCTTTCGGGGTGAAGCGCAAACCGGCCTGCCGCGCACGGCTGACCACCTGAATCGAGATGATCGAATCGCCGCCCAACTCGAAGAAGTTGTCGCTGACACCGACCTGTTCGAGCTTGAGCACGTCCTGCCAGATCGTTGCCAGTTGCTGCTCCAGCGCTGTGTGTGGCGCGGTGTAGGTGTGTTGCAGTTGGCTGACATCAGGTTTGGGCAGGTTCTTGCGATCAAGCTTGCCGTTCGGCGTCAGGGGCATGCGTTCCAGACGCAGCACGTAGGCCGGCACCATGTGCGCCGGCAGTGTTGCCTTGAGTTGCGCACGCAGATCCTCAGCAAAATCAGCGCGTGCTGAGTCTCCCACCACATACGCCACCAAACGCTTGCCGCTGCCGGCGCTGCTTTCCTGGGCCACGACCACGGCTTCACGCACGCCATCAAGGGCTTGCAGGCTGGCTTCGACTTCGCCGAGCTCAATGCGGAAACCGCGAATCTTCACCTGATTGTCAATGCGGTCCAGGTAGTCGAACATGCCGTCGGTGCGCAGGCGCACCAGGTCGCCGGTGCGATACAGCAAGCCGCCGGCACTGAACGGATCCGCTACAAAACGCTCGGCGGTCAGCCCCGGACGGTTGAGATAACCGCGCGCCAGACCGTTGCCGCCCAGGTACAACTCACCGGCCATGCCTTGCGGCAACAGGTTCATATCAGCATCGAGCACGTAAGCGCTGCGGTCGCCGATGCGGCTGCCGATTGGCGCATACGCGGCGCCGCATGACACCTCGCGTCCGGCCTTCCAGATCAGGGGCGTGACCACGGTTTCGGTCGGGCCGTAGCCGTTGATGATGAAGTCGGGATTCAGTGCGCGTTTGACCCGCTCGAAACTGGCGTTCGCCACCGCATCGCCGCCAAAGCAATAGATCCGCACCTTCGGCGGATGGCCGACGCGCTCGGCGTGTTCGGCCAGTTGTTGCAGGTACACCGGCGGGAACGCGACCACAGTCACGCCGTGTTCGATCATCGCGTTGTAGGTCTGCTCCGGTGTCCACAGGCTGTCGTCGCGGATCAGCAGCGACGCACCGTGGGTCAGGCTGGTCAGCCAGCGTTCATGGGCGCCATCGAAGGCGAACGACATGAAGTGGAATTCGCAGTCGCTGTCGCGCATTTCATAGCGCTGACCGATGGCCTGACAGTGCATCGCCAACGGGCCGTGGGCGACGCTGACGCCTTTCGGGTTGCCAGTGGAACCGGATGTGTAAATCACGTAGGCGAGGTTCTGCGGATCGAGCTGCACGTGCGGCGCTGTGATCGGCATGCCCCGCAGATCAAGGCGATCGAGTTCCAGCAATGGCACCGACTCCGCCACCGGCAATTGCGCCGAGACCGACGAATCGCTGAGCAACAGCGCCAGCCCCGAATCTTCGATCAGGTACGCCAGCCGTTCACGGGGATAAGCGGTGTCCAGCGGCACATACGCACCACCGGCCTTGAGCACTGCGAGCAATGCGACGATCACCCCTTCGCTGCGCGGCAATGCCACGCCCACCCGAGTTTCCGCGCCGACGCCACGGGCGATCAAGGCGTGGGCCAGTTGATTGGCGCGCCGGTCGATCTCGCCATAACTGAAGTGTTGGCCGTTGAAAATTACCGCCGTGCGCGGTGGACGTTCGGCGGCCAGCGCGGCAAAACGCTGATGCACGGCGACGTCGGTCGGGTACGGTTGCGGCCGGTTGGCAGCCACTTGCCGGGCATGCTCGTCGGCGCTGGCCAGTGCGATTTCGCCGAGTTTGCGCGTGGCGGACACCGTGAACTGCTCGAGCAGTTGCAACAGGTGGGCATTGATCCCTTCGATAATCGTCGGTGCAAACTGGCTGCGCGCGAAGCTGTAGTGCAACGCCAAATGCTGGCCGAGGGTCACGGCCACGCTCAAACCGTAGTGAGTCTGTTCCTGATTGATCACCTCGCCAAACACCACGCCCTGCCCGCTGCCTTGCTGCAAGGCCTGGGCAATCGGGTAGTTCTCGAACACCAGAATGTTGTCGAACAGCGCCTCACCGCCCTGCCCCGCCCAACGCTGAATGTCCGCCAGCGGCGTGTGCTCGAAGTCGCGCAGACCGAGGTTCTGCGCCTGCACCGCTTGCAGCCAGTCACCGACGGTCTGATCCGGGCGCGGCGTGCCGATCACCGGCAAGGTGTTGATGAACAGACCGACCTGCTGCTCGATCCCCGGCAGAGCCGCCGGACGCCCGGCCACTGTCGCACCGAACGCCACGGTTTCATGACCGGTGTAGCGTTGCAGCAACAACAGCCACGCCGCTTGCACCAAAGTGTTGACCGTGACTTTTTGCTGGCGGGCGAAAGCTTCCAAAGCCTGCGTGCGCGGCACGTCGAGGGTCTGGTAATGGTCGCCATGACCGCTCTGGTCGTCGTCAGAGGAAGCAACGCGGGCCAGTCGGGTCGGCTCTTGCAGGGAGGCCAGTTGAGTGTTCCAGAAATCCTGACTCATCTGGCCGTCCTGACGCTGCAACCAGGCGATGTAATCGCGATAACGGCCACCGGCACTCGCTGGCGTACGACCGCTGTAACGCTGCATGACTTCGCCGAGCAACTGCGAGTTGCTCCAGCCGTCCATAAGGATGTGGTGATGGGTGTAAATCAGATGCCACTGATCGGCGGCGGTTTGCACCAGCACCAGACGCAGCAACGGTGCACGGCTCAAGTCGAAGCCCTGTCGACGCTCGGCGTCGGCCAGCGCGGCGAGTGCTTGCGCAGAGTCGTTCTGCTCACGCCAGTCGAGCGCGGTGAATGGCAGTTGCACCTGCTTGTGAACGATCTGCGCCGGTTGCGCCAGCTCGCCCTGCCACACGAAGCCGCTGCGCAGAATGTCCTGGGCATCCACCGTGGCCTGCCACGCCGCGCGGAAACGCTCGACATCAAGCCCCTGCACGTCGACGCGCAACTGGTTGACGTATTCGCCCGCCGCTTGCTCGTACAACGTATGGAACAACAAACCCTGCTGCATCGGCGACAACGGGTACAGGTCATCGAGCTGGCCGGCCGGCACTGGCAGATCGTCAAGCTGCGTCTGAGTGATCTGCGCCAACGGGAAGTCCGACGGCGTGGTTTGCGGCACCTCCAATGTGCAGCAATGTTCGATCAATGCACCCAGTTCGACGGCGTATCGGTCGACCAGACGCTGCACGGTCGCGCTGTCGAACATCTCGCGACTGAAAGCCCAGCTCATTGACAGTTCGCCACCGTACACTTGGCCTTCGACCGTCAGCCAGTTGGCCAGCGGCGCCGACGGATCCTGCGCCACGCCGCTGCCTTCGGTGGACGGCACGAACAGCGCCGCCTCGTCGAATTGGCGGTCGAACTGCCCGAGATAGTTGAACGTAATGCGCGCTGGCGGCAGATCTGCCAGCGCGGCGCGCACCGACGGCGCAGCCAGATGGCGCAACACGCCATAACCCAGGCCTTTGTCCGGCACAGCGCGCAGTTGCTCCTTGATCGATTTGATCGAACCGTCGAGGTCGGCGGTGCGGGTCAGGTTGACCGCGAACAGGCTGGTGAACCAGCCAACGGTGCGGGTCAGGTCGATGTCATCGAACAGGTCTTCGCGGCCATGACCTTCCAGCTCGATCAGCGCGCCCGGTTGCCCGCTCCAGTGGCTGATCGTGCGCGTCAATGCGGTGAGCAGCAAATCACTGACCTGAGTGCGATACGCCGCCGGCGCCTGTTGCAACAGTTGTCGGGTGCGTTCGGCGTCCAGACGCCATTCGATTTTTTGCCCGTGGATGTTTTCCAGGCTGCCGTCAGGGCGATCGCATGGCAGATCCCGCGCATTGCGATGCTGCGCCTGCCAGTACGCCAACTGGCCGTCGAAGCGTGCGGCGTCTTCACTCAAACGCTCGGTCCAGCGCTGGAACGCAGTGGTCTTGGCCGGCAGCTGCACGCCGCCGCCCGCCGTCAGTTGTTCGTAGGCTTGCTGCAAATCTTCGAGCAGTACGCGCCAGGAAACCCCGTCCACCACCAGGTGATGAACGATCAGCGCCAGACGCTGGCTGCCGTCGGCCAGATTGACCAGCATGGCGCGCAACAGCGGCCCGTTTTGCAGGTCGAGACTGCGCTGTGCCGCGTCGCACAGCGCGGTCAATTGTTCGGCGGACTCGGCGTTGCGCTGCCACAGCTCAGCGGTTTGCACCCATGGCCCGTGGATTTGCTGCCAGCCTTCAGGGCTGTCGACAAAGCGCAGGCGCAAGGCGTCGTGATGGTTGATCACCCGGGTCAGCGCTGCATCCAGCCATTGCGCATTCAACGGCTCGCGAGGAGTCAGCAGCAGCGACTGGTTCCAGTGCTCGCGGGAGGCCATCGGCCGTGTGAAGAAATCTTGCTGGATCGGCCCGAGCAGCGCTGCGCCCGTCACCGGCCCTTGATCCACCGCGCGGGTGGCGTCGAGTGTGGCAATCGACGCCAGACTGCGCACGGTCTGGTACTGGAACAAGTCCCGTGGGCTGATACGAATCCCGGCCTGTCGCGCCCGGCTGACCACTTGAATGGAAATGATCGAGTCACCGCCCAGCTCGAAAAAGTTGTCTTCGAGGCCGACGCGTTCCAGCCCGAGCACGTCCTGCCAGATCTCGGCGAGGGCGACTTGCACGGCATCCTGCGGCGCGACAAAGGTCTGCTGTGGCGCGGCCTCGGGTTGTGGCAAGGCTTTGCGATCCAGTTTGCCGTTGGCGGTGACCGGCAATTGGGCCAGGGTCATCAAGTGAGTCGGCACCATGTATTCCGGCAGGCTACCAAGCAGCCAGGCTTTGACGTCCTGCTGCCATTGCTCGGCGGGACTGGCTTTTTCCAGCACCAGATAGGCCACCAGATGCTTGCCGTCCTGCACCAGCACCACCGCCTCGCGCACCAGCGGGTGCTGCATCAGGCGGGCTTCGATTTCACCGAGTTCGATGCGCAGACCGCGCAGCTTCACCTGATGATCGAGACGGCCGAGGTATTCGATCACCCCGTCAGCACGCTGGCGAACAAGGTCACCGGTGCGATACAGGCGTGCGCCGTCATGGAACGGGCACGGCACAAAACGCTCGGCGGTCAGTGCCGGGCGGCGGTGATAACTGCGCGCCAGACCGGCGCCACCCAGGTACAACTCACCTGCCACGCCATGTGGCACCAGCAACAACTGCGCATCCAGAACATGGGTGCGCAGGTTAGCGATCGGCTCACCGATCGGCACGCTGTCCGCGCCTTCGTCGACGCAAGTCCAGTGGGTGACGTCGATGGCCGCTTCGGTCGGGCCGTACAAGTTGAACAGGCCGGCGTCCGGCAGCTTTGCAAAGACTTGCTGTTGCGCATCCAGCGGCAGCGCTTCACCGCTGCAAACAATGCGTTTGAGCCCAGTGCATGCCTCAACGCCTGGCTCATGAATGAAGGCTTGCAACATTGACGGCACGAAGTGCAGCGTGCTGATGCCGTGGTGGTTGATGGTGTCGATCAGTTGCAGCGGATCGCGATGGGCGCCCGGCGCTGCCACCACCAGGCGCGCACCGGTCATCAGCGGCCAGAAAAACTCCCACACCGACACGTCGAAACTGAACGGGGTTTTCTGCAATACCGCGTCGCTGTCGTCCAGGCCATAGGCCTGTTGCATCCAGCACAAACGGTTGACCAGCGCTGCGTGACTGTTGCCCGCCCCTTTGGGTTTGCCGGTGGAACCGGAGGTGTAAATCACATAGGCAAGGTTCAGTGGATCGATCGCCACATCGGGACGATGGTCACTGTAGCGATCCAGCCAGCCGTCGGCCTGATCGAGGGTAATGATGTTGACGCCCGCCGCCGGCAGCGCTGCCAGTAACGACGTTTGAGTCAGCAGCATTTGAATACCGCTGTCTTCGACCATGTAGGCCAGACGATCCTGCGGATACTCCGGATCCAGCGGCACATAAGCGCCGCCGGCCTTGTGAATCGCCAACAGGCCCACAACCATTTCCAGCGAGCGCTCGACGCAGATGCCGACCAGACTGTCCGGCCCTACGCCCTGCTCGCGCAACAAATGCGCGAGACGGTTGGCCCGTGCATCGAGCTGCGCGTAGCTCAGGGTTTGCTCAGCAAAGGTCAGCGCCGGAGCCTCCGGCGTGCGCGACACCTGCGCTTCGATCAGTTGATGCATGCACTGCCCGGTCGGGTATACCTCGCGGGTGTCGTTCCATGTGTGTACGAGCGTGTGTTGCTCGTCGGCCTCCAGCATCGCCAGCTCACCGATTCGCTGATCGGGGTCGGCGATCATCGCGCTCAGCAGGCGCAGCCAGTGACGGGCCATGCGCTCGACGGTCGCGGCTGAAAACAGGTCGTTGGCGTAGGTCAGCGCGGCGTGCAGCTTGCCGGCCTTTTCGTAAGTGTCGAGGGTCAGGTCGAATTGCGTGGTGCGGCTTTGCCACTCGATCATCCCCAGCGCCAGGCCGGAAGCGGTGCTGACCGTGGTGATGTCGGCGACTTGCGGCTGATGGTTGTACATCACCTGGAACAGCGGCGTGTGGCTGAGGCTGCGTTCCAGTTTCAGCGCTTCGACCAGCCGCTCGAACGGCAGATCCTGATGGGCCTGGGCACCGAGCGAGGTTTCCTTGACCGCACGCAGCAGGTCGGCGACACGGGTCTGACCGTGCAGTTGTGTGCGCAGCACCTGAGTATTGACGAAGAAGCCGATCAGGCCTTCGATCTCGTCGCGGTTACGGTTGGCGATGGGCACCCCGACGCGGATGTCCTGCTGCCCGGTGTAGCGATGCAGCAAGACGTTGAACGCGCCAAGCAGCAACATGAACAGCGTGACGCCATGTTGTTGCGCCGCGCTGCGCAATTGCTCGGCCAGCGCACCGTCAATGGCGAACTCATGGCGGGTGCCGCGATAGCTCGGCATGGCCGGGCGCGGCAGATCGGTCGGCAGCTCCAGCACCGGGTGCTCATCGCCCAATTGCGCCTGCCAGTATTCCAGTTGTCGCGCCTGCTCGCCGGCTTCAAGCCAGCGGCGCTGCCACAGCGCGTAGTCGCTGTACTGGATCGGCAACGCCGCCAGTTGCGGCGACCGTCCTGCCTCATGGGCGTCGTAGCAACGGATGAATTCGTCGATCAACACGTTCATCGACCAGCCGTCCGAGACGATGTGATGCAACGTCAGCAGCAGCACGTGTTGCTGTTCATCGAGCTTGAGCAACTTGACCCGCAACAACGGGCCGATGCCCAGATCGAACGGCAGCAGTGATTGCTGCTCGGCCGCTGCGACCACGGCGTGTTCGCGCTCGGTGGCCGGCAACGCGGTGAAATCCACGTGATCGATGATCAGCGGCGCCTCGGTCGGCACTTGTAGCAAGCTGTCGTCGGCCTGACGCTGGAACACCGTGCGCAGGGTTTCATGACGTGCCACCAGACTGGCGAACGCCGCCTCCAGCGCATCCAGATCCAAACGCCCGGTCAGGCGCACCGCGCCCGGCAAGTTGTAGGCGCCGCTCTGCGAATCCAGTTGCCAGAGAAACCACATGCGCTGCTGCGCGTAGGACAACGCCTGGCGGTCATGCGCCTCGACGCCTTGAGGAATCGGAAAACGGGCGAAGTCCACGCCCTCCTTGTGCAACGCCGCGAGGAACATCTGGCGCTTTTCCAGGGGCAACCCGATAAACCGGCGAGCAAGTTTCAAGGAGTCTTCAGCATTCATTTCTTAGCATCCGGATTCAGTAGGCAGGAAGCACAAAGGCACGTCGTCCCTATAAAACGAATCCAGACCGGAAAAATTAGCGATGAGAACGACTATCAGGCGGGAGATGAAACGGTTGTTTTGTGCAGGTGTTCGGCGTTTGAAGTCAGGCCATCGCGGTCAGCGCATGGCGCCGATGGTGCACGACCAGTTGATCCTTGATCACGCGCAGCACTTTGGCTTCGTGCTCATGAATGAAGAAGTGTCCGCCCGCCAACATGTCCACGGAAAAGCTGCCGCGAGTCTCCTGGCTCCAGCCGATCAGTTGTTCGGTGGTGGCCCGGTCGGCCTTGCCGCCGAGCACATGCACCGGGCAGTCAAGCAGTGGCCGCTGCAACGGCTGGAACGTGCCGCACAGCTGAAAATCGGCGCGCAGGATCGGCAAGGTCAGGCTCATCAGTTCTTCGTTGGCGAGCACTTCTTCGCTGGTGCCGTTGAGCGTGCGCAGTTGGTCGATCAACTCGGCATCGGTTTTCGGGTCGGCAAAACCCCGATCGTAATCGGCACGCAGGGTCGGCGCTGCGGTGCCCGAGGCAAACAGCGCCACCGGCTCAGGGCAACCGAGCGCGCGCAGGGCGTGAGCGATTTCGCAGGCGAGCAGTGCGCCCAGGCTGTGGCCGAACAAGGCATACGGCGCCTTCAATGTCGGGCGCAGTTCCTTGGCCAATTGCATGGCCAGCGTGCGCATGTCGGTGTGCAGCGGTTCGCCGTAGCGCGCGCCGCGCCCGGGCAATTCCACGGGTTGCAGTTGCAGCCACTGGGGCAATTTCGGCCGCCAGCGGCTGTAGACCATGGCGCTGGCACCGGAATAGGGCAGGCACAATAGAGTCAGCTTGGTCACCACGCGTCCCTCGGAAAATTCGTCTGTCAAAAGAAACGGTTCGCCGGGCCGGCAAATTAGTCGTCGCGTCTTAAATTCCGTTCGTAAGCGCTCGTTACCTGTTCAGGCCAAAACCAACAACGAGGCGTCACCGTGGATCTGCAGACCATCCTGGGTAAACTGTTCGCCAATGCCGGCGCCGTCGGTATCGAAGGCGTGTTCCAATTCGTGTTCGGCCCGCATCAGGCCTACTGGTCGGAGATCAAGGGCAGCAGCCACACCGAGCCCGGCCGGCATGCGGCCCCCGACGTGACCATTGAAGTCGCCGAGCGGGATTTTCTCGGGATCATGGGCGGCATGGCCAATGTCGAGGAATTGTTCGCCAGCGGTCGCTTGAAGATCGGCGGCAACATGGGCCTGGCGACGTTGTTGCCGCAGATCATCGACCACGCCCGACACGGCGGCGCTGCGGTGGAAAAGGTCGACATGAACAAGCGCTATCCGACCCCGCCGCGCTTCAGCGAAAAACTCACGGCCGGCTTGCCGACCCAGTTCACGGTAGAGCGCCGGCCGCGCGATGAGTTGTCGGTCAGTGAATTCAAGGCGCGCTATCTGCCTCACGGCATTCCCGTGGTGATCGGCAATGCGTTGCAGGACTGGCCGCTGTTCAAGCTCAGCCGGGAAGAATCGCTGGTGCATTTCGCCGAACTGCAAGGCATCACCCGCCACGGCGACTACGTGAAGAAAACCTTCTCCACGGAGCGTGATTTCCGCTCCACGTCGATGGCCGATTTCATTGCCTCGCTGGATAACCCGGCGCCAAAACGCGCGGACGGCGAGCCACCGGCCTACATGGGTAACAACATCCTGCCGGCGCAGTTGATCGAACAGATCAAATACCCGCCCTATTTCGACGCCTCATTATTCATTCCTCCACGGATCTGGATCGGACCCAAAGGCACCCTCACCCCACTGCACCGCGACGACACCGACAACCTGTTCGCCCAGGTCTGGGGCCAGAAAAAATTCACCCTCGCCGCGCCACATCACCGCCAAGCACTGGGCACCTGGTCGACGGCGCCCAAAGGTGGGCTGGACGGCTGCGACTTCAATCCGGATGCGCCGGACTACGACCGCTTCCCCAGCGCCCGCGACGTGACCTTCCTGCGCGTGACACTGGAGGCCGGCGATCTGCTGTTTTTACCTGAAGGCTGGTTTCACCAGGTGGAATCGGTGTCCACCTCCCTGTCGGTCAATTTCTGGGTCAATTCAGCAAGGGGCTGGTAAAACCGAGACCGCCGACACCTCACATTGATATCGCCTCAGCGAACGCCTTCGCGAGCAAGCCCGGCTTCCACAGGGATCCAGGCTGTACTCAAAACCTGTGGGAGCTGGCTTGCCAGCGAAGAGGCCGGGACGTTCACCATCAATGGTGCCGGGACGAACACGCTCGTCCCCATCAGGATGTGTTTATTTGAGATGGCGAAAGCTCTGTACCGCCGTGCCGAGCACCACGGCTCCGGCAACGAGCGCCAGCCAGAATCCGCTACGCGCGCCGAACGCATCCACCAACGCCCCTGAACCCGCCGCGCCGATGGCCACGCCGATGCTCAAACCGGTTATCAGCCAGGTCAGGCCTTCGGTGAGTTTGGCTGGCGGCACGATGCGTTCGACCAGTGCCATGGCGACAATCAAGGTCGGCGAGAAGAACAGCCCGGCGATAAACACTGCTGCCGACAAGCCGACAATATTACTCGCCAGCAACAGCGGCAGCGTTGTCACCGCCGTCGCCACGCCGCCATACAGGAACAGTCGCGGCAACGGCAGTTTCGAACGCATCGCGCCAAACGCGATACCGGCCAGGCACGAACCAATCGCATAAACCGATAACACAATGCTCGCCGCGGCCGGTTGGCCCTGCTGCTGGGCGAACGCCACGCTGACCACATCGATCACGCCGACAATGACGCCCATGGCCGTCATCAACAGCATCAACAGAAGCATGTCCGGCGAGCGAATGATCGAGCCCTGATGTTCGGCCACATGTGCATGGATTGGCGGCTCGGTGCTGCGCTGCGCGACAAACGCAGTGACGCCGATTGCCAGCATCAGTAACGCCGCCAGCGGCCCGGCCTCGGGAAACGCCACCACGCACAACCCCACGGACAGCGGCGGGCCAACGATGAAGCAGACTTCATCGAGCACTGACTCCAGCGCATACGCCGTCTGCAATTGCGGCTGGCCCCGATAGATTTCGGTCCAGCGCGCCCGCACCATCGCCGACATGCTCGGCATGCAACCGGCCAGCGCGGCGAACACGAACAGCGTCCAGTGCGGCGCCTGCAAACGCGTGCACAGCAACAACATCAACAGTGCCCCGCCACCGATCAATGCCGACACCGGCAAGATCCGCCCCTGGCCGAAGCGATCCACCAGCCGCGACACCTGCGGTGCGCAAAACGCCGTGGCCAACGCGAATGTCGCCGCCACGCCACCCGCCAGGCTGTAGCCGCCCTTGAGTTGCGCGAGCATGGTGATCACGCCGATGCCGGTCATGGAAATCGGCATGCGCGCGACCATCCCGGCGGCGACAAAAGCCCGGGCGCCGGGCGCGTTGAACAGTTCGCGATAAGGGTTTGCCATCGGTGCAGCCTCAACAAGGGAGTGCACGGTGCCATAAACGCTGGAGCCTCGACAAATCCGGAACCCGCTCACGGAGACTCGTTCCCACGTTCTGCATGGGAACGATCATTGCCGGGATGTCGATCTTTTCATATTTGCCCGTGAACTCTCGTCGGCCGCCATCAGTCAGCTAGGTAAGCCCTCAACCCAGGCGCGATCCGCATGCATATTTCCCTCGCCCGCCAAGTGGCACTGGTCACCGGCGCCAGCTCCGGCATCGGTTTCGGCACTGCCAAAGCCCTCGCCGCCGCCGGTGCCGCCGTGGTCATTAACTACCACAGCAATGCCGAACCGGCCGAAGCCCTCGCCCGGCAAATCATCGCCGACGGTGGCCAGGCCATTGCCGTCGGCGCCGATGTGTCGAAAGAAGACGACGTCGAACGGCTGTTCGCCAAGACCGTCGACACTTTCGGCAGCCTCGACATTCTGGTGGCCAACTCCGGCCTGCAAAAGGACGCCGCGGCTGTGGATATGACGCTTGAAGACTGGAACACCGTGATCAACGTCAACCTCACCGGCCAGTTCCTCTGTGCCCGTGCCGCCCTGCGTATCTTCAACCGCCAGGGCATTCGCGAAGGCGTGTCCCGATCTGCTGGAAAAATCATTCACACGAGCTCGGTACACCAGCGCATTCCGTGGGCCGGCCACGTCAATTACGCCGCGTCCAAGGGCGGCGTCGACCAGTTGATGCAAACCCTCGCCCAAGAAGTCAGCCACCAGCGCATCCGCATCAACAGCATTGCGCCAGGGGCAATTCGCACCGGCATCAACGAAGAACAGACCCAAGGCTCGGCCGAGGAAAAACTCCTCGAACTGATCCCCTACGCCCGCATTGGCGACGTCGACGATGTCGCCAATGCGGTGGTATTCCTCGCCTCCGACGCGGCGGACTACATCGTCGGCACCACCCTTTTCATCGACGGGGGCATGAGCCTCTATCCGGAGTTTCGCGGCAATGGCTGAGCATCAACCCGAACGACAAAGTGCCATCGATGCCCACGGCATCATCGGCGACATGCGCAGCGCGGCGCTGATTAACGACAAAGGCAGCGTGGATTTTTTCTGCTGGCCGGAATTCGACAGCCCGACGATTTTCTGTTCACTGCTCGACACCCCCGATGCCGGAATTTTCCAGTTATCGCCGCAGTTGAAGGATGCCCGCCGTGAACAGATTTACCTGCCCGACACCAACGTCCTGTTGACCCGTTGGCTGAGCGACAGCGCAGTGGTGGAAGTCACTGACCTGTTGCCGATCAGCGAACATGACGACGATCTGCCGCTGTTGATGCGCCGGGTGCGAGTCGTCCACGGCGAGGCTACGTTTCATATGTGCTGCGCCGTGAAGCACGACTACGCCCGCGCCGACACGCGCGCGCGGCTGGATGACAGCACCGTGATCTTTAGCGCGGCCGGGCAGCCGTCGTTGCGACTGACGTCCGATCAGGAACTGCGTATCGACAATGATGCAGCCGTCGCCGCGTTTACGTTGAAACAGGGCGAAGGCGCCGAGTTCCTGCTGGGAGCTGAAGACGATCCACGTTTCGTCGAGGGCGCGGCGCAACTGTGCGTGGAGCGCACGTTGAAGTTCTGGCGCGACTGGATTCATCAGTCCAACTACCGCGGTCGCTGGCGCGAAACGGTCAATCGCTCGGCCCTGGCGCTGAAGCTGCTGACCTCGCGCAAGCATGGCGCCATTATCGCGGCCGCCACGTTCGGCTTGCCGGAAGCCGTCGGTGGCGAGCGCAACTGGGACTATCGCTACACTTGGATCCGCGACGCCTCATTCACCGTGTACGCATTCATGCGCCTGGGGTTCGTCGAAGAGGCCAACGCCTACATGCGTTGGGTGCGCGGCCGAGTCAGCGACTGCCACGCCAAACCGATGAAAATCGACATCCTCTATGCCGTCGACGGCCGCAATGAACTACCTGAGACTGAACTCACCCACTTGTCTGGCCACGGCGGCGCCAAACCTGTGCGCATTGGCAATCAGGCCTACGACCAGATCCAGCTCGACATCTTTGGCGAATTGATGGACGCGGTTTATCTGGTCAACAAGTATGGCGATGCGATTTCCCACCAAGGCTGGAAACACGCGCAGGAAGTGGTCGATCAGGTTTGTGAGACCTGGCACACCGAAGACGTCGGCATCTGGGAAATGCGCGGCGAAAAGCATCATTTTCTACATTCGCGACTGATGTGCTGGGTAGCACTGGATCGGGCCATTCGTTTGGCGTCCAAGCGCTCGTTGCCGGCACCGTTCGAGCGTTGGGATAAAACGCGCCAAGCAATCTACGCTGATATCTGGGAAAACTTCTGGAACGAAGAGCTCGGGCATTTTGTGCAGTACAAGGGCGGCACTGCCCTCGACGGCTCGATGCTGCTGATGCCGCTGGTGCGGTTTGTTGCCGCCAAAGATCCGCGCTGGCTATCGACGCTGGAAGCCATCGAAAAAAATCTGGTGCGCGACGGCATGGTCTATCGCTATCGCAACAGCGATGCCGACATCGACGGTTTGCCGGGCACCGAAGGCGCCTTTGTAGCGTGTTCGTTCTGGTACGTCGAATGCCTGGCCCGGGCCGGACGCCTGGAAAAGGCCCATCTGGAATTCGAACAGCTGCTGCGCTACGCCAACCCGCTGGGCTTGTACGCCGAAGAATTCGACAGCCATGCGCGGCATCTGGGCAACACGCCACAAGCGCTGTCGCATCTGGCGTTGATCAGCGCGGCGACCTTTCTGGATCGGCAGCTGAGCGGCGACAAACCCGTCTGGCAGCCGTGATATTCGCCAGAGGCTGTCAGATATTTACGCTTCACAGACTGTTTGCAGGATTTTGCCCACGGCATTCGGGAGCAGCGTCAATCTGCTCCCCCCAATAATCAAGGCGCGGAGCCTACACCTCTGCAACAAACCCCGAGTAAACCCTATCCTGCAACTTGCACTTACACCCGGAAATACCTTGTTGCCAGCAGTTACATCCCTCCCCTACCATCCAGCGCAACGGGCACAGCGGAGCTGTCCACAACCCGAATTCAAGGAACCGGAATGACCCGACACGTCCACCGCCCCATCGACTCGCCCTTGCGCACCGGCCTGACCCGCGCCCAATTGTGGGAAGCCGACGACAAAGGCCTGATCAAATGCTGGGAAATCGGCCGCCAGCGCGCCAGCCGCTTCCCCGAACTCGCCCAACGCTGCCTCGCCAGTGAACTGCCGGTGCTCGGCTGGAAAGGAGGCGTCAGCCGCAGCCTGAAAAAACTCGAGAAATACGGCTCCCTCAAATACCTCGCCCAATGGCAGGGCTTGCGCGGGGAAGATCTGGACATCGATCTGGATGAAGAACAGGTAATGACGTGTTCACGGACGAAAATGGTCGTGACGTTCACGCCGGATCGGACGAAGTATTTCAATCAGGTGGAGCAAACCGAGACCTGACTTAGCGTCGGCACCGTTCCTGGCAATACCAACGGGCATTGATTCGGCCGTCTGCGTAGGGGAATTCAGGCGTGCACCGTCGAAAAACCAGCTGTCGGACAAACAGATTTCCAGTGCTCGTTCAGATTTTTTTCACGATGACTGGAGGCTGTTTCAGGCTGGAAGCTTATCCGCAGCCCCTACCGAAAACCGCTCCCGGTACGCCTGCGGCGTCACACCGATGGCCCTCAGAAAACTGCGGCGTAAGGTCTCTTCGCTGCCGAAGCCGCAATTGGCCGCGACCCGTTTGACCGGCAGGCCAGTGTCGCTGAGCAGACGGCGGGCGGTTTCAACGCGGATCAGTTCGATGGCGCGGGCCGGGGTCTGGCCGGTGTCGGCGCGGTAGTGGCGCACGAAGCTGCGTTCGCTCATGCCGGCCTGTTCGGCGAGGGTCGGGATGCCGAGGTCGCGGTTAAGGTTTTCGCTGATCCAGGCGTGGAGGTCGTCGAAGCGGTTGCCCTGTTTTTGCAGTGACAGGGTGACACTGAATTGCGACTGGCCGCCCGGCCGCTTAAGGAACACCACCAGTTGCCGGGCGACGTCCAGGGCCATGTCGCGGCCGAGGTCGTCTTCGACCATGGCCAGTGCAAGGTCGATACCGGCGGTGACGCCGGCGGACGTCCACACCGGGCCGTCGTTGATGAAGATCGGGTTGGGTTCGACGTGCAGGCTCGGATGTTCGCGGGCGAGTTGCTCGCAGCGCGTCCAGTGGGTCACGACGCGGCGACCGTCGAGCCAGCCGCTGGCTGCGAGCAGAAATGCCCCGGTACACACCGATGCCACGCGGCGGCAGCTTGCCGCGTATTCGCGCACCCAGTTCACCAGCGACGGATCCTCTGCCGCCGCGTAAACGCCCCAGCCACCGGAGATGATCAGGGTGTCGCCTGGATCTTGCGGCAACGGGTCGGCCAACACCGCCAACCCCGCCGACGACATCACCGCCCCGCCGCCGCAGGCAATCACCGTCGGCGCGTATGGCGCGGGCACACCTTGTTGGCGGGCGATGTCATTGGCCGAGGCGAACACTTGCAAGGGTCCGGTGACGTCGAGCAATTGCAGGTTGGCGAACGCGAGAACGTGGATGGCTTTAGGCATTTGGCGTAATCCGTGGGGTGATTGGCGCATGCGCCAGAACCTACGCGCCTACAGTGGAGCCGTCCACCCCTTTCACTGGAGAAGCACCATGGCGTTGCAGATCGGTTTTCTGTTGTTCCCGCAGGTTCAGCAACTGGATTTGACCGGGCCTTATGACGTGCTGGCGTCGCTGCCGGATGTGCAGGTTCATCTGGTCTGGAAAGACTTGGCGCCCATCACCGCGAGCACCGGTTTGATGCTGACGCCGACCGTTACGTTTGACGATTGCCCGGCGCTGGATGTGCTCTGCATTCCCGGCGGTTCAGGGGTCGGCCCGTTGATGGAAGATGAGCCGACCCTGGCATTCATCCGTCAACAGGCCGCAGGCGCGCGTTATGTGACGTCGGTGTGTACGGGTTCGCTGGTGTTGGGCGCTGCCGGTTTGCTGCAAGGCAAACGCGCGACCACCCACTGGGCTTACCACGAACTGCTGCCGACGCTCGGCGCGATTGCAGTGAAGGATCGGGTGGTGCGTGACGGCAATCTGTTTACCGGCGGCGGGATCACGGCCGGGATTGATTTCGCCCTGGTACTGGCTGAGGAACTGGTCGGCAAAGACACCGCGCAATTGGTGCAGCTGCAACTGGAATACGCCCCCGCGCCGCCGTTTGATGCCGGCAGCCCGGAAACTGCGCCGGCCAGTGTCTTGACGGATGCCCGGAATCGGGCGGCAGGCTCCTTGAAAACCCGCACCGAATTCACTCAACGGGCGGCGGCACGCCTCAACCTGAGCTGACACTCACCCCCTGCGGCAGCTCTTACACGGGATGGGCGCAATCATTTAAACGCGATGCGGCACCGGTGTTTAAAGGACGCTTGCTGTTACGCCACATGGGCTACAACGTCTTGCGCCGTTACCTACGACTACGCCAGAATCCGCCGGCTTGTGCGTCTTGGGCACGGGTTTTATCGTTGGCCGGTCACTGAAAAACAGTGATCGGGTTTGGTAGCCCGCTTTTTCCACATGACGCATCGTGTCACCGATTCAGATGCTCTCCAGCATTTGTATCTAATGGTGGCCATGCGTAGGGCGCCCTCGGGCGCGCCGGTATTTCCATGTGGGCCGGTCTACCAACCTTCGTATGGCCGCCACCCTTCGTTTGGTAGCGAGAGTGATGGCTCCTTTTAATACATATGGAGCTTCATCTATGTTTAAACCAACACCCAACCCACCAATCACCGATCCGGCCTCCCCCTACGAATCCCTTGATTCGCGAAAACTCAACGACGCCGCCGAACGTGCGCTCGATCATTACCTCAGTCCCCCCGCCGAGGTTATCGCCACTCACTACCAGGTCAGCACGATGTACCGCGTCGATCCAAAAACCGACACCGAATCCCTGCTCGCCAATGCCTGCGAAAACCTGTCGTCGGCCGCCGTCATGCTGGGAAATTTCGCCGACCTGCTTGAAGGCCCCCATCGCAAAACCGCGCTCGGCATCGCCCAGGTCGTGATGCTCGGCGAACTGGCGGTGAATCAAGCGCTGGATAACGTCGAACCAACGCTGTAGCCAACAGGTAGGAGCCGGCAGTGCGACGATTCGATTTGTCCGCGAAGGCGTCGGTTCAGACGAAATCAATGTTGAATGTACTGGCCCTTTCGCGGACAAACCCCGGCTCCTGCACGAAAATCAAAATCAAAAGATCGCAGCCTGCGGCGGCTCTTACGGGTATAAAGCTGCTTCGTTGGCACATAAGGCTTTTCCCATGACGACTTTGCCATGGCTCTATCTCGCAATGCTGAGCGTCGGTTACGCACTGGCGCTGTCGTACGGACAACTCGGTTGGCTGGCGCTGATTTCCGTGGGGTTGCTGGTGTTCGCCGCTTTCGCAGTGCGCCAGCAGATAGTGCCGGTTGCGCGGTTTCTCGGGCATGGATTGTTCATCGTTTTGGCGTTGGCCCTGGCCACGCATTGGCTGCCGGGGTTTTCCAACGGCCGGGCGATTGACCCGCAGCGCTTCACCGACAACGCCGTGCCGTTCGCGATGTATTTGAATCTCGACAAACCCTTGATCGGCTTCTGGCTGTTGCTGGTTTGCCCGTGGGTCGTTGGTCGCCGTTCACTAAGGCTTTCGGTTTATGCAGCCGTGATGGCGTTGGCCCTCACGGCGGTTCTGGTGCTGGGCGGCGCAATCCTGTTGGGCGTGATTGCCTGGGCACCGAAGTGGCCGGATCAGTCGTGGATCTGGGTGCTGAACAATCTGCTGCTGGTGACGCTGGTCGAAGAGGCGCTGTTTCGCGGCTACCTACAGGGTGGTTTCAGCCGTCGCTTCAAAAACCTGCCTTACGGTGAAAACCTTGCGCTGTTGCTCGCCTCGCTGCTGTTCGGTGTGGCGCATGCCGGCGCGGGATGGACGTGGGTGTTGCTGGCGGGTCTGGCGGGCGTCGGCTATGGTCTGGCCTATCGGTTTGGCGGACTCGGCGCTGCCATCGCCACGCACTTCGGGCTGAACCTCTTACATTTCGGGCTGTTCAGCTACCCCATGCTCGCCGGATGAGGCAAATCGTCGGTTTGCAACGGCGTACATGAAACTGAAAAAAAACTTCAATAAATAACTGACCTCGCCGACAACCTGTTACAGCCTTGCGGATCCAAACACCATGCGTAACAACCAGCCCATTACACAACGCGAACGGACATTCCCGGCGCAACAACGGTTGATTTCCACGACCGACGCCAAAGGCGTGATCTCCTACTGCAACGACGCGTTTGTCGAGATCAGCGGGTTTTCGCGCGAGGAGCTGATCCGTGCGCCGCACAACCTGGTGCGTCACCCCGACGTTCCGTCGGCGGTGTTTTCGCATATGTGGAGCACGCTGAAACAAGGCTTGCCATGGATGGGCATTGTCAAGAATCGCTGCGCCAACGGTGACCATTACTGGGTCAACGCCTATGTCACGCCGGTGTTCGATGGCAATCAGGTGGTCGGTTACGAGTCGGTGCGGATCAAACCCACCGCCGAACAGATCCAGCGTGCCGAAGCGCTTTATCAACGCATCAACCAGGGCAAATCGCCGATTCCGGGCACGGACAAATGGCTGCCGATCTTGCAGGACTGGCTGCCGTTCATTCTGGTCAGCCAGTTGAGCTTCATGATTGGCGCCACGTTGAATTCGCAATGGGGCTTCGCGCTCGCCGCCGCGCTGTCGGTGCCGCTGGGCCTGTTAGGTCTGCAATGGCAACAGCGTGGCCTCAAGCGCCTGCTGCGTCTGGCCGAACAGACGACATCCGACCCGCTGATTGCGCGGATGTACACCGACAGCCGTGGCGCGCAGGCGCGTCTGGAAATGTCGATTCTCAGCCAGGAAGCACGCCTGAAAACCTGCCTGACGCGTCTGCAGGACACCGCCGAGCACCTGACCGATCAGGCGAAACAGTCCGACGCTTTGGCGCACAACAGCTCCACCGGGCTGGAACGCCAGCGCGTGGAAACCGAACAGGTTGCCACCGCCGTCAACCAGATGGCCGCGACCACGCAGGAAGTGGCCAGCCACGTCCAGCGCACCGCCGACGCCACCCAGGAAGCCAATCGCCTGACCGGTCGCGGTCGCGACATCGCCGGGGAAACCCGCGACGCCATCCAGCGCCTGTCGGTGGTGGTCGGTGAAACCGGTCAGACCGTGACGCAACTGGCCAAAGACAGCGACGAAATCGGCGGCGTGGTCGATGTGATCAAAGGCATCGCCGACCAGACCAACCTGCTGGCACTCAACGCGGCCATCGAAGCGGCCCGGGCCGGCGAAATGGGCCGTGGTTTCGCTGTGGTCGCCGATGAAGTCCGTCAACTGGCGCAACGCACCAGCGAGTCGACCGGGCAGATCCACGCCCTGATCGCCAAGCTGCAACAGACTGCCAGCATCGCCGTGCAGACCATGGAGGCCGGACACCGTCAGGCTGAAGAAGGCGTGGCGCGGGTACTGGAAGCGGATCAGGCACTGGTCGGCATCAGCGAAGCGGTGGCCAACATCACCGACATGACCACCCAGATCGCCGCCGCGACCGAAGAGCAAAGCGCTGTCGCGGAAGAAATCAGCCGCAACATCAGCAACATCTCGGAACTGGCGGATCAGACCTCGGAACAGGCGCACAGCTCGGCGCTGCTGAGTGAAGAACTGACCAAAACCGCCAACACGCAGTATTCGTTGGTGGCGCGGTTTAACCGCTAAAAGCAAAAGATCGCAGCCTTCGGCAGCGCCTACACCCATCACCTGTAGACGTTGCCGCAGGCTGCGATCTTTTGATCTTGCTGCAAAAAACCCGGACAGCGAAAGCTTCCGGGTTTTTGTTTACCGTCCAGAAATGCCATATACGTCCGGACGTTTTTGACGACACTCTTGCGGGCTACAGAACCTTGCGCCTTTGCCTACATCCTTCCCAGAACGCACCTGCTTGTGCGGTTTAAGGCAGGGCTCTATCGTTTGCTGGTCAAAACTTATTCACATAAGCTGGTCAGCATGAATACATATCCTTCGGAGGCTCCGATGGCCACCACCAGAAAAATCGACAAGCCTGAGAAGAAGGTCATTGCTGATGAACTGACCTTTCTTGATGTTCGGCAAGCCGCTCGGGATGGGCAGAAAGCATTCGATAAATTTGTGATCACTGGCAAGCTACCTATTAAAAAGTAGGTCTGGATGCCAGCGGTAAAAATCTCTGCGCTGTTTGAACAAATCGACAACTGGCGGAATTTTGCCGCTCACTTTTATAACTACAAAATCTGCGGCGACTTACCTGCCGTTTTCGGACGAGACGAACGACTCGACCTCAGGGATATGCACCACATTCATTTGGCAAGCAATCAGGCGACTCAAGCACGTTGGGCAAAAATCCATCGTCAGTATTGACTTGGACACCCAGTAGGAAAGCAAAAAGCAAAAGATCGCAGCCTTCGGCAGCGCATACACCAATCCCCTGCAGGAGCTGCCGCAGGCTGCGATCTTTTGATCTTCCGTTTTTTTGCAATGTTGAAATCGATGTCGCCCGGCACATCGCATTCGCGAGCAAGCTCGCGATGGGGCCGGCACTGCCAGCGCATGCTCTATTGAAGAAACGCCGCCACTCGCCCGGCCGCGGCAGCCAAATGCTGCTCATGGGTAAACCCTGAAGCCTTGAGCGGCTTCAAATCGTGATCCCCCGCCACTAGCCAAAACACCTCGATGCTCGGTGACAACGCATACCGCTCAACCGCCTCGCGATTGCCCAGCGCATCCCGCTCACCCTGCACAATCAACGCTCGCGTTTTCAGCCCGGCCAAATGCTCGACCCGAGGTTTCTCCGGTTTGCCCACCGCGTAAAACGGATAGCCCAGGCACACCAGCGCATCCGCGCCCAACTCATCCGCCAGCAAACTGGCCATGCGCCCGCCCATGGACTTGCCGCCAATCGCCAGCGGCCCAGCGACATGGCGTCGCACTTGCGCATACACCTGGCGCCAGCATTCGAGCAGTTTCGGGGCCGGGTTAGGCGGCCGCTTACCGCCATCGAGCCGACGTTGGGCCATATAGGGAAATTCGAAGCGCAGCACGTTGATGCCCTGTGCAGCGAGGCGCCCCGCCATGTCCGTCATCCAGTCACTGTCCATCGGCGCGCCGGCACCATGGGCGAGGATCAGGGTGACCGATGCCTTGCCGGGCGACGCGTTCCATAACCATCCGTGATCCCGCACGCACTGCGCCCATTGATCCCCGTCAATACCGGCCTTGTGCTGTTTGTCCATGCTTGCCTCGCTTTTAGTCTGCCTATAACTCCAGACGCAGGGCGCGCTGCCTTTTTTGCAGGCGTGCGCACTTGCGCTGAACCGTGGATGGGGAACCATGAACACTTCTATCAGTACCGCCTACAACTACAAGGTGGTCCGCCAATTCGCCATTATGACGGTGGTGTGGGGCATCGTCGGCATGGGGCTCGGGGTTTTTCTCGCGGCTCAATTGGTCTGGCCGCAGCTTAACTTCGATTTGCCCTGGACCAGTTTTGGCCGTCTGCGCCCGCTGCACACCAACGCGGTGATCTTCGCGTTCGGCGGCTGCGCACTGTTCGCCAGTTCGTTTTATTCGGTGCAACGCACCTGCCAGACGCAATTGTTTGCCCCGAAAATCGCCGCGTTCTGCTTCTGGGGCTGGCAGCTTGTCATCCTGCTGGCGGCCATCAGCCTGCCGCTGGGTTACACCAGTTCCAAGGAATACGCCGAACTGGAATGGCCGATCGACATTCTGATCACCATTGTCTGGGTCGCCTACGCCGTGGTGTTTTTCGGCACGATCATGCAACGCAAGACCAAACACATTTATGTGGGTAACTGGTTTTTCGGCGCGTTCATCATCACCGTGGCGATTTTGCACATCGTCAACAACCTTGAATTGCCGGTGAGTTTCACCAAGTCCTACTCGGTGTATGCCGGTGCAACCGACGCGATGGTGCAGTGGTGGTACGGCCACAACGCCGTGGGCTTTTTCCTCACCGCCGGTTTCCTCGGGATGATGTATTACTTCGTGCCGAAACAGGCCGAGCGTCCGGTGTACTCCTATCGCCTGTCCATCGTGCACTTCTGGGCGCTGATCACCCTGTACATCTGGGCCGGCCCGCACCACTTGCACTACACCGCGCTGCCGGACTGGGCACAGTCGCTGGGCATGGTGATGTCGCTGATCCTGCTGGCACCGAGTTGGGGCGGCATGATCAACGGCATGATGACGCTGTCGGGCGCCTGGCATAAGCTGCGCAGCGACCCGATCCTGCGCTTCCTCGTGGTGTCGCTGGCGTTCTACGGCATGTCGACCTTTGAAGGTCCGATGATGGCGATCAAGACCGTCAACGCCCTCTCCCACTACACCGACTGGACTATCGGCCACGTTCACGCCGGTGCCCTCGGCTGGGTGGCGATGATTTCCATCGGCGCGCTGTACCACATGATCCCGAAAATCTTCGGACGCACGCAGATGCACAGCATCGGCCTGATCAACGCGCATTTCTGGCTTGCCACCATTGGCACCGTGCTTTACATCGCCTCGATGTGGGTCAACGGCATCGCTCAAGGCCTGATGTGGCGCGCCGTGAACGAGGACGGCACGCTGACGTATTCCTTCGTCGAAACCCTGGTGGCCAGCCACCCAGGCTTCGTCGTGCGGCTGATCGGCGGGGCGATCTTCCTCAGCGGCATGTTCCTGATGGCTTACAACACCTGGCGCACCGTTCGGGCCTCGCGGCCTGCCGACGTCGCCGCTGCCGCGCAGATGGCCTGAGGAGTCCGCCATGAAACACGAAACGATTGAAAAAAACGTCGGCTTGCTGATGCTGTTGATGGTGCTCGCCGTGAGCATCGGCGGTCTGACCCAGATTGTCCCGCTGTTCTTCCAGGACGTGACCAACAAACCGGTCGAAGGCATGAAGCCTTACACCGCACTGCAACTTGAAGGCCGCGATATCTACATCCGCGAAGGCTGCGTCGGTTGCCATTCGCAGATGATCCGGCCGTTCCGCGCCGAAACCGAACGCTACGGCCACTACTCGGTCGCTGGTGAAAGCGTCTGGGATCACCCTTTCCTGTGGGGCTCCAAGCGCACCGGACCGGATCTGGCGCGGGTCGGCGCGCGTTACTCGGATGACTGGCACCGCGCTCACCTGTACAACCCGCGCAACGTCGTGCCGGAGTCGAAAATGCCTGCCTACCCATGGCTGGTCACGCAACAGGTCGACAGCAGCCACACCGAAACCAAGCTGAAAACCATGCGCACCCTCGGCGTGCCGTACACCGACGACGACATCACCGGCGCGGTGGCCAGCCTCAAGGGCAAGACCGAAATGGACGCACTGGTCGCCTATCTGCAAGTGCTCGGCACTGCGATCAAGAGCAAGAGGTAAGCCATGGTCATTGAAATGAGCAGCGGTCTGATTCGCGGCCTCGGCACGGTCGTGGTGTTCGTGGCCTTCGTCGGCCTGACCCTTTGGGTGTTCAACAGCAAGCGCAATCCGGAATTTGCCGAAGCACGTTTGCTGCCGTTCGCTGACGAACCGCAACCCGACGCCATCCAAAAAAATGAAACAAGGAGTACCCGGCCATGACCACTTTCTGGAGTACGTGGATCTGCGTACTGACCCTTGGCAGCCTGATCGGCCTGACCTGGTTGCTGATCGGCACCCGTCGGGGCGAAACCAAGGGCAGCACCGACCAGACCATGGGCCACAGTTTCGACGGCATTGAGGAGTACGACAATCCATTGCCGCAGTGGTGGTTCATGCTGTTCGCCGGCACGCTGGTGTTCGCCGTCGGCTATCTGATTCTCTATCCGGGCCTGGGCAACTGGAAAGGCATCTTGCCGGGCTATGAGGACGGCTGGACCGGCGTGCATGAGTGGGAAAAGGAAATGAACAAGGCCGATGCCAGATTCGGCCCGGTCTTCGCCAAATTCGCCGCGATGCCGCTGGAGGAAGTGGCGCAGGATCCGCAAGCGCTGAAAATGGGCGGTCGTCTGTTCGCTTCCAACTGCTCGGTCTGCCATGGCTCGGATGCCAAGGGCGCATACGGCTTCCCGAATCTGACCGACAAGGACTGGCGCTGGGGCGGCAACGCCGAAACCATCAAGACCACCATCATGGGTGGCCGCGTGGCGGCGATGCCGGCGTGGGGTGAAGTGTTGGGTGATGCGGGCGTGAAAAACGTTGCGGCGTATGTGCGCCACGATTTGGCCGGGTTGCCGCTGCCAGCGGAGAACAAGGCTGATCTGCAAGCCGGGCAACAAGCGTTCAATACCACCTGCGCAGCCTGTCACGGCGCAAACGGTCAAGGCACTGAAGCCATGGGCGCACCCAATCTGACACACCCGGCCGGTTTCATTTACGGCACAGGTCTGACGCAACTGGAGCAAACCATCCGTTATGGCCGTCAGGGGCATATGCCTGCACAGGCCGACCTGCTCGGCAATGACAAAGTGCAACTTTTGACTGCATATGTGTACAGCCTGTCAAGCCGATTGAATACAGAAAACTTACAGACTGAAAACAAAGCCGACTGATGATTATTTCAAACACTGCCGCATTTTTTGCGATGCGGCAGTGTCTCGCCCCCTTGCGACGCATTGTCGCACCCTCAAAACGCCCCACCTTTCGGATCGTCCGATTCGGGTCTACGCTTCAGCGAAGCGGACAGGTCAACGCCGGTTCCGGATCCACCTTAAAACGCTGTGTTCAACCAATTGGCTGGGTGAATGGCCGCAAAGGCCGGTAGATACCGGCTGTCGTGCCAACTGGCTTACGTCACTCGCTCCGGCGGTTTGAACACACCCCGTTACAAGCGACCGGATCCCCTCGACTTTTTTGCCTGCCGCGACATTTTGTCAGGGGGCATTTTTGTCCTTACGCAGTGCATGGAAAGGCCGCAGAATCAGCGCCCGAAAGCATTGACGCAGGTCATGCCGCGTTGCATTGACCCCCTGCTTTCTACATACTCGCGACCAGTTTTACTCCTAATAAAATATCCAAACCGTGGAACCTTAGAATGAGCACAGCAATCAGTCCGACTGCTTATAACTATAAGGTAGTCCGCCAGTTCGCCATCATGACGGTGGTCTGGGGGATCCTTGGCATGGGGCTCGGTGTATTCATCGCCTCGCAACTGGTCTGGCCGGAGCTGAACTTCGGTCTGGAATGGACGAGCTTTGGTCGCCTGCGCCCGCTGCACACAAACCTGGTCATTTTTGCCTTCGGTGGATGTGCACTGTTTGCCACTTCCTATTACGTCGTGCAGCGAACCTGCCAGACGCGGCTGATTTCCGACAGCCTTGCGGCCTTCCACTTCTGGGGCTGGCAAGCGGTGATCATCGGCGCCATCGTCACCTTGCCGCTGGGTTACACCACCACCAAGGAATACGCTGAACTGGAATGGCCGCTGGCCATTTTGCTGGCCATTGTCTGGGTCACCTACGGTCTGGTGTTCTTCGGCACCATCGTCAAGCGCAAGACCAAGCACATCTACGTCGGCAACTGGTTCTACGGCGCGTTCATCGTCGTGACCGCGATGTTGCACATCGTCAACCACATGTCGCTGCCGGTCAGTCTGTTCAAGTCGTATTCGGCTTACTCGGGCGCAACCGACGCGATGATCCAGTGGTGGTACGGCCACAACGCCGTGGGTTTCTTCCTGACCACCGGCTTCCTGGGGATGATGTATTACTTCGTGCCGAAACAGGCCGAACGTCCGATCTACTCCTATCGCCTGTCGATTGTTCACTTCTGGGCGCTGATCACCCTGTACATCTGGGCCGGCCCGCACCACCTTCACTACACCGCGCTGCCGGACTGGGCACAATCGCTGGGCATGGCGATGTCGATCATCCTGCTCGCGCCAAGCTGGGGCGGCATGATCAACGGCATGATGACCCTGTCGGGCGCCTGGCATAAGCTGCGCACCGACCCGATCCTGCGCTTCCTTGTGGTGTCGCTGGCGTTCTACGGCATGTCGACCTTTGAAGGTCCGATGATGGCGATCAAGACCGTCAACTCGCTCTCGCACTACACCGACTGGACCATCGGCCACGTACACGCCGGCGCGCTCGGCTGGGTGGCGATGATTTCCATCGGCGCGATCTATCACATGATTCCACGACTGTTCGGCCGCGCGCAGATGCACAGCACCGGCCTGATCAACGCTCACTTCTGGCTCGCTACCATCGGCACCGTGCTTTACATCGCGTCGATGTGGGTCAACGGCATTACCCAAGGCCTGATGTGGCGTGCAATCAACGATGACGGCACCCTCACCTACTCGTTCGTCGAAGCGCTGCAAGCCAGCCATCCCGGCTTCATTGTTCGCGCCCTGGGCGGGGCGTTCTTTGCCAGCGGCATGTTGCTGATGGCTTACAACGTCTGGCGCACCGTGCGCGCCTCGAACCCGGCCGAAGCTGAAGCCGCCGCCACGATTGCTGTAGTTGGAGCTCACTGATGAAGCATGAAGCCGTCGAGAAGAACATTGGCCTGCTGGCCTTCTTCATGGTCATCGCCGTCAGCGTGGGTGGCCTGACTCAAATCGTTCCGCTGTTTTTCCAGGACGTTACCAACAAGCCGGTCGAAGGCATGAAGCCACGCCCGGCCCTGGAACTGGAAGGTCGCGACATCTACATCGCCAACGGCTGTGTCGGCTGCCACTCGCAGATGATCCGTCCGTTCCGTGCTGAAACCGAACGCTACGGCCACTACTCGGTCGCCGGTGAAAGCGTCTGGGACCACCCGTTCCTGTGGGGTTCCAAGCGTACCGGCCCGGATCTGGCCCGTGTCGGCGGTCGTTACTCCGATGACTGGCATCGCGCGCATTTGTACAACCCGCGCAACGTGGTGCCGGAATCGAAAATGCCGGCGTACCCGTTCCTCGTGGAACACAAGCTCGACGGCAATGACACTGCCAAGAAAATGGAAGTCCTGCGTACGCTCGGCGTGCCTTACACCGACGAAGATATCGCCGGTGCGAAGGATGCCGTGAAGGGCAAGACCGAAATGGACGCGCTGGTGGCCTATCTGCAAGGCCTGGGCACCATCATCAAAAGCAAACGGTGATCTGAATGGATATCGGGATGATTCGAGGCCTGGGCACCGTTGTCGTGATGGTGGCCTTCATCGGTCTGGCGTTGTGGGTGTTCAGCCCCAAGCGCAAGTCGGAGTTTGAAGACGCGACCTTGCTGCCTTTTGCGGATGATCCCGAAGCCATCAAGCACGTCGAGCAAGCTTCTAGGAGTAACAAAGAATGACTACATTCTGGAGTCTGTACGTCACAGTCCTCAGTCTGGGCACCATTTTCGCCCTGACCTGGCTGCTGCTGTCGACCCGTAAAGGCCAGCGCAGCGAGCAGACAGATGAAACGGTCGGCCACTCCTTCGACGGGATCGAGGAGTACGACAACCCGCTGCCGAAATGGTGGTTCATGCTGTTCGTGGGCACCATCATCTTCGCCCTCGGCTATCTGGTTCTGTACCCGGGACTGGGCAACTGGAAAGGCCTGTTGCCGGGTTACAACTACCTGGATAACGACAAGCAGACCGCGTTCGCCAATGGCAAGACCGGTTGGACCGGCGTTCACGAATGGGAAAAAGAAATGGCCCGCTCGGACGCCAAGTTCGGCCCGATCTTCGCCAAGTTCGCCGCCATGCCGATCGAAGAAGTGGCCAAGGATCCGCAAGCCCTGAAGATGGGCGGACGACTGTTCGCTTCCAACTGCTCGGTCTGCCACGGCTCCGACGCCAAGGGCGCCTATGGCTTCCCCAATCTGACCGACGCCGACTGGCGCTGGGGCGGTGAGCCGGAAACCATCAAGACCACCATCATGGGCGGTCGCCATGCGGTTATGCCGGCGTGGGCCGAAGTGATCGGCGAACAAGGCGTTGCCGACGTCGCCGCTTTCGTCGTCAGCAACCTCGACGGCCGCAAGCTGCCGGAAGACGCCAAGGCTGATCCAGTCAACGGCCAGAAATTGTTCGCCGCCAACTGCGTGGCGTGCCACGGCCCGGCGGGCAAAGGCACCCCGGCAATGGGCGCGCCTGACCTGACTCACCCGGCCGCGTTCATCTACGGTTCAAGCTTCGCCCAACTGCAACAGACTATCCGTTACGGCCGCCAGGGCCAGATGCCTGCCCAGGAACAGCTGCAAGGCAACGACAAGGTTCACTTGTTGGCCGCCTACGTTTACAGCCTGTCTCACGGTGAAAAAGCACCCGAGCCCGAGGCGCAATAAGTAAAGGCTCGTTGTAACGAAAAAAGCCCCGTCAGCGAACCGACGGGGCTTTTTTATTGTTTGCCAGCCCAGATTGACTTCACTGGCACCGTGCTGACCAGTGTCCGGTCACGCCACTGGTTGTCCCGCACAAGGATCAATCAAGAATCTTGCCGCCTCCCAAACCATCCAGCGGATCGCGCGGCCTTGGCCTGGAGGGCGGCTTGTTGCCGGCCAATGATTGCTTCGTGTTCATTGGGCCTGTGGGCGTTGGCAAGGCACCCTGAGTTGCCAATGCTTCAAGCGCTACGTGAAGGGCCGCGGCAACCAGCGGCGCTTTCGGCACTGCGGCGTCGACAATGCTTTTTAACGCATCGATTTCATGCGTGACGTTTTCAATGCTTTTCACAGCGTCCTGCATAATGTTCATCCTTGAGAAAGTGCTGTCCTGGAAATATTCGCTATCACTGCTACGCGCCTGATCGACTGCAAAACCGTGATCTTGTCGACCATACAGATACCGCATCCCTGCGACCAATCTGCTGTGTCTCAAGGTTTGTTGAGCCGTCACTTCTGTTCGAAAACAACGTCCGGTAAAAATCCGTCCATACTCAACAAGTCAATTGACCTGCGTCAGGCTTTGCTGGATTCGCTACACCATTCATGATTTTTCCCCAACGCGACCAAAGGTCGCACCCTTGAGCCAGAGCGACAGGCGTATCATCGCGTCACTGCAACAACCCTTTTTGACCCCGGTCGGCATGTATCGACCGAGGCATTTTTCCACTGCCGTGGGATGCACTGATGAGCAACCAGATTCCGGTACACGACGTCACGCCACCGAGTAAAAACGCGAACAACAGCGTCGATCTTTACGCCTCTCGAGAAAAAATCTACACCCGCGCCTTTACTGGCCTGTTCCGTAATCTGCGGATGATGGGCGGGGCTTTGCTGTTTCTTTTGTATTTCGGCACGGTGTGGCTCGACTGGGGCGGCCACCAAGCAGTGTGGTGGAACTTGCCTGAGCGAAAATTCTTTATTTTTGGCGCCACGTTCTGGCCGCAGGATTTCATTCTGCTGTCCGGCCTGTTGATCATCGCGGCGTTCGGGCTGTTCTTCATCACCGTGTATGCCGGCCGGGTCTGGTGCGGCTATACCTGCCCGCAAAGCGTGTGGACGTGGATTTTCATGTGGTGCGAAAAGGTCACCGAAGGCGACCGCAACCAGCGCATCAAGCTCGACAAGGCGCCGATGGGGGCCAACAAGTTCCTGCGTAAACTCGCCAAGCATTCGTTGTGGCTGCTGATCGGTTTTGTCACCGGCATGACCTTCGTCGGCTACTTCTCACCGATCCGCGAACTGGTTTTCGATTTCTTCACCGGCCAGGCCGATGGCTGGTCGTACTTCTGGGTCGGTTTCTTCACCCTCGCCACGTACGGCAATGCCGGCTGGTTGCGCGAGCAAGTGTGCATCTACATGTGTCCGTATGCGCGCTTTCAAAGCGTGATGTTCGACAAGGACACGCTGATCGTTTCCTACGACCCGCGTCGCGGTGAAAGCCGTGGCCCGCGCAAGAAAGGCATCGACTACAAGGCTCTGGGCCTGGGCGATTGCATCGATTGCACCATGTGCGTTCAGGTCTGCCCGACCGGCATCGACATCCGCGACGGCTTGCAGATCGAGTGCATCGGCTGCGCCGCGTGCATCGACGCCTGCGACAGCATCATGGACAAAATGGATTACCCGCGCGGGCTCATCAGCTACACCACCGAACATAACCTCTCCGGGCAGAAAACCCATAAACTGCGTCCGCGACTGATCGGCTATGCCGTGGTGCTGCTGGCAATGATCAGCCTGCTGGTGACCGCTTTCATCATGCGCCCGCTGGTGGGTTTCGATGTCAGCAAGGACCGTGTGCTGTACCGGGAAAACGCCGAAGGCCGGATCGAAAACGTCTACAGCCTGAAGATCATGAACAAGGATCAGCGCGACCACACGTACATACTGGACGCCAGCGGTCTGCCGGATCTGCGCCTGCAAGGCAAACGCGAGTTCAAGGTCGGTGCCGGGGACATCTTCACCCAGCCGGTCGAGTTGTCCAGCGCACCGGAGCAATTGCCGTCGAGCACCAACGAGGTGAAATTCACCCTCAAGGATGCCGATGACGACAGCGTCCACGTAGAAGCCAAGAGCCGATTCATCGGCCCACAAATTCGTTGAGAGAACTGAACATGCCCGCAGCAAACGCCGCAAGCCCCTGGTACAAGCACCTTTGGCCATGGATCATCATCGCGATTCTGGCCTGCTCGGTGACGCTGACTTTGTCGATGGTGACCATTGCGGTGAACAACCCGGACAACCTGGTCAACGACAATTACTACGAGGCCGGTAAAGGCATCAACCGCTCGCTGGATCGCGAACTGCTGGCGCAGAACCTGAAGATGCGCGCCAACGTTCATCTGGACGACATGACTGGCGAAGTCGATTTGCGCTTGAGTGGCGACAGCCAGCCAAAAACCCTGGAGCTGAACCTGATCTCGCCGACGCAGCCCGAGAAGGATCGCAAGATTGTCCTGAGCCGCAGCGAAACCGAACAGGGGCGCTACATCGGTCAACTGGCGGACAAGGTCGAAGGCCGCCGGTTTGTCGAGCTGCTGGGCAGCCAGAATGATCAGGTCTGGCGGATGTTTGAAGAGGAACTGGTCAGCCACGACAAGGATTTGCTGCTCGGCGACGAACCGCTGCAAGGCGCCGAAGACCTTAAGAAATAAGAACCATCTGATCGTTCCCATGCGCCGCGTGGGACGATCATTGGACATCGCCCCGTGAAAGCCACATGACCATCCCACTCCCCTGTTACCACTGCGCCCTGCCCGTTCCGCCCGGCAGCCGCTTTACCGCCGTTGTGCTCGGGGAGTCCCGCGAATTCTGCTGCCCCGGTTGTCAGGCCGTGGCCGAAGCCATCGTCGCCGGCGGGCTGGACAGTTACTACCAACACCGCAGCGAAGCTTCGGCCAACCCCGAGGCATTGCCGGTGCAACTGGTCGACGAACTGGCGCTGTATGACCGCGCCGATGTGCAGAAACCGTTCGTCCGCCACGAAGGCGAGCTGGCCGAAACGACGTTGTTGATGGAAGGCATCAGTTGTGCCGCGTGCGGCTGGCTGATCGAGAAACACCTGCGCGCCCTGCCTGCCGTTTCCGAAGCACGCCTGAATCTGTCCAACCATCGCCTGCACGTACGCTGGGCCGATGCACAGTTGCCGCTGAGCCAGATGCTCGCCGAATTGCGCCACATCGGTTACGCCGCCCACCCCTATCAGGCCGACCGCGCCAGCGAACAACTGGCCAGCGAAAACCGTCTGGCTCTGCGCCAGCTCGGCGTCGCGGGGCTGCTGTGGTTCCAGGCGATGATGGCAACGATGGCGACCTGGCCTGAATTCAATATCGACCTGAGCCCCGAGCTGCACACGATTCTGCGCTGGGTCGCGCTGTTCCTGACCACGCCAATCGTGTTTTACAGCTGCGCGCCGTTCTTCAAAGGCGCGATGCGCGATCTGCGCACTCGCCACCTGACCATGGACGTCTCGGTGTCGCTGGCCATCGGCAGCGCCTATGTCGCCGGAATCTGGACATCGATCACCGGCGTCGGCGAACTGTATTTCGACGCCGTTGGCATGTTCGCCCTGTTCCTGCTCGCCGGGCGTTATCTCGAACGTCGCGCCCGGGAGCGCACCGCGGCCGCGACGGCTCAGTTGGTCAACCTGTTACCGGCCTCTTGCCTGCGCCTCGATGACGCCGGGCAAAGCGAACGCATTCTGCTCACCGAACTGCGCCTGGGCGACACGGTGCTGGTGCCGCCGGGGGCGATTCTGCCGGCGGACGGCAAGATAATCGACGGCCAGTCGAGCGTCGATGAATCGCTTCTCACTGGCGAATACCTGCCGCAACCCCGCAGGCCGGGCGATGCAGTGACTGCCGGCACGCTCAACGTCGAAGGCGCATTGACGGTGCAAGTGCAGGCGCTGGGTCAGGAAACGCGACTGTCGGCCATCGTTCGCCTGCTCGACCGCGCCCAGGCGGAAAAACCCCGGCTGGCGGAAATTGCAGACCGCGCCGCGCAATGGTTTTTGTTGCTGTCGCTGATCGCGGCGGCGGCCATCGGCCTGTTGTGGTGGGAGCTGGATTCGTCCCGCGCGTTCTGGATCGTGCTGGCGATGCTCGTCGCCACCTGCCCGTGCGCACTGTCGCTCGCCACGCCCACTGCCCTCACCGCCGCCACTGGCACGCTGCATAAACTCGGGTTGCTACTGACCCGTGGTCATGTGCTCGAAGGATTGAACCAGATCGACACGGTGATTTTCGACAAGACGGGTACGCTCACCGAAGGACGACTGGTGCTGCGTTCGATCCGTCCGCTCGGCATGATGGATAGCGACCAATGCCTGAGCCTCGCCGCCGCCCTGGAAAACCGTTCCGAGCACCCGATTGCCCGCGCGTTTGGCCGCGCACCGCTGGCGGCCGAAGACGTCGCCAGCACGCCGGGACTGGGCCTTGAAGGCGTTGTCGGCGACCAACGCTTGCGCATCGGCGAGTCAGGGTTTGTCTGCGCTTTGAGCCAGTCCACCGTGCCCGCAATGCCGGCCGAACCGGGACAATGGCTGTTGCTCGGCGATCAACAAGGGCCGCTGGCCTGGTTCGTTCTCGATGATCGTTTGCGCGCCGATGCGCCGGCTCTGCTTGCGGCGTGCAAGGCGCGTGGCTGGAAGACGTTGCTGCTGTCCGGCGACAGTTCGCCGATGGTCGCCAGTGTCGCCGCCGAACTGGGGATCGACGAGGCCCGTGGCGGTCTGCGCCCGGACGACAAGCTGCACGTCCTGCAACAACTGCACAAGGAAGGCCGCAAGGTGTTGATGCTCGGTGACGGCGTCAATGATGTGCCGGTGCTGGCCGCCGCCGACATCAGCGTGGCCATGGGCTCGGCCACGGATCTGGCGAAAACCAGTGCCGATGCGGTGCTGCTGTCCAATCGTCTCGACGCGCTGGTGCAGGCCTTTTCGCTGGCGCGGCGCACACGCCGGGTGATCATTGAAAACCTGTTGTGGGCCGGTCTGTACAATGGCCTCATGTTGCCCTTCGCCGCCCTCGGCTGGATCACCCCGGTATGGGCGGCGGTCGGCATGTCCATCAGTTCGTTGACCGTGGTGCTCAATGCCTTGCGCCTGACCCGCACACCGGCCGCGCCGACCGTCCACGCCACGACCGAAACCCGCCCGCTGCCGGCCTGAGCCGACCGGGCCTGGAGTACAGATGCCAGCGCTCTACGTGATGATTCCCGCCGCCCTGCTGATCGTGGCCATCGCCGTGTACATCTTCTTCTGGGCGGTGGACAGCGGCCAGTACGACGACCTCGATGGCCCGGCCCACAGCATCCTGTTTGACGATCAAGATCCGAACCACACCGCTGCCGTCGATGAAGCCAAGCAGGATCAACCCGACGATAAGGTGCCGCCCCATGCTTGAACTGGCGCCCCTGCTGGTCTCGGCGTTGATCCTCGGCCTGCTCGGCGGCGGCCACTGCCTGGGCATGTGCGGCGGCTTGATGGGCGCGCTGACGTTGGCGATCCCCAAGGAGCAACGCAGCCGGCGCTTTCGCCTGTTGCTGGCGTACAACCTCGGGCGGATCCTCAGTTACGCCACCGCCGGCCTGTTGATCGGCCTGGCCGGCTGGGCGGTCGCCAACAGTCCGGCGGCGATGTTCATGCGGATTCTGGCCGGGTTGCTGCTGATCGCCATGGGCTTGTATCTGGCCGGTTGGTGGAGCGGACTGACGCGCATCGAAAGCCTGGGACGCGGTCTGTGGCGCTACATCCAGCCTGTCGCCAATCGTCTGTTGCCGGTGTCGAGCCTGCCCCGTGCTTTGTTGCTCGGCGCGTTGTGGGGCTGGCTGCCCTGCGGATTGGTTTACAGCACGTTGTTGTGGTCGGCCAGCCAGGGCAATGCGCTCGACAGCGCGCTGCTGATGCTCGCGTTTGGCCTGGGCACCTGGCCGGTGCTGCTGGCAACCGGTCTCGCCGCTGAACGGGTCACGGCGCTGTTGCGCAAGCGCAGCGTGCGCATGGCCGGCGGACTGCTGGTGATCCTGTTTGGTGTCTGGACACTGCCCGGCCCGCATCAGCATTGGTTGATGGGGCATTAGATCGGCGGTGCGGCCTGCTCGCGAAGAGGCTCGCGCCGACACCATAAATTCCCCCCGTTGATGCAAATCAACACGCGCCAAAGACCCCGCCCCTAGACTCGCCAACACTGCCTGCCTATCCGGGGAAACGCCCGCATGCTCGATTCTATTCGTTGGGACACCGATTTGATCCGCCGTTATGACCTGGCGGGGCCGCGCTACACCTCGTATCCGACCGCTGTGCAATTCAACAGTCAGGTCGGCAGCTTCGACCTGTTTCATGCGTTGCGCGACAGCCGCAAAGCCCTGCGTCCGTTGTCGCTGTACGTGCATGTGCCGTTCTGCGCGAACATTTGCTACTACTGCGCCTGCAACAAAGTCATCACCAAGGATCGCGGGCGCGCTCAGCCTTATCTGCAACGACTGGAGCATGAAATCCAGCTGATCGCCTGCCGCCTCGACCCGGCGCAAAAGGTCGAGCAACTGCACTTCGGCGGCGGCACCCCGACCTTCCTCAGCCACGACGAGCTGCGTCAGTTGATGGCGCACCTGCGCAAGCATTTCAATTTGCTGGACGACGACTCGGGTGATTACGGCATCGAAATCGACCCGCGCGAAGCCGACTGGTCAACCATGGGATTGCTCCGCGAACTGGGCTTCAATCGCGTGAGCATTGGCTTGCAAGACCTTGACCCGACCGTGCAGCGAGCGGTCAATCGCCTGCAAAGCCTGGAAGAAACCCGCGCCGTGATCGATGCCGCGCGCACCCTGCAATTTCGCTCGATCAACATCGACCTGATTTACGGTTTGCCCAAACAAACACCGGACAACTTCGCCCATACCGTCGAGGAAGTCATCAGCCTGCAACCGGATCGTCTCTCGGTGTTCAACTACGCGCACCTGCCGGAGCGCTTCATGCCCCAGCGGCGCATCAACGGCGACGACTTGCCCAGCCCGGCGCAAAAGCTTGAAATGCTCCAGCGCACCATCGAACAACTGACCGCCGCCGGCTACCGCTACATCGGCATGGATCACTTCGCCCTGCCCGACGATGAGCTGGCGATCGCCCAGGAAGAGTCCACCCTGCAACGCAATTTTCAGGGTTACACGACCCACGGCCATTGCGATCTCATCGGCCTGGGCGTGTCGGCAATCAGCCAGATCGGCGATCTGTATTGCCAGAACAGCAGTGACCTCAACGAGTACCAGAACACCCTCGCTGCCGCGCAACTGGCCACCAGCCGGGGCTTGCTGTGCAACGCCGACGACCGCTTGCGTCGTGCGGTGATTCAACAGCTGATCTGTAACTTCAGCCTGGACTTCAACGAGATCGAAAAAACTTTCAACGTCGATTTTCAGGGCTATTTCGGCGCGCTGTGGCCGCAATTGCAGGAAATGGCCAATGATGGCCTGATCGAGCTCGATCGCGAACGGATCGAGGTGTTACCGGCCGGACGCCTGCTCGTGCGCTCGGTGTGCATGGTGTTCGACGCGTATCTGGAACAGCAGAACCGCCAGCGCTTCTCCCGGGTGATTTAGTTCTTCATCAAAAGCGCGGCGGTTTTCATTGTTTGCTCGGGCGTCAGATTCGACGGGTTCATGACTTTGGATAACGCCAGGTTCGCCGTGATCAAGCCGCTGTTAAGACCAGCGATGGCCCCCCGCAGCGCGGCGAGTTTGGCGATTTTTTCTTCGATGGAGAGACGCTTGTCAGCCATCACCGCTTGAATGCGTGCGTTCTTCTCGGCGATCTGCTGTTGCAACTGGCGAATCATCTTCAAGAGTTGCTGGATGTTTTCCGGCAAGCCGCTTTCTTCGATATCACGATTGTCGCCGCCGGAATGGCTGGATTTATCGAGCCCGGCAGTGGACAGCGACACTTTGACACTTTCGACCAAAGTCGCAGACGGCGAAGTCAGTGAATCCGTGTCTGCACGTTGGGAGACCCCGCCGATATTGTCTGACAGTGACGCAACGCCGCTGTTTCCGGGGGGCAATGTGCCGATGACGGACATTTTCTACTCCTTGTATGCACTCTGTTACAACCGTATCGGCCGCCGGTGACGGGGCTTTAAGCGCTGGAAGAATCTCGCCACAGGCTGGCCTGAATGTCTGCCCCTGAGTTACCCTTACGGCTTATGTGTGTTTTCTCACAAGGATTCAAGAAATGTCCGAGCCAGTCAAACTGCGCGCTCACAACCAGGCCCATTGCAAGGATTGCAGCCTGGCCCCTCTTTGCCTGCCACTTTCTCTGAATCTGGAAGACATGGATGCGCTGGACGAAATCGTAAAACGCGGCCGCCCGCTGAAGAAAGGCGAGTTCCTGTTCCGCCAGGGCGACACCTTCGATTCCGTCTATGCAGTACGCTCCGGCGCATTGAAAACGTTCAGCCTGAGCGATGCCGGCGAAGACCAGCTCACCGGGTTTCACCTGCCGAGCGAACTGGTCGGCCTGTCAGGCATGGACACCGAGAAACATCCGGTCTCGGCCCAGGCGATGGAAACCACCTCGGTCTGCGAAATCCCCTTCGAACGCCTTGATGAACTGGCCGTGCAACTGCCTCAGCTGCGCCGTCAGCTGATGCGTGTCATGAGCCGCGAGATCCGCGACGATCAGCAAATGATGCTGCTGCTCTCGAAGAAAACCGCCGACGAGCGCATCGCCACTTTTCTGGTCAACCTGTCCGCACGTTTCCGTGCTCGAGGCTTCTCGGCCAACCAGTTCCGCCTGAGCATGTCGCGCAACGAAATCGGCAACTATCTGGGCCTGGCGGTGGAAACCGTGTCCCGGGTGTTCACCCGGTTCCAGCAGAACGAATTGATTGCCGCCGAGGGCAAGGAAATCCATATCCTCGATCCAATCCAGCTGTGCGCGCTGGCCGGCGGCTCGCTCGAAGGCTGATCCGGATCCGCGGTTGAGCGAATCGTTTCAGCCACGGGTATACTGCGCCGTTTGTAGCCCTGCCAGGATTCTCCGACTATGGCTTTCGACGCCTTCGACATCAAATCCCTGATCCGCCCTGTGATCGACTTCCCGAAACCGGGCGTGATCTTTCGCGACATCACCCCGCTGTTCCAGTCGCCGACCGCGCTGCGCCTGGTGATGGACAGCTTTGCCCACCGCTACGTCGAGGCCGACTTTACTCACATCGGCGCGATGGACGCCCGGGGCTTTTTGATCGGTTCGGTGCTGGCCTATCAGTTGAACAAGCCGCTGGTGTTGTTCCGCAAGCAAGGCAAACTGCCGGCCGACGTCTGGGCCGAGGCTTACGCCACCGAATACGGTGAAGCGTTCCTCGAAGTGCATGCCGACAGCCTGTGCGAAGGCGATTCGGTGGTGATGTTCGATGACTTGATCGCCACCGGCGGCACGTTGATCGCTGCCGCGAATCTGATCCGCCGCATGGGCGCCCGCGTGCATGAGGCGGCGGCGATCATTGATTTGCCGGAGCTGGGTGGTTCGCAGCGCTTGCAGGATATGGGAATTCCTACGTTCTGCCTGACCCAGTTTTCTCTCGCCGAAAAATAAGGGCGTCTGCACGGGCCTCATCGCTGGCAAGCCAGCTCCCACAGGTTTGATTGTGATCACAATATTTGTGACCAACCCAAACCACTGTGGGAGCTGGCAAGCCAGCGATGGCGTCAGCACCTGCTCTGCCGATCAAAGCCCCATCTGCTTGCTGATGATTTCATTCATCACTTCCCGCGTGCCGCCGCCGATCGACAAAATGCGGTTATCCCGGAACAACCGCTCCACCAGGCTTTCGCGCATGTAACCCAACCCACCCAGAATCTGCACCGCTTCAGTGGTGATGCGATCCGAGGTGTCGGTGGCAAAATTCTTGGCCATGGAAATTTCCCTGATCACGCTCTGCCCCGCCGCCATTTTCGCGGCCTGGCGATAGGTGAACTCCCGTGACACTTCCAGCGCCGTGGCCATCTCGGCGAGGCGATGCTTGATGACCTGAAACTTGCCGATGGGTTTGCCGAACGCCTGCCGCTCGCGCGCCCACTTCAGGCTTTCTTCCAGCGCCAGTTGCGCGGTCATGTTGGCCATCAACGCCAGTGCCAGGCGTTCACTCTGAAAGTTGCCCATGATGCAGGCGAACCCCATGTTCTCGGCGCCGATCAGATTGCCTACCGGCACACGGCAGTCGTCGAAGAACAATTCAGCCGTGTCCGACGCCCACCAACCCATTTTCTTCAACTGCCCGCCGACGGTGAATCCGGGCGTACCCTTTTCAATCAACAGCAGACTGATGCCGCCGAAGCCCGGCTCGCCGGTGCGCACCGCCACGGTATAAAAATCGGCGCGCACGCCACTGGTGATAAAGGTTTTGCTGCCGCTGACTCGATAGACCTCACCATCACGCACGGCACGGGTTTGCAGATTGGCAACATCGGAGCCGCCGCCGGGCTCGGTGACGGCCAGGGCGCTGATCTTTTCGCCGCTGAGCACTTGCGGTACGACACGGTCGCGCACGTCGGGCCGGGCCCATTTGACGATCGGCGGCAAACCGATATCAAGCGAGCCTAGCCCCGCCACCAGACCGCCGGAGCCGCAACGCATCAATTCTTCGCTGGCGGCGACTTTGGCGAACAGATCGCCTTCGTGGCTGCCGCCCAACACTTCGGGATAGCCGATACCGAGAATGCCCGCGCTGCCGGCCTTCAGGTACAGCTCACGGGGAAAGCTTTCGGATTCTTCCCACTGGTCAATGTCCGGCAGGATCTCGCGCTCAACGAAACGTCTGACGCTGTCGCGAACCAATTGGTGGCTGGGATCGAAGTATTCCTGGAAGGCGGGCATCGGCAAACTCCTCGGAGGGGTTGGCCGACGTTAACCGAGCGCTTGCTTGGTTTTCAACTGGATTGTTTAAGGCAAATAGACCGAGGCGCCTCCATCGCTGGCAAGCCAGCTCCCACAGGGTTCATTGTTGATCACACTTTTGTGAACAACCTAAATCCTGTGGGAGCTGCTTGCCAGCGATGGCGTCAGATCAGACACCCGCTAATTTACAAGGCTATCGGTTTACGCCCGGCAAACGAATGCGCCAGCGTACCGCCGTCGACCAACTCCAGCTCGCCACCCAACGGCACGCCATGGGCGATGCGCGAGGCGATCAAGCCTTTGTGTTGCAGGAGCTGGGCGATGTAATGCGCGGTAGCTTCGCCTTCAACTGTGGGATTTGTGGCGAGGATAACCTCAGCGAATGTGCCCGCTTCTTCGATCCGTGCCATTAACTGCGGAATGCCAATGGCCTCCGGGCCGAGGCCGTCGAGCGGCGACAAATGGCCCTTGAGCACAAAGTAACGGCCTCGGAAACCGGTCTGCTCGACCGCATAAACGTCCATCGGCCCCTCGACCACGCACAGCAGCGTGTCGTCACGGCGAGTGTCAGCGCATTGCGGGCACAGATCGTCTTCGGTCAGCGTGCGGCACTGGCGGCAGTGACCGACCCCTTCCATGGCCTGACCCAACGCCTGAGCCAGCCGCGTGCCGCCGCTGCGGTCACGTTCAAGTAACTGCAACGCCATGCGCTGGGCAGTTTTTTGACCCACGCCCGGCAGAATTCGCAAGGCGTCGATCAGTTGGCGAATCAAAGGGCTGAAGCTCATGGGGAAAAAATCCGACAAAACAACGAGACGCGGTTTATACCCGCGCCTCCGGTCAGCGTCAAATACTCAGTCCTGCGCGACCCGCACCACCAGTTTGCCGAAATTGCGCCCTTCCAGCAGACCGATAAATGCCTCAGGCGCTGCTTCAAGGCCCTCGACCACGTCCTCGCGGAATTTCACTTTGCCATCGCGCACCCACGGCACCATGGCGCTGATGAATTCCGGCTGACGGTCGCCGTAATCATCAAAGACGATGAAGCCCTGAATGCGCACGCGTTTGGTCAACAGTGTGCGTTGCAGCGCAGGCAATCGATCCGGGCCTTTCGGCGCTTCGTGAGCGTTGTAACCGGCGATGAGGCCACACAGCGGGATCCGCGCCTTGGGGTTGAGCAGCGGCAACACCGCATCAAACACCGCACCACCGACGTTTTCGTAATAGATGTCGATGCCGTTGGGGCACGCCTTGGCCAGTTGTTCGGCGAAGTCGGGCGCCTTGTGATCGATGCAGGCGTCAAAGCCCAACTCATGCACCACGTATTTGCACTTTTCCTCGCCGCCAGCCACGCCCACTACACGCAGGCCTTTGATTTTCGCCACCTGACCGACCACCGAACCCACCGCACCCGACGCAGCGGCGACCACCAGGGTTTCCCCCTCCTTCGGCTGGCCGATGTCGGTCAGCCCCATGTACGCGGTCATGCCCGGCATGCCCAATACACCGAGGGCCATGGAAGGGCTCGGCAGCCCCGCCGGGATCGGAATGATGTTGCGCCCGTCGCTGATGCTGTGGCTCTGCCAGCCTGTGGCGCCAACCACCAGATCGCCCTTGTGGAATTTGGGATGCAGCGAACGCTCGACCCGGCTGACAGCGCCACCGGTCATCACTTCGCCGATTTGTACCGGATCGGCGTAGGACGGCGCGTCGCTCATGCGCCCGCGCATGTAGGGATCAAGCGACAGGTACAAGGTTTTCAACAACACTTCACCGTCCTGCAGATCCGGCAGCGCTTCGCGTTCCAGACGGAAGTTTTCCGGCGTCGGCGCGCCTGTCGGGCGGGATGCCAGCACGAAACGTTGGTTGAGGGTCAGGGGATCGGACATGACGGCGTCTCCTTGGAAATGAATTCTGCAGTATAGGGAGCAGACCTTGGTGGCGGTGTTGCGTTCGATGTTTGTTCAGGCAGACCGTGTCGACCTCATCGCTGGCAAGCCAGCTCCCACATGTTTCACCTAAATCCTTGTGGGAAATGGCTTGCCAGCGATGGCGGCATTACAGCCATCACAATTCTCTGCCTCAAACAAAAATGCCAGGCGCGATGCCTGGCATTTTGTGTAGCTCATCCGACGCGCAAAGGCGAATCAGAACGGCAATTTCATACCGGCCGGCAGGTTCATGCCGGCGGTCATGCCACCCATTTTTTCCTGGCTGGCGGCTTCGATCTTGCGCACAGCGTCGTTGACGGCGGCGGCAACCAGGTCTTCGATGACTTCACGGTCATCTTCGTCCAGGCCCGGCAACAGGGTTGGATCGATGCTGACGCGTTTGAGATCGTGACGACCGGTCATCACCACGGAGACCATATCGCCACCCGCTTTGCCGGTGACTTCGGCGTTGGCCAGTTCTTCCTGCATCTTGGCCATTTTTTCCTGCATCTGCTGTGCCTGCTTCATCAGGCCGGCCATGCCACCTTTCATCATGGGAATCACCTCAAAAGTACTTGGATCAAAACAGCGCCCGGCGATGAACGCCGGATGCCTCAATTATTAGCCCTGAGCGACCAGAGCGTCGACGGGTTCAATAGTATCGTGTCGCACCACCGCGCCGAACTGCTGAACCATCTGCTGGATGAACGGATCACCGTGGATTGACTCTTCCGCTTCACGCTGACGGTTGGCGCGTCGACGGGACGCGGCCTGGGCCGGGGTTTCCTGCTCGGGCTTAATCAGCTCGATGGTCAGACTGAGCGTGCGACCGTGAAACTGGTTCAGCGCATCGTTGAGACGACGCTGCTGCGTGGCGTTGAACAGTGCGCTGTGGGCCGGATCCAGATGCAGCAGCCATTGGTCGCCATCGACCGCGATCAGCGTGCAGTTGGCGGCGATGCTGCCGGTCATGCCGGAGATCGGCAGTTTCGGGAACAGCTCAAGCCATTGCAGGGCCAGACCGGTGGCCGGCATCGCGGCGGGTTCAGGTTCTGGTTCCGGCGCGGGTTCAGCGGTGTGCTCGCTGGCTAACTCGTCGAGGTAACTGTAGGCCGAATCCATGTCCGGCTCGATGTAATCCTCGTCCAGCGGCGGCTCGTCATCCATGTCCATGCCCGGGGTGGCGGCATCGACTTCGGCGACCGACGGCTCGGGAATCGGCGCGGCGGCCCACTCCGGTGCGTCCGGCACGACGCTGTCCGGGGTCGGCAGCGGCATCGGTGGCAATTCGGGTTGCTCGCCAGTGATTTCGAGCACCGGCTCGACGGCGGGCTGCTGCGGCGGCGCCGGTTCCACCGGGTCGTTCCACGGCAGATCGACAGTAACCTCAACGGCGACCGGCGCGGGCTCGGGCTCGGGAACCGGTTCCGGCTCAACCTTTACAACCGGCGCAGGTTCTGGAGCAGTCAGGGCAGGCGCAGGAGCAACGTCGACCGGCTCTACCGGCGCAGGCTTCGGCGTGGCAGCCACTGAATTTGCGGAATCAACTGTGGCCTGGCTGATCCCCACTGGCTTTAGCGGTTGCCTCGGGGCATCCGCCGTGTCGGCGGGCCGGAACGCAAGCATGCGCAGCAGCACCATTTCAAAACCACCCCGGGGATCCGGTGCCAGCGGCAAATCGCGGCGCCCGATCAGGCCCATCTGGTAATAGAACTGCACATCCTCCGCCGGCAACGCTTGGGCCAGCGCCAGCACCCGATCACGGTCGCCATGGCCATTGTCGACACCGTCCGGCAAGGCCTGAGCGATAGCGACACGGTGCAGCACGTTGAGGATTTCCGAGAGTACGCCGTTCCAGTCCGGGCCTTGTTCGGCCAGATGACGCACTGCTTCAAGCAATGCCTTGGCGTCGCCTTCGATCAGCGCGTGCAGCACGTCAAACACCTGACCGTGATCGAGGGTGCCAAGCATCGCCCGCACGTCGGCGGCCATGACCTTGCCTTCACCGAAGGCGATGGCCTGATCGGTCAGGCTCATGGCATCACGCATCGAACCGTCGGCAGCGCGGCCGAGCAACCACAGTGCGTCGTCTTCGAACGGCACGTTCTCGACGCCGAGAACGTGGGTCAAATGCTCGACCACCCGCTCCGGGGTCATGTTCTTCAGCGAGAACTGCAGGCAGCGCGACAAAATCGTTGCCGGAAGTTTCTGCGGGTCAGTGGTCGCCAGAATGAATTTGACGTAGGGCGGCGGTTCTTCGAGAGTTTTCAACAGCGCATTGAAAGAATGGCTGGACAGCATGTGCACTTCGTCGATCAGGTAGACCTTGAAGCGCCCACGGCTCGGGGCGTATTGCACGTTATCAAGCAGTTCGCGGGTGTCTTCGACCTTGGTGCGACTGGCGGCGTCGATTTCGATCAGGTCGACAAAGCGTCCCTCGTCAATCTCGCGGCACACCGAACACTCGCCGCACGGGCTTGAAGTGATACCTGTCTCACAGTTCAGGCATTTGGCAATGATCCGTGCAATGGTCGTTTTACCGACCCCGCGCGTACCGGTGAACAGGTAGGCATGGTGCAGCCGCTGGCTGTCCAAGGCATTGATCAGAGCCTTGAGCACATGGGTCTGGCCGACCATTTCGCGGAACGAGCGCGGACGCCATTTACGTGCAAGAACCTGATAACTCATCGAAAACCGTCGCCACTGGAAAGCAGAAGCGGCTAATGCTAGCGGAGCAACGGCAAAATTGCATCCGATGTCCTCGCCTAATCTGGCTAAGCTGCATGAGCGGGGGCTTTTATTGGCTCGGGATCAGGGATTACCGGAGCATTTATGCGTTTGGCCTTGGGGACATCATTGGCGATCAGCCTCAGCGCATTGGCATCCGAGCCACCGCTGCGCTTTGCCATGACCGACAGTTGGGCCATGCCGTTGGTGCAATACGAGCGCGGCCGACCGACCCAGGGCATCCTCCACGACATGATGCTCAGCCTCGCGACCCAGGTCGGCGCACCGGCGCAATTTCACCCCCTGCCCCGCGCCCGTGTGCAACCCGCCATGGAACACGGCGAAGTCGACGTGCGCTGCTATGCCGCGCAGTCATGGTTGCCGAACCAGTCCGGCGACTACATCTGGAGCATTCCGGTGTTTTTTCAGCGCGACCTACTCGTCAGCCGCCAAAATCCGCAAAAAAACGTCGACCCCGCCAGGCTGCCCCAACAATCCATCGGCACCGTGCTCGGTTACAGCTACCCGACCCTGCAACCGCTGTTCGATGCCGACCGACTGCGGCGTGAAGACGCGCGCAATCAGGAACAAGTGCTGGCAAAACTCCTGGCCGGGCGATATCGCTTTGCCGTCAGCAATCAATGGACGCTGGACTGGTTCAATCAACGACTGTTACCTGAGCAGCAGTTGCAAGGCGTGGCCGTTTTGCAGGAACAGAACGTCGGCTGCTACGTGAGAAATGACCCGAAAGTACCGGTGCAGCGGATTTTGCGCACGCTGTTGCGGATGAAAATGTCGGGGGAGATTGATGAAATCATCCGGCTTTACACCGGCCATACGGAAAACACCCCATAGCCCGGCGCCTACAAGGGACGTCGTTTACAGCCAGTTTCATGTCATTCGCCAAATCCCAGGCACAAAAAAACCGCAACTGGGCGATACCCATGCGGTTCGGTTCGTTAAGGTGGCGACCCCACCAGCCACACCCCGGCACACAATGTTCCCGCTGTGGCTGCTGCCTTCCGGCTCTGACCAGGTTCACAGGTAATCGTTGCGGGGGGACCGATGGAGTCACCATAACGACGCTTGCCTGTCGGCGAGCCGCGCCATTGTACCTGTCTGAGACGAAGTTACAACCGTTCGCTTCAGATTAAAAATATGAACGGCTTCAAGGACATGCGGTGCGCTGAAAAAGATCGCAGCTTGCGGCATCGCCTAAAGGGTCAGCACCTCGTCCGCCTTGCCGCCGGCTTGCTGGATCACCAGATGGATGAAGTGCAGTTTGGCGATGGCGGCTGGTGGCAGGATGAACGGGTAGAAATCCGGTTGGCCCATGCTGCGGGACAGTTCGTTGAGCATGCCGGCCAGTTCGATCCATGCATTGACGAATGACAAGAAAGCCGCCCCACCGGGATGCTCCGGGTCGTAGAGGGTGCTCGACGGAAACGGCTGATAGTCGAAATCCATTTCACGGGCACTCATGCCAAAGCCCAGTGCGGTGTCCACCGCGTCCATCATGTGCAGGTAATGCGCCCAGGTTTCCGCCCAGTCTTCCCATGGGTGCATGGTCGCGTAGGCACTGACGAAATGTTGCTGCCAGTCTGCCGGGGCACCTTGTTGGTAATGCCGATCCAGCGCCTCGGCATAACTCGCGCGTTCGTCGCCGAATAGATTGCGGAATGCGCCGAGCCACGGCCCATTGGCGATCAGCCGATCCCAGTAATAGTGGCCGACCTCGTGGCGAAAATGCCCGAGCAGCGTGCGATAGGGCTCATGCATCTGCGCGCGCACGCTTTCCCGGTGGGCGTCATCGGCTTCTTTGATGTCGAGGGTGATCAGGCCGTTGGCGTGGCCGGTCATGGGTGCATTGCCTTCCAGATCGACGCCGATGAAGTCGAAGGCCAGCCCGGTGTCTTCGTCGACGGTTTTCGGAATCACCGACAAGCCGAGGCTGACCAGTTGCGCCACCAGACGACGCTTGGCGACTTCCACTTTGCGCCAGCGTTCGGGGTTATGCGGATCGGACAGGTCGGGGATGGTGCGATTCAGGCTGCACGCCATGCATAGGCTGTCGTGAGCGTTGGCCGGCAACAGCCAGTTACAGGCGGCGGGGGAATCCAGGTTGGCGCAGCGGCGAAAGAGCCCGGCGTCGGGATCGGCATCGAGCGTCCACGTGCCCTCTTCCGCGCCCGGTTGCAGGGAGGTCAGGCGACTTTGTTCGGGTTGATAGCCGAGCGCCGCGCTGCAGGCCAGGCACTGGCTGTTGCGGAAGAACAACGACTGACCGCAGCGGCACGGCCAGACTTTGCTGTTGCGCGAGGATTCGCCCATGAACGGCGCGACGATGCGAGAACTGAGTTGCTCGAAGAAGCGGTACATGGCGACCTCTCTTTGGGACTGGCCAAGACTAGATCATCCTGACCACAACATCGTTCCCGCGCTTCGCTTGGGATAAATCAAAAGTCTTATTGAACAGAAACGCCGTGCCCCTTGAGGAATTCGATAAACGCCTCTTCGTCCATGACCTTCACGCCCAGCTCATTGGCCTTGGTCAGCTTCGAACCGGCGCCGGGCCCGGCGACCACGCAATGGGTCTTGGCCGACACCGACCCGGCCACTTTGGCGCCCAGGCTTTCCAGATGATCTTTGGCGACGTCCCGGCTCATCAGTTCGACCTTGCCGGTCAGCACCCAGGTTTCGCCGGACAGCGGCAGACCTTCGACGACTTTTTTCTCGCTCTGCCAGTGCATGCCGAAGTCACGCAGTTGCCTTTCGGCATTTTCGGCGAGCTGGCGATGCTCCGGTACGGCAAAAAACTCGCGAACCGATGTGGCCTGTTTCTCCGGCAATGCCTGGCGCATGTCCAGCCAGTCGGCATTCATGACGCCTTCCAGCGAACCGAACTTGTCTGCCAGCTTCTGCGCCCCGCCCGGACCGACCGAAGGAATGTGCAGCTTGTCGAGGAACCCGCCCAACGTGGTGCTGGCAGCAAACTCGGCGCCCAGATCGCCCTGATCCTGAATCTCCAGCCCATGGCCGAGCAGCTCGGTGATCACCTGCTGGTTATGCGCATCCTCAAAGAAGCTGTGAATCTCATGCGCCACTTCCAGCCCGACGTCCGGCAGGTAGGTCAACACTTGCGGCAGCGCCTGCTGAACGCGCTCCAGCGAACCGAGCGAGCGCGCCAACACCTTGGCCGTCTCCTCGCCGACGTCAGGAATGCCGAGGGCATAGATAAAGCGCGCCAGACTCGGCTTTTTGCTGTCGGCAATCGCCGCCAGCAGCTTGTTGCTCGACACCTCAGCAAAACCTTCCAGATCGACAATGTCATCGAACTTCAGCGCGTACAGATCCGCCGGAGAACTCACCAGGCCTTCATCGACCAGTTGCTCGACGCTTTTGTCGCCCAGGCCTTCGATGTCCATCGCACGACGGGAAACGAAGTGAATGATTGCCTGCTTCAACTGCGCACCACACGCCAGACGCCCGACGCAGCGATACACCGCGCCTTCGCTGATGGTCTCGCGCCCCTTGCTGCGCTTGACCAGTTGCGTGCGCTCGACATGCGAGCCGCAGACCGGACAGCTTTCCGGAATCTGCACGGGCCGCGCATCTTCAGGACGGCGCTCGGTGACCACTTGCACCACTTGCGGGATCACATCGCCAGCGCGACGGATGATCACAGTGTCGCCGATCATCAGGCCCAGACGCGCCACTTCGTCCATGTTGTGCAGCGTGGCGTTGGCCACGGTGACGCCGGCGACTTTCACCGGTTTTAGCCGCGCCACTGGCGTAACGGCGCCGGTTCGACCGACCTGGAATTCCACGTCGAGCAACTCGGTGAGCTCTTCCATGGCGGGGAATTTGTGTGCGATCGCCCAGCGCGGCTCGCGGGCGCGGAAGCCCAGTTCGCGCTGGTCGGCAATGCTGTTGACCTTGAACACCACGCCGTCAATTTCGTAGGGCAGCGAATTGCGGCGTTCGCCGATGTCGCGATAGTAATCCAGGCACTCGCCGATGCCTTTGGCGAGTTTCAATTCGTGGCTGATCGGCATGCCCCAAGCCTGGAGCTGCTTGAGATTGCCGATATGGGTATCGGCGATGTCGTGGGACACCTGGCCGATGCCGTAGCAGCAGAATTCCAGCGGACGGTTGGCGGTGATTTTGGAGTCGAGCTGACGCAAGCTGCCGGCAGCGGCGTTGCGCGGGTTGGCGAAGGTTTTGCCACCGAGTTCCAGTTGTGAGGCATTCAGGCGCTCGAAACCGGCCTTGGACATGAACACTTCGCCGCGCACTTCCAGGGTGGCCGGCCAGCCTTCGCCGTGCAACTTGAGCGGAATGTTGCGTACTGTCCGCACATTGACGCTGATGTCTTCGCCGGTGGTGCCGTCGCCACGCGTGGCGCCGCGCACGAGTATGCCGTCCAGATAAAGCAGGCTGACCGCCAGGCCATCGAGCTTCGGCTCGCAACTGTATTCCACCGCCTCGCCGTCACTGAACAGGTCGCCGACCGGTCGATCCAGACCTTCGCTCACCCGACGGTCGAACTCGCGCATGTCGTTTTCTTCGAAGGCGTTGCCGAGGCTCAGCATCGGAATTTCGTGACGCACCTGGGTGAACGCCGTCAGCGCTACGCTGCCGACACGCTGGGTCGGCGAGTCGCTGGTGATCAGCTCAGGATTGGCCGCTTCCAGTGCCTTGAGTTCGTGGAACAACCGGTCGTACTCGGCGTCCGGGATGCTCGGCTCGTCAAGGACGTGATAACGGTAATTGTGCTGATCCAGCTCAGCGCGCAATTCATGAATGCGGGTTTTGGCGGCGGTCATGGGTGTTCTCTCATAAAGCAAAAAGAGCAGCCTAGGCTGCTCTATCTCTAAATCATTGTAGGAGCCGAGCTTTCTCGCGATAGCATTTTTGAGATCGCATCGCGAGCAAGCTCGGCTCCTACGGGTTCAGCGCTTCTGGGTCAGGGCGCGGCGTTCGAATTCAACGATGCGCTGACGGTAGTGCTCAATGGTCTGCGCGGTCAGGACGCTGCGCTGGTCATCTTTCAATTCACCGTTCAGTTCCTGGGACAGCTTGCGTGCCGCCGCCACCATCACGTCAAAAGCCTGCTTCGGATGCCGCGGACCTGGCAGGCCGAGGAAGAAGCTCACCGCCGGCGTGCTGAAGTGATCAATGTCGTCCAGATCAAAAATACCCGGCTTCACAGCGTTGGCCATGGAGAACAGCACCTCGCCGTTACCGGCCATGCTTTCGTGACGGTGGAAAATGTCCATCTCGCCAAAACGCAGACCGCTTTCCAGAATGTTCTGCAATAACGCAGGACCTTTGAAACCAGCGGCATCGCGGCAGATCACGCTGATCACCAACACTTCTTCGGCCTGAGCCTGCTCTTTTTCGCTGGCCGCAGGCGAAACCTTGGTATCTGCAGCGAAATCATCACGGCTGTTGAAGCTTGGGCCGTTGTCCTGATCCAGGTCGAGATTCAAGTCACCTTGCGCGGGACCTGCGTTGCTGCGCTTGCCGCGCTTGGAACCGGACTCACGAGGCTCGCGCGCTTCGCGGGAAGACATGCTGACCGACGGCAAGTCATGCTCGTCCAGTTGCGGTTCCTTGTGATCGTCCTTGTCCAGCACGCGGGCCGGGCCCAACAGCTCGGCGCTGGTGTCCTCGTCCGGCAGATTGGACAGACTTCGATCAAGACGGAATTTCAGTTTTCCCTTGCCGCCGCGCATACGGCGCCAGCCATCGAAAAGAATACCGGCAATGACAATAATGCCGATGACGATCAGCCACTCGCGCAGACCGATTTCCATGTAATCCCGTGCCTCTATAAAAAATGCTGAAAAATAAGGGGTTTACATTGTGTAAACCGCTTTAAAACGTGGCGCCAACTCTATGTTCTGACAGGCGTTTTGCCCACGTATACGAAAAATTGACATTAAACTAGCACGATGGAGGCTTCGCAGCTACAGGCTTGAAGCGACAAGCGGCAAGCTGTTTTCTTGCAGCTCGTAGCTTATCGCTCGCTGCTGCGCCGCTAGGCGTCCACCATCGCCATCGCCTCCTCGACATCCACGGCCACCAGACGCGAACAACCCGGTTCATGCATCGTCACCCCCATCAGCTGATCGGCCATTTCCATGGCGATCTTGTTGTGGGTGATGTAGATGAACTGCACAGTCTGCGACATCTCTTTGACCAAGCGTGCGTAGCGTCCAACGTTAGCGTCATCCAGCGGTGCGTCAACCTCGTCGAGCATGCAGAACGGCGCCGGATTCAATTTGAAGATCGCAAAAACCAGGGCCAATGCGGTCAGGGCTTTTTCGCCGCCGGAGAGCAAATGGATGGTGCTGTTCTTCTTCCCGGGTGGCTGCGCCATGATCGTTACCCCTGTATCGAGTAGATCTTCGCCCGTCAGTTCCAAATACGCCCGGCCTCCACCGAAAACTTTTGGAAATAGTGCCTGTAAACCACCGTTGATCTGATCAAAGGTGTCTTTGAAGCGATTGCGCGTTTCCTTGTCGATTTTGCGGATCACGTTCTCGAGCGTCTCCAGCGCCTCCACCAGATCGTCGTTCTGTGCATCCAGATAACGTTTACGCTCCGATTGTTGCTGGTATTCATCGATGGCCGCGAGGTTGATTGCGCCAAGGCGTTGAATCCGCGCAGCGATACGTTCGAGTTCTTCCTCGGCTTCGCGTTCACTCGCTTCTGCAGTCAATGTGCCGAGCACGCCGTGCAAGTCGTAGCCGTCCTCAAGCAATTGATCCTGCAACGCCTTGCGGCGCACGGTCAGGGCTTGCCATTCCATGCGCTGCTGTTCGAGTTGACCACGGATCAATTGCGATTGCTGTTCGGCCTGGGTGCGGCGTTTTTCCGCTTCGCGCAGTTCGCGGTCGGCGTCTTCCAAAGCGATTTGCGCGGTCTTGAGCTCTTCGTCGACGCTCATGCGCTTATCGAGCAACTCTTCGAGTTTAAGACGCAACTCTTCCAGCGGCGCCTCGCCCTCTTCCAGGTTCAGGCTCAGTTGTTCGCGTTTCTCGGTCAGGCGCTCGGCCTGCATTTCCAGACGTTCCAGTGCCTGACGCGTCGAGTCGTGCTGGGCGCGCAACGAGCCAAGGCGCACCGCCAACTGATGAGCGTGATCCTTATGCTGGCGCGCTTCCTGACGCACCCGGTCAAGCCGCTCGCGCAGACTGTCGCGCTGGGCCAGAAGCAATTCGCGCTGCTCGGTATCCAGCGCCATCGCATCGAGCGCTTCCTGCAATTGCAGGCGCGCTTCGCCGATGTTTTCGTGTTCCAGTGCACGCTGTTCGCCGAGTTCGACAAGTTCTTCGTCGAGACGGGTACGGCGCAAGGTCAGTTGTTCAGCCTTGGCTTTGCCGGCGGACAACTGGGCTTTCAATTCGCCTTGCTGACGGGCTTCGTCTTGCAGCAATCGACGCAGATGTTCGCGACCGTTTTCCTGCTGACGCTGTTGCGCACGCAGGGTCTGCAAACGGGTTTCCATGGTCTCGACCGTGGCTTCGCGTTCTTCGCGCTCCAGTTGCAGATTGTGGATTTCCTGCCCGCGCGCCAGCACACCGCTTTCGGCTTCGCTGGCACGGCGCACCCGCAAAAAGTGCCGACCGACCCAGTAGCCATCGCGACTGATCAGACTTTGCCCGGCGCTCAATTGACCGCGCAAGGCCAGCGCCTGCTCAAGGCTGTCGACCGGTTTGACCTGACCGAGCCACGGCGCCAGATCGATCTGCGCCTCGACCTTGTCGAGCAAGCTGCCGGGCACCCGTGCGCCGTCGCTGGCCGGGCTGAGCAAACGCAAATCGCCCTGCTCGAAACCGGACAGATCGAAGCCCTCAAAATCATCCACCAGTACCGCTTGCAGGTCGGCGCCGAGCACGGTTTCCACCGCCAGCTCCCAACCCGCCTCGACCTTCAGGCCTTCGGCCAGTCGCGGGCGTTCGGCGAGATGTTGCTCGCGCAGCCATTCGGCGGTGCCGGTGCCCGGATCGAGTGCCGCTTGTTGCAACGCCTCCAATGACGCCAACCGACCATTGAGCCGCTGCAAATCGCCTTGTGCCTGCTGTTGCGCGGTCAATGCCTGCTGCAACTCCAGACGCAGTTGCTCAAGCTTTTCGACCTGGGCTTCTTCGCTGACCTGCAAATCTTCGAGCGTCGCTTCAGACTCGGCGAGTTGTTCACTGAGTTCCATGATCGCCGCGTCTTCCGGGTCGGCCGAGAGCAAAGCGCGCTCTTCGCCAAGACGTTTCTGCCGGTCGGCGAGACGCTCCATGCTGGTTTCCAGCTGCTGGATGCGCGATTGCTGCACCTCGGATTGGCGACGAGGCTCGGCGGCGGTCAGGTTGAACGTGTCCCACTGCTCCTGCCAGCCATGCATCATGGTTTCGGATTCTTCCAGCGCGGCTGCGGCTTCTTCGGCGGCGGCGCTGGTGATTTCCTGCTCGGGGGTGAGCAGATCCAGTTCTTCACCAAGGGTCAGCAACAGCGTGCGGTCGTGGCCGAGGTGAGATTCGGTTTCCAGACGCGCACGCTCGGCTTCTTTCAAGTCATCCTGCAACTGGCGCAAGCGCTGCTGGCCGTGCTGAATGCTCTGCTCGACCCGGGCAATGTCGCCGCCGACCGAATAAAAACGCCCCTGCACCAGATTGAAGCGTTCCGACAGGTCGTGGTGCCCGTCGCGCAGGCGTTCGATGGCGGCGTCGGCGTTGCGTTGCTCGGCCACCAGCGCTTCGAAGCTGATTTCCTGATTGCCGATGACGGCTTCGCGCTGGCCGACCTGATCGTTCAGATCCTGCCAGCGCAGCGCGGACAGTTGCGCCTTGAACTGGCGCTCCTCGGCTTTGAATTCCTGGTATTTCTTCGCCGCTTCGGCCTGGCGGTGCAAGCGTTCGAGCTGGCGTTCGAGCTCTTCGCGCAGGTCGGTCAGGCGGGCAAGGTTTTCGTGGGTACGACGAATACGATTCTCGGTCTCGCGCCGACGCTCTTTGTATTTGGAAATCCCCGCCGCTTCTTCAATAAAGTTGCGCAAGTCTTCGGGCTTGGACTCGATCAGTTTGGAGATCATCCCCTGCTCGATGATCGAGTAACTGCGCGGGCCAAGGCCGGTGCCGAGGAAGATGTCGGTGATGTCACGACGACGGCATTTGGTGCCGTTGAGGTAATACGTCGTCTGGCTGTCGCGGGTGACTTTACGGCGAATGGAAATTTCCGCGTAGGCCGCGTATTCGCCGAGCAAGGTGCCGTCGGAGTTGTCGAACACCAGCTCGATGCTCGCCTGGCTTACCGGTTTGCGGCTGGTCGAACCGTTGAAGATGACGTCGGTCATCGATTCGCCACGCAGGTTTTTCGCCGAACTTTCGCCCATCACCCAGCGCACGGCGTCGATGATGTTCGACTTGCCGCAACCGTTCGGCCCGACGACCGCCGCCATATTACTGGGGAAGTTCACCGTGGTCGGGTCGACAAAGGATTTGAATCCCGCCAGTTTGATGCACTTGAGCCGCACGCTTAGGCAACCGTCAGGGCAGACACCACCAGATCGCAACTGCGCTGGGCGTAAGCCGTCAGCACGATGCGGATCTGCGGCAAGTCGCGGGCAAGCACGGCGGCCAGCAAGCGCTCGAACAGGTCGAGGAATTCGCTCATCTCGGCCTTGCGCTGGTCGAGGGCGAGGAAATAAGCGCGGCTCATGGCCGGTTGCAGGTTTTCGACGGTTTCTTGCAGGTATGGGTTGTTCGCGAACGGATACGCAGCGCGCATCACATTAAAGCTGTCGTCGACGAAGGTGCGGATGTCCTGGCGTTCGTAACTGGCAGTCAGACGTTGCTGGATCTGCACGAACGGCGCCATGTCGGACTGGACTTTCCAGCCGTTGGCCACCGAGTTGCCGAGCAGGATGTACAGCTCGCTCATCAGCGTGCACAGGCTTTGTACCTTGTGCGCGGTGAGTTCGGTGACGTGTGCGCCACGTCGCGGCAGGATCGCGATCAGGTGTCGACGCTCAAGGATCAGCAAGGCTTCGCGTACGGAACCGCGACTGACGTTCAGCGCCAGCGTGACCTTTTGTTCCTGGATGCGCTCTCCCGGCTTCATTTCGCCGCGAATGATGCGTTCGGCGAGGTGGTGAGCGATTTGCTCGGCGAGGCTGTCCGGCGCCTTGAACGTCATGGTTGTCCTTCAAACTCATCGATTTGTACAAGCGGCGCAGTGTAGCGCAATGCGCGGTCATGGCGGAGTGCCCACACAGCGGTTTTTGGCACGATTCCCGCAAAAAAGCGCATGACTCAATGAGGGTCAATACTGAATACAACGGTCGTTGACCGACAAATGTTATTTTCTTGACCTTTAAGTCAGAAAATCATTGACCGAAAAGTCAGAGCTGCTAAATTCGGTTCACGTCGGTTAACAACAATAATGAGTCTGCGAGGTCATCCGTGATCCAGTTTTTACTAAACCAGGAACTCCGTAGCGAGCACGCCCTGGACCCGAACCTGACCGTGCTGAATTACCTGCGTGAACACGTGGGCAAATCCGGCACCAAGGAAGGCTGCGCCAGCGGTGACTGCGGCGCCTGCACCGTGGTGGTCGGCGAGTTGCAAACGGATGACGATGGTCGCGAGCACATTCGCTATCGCAGCCTCAACTCCTGCCTGACCTTTGTTTCGTCGCTGCACGGCAAACAATTGATCAGCGTTGAAGACCTCAAGCACAAGGGCGAATTGCACAGCGTGCAGAAAGCCATGGTCGAGTGCCACGGTTCGCAGTGCGGCTTCTGCACCCCCGGCTTCGTGATGTCGCTGTTCGCACTGCAAAAGAACAGCGACGCACCGGATCATGCCAAGGCGCATGAAGCACTGGCGGGCAACCTCTGCCGCTGCACCGGCTACCGACCGATTCTGGCGGCGGCCGAGCAATCCTGCTGCGCCAAGCAGCCGGATCAGTTCGATGCCCGCGAAGCCGACACCATCGCCCGCCTCAAAGCCATCGCCCCGAGCGACATCGGCGAGCTGAACAGCGGCGACAAACGTTGCCTGGTGCCGCTGACCGTGGCCGATCTGGCCGACCTCTACGATTCTTATCCCCAGGCGCGGCTGCTCGCCGGCGGTACGGATCTGGCGCTGGAAGTCACGCAGTTCCACCGCACCTTGCCGGTGATGATCTACGTCGGCAACGTCGCCGAAATGAAGCGCATCGAGACTTTCGACGACCGCATCGAAATCGGCGCCGCTGCCGCCCTCTCCGACTGCTATGAAGCGCTGAACAACGAGTACCCGGATTTCGGCGAACTGCTGCACCGCTTCGCGTCCCTGCAAATCCGCAATCAGGGCACCCTCGGCGGCAACATCGGTAATGCCTCGCCCATCGGTGACTCGCCACCGCTGCTGATCGCCCTCGGCGCGCAAGTCGTGCTGTGCAAAGGTGAAACCCGGCGCACCTTGAACCTCGACGATTACTTCATCGATTACAAAGTCACCGCGCGCCAGGAAAGCGAATTCATCGAGAAGATCATCGTGCCGCGCGCCAGCGCCGAGCAGTTGTTCCGCGCCTATAAAGTGTCGAAACGTCTGGACGACGACATCTCCGCCGTCTGCGCCGCGTTCAACCTGCGCATTGAAAACGGCGTGATCACCGACGCTCGCCTTGCCTTTGGCGGCATGGCTGCCATCCCGAAACGCGCCGCCCATTGCGAAGCCGTGCTGATCGGCGCGCCGTTCACCGGCGCCGTGGTCGAACGTGCTTGCGCTGCACTGGCCGAAGATTTCACGCCGCTCTCGGATTTTCGCGCCAGCAAGGAATATCGCCTGCTCGGCGCGCAGAACCTACTGCGCAAATACTTCATCGAACTGCAAACACCGCACATCGAGACTCGGGTGACCGCTTATGTCTAACCATCACGCCGTAGAGAAGACTCAAGCTGAATTGGCTGAACTGTTCGCCGCCGACCTGACCAGCGGCGTCGGCCGCAGCGTCAAGCACGACAGCGCCGCCAAGCATGTGTCCGGTGAAGCGCAGTACATCGACGACCGCCTCGAATTCCCGAACCAGTTGCACCTTTACGCACGCCTGTCGGATCGCGCCCACGCCAGAATCATCAGCATCGACACCAAGCCCTGCTACGCCTTCGAAGGCGTGCGCATCGCCATCACCCACGAAGACGTGCCGGGCCTGAAGGACATCGGCCCGTTGATGCCGGGCGATCCGTTGCTGGCGATCGATGACGTGCAGTTCGTCGGTCAACCGGTACTCGCCGTCGCGGCGAAGGATCTGGAAACAGCGCGCAAAGCGGCGATGGCGGCGATCATCGAATACGAAGACCTTGAGCCGGTGCTCGACGTGGTCGAAGCCTTGCGCAAGCGTCACTTCGTCCTCGACAGCCACACCCACCAGCGCGGCGATTCGGCCGGCGCACTGGCCACCGCCGAGCATCGCATTCAAGGCACGCTGCATATCGGCGGCCAGGAACACTTTTATCTCGAAACCCAGATTTCCTCGGTAATGCCGACGGAAGACGGCGGCATGATCGTCTACTGCTCGACGCAGAACCCGACCGAAGTGCAGAAACTGGTCGCCGAAGTGCTCGACGTTTCGATGAACAAAATCGTCGTCGACATGCGCCGCATGGGCGGTGGCTTTGGTGGCAAGGAAACCCAGGCCGCCAGCCCGGCGTGCCTGTGCGCGGTGGTCGCGCACCTCACCGGCCAGCCGACCAAAATGCGCCTGCCGCGCGTCGAAGACATGCTGATGACCGGCAAGCGTCACCCGTTCTACGTCGAGTACGACGTCGGCTTCGACAGCACCGGTCGCCTGCACGGGATCAACATGGATCTGGCCGGCAACTGCGGCTGCTCGCCGGATCTGTCGGCGTCCATCGTCGACCGGGCGATGTTCCACTCGGACAACTCGTATTACTTGGGCGACGCGACCATCAACGGTCACCGCTGCAAGACCAACACCGCGTCGAACACCGCGTACCGTGGTTTCGGCGGCCCGCAAGGGATGGTGGCGATTGAGGAAGTGATGGACGCCATTGCCCGTCACCTCAACCTCGATCCGCTTGCCGTGCGCAAGGCCAATTATTACGGCAAGACCGAGCGCAACGTCACCCACTACTACCAGACCGTCGAGCACAACATGCTCGAAGAGATGACTGCCGAACTCGAAGAAAGCAGCCAGTACGCCGAGCGCCGTGAAGCGATCCGCCGCTACAACGCCAATAGCCCGATCCTGAAAAAAGGCCTGGCACTGACCCCGGTGAAATTCGGCATTTCCTTCACCGCCAGTTTCCTCAACCAGGCCGGTGCGCTGATCCACATCTACACCGACGGCAGCATTCACTTGAACCACGGCGGCACCGAAATGGGCCAGGGTCTGAACACCAAAGTCGCGCAGGTCGTGGCCGAAGTGTTCCAGGTTGAAATGGACCGTGTGCAGATCACCGCGACCAACACCGACAAAGTGCCGAACACCTCGCCGACAGCGGCATCCAGCGGCGCCGACCTGAACGGCAAGGCGGCGCAGAACGCAGCGCAAACCATCAAGCAACGTCTCGTCGAATTCGCTGCGCGCCAGTACAAGGTCAGCGAAGAAGACGTCGAATTCCACAACGGTCATGTGCGCGTTCGTGAACACATCATGACCTTTGAAGCGCTGATCCAGCAGGCGTATTTCAATCAGGTGTCGCTGTCGAGCACCGGGTTCTACAAGACGCCGAAAATTTATTACGACCGCAGCCAGGCCCGTGGCCGTCCGTTCTACTATTTCGCCTTTGGTGCGGCGTGCTGCGAAGTGATCGTCGACACCCTCACCGGCGAGTACAAGATGCTGCGCACCGACATCCTCCACGACGTCGGCGCCTCGCTGAACCCGGCCATCGACATCGGTCAGGTCGAGGGCGGTTTTATTCAGGGCATGGGTTGGCTGACCATGGAAGAACTGGTCTGGAACAACAAAGGCAAGCTGATGACCAACGGCCCGGCCAGCTACAAGATCCCGGCCGTGGCGGACATGCCGCTGGACTTGAGGGTGAAGCTGGTGGAGAACCGCAAAAATCCGGAAGACACCGTGTTCCATTCCAAGGCTGTCGGCGAGCCGCCGTTCATGCTCGGTATCGCGTCCTGGTGCGCGATCAAGGATGCGGTGGCGAGCCTCGGTGACTACAAGCATCAGCCGCAGATCGATGCGCCGGCGACCCCGGAGCGGGTGTTGTGGGGGTGTGAGCAGATGCGGCAGTTGAAGGCTGTGAAAGCGGTTGCGGCTGAAACCGAGTTGGCTCCGCTTTAGACCGTGGCGCGGCTATCGCTGGCAAGCCAGCTCCCACAGGGTTCGCGTGGAATCCGAATCCCGGGGCACCACAAAACCCTGTGGCAGCTGGCTTGCCAGCGATAGCGGTCCGACAGACAACAAAGATGTCGAGGTGAAACATGTACAACTGGATCGATGCGCTCGCCGACCTGCAGAACCAGGGCGAACCCTGCGTTCTGGTGACGATCATCGAAGAACTGGGGTCGACGCCGCGCAATGCCGGCTCGAAGATGGTCATCAGCGCCCAGCGCAGCTTCGACACCATCGGTGGCGGACACCTGGAATACAAGGCGATGCAGATCGCCCGCGACATGCTCGCCAGCGGTAAACAGGACACTCATCTGGAACGCTTCAGCCTCGGCGCCAGCCTCGGCCAGTGCTGCGGCGGCGCGACAGTGTTGCTGTTCGAACCGATGGGCCAGGTGCAGGCGCAGATTGCCGTGTTCGGTGCCGGCCACGTCGGCCGCGCGCTGGTGCCGCTGCTCGCCGGTTTGCCCTGCCGGGTGCGCTGGATCGATTCGCGGAACGACGAATTCCCCGAGCAGATCCCCCACGGCGTGCGCAAAATCGTTTCCGAAGAACCGGTGGACGAAATCGACGATTTGCCAGCCGGCAGTTACTGCATCGTCATGACCCATAACCATCAGCTCGATCTGGAGCTGACTGCCGCCATTCTGAAACGCAACGACTTCGCCTACTTCGGCCTGATCGGTTCGAAGACCAAACGGGTGAAATTCGAACATCGTCTGCGTGACCGTGGATTCGATCCTAGCGTCGTGCAACGCATGCGCTGCCCGATGGGCATCGGCGAAGTCAAAGGCAAGTTGCCTGTGGAAATCGCCATCTCCATCGCCGGCGAAATCATCGCCACCTATAACGCCAATTTCGGCGCGCACACCGCCAGCGCCGAACCGATTGCCAAACTGCTGCCCGTTTCACGCCGCAGTCAGGCCGCCAAACTCAAAGCGTCGAACTGACACGCTCATCATTTAGAGAATGACCATGCCTCTGACTCGTAAAGCCTACCGCGCCGCCATTCTGCACAGCATCGCCGACCCTGCCGAAGTCGGCATCGAAGCCTCCTATGAGTATTTCGAGGACGGTCTATTGGTGGTCGACGAAGGCAAGATCAGCGCCGTCGGCCACGCCAGCGACCTGCTGCCGACCCTGCCGGTTGACATCGAGATCACCCACTATCAAGACGCCCTGATCACGCCGGGCTTCATCGATACCCATATCCATTTACCGCAAACCGGCATGGTCGGAGCCTACGGCGAACAACTGCTCGACTGGCTGAACACCTACACGTTCCCGTGCGAGAGCCAGTTCGGCGACAAAGACCACGCCGACAAAGTCGCCGATATTTTCGTCAAGGAACTGCTGCGCAACGGCACCACCACTGCGCTGGTGTTCGGCAGCGTGCATCCACAGTCGGTGAATTCGTTCTTCGAAGTGGCTGAAAAGCTCGACCTGCGGATGATCGCCGGCAAGGTGATGATGGATCGCAACGCGCCGGATTACCTGACCGACACCGCCGAATCCAGCTACGTCGAAAGCAAGGCACTGATCGAGCGCTGGCACGGCAAGGGCCGCCTGCACTACGCGGTCACCCCGCGTTTCGCGCCGACCAGCACCCCGGAACAACTCACCCTCGCCGGCCAGTTGCTCAGCGAATACCCGGATCTGTATATGCAGACCCACATCAGCGAGAACCTCAAGGAAATCGAGTGGGTCAAGGAACTGTTCCCGGAGCGCAAAGGCTATCTGGACGTTTACGACCACTACAAACTGCTCGGCGAGCGCTCGGTGTTCGCTCACGGCGTGCATCTTTGCGATGAAGAGTGTGCGCGTCTGGCGGAAACCGGTTCGGCCATTTCGTTTTGCCCGACGTCGAACCTCTTTTTGGGCAGTGGTTTGTTCAATCTGCCGATGGCCGAGAAGCACAAACTGAACGTCGGTTTGGGTACTGATATTGGCGGCGGCACCAGTTTCTCGCTGCTGCAAACGCTGAACGAAGCCTACAAAGTGATGCAACTGCAAGGCGCGCGCCTGAGCCCATTCAAATCGCTGTATCTGGCCACCCTCGGCGGCGCTCGTGCCTTGCGTCTGGAAGACAAGATCGGCAACCTGCAAGTGGGCAGCGATGCGGACTTCGTGGTGCTGGATTACAACGCCACGCCGTTGCTGAGCTATCGCCTGAAGCAGTCGAAGCATATTGCGGAATCGTTGTTTGTGTTGATGACGTTGGGCGACGACCGCACCGTGGCGCAGACTTACGCGGCGGGTGCGCTGGTACATCAGCGGTAGGTTTTTCAAGCACAAAAAAATCCCCCGGTGGCGTTCAGCCCCGGGGGATTTTTGTTGTCTGTCAGATTGTCATCGCTGACAAGCCAGCTCCCACAGGGTCTGTGGTGATCAGCAGATTTGCAGGTCACCGCAAATCCTGTGGGAGCCTGACTTGCCAGCGATGGCAGCGACGCGGTATCCGATCAGAGCTTGGCGCTCGAACGCCCTGGCTTTTTGGTCTGCAATAGATGCGAGAACACCGCATGCAGGTCATCCGACGCGCTGTCGTCGTCGAGGCTCAGCTTGCTGTCGATGTGATCCATGTGATGCATCATCAGATCCACTGCCAGCTCAGCGTTGCGCGCTTCGATGGCGTCGATCAACTGGGTGTGTTCGTCATAGGAACAATGGGAACGGTTGCCACTTTCATACTGGGCGATGATCAACGACGTTTGCGACACCAAACTGCGTTGGAAGCTGATCAGCGGGGCATTCTTTGCCGCTTCGGCCAGTTTCAAGTGAAATTCGCCCGACAAACGAATGCCGGCGCCACGATCACCGCGCGAGAAGCTGTCGCGCTCGTCGTTGACCATCTGACGCAGTTCGGCGATTTGCTCGGCGGTGGCGTGTTCGACCGCCAGCTCGGTGATTGCGCGTTCTACCAGTCGGCGAGCCATGAACACCTGACGCGCCTCTTCAACACTCGGGCTGGCCACGACCGCGCCACGGTTCGGACGCAACAGCACCACCCCTTCATGGGCCAGGCGCGAGAGCGCACGGCGAATGATGGTGCGGCTGACCCCGAAAATTTCCCCCAGCGCTTCTTCGCTCAATTTGGTGCCGGGCGCCAGGCGCTGTTCGAGGATGGCCTCGAAGATATGCGCGTAGACAATATCGTCCTGGGTTCCGCTGCGGCCGGCTTTGCCTGCTCGCGGTTGTTTCTTGAGGGGTTGCAACTGTTCGTTCATGGGCACTCGAGTCGGGAGAACTGCGGCGAATAGACCGTGACTGTAATACGGCACAGTAGGTCGCTGGCAAGTATCGCGTAAAAAACAGCGCGATTGTACACAATGAATGGTGGCAACACGACTGTATGGCTGTTTACGACTTTGGCTGTATTGCAACGATCCGTTACGTTTGAGTTTAGGCTTAACCGCAGAATCCGCCGCTTGGCTCTCTGTAGGAGCTGCTGCACGGGGAAACCTGATGAAGGAACATGCTGTCATGAACGACGCCACTCAGACCCGGCTCCGGCCTCTGGCCGACACCTCGCCTTCGGCCATCGTTGCCGGTTTCATCGCGATGATGACCGGTTACACCAGTTCGCTGGTGCTGATGTTTCAGGCCGGTCAAGCGGCGGGCCTGACCAGTGGACAGATTTCTTCGTGGATCTGGGCGATCTCCATCGGCATGGCGATCTGTTCAATTGGCCTGTCGCTGCGCTATCGCACGCCGATCACCATCGCCTGGTCGACGCCCGGCGCGGCGCTGCTGATTACCAGCCTTGGCGGTGTCAGTTATGGCGAGGCCATCGGCGCCTATGTCACGTGCGCGGTGTTGGTAACGATTTGCGGGCTGACCGGCAGCTTCGAGCGACTCGTAAAAAAGATTCCGGCGTCCCTGGCGGCAGCGCTGCTGGCCGGGATTCTGTTCAAGATCGGCAGCGAGATTTTCGTCGCCGCCCAGCACCGCACCGGGCTGGTGCTGGGGATGTTCTTCACCTATCTGCTCGTCAAACGCCTGTCGCCACGTTACGCGGTGCTCGCCGCGCTGCTGATCGGCACCGCGCTGTCGGGCTTCATGGGTTTGCTGGACTTCGACGGTTTTCATCTGGAAGTCGCGACGCCGGTATGGACGACGCCGCACTTCTCGCTGGCCGCGACCATCAGCATCGGCATTCCGCTGTTCGTCGTCGCCATGACTTCACAGAACATGCCCGGCATCGCCGTGCTGCGCGCCGACGGCTACACCGTGCCGGCCTCGCCGTTGATCACCACCACCGGCATCGCCTCGCTGCTGCTGGCGCCATTTGGTTCGCACGGCATCAACCTCGCGGCCATCAGCGCGGCGATCTGCACCGGGCCGCATGCCCATGAAGATCGCAACAAGCGCTACACGGCTGCGGTCTGGTGCGGGATTTTCTACGCAATTGCCGGGGTGTTCGGCGCGACGCTGGCGGCGCTGTTTGCCGCGCTGCCAAAAGAATTGGCGCTGTCGATTGCTGCGCTGGCGCTGTTCGGCTCGATCATCAATGGCTTGAGCATCGCTATGACCGAGGTGAAGGAACGAGAGGCGGCGCTGATTACCTTCATGGTCACGGCGTCGGGGCTGACGCTGTTTTCCATCGGTTCGGCGTTCTGGGGGATTGTGGCGGGGGTGTTGACGCTGGTGATTTTGAACTGGCGCAAGGACTGAAGAGCCAAGATCGCAGCCTTCGGCAGCTTGTACATGGAAATATGATCTTTTGATCTTGCAAAAAAAACGGCGACCCGAAGGTCGCCGTTTTTTTCAGTATCACTTAGCCGCGTTGATCGGCTTTTCCGGATACCACACGTCCAGCAACGGGCTGATTTCAGCCTTGGTCAGCTCGGAACGGTTTTTCAGCCAGGCTTCAACGGCAGCGCGCTGCTCTTCGTTGACCGAGCCACGCTTCTGCAGGCACACCAGACCGAAGTCGTCGCCGCCGACATAGCCCAGACCGTTGGCTTCCATGGCTTCTTTGATGAATGCTTCGAGGAAAGCGTCAATGGCTTCTTCGGACAAGTCTTCTTTGAAGTCCAGGTTCAGTTCGAAACCCAGCTCTTGAAATTCATCAACGCACAGTTTTTTGCGCAGACGCTGGGAACGGTTAGTCGCCATTGGAACAATCCTCTTAAGTAATAACGGCCGGCACTTTAGCAGTTTAAGCCGCCAATTGCCCGACTCTCTGGGCCACACAAGTGACCGCCCGTAAAAAAATCGAAGATTGGGCACCCCGAGGACGGCACAAGGGGTTACACCTTGGGGCATAATGCCGACACTTTCATGACCACTGAGGGCTTTTTCATCCATGTCCTCGTCTTTTCCCCCTCGAATGCAGGGTTTTATTTCATATGATCAAATCGTTGCGTCCTCTGTTTCTCGCCAGTTTTCTTCTGCCCCTGGCCCTGCCTGTTTCCGCCGCCACCATCAACACCGCCCTCACCCCCAACGTTGAAAAAGCCCTCAAGGCCAGCAAATTGCAGCCGAGCGCTTTGTCGTTGGTGATGGTGCCGCTCGACGGCCCGGGCACACCGACCGTGTTCAATGCCGACGTGTCGGTCAACCCGGCGTCGACCATGAAACTGGTCACCACTTACGCAGCCCTGGAAATGCTCGGCCCCAACCATCAGTGGAAAACCGAGTTCTACACCGATGGCACCCTGAGCGGCGGCATTCTCAACGGCAACCTCTACCTCAAGGGCGGCGGCGATCCGAAACTGAACATGGAAAAACTCTGGCTGCTGATGCGCGACCTGCGCGCCAACGGCGTGACCCAGGTGACCGGTGATCTGGTGCTGGATCGCAACTTTTTCGTGCAGCCTCAGTTGCCGGAATTCAACGATGACGGCAACGACCAGAACAAGCCGTTCCTGGTCAAACCCGATTCGCTGCTGGTCAATCTCAAGGCGCTGCGCTTCGTTGCGCGCAATGACGGCGGCCGCGTGCTGATTTCGGTTGAGCCGCCGATCGCCAGCATTCACATCCAGAACACGGTCAAAGCGGTCAACTCGAAACAATGCACCGGTGGCGTGCGCTACAACCCGGTGACTCAGGCCGACGGCAGCGTGACCGTCACCGTTGGCGGCCAGTTGGGCGACGGTTGCAGTTCGCAGACGTATTTGTCGCTGCTCGACCACGCCACTTACACCGCCGGCGCCGTGCGGGCGATCTGGAAAGAATTGGGTGGCAGCATTCAGGGCAAGGATCGTCTCGCGCCGACGCCGAGCAAAGCCAAGGTGCTGGCCCGGGCGTTCTCGCCGGATTTGGCGGAGATCATCCGCGACATTAACAAATACAGTAACAACACCATGGCCCAGCAGCTGTTCCTGAGCCTCGGCCAGAGATTCCGCAACGAGGCCGACGGTGACGATGCCAGGGCCGGTCAGCGCGTGGTGCGTCAGTGGCTGGCGAAAAAAGGCATCACCGCGCCGCATCTGGTGATGGAGAACGGTTCAGGTTTGTCCCGTGCTGAACGGGTCAGCGCGCGCGAAATGGCGAGCATGCTGCAAGCCGCGTGGCACAGCCCGTATGCTGCCGAATACATCAGCTCGCTGCCGATTGCCGGCACCGACGGCACCATGCGCAAACGCCTGAAAACCACCGCCATGCGTGGCGAGGCACACGTCAAGACCGGCACCCTGAACACCGTGCGGGCGATTGCCGGTTTCAGCCGCGACATCAACGGCAACACCTGGGCCGTGGTCGCGATCCTCAACGACAAGGCACCGTTCGGCGCGTCTTCGGTGCTCGATCAAGTGCTGCTGGATCTGTACCGCCAGCCGCGATTGCCGCAGACCGCGTCCGTCTTGTAAACCAGCACCTCCCGCAGGAGCGAGCCTGCTCGCGATGGCGGCGCATCAGTCAAAGCAGGTATTGACGGTGCCGACCTCTTCGCGGGCAAGCCCGACTCCTACAGGGATTGGTGCGGAAGTGGGTTAATTCATCACGCGTTCTATTCGGTCACGGCCGCTTTGCTTGGCCAGGTAAACGCCCGAATCCGCACGCAGCAGCAAGGCGTCGGCGCCCTCTCCCATTCGCCAACTGGCGATGCCGAAACTGGCCGTCACCACGCCTACCCTGTCGACCGGCGCATCGCGCAGCCCTTGCCAGAGCTCCGTGGCCAGCGAATAGGCGTGATCGCCATCGATGTCCGGGCAGAGCACCATGAACTCTTCGCCGCCCAGCCGACAGAAAACGTCGGTGCGGCGCAACCGATGGCCGATACGCTCGCACACCGCTTGCAACACCCGGTCGCCCACGGCGTGCCCGAACTGGTCGTTGATGCGTTTGAAGTGGTCAATGTCGAGCATGATCACCGAGAGCTCGCCGCCGCCGCGCTCGACCCTGGCCATTTCCGTGGTCAGGCGCTCCTGAAAGTAACGACGGTTGTGAATGCCGGTCAGGGCGTCGGTCACCGACAGAGCCCGCAGCTCTTCTTCCACGCGCTTCAAATCGGAGATGTCGGAGATGTACCCGTGCCACAGCACACCGCCGCCCGGCAATTCTTCCGGCGTCGCCTCGCCACGCACCCAGCGCAGGCCGCGCTCGGGTAATTCCACGCGATACTCTTCGCGCCACGGGCTGACGTTTTCCGCAGAAGCGCGGATGGATTTACGCACTCGCGTAATGTCCTGCGGGTGAATGCGGGTGAAGATCGCTTCAGCGTTGAGCAGCAGCACGTCCGGTTCCAACTCGTAGATCTCGCGAATGCCATCACTGGCGTAGATCACGCTGAAGCGACCGTCGAATTCCATTTTGAACTGATAGATGCCGCCCGGGACGTGGGCGCTGAGCTTCTTTAGCAAGACGTCTCGCGCCGCCAGCGCTTCGTGCACGCGTTTGCGCTCGGTGATGTCGATGCAGATCGCCAGGTGCCCAACCCATAACCCTTGCTCATCGAGCACCGGCGTGGCGAGCATGTTGACCGGCAGATGACTGCCGTCGCGGCGTAGCAGCGTCCATTCTCGCGCCTCGTGCCCGCCGACTTCGCCGCCCTCGACCAGCATGGCCTGACAGGTCGGAATGGTTTTGCCGTAACGGGCGCTCAGTTCGGCGGCACGCGCCGTCAGTTCCCGAGGCAGGTGCAGGTTTTCCAGAGTGATGCGGCCGATCACTTCAGCGCTGGTGTAGCCGAGCATCTGTTCGGCGCCAGGGTTGAACGTGCTGATCACGCCGCGCAGATCGGTGGCGATGATTGCCACCTGCGTCGCCGCGTTGAGCACGCCGCGCAATTGCCCATGAGCGCCGCGCAACTCCTGCTCGCGATCGTGCACTTGCTGAGTGCGTTGCTCGACCAGGCGCAAGGCGCGCTGACGCTGGCTGGCCAGCACGTACAGCAGCGCACTGAGCAAGGCGCTGAGTGATCCGCCGAGAATCAACACGCCGTTTACCGACGAATGATTGGCTTCGAAAAAAGCGTCGCTCGGCAGAATGTCGACTTGATAGTCATGGTCGGCCATGCGCACCAGCCGCGTTGCGGCCAGGTCACTCGTGGCGGGTTGATTGGCGGATTCGAACAGCACTTCATGCTGGTCATCGATGGATAAATCGAGGATGCGCACCGAGAGGTAGTCATGTTGCGCATCTGGCAGCCCATCGGCGAGCAGCTGTTTCAGGCTGATCACGGCCATGACGTAGCCGAACGGCCGCGTCTGCCCCGGGTGATTCACCGGGCCGACCAGCAACACGCCGCGCGCATAGGAAGGCTCGACGCCAACCAGGTGCATCGGCTGTGAGACCGCCAGGCTACCCTTCTGACCGGCACGCTCCAGAGTCGAACGACGCATCGGCTGAGCCAGCAAGTCGTAGCCCAACGGCGTATCGAGGCGGCTTTGCGTCTGGGTGTAAACCACCGGCACGTATTCGTCGCGCCGCGCCGCCAGTTGCAGTTCACCCTGAGCGTTGAGTTCTCGTACGGAAAACGTGGTGAAGCCTTCCTCACGCACACTGCGCTCAAACGCCGCGCGCTCGGCATCGCTGATTCGTACCGCAAACGAATAAGCCTGAGTGCGCAATAGAAGTGGGCGGGTGTAGCCATCAAACTCGGCGCGGGACACCGAATCGGAATTGGCGAAGAAACGACGCAGGCCGTCGAGACGTTGCTCCTGATCCTGGAAACGTTCTTCGATGCGGCTGTAACGCTCGTTGGTCAGCAACTGGAAGCGTTGCCGCAACTGGCTTTGAAACTGGTTAAGGTTCGCCCAAGCCAGCAGCCCGGTGAGAATCCCGCCGATAAGCAATACCAGCAGTGCGACCAGCCAGGCCGGCACTTGCTCGCTGATAAAACCGAAAATCTTCGGGCGCACGGGATGCAACGACATAAAGGCAACTCAATACGACGGATTTACGGGAAAGCCCCTGGGCCGTGAATGAGTTATAGCTATTAGCCATCAATTTGGCTAGCGCTGAACAGATCACAGAGCCTTTAAAAACAAGGCTCTGTGAATCTAACTCAACAAAGCGTCAACGCGCCGTGATTTTCCAGGCCCGGTGAATCTTGTTGTTGCGGGCAAAGTCCGGATCCAGCGTCTGCGCGCTGATTTCCTCGACCGCGTAGCGCTCGGACAGGTTGTCCTCCAATTGGAACTTGCGGAAGTTGTTGGAGAAGTACAGCACGCCGCCCGGCGCCAGACGCGCCATGGCCAGGTCGATCAATTGCACCTGGTCACGCTGGACGTCGAAGATACCTTCCATGCGCTTGGAGTTGGAGAACGTCGGCGGATCGATGAAGATCAGGTCGTATTCATCACGGCTGTTTTCCAGCCACGCCATCACGTCGCCCTGCTCCAGACGGTTTTTGTCTGAGAAACCGTTCAGGGACAGGTTGCGTCGCGCCCAGTCCAGATAGGTTTTCGACAGATCGACGCTGGTGGTGCTGCGCGCGCCGCCCTTGGCCGCATGCACGCTGGCGGTTGCGGTGTAGCAGAACAGATTGAGGAAACGCTTGCCGGCGGCCTCTTTCTGAATGCGCATGCGCATCGGCCGGTGATCGAGGAACAGGCCGGTGTCGAGGTAGTCGGTAAGGTTGACCAGCAGCTTCACGCCACCTTCATTGACCTCGACAAACTTGCCCTGTGCCGCCTGACGCTCGTACTGCTTGGTGCCGCTCTGACGTTCGCGACGTTTGACCACCACGCGATTCTTGTCGATGTTCAGTGCCTGCGGGATGGCCGCCAGGGCGTCGAACATCCGTGCCGAGGCTTTCTCCGGGTCGATGGATTTCGGCGCGGCGTATTCCTGGACATGCACCCAGTCGTGATACAGGTCGATGGCCATTGCGTATTCCGGCATGTCGGCATCGTAGACACGGTAGCAATCGATGCCTTCGCGCTTGACCCACTTGCCCATTGCCTTGAGATTTTTTTGCAAGCGGTTGGCAAACATCTGCCCGCCTTCGCTCAAGCGCGGCTGCTCGACCACCGGCGCCGGGGCTGGCACAGGCTTGATCGGGTTGCCGTTCTTGTTGAACTGGCGCTCTTGCGGCTCGTTCGGTGCTTCGTCGTAGGCCGCTTGCTCGCGCTCGGCCTGCCGTTGCTCAGGGGTGCGACGCTCGCCGGTGACGAACTGATCCGGCAGCACTTTGATCAACAGCAGCTTGCACGGCAGCGCGCCGTTCCAGAACGAATACTGTTTGTGGCTGCGGATACCCATGCGCTTGCCCAGATCCGGTGCGCCGGTGAACACCGCCGCTTCCCAGTTCAGGCAGGCCTGGCGCAGGCGCTCGCCGAGGTTCTGATAGAGATAAAGCAGGCTGGCTTCGTCACCCAGACGCTCGCCGTACGGCGGGTTGCAGATGACCAGGCCTTTCTGGTTTTGATCCGGACGCGGCTCAAAGGTCGCCACTTCGCCCTGGTAGATCTTGATCCACTCACTCAGGCCGGCGCGCTCGACGTTATTGCGGCCCGGCTGAATCAGACGCGGATCGGCTTCATAGCCGCGAATCCACAGCGGCGGCTTGGCCAGACCGGCAGCGGCGCGCTCGACGGCTTCTTCGTGGAGTTTTTTCCACAGGGCCGGCACGTGACCGAGCCACGCGGTAAAGCCCCACTGCTCGCGACGCAGGTTCGGAGCCATGTCGGCGGCAATCATGCCGGCCTCGACCAGGAACGTACCGACGCCGCACATCGGGTCAGCCAGCGCGCCGCCTTCAGCGGCAATGCGCGGCCAGCCGGAACGGATCAGGATCGCTGCCGCGAGGTTTTCCTTCAGCGGCGCCGCGCCTTGCTGCAAGCGGTAACCACGCTGGTGCAGGCTGTGGCCGGACAGATCGAGGGACAGAATCGCCTCGCCGCGATCCAGACGCAGGTGAATGCGCAGATCCGGGTTGAGTTTATCGATGCTTGGGCGGTCGCCCTGCGGAGTGCGCAGCTTGTCGACGATGGCGTCTTTGACTTTCAACGCGCCGAAGTGGGTGTTGTCGATGCCCGAGCCGTGGCCGCTGAACTCGACGGCCAGGGTGCCGTCGCTGAGCATGTGGTCTTGCCACTCAATGTCGAGCACGCCGTGGTACAGGTCTTCGGCGTCTTTCATGGCAAAACGCTTGAGCACCAGCAACACGCGGTTAGCCAGACGCGACCAGAGGCACAGGCGATACGCGGTTTCCATGGTCGCCATGCCGCGCACGGCGGACGTGTGCTCGCGAGCTTCTTCAAGGCCAAGCCCGACGGCTTCCTCGATAAGCAGGCCTTCAAGGCCTTTTGGGCAAGTGAGGAAGAGTTCGAAACGATCGGACATGGTATTTCCAGAGCCTTTGGCTAGTGAACCGGCAACGCATTGCCGATCCGGTTTTCAATCAGGCGCTTTTCTGCAAGAACGCCCGCGCGGCACGAAGGTGTGCCATTCCATCCCGGCTGCTCGGGTTAAAAGAGCTTAGATGCCAGGACAGATAAAAAAGTTGATGCAACAAAATGACTCAAAGCGACCCTTCGTCGAATAGTGCCCCAGCGCAACCCTGGGTCATTCTCACCAGAGGATTAGCCCCATCATTCAGCGCGGGGCCGATCATACCGGGGTTTGGCTAATAACCGTTCAATAAACACACTGTTACTTATCGCCATAGCACGCTTTTCGTTACGTCCTTATGACAAAACGATCATTCCCTCGCTGTGACTCATTGGTTAGAACTCAACACAGGTTGACGTCCCAACGGCGTCAACACCTTGGCTCGCCACGCCGGCAGCGGGCCACCCAACGGCAGAGTTTTTCTGCCAGACCTCGGTTGAGGTCAACGCGTCAAATCAGTCAACAAGTGAGGGAAACACCCTATGAGAAGACTTAAGCGTGATCCGTTGGAAAGAGCATTTTTGCGCGGATATCAATATGGCGTTGGTGGCAAATCCCGTGAGCTTTGCCCATTTACTCTACCGTCGGTACGTCAAGCCTGGATCAACGGCTGGCGAGAAGGACGCGGCGACAACTGGGACGGTATGACCGGCACTGCGGGAATCCACAGACTCAACGAACTTCACGCCGTCGGCTGACACAGGGCATTTATTCCGACACGACAATCTGAATTTGTAACACCTTAACCACGCACGTCCTTCCCGGACGGCGGGCTGCGGCCCAAGGGCTCCTTCGAGGAGCCCTTTTTATTGCCCGATTTTCTCTTGACCACTGATCGTTCCCACCCTCCGCGTGGGAAATGCAGCCCGGGACGCTCAGCGTTCCCAGCGGCCAAATGATCGCCCGATATTTCAACGTTGTTTCAAGGCCAAGATCAAAAGATCGCAGCCTTCGGCAGCGCCTACAGGAGTCACAGACGTCGTGGCCACCGGGCTCAGCGCAGGGCGGCGATGGCGTCCACCGATTCGCGGATCAGCGCCGGGCCCTTGTAGATGAAGCCGGAATAAATCTGCACCAGGCTCGCGCCGGCGGTGATTTTCTCCGCCGCATGCTTGCCTTCGGTAATTCCGCCCGCCGCGATGATCGGCAAGCGCCCCGCCAGCTCCGCCGCCAATACCTTCACCGTGTGGGTGCTCTTCTCGCGAACCGGCGCGCCGGACAATCCACCCGCCTCGTCGCCATACTCCATGCCTTCAACGCCCACGCGACTCAGCGTGGTGTTGGTGGCGATCACCGCGTCCATGCCGGTGTCGATCAATGCCTGGGCGACCTGAGCGGTTTCTTCGTCGGTCATGTCCGGCGCGATCTTGATCGCCAGCGGCACATGCTTGCCATGACGCAAGGCCAGTTCGGCACGGCGTGCAGCCAGGTCTGCCAGCAACTGCTTGAGCGAATCACCAAATTGCAGGCTACGCAGGCCCGGAGTGTTTGGCGAGCTGACGTTGACCGTCACATAGCTGGCATGGGCGTAAACCTTTTCCAGGCAGATCAGGTAATCGTCCACCGCGCGCTCGACCGGCGTGTCGAAGTTCTTGCCGATGTTGATGCCCAGCACGCCCTTGTATTTGGCCGCTGCGACCCGCGCCAGCAAGTTATCCACACCCAGATTGTTGAAGCCCATGCGGTTGATGATCGCTTCGGCTTCCGGCAGGCGGAAGATCCGTGGCTTCGGATTGCCCGGCTGCGGGCGCGGGGTGACGGTGCCGATTTCGACAAAACCGAAACCCAGTTGTCCGAAACCGTCGATGGCCGCGCCATTCTTGTCCAGGCCTGCCGCCAACCCCACCGGGTTCGGAAACTCCAGCCCCATGACCGTCACCGGCAGGTTCGCCGGCGCTTTGCACAGTAAGCCGTTGAGGCCCAAACGCCCGCCCGCGCCGATCAGATCCAGCGACAGGTCGTGGGAGGTTTCCGGGGAAAGTTTGAACAACAGCTGACGGGCCAGGGTGTACATGGGCGGCGATGACTCGGGCGGCGAAAAGAGGCGGCGATTATAGCCGGGCATCGTCCCGCCGCGCGAGGCGCAGAGGCAAATCGGCGCGACTGGCATATGCCTTGCACCGTTCTCGTCATCAGCCCACAGGCCAACGGCGGCGTGCGGGCACGGACAATGGCGTCGTCTTCCGGTTTTGCATTGGCAAAATCCGGGGCGACGTTTTTTTTGAAGAACGCTTTTGCAGGTGTACGCAATGAACGAACCCTCCGCCGGGCCGCTGGCCTGGGTCAATGGCAGCGACGCGCCGGAAAAGCGTGCGATCAATCTCGGTTTCATGGCCCTGAGCGATTGCGCCTCGGTCGTAGTCGCCGCCACCCAAGGCTTCGCTCAACCCTACGGCCTGACCCTGAACCTCAAGCGCCAGAGCTCCTGGGCGAATCTGCGCGACAATCTGGTCAATGGCGAACTCGACGCTGCCCACAGCCTGTACGGCCTGATCTACGCCGTGCATCTGGGCATCGGCGGCGTCGCCTCCACCGACATGGCCGTGTTGATGGGCCTGAACCAGAACGGCCAAAGCCTCAATCTGTCCCACGGCTTGCAAAACCTTGGCGTGACCAGTCCTGAAGCGCTGGATCGTCACGTGCACCAAAGCCGCGCAAAACTGACGTTCGCCCAGACCTTTCCCACCGGCACCCATGCGATGTGGCTTTATTACTGGCTGGCGGCGCAGGGCATTCATCCATTACAGGATGTCGACAGCGTGGTGGTGCCGCCGCCGCAAATGGTCGCGCACTTGCAGGCCGGGCGCATTGATGGTTTCTGCGTCGGTGAGCCGTGGGCGGCCAGCGCGGTGCAGCAGGATCTCGGCTTCACCCTGGCGACCACGCAAACCATCTGGCCCGATCACCCGGAAAAAGTCCTCGGTTGCACCCGCGCATTCGTCGAGCAGTACCCGAACACCGCGCGCGCACTGGTCATGGCGATTCTCGAAGCCAGCCGCTTCATCGAAGAGAGCCCGGAAAACCGTCGCAGCACCGCACAGTTGCTCAGCGCCCCGCAATACCTCGATGCGCCGGTGTCATGCATCGAGCCGCGCTTTGTTGGCGAGTACGCCGACGGCCTCGGCAATCGTTGGCAGGATCCTCACGCGCTGCGCTTTCACGGTGACGGCGAGGTCAATCTGCCGTACCTCTCCGACGGCATGTGGTTCATGACCCAGTTCCGTCGCTGGGGTCTGTTGCGCGAAGATCCGGATTACCTCGCCGTCGCCCGCCAGGTGCAGCAATTGACGCTGTATCGCGACGCGGCGGCAGCCGTGGGGGTGGCGGTCGACGCCGTCGACCTACGCAGCAGCCAGTTGATCGACGGCAAGGTCTGGGATGGCAGCGATCCGGCGGGTTACGCCCGCAGCTTCAAACTCAACGCCCTGAGCGACAGCTCGCCCCTTCTCGCCCAGCGCTGACAGGAGACCGCGAACATGCTGCGAATTCTGCTGATCAACGACACGGCGAAAAAAGTCGGCCGCCTCAAAGCCGCCCTGATCGAAGCCGGTTTCGAAGTCATTGATGAGTCGGGCCTGACCATCGACCTGCCGGCGCGCGTCGAAACGGTGCGCCCGGACGTGATTTTGATCGATACCGAGTCACCGGGCCGCGATGTGATGGAGCAAGTGGTGCTGGTCAGCCGCGACCAGCCTCGACCGATTGTGATGTTTACCGACGAACATGACCCCGGCGTCATGCGCCAGGCAATCAAGTCCGGGGTGAGCGCTTACATCGTCGAAGGCATTCACGCCCAACGCTTACAGCCGATTCTCGACGTGGCGATGGCGCGCTTCGAGAGTGATCAGGCTTTGCGCGCGCAATTGCATGCTCGCGACCAGCAATTGGCCGAGCGCAAGCGCATCGAGCTGGCCAAGGGGCTGCTGATGAAGATGAAGGATTGCAATGAAGAAGAGGCCTATACGCTGATGAGGCGCCAAGCGATGAGCCGCCAACAGAAGCTGATTCAGGTGGCGGAGCAGATCATCGCCATGAGTGAATTGCTTGGCTGACGTTATGCGGCGCCCGCCAGAACCTCTTCGCGAGCCTGCTCGCGAATGGCCGCACCTGGGTATCAAGTTGTTGGCACAAATCTCGCTAAGCATTCCTCACAGGTAACCAACGGCGGTTGCCCCACCTACGACAAAGACGTCGCTCACTCTTTTCGCCCCAACGGCGATTCGGGTAGCGGCGTTTTTGCGTTTTGGCCCCACAGCCCGGGGCCGGTGGTGCGGCCGTGGCGGCGCCCCACTTGCTGTCTCCCATTTGTGGCACATGACCCCTTTCGAGACTCTTCACAGCTGAGGTGCGCGATGAATTCAAGCTTCTGGAAATCCGGCCATACCCCGACCCTGTTCGCGGCCTTCCTTTATTTCGACCTGAGCTTCATGGTCTGGTATCTGCTCGGCCCTCTCGCGGTGCAGATCGCGGCGGATTTGCACCTGACAACCCAGCAGCGCGGCCTCGTCGTGGCGACCCCGATCCTGGCCGGCGCGATCCTGCGCTTCGTAATGGGCATGCTCGCCGATCGCCTGTCGCCAAAAACTGCCGGGCTGATCGGCCAGGTGATTGTTATCTGTGCGCTGTTCGGCGCCTGGAAACTCGGTATTCACAACTACGAACAGGCGTTGATTCTAGGCCTGTTCCTCGGCATGGCCGGCGCTTCGTTTGCCGTGGCGTTGCCGCTGGCTTCGCAGTGGTATCCGCCGCAGCATCAGGGCAAGGCCATGGGCATTGCCGGTGCGGGCAACTCCGGTACCGTGTTCGCCGCGCTGATCGCGCCGGTGCTGGCCGCTTCGTTTGGCTGGAGCAACGTGTTTGGTTTCGCCCTGATCCCGCTGATCCTGACGCTGGTACTCTTTGCCTGGCTGGCGAAAAACGCGCCGCAACGGCCGAAAGCCAAGGCCATGAAGGATTACTTCAAGGCGCTGGGCGATCGCGATAGCTGGTGGTTCATGTTTTTCTACAGCGTGACGTTCGGCGGCTTCATCGGCCTGGCCAGCGCCCTGCCCGGCTACTTCAACGATCAATACGGTTTGAGCCCGGTCACTGCCGGTTACTACACCGCCGCGTGCGTGTTTGGCGGCAGCCTGATGCGTCCGTTGGGCGGCGCACTGGCGGATCGTTTCGGCGGCATCCGCACGTTGTTGGCGATGTACACGGTAGCGGCGATCTGCATTGCGGCGGTCGGATTCAACTTGCCGAGTTCCTATGCGGCGCTGGCACTTTTCGTCTGCACCATGCTCGGTCTGGGTGCCGGTAACGGCGCGGTGTTCCAACTGGTGCCGCAGCGCTTTCGCCTGGAAATCGGCGTAATGACCGGCCTGATCGGCATGGCTGGCGGTATCGGCGGTTTCTTGCTGGCAGCGGGCATGGGTGCGATCAAGCAGAGCACCGGTAGCTATCAACTGGCGCTGTGGTTGTTCGCCAGCCTGGGCGTGCTGGCGTGGTTTGGTCTGCACGGCGTCAAGCGTCGCTGGAGAACCACTTGGGGTTCGGCGGCTGTCACGGCGGCGCGGGTCTGAATGTCCTTAAAACTCAGCTTTGCCGAGGCCAGCGCCACCGGCCCGCGCGCGGAAAACCAGGATGCTTTGCGCCTGGTTACGCCGAATGCGGCGCTGGCGGCCAGCAAAGGTTATCTGTTCGCCATCGCCGACGGCGTCAGCCAATGCGCCGACGGCGGCCTCGCGGCCCGTTCGACCTTACAGGCCCTGGCGCTGGATTATTACGCCACGCCGCAAACCTGGAGCGTCGCGCAATCGCTGGATCGCCTGTTGCTCGCACAAAACCGCTGGTTACAGGCCAATGGCGGTGGACAACCGTTGCTCACCACGGTCAGTGCTTTGGTCATGCGCGGTCGGCGTTTTACCCTGGCGCATGTCGGCGATTGCCGCGTCTATCGCTGGCACGCCGACACCTTGCAGCGCATGACTGAGGATCACGTCTGGGAACAACCGGGCATGCAGCATGTGCTCAAGCGTGCGCTGGGGCTGGATCAACATCTGGTGCTGGATTTTCTAGACGGTGAACTGCACGACGACGAATGTTTCGTGCTGCTCAGCGATGGCATTTGGTCGACGCTCAATGACACTGCGATTGCAGGCATCCTGCGCGATCAGCCGGATCTGCACAGCGCTGCGCATACGTTGGTCGCTGCTGCGCATCTGGCCGGCAGCCAGGACAATGCCAGCGCCTTACTGGTACGGGTCGACGCCGTGGGTGAAGCCAGCATCGGCGATGCCTTGATCCAGTTGCAGCAATGGCCGCTGCCACCGGTGCTGAAGCCGGGCCGGATGTTCGAAGGCTGGCAGGTTCACAGCATCGTCAGGCAGAGCCAGCAATCGCTGCTGTATCGTGTGCTCGATGGCCAGGGTCAGCCGTGGCTGTTGAAAACCTTGCCCGTGCGTCTGGCTGAAGATCCTCAGGCCGCGCAGGCGCTGTTGTCGGAAGAATGGTTTCTCAAGCGCGTCGCCGGACGGCACTTTCCTGAAGTCCATGCGCTCAGTCAGCGTCAGCATTTGTACTACGTGATGCGTGAATATTCGGGCGCGACCCTCGCGCAACGGCATCAGGAGGACGGCTCGTTACCGCTGGCGCTGTGGCTCGATGTGGCCGAGCGCTTGTTACGTGCCGTGGGCCTGTTGCATCGACGGCAGATTTTCCACCGCGACATCAAACCGGAAAATCTGTTGCTGGGTGATGACGGTGAATTGCGCCTGCTGGATTTTGGCCTGGCTTACTGCCCAGGTCTGTCGGAGGACGCGCCGTCAACGTTGCCCGGAACGCCGAGTTACATTGCTCCGGAAGCTTTTCACGGGGATCCGCCGAGTGCCCGACAGGACTTGTACGCCGTGGGCGTCACGCTGTTTTTCCTGCTCACCGGGCACTATCCCTACGGCGAGATCGAAGCCTTTCAGCGGCCACGCTTCGGAACGCCAGCGAGTGCGACTCGCTATCGGCCGGACGTGCCGGAATGGTTGGCGCAATGCCTGGAGCGTGGGGTGATGGCGGATCCGCAGCAACGTTTCGAAACGGCTGAGGAGTGGTTGCTGGTGCTGGAACGGGGTGAGCGACGGAGCTTGAGCGTGCGGCCGCGTCCGTTGCTGGAGCGTGAGCCGTTGAAGGTCTGGCGGACGTTGGCGCTGGTTTCGTTGATTGCGAACCTGGTGCTGCTGTTTGTGGTGTTTCATGGGTGAGATTGCATTATTCCCTTCACAAGCATTGCGCCAAGAATGAGCATCGCGCTTCGATTCGGTGCAAAGAAATAGGCGGGCAGGCCCTGTGATGCTGCTCCAATGCAGCGAAACCGCCCATTTCGAAAACTTGGCACAACCACTGCATTACCTCCAACAGACATAAAGCCCAACCTTCAACGACGAAGGCTGCGCTTCCCGAGAGAACGGGACCAGGACAAAGGCGTCCTCGCTAGGCAACTAGCGGGACGCCTTTTTTTGTTTGCGCAAAATTTGTCGAGCAAGGCCTGACTGCCCACAAGAGGCCAGCCGCACGCTCCCCGGAGAACCTGATGAAAAAACTCAAACTGGTGATGATCGGCAATGGCATGGCCGGGGTTCGTACCCTGGAAGAATTGCTCAAGCTGAGCAACGAGCTGTACGACATCACGGTCTTCGGTGCCGAACCGCACACCAACTACAACCGCATCCTGCTATCGCCGGTGCTGGCCGGCGAGCAGACCTTTGAAGAAATCGTCCTTAACGATCTGGACTGGTACCTGGAAAACAACATCAAGTTGTTGCTCAACCGCAAAGTCGTCGAGATCGACCGGATCAAGCGCCGGGTGATCGCCGAGGACGGCACCGAGGCCGAATACGATCGCCTGCTGATCGCCACCGGTTCGACGCCGTTCATCCTGCCGATCCCCGGCAACACCTTGCAGGGCGTAATCGGCTACCGCGACATTGCCGACACCCAAGCGATGATCGACACCGCCAAGACCCACAAACACGCGGTGGTTATCGGCGGCGGCCTGCTCGGCCTCGAAGCCGCCAACGGTCTGATGCTGCGCGGCATGCATGTGACCGTGGTGCACCTCGGCGAGTGGTTGCTGGAACGGCAACTGGACAAGACCAGCGGCCAACTCCTGCAAACGGCCCTCGAATCCCGTGGCCTGCACTTCCGTTTGTGCGAACAGACCCAGGCCTTGCACGACGCTGGCAATGGCCGGGTCGGCTCGGTGCAGTTCAAGAACGGCGACATCATCCCTGCCGATCTGGTGGTGATGGCCGCCGGCATCCGTCCCAATACCGAACTTGCGGAAAAATCCGGCATCCCTTGCAGCCGTGGCGTGCTGGTCAACGACACGATGCAAACCTACGATCCGCGCATCTACGCCATCGGCGAATGCGCCAGCCATCGCGGCATCGCTTATGGCCTGGTTGCGCCACTGTTCGAACAGGCCAAGGTGTGTGCCAACCACCTCGCTCAACTGGGCTTTGCTACCTATAAAGGCTCGGTCACCTCGACCAAGCTGAAAGTCACCGGCATCGACCTGTTTTCCGCCGGCGATTTCATGGGCGGCGAAGGCACCGAGACCATCACCCTCTCCGACCCGATCGGCGGCGTTTACAAGAAACTGGTGATTAAGGATGACGTGTTGGTCGGCGCCTGTCTGTACGGCGATACGGCAGATGGCGGTTGGTATTTCCGGCAGATTCGTGAGAATCACGCCATCGGCGAGATCCGCGATCACTTGATGTTCGGCGAAAACGCCCTCGGCGACGTAGGACATCAGGGCCAGGACAAAGCCATGAGCATGGCCGACAACGCCGAAGTCTGCGGCTGCAACGGCGTGTGCAAGGGCACCATCGTCAAGGCGATTCAGGAACACGGGTTGTTCAGCGTCGACGAGGTGAAAAAGCACACCAAAGCCGCCAGCTCCTGCGGCTCCTGCGCAGGGCTGGTCGAGCAGATTCTGATCAACACTGTGGGCGGTGCGGCAGACGTCAAACCGAAAAGCGAAAAAGCCATCTGCGGTTGCAGCGACCTCAATCACGGGCAAATCCGCCAAGCCATCCGCGACGAGCACCTGCTGACCATCGCCGGCACCATGAGCTACCTGAACTGGCGTACGCCAAACGGCTGCGCGACCTGCCGTCCAGCGCTCAACTATTACCTGATTTCCACCTGGCCCGGCGAGGCGGTGGACGATCCGCAATCGCGCCTGATCAACGAACGCGCCCACGCCAACATCCAGAAGGACGGCACCTATTCTGTCGTCCCGCGGATGTGGGGCGGTGTGACCAATCCTTCCGAACTGCGCCGGATTGCCGACGTGGCCGACAAATACAACGTGCCAATGGTCAAGGTCACCGGCGGTCAGCGGATCGACTTGCTGGGCATCAAAAAACAGGATTTGCCGGGGGTCTGGAAGGATCTCGACATGCCGTCCGGGCACGCTTACGGCAAGTCGATCCGCACCGTGAAAACCTGCGTCGGCAGCGAGTTCTGCCGCTTCGGCACGCAGAATTCGACGCAACTGGGCATCGAGCTAGAACACGATCTGTTCAACATGTGGTCGCCGCACAAGGTGAAACTGGCTGTCTCCGGTTGCCCGCGCAACTGCTCGGAAGCGGGCATCAAGGACGTGGGAATCATCGGCGTCGATTCCGGCTGGGAGATGTACATCGGCGGTAACGGCGGGATCAAAACCGAAGTCGCCGAGTTTTTCGTCAAGCTGAAAACCGCCGAAGAAGTGCGCGAATACAACGGTGCCTTCCTGCAGCTTTACCGCGAAGAAGCCTTCTACCTCGAACGCACCGTTCACTACATGCAACGGGTCGGCATGGAGCACATCAAGAAAGCCGTGCTGGAAGACCCTGAACGGCGCAAGACGCTGAACGAACGCCTGCAATTCTCCCTGACGTTCGAACAGGATCCGTGGAAACAACGCCTGGCAGAGCCGCAACTGAAGAAAGAATTCGACGTGATTCCCGTCAAGCAATTGGAGGTGCCGGCATGAACTGGCTCGATATCTGTGCGCTGGAAGAAATCAATGCCCTCGGTTCCCGGATCATTGCCGGGCCGAAGGGTGACATCGCGATTTTTCGCACCAGCGACGACGAAGTTTTCGCCCTTGATGACCGCTGCCCGCACAAGGGCGGACCGCTGTCCCAAGGTTTGATCTATGGCAAACGCGTGGCTTGCCCGCTGCACAACTGGCAAATCGACCTGCAATCGGGCGAAGCCCTGGCGCCGGACATCGGTTGTGCGCATCACCACCTCACTCGGATCGAAAACGGCCGGGTGCAGTTGGCCCTGCGGGATGCCGTGTGATGGACCGCCAGACGACGGCCTCGACCTGCTGTTATTGCGGGGTCGGTTGCGGCGTTTTGATCGAGCACGACGGCAAGCGCATTCTCGGCGTCAGTGGCGATCCGGCGCACCCGGCCAACTTCGGCAAACTGTGCAGTAAAGGCTCGACCCTGCACCTGACGGGCGATCTGGCGGCGCGGGCGTTGTACCCGGAACTGCGTCTGGGTAAGGGGTTGGCGCGCGACCGCACCGATTGGGACACCGCACTTGAGCATGCCGCCAATGTCTTCGCCGATACCATCGCCGAACATGGCCCGGACAGCGTCGCGTTCTATATCTCCGGGCAGTTGCTGACCGAGGATTACTACGCGTTCAACAAAGTGGCGCGGGCACTGGTCGGCACCAACAACATCGACAGCAATTCGCGGCTGTGCATGTCCTCGGCCGTGGTCGGTTACAAGCGCAGCCTCGGTGCCGATGCCCCGCCCTGCAACTATGAGGATCTGGAGCTCAGCGATTGCGTGATGATCGTCGGCAGTAACATGGCCTACGCCCATCCGGTACTGTTTCGTCGGCTGGAAGAGGCAAAGTCCCGCCGTCCAGCGATGAAAGTCATCGTCATTGATCCACGGCGCACTGATACTTGCGACTTGGCGGATATGCACCTGGCCATTCTGCCCGGCACCGACGTCGCCTTGTTCCATGGGATCTTGCATCTGTTGCTGTGGGAAGAATGGGTGGATCGCGCGTTCATCGACGCACACACCGAAGGACTCGCCGCGCTGAAAAGCCTGGTGCGCGACTACACCCCGCACATGGTGTCGCAGCTGTGTGGGATCAGCATCGAGCAATTGCAGCAATGCGCGGAATGGGTCGGCACCTCGCCGAGTTTTCTCTCGTTGTGGTGCATGGGCCTGAACCAGTCCACCGCCGGCAGTGCCAAGAACAGCGCGTTGATCAATCTGCATCTCGCCACCGGCCAGATAGGCCGCGCCGGTGCAGGGCCTTTCTCTTTGACCGGTCAGCCAAATGCCATGGGTGGGCGGGAAACCGGCAGTCTTTCGAATCTGTTGCCCGGTCATCGTGAAGTTGCCAACGCGGAACACCGCGCGCAGGTTGCCGCCTATTGGGGCGTGGATCATCTGCCTGAAACCACCGGGCTCAGCGCCATCGAGCTGTTCGAGGCGGTCAACAGCGGCAAGATCAAGGCGCTGTGGATCGCCTGTACCAATCCGGCGCAATCGATGCCGGATCAGACGGCCGTGCGCGCGGCGCTGGAAGCCTGTCCGTTCGTGGTGTTGCAGGAAGCCTTTCGCACCACCGAAACCGCCGCTTTCGCCGACTTGCTACTGCCCGCCGCCAGTTGGAGTGAGAAGGAAGGCTCGGTCACCAATTCCGAACGGCGAATTTCCCACGTCCGTAAAGCCGTCGTCGCACCCGGCGAAGCGCGCCCGGACTGGGCGATTACCGTAGATTTCGCACAGCGGCTGGAGAAACGTCTGCGCCCGCACGCGCCAAGTCTTTTCGCTTTCGATCGGCCTTCGCAGCTGTTCGACGAATACAAGCACCTGACCGCCGGGCGTGATCTGGACTTGAGCGGCATCAGCCACGCCCTTATCGACCAGCTCGGGCCACAGCAATGGCCCTTCCCGGCCGGCGCAACGCAAGGCACGTCCCGCCTGTATGGCGATGGGATTTTTCCCACCGCCAACGGCCGCGCACAATTCATCACCGAACCGTATCGCGCCGCCAAGGAACAACGTGACGCACGTTTTCCGCTGACGCTGATCACCGGTCGTCTGCGCGATCAATGGCACGGCATGAGCCGCACCGGCACTGCCGCGCAGTTATTCGGGCACGTCAGTGAAGCGGCGTTGAGCCTGCATCCGGAGGAGCTGCGCCGGCACAAATTGCAGCCTGGAGATCTGGTCAACCTGAAAAGCCGTCGCGGCGCGGTAATTGTTGCTGTCGCCAGCGATGACAGTGTGCGGCCCGGCCAGGCGTTTCTGCCGATGCATTGGGGGGATCGCTTTCTCAAGGGCGGCGTGAACAGTCTGACCTTGGCCGCGTTCGATCCTTTGTCGAAACAACCGGAGCTCAAACACAGCGGCGTGCGTCTGGAGGCGGTGAAATTGCCGTGGCAGCTATTCGCACTGATCGAGGGCGATGTTCAACGGCATTTCGAGGCGTTACGACCCCTCTGCGAGGCGTTTTCCTACGTCAGCCTTAGCCTTGTCGGTCGCGAGCGTCCAGCGTTGCTGATACGCGCTGCCAGTACCGAGGCGCCGACCCCGCAATTGCTCCTGCAAATCGACCAATGCCTGGCGCTGATCGATGGGCCGGTGCTGGCCTATGACGATCCGCGTCGTGCCATCGGCAAACGGGTGCGTATCGAACAGGGGCGGATCACTGCGATCCGCCTCGCCGGCGAAACCCTCGCGCAACACTGGCTGCAAGGCCTGTGGCTCGAAGGACGCGCCGACGAGGCGCTGCGCCGCTGGTTCCTGGCGCCCATGAGTGCGCCCCCGGGTAACGCTGGCGTTGAGATGACATCGAGCAAAACCCTGTGCACCTGCAAGAACGTCAGCCAGAACGCGGTCTGTGCCGGCATTCGCCAAGGCCTGGATTTGCAAGGCCTGAAAGAACAATTGGGATGCGGCACTCAGTGCGGCTCCTGTGTCCCGGAAATCAAGCGTTTGCTGGCTGCCACTGCGCAGCCGGTCGCTGTCATCTGATGAGGAAAACACCATGAGCGCAAAAGTCTGGCTGGTGGGCGCAGGCCCGGGCGATCCAGAGTTGCTGACCCTCAAAGCGGTTCGCGCCCTGCGTGAAGCGGATGTGGTGCTGATCGATGATCTGGTCAACGACGCGGTGCTTGAACACTGCCCTGGCGCCCGCATTATTCCGGTGGGTAAACGCGGCGGTTGCCGCTCGACGCCGCAGGCCTTTATTCATCGGCTGATGCTGCGTTATGCCCGTCACGGTAAATGCGTGGTACGGCTCAAGGGCGGTGATCCGTGCATTTTCGGCCGCGGCGGTGAAGAAGCGCAGTGGTTGCGTGAGCGCGGAATCGAAGTGGAAATGGTCAATGGCATCACTGCCGGGCTGGCCGGGGCCACGCAATGCGATATTCCGCTGACGCTGCGCGGCGTGGCACGCGGTGTGACGCTGGTCACCGCCCATACTCAGGACGACAGCCAATTGAACTGGCAGGCGTTGGCGCAAGGCGGAACAACGCTGGTGGTGTACATGGGCGTGGCCAAGCTTGGGGAAATTCGCGAGCAGTTGCTGGCCGGCGGCATGGCGTCGGATACGCCGGTGGCGATGATCGAAAACGCTTCGTTGCCGTATCAGCGTGAGTGTCGCAGTGATTTGACGAGGATGGAGACGGATGCGCTCGGGTTTGAGTTGAAGAGCCCGGCGATTCTGGTGATCGGGGTGGTGGCGGGCATTGTTGAAGATCAAAAGGAACGTCCGGACATGGCCCGAGCCTGCGGCAGCGCCTACACGGGCATCGCGAACGTTGTTTGATTGATCGAACGCGACAGACGTCAAATCGCAGACAAAGAAAAGCCCGGCCTAAGCCGGGCTTTTCTCAGAGCGGCAGCTAATTACTTAGCTTGAGCTTCAACCTGCGCTTCTACGCGACGGTTTACAGCGCGGCCAGCGTCAGTGCCGTTGTCGGCAACTGGGCGGGATTCGCCGTAGCCAACAGACTGAACGCGGGACGATTCAACACCGTACTGGTTGGTCAGAACTTGCTTAACGGCGTTTGCACGACGCTCGGACAGTTTCTGGTTGTAAGCGTCAGGACCGACGGAGTCAGTGTGACCTTCAACAGTAGTGGTGGTGGATGGGTACTGCTTCATGAAGTCAGCCAGGTTTTTGATGTCGCCGTAGCTGTTGGTTTTAACAACAGATTTGTCGAAGTCAAATTTAACGTCCAGCTCAACACGAACAACTTCAGCAACTGCTGGGCAGCCATCAGCGTCAACAGTTACGTTGGCTGGGGTGTCCGGGCACTTGTCAACGTTGTCGCACACGCCGTCGTTGTCGCTGTCGGAGCAGACTTCAGCAGGTGCTGGAACTGGAGCAGCGGCTGGCTTGGAGCCGCCACCGAAGTTCACACCGATACCGACGCTAGGAGCCCACTCGGTGTCACCCTGGTCGATGTTGTACTGAGCTTCAACGCCGGCACGAGCGTAGAAGTTGTCGGTGAAGTACAGCTTGGCACCGCCGCCAACGTTGGCGAAGGTGGAACGGTTACGACCGTTCGAACCGTTCTGGTCGATGCTCTGGTCAGAGAAACCGGCCGAAACGTACGGACGCAGCATGTCGCCCGGGTTGTTGAAGTGGTACAGAGCGTCCAGAGCGGTGTTGGCGCCCTTCACGTTCTTGCCGTCGTCGGCACGTACGTTGTGCACTTCGTCGTAGCCCAGACGCAGTTCAACGTCGTCGGTCAGGAAGTAACCGATCGAACCGCCGAACAGGTTGCCGTTGTTCTTGAAGTTACGAGCGCTGTCGAATTGTTCTTTCTTTGCGAAGCCTTCGATTTCAACTGCGCCTTGGCCTTGTGCCAGAGCGCCGAACGAAGTGGCGGCAATCAGAGAACCAATGGCCAAGCCCAAGGTGTTTTTCAGTTTCATCCGTTAAATCCCCATCTGGTGATTGTGAAGCAGTCCCGCAAACCGGGGGACAACTCGGCGGCAAGTCTATCAGAACTTGCCTACACGTAAGAGATATTTGCGCTGAACTAAGTTTCAGCAATACCTGCAAATTTCTCACGTAATTTATCTAGAGCACGTTTGTAACGCATTTTTGTCGCACTCAAACCCATGTGCATGATGTCTGCGATCTCCTGAAACTCCAGCTCTGCGACAAATCGAAGCACCAGGATTTCCCGATCGATCGGGTTCACATACACCAGCCAGCGATCAAGTCCGCCCGTTTCCTCGGGTTTTGGCGCCTTTTCTTCGGACGCTTCCTCAAGGGGGTCAAGACTCAATGCGTCCATCAAGCGACGCTTTCGCCGTTCCTTTCGATACTGCGTGATGCATTCGTTGTAAGTGATGCTGTATAGCCACGTCTTGAACTTCGATTTGCCCTCGAAGTTCTTCAGGCCATACAGCACCTTTAACATGACTTCCTGACAGACATCGTCTGCATCGCGATCGTTCCCAAGATATCTCGCACAGACGTTAAATAATGTTCGCTGGTAACGCCGCATCAGTTCTTCGTAGGCGCGCGTCACGTGAAAAAGCTCGGTATGCGAGCGCGCGACCAACTCCTCATCAGAGAGCTCGCGGGGGTCGTAGCGCGTGGATAGCGTTTGGGCTTTATTCAAAACAAGTCGTGCCGACAGTCAGGTCAATGTCCACCGCAGCCAGCTCGAAGCGGCATTTTGCGGCGGCATACATTAGCAGGGTTTGCCGGGTTAGCGGCTACTCACATGCTGTTCCAGCAGGATCCGATTGGAAAGAGAGACTAGCTCACCCTCATCGGTCAGCAATGTGGTTTTAACCGTGCCGATCTCTTCGATCTGGCCTTCGACCTCGCCAACACGCACTTGTTGCCCAACCTGATACAACTCACGCACATAGATTCCCGCAAGAATCTGACCGGCAATTTCCCGGCTTCCCAAACCCATGGCCAGCGCAACTGCCAGACCAACGGTAATCAAAACAATGACAATCACATGGTTCAGCAGGTCAGTCTTGACCTCCAGCTGACTGATGGCCACCGAGATACTGATGATAATCACCAGCCCCTGTGCAATCCGTCCCAGTCCGGAAGCGTAGTCCAGGCCTACGCCCTCTGCCGCCCCGCGCACCAGCCCATTGGCCAATTGCGCGAGCAAAACACCTACCAGCAACACCAGCGCGGCGCCAAACACTTTCGGCAAATACAACGCTAACATGTCAAGCGTAGCTGAAACTCGCTCAAGTCCAAGGGATTCTGCCGCAGAAACTAAAAATATTAGCAGAACGAACCAATAAACGATCTTCCCGATCAACGTAGAAATCGGAACCTGCAGCCCTGCACGGGACATCAGCTTGGTCAGGCCGGTGCCACCCATCAGGCGATCAAGGCCCAATTTGGCCAGCAGCTTGGACAGCAGTGTGTCGAGCAACTTGGCCACAACGAATCCCAGCAATAGCACCACAAGGGCGCCGAACAGGTTCGGTATGAAATTGGCGACTTTAGTCCACAACGCAGTCATTGCAGTGACGAGGCTCTGAGTCCAGAGATCAAGTTCCATATTCAATCAGCCTTATCAGCAGTGCGAGCGGTAGGTTTACGGTGACGGGAGACCGGCGAGACATGGGCCGATCCGTTGTTCAGGGCGATCATCAGCGCGGGCAACCAGCGGCCCAGCAGGCTGAACAAATCGCCGGCGCCGACCTGACGGTTGGCGGTTTTGAGCACGCGACCCAGGCAGGCATCGTCGTCGCGGCTGGACGGCGACGCGTTGAGCATGTCGCGCAAAGACTGTTCAAACGGATCGTGCATACGCACCTCTCGTGATGTCTGTGAAAGACGCGGTCAGTTTTGGCCGGGTCACATGAAGCATGTTCAGACCCACCGCAAACGGCGGAACAACCACCATTGACCGAGCGCCACCGAAACCATCAGCAGGCACGCCACGAGGAAGCCATAAGGGCTCGCCGAGAAGGGAATGCCGCCGACGTTGATGCCCAGCAGACCGGTCAGAAAACTCATCGGAAGAAAGATTCCGGTGATGATTCCGAAGCGGTACATGGTGCGGTTCATGCGCACGCTCAAACGCCGGTCTTCAGCCTCCAGCACAAGCCCCACGCGCTCTCGGGTCAATTCGAGTTCTTCCAGATAGCGGGTCAGGCTGTTGTTCAATTCGTTCCAGTAGTCAGCATCGTCGTCGACAAACCATGGCAATTTGAACCGGGTCAGTTGGCCGAAAATATCCCGCTGCGGAGCCAGAAAACGCTTCAGTCCGGCGGCCCTGCGACGGATGTGCAAAATGGCGCCGTGCTCCGGAGTATACCGTTCGTCGGCATCCAGTTTTTCTTCCTCTTCATCGACCACTTCCGAGAGGCAGGTGACCAGATCCTGCACTTTATTGGTGAGGTTCTGCGCCAGGTAGAGGATGAGTTCCGACGCGGTTTTCGGCCCCTTGCCTTCGCCCAGTTGCACCAACAGTTCATCGGTCGCGCGCAGCGGCCGCAAACGCAGGGAGATGACCCGTTGAGCCGAGGCGAAGATCCGCACCGAAACCATGTCTTCCGGCTCGGCACCGGGATTGAGATTGACCCCGCGCAAAAACAGCAGCAACTCGCCTTCCGGCAGCGGTAACAAACGGGGACGGGTGTTTTCCTCCAGAAGCAAATCGCAGGTGAACTCATTGAGCCCACTGGATTTGCGCAGCCACGTCTGGGTCTGCGGATGACTGCGATCCCAATGCAGCCACAGGCTTTCATGAGCCTTTAATTGCAAATCGTCGAGTTCAGTCCGGGCTATCGAACGCGCACCGCCCCTTCCGTCCAGCACCAGGGCATGCACCAGCCCCCATTGCGCGTTTTCTTCCTCGAACATCCGCATCCCTTTGATTGGTGGCTTATTCAGGCATTTTCAGCGGGCTTGGCGAGACGATCACGCCGTTGTTGTCCGCATAAATGAAGTGGCCCGGATGAAACGTTACGCCAGCAAACGTCACCGCGACGTTGAGGTCACCAATGCCGCGTTTGTCGGTTTTCATCGGATGGCTGGCCAGGGCCTGAACGCCAAGGTCGGTCTGGGCAATGACGTCGACGTCACGGATGCAGCCGTAGATTACCAGCCCTTCCCAACCGTTTTTCGCGGCTTTCTCGGCAATCATGTCACCCAGCAGCGCGCGACGCAGGGATCCGCCGCCATCGACCACCAGGACTTTGCCGTTACCCTTGAGTTCGGCTTGCTCTTTGACCAGCGAGTTGTCTTCGAAGCATTTGATGGTCACGATCTCGCCGCCGAAGGAATCACGGCCACCGAAATTGCTGAACATCGGTTCAAGCACCTGCACCAGCTCCGGATAGGCGTCGCACAGGTCAGGCGTGAGGTAATGGTTCATCGAAAAACTCCTGTTAAAAGGAAGACGATCAAGAATGTCGCATTCGAGTGAAACGAGTTCCGGCGGTCGCTGTTTACCTTAGCCCATGGCATCAAGCGTCTTGAACGCGATACCGTCCCAGCAACCAAATGTGACCAGAACCACGCAGCGCGTCATATCTTAGCCGCAAGCCGATACGAACGAAATGCCCTTTTCAGAGCCAGATCCCTTCACCCCGCCGCCGCAAGATCAGACTTCTCGCCCAATAACGGCGTCTGTTGGTCGCCAAGCCAGCGCGCCACCAATGGCCAGACTTCAACCTGCGCAGCCTTGCTCACCAACATTTCGACATGACCGAAATTCTCGTTGAAGCCCTGTTCGCAGCCCAGATTGATGAACTGTTTGTACTCCGATCCAATGTGCTCGAACAGCTTGCGACAGGCCCACTCCGGATCCTGATGATCCCCTGCCGCACTGACCATTAGCACTGGCAATTGCACGTTGGCCAGACCTGCCCACCAATCGTTGTCTTTCTCGCCAAAGCGCCCGAACAGCCCGAACCAGCGCATGCTCTCCAGCGCCAGACCAATCGGCTCATCTTCCGGGCCGCGCTTGAGGCGTGAGCCGGACAATTGCGCGAATCGCTTGAGAATAAAACGTCCGCTCCATTCAACCGGCGGAATTTTCAACGGCCAGTACGTGCGGCTGACCTGGGTGCCGAAAAACGCCGCCGACGCCACCGCCGGCTCACCGAGGTATTCACCGCCCAGCGCCGCCGCCAATGTGATGCCGCCCAGCGAATGGCCGATCCAGTGGGGAATCTGCCCACTCTGCTCACGGACAAACGCGCCAATCGCCGGCAAATCGTAACGGGCATAGTCGGCGACGCGGTTGTTGCGGTAGTTCTCGTTGCGCTGGGACAAGCCATGGCCGCGCATCTCGGGGATCCACACGTCAAAGCCCAGACGCGCCAAATGAGCGCCGAGCCCCAGGCCTTTCGGCGAATACCAGAAGCGACGGTTGGAAAAGCTGCCGTGCAACAGAATGACCGGCACGCCACGGGCCTGCGCTTCATCCGCCATGCCGAGACGGGTGACGGCCAGCTCCACGGACCAATCCGGGCTGTTGCCCGGTTTCAATCGATAAACATCTTCGCTCAGATCGCCGCGCCGCTCGGCGCTGATCAGGGCGACAGGAAATAGGTCACTGCTGCTTTGCATAATGCTCTTGCACAAAAAAGGGCGGCATCCGAAGAGCCCGCCCTACTTCAATCTAAAAGAGGCTCCCCTGTAGGAGCGAGCCTCCTCACTCACCGATCAAGCCGGGGCCTGACCCTCAGCCAGGAAGAACCAGGTCTCCAGCACGGTGTCCGGGTTCAACGAAACACTTTCGATGCCCTGCTCCATCAGCCACTTGGCCAGATCCGGGTGATCGGAAGGGCCCTGGCCGCAGATGCCGATGTACTTGCCGGCCTTGTTGCACGCGGCAATGGCGTTGGCCAGCAGCTTCTTGACCGCTGGATTACGCTCATCGAACAGGTGCGCGATGATCCCCGAGTCACGATCCAGGCCCAGGGTCAGCTGAGTCAGGTCGTTGGAGCCGATTGAGAAACCGTCGAAAAATTCGAGGAATTCCTCGGCAAGGATCGCGTTCGACGGCAGCTCGCACATCATGATCACGCGCAGACCGTTTTCGCCACGCTTCAAGCCGTTTTCGGCGAGCAGATCGACCACCTGACTGGCTTCGCCGAGGGTGCGCACGAATGGCACCATGATTTCGACGTTGGTCAGGCCCATCTCGTTGCGCACGCGTTTGAGTGCGCGGCATTCGAGTTCGAAGCAGTCACGGAACGATTCGCTGATGTAACGCGAAGCGCCACGGAAGCCCAGCATCGGGTTTTCTTCTTCCGGCTCGTATAGTTTGCCGCCGATCAGGTTCGCGTATTCGTTGGACTTGAAGTCCGACAGACGCACGATGACCTTCTTCGGTGCGAACGCAGCAGCCAGGGTGCTGATGCCTTCGACCAGCTTATCGACATAGAAGCCGACCGGATCGTCGTAACCGGCGATGCGCTTGTCGACGCTCTCCTTGATCTCTTGCGGCAGACCGTCGTAGTTCAGCAGCGCCTTGGGGTGCACGCCGATCATGCGATTGATGATGAACTCCAGACGGGCCAGGCCCACACCGGCGTTCGGCAACTGCGCGAAGTCGAAGGCGCGATCCGGGTTGCCAACGTTCATCATGATCTTGAACGGCAGCTCTGGCATGGCGTCCACGGAGTTTTTCTTGATGTCGAAGCCCAGTTCACCTTCGAAGATGTAACCGGTATCGCCTTCGGCGCAGGACACGGTCACGCCCTGGCCATCCTTCAGCAGTTGAGTGGCGTTGCCGCAACCGACCACGGCCGGAATGCCCAGCTCACGCGCGATGATCGCGGCGTGGCAGGTACGACCACCACGATTGGTGACGATGGCGCTGGCGCGCTTCATGACCGGTTCCCAGTCCGGGTCGGTCATGTCGGAGACCAGTACGTCGCCGGGCTGGACTTTGTCCATTTCCGACACGTCTTTGATGATCCGCACCTTGCCGGCGCCGATGCGCTGGCCGATGGCACGACCTTCCACCAGCACGGTGCCGGTTTCTTTCAGCAGGTAACGTTCCATGACGTTGGCCTGAGTGCGGCTTTTCACGGTTTCCGGGCGAGCCTGCACGATGTACAACTTGCCGTCGTCACCGTCTTTGGCCCACTCGATGTCCATCGGGCACTGGTAGTGCTTCTCGATGATCATCGCTTGCTTGGCCAGTTCGCTGACTTCAGCGTCGCTGAGGCAGAAACGTGCACGATCAGCCTTGTCGACATCGACCGTCTTCACCGAACGACCGGCCTTGGCCTCGTCGCCGTAGATCATCTTGATCGCTTTACTGCCAAGGTTGCGGCGCAAGATCGCCGGACGACCGGCATCGAGCGTGCCCTTGTGGACATAAAATTCGTCCGGGTTCACCGCGCCTTGTACAACGGTTTCGCCCAGGCCGTAGGCGCCGGTGATGAACACGACGTCACGGAAACCGGATTCAGTATCGAGGGTGAACATCACACCGGCGGTGCCGGTTTCCGAACGCACCATGCGCTGCACGCCAGCCGACAGGGCGACCAGTTTGTGGTCGAAGCCCTGATGCACGCGGTAGGAAATGGCACGATCGTTGAACAGCGAAGCGAACACCTCTTTGGCGGCGCGGATAACGTTTTCCACACCACGAATGTTCAGGAAGGTTTCCTGCTGGCCGGCGAAAGAAGCGTCCGGCAAGTCTTCGGCGGTAGCGGAAGAACGCACGGCGACGGCAACGTCAGGGTTGCCCGCCGACAGCGCGGCGAACGCAGTGCGGATCTCGGCATTGAGCTTTTCAGGGAATTCGGCGTCCATGATCCATTGACGGATCTGGGCGCCGGTCTTGGCGAGGGCATTGACGTCATCGACGTCCAGGGCGTCGAGCGCATCGTGGATCTGCTGGTTCAAGCCGCTCAGTTCGAGGAAATCACGATAAGCCTGAGCCGTCGTGGCGAAGCCGCCGGGGACCGAAACACCGGCGCCTGCCAGGTTGCTGATCATCTCGCCCAGGGATGCGTTCTTGCCCCCCACATGCTCAACATCGTGTTTGCCGAGCTTATCGAGGGAAACTACGTACTCTACCAAGGTGATCTCTCCACTAACTGTGTTGGAAAAGCTCAGAAACCGGCGGCTCGGGGGAGCATTGGCCGGTTGTATGGCCTGGACCTGGAAAATAAGTGAGAATGCGGGCCATTGGCGGCCGGCAAATCGCGCCTATCATATCCAGAAATACTCATTAGCTTAAGGCCCAAGGTGCAAATGAAACGATCTGCTTTCTTTATCTCCGATGGCACCGGCATTACCGCCGAAACCCTGGGTCAAAGCCTCCTGGCGCAGTTCGAAAACATTACCTTCAGCAAATTCACGCGACCGTACATCGACAGCGTTGAAAAAGCGCGGGCCATGGTACAACAAATCAACAAAGCCGCCGAAGCCGACGGCATGCGGCCGATTATCTTCGACACCATCGTCAATCAGAACATCCGTGAGATTCTCGCAACGTCGAATGGTTTCATGATCGACATTTTCTCGACCTTCCTGGCGCCGCTCGAGCAGGAACTGACCGAGCATTCCTCCTATTCCGTGGGCAAATCCCACTCCATCGGGCACAACTCCAATTACATGGAACGCATCGAGGCAGTGAACTTCGCCCTCGACAACGATGACGGCGCCCGCACGCACTATTACGACAAGGCCGATCTGATACTAGTGGGCGTGTCGCGATGCGGCAAAACACCGACGTGTTTGTACATGGCCATGCAGTTTGGCATCCGCGCGGCCAACTATCCCCTGACCGAAGACGACATGGAGCGCCTGCAACTGCCAGCCGCCCTGCGCGCGCATCAGCACAAGCTGTTCGGCCTGACCATCGACCCCGACCGCCTCACCGCCATCCGCAACGAACGCAAGCCCAACAGCCGCTATTCGAGTTACGCCCAGTGCGAATTCGAAGTGCGCGAAGTGGAAAATCTGTTCCGACGCGAGAACATTCCGAATATCAATTCCACGCATTTTTCGGTGGAAGAGATTTCCGCGAAAATCCTCGTTGAGAAAGGCGTGGAGCGGCGCTTCAAATAAAGCTGTATTGCCTGATCTGGTGCCATCGCTGGCAAGCCAGCGATGAACGATAACGCGTTCTTTCAGATAACAAACAAATCGACAAACCGATGCACGGGTGTGGCCTCCAGCTGCGCCTGATCCTTGCACAAGCCGAATATTTCCTCGCTACGCTGACCGGTGAATCGTGTCAGCAGATTCGCCCTGAATTTTTCTTCCAGCAGTGGGACACCTTCAACCCGGCGCCGACGGTGGCCGATCGGGTATTCCACCACGAGGTTTTCGGTGCTGGTGCCATCCTTGAAAAACACCTGCACTGCGTTGGCAATCGAACGTTTATCTGACTCCAGATATTCACGGGTGAAGCGCGGCTCCTCGACGATGACCATTTTCTCGCGCAACACGTCGATGATCGGATGCGCCCTGTGGAAATCGTCCTCGTACTGTTCCGCCACCAGATTGCCGAACGCCAGCGGTACGGCGGTCATGTACTGGAGACAGTGGTCGCGGTCGGCGGCGTTGGCCAGCGGGCCGACCTTGGAAATGATGCGAATCGCCGATTCGTGGGTAGTGATGACGATGCGGTCGATTTCGTGCAGGCGATTGCGCACTTGCGGATGCAGCATCACCGCCGCTTCACACGCCGTCTGCGCATGGAATTCAGCGGGGAAGCTGATTTTGAACAACACGTGCTCCATCACATAACTGCCAAACGGACGCGAAAAGCTGAAGGCGCGCTTGTCCTCGGGTTTCAGCGCCAGGTCGGCGTTGGTGTGGCTGAACAGCACGTCATAAAAACCCCACTGCTTGGCGCTCAACACGCCGGGAATGCCCATTTCGCCGCGCAGGGCGATGTCGGCCAGACGCACGCCACGACTGGTCGCATCCCCCGCCGCCCAGGATTTGCGCGATCCGGCGTTCGGCGCGTGACGATAGGTACGCAGCGCCTGACCGTCGGCGAACGCATGGGACAGCGCCGACAACAACTGCTCGCGAGTGGCGCCCATGAGTTTGGCGGTGACGGCGGTCGAGGCGACTTTCACCAGAATGACGTGATCGAGTCCTACACGGTTGAACGAATTCTCCAGCGCAATCACGCCCTGGATTTCGTGGGCCATGATCATTGCTTCCAGCACCGCGCGGATCGTCAACGGCGTTTCGCCATTGGCCTGGCGCTTTTGCGAGAGGTGATCGGCCACGGCAAGAATGCCACCCAGGTTGTCCGACGGATGGCCCCATTCGGCGGCGAGCCAGGTGTCGTTATAGTCGAGCCAGCGAATGATGCAGCCGATGTCCCACGCGGCTTTCACCGGATCGAGTCGATAACTCGTACCGGGAACCCGCGCACCGAATGGCACGACGGTGCCCTCGACGATGGGGCCGAGATGTTTGGTGCACTCGGGAAATCGTAACGCCAGCAATCCGCAGCCGAGGGTGTCCATCAGGCAGTTGCGCGCGGTATTGAGGGCTTCGGCGGATTCGACTTTAAAGGTAAGGACGTAATCGGCGATGTCCTGCAGGACACGGTCGTAGTCGGGACGGTTGTTCAGGTCGACGTTGGCGCTCATGTTCGATTCACTCTTGAAGTGGTTCGTTGATGGGACCTCGGTTCAGGGCTAACTTTTCTTATTGTTGAAATACGTACAACTGTAGGAGTGAGCCTGCTCGCGAAAGCGGTGTAACTGTCGACATCAATGTTGAATGTCAGATAGCAATCGCGAGCAGGCTCACTCCTACAGGGGGTGTGTTGTATCAGAAGCAGTCGCCGGGGATTCGCACGTAACCTTCCATGAGGACCCGCGCACTGCGGCTCATGATGGCTTTTTTCACGACCCATTCGCCGTTCTCGAAACTCGCCTCGGCGCCCACGCGCAAGGTGCCGGACGGATGGCCGAAACGCACGGCGCTGCGCTCGATTCCACCCGCCGCCAGATTCACCAACGTGCCGGAAATCGCTGCTGCCGTGCCAATCGCCACCGCTGCCGTGCCCATCATCGCGTGGTGCAGCTTGCCCATGGACAAGGCGCGAACCAATAGATCGACGTCGCCAGCAGCAATCGCCTTGCCGCTGGACGCCACGTAAGCCGCCGGTTTGGCGACGAACGCGACCTTTGGCGTGTGCTGCCGTTTGGCGGCTTCATCCAGATTGGCGATCAGCCCCATGCGCAGCGCTCCATGGGCGCGGATGGTTTCAAACATCAGCAACGCTTTCGGGTCGCCATTAATCGCGCCTTGCAGTTCGGTGCCGGTGTAGCCGATGTCTTCGGCATTGATAAAAATGGTCGGAATTCCAGCGTTGATCATGGTTGCCTTGAACGTGCCAACACCCGGCACTTCGAGGTCGTCGACCAGATTGCCGGTGGGAAACATCGAACCACCGCCGCCCTCTTCTTCTGCCGCCGGATCCATGAATTCCACCTGCACCTCGGCGGCCGGGAACGTCACGCCGTCGAGTTCGAAGTCGCCGGTTTCCTGGACTTCACCGTCAGTGATCGGCACATGGGCGATGATGGTCTTGCCGATGTTGGCCTGCCACACGCGCACCACCGCCACGCCGTTATGCGGTATGCGGCTGGCGTCAACCAGCCCGTTGCTGATGGCGAACGAACCGACCGCCGCCGACAGGTTGCCGCAGTTGCCGCTCCAATCGACGAAGGGCTTATCGATGGACACCTGACCGAACAGGTAATCGACGTCGTGATCGGCCTTGATGCTTTTCGACAGGATCACGGTTTTGCTGGTGCTCGACGTCGCGCCGCCCATGCCGTCGATCTGCTTGTCGTACGGGTCGGGGCTGCCGATTACTCGCAGCAATAATGCATCGCGGGCCGGACCGGGAATCTGTGCCGCTTGTGGCAAGTCATTCAGGCTGAAAAACACGCCTTTGCTCGTGCCGCCTCGCATGTACGTGGCGGGGATTTTGATTTGCGGTGTGTGAGCCATGGTGCTCCTTCACGAAGGCGTGGACTTGAATCCCACGCCCACATCAGTTGATTTAGACGGCAACCGCCGACTCTTCGAGGAAGTCCTGGGCGAAGCGCTGCAACACGCCGCCGGCCTCGTAGATCGAGACTTCTTCGGCGGTGTCGAGACGGCAAGTCACTGGCACATCGACGCGCTCGCCGTTCTTGCGATGGATCACCAGCGTCAGGTCTGCGCGCGGTTTACGGTCACCGATCACGTCGTAGGTTTCGCTGCCATCAATCGCCAGGGTATGACGGTCGGTGCCGGGTTTGAACTCCAGCGGCAACACACCCATGCCCACCAGGTTGGTGCGGTGAATGCGCTCGAAACCTTCGGCGGCAATCGCCTCCACACCCGCCAGTCGCACGCCTTTCGCCGCCCAGTCGCGTGACGAACCCTGACCGTAGTCGGCGCCGGCGATGATGATCAGCGGCTGCTTGCGTTCCATGTAGGTTTCGATGGCTTCCCACATGCGCATCACTTTGCCTTCCGGCTCGACGCGGGCCAGCGAACCCTGCTTGACCTTGCCGTTTTCCACGACCATTTCGTTGAACAGTTTCGGGTTGGCAAACGTGGCGCGTTGCGCGGTCAGGTGGTCGCCCCGATGGGTCGCGTACGAGTTGAAGTCTTCTTCCGGCAGGCCCATTTTCGCCAGGTATTCGCCGGCGGCGCTGTCGAGCATGATCGCGTTCGAGGGCGACAGGTGATCAGTGGTGATGTTGTCCGGCAGCACCGCCAGCGGGCGCATGCCCTTGAGCGGCCGCGCCCCGGCCAGCGCGCCTTCCCAATACGGCGGACGGCGGATGTAAGTGCTCATCTCACGCCAGTCGTACAGCGGCGCGACTTTCGGGCCGGTGTCCTCATGCACCGCGAACATCGGAATGTACACCTGACGGAACTGTTCAGGCTTGACCGACGACTTGACCACGGCATCGATTTCTTCGTCGCTCGGCCAAATGTCCTTGAGGCGAATTTCCTTGCCATCGACCACGCCGAGTACGTCTTTTTCGATGTCGAAACGGATGGTGCCGGCAATCGCATAAGCGACCACAAGCGGCGGCGACGCAAGAAACGCTTGCTTGGCGTACGGGTGAATCCGGCCATCGAAGTTGCGGTTGCCCGACAGCACGGCGGTGGCGTACAGATCGCGGTCGATGATTTCCTGCTGGATCACCGGATCCAGCGCACCAGACATGCCGTTGCAGGTAGTGCAGGCAAACGCCACGACGCCGAAACCGAGCTGTTCCAGCTCCGAGGTCAGCCCCGCTTCGTCAAGGTACAGCGCGACGGTTTTCGAACCCGGCGCCAGGGAGGATTTCACCCACGGCTTGCGGGTCAGCCCGAGGCGGTTGGCGTTGCGCGCGATGAGGCCGGCGGCAATCACGTTGCGCGGGTTGCTGGTGTTGGTGCAACTGGTGATGGCGGCGATGATCACCGCGCCGTCGGGCATTTGCCCCGGCACGTCTTGCCATTCGCCGGAGATGCCTTTGGCGGCCAGATCCGACGTTGCGACGCGGGCGTGCGGGTTGCTCGGGCCGGCCATGTTACGCACCACCGAGGACAGATCGAAGCTCAGGCCGCGCTCGTATTGCGCGCCTTTGAGACTGTCCGCCCACAGGCCGGTGGTCTTGGCATAGTGCTCGACGAGCTGCACTTGCTGGTCTTCGCGGCCCGTCAGTTTGAGGTAGTCGATGGTCTGCTGGTCGATGTAGAACATCGCAGCGGTGGCGCCGTATTCCGGGGCCATGTTGGAAATGGTCGCACGGTCGCCGAGGGTCAGCGCTGATGCGCCTTCGCCGAAAAATTCCAGCCAAGCGCCAACGACTTTCTGTTGGCGCAGGTATTCGGTCAGCGCCAGCACCATGTCGGTGGCGGTGATGCCCGGTTGCAGCTTGCCGGTCAATTCGACGCCGACGCTTTCCGGCAGACGCATCCACGAGGCGCGGCCGAGCATTACGCTCTCGGCCTCAAGGCCACCGACGCCGATGGCGATCACGCCCAATGCGTCGACATGCGGAGTATGGCTGTCGGTGCCGACGCAGGTGTCGGGGAACGCCACGCCGTCGCGCACCTGGATCACCGGAGACATTTTCTCCAGGTTGATCTGGTGCATGATGCCGTTGCCCGGCGGGATCACGTCGACGTTCTTGAACGCTTTTTTCGTCCAGTTGATGAAGTGGAAGCGGTCTTCGTTGCGACGGTCTTCGATGGCGCGGTTCTTCTCGAACGCCTGGGCATCGAAACCGCCCGCTTCCACCGCCAGCGAATGGTCGACGATCAATTGCGTCGGCACCACCGGGTTGACCTGCGCCGGATCCCCGCCCTGCTGAGCAATGGCGTCGCGCAGGCCGGCCAGATCCACCAGCGCGGTCTGGCCGAGAATGTCGTGGCACACCACACGGGCCGGGAACCATGGAAAGTCGAGATCGCGTTTGCGTTCGATCAACTGTTTCAGTGAAGCGGTGAGCGTGGCCGGGTCGCAGCGACGCACGAGGTTTTCCGCCAGCACGCGGGAGGTGTACGGCAGAGTGTCGTAACTGCCGGGCTGAATCGCTTCGACCGCCGCGCGGACGTCGAAGTAATCCAGAGGGCTGCCGGGCAGCGATTTGCGGAATTGAGTGTTCATCGGTCAGGACTCAGGTCACGGTAGTTTCTAAAGGTGAGCCAGATACCACCTTGAGTTCACCTGGCACCCTGTGGGAGCTGGCTTGCCAGCGATGACTGAGTCAGATCCAACATAGATGTCGACTGACCCCACCGCTATCGCTGGCAAGCCAGCTCCCACAAGGATTTCGGTGCATTCAATATGGGCGTTCTGGCTTCCCCACTTAGCGACGTTCGATTGGCACGAACTTGCGCTGTTCGACGCCGACGTATTCGGCGCTTGGACGGATGATGCGGTTGTTGGCACGTTGTTCGAAGACATGCGCGGCCCAGCCCGTCAGACGTGAGCAGACGAAGATCGGCGTGAACAGCTTGGTCGGAATACCCATGAAGTGGTACGCCGACGCATGGTAGAAATCGGCGTTGGGGAACAGCTTTTTCTGTTCCCACATGGTTTTGTCGATGGCTTCGGAAACCGGGAACAACACCTTGTCGCCCACTTCGTCGGCGAGTTTTTTCGACCAGCCCTTGATCACCTCGTTGCGCGGATCGCTGTCTTTATAGATCGCGTGGCCGAAGCCCATGATCTTGTCCTTACGCTCAAGCATGCCGAGGGTGCCTTTGACCGCCTCTTCCGGCGACGAGAAGCGCTCAATCATTTCCATCGCTGCTTCGTTGGCGCCGCCGTGCAGCGGACCGCGCAGGGAACCGATGGCCGCAGTGACGCAGGAATACAGATCCGACAGGGTCGATGCACACACCCGGGCGGTGAAGGTCGAGGCGTTGAATTCGTGCTCGGCGTAGAGGATCAGCGACACGTTCATCACTTTGACGTGCAGCTCGCTCGGCTTCTTGCCATGCAACAAATGCAGGAAATGGCCGCCGATGGTCGGCTCGTCGCTGGTGCAATCGATGCGCTTGCCGTCGTGGCTGTAGCGATACCAGTAGCACATGATGGCCGGGAACGCGGCGAGCAAGCGGTCGGTCTTGTCGCGCTGCTCGGAGAAGTCTTTCTCCGGCTCAATGTTGCCGAGGAACGAGCAACCGGTGCGCATCACGTCCATCGGGTGGGCGTCGGCGGGGATGCGTTCGAGCACTTCTTTCAGCGCTGGCGGCAGGTCGCGCAGCTTGCCCAGTTTGCGTTGATAGTCGGCGAGTTGCGCCTTGCTCGGCAGTTCGCCGTAGAGCAGCAGATAGGCAACTTCTTCAAACTCGGCGTCTGCCGCCAGATCACGAACATCGTAACCACGATATGTCAGACCGGCACCGGCCTGGCCCACGGTGGACAGTGCGGTTTGCCCGGCGACTTGGCCACGGAGCCCGGCGCCACTGAGTACTTTTGCTTCGGCCATTGCTTTCTCCAATCTTGAATTTGTTAGGGAATCTGCAATTGATGGGTGATGCCGATAAGATCGTCCGAACGCGGCCCGAGCCCTCGGCAGCTCCTCCATTGATCGCGTTCGGCATTCCTTTATAGGAGCTGCCGAAGGCTGCGATCTTTTGATCTTTATTTCTTCGCGGCAAACAACGCATCGAGCTTCTGCTCGAAGGTGTGGTAGTCGATGCGATCGTAAAGCTCCATACGCGTCTGCATGGTGTCGATGACATTCTGTTGTGTGCCGTCGCGGCGGATCGCGGTGTAGACGTTTTCCGCCGCTTTGTTCATCGCGCGGAATGCCGACAGCGGGTACAACACCAGCGATACATCGGCACCGGCCAATTGCTCGGTGGTGTACAGCGGCGTGGCGCCAAATTCAGTGATGTTGGCCAGGATCGGCGCTTTCACGCGGTTGGCGAACAGTTTGTACATGTCCAGCTCGGTGATGGCTTCCGGGAAAATCATGTCGGCGCCAGCCTCGATGCACGCGGCGGCGCGATCCAGTGCCGATTCCAGACCTTCCACCGCCAGGGCGTCGGTGCGCGCCATGATCACGAAGCTGTCGTCGGTGCGGGCATCGACGGCAGCCTTGATGCGGTCGACCATTTCCTGCTGGGACACGATCTCTTTATTAGGACGGTGGCCGCAGCGCTTGGCGCCGACCTGGTCTTCAATATGAATCGCCGCCGCGCCGAACTTGATCATCGATTTAACCGTGCGCGCTACGTTGAACGCCGAGGAACCGAAACCGGTATCCACATCGACCAGCAGCGGCAGATCGCAAACGTCGGTGATGCGGCGCACGTCGGTCAGCACGTCATCCAGGCCGGTGATACCCAGATCCGGCACGCCGAGCGAGCCTGCAGCCACCCCGCCGCCGGACAGGTAAATGGCCTTGAAACCGGCGCGTTTGGCCAGCAAGGCGTGGTTGGCGTTGATCGCGCCCACCACTTGCAGCGGATGCTCGCTGGCGACCGCATCGCGAAAACGCTGGCCTGGAGTGCTGTTGTTGAAACTCATGACTCACCTCGTTCAGTGGCTGTCGGGTTGGCGCCGTCCTGGTAATGACGGGCGATATTGCGTTTCGAGGCGCCGATGTGACGGCGCATCAAGAGTTCGGCCAGCTCGCCGTCACGGTCGGCGATGGCATCGAGAATCCGGTGGTGCTCGGCGAAGGCCTGGCGCGGACGGTTCGGCGTGGTGGAAAACTGAATCCGGTACATGCGCACCAGTTGATACAACTCGCCGCAGAGCATTTGGCTCAAGGTGCGGTTGCCACTGCCCTGGATGATTCGGTAATGAAAGTCGAAATCGCCTTCCTGCTGGTAGTAACCGACGCCGGCCTGGAACGCGGCGTCGCGCTCATGAGTTTCCAGTACCTGACGCAGTTCGTCGATTTCTTCGACGCTCATGCGTTCGGCCGCCAGACGGCAGGCCATGCCTTCAAGGGATTCGCGGATTTCGTAGAGTTCGAGCAATTCGGCGTGGCTCAGTGACACGACCCGTGCGCCGACGTGCGGTACTCGCACAAGGAGACGCTGGCCTTCCAGACGGTGAATGGCCTCGCGTAGCGGCCCGCGGCTGATGCCGTAGGTGCGCGCCAGCTCCGGCTCGGAGATCTTGCTGCCCGGGGCAATCTCGCCTTTGACGATGGCCGCCTGAATGCGCCGGAAGACGTTTTCCGAAAGCGTCTCAGAATCGTCTGCGCTTGTGACCGGGGGATCGAGTTGATCCAGCATGATTGTCGACACCTTTAAATCCGATGCGGCAAAAACTAGCCAATTGAAGCGCATTCGTCAAAGGTTAAATGGGTATTGTCGACAATCGTCTAATAACGACGGGCAATCCTCCAGTCACTTAATCCCTGTGGGCGCACAGGCATACACAAGGGGTATAGACCGGCGCGGGCGCTGGCGCCATAAAACCACCGTGCTAGAATGCCGCCCGCATTTGCTTGTCATTTGCGTGGCTTTTCATAAAAAAGCTGATTGGCACACGAAGCGCTTGCGCAGTAATGCAACGGCCCTGAACCGAAAACGGAACGCTGCGCACCAGGATTTATGAGACTTAAGCCCTTCCCCACCTTTTTCTGTCTGTTTTGCCTGCCCGGCCTCGCCGCCGCAGGGGAAAAGACTGTGTACGGCCTCAACGAATACGCATCGCTGGACGGCATCAATCTGGAAGTCGCGGCCAAACTCGACACCGGCGCCAAAACCGCCTCACTCAGTGCCCGAGACATCAAACGCTTCAAACGTAATGGCGAATCCTGGGTGCGTTTCTACCTGGCCATCGACACCGCCCATTCGCACCCGATCGAACGGCCACTGGCCCGGGTCAGCAAGATCAAGCGCCGCGCCGGTGACTACGACCCGGAAGAAGGCAAAAAGTACACCGCTCGCCCGGTGATTGAACTGGATATCTGCATGGGTTCGGCCATGCGCAGCATCGAAGTGAACCTGACCGACCGAAGTGCGTTCCAATATCCGCTTTTGATTGGCTCCGAAGCGCTGAAACGTTTCAACGCACTGGTTGATCCCAGTCTTAAATACGCTGCCGGCAAACCCGCCTGCGCCATCGCCGCTCACACCGCCGAGTAATTTTCATGCGTTCTCTTACTTTCCACCTGAAAATCCTGATCACCATCCTGGTGTTGCTGGGTGTTTCGGTTACGGCCTATCAGATTTTCGTGCTGGGCATTCCGGTAACCGAAGACGCTACCGACGACTTGTGGAACATCGACGCCAAGATCGAGTTCGTGCCCAGCGCCAAGGATCCGGTGAAAATCCAGATGTTCGTGCCGCCCCTGAGCCGCGATTACGTCAGCCTCAATGAAAGCTTCATCTCCAATAACTACGGCGTGGCGGTGAACCGCGTCGATGGCAATCGCAAGGTCACCTGGTCGGCTCGGCGTGCCAAGGGCAACCAGACGCTTTATTACCGTCTGGTGCTGACCAAACGCTACACCGCCGAAAAATCCAAGGTCAAAGGCCCGACCTTCCGCGACAGCATGGTCGTTGAGGGCCCGGAAAAAATCGCCGCTGAAGCTTTGCTCGCGCCGATCCGCCAGCACTCGGCAGACGTCGAAACCTTCATCGGCGAGGCAATCAAACGCGTTAACAACGTCAACGACGACAACGTGAAATTGCTGCTGGCCGGTGACCCTTCCACCGCGCACAAAGCCAAGATCGTCGAACTGCTGCTGTCCATCGCTCACGTGCCAGTGGAAAAAGTCCACACCATTCGTTTGGTCGCCGACCAGCCGCAATCGCCTGAATTGTGGCTGCGCAGCTTCAACGGCAACGACTGGCTGTATTTCAACCCGGAATCCGGCGAACAAGGTCTGCCAACCGACCGCCTGCTGTGGTGGACCGGCGACGAAAACCTGATCACCGTGGATGGCGGCAAGAAAGCCAACGTGACGTTCAGCTTGAACAACAGCGAGATGAACGCGATTCGCCTGGCCAAGCTGACCGATGAAAACACCGACGCCAACTTCCTTGAATACTCGCTGTACGGTTTGCCGCTGCAAACCCAGCAGACGTTCATGATCATGGTGATGATCCCGATTGGCGTGCTGGTGATCCTGATCCTGCGCAACCTGATCGGTCTACAGACGCTCGGCACCTTTACACCCGTGCTGATCGCCCTGGCCTTCCGCGAAACACAACTGGGCTTCGGTATTCTGCTGTTCACGGTGATTACGGCGCTTGGGCTGTCGTTACGCTCTTATCTGGAGCACCTGAAGCTGCAAATGCTGCCGCGATTGTCGGTGGTGCTGACGTTCGTGGTGGTGCTGATCGCGGCGATCAGCCTGTTCAGCCATAAGCTTGGCCTGGAACGAGGGCTATCGGTGGCGCTGTTCCCGATGGTGATTCTGACCATGACCATCGAACGTCTGTCGATCACTTGGGAAGAGCGCGGCGCCAGCCATGCCATGAAAGTGGCGATCGGCACGCTGTTCGCCGCGTCCCTGGCGCACATCATCATGAGCGTGCCGGAACTGGTTTACTTCGTGTTCACCTTCCCGGCAATCCTCCTGATTCTGGTGGGTTTCATGCTGGCCATGGGTCGTTATCGCGGCTATCGCCTGACCGAACTGGTGCGCTTCAAGGCTTTCCTGAAGAAGGCTGACGCCTGATGTTCGGCTTCTGGAAGACCTGGAAGGCCCTTGAGGCCCGCGGCATCATGGGCATCAATCGGCGTAACGCGGACTACGTGCTCAAGTACAACAAGCGCAGTCTGTACCCTATCGTCGATGACAAGATCATCACCAAGGAACGGGCCATCGAGGCTGGCATTCATGTGCCGGAACTGTATGGCGTGATTTCCACCGAGAAAGGCATCGAAAAGCTCGACGAGATCATCGGCGGGCGCAGCGACTTCGTGATCAAACCGGCCCAGGGTGCCGGCGGCGACGGCATCATCGTCATCGCCGACCGCTTCGAAGGTCGCTATCGCACGGTGTCCGGCAAGATCGTTGCCCACGAAGAACTTGAACATCACATCTCCAGCATCCTCACCGGTCTGTATTCGTTGGGCGGACACCGGGATCGGGCACTGATCGAATACCGCGTGACGCCGGATCAGATATTCAAAAGCATCAGCTACGAAGGTGTGCCGGACATTCGCATCATCGTCCTGATGGGTTACCCGGTGATGGCGATGTTGCGCCTGCCGACCCGCCAATCCGGCGGCAAAGCCAACCTGCACCAGGGCGCCATCGGTGTCGGTGTCGACCTCGCCACCGGCCTGACCCTGCGCGGCACCTGGCTGAACAACATCATTACCAAACACCCGGACACCACCAATGCGGTGGACGGCGTGCAACTGCCCTACTGGGACGGCTTCATGAAACTCGCCGCCGGTTGTTATGAGCTGTGCGGGCTGGGTTACATCGGCGTGGACATGGTGCTGGATCAGGAGAAAGGCCCGCTGATTCTTGAGCTGAATGCGCGGCCGGGGTTGAATATTCAGATTGCCAACGATTGTGGGCTGACGCTGCGCACGCATGCTGTGGAGGCGCATCTGGAAGAGCTGAAGGCTCGCGGTGTGACAGAGTCGGTTGAGGAGCGGGTGGCGTTTGCTCAGGATCTGTTTGGGCATATTCCGGCGGTTGAGGGCTGACTCTAGACCGAGTCGAAGCCATCGCGAGCAGGCTCACTCCACTCGCGATGGCTTATTCACAGCCACCACAGGATTCAACCCAGCCCACCCAACCTGCCAATCCCCGACATCCCCTCTAGGAGCAATTCCCGCAGAGGACTACAATCGCCACCCCGCCTCAATGGCCGATTTGCCCCACTCATGCTGACCTGTTCCTTACACCCGCTCCCCTACCGCGCCAACCCCGCCGATTACTTCGCGGCAATCCGCAACGCGCCCGGTGCCGTGCTGCTCGACAGTGGCCGACCAAGTGCCGACCGTGGCCGCTATGATTTGCTCAGTGCCTGGCCGGTGGAACAATTCGCGGTTTTGCCGGACGAAAGCGGCAGCGATTTTTTGCAACGCTTGCGGGACAACCTCGCCCGACTGGGCGATGCCAACCTTCCCGACAGCTATGAGCTGCCCTTCGCCGGCGGATTGATCGGCTACCTGAGCTACGACTTCGGCCGTCATCTGGAGCACCTGCCGAGCCGCGCCGTAGATGATCTGCACTTGCCCGACGCACGCTTTGGTCTGTATGACTGGGCGCTGATCAGTGATCACCGCACAGCCACCAGCCAATTGGTGTTTCATCCTTCGATCAGCGACAGCGAACGTCAGCGCTTGATTGATCTGTTCGCCCAGCCTTCGTCCGCCACGTTGCCACCGTTCCAATTGGGCAGTCCGATGCGCGCCGATCTATCGGCGGATGATTATCGTCAGGCTTTCGAACGCATTCAGCATTACATTCAGGCCGGCGATTGCTATCAGGTCAACTTCGCCCAACGCTTCCGCGCACCGTGCGCAGGCGATCCATGGCTGGCGTATTGCGCGCTGCGAGCCGCGTGCCCGACGCCGTTTTCCGGGTACCAGAGCCTGCCGGATGGCGGCGCCGTGTTGAGCCTGTCGCCAGAGCGCTTTGTCAAAGTCAGCCAACGCCAAGTGGAAACCCGCCCGATCAAAGGTACCCGCCCTCGCGGCCTGACGCCCACCGAAGACGCCGCCAACGCCGCCGAACTGCTGGCCAGCCCCAAGGATCGCGCAGAAAACCTGATGATCGTCGATCTGTTGCGCAATGATTTGGGCCGCACCTGTCGAATCGGCTCGGTGCGCGTGCCGGAGTTGTTCAGCCTGGAAAGCTATCCGAACGTGCATCATTTGGTCAGCAGCGTGACCGGTGAACTGGCAGATGACCGCGATGCACTGGATCTGATCGCCGGCAGTTTTCCCGGCGGTTCGATCACTGGTGCGCCGAAGATCCGTTCGATGCAGATCATCGACGAACTGGAGCCGACCCGGCGCGGCTTGTATTGCGGTTCTCTGCTGTACCTCGATGTGCGTGGCGAGATGGACAGCTCAATCGCCATCCGCAGCCTGCTGGTCAAGGACGGGCAGGTGTGTTGCTGGGGAGGTGGCGGGATCGTGGCTGATTCGGATTGGCAGGCCGAATACCAGGAGTCGATTACCAAGGTGAAAATCCTGCTCGAAACCCTCCAGAATCTGTGACGCCCTGTGTTGGAGCTGCCGCAGGCTGCGATCTGTTGATTTTAAGAACAACATCAAAAGATCGCAGCCCGCGGCAGCGCCTACCGGGAATGTCGTCGCCCGGGGCCGCAGCTTTTTGTTACCATCGCCGCCATATAGAGCGCCCAGCGCCACCGACCTGTAGGAAGCCGCCCTGATGAGCCCAACGTTCGATGTCGTGGAACTCGCCACGACCTATGCCAATAAATCCGCCCAGGACATCCTGAAACTCGCGTTTGCCGAGTTCGGCGATGAGCTGTGGATATCTTTCAGCGGCGCTGAGGATGTGGTGCTGGTGGACATGGCCTGGAAGCTGAACAAGAACGTCAAGGTGTTCAGCCTCGACACCGGCCGCCTGCACCCCGAAACCTATCGATTCATCGAGCAGGTGCGTGAGCACTACAAGATTGACATCGACATCGTCTCACCGGATCACGCCAAGCTTGATCCGTTCGTGAAGGAAAAGGGCCTGTTCAGTTTCTACAAAGATGGCCATGGCGAATGCTGCGGGATTCGCAAGATCGAACCGCTGCGCCGCAAGCTCTCCGGCGTCAAGGCCTGGGCTACCGGCCAGCGCCGTGACCAGAGCCCCGGCACTCGCAGCGCCGTGGCGGCGCTGGAAATCGATACCGCGTTTTCAACCCCCGAGCGCACGCTGTACAAATTCAACCCGCTGGCGCAGATGACCAGCGAAGAGATCTGGGGCTACATCCGCATGCTTGAGCTGCCTTACAACAGCCTGCATGAACGCGGTTTCATCAGTATCGGTTGTGAGCCCTGCACCCGCCCGGTTCTGCCCAACCAGCACGAGCGCGAAGGCCGCTGGTGGTGGGAGGAAGCAACGCAGAAAGAATGCGGGCTGCATGCGGGCAATATCATCAGTAAATCCAAGGCATAACGTCCGCGATACGACGCTCCCACAATGACCTCCTGGTCGAAAATAAATGTGTACACATGACTGTCACCATCGGTGCCATTTGTGTGTGCACTTTTTTGTTTACGCGCCCCGAAAAGTTACACCCCTGTCTTAATCCCTCTTTTCCCACCACCACAAAAACCTGCCCGCGCGAATAAATACCTGTTCAATCAGTCAATTTAAATTGCTAGCAATTCAGCCGCTTATCCTTAATTGATCACCAAACGAAATCTCACCGTCCTTGGCTAGATCCTGAACTGGCATGCATCTCGCTTAAGTGCATACATGTTTTGTATACAACCTTGCAAAACATACACACTTTCGATCCGCACGCCTGAAGCGCCCTATCCCGTACAGGCTGCAGATGCCCCTAACCAGTGATGCTTTCATTGGTCGCGACGAAGATTTGTCGAGCCTGACGGCTTATGCACAGTCATCGCGGCCTCGAACATCAGGAGCCTGCCGGAATGCGTACAAGTCTCTCCAATAACAACATCGCGCTGAATCTGCCCTCCTCCACACCCCTTGATCGCCCCTTTGACACAGCCGAGCCTTTGCAATTAAGCCCGCGACTGCACAACAACGACCTGGCGCCAACCAAGGCCGAAGGCCGGCGTTGGGGGCGTTACAGCATCTTTGCCCTGTGGACCAACGACGTGCACAACATCGCCAACTACTCCTTTGCCATCGGGCTCTACGCCCTGGGCCTGGGTGGCTGGCAAATTCTGCTGTCGCTGGGGATCGGCGCGGCGCTGGTGTATTTCTTCATGAACCTGTCCGGTTACATGGGGCAGAAAACCGGCGTGCCGTTTCCGGTGATCAGCCGGATCAGTTTCGGCATCCATGGTGCGCAAATTCCTGCACTGATTCGCGCTGTCATCGCCATCGCCTGGTTCGGCATTCAGACGTATCTGGCATCGGTGGTGTTCCGGGTTCTGCTCACCGCCATTCATCCCGGCTTCGCCGACTACGATCACAACTCGATCCTTGGCCTGTCGAGCCTGGGCTGGGTGTGTTTCGTGGCGATCTGGTTGGTGCAACTGGCGATTCTTGCTTACGGTATGGAAATGGTGCGGCGCTACGAGGCGTTTGCCGGGCCGGTGATTTTGCTCACTGTCGCCGCGCTTGCCGCGTGGATGTACACCCAAGCCGACGCGACCATCGCCTGGTCAATCCGCGAACCGCTGAGCGGTGGCGAGATGTGGCGTAACATTTTTGCCGGCGGCGCGTTGTGGCTGGCGATTTACGGGACGCTGATTCTTAACTTCTGCGACTTCGCGCGTTCTTCGCCGTGCCGCAAAACCATCAAGGTGGGAAATTTCTGGGGCTTGCCGGTGAATATTCTGGTGTTCGCCGCGATTACCGTGCTGTTGTGTGGCGCGCAGTTCCAGATCAACGGGCGGATCATTGAAAGCCCGACCGAGATCATCGCTTCGATTCCCAACACGTTCTTTCTGGTACTCGGCTGCCTGGCCTTCCTGATCGTCACCGTGGCGGTGAACATCATGGCCAATTTCGTCGCACCGGCCTTCGTGCTCAGTAACCTCGCGCCGAAATACCTGACGTTCCGCCGCGCCGGCCTGATCAGCGCGACCCTCGCCGTGCTGATTCTGCCCTGGAATCTCTACAACAGTCCGCTGGTGATCGTGTATTTCCTGTCCGGCCTCGGCGCCCTGCTCGGCCCGCTGTACGGCGTGATCATGGTTGACTACTGGCTGATCCGCAAAGCGCGGATAAACGTGCCACAGTTGTACAGCGAAGACCCCAACGGCGCTTATTACTACAACCGCGGTATTAATGTCCGAGCCGTGGCGGCGTTTATTCCCGCAGCCCTGATCGCCATCGTCCTGGCGTTGGTGCCGGGTTTCCATAACGTGTCGCCCTTCTCCTGGCTGATCGGCGCCGGCATCGCCGGAATGCTCTACCTGATCATCGCCAAGCGACAACCGCACTATGCCGACGTCAGTGGCGAATGCATTGCCGTCGACAACGTCAGCCATTGAACCTTCGCGGCCCGCGTCACGGGCCGCAGAACCCTGCGCAATAAGGACTTCCCATGCTAATTCTCGTGGTCAATGTCAACACCACCGAGTCCATCACCCAGGCCATCGCCCGCTCCGCTCAGGCCGTGGCATCCCCCGGCACCGAAATCGTCGGCCTCACGCCGCACTTCGGCGCAGATTCGATTGAGGGCAACTTTGAAAGCTACCTGGCCGCCATCGCGGTGATGGATCGGGTGATGTCCTACGATCAGCCCTTCGACGCAGTGATCCAGGCCGGTTACGGCGAACATGGTCGTGAAGGTTTGCAGGAGTTGCTGAACGTACCTGTGGTTGACATCACCGATGCGGCCGCCAGCACGGCGATGTTTCTCGGCCACGCCTATTCGGTGGTTACCACCCTCGACCGCACGGTGCCGTTGATCGAGGATCGATTGAAGCTTTCCGGGCTGTGGGAAAAATGTGCGTCAGTACGGGCCAGTGGACTCGCCGTACTGGAACTGGAACACGAACCGCAGCGGGCGCTGGAAGCCATCACCCATCAGGCCGAACTGGCAGTCACGCAGGACAAGGCTGAAGTGATTTGCCTGGGCTGTGGCGGCATGGCCGGGCTCGACGAGCAAATCCGTCGGCGTACCGGCGTGCCGGTGATCGATGGCGTGACAGCGGCGGTGACGATTGCTGAATCGCTGGTGCGGCTGGGATTGTCGACATCCAAGGTGCGGACGTATGCGACACCTCGGCCGAAAAACATTGTGGGTTGGGCTGAGCGGTTTTGCCGGTAGACCGCGTTATCGTTCATCGCGGGCAAGCCCGGCGCCTACAGGATGGGTGTTGAACCCCTGCAGGAGCCGAGCTTGCTCGCGAAAGCCGCACCTCGATGTCATGCCTTGCTCAAACCGCACTGAACCGCGCCACCAATCCCTGCCCCGCAAACTGCTCAATAATGAAATCAACAAACGCCCGGGTCTTGCCCGGCAACAGTTTGTGCTCGGCGTAATAAATCGAGATGTTGCCGTCATCGACATACCAGTCCGGCAATACCCGCTGCAACGTGCCGGCCTCAAGATACGGCACGGCAAAAGGCATGCTCACCAACGCAATGCCCACCCCCTGCGTCGCAACGGCACAGGCAGCCTCCGAATCACTCATGGTCATTCGCGCCCGCAAGGTTAACGGACTGTGCTCACGCGCTCGGCTGGTCAACTGCCAGGAACGTACACGGCCAGTTTGTGGCGAGCGGATCAGAATGCCGTCGTGGTGCGTAAGATCGTCCGGGCCGAGGATGGCTGCATGCACTTGCAGATATTGCGTCGAGGCCACTAAAACCCGGTGCGCCGGCGTCAACTTGCGCGCGACAACGCCCTGGGGCAACTCGAATCCACCGCCAATCGCCGCATCAAAACCCTGACCGATCAGGTCGACCTGGCGATTATCGAAATGCCAATCAGGATTGATCGCAGGAAACTGCCGCAGAAACTCGCCAAGTAACGGCACCACATACAAACGCCCGAACACGGTGCCCATGCTGACTTTCAGCGTTCCGGCCGGCTGACCGCCCGCGCTGGCCAGATTGGCCACGGCATTCTGGATCGTCGTCAGGCTGCTGCTGACTTCATTCAAAAACAGTTGCCCCGCTTCCGTCAGGGTCAGACGACGGGTGCTACGCTGGAACAGCCGCACGCCCAGTCGCGCTTCCAGTTTGGCCACGCTTTTACCCACGGCCGCCGGCGTCAGACTCAACCGTCGGGCCGCCTCTGCAAAGCTGCCGACTTCGGCGCTGCGCACGAAGCATTCGATACTGCTGAAGGTTTCCATGATCGCCACTGTAAACTTTTGGTTTACACAGACTATAGCAATCACGGTCTACCCGGCTGCTTATCCGGGGCCGATACTCGGCTCCAACAGCAAGGCACTCCCGCCTTGAATTTTCTGGAGTTCGAACATGACCACGCAAAACCTCAGCGGTAAAGTTGCTCTGATTCAAGGTGGCTCTCGCGGTATCGGTGCCGCCATCGTCAAACGCCTGGCCGCCGAAGGCGCGACCGTTGCCTTCACCTACGTCAGCTCCGCCGCCAAGGCTGAAGAACTGCAAAACAACATCACCGCTGCCGGCGGCAAAGCCCTGGCAATCAAGGCTGACAGCGCCGACGCCAACGCCATTCGCCAAGCCGTCAGCGCCACCGCCGAAGCCTTTGGCCGGATCGACATTCTGGTGAACAACGCTGGCGTATTGGCCATCGCCCCGCTGGAAGACTTCAAACTTGAAGATTTCGATCAGACCTTGGCCATCAACGTGCGCAGCGTGTTTATCGCCAGTCAGGAAGCCGCCAAACACATGGGCGAAGGTTCGCGCATCATCAACATCGGCAGCACCAACGCCGACCGCATGCCCTTTGGCGGCGGGGGTGTCTACGCGATGAGCAAGTCCGCGCTGGTTGGCCTGACCAAAGGCCTTGCCCGTGACCTCGGCCCGCGCGGCATCACCATTAACAACGTGCAACCTGGCCCGGTCGACACCGACATGAACCCGGCAAACGGCGACTTTGCCGACAGCCTGATCCCCCTGATGGCGGTGGGTCGTTACGGCAAAGCCGAAGAGATCGCCAGTTTCGTCGCCTACCTTTCAGGCCCTGAAGCCGGCTACATCACCGGTGCCAGCCTGACCATCGACGGTGGTTTCGGCGCCTGATGCTCTGAGCGTCTGCCCTGAACGTAAAACGCCGGCCACCTATTCAGGTGGCCGGCGTTTTTTGCCTGGCTTATCGGATGCTCATCAGGCCCATTCCAGCGCCGGCAATCCGCAAGCACTGGGGACAAACCCTTTCAACGTACGAAGGATCCCGTCGGCGTGTGCGTATTTTTCATCGGCCATGGCCGCATCGGGGATGGCAATCGCCGTCATGCCCGCCGCTTTGGCCGCTGTGACGCCAAACGGCGAGTCTTCGAATACCAGGCAGTGTTCCGGCGCCACTTTCAAACGCCGTGCTGCCGTCAGGAAGATGTCCGGAGCCGGTTTCGCGGCGCCGACTTCTGGATCGTCTGCGGTGACGATGAAATCGAACAGTGCGAACCAGTCCTTGTGCAGCGTGGTTTTCTGGCCGAACGACTGGCGCGATGAACTGGTGCCTACGGCAATCGGGATGTCATGTGCCTTGAGGTGACGAACCAGTTCCTCTGCGCCTGGCATCGCCTGCGCGGTGGGGAAGCGCTCGCGCATAAGCGGTTCACGGATTCGAAGAAATTCTTCCGGTGTGATCGGCAGATCCAGCGCATGCACCACGTAGCGCGCCAGGTCGCCCGCGCCGCGACCGATGATGTTCTGCTTGACGCTCCAGTCGAACGTTTTACCGTAACGCCCGGCAATAAGGGACGTGACCTCGGTATAAATGCCTTCGGTGTCCAGCAGCAAACCATCCATATCGAAAATTACGGCCTTGATCGGGCCGAACGCTTTCAGCGCTGCATTCATCATCGGATCCGTTATCTGACACATCCCGGGCGACCTGGGGACGGCCGCCGTGCGGATCTGATTAAAGGGTTCAGCAGCATAACGAGCGAGACGAAGGTTGAGCAACGGGCAAATCGAAACCGATCAGCTCGGCTCACCAGATGCATCGTTACCGGCAATGTCAGGATCGCTCGGGTCGGCTTCTATGTCATCGTCGAGCCCCTTTTCGACATCGGACTCGTCATCGGGCGGACGCTGGTCACGACTCAACGAGTCAGTCGGCGAAGGCAACGGATATTCCGGGGTTTCATCAGCGTCTGTGGATTTCGGATCTGAAGTCATGGGACGTCCCTTCAATGGGCCGCCAATGCGGGCCCTTTAGATTGGGGGTTGGACAGCAGAACGGCGTCGGGATGACTGGACAAGCGGTCAGACTTCCTCGCCGTCGCCCTCATATTCGGTGTCTGCCGCGTCATCGGCGTCGTTGAGTGGAACGGTGGCGTCATCCATCAACGATCCCGGATCTTCGTTGCCCGGATCATTGATAAAGGGCACACCGCTGGGGCCTTTCTCTTCCTTTCCTTCGGTTTCGGGAGTCATGACTTGCCTCTTCAATTCAGGTTGGTATGAGGTTCGAGACGCATGGCGGGCAATCGTTCCTCCAGAATGACTGACCGCCACTCGACGGCCTGTCAACGGTAACGATTTTTGTGCTTGTGCTTTTGCTTGTGTCCATTGCCAGGATGGGAGTTGCCATTGCCATCGCCCAGATTATTGCCGACCGCACCGCCCGCCGCGCCGCCGAGCCCTGCGCCGATCGCCGAGCCCGTCGAACCGCCAAGGCTGTTACCGATCACTGAACCGCCGGCTGAACCCAAGCCGCCACCAATCGCTGCTTCGGTGCGATTGCCCTTGCCAGCCCCGACCGCGCTGCCCGCCGCACCACCGACACCGGCTCCCACTGCCGCGCCCGTGCTGCCGCCCAACTGCCCGCCCACCACATTGCCCAAAACGCCTCCCAGGCCACCGCCTACAGCCGCGTCACCGTTGCCGCCGGCCATCGCGCCCTGAGCCAGAACCATGCCCAATACCATCGCGGAAAATTTCATTCGCATACAAGCCTCACAGTGCCCGAAACGGGCCAGTTGACCAGATGAACCTCTGTAACAAATTGGAGACGAATCTGCGCAAAACGTTCAGCCATGAAAAAGCCCGGCGTCGGCCGGGCTGATTCAGACAGATATAAAAAATCAGTGGCGCTTGTGGCCTTTCGACAGGTTGCTGCCCACCGCACCGCCAGCCGCGCCGCCCAAACCAGCGCCAATGGTAGCGCCGGTGGCGCCGCCCAGGCTGTTGCCGATCACCGAACCACCCGCCGCGCCGACACCGCCACCAATTGCTGCTTTTGTACGGCTGCCCTTGCGAGCTGCAACGGCACTGCCCGCCGCACCCGCCACACCGGCACCAATCGCAGCACCGGTGCTGCCGCCCATTTTCTGGCCGACCACATTACCCAGCGCACCACCCAGACCGCCGCCGAGTGCCGCAGTGCCATCACCGGCAGCCATCGCACCTTGAGCAACCAGAAGGCCGAAAACCAGAGCAGGCAGTGTTAAACGCATGACGAAAACCTCAAACAGATAGGAAAGACATAGGGGCGCCATCTGAATGCGGTCGCTGGGCAAAGTCCAGGCAAAAACCGGCGCTATGTCGCGCATGGCGCCGTTTGGACAGCGATTATCGGAAAGGTTTTATGACAGGCAAAAAAAAGCCCGCTGGGGAACGGGCTGGAGACTTGCTTTCTAACGGATGGCTTCACAGTACTTCGATAGGTGTGAAAACTTTGTGAAAGAAAAATCAACGTTTCGCGTTTTTTCCAGCAGACGGTGACTATCAAAGTACCTGAAAAAAATACCCCGCTCGATGGCGGGGTATGTCATGGGTTACCTGCGGGATCGTGCCGTCACTTTCGGCAAAAATTTTGCTTTCGGCCCTTTTGGTGCGGCCGATTTGATCTTGCCGTTATGCAGAGAATCTTCCCCAAACCCTGCCTGATAATGCGTCTGGCCGCATTGAACGCAATTATTGATCGGAAATTCAGCCCCATCATCCTCAATGTACGGATCAGTCATTGCCTTGCTCCTCAAAAACGGATCGATACAGGCCAACCGGTCTGCCTGAAAAGTATCGCTCCCGAAGTGCTTGAGACTAGTCGGTCATTTATGGACTTGTGGTTCGGTGATGAGCGAGGGCGACGAGCGGGCAGGATCGGCGACCTTTTAGGGCAGATCGGAAATAGGCGGGGCTTTTGACGGTATTGATCAAAATGGTCGACATGCAGCAATCCCGGATGAGGTTGGCGAGCTATGGAAGTGAGCCAGATAATGCACCTCAAGCACCAGAAGGCTCTTGCACAGATGGTGACAAGCCGGATGCTCATCAGAGCACGCCAATGCTGATCGGAATCAACGTGATCCTGCGGGCTATCGCAGCCTCCTAGCATTACCGATTCATTACAGCTCGTACACCCATTACCTCTGTGGCGATTGCTCTCATGAACTTCGACTTAACCAAAGCGCAAAAAAGTAGCCATCGGCCACCATTCAACTGAACGCGATCCACCGGTTACCATGGCAAGACAAGGAATCGACGAACCAAAGGAAGCCGCATGAGTGAGTATGGAAACGTCCCAAAGCCTGCCCTAGTCAACCCGCCGAGAAATAAAAAGTACCGGGGTGGAGAACCTATCGACCTCCACGCCAAGTACTGGGCGGAATACCCAGAAGCTCCGGCAGAGAAAGCTGGTGCAGCGAAAGAGACGGCTGAACCCGGCTTCTATATCGTTCAAGAAGTCATGCCGCGCTCTGCGCTTGAAGCTGCGTTATTCGATAAGCCGGATGGTGCAACGCTTGAGAAATTCAAGCGCCTCAACCCACACGTCACGGGTTACGCCAAGCCAGGTCAACTCATCGTATTAAGCGATCCGAACAACCTCCAGTGCACCCGTGAAGAGGCTCTACTAACAGAAGCAGCTCAGAAAGTGGACGCTGCACTCAAGCCCATGAGTGATGAAGAAGCTAGTTTCATGGTTCGCCACCGGAGCGAAATTGAATCCATGCTTTCGCAAGGCTCAACATCAATCGGCGTTGGTGAATCCATCTTCGCCAAGAACCTTGGAGATGTGCAGACCTCACTGAAAGATATTGAGGCCCTGCACCAGAAAAGCTTTCAGCGTGACGGCCACTTGCGAAGCCAAGAGTTCTTCACTGAACGTGCACGACTGTTTGCCAAACTCGATAGACAGCTCAACGGGCTGACCAGAAGAGGTATTGGCTTCCCAGACCATCCAAGTTTAAAAACTGCTCTTGGGATATCCAGCAAAAGCTTGGTGCACCACTGGAGCGTGGCAGGAGCTGCGGGGCAGATTCCCGGCTATGCCACTCACGCGGAAGGAGTCGCCAAAGCAGCCAAGTTTGTTAAATACGGCGGCTGGATTGGTACAGCCGTTGGGGGCGGCGCTAGCTACATGAAGGTTCAAGATGTCTGCACCGCTGGCAATGCAGAGGCTTGCAAGAAAATCAAATTCACAGAGGGAGGTAACTTTATCGGCGGCGTGGCTGGTGGTGCAATCACAGGGGCCGCACTGACAGGCGCAACCGTAAGTACAATTTGTATCGGACTTGGAATTCCAACGGGCGGAGCCGCTACTCTTCTATGCGGCGTCATCGTCGTCGGGGCGGGTTCATATGCAGGTGGAAAACTTCTAGGCGCCGGGGGCGAGACATTGGGCGAAGCTATTTATGAGGTCACCAAATGAGCACGGCGGGACTCGCAGTCGGCTTCCTATGTGGAGCTGTTCTTCTTCTCAGTATCGTCTGGATTGGCGTCTGCCTACACTTGGCCTACACGCGATTGGATGAAATGCTAGAACCATTCAAAAATTGTTCCGCTGTAACAATCAGAGCGCCACTCAGGCATGGTGGGCCCTGGGGAAAGCTTCTGCTCGTAGGTGGTATTTCTGGGATTGTGACGTTTCCGAAATCGTTCATAAAGCGGGGAGAATTGAATACCGAAGATCTTGCCAGTCTTCAACCTGGCCTGAAGCGCAAGTTGATTTTCTTGCAATGGAGCGTATGGGGGCTATTAGCATCTATGGTCCTATTCGTCGCCCTTTCCAAAATCATCAAGGCGTACAACATTTAGCCGACTCTTGTAGCCTTTGCATGAGCGCCCCCCAGTGTGCGAACTCTTCGCCTGTAGCGCTCGTTCTTAATCTTTTGGAGGTCGGCCTGAGAGTCCTACCAGTGCGCCGCCAAGGCTCGGGGTCGGTGAAAAGATCTGCGAGGGGGGCAAATGAGTTTGGACACTCCTGAAAAGGTGCTTTTAACCATCGCTATAGTCGACCTGGCAGGGATTTTCCTTTCGATAGGGATCTGTTTGCATCTGGCCTACACGAAAATGGATTTAATGCTCGATCGCCTGAAGAACTGCTCAGCCATCATGGTTCGTACGCCGCTTCGACATGGCGGACCTTGGGGAAAGCTTTTGCTGGTAGGGGGCATTTCGGGAATTGTTACATTCCCTAACTTTTACCTGAAACGAGGCGAACTAAGCTCCGAAGACCTAACCAACTTCCCAATTGCCCTCAAACGCAAGCTAGTGACGCTCCAATGGAGCTTGATTGGGCTGCTGCTGGTGATGATCAGCTTCGGGGTATCAGTTAAGCTGGATATTATTTAGAGCACGTCGGTATTGGCGTACCGGTTCAACGCTTTGTTTGCTGCGTGGGGGCTTTACGCATCCCCGCCGACTTCATAGGGCTTGAACTTCATAACCTCTTCGCCCAGCCAGTCATTCAACTGAGTCATTCGCGTCTGTATCGGCTCCAGCTCATTGGCCGCATAAATCTGCGCCGCCTCCCTGATCGACCCAAAACAGCTCTGCGCCGTTGGGCAGAACGATGGGATCGCCAGTCAGTTCGACACCGATCACCTCGCGGCAGAACGCCTGAATGTAGCCCCGGAACAGATAGGCCTGGTTCTTCGAGGCCGACAGGAAAATCTGGTTACGCCCGGTCTCCAGCGCATCGATGAACGCCTCGCGGGCGAAGTAGTAAGCTGAGCATCAAGTCGCAGAGCCAGTCGCCGGTGTTGCATATCAATACCGACCTCAATGCCTACAACGAAGGTTGGTTCGACATCTACTGGCGCTGCTTTGGCGGTATGCGTCCGGCCAAGTCATCTACCCAACCCTGCAAAGCCCAGACATGGTGTGCACTTAAATTAAGTGGGCACCAGTTCTAGCCTTTTAAGCGGGTATTTCATGCAGCCAACACGCCGTTCCTATTCCAAATCCTTCAAGGTCCAGGTCATTCAAGAGTGCGCCCAGCCCGGCGCTTCGATTGCCAGCATTGCGCTCAGCCACAGCCTTAACGCAAACCTCGTCCACAAATGGGTTCGGTTGCACGCGCAGAAAAGCACGGCGCTGACACCTGCATTCATCCCATTGCCTATGCAAACAACAGCGCGCCTATCTTCATCGAATATCAGCGTTGAGATTCTGCACCCACGCGGCACCATCAAAGTAAATTGGCCAACCGATAGTGCTGCTGCCTGCGCCGCTTTCCTTCGAGACCTAGTGCGATGATCCGCATCGACGCCATCTGGCTCGCCACTGAGCCCATGGATATGCGCGCCGGCACTGAAACGGCGTTGTCCAGGGTGATCGCGGTGTTCGGTGCGGCGAAGCCGCACTGCGCCTATCTGTTTGCCAATCGCCGCGCGACTCGGATGAAAGTGCTGGTGCACGATGGGATTGGCGTCTGGCTGGCTGCACGGCGCTTGAACCAAGGTAAATTTCATTGGCCAGGCGTTCGGCAAGGTAGTGAAGTGCAGTTGGTTACCGAGCAACTTCAGGCCTTGGTGCTTGGCCTACCTTGGCAACGTGTTGGAGCTGGCGGTGGAATCACGCTGCTTTAAACGTCTTGGCTTGCTGTCGCAAGGGGCCTGCTTTGGTAAAATCCAAGGCATGACTTCCTCGCCCAATCTCGATCAAATGAATCCCGACCAACTGCGTGCATTCGCTGCGCAGTTGCTGTCGCAAGTCGAGACCATGGGCAAGAAGATCAACCGCGATCAAACGGTGATCGAGAAGCTGACCCACGAGATCGCACAACTCAAGCGTTTGAAGTTTGCCAAGCGCAGCGAGCAGATGAATCCTGAGCAGGCCAGCCTGCTCGATGACCTGATCGATACCGATATCGCGGCGATAGAGGCCGAGCTTCAAGCCTTGCAAATAGCACCTGCGGCGACCGAGCAAAAAAAGCAGAAGCCCAAGCGCACGGCATTGCCGGCAGAATTCCCATGCACGTTGATCCATCACGAACCGGACAACACCCACTGCCCATGCGGCTGCACACTCAAGCGCATCGGTGAAGATATCAGCGAAAAGCTGGACTACACGCCGGGCGTGTTTACCGTTGAGCGCCATGTTCGTGGTAAATGGGTCTGCGATGACTGCGAAACACTGATCCAGGCACCAGTTCCGGCACAGGTCATAGATAAAGGCATCCCGACCGCTGGGCTGCTTGCCCACGTCCTGATTGCCAAGTTTGCCGACCATCTTCCGCTTTACCGCCAGGAGTCGATTTTCGGTCGAGCTGGCTTGGCAATTCCACGTTCAACATTGGCTCAATGGGTTGGCATAACTGGCGTGCAGTTACAGCCGCTGGTCGATGCACTGCGCGACGTAGTGCTCGGGCAGCAGGTCATCCACGCCGACGAAACACCGGTACAGATGCTCGCTCCAGGCTCGAAGAAAACCCACCGTTCTTATGTTTGGGCCTACGCCACCAGCCAGTTCTGCGAAACGGCGGCGGTGGTTTACGACTTCAGCCCCAGCCGTGCTGGTGAGCATGCTCGCAACTTTCTACAAGGCTGGAAGGGCAAGCTGGTCTGTGATGATTTTGGTGGCTACAAGGCCAGTTTTGAACTCGGCGTGACCGAGATCGGCTGCATGGCTCATGCGCGGCGCAAGTTCTTCGAACTACATGCCACCAACAAGAGCACGCTCGCCGAGCAGGCGCTGCGCTATATCCAGTTGCTGTACGAAATCGAAAGTGAAGTCCGCGACCTGGTTCCGGATTTACGGCGCCGAATACGGCAAGAAAAAGCCGTACCGGTGATGGATATGTTGCATGCCTGGATGATCGCGCAGCGCGATCTCGTGCCTGAAGGCTCTGCCATCAGCAGAGCACTGGATTACAGCTTGAAACGCTGGGCAGCTCTATCGCGCTACCTCGATGATGGGGACGTACCCATAGACAACAACTGGGCAGAGAACCAAATCCGGCCTTGGGCTTTTGGACGTAAGAACTGGCTCTTCGCAGGATCGCTACGCAGTGGAAAACGGTCGGCGGCGATCATGAGTTTGATCCAGTCGGCGCGCCTTAACGGGTATGATCCGTATGCATATTTAAAGGATGTGCTCGAACGCCTACCGACGCAACGGGCGAGCGAAATTGGCGAGTTGCTGCCACATAGATGGCGCACGTTCAATAACACGGGATTTTGACGGGTTTACCTCAAACCCTTTCCTAGGAAGGATCAAATGACACATAAGGTACACGACTACGAAGTCCAGGTAGCTTGGACTGGTAATGAGGGCACAGGGACGTCAGCTTATCGCGGCTATAGCCGGGCCCATGTGATCCGGGCTTACGGCAAGCCCCCAATTGACGGCTCATCCGACCCCAGTTTCCGAGGGGACTCAACTCGTTGGAACCCTGAGGAGTTACTTGTTGCATCCTTATCTGCGTGCCACAAGCTGTGGTACCTCGGCCTTTGTGCTGAGGCCGGGATTGTGGTGGTGGCATATGAGGACAATGCACAAGGAGTAATGGTCGAAGAGAGCAACGGTGCGGGCCAATTTACCTCGGTTGTTTTGAGGCCTAAGGTAATCTTGGCTTCTGGGTCAGAAATTGAAAAGGCTCGGGCTCTGCACCAAATAGCACACGAAAAATGCTTCATTGCCCGTTCGGTTAACTTCCCAGTCAGGCATGCACCCGAAATATCGATAAGCCTGAATACATAGGTCGCTAAAAATGGTGCCCACGGAGATGGGCATCATTTCTTGTTTCGTGAAGATAACCAGATGACTTTGCCGAACGCTTACCTTTGGCGTACAAGGCTTGGTGGTGCTGGCTTGGTGGCTGGGAGCGTTGCACGCTGAGCAAATCCGCCAGATCCACAAGTCGCTGATGTTCCTGGAACTGGTGGGTGAAGCCGGCTCGGACAAGACCACCTTGGTGGAGCTGCTGTGGAAGTCGGTCGGGCGTACTGACTACGAAGGCTTCGACCCATCCAAAGCGACCGCCGCAAGCCGTGCGCGCAACTTCTCGCAGGTCAGCAACTTGCCAGTGGTGCTGATCGAATCGGAGCGTGAGCAAAAAGAAGGCCAGCCAGTTAAACACTTCGACTGGGACGAACTGAAAACCGCCTACAACGGCCGCAGCGTTCGCTCTACCGGCGTGAAAAAAAACGGCAACGACACTCACGAACCGCCGTTCCGCGCCGCCCTGCTGATCGCGCAGAACAACCCCGTGAACGCTTCAGAACCCATCCTGCAGCGCATCTGCCACGTCCACCTGACGCGCGAGCACCACACGCCGGAGACCAAGCAATACGCCGAGCAGTTGGAACGCATGCCGATGGACAGCATCAGCGGCTTCCTGGTCAAGGCGCTGCAACGCGAAACCGAAACCATGCGCCTGATGGAGGTAAACACCTCCGGCTACGAACAAGAACTGCTGGCCCTGCCCGGCGTGCGCACCGTGCGTATCGCCAAAAACCACGCCCAACTCCGCAGCCTGGTGGATGCACTGGCTGGGGTCGTGCCACTCGGCGAGCGCCGTAAGGCCCTCGCACACGCAGAAATCAACCGCATGGCAGTCGAGCGGCAACAGGCGATCAACGCCGACCACCCGACCGTGCGCGAGTTTTGGGACCTGTATGAATTCCTCAATGGCATGGACGAAAAAGGCGCGCTCAACCCAACGCGCTCAGCCGCGTGCTGGCTGGAGGACAGTGGCCATGACCGCCCTCTTGTTGCTTTACCTCTGCACCGATGCAACCAGAACAAACTGCCAGATGTTGCCCACCCAATACTGGCAGGGATCAAACGCCTATGACCAATGCATGGCAGCTATCCCGCGTCTCACCAACGCCCTTACGACTCAGAACCGTCAGCAGCACCAGTTCGTATGCGAGATTCAGACCGACACAGCACATCCCGCAGAACATCAGACTCAGCCGGCGTTCATTCATCAATCGTTTCGGATGTGATCGGGAGACGCTTTTGAACAATGGTAAGTCCTTCCCTTGGAATCTCGACCTGACCGGCGTCTGCGACCAATGCAACAAATCCCGCGCCCACGGCAACCACCAAAAGTGCAGCAGAGCGGGCCAGGCGCTCAATGCTCAACGAAGGGCTGAGGAGGCCCAAACAGAGTCTGCAACCAAGCCTAGAAAAAGTGCCGGATTGTTCTGGTTACTTCGCCAACAGTGATCGGCAACACTAAAACCGCAATACATCAGGCCCGGCGACGGGCCTTTTTTCTTCCAAGACGTTGGATCTTTAATACATCGCGTGGGAGCGTAAATGGCAGATGGCGTAGAGGCCCGTGGCAATTCGGTGCGGGTCTATTTCCGTTTCAATGGTGAGCTGTGCCGGGAGCTGGTGCCCGGTGGCAACACACCGGCAAACCGGGAGCATGCAAAGCGTCTGGTGACAGTGATCGAATACGAGATACAGGCCGGTACCTTCGATTACCGCCGGCATTTTCCCGAGTCAACCAAGCTCGCCGAGAACAGCTTTGGGCATTACCTGGACCTGTGGCTGACGATCAAGAGCAACAGCGTGGCAGCGACCTCTTTCCGTGGGTACAAGAACAAGGCTGAGGTTCACGTGCGGCCGCGTTGGGGTGACATTCAGATCGACCAGATTGACCACCTGGACCTGCAAGAGTGGATTCAGGGGCCGCTGTCGAAGCGCCTGAAGAACAAGACCATCCGCGACATCATCAGCAATGTGCGCCAAGTGTTCAGGCTCTACCGCACCCGGAAGAAGGTCGCACACGACCCAACCGAGGGGTTATTCGTGCGTCTGCCCGATCCAGAGGCGCCGGACCCGTTCACTAGAGCAGAAATCAAGCAGATCCTCGAAACACCCACCAACCGCACCCAGGAACTGCTGATGGTGCAGTTCATGATTTGGGCAGGCCCACGGGTGTCGGAGACCATCGCGCTGGCGTGGGAGGACGTCGATCTGAAACAAGGAACGGTGACTTTCCGCAGGTCAAAGGTGCGGGGGGCCTATCGCGTGACGAAGACTCGGCGCTCTACGCGCAAGGTGCGTCTGCTTGAGCCCGCGTGGGATGCACTGCGCAAACTGGACGCCATCAACCAGCTCAAGACCGTGGACACTGTCGACGTCGTCGAGCGGGACAATAAAACCGTCCGCAAGCACAAGCTGCACTTTGTATTCCTGAACACCAAGAGCGGCCTGCCGCACGTCAGCGACTTTGTCGTGAGGGACAGGTTCTTCAAAGCGCACTTGAAAGCGGCCGGCGTTCGTTATCGCGGACCTGGCCAGTGCCGACACACCTACGCCAGTCAGTTGCTCACCACCGGCGTGGCATCGGTCGACTGGATCGCGGAGCAGATGGGCCATACCAGCGCGAACATGATCCGTCAGCACTACGGTATGTGGATCAACGAGGACGGCCCGGACGTCGTTGGCATGCTGCAGAACGCCCTAGGACTATAGTCAGACAAGGGGCGCTGTGAAATGATCCAAGCAATCGCCCTGATACACCAAGCGAAGGAACTGCTTATGCCAGTGATGCATTTGTTCATAGACACAAATATCTTCTTGAATTTCTACACCTATCCCGACGATGACGACGGAGTCATAGATGAATTACTTGAAATTGTCGGTCCGAACAAGATAGTTCTGCATCTTCCAAAACAGGTAGAAAATGAGTTTGAGCGAAATAGGGAATCAAAACTCCATGGCGCTGTCACCGAATTCCAGAATAGCAAGTTCCCTAACGCGGTACCAAACCACATGCGAGGAACGGAAGCTGCAAGAAATTATCAGGAGGCTATAAAAATTGCAGAGTCTGCAAAGAAGACTTTGATAGCCAACGCTACGGGGCTCGCCTTGCAAAATGATTTACCTGTAGATAAAAAAATAAAGGAAATATTCAACAAATCACTAAAATACGACGAGGACGATGCAATTTTCAAACTTGCCATTGAACGCTCGCAACGAGGCAACCCTCCAGGCAAAGGAGAAAGCGTTGGTGACAGGTATAACTGGGAAGTTCTACTGAAGCACGTACCGGCTGGAGATCTACACATCGTATCTAAGGATGGTGACTATGCCTCTCCTCTTGCGAACCTAGACAAAAGAACAGTCAAAGCGAAGCGATACCTTTCCGAGGAGTGGTCAAAGAAAAAAGAAGATGGATCTCTTCACATCTATACAAACATTAAGTCTGTAATTGCGCATTACAAAAAACTCGTGCAACAGCCTGAGGTTCCAGAGCCTCCGCCGATAGACCTTGATG
>NZ_WKEQ01000030.1 GCF_021605415.1 Pseudomonas syringae
AACACAACTAACAATGTCAGATTTATATTTTGAAGCATCACGCGGACCCAGATACTCTAACCTACTAGTCAATCGGCGCCAGCGTCAGATGTTTATAAGAGACGGGGAACAGGTCAGCCATGTCTGGCTGCTTTTCCTGTTCCATCAGGCGCTGGAAGAAAAGCCCCGGCTCAAGGTTCGCCCGCCTCGCCTGGGCGGCAATAAATCCATGGGGGTTTTCGCCACCCGCGCCACGCATCGCCCCAATGGCATCGGCCAATCAGTGGTGAAACTGGATAAGGTCGAGGCCAATCGCCTGTTTATCTCCGGCATTGATCTGCTGGATGGCACGCCGATTCTGGACATCAAACCCTACGTGCCTTACGCAGACATCATCAACGATGCCGCCAATAGCATCGCCAGCGGGGCGCCGCAATTGATTGACGTGCAGTGGACAGACTCGGCGCTGCAACAGGCGCACAGCCACGCTCAGCGCCTTGCCGAGCCGCTGGTCGAACTGATTGAGCAATGCCTGGCGCAGGATCCGCGCCCGGCGTATCAAACTCCGGCAGCTGAACGAGAATATGGCGCCCAATTCTGGGATCTGGATGTGCGCTGGCATTATCCGACTCCCGAGCAGATCCGCGTCTTAGAAGTTATCCCTGTTTAGGAGCTGCCGAAGGCTCGGGCCGCGATCGGACGATCTTTTGATCTGTTGAAGGAACGCGGAGCATCCCGGGCTGCATTCCCACGCGGAGCGTGGGAATGATCAAACACCTGGCATGAAAAAGCCCCATTGCCTTCGCAGGCAATGGGGCTTTCCGGTGATGCGGTTCGCTTACTTCTCGACGAAGGCACGCTCAATCAGATAATCACCCGGCTCGCGCATACGCGGCGAGACTTTCAGGCCGAAGCTGTTGAGGACTTCGCTGGTCTCGTCGAGCATGCTCGGGCTGCCGCACAGCATGGCGCGGTCGTCTTCAGGATTGATCGGCGGCAGACCGATATCGCTGAACAGCTTGCCGCTGCGCATCAGGTCGGTCAGACGGCCCATGTTCTCAAACGGTTCACGGGTCACGGTCGGGTAGTAGATCAGTTTGTCGGCCAGCGCCTCGCCGAAGAATTCATTCTGCGGCAAGTGCTCGGTGATGAATTCGCGGTAAGCGACTTCATTGACGTAACGCACACCGTGGCACAGGATCACTTTTTCGAAACGCTCGTAGGTTTCCGGATCCTGGATGACGCTCATGAACGGCGCCAGACCGGTGCCGGTGCTGAGCAGGTAAAGGTGTTTGCCCGGCTTCAAGTCGTCCAGCACCAGCGTGCCCGTAGGCTTTTTGCTGATGATGATCTCGTCGCCTTCCTTCAGGTGCTGCAACTGAGAGGTCAGCGGGCCGTCAGGCACCTTGATGCTGAAGAATTCCAGATGCTCTTCCCAGTTAGGGCTGGCAATCGAGTAAGCGCGCATAAGCGGGCGGCCGTTGGGCTGTTGCAGGCCGATCATCACGAACTGACCGTTCTCGAAGCGCAGGCCCGGGTCGCGGGTGCACTTGAAGCTGAACAGAGTGTCGTTCCAGTGGTGAACACTGAGGACACGCTCGTGGTTCATGTTGCTCATGTACGGGTAACTCCTGGAGATGAGGTCTGCGCCTGCTCAGCGCGGAGCGGCCGGTGCGCAATTGCATCGCATTCTAATAGCGACGACAATATCTGTTAACTGGATTATTAAGATAAGGGTTATCGGTTATATCGATATGCGATTTACTCTCCGTCAACTGCAAGTTTTCGTCGCCGTCGCCCAGCAGGAAAGCGTGTCCCGTGCTGCGGGCCTGCTCAACTTGTCGCAATCGGCCGCGAGCACCTCAATCACCGAACTGGAGCGCCAGTCCAGCTGCCAGTTGTTCGACCGCGCCGGTAAACGGCTGAGCCTCAATGCCCTCGGTAAACAGCTGCTGCCGCAAGCCGTGGCGTTGCTCGATCAGGCCAAGGAAATCGAAGACCTGCTCAATGGCAAATCCGGTTTCGGCTCGCTGTCGGTGGGCGCAACCCTGACCATCGGCAACTACCTGGCGACCCTGCTGATCGGCGGTTTCATGCAGCGTCATCCCGAAAGCCAGGTAAAACTGCACGTACAGAACACTGCCAATATCGTGCACCAGGTCGCCCATTACGAAATTGATCTGGGTCTAATTGAAGGCGACTGCAACCACCCGGACATCGAAGTGCAGAGTTGGGTCGAAGATGAGCTCGTGGTGTTCTGCGCGCCGCAACATCCGTTGGCCAAACGTGGCAGCGCGACCATGGAAGAGTTGACCCATGAAGCGTGGATTCTGCGCGAACAAGGCTCTGGCACACGGCTGACCTTCGATCAGGCCATGCGTCATCATCGCAGCGCGCTGAATATCCGTCTTGAGCTGGAACACACCGAAGCGATCAAACGCGCAGTGGAGTCGGGACTGGGGATTGGCTGCATCTCGCGCCTGGCGCTACGCGATGCTTTCCGGCGCGGCAGCCTGGTGCCGGTGGAGACGCCGGATCTGGATCTGGCGCGGCAGTTCTATTTCATCTGGCACAAACAGAAATACCAGACCTCGGCGATGCGCGAGTTCCTCGAATTGTGCCGCGCCTTCACCGCAGGGGTTCAGCGCAGCGACGAGATCGTTTTGCCGACGATTGCTTAAAGCAGAATCACGGCCCATACCAGCGCAATCATGGTCAGTGCGACGAATTGCGCGGCGCTGCCCATGTCCTTGGCATTCTTGGACAACGGATGCAACTCCAGCGAGATGCGGTCGATGGCGGCTTCCACGGCGGAGTTGAGCAACTCGACGATCAGCGCCAACAGGCACACGGCGATCAACAAGGCCTGCTCGACGCGACTGACATTCAGGAAGAACGACAGCGGAATCAGCACCACATTCAGCAGAACCAGCTGGCGGAACGCCGCTTCGCCAGTGAATGCCGCGCGCAGACCATCCAGCGAATAGCCCGAAGCATTTAGGATGCGTTTGAGACCGGTGTGGCCCTTGAAAGGTGACATACGTTAAGTAACCGCTTGAAAAAGACGTGGGAAAGCTAGATCAACGAAAGTCAAAAAAGCGTGAACGCGCCAACCTTTATTGGCTCGGAATTGACTCAAGTTGTTGCAGCAGTAAAGCCGCTTGCGTTCGAGTGCGCACGTTCAACTTGCGAAAGATCGCCGTGACGTGGGCTTTGATGGTCGCTTCAGACACGCTCAACTCATAAGCAATCTGCTTGTTCAGCAGACCTTCGCAGACCATGGTCAACACACGGAACTGCTGCGGCGTCAGGCTGGCAAGGCCTTCGCTGGCGGCCTTGGCTTCGTCGGACACACTCACTGCTTCGAATGCCTGAGGTGGCCAGAACACATCGCCGTCCAGCACCGCGCGCACTGCTTTCTGAATGACGCTCAGGTCGCTGGACTTGGGAATGAAGCCACTGGCGCCAAATTCGCGGGACTTGACCATGATCGCCGCTTCTTCCTGAGCGGACACCATCACCACCGGAATCTGCGGATACTGACCGCGCAACAGCACCAGCCCGGAGAAACCGTAAGCGCCCGGCATGTTCAAATCCAGCAGCACCAGATCCCAATCAGCCTTTTCGGTCAGGCGCGCTTCCAGTTCGGCGATGCTTGCCACTTCCACCAGTCGCACATCAGGGCCAAGGCCCAGCGTCACCGCTTGATGCAGCGCGCTACGAAACAGGGGGTGATCATCGGCAATCAGGATGTCGTATGTGGCCATTTTTCAAATGATCCTGTTTTTAATGGCAGACCCGATGCATTCAGGACTCGCCAAGGCAACTCAACGAACCGCCAGGCAGCGGTTCAATAGGGGCACGTTCAACGCCAATCAAGTGCTCTCGCACTTCAAAGCAACGGCGTTTCAAACCTTGGCCGTACCCAATCGGCGCCAAGCATGCCCAGCGAAGCCGGGGTGGTCAAGCCGCGCGGCCGGCGCTTTGCACAGTATGGGCCACTATTGGGCCAACACCGCTTGCGGCTTTCGTATAAAGGGTCGCAGTTCAGCGTGCGCCGGGGTCGACTCGTTCATGTCCAGCTGTTGTTTCGCGCCCAGATAGTGCTGACTGAATACATCGAAATAAGCGTCCAGCGCCGACGCGGCTTCACTGTCGCCCGCCAGCTCCAGGCACAGCGCTGCCACTTCGGCGGTGCACAGGTGTTCGCTGCGGGTCGAGCGGCGCAGGCGATAGCGCGAGAGTTTGTCGGGCAACAGGCTGAGTATTGGCAAACGGTCGAAATACGGACTCTTGCGAAATATCTTGCGTGCTTCGGTCCAGGTCGCATCGAGCAGAATGAACAGTGGACGCTTGCTGCTATCAATATCGACGCTGTTGGTCACCCGTGACGGCTCGACGTATTCACCGGGAAACACCAGATAAGGCTGCCATTGCGGGTCATTGAGCAGCGCGAGCATTTGCTCGTCAGGCTCTGTGCGCGACCAGATGAACGCGTGGTTGTCACGCACCACGTCGGCAATCAGCCAACCGGTGTTGCTCGGTTTGAAGACTTCCTTGCCAGTCATGATCAGGCACACGCCGGAACGGGTCTCGACAGTCGGACGCCAGGCGCAAAGGCAATGGCTGACAATAACCCGGCAATCACGGCAACGCTCCGAGCGAAAGCCTCGGGCCTGGATCGGCTTGATGCCTTCATCTTCACGCTGATCGCGCAGGCGGGCGACGGCATTGGGGGCATGGTTCATCGCAGGCAGCGCCGGCAAACAGGGAAACTCGACACGAATGACACTCGGCAAGGCAATAAAGGCCGGCAGTTTACCAGAGCGACCGGCGCAAGCCTGTACCGTCCCGACCGGCTCCCCTATAATTCGCCGCCACTGAACGCACAGTCACGTGACGGGTCGAACCACCAGTCACTGAACCAGGAGAGTTTCATGCTGCGCCTTACCGTTCCCGTCGCCGCCATCGCGCTGGCGTCGACCTTCACCGCTCAAGCGGCATCCTTGAGTGAGCAGAACCTGAACAGAGAGCTGCGCAACGTCGCCGCACAAAGCAGTGCTGGCACTCCTCGGGCGATCAACGAAGACATTCTTGATCAGGGCTACACCGTCGAAGGCACCACGCTGGTCAACCACTTGAGCGTGCAAAGCAGCCATGCCGACAAGATGCGAGCCGACCCGAAAGCCGTGTATTTCCAGCTGGGCGCCTCGGTGTGCAATAACCCGTCGTTCCGCAAGCTGATGGCCAAAGGCGCGGTAATGCGTTATGACTTCACCGAAGTGAAAACCAACCGTGCAGTCGGCTCCGCCAGCTACCAGGAATCGGATTGCCCGAAAGCCGGCCCGGCGAAGAAGAAGTAATCATCGGGAATTGGCGCGCCGCTGCTCATCTTCGGCGCGCAGTTCGGCCACCAAGGCCTGCAAATAGCGCGAGCGGCGCTCTCCCCCCGCCAGCCGTCGGCAACACTCCTCTTCGAGACTCATCTGGTTGGCCTCGGCCGATGCTTTCAGCAATCGATACAACTGCGTATCGATTTCCAGAATGATTCTGGCCATCTCTCCTGCCTCCTTGCCACCCGCAAATCCTTGAAGTACCTGCGCGTCGCTGACGTATCTCTGTCGTAGAGCGCCTATATGTCAGTTAATCAGAGCATACGACAGTCGACGCAGGTTCGGACGAGCGGTGAATTCACCTTGCAATCTTGCAATAAGCGGTTGCCAGTCAAGGCATCGCGGCGCAATGTCATGATCATCGACCATGAGTTATCGTTAGTTTTTCACGGCAGAAAAGGAGCTGGCGGCCGTGTGCTTTGCTAGTGCGAGATTTCCAGAAGGAGAACGTTGAATGCCTTACCAACCGAATGACCTCTTGAGCCGTCATTTTCAGGAAAGCGGCCACGACCTGGTCAACAAGGTCGAAGAACAACTCAACCTGGTTTCACCCAACAGCCCCAACATTCCTATCTACCGCGACATGATCTTGACCGTGCTGCGCATGGCTCAGGAAGATCACAATCGCTGGAACGCCAAAATCACCCTGCAAGCATTGCGCGAACTGGAGCAGTCGTTTCGGGTGCTGGAACAATTCAAGGGACGACGCAAAGTCACCGTGTTCGGCTCGGCACGCACGCCCGTCGAGCATCCCCTCTACGCCATGGCCCGCGAGCTTGGCGCCGCGCTGACCCGCTCGGACATGATGGTCATTACCGGCGCCGGCGGTGGCATCATGGCCGCAGCACATGAAGGCGCGGGCCGTGATCACGCCTTGGGGTTCAATATCACCCTGCCCTTCGAACAGCACGCCAATCCGACCGTGGACGGCACGGGCAACTTGCTGCCATTCCACTTCTTCTTCACCCGCAAACTGTTTTTCGTCAAAGAAGCCGACGCACTGGTGCTGTGTCCGGGCGGTTTCGGCACGCTGGACGAAGCGCTTGAAGTGCTAACCTTGATCCAGACCGGCAAAAGCCCGCTGGTGCCGGTGGTGCTGCTGGATGCGCCAGGCGGCACGTTCTGGGAGGGCGCGTTGAATTTCATTCGCCAGCAACTGGCGGACAACCACTACATCCTGTCGAACGACTTGAAGCTTGTGCGTCTGGTCTACAGCGCCGATGAAGCAGTGGAGCAGATCAACCAGTTCTACAGTAACTTCCATTCAACCCGCTGGCTCAAGCGCCAATTCGTGATTCGCATGCACCACAAGCTCAGCGACCAAGCCCTGGATCACATGCAGGAGGCCTTCGCGGATCTTTGCTTGAGCGATCAATTTCATCAGCACGCCTACAGCGGCGAGGAGCATGACGACGCCCAGTTCAGCCACCTCGCTCGACTGGCGTTCACCTTCAATGCCCGCGACCATGGTCGCCTGCGCGAACTGGTGGACTACATCAATCTGCCGGAAAACTGGGCCCATTCCAAACCACAAACGGCACACCCTTCCCGAGAACCTTCGAAGATTATCTGAAGACAAAAAAAGGCCCGTTATCGAAATAGCGGGCCGTTTTCATTCAATCGTCCATTGCCCTGCCGCTTAGCAGCCTACTGATCATTTCCATCGAAAAGCCGCGATACGCCAGAAACCGGCTTTGTTTAGCACGTTCCCGCAGATCAATGGGCAACTGTCCGGAGAATTTGCGCCGCCAAGTGTCCTCAAGCTGCTCCTGCCAGTTGATACCGCTCTCACGCAGGGCGAGTTCGATATCAGCACGTTGCAAGCCGCGCTGACCCAGCTCTTCGCGAATTCGCGAAGGGCCATAGCCGGAACGGGCGCGGTAGGAAACAAAGCTTTCGAGGTAGCGGGCTTCGGAGAGCAGCCCATCTTCCGTCAGACGGTCGAGGGCTGTTTCGATCAGTTCGGGAAGCGCGCCGCGCTGACGCAATTTACGCGTCAGTTCGACTCGACCGTGCTCACGACGTGCGAGCAGATCCATGGCGGTTCGCCGCACCGCGACGAGTGTATCGAGTACGGCGGTCGTCATCGGAGCGATCAGATATCAGCGTCAGCCAGATCGGCTTCGGTCTCTTTGGCCGCAGAAGCCTTGGCGTCCGCTACCACTGCCGGGGACAGCAGCTTGTCGCGCAGCTGCTTCTCCAGCTTCGCCGCGATTTCCGGGTTGTCCGCCAGGAACTTCGCCGAGTTGGCCTTGCCCTGACCGATCTTGGTGCCTTCATAGGCATACCAGGCGCCGGACTTCTCGACGAAACCGTGCAGCACGCCCAGGTCGATCATCTCGCCGTTGAGGTAGATGCCCTTGCCGTAAAGAATCTGGAACTCGGCCTGACGGAACGGCGAAGCGACCTTGTTCTTCACAACCTTGACGCGGGTTTCGCTGCCGACCACTTCGTCGCCTTCCTTCACCGCACCGGTACGGCGGATGTCGAGACGAACAGAGGCGTAGAATTTCAGCGCGTTACCGCCGGTGGTGGTTTCCGGGCTACCGAACATCACGCCGATCTTCATACGGATCTGGTTGATGAAGATCACCAGGCAGTTGGCATTCTTGATGTTACCGGTGATTTTACGCAGCGCCTGGGACATCAGACGGGCTTGCAGGCCCACGTGCATGTCACCCATTTCGCCTTCGATTTCAGCTTTCGGTACCAGGGCAGCCACGGAGTCGACGATGATCACGTCAACCGCGTTGGAACGCACCAGCATGTCGGTGATTTCGAGTGCCTGTTCGCCGGTGTCCGGCTGGGACACCAGCAGGTCGTCGACGTTGACGCCCAGCTTGCCGGCGTATTCAGGATCGAGGGCGTGTTCGGCGTCGACGAATGCACAGGTCGCGCCGGCTTTTTGTGCCTGGGCGATCACGGACAAGGTCAGCGTGGTTTTACCGGAAGATTCAGGACCGTAGATTTCAACAATACGGCCTTTTGGCAGACCGCCGATGCCGAGCGCGATGTCCAGACCCAGAGAGCCAGTGGAGATGGCCGGGATCGCCTGACGATCCTGATCGCCCATACGCATTACGGCACCCTTGCCGAATTGACGTTCGATCTGACCCAGGGCCGCAGCCAAGGCTTTCTTCTTGTTGTCGTCCATTAAAGTCCTCACGTAATCAATAAGGCCTGACGGCCAACACCTGTATAAGTAGCCAGTATTATTCCACAGCGTTTGCGGATCGCCTACCCCTGATTTTCGATTTCTCGTGCCGCATGTCGCAACAGCCCCTCTAGCGCGGCCTTCACCGTTTGTCGGCGGACTTCATCGCGATTGCCGGGAAAATGCTGTACCTCGCTGAAAACCGACTCGCCCACGCCCCAGGCCAGCCACACCGTACCTACCGGTTTGTTCGGCGAGCCGCCGTCGGGACCTGCCACGCCGCTCACCGCCACTGCAAAATGCGCCTGACTTTTTTCCTGCGCGCCGAGCACCATGGCCTCGACCACCTCGCGACTGACCGCCCCCACCGACTCGAACAACGGCGCCGGCACATTCAATTGCTGGGTCTTCTGCCGGTTGGAGTAGGTCACATAACCCGCCTCGAACCATGCCGAACTCCCTGGAATCCGCGTGATCGCCTCGGCAATACCGCCACCGGTGCAAGACTCGGCGGTGGTGACGTGGGCATTGAGCAACTGCAAGCGTCGGCCAAGTTCCGCGGCCAGTTGGGTGATCTCTTTCACGGCGCTCTCCAGATCGTTCGCAATGGCACCACCGTACACGAGCCCATCGCGCTTGCAAGGCGCAGGCTCATTCAAAATGTGAAGACGCGAGCGCTCTGATATAGGCCTGGCAGGCCTGCGCAGGAGCATGCGGCGCAATGCACAAGTGAAGGGTTATTGCGGATCACGCGGCGGCACGTCGCCAACGCCAATACGCTTGGCCGCCCAACGTTCGTACAGACCGATGGCCACATCCGCGCCGGCCATTGCCGTCAGGCAACCGAAGGCGCAGGCGGCCCAGATCGACATGCCGACGGCATACAGCAGCATGATTGCCGACACGCCGCAGACCATGCAGGCGCCGGAGCGCAGGGCCAGGCGCCGCACCAGTGACCAGCCGTGTGCGCCTTCTTTGTCGGCGCGCCACATTTCGCCAGACACCCCGCCCACCACGGCGAGGAGGATGACCAGCCAGGTCGGCATGTCCGCCAATACTTGTTGCTCGTTTGTCATGTCAAACCTCCTTGGGGGTGATGGATGAGTGATGTGTGTTGGATTCAATCGTTGTCTCTTGAGGCAGGCATTCCAAAAAGCCCGGCTTCAAGCCGTCGGGCTTTTCAGTAATGCGCTCCTTCGCCTTCCCTTTCAGTCCTGGGTTCGAAAGGAAGCTGACTTTTCGGCGCGACTGGCGCGGTACGAGTCCATTCAAATTGTTTTTCCGACCGCGGTCCCTGCCCGCCGGATAACTGCTTCTGGTGCTTTACGCTGCACACCCGGGTCAGTTGCCAACCCTCTGAACCGTTGAGGCCGGTTCATCGCTGCCTGTTCTTGTGGAGCTGAAGAGCTTGTCTTGCCAGCCGCCTTGTCGAGCGGCTTGGCGGAAAGAATATGCATGGATGCATATACAGTCAATGCGAAAATGCATTTACCCACCTAGAAAAAATGCACTGACGCATGGAAAACCAAGTAATCCGGGCTTGTCGAAGGTTTTTGAAGGCGAAAAAAAACCCGCCGGAGGGCGGGTTTCAGTGGAACGTATAAAGGTTATCGGGCGTACATGCCCCACCAGAAGACGTGGCCGAGGATGACGATCTGCTCGTCCTGCATTTCCTGGAAGGTGTAGTCCTCGTCCGGATGTTCATCGCGATTGAAGCTGCGCAGGCGAATACCAGTAGGCAGACGATAAAGCTGTTTTACGCGCAACTGGCCGTTGTGATTGATCGCATAGAGGTCGCCATCAATGATGTCGCCGATTCCGGACTTGCCGGCGTTGACGCCAACGGTCGCGCCATCACGCAGCACCGGCATCATGCTGTTACCCCGCACCGTCACACACTTGGCCTGATCGAACTGCACGCCGTTATGCCGCAGGCTGCGCTTGCCGAAGCGCAGGCTAGAGCGCTCGCTCTCTTCGATGACGAATCGTCCGGATCCAGCCGCCAATTCAACCTCGCGAAGAAACGGCACCGACACCTCGTCGTCGTCGACAGGGGTGTCGTCATCCCACAGGCTTATGTCCTTGAGTTCAGAATGCACATCACCGCGCACCGCACTGGTCGTTGGTGCGACCTCTGCGCGCCCGCGCAACTGATCCGTGCTGACGCCAAAATACTTGGCGATCTTCGAAATGTGCTTATCCGAGGGATCGACAATTTTCCCGCCGAGAATCCGCGAGAGCGTGGATTGAGGCACGCCGGTGCGCCGGTGAAGCTCCGTGGGGGAGATCCCGTGCTGGTCGAGCAGCGCTCTTAAGACTGTTGATACGTTGCGTTTTTGCATAACGCGCATAGTGCTTGAAGTTTTTTGCGAAGACAAATGCTGATGCGCATAAGTAATGCATAAATTTAAAAAACGGCCGTATCAACGTCACCCGACCGCCATGCCTGCGCCGTGCCAACCACCCATGGTAACCTTGCGCCCATCGCGGAAAAGCCCGGCCGATGCCACTGCTTTTGCCCTACATTTTTCAACGAGTTTGCTGACAATCCGATGAATAAAGCCGTCTCCGACCTGTCCTCCCACACCCCGATGATGCAGCAATACTGGCGGCTGAAAAATCAGCACCCGGATCAGCTGATGTTCTATCGGATGGGGGATTTCTACGAGATCTTCTATGAAGATGCGAAGAAAGCCGCGAAGTTGCTGGACATCACCCTGACTGCTCGCGGGCAATCGGCGGGACAGGCGATTCCGATGTGCGGGATTCCTTACCATGCAGCGGAAGGTTACCTGGCAAAACTGGTCAAGCTTGGCGAGTCGGTGGTGATTTGCGAGCAGGTCGGTGACCCGGCAACGAGTAAAGGTCCGGTGGATCGTCAGGTGGTGCGGATCATTACGCCGGGCACAGTGAGTGACGAAGCGCTGCTGGACGAGCGCCGCGACAACCTGATCGCTGCGGTGCTGGGTGACGAGCGCCTGTTCGGTCTGGCGGTGCTGGACATCACCAGCGGCAACTTCACTGTGCTGGAGATCAAGGGCTGGGAGAACCTGCTGGCGGAACTGGAGCGGGTCAACCCGGTTGAACTGTTGATCCCGGACGATTGGCCGAAAGACTTGCCGGCGGAAAAACGCCGTGGCGTCCGTCGTCGTGCGCCGTGGGATTTTGAGCGCGACACGGCGCTGAAAAGTCTTTGCCAGCAGTTTTCCACTCAGGATCTGAAAGGCTTCGGTTGTGAAAGCCTGACTTTGGCCATCGGCGCCGCCGGTTGTCTGTTGGCCTACGCCAAAGAAACTCAGCGCACCGCCCTGCCCCATTTGCGCAGCCTGCGTCATGAACGTCTGGACGACACCGTCGTGCTGGACGGCGCCAGCCGCCGCAATCTGGAATTGGACACTAACCTGTCCGGCGGTCGCGATAACACGTTGCAATCGGTAGTCGATCGTTGCCAGACCGCGATGGGCAGCCGCCTGCTGACCCGCTGGTTGAACCGCCCACTGCGCGACCTGACCGTGTTGCTGGCGCGTCAGACGTCGATCACTTGCCTGCTCGACCGTTATCGTTTCGAGAGCCTGCAGCCGCAACTCAAAGAAATCGGCGACATCGAGCGGATCCTCGCGCGAATCGGACTGCGTAACGCACGACCTCGCGACCTTGCCCGTCTGCGTGACGCACTCGGCGCGCTGCCTGAGTTGCAAGTGGCGATGGCCGATCTGGAAGCACCGCACCTCAATCAATTGGCAACCACCACCAGCACCTACCCGGAACTGGCGGCCCTGCTAGCGAAAGCGATTATCGATAACCCGCCGGCGGTGATCCGTGACGGTGGCGTGCTGAAAACCGGTTACGACAGTGAACTCGACGAACTGCAATCCCTGAGCGAAAACGCCGGGCAGTTCCTCATCGATCTGGAAGCCCGGGAAAAGGCTCGCACCGGCCTGTCTCACCTGAAAGTCGGCTATAACCGCATTCATGGTTACTTCATCGAGTTACCGAGCAAGCAAGCCGAGTCGGCGCCGGCGGATTACATCCGTCGCCAGACCCTCAAGGGCGCCGAGCGCTTTATCACGCCGGAACTCAAAGCGTTTGAAGACAAAGCACTGTCGGCCAAGAGCCGCGCTCTGGCCCGCGAGAAGATGCTTTACGAAGCCTTGCTCGAAGATTTGATCAGCCAGTTACCGCCGTTGCAGGACACTGCCAGCGCACTGGCCGAACTGGACGTGCTGAGCAACCTCGCCGAACGCGCACTGAATCTTGATCTGAACTGCCCGCGCTTCGTCAGCGAACCGTGCATGCGTATCACCCAGGGTCGTCATCCAGTGGTCGAGCAGGTGCTGAGCACGCCGTTCGTGGCCAACGACCTGAGCCTGGATGACAACACGCGCATGCTGGTGATCACCGGCCCAAACATGGGCGGTAAATCCACCTACATGCGCCAGACCGCATTGATCGTACTGCTCGCGCACATCGGCAGTTTTGTGCCCGCCGCCAGTTGCGAGCTGTCACTGGTCGATCGGATCTTTACCCGGATCGGCTCCAGCGATGACCTGGCCGGCGGCCGTTCGACCTTCATGGTGGAAATGAGCGAAACCGCCAACATTCTGCACAACGCCACGGATCGCAGCCTCGTGCTGATGGACGAAGTCGGTCGCGGCACCAGCACCTTCGATGGTCTGTCGCTGGCGTGGGCAGCGGCCGAACGACTGGCGCATCTGCGCGCTTACACGCTGTTCGCAACGCACTATTTTGAATTGACGGTGTTGCCGGAAGCTCAACCGCTAGTGGCCAACGTGCACCTCAATGCCACCGAACACAACGAGCGCATTGTGTTCCTGCACCACGTACTGCCGGGGCCTGCCAGCCAGAGTTACGGTCTCGCCGTTGCACAACTGGCGGGCGTACCAAGCGAAGTGATTGTGCGTGCCCGCGAGCATTTGAGCCGCCTGGAAGACACCGCCCTGCCCCATGAGGTACCGGTGGCGATCAAAGGCAAACCGGCGGCGCCGATGCAGAGCGACATGTTTGCCAGTCTGCCGCATCCGGTACTGGATGAGCTGGCTAAACTGGATATCGACGACATGACGCCGCGCCGTGCGCTTGAAATGCTCTATGCACTTAAAAACCGGATATAAGCACTGAAGAAGCGGATATAACGCAAACGGCTTCAAGCTGTTAGAATCTCGCGCGGTTTGGGATGCTGCTGGCTAATAGCCTGGCTGGCAGACATCGCTCCCGAACCTGGCGACCCCAACCGTGAAGGGGCAACGCTGCCGCCGCCTGAGGAGAAAATTAGAAATGACCTTCGTCGTCACCGACAACTGCATCAAGTGCAAGTACACCGACTGCGTAGAAGTCTGTCCGGTGGACTGCTTTTACGAAGGCCCGAACTTCCTGGTGATTCACCCGGATGAGTGCATCGATTGCGCCCTGTGCGAACCTGAGTGCCCAGCCGTGGCCATCTTCTCTGAAGATGAAGTGCCGACAGGCATGGAAAACTTTATCGAGTTGAACGCCGAGCTGGCCGACATTTGGCCGAATATCACCGAGAAGAAAGATTCGATGCCAGGCGCTGAAGAGTGGGATGGCAAGCCGGGCAAGATCGCTGATCTCGAACGCTGATCTGTTCGCGTTCATGAAAAGGCCCCTTGCGGGCCTTTTTGCTTTTCTACGGGCGAAAAAAGGGGCGGTTTGACCCGCCCACATTTTTTCCCTATTCCATATATTCCTTTTCATCGTCCTGATGAATCGCGTCCTGCGATGTCCATTCCCCTCGTCCTTGAAGGGCGTGTCTGTCCGTCGACACAACCCGGATACTAGAGAATTTCCCGGCGAGGGCAATCGGCCCAATCGCGCGAAACCCCTTGTCATGCGGCGTTAATATTTATTAATAAGTATAAAAATCAGCAGGTTATGAGAGCTGGTGTAAACAAAGCGACGCCCAAGCACGTGTAAAAATAGCGAACACCTACGAAAGAGTAAGCTACGGCTTACACCGCAACACTACAAACGACACGAGCCCATCAAATCAAAGTCAAAAGATCGCAGCCTTCGGCAGCTCTTACAGGGGCAACAAAAAGCCCCGAACCAGTCGGGGCGTTTTGCGGGCGGTCAGGCGAAAACGCTTATTGAAACAGCGACTCGCTCGACAGGCCGTTTTTCTCCAGAATTTCGCGAAGACGCTTCAGGCCTTCCACCTGGATCTGCCTCACCCGTTCCCGGGTCAGTCCGATCTCCAGGCCTACATCTTCCAGCGTACTGCTTTCATGGCCGCGCAGACCGAAGCGGCGAATAACCACTTCGCGTTGCTTGTCCGTCAATTCAGAGAGCCATTGATCGATGCTTTGCGACAGGTCGTCATCCTGCAGCAGTTCGCATGGGTCGGTCGGACGGTCGTCCGTGAGGGTGTCCAGCAGGGTTTTATCCGAATCCGGACCCAGCGAGACATCGACCGAAGAAACCCGCTCGTTCAAGCCCAGCATGCGCTTGACCTCGCCCACCGGTTTTTCCAGCAGGTTGGCGATTTCTTCGGGTGAAGGTTCGTGATCGAGCTTTTGTGTCAGCTCGCGTGCGGCCCGCAGGTACACGTTGAGTTCCTTGACCACATGAATCGGCAACCGAATGGTTCGAGTCTGATTCATGATTGCGCGTTCGATGGTTTGACGAATCCACCACGTTGCATAGGTCGAGAAGCGGAAGCCACGCTCGGGATCGAACTTTTCCACCGCGCGGATCAGCCCGAGGTTGCCCTCTTCGATCAGATCCAGCAGCGACAGCCCTCGATTGACGTAACGCCGGGCGATTTTCACCACCAGCCGCAGGTTACTTTCAATCATGCGCTTGCGCCCGGCGGGGTCGCCACTTTGCGACAAGCGCGCAAAATGAACTTCTTCTTCCGGGGAGAGGAGAGGGGAAAAGCCGATTTCGTTGAGATACAACTGCGTGGCATCAAGTGCCCGCGTGTAGTCGATGTACTTGTGTTGCTTTAGCGAAGCGGAGTGTTTGGATTTGGCACGAACGGAAGGTGGAGCTGCCCCTTCATCATTCGACATCGAATCCGAATCGATGCCGGTCTCCATCAGGAGAACCTCATCGTCGATGTCAAACTCCGGCACTTCTTTACTGAGAGCCATTGTTATAGTCCTTTGGTGAGTTCGACCCCAAGCTCAAGCGACGCCTTTATCCTTGGCAGCGCTGGAGCCTGTCCCCTCTACGTGACGGAACAGGCTGGTTAACAAATCAACGACGTGGCAGGAACTGCAGTGGATCTACAGGTTTACCTTGTCGGCGAATCTCAAAATGCAGTTTCACCCGGTCTGTACCCGTTGATCCCATTTCGGCAATTGTCTGTCCGACCTTGACCTGCTGCCCCTCCCGAACCAACAGCCTACGGTTGTGACCGTACGCACTGACGTAGGTTTCGCTGTGCTTGATGATGACTAATTCGCCGTAGCCCCTTAAGCCACTCCCGGCGTATACCACCGTCCCATCAGACGCAGCTAAAACAGGCTGTCCCAAATCCCCGGCGATATCAATTCCTTTATTCAAACTGCCGTTTGAAGAGAATTTTCCAATCAGAATGCCATTGGATGGCCATCCCCAGCCGGTCGGGCCTGGGCCTGCCGGAGGCAACGGAGCGGGTGTCGACTTACTGGCGACGGACGGTACAACCGCAGTAGAACCGGCGCCGGAACCGGTTGTGGTGGTGGTCGTCGTGCCATTCGCCTGGCGCCGGATTACCGTGGTTTTACTCGATGAAGAAGGCGAAGAACTGGTGTTACGCACGACAGCCGTTGGCGTCGAACCGGTGCGGCCGTCGAAGCGAATCGTCTGACCCGGATGGATCGTGTAAGGCGTAGGAATATTGTTTCTGGCGGCGAGGGCTTTGTAGTCCCAGCCGTAGCGAAACGCGATCGAAAACAGGGTGTCGCCTTTTCGGACTACGTACTGCCCGGTCGTTACCGCAGGTCGCTGAGCCACCGCATTGTTGCGATCGACCACACGGACGTTGTTCGATTTGGTGCTGGAGCAACCGACCAGCACGGTGCTCAAGACGAGGCCAGTCACCAGGCGCTGAAAGCTTGTGTTACCCATACGCTGCGCAATGACTGTGAGACTCACCCGCCGCTCCCTTTGTGGTGGCTGAAAAATGTGCAAATGCCTGATCAGGCATAAAGTGTCGCAAGTATAACGGGCCGAACCGGCTTTACCTTTAATGAAGTGATCTTGTCCTGCGCACACGTTTGCTGACAGACAGTGTGTAGCGTTTAATCAGCCAACGCTGCTGTAGGACAAGGACGTTGAAGAGGAATTCAGCGCCTTTAAACAAATGTCAGGCCAGCGGTCCGTTGAGCAAAGGCACGAAGCGCACCGCTCCGAGAATGTGCCGAGAAAAACCATTCTCTTCGCGCACAATCAGCATCAATTGCTGCACCTCGCCGGAGCCGACCGGAATCACCATTCGCCCACCCGGGGCCAGTTGATCGAGCAAGGCCTGAGGCACATCGGTGGCCACCGCCGTGACAATGATGCCGTTATAGGGCGCCAGTGCCGGCCAGCCCTCCCAACCATCGCCCCAACGAAATACCACGTTGCGCAGATTCAGTTCGACCAGACGCTCTTTGGCCCGGTCCTGCAGCACCTTGATGCGCTCGACCGAAAACACCCTCTCCACCAGCTGCGACAACACGGCAGTCTGATAGCCGGAACCGGTGCCGATCTCCAGCACCTTGTCCAAGGGACCCGCTTCCAGCAGCAGCTCGCTCATGCGCGCCACCATATAAGGCTGAGAGATGGTCTGGTTGTGGCCGATCGGCAGTGCCGTGTCTTCATAGGCACGGTGCGCCAGGGCCTCATCGACAAACAGATGTCGCGGCGTGCGGCGAATCACTTCCAACACCTTGGCGTTGGACAGACCTTCTTCGTACAGGCGCTGGATCAAACGTTCGCGGGTGCGCTGAGAGGTCATGCCGATGCCGCGACGCAGCATATCGTCTTGTTCGCGAGCCATCAGCGCAGTCCCTCCAGCCAGCCATCCAGACTTCTGAAAGCGTCATTGAAAGTGCGATCAAGCTGCAACGGCGTGATGGAGACATACCCCTGCATCACTGCGTGGAAGTCCGTGCCCGGCCCGCCATCTTCGGCATCGCCGGCAGCCGCGATCCAGTACCCGGCGCGGCCGCGCGGATCAACCACTTTCATTGGCGCCGCTGCCCGGGCGCGGTGGCCGAGGCGGGTCAACTGAATGCCGCGAATGTGATCGAGCGGCAGGTTGGGAATATTTACGTTCAACACCGTGCGCGGCGGCAGATCGAGCGCGGCATGGGCCTCGACCAGTTTGCGTGCGAAGTGCGCTGCCGTGGCCAGGTTGTCCGGTTGACGCGACACCAGTGAAAACGCAAACGATGGACGCTCGAGAAAGCGCCCCTCCAGAGCCGCCGCCACCGTGCCGGAATACAACACGTCATCGCCAAGATTGGCGCCGAGATTGATGCCCGACACCACCATGTCCGGTTGCTGCTCCAACAGGCCATTAAGGCCCAGGTGCACACAGTCGGTGGGCGTGCCGTTGAGGCTGATATAACCATTGGTCAGGTATTGCGGGTGCAGCGGACGATCCAGCGTCAGCGAACTGCTGGCACCGCTCTTGTCCTGCTCCGGGGCAATCACGACGCATTCGGTGTAATCCGCCAGCGCAGCATGAAGCGCGGCGAGACCGGGCGCGGTGACCCCATCATCATTAGAAATCAGAATACGCATGGGCTGTCCGTCTGCCCCACCGGCACCAGATCAACGAGCTCGCGCACCAGTACGGTGGCAAAGCATCCGGCCGGGAGGACGAATTCCAGTTGCAGAATGTCAGGCTCGGGATAATGCCACGACAACCCGCCAATGGGCAGTCGCAGGATGCGACGTTCGTGGCTCATACCGGCATTAATCAACCAATCGCGCAGATCCGCTTCGTGTGCAGCGATGCCCTGCTCCAGTTCATGGACAACGCCGGTGGCCGGCGAGTCACCTTCGCCCCATTGAGGGCCGGTCGGGTGCAGGTCGAGAATCGCCAGACGCGGGTCGCTGCACTCCGCTTCGCCCGCCGGGAAAAAGCTGCGGCTGTCGGTGAACGCCAGCAGATCGCCGACTTGCGCCTGCTGCCAGGTGCCATCGGCCACACGCGCCGCCAGCACCTGATTGAACAGAAAACTGCGCGCCGTGGAGAGCAGGCGCGAACGTACATTGCGCTGTTCCGGCAAAGCCTTGCGCGCAGCCCATGAACGGGCGTCGACCACGTTGCCGCCGTCGAATCCAAAGCGCTGGGCGCCGAAGTAATTGGGAATGCCTTGCCTGGATATCTGTTGCAGACGCGCTTCGAGTGCTTCTTTGTCGCCAGCAAACTGAGTCAGACGCAACGTGAACCCATTGGCCGAATGCGCCCCGCGTTGCAGCTTGCGCTTATGGCGGGTGGTTTTGAGGATCCTCAGCGTGTCGTTTTCCGCCGCCGACAGATCTGGATCAGCCTTGCCCGGCAACTGCACGCTGAACCACTGACGGGTCAGGGCCTGACGATCCTTGAGACCGGCGTAGCTCACCGTGCGCAACGGTACGCCCGCAGCCTTGGCAATTTGCCGCGCCGCCTCTTCGGTGTTGAGGCCGCGTTTTTCCACCCAGATCCACAAGTGTTCGCCATCGCCGCTGAACGGAATATCGAGGACTTCATCCACCTGGAAATCTTCAGCGATGGCTTTCAATACCGCCGTGCCGAGGGCATCACCGTAGGCTCGCGGGCCGAGCAGTTGCAGTTCGTTCATGCGCGCAGCAACAACGCAACGCAATGCACGGCGATGCCTTCTTCTCGACCGACAAAGCCAAGCTTTTCGGTGGTAGTAGCTTTCACGTTCACTTGATCCAACTCAACTTGAAGATCCGCCGCGATCAGCGCACGCATCGATTCGATATGCGGGGCCATTTTCGGCGCCTGGGCGACGATGGTGTTGTCGACGTTGCCGACTTTCCAGCCTTTGGCGTGGATCAGCGCAACCACATGCCGCAACAGTGCGCGACTGTCGGCGCCCTTGAATTGCGGGTCGGTGTCGGGAAAATGTTTGCCGATATCACCCAGCGCCGCAGCGCCGAGCAAGGCATCGCTCAAGGCGTGCAGCAGGACGTCACCGTCGGAATGAGCGAGCAGCCCGAAGCCGTGTGCAATGCGCACCCCGCCCAGAGTAATGAAATCGCCTTCAGCGAAACGGTGCACATCATAGCCGTGGCCAATACGCATAAAAAAACGCCCCGATTTTTGTCAGGGCGTGATTCTACCTGCATTAGCCGACCAGAGTGCGCGCGTGATGCTGCAAGTGGTCGTCAATAAAGCTTGAGATGAAGAAATAGCTGTGGTCGTAGCCCGGTTGCAGGCGCAACGTCAGCGGATGACCCGCTTGTTTTGCCGCTTGTTGCAGTGCTTCGGGTTTGAGTTGGGTGGCGAGGAAATCATCACGATCACCTTGATCGACCAGCAGCGGCAACTTCTCATCAGCTTCGGCGATCAATGCGCAGGCATCCCATTCGCGCCACTTCGAACGGTCTTCGCCCAAATAACGGGAGAACGCCTTCTGACCCCACGGGCAATCCATCGGATTGTTGATCGGCGAAAACGCCGACACCGACAGGTAACGCCCCGGGTTGCGCAACGCGCAGACCAACGCACCGTGACCACCCATGGAGTGGCCGCTGATCCCGCGTTTGTCCGAAGCCGGGAAATGCCCTTCAACCAATGCCGGCAATTCCTGCACGACATAGTCATGCATCCGATAATGCCGCGACCAGGGTTCCTGCGTGGCATTCAGATAAAACCCCGCCCCCAGGCCGAAATCCCACGCGCCGTCCGGGTCGCCCGGCACATCAGAGCCGCGAGGACTGGTGTCCGGCGCCACGATGATCAAGCCTAACTCGGCAGCCATGCGCAAAGCACCGGCCTTGTGCATGAAGTTCTCGTCGGTGCAGGTCAGCCCCGACAGCCAATACAACACCGGCAACTTACCGCCCTGCTCCGCCTGCGGCGGCAGATACACGGCAAACACCATGTCACAGCCAAGCACATCAGAACGATGGCGATAACGCTTGTGCCAGCCACCAAAACTTTTCTGACACGAAATGTTTTCCAGAGTCATGGGATCTCCCAGTTGCGAGCCGCAAGCTTCAAGCCGCAAGAAAAGGCGCAGTGCCCTCTCTTGAAGCTTCAAGCTCAGAGCGCCCAGCTGCTCTTAAAAATGAATGACAGTGCGAATGCTTTTGCCTTCGTGCATCAGGTCAAACGCCTTGTTGATATCTTCCAGGCCCATGGTGTGGGTGATGAAGGTGTCCAGCGGGATCTCGCCGCTCTGGGCCATGTCGACGTAGCTTGGCAACTCGGTGCGACCACGCACGCCGCCAAAAGCCGAACCACGCCAGACGCGACCGGTCACCAACTGGAACGGACGGGTGGAGATTTCCTGACCGGCACCGGCCACGCCGATGATCACCGACTCACCCCAGCCCTTGTGGCAGCATTCCAGTGCGGCGCGCATAAGTTGAACATTACCGATGCACTCGAAGGAAAAGTCGACGCCTCCATCGGTCATGTCGACGATGACTTCCTGGATCGGACGATCAAAGTCTTTCGGGTTGACGCAATCGGTTGCACCCAGCTGCTTGGCAATTTCGAACTTGGCCGGGTTGATGTCGATGGCAATGATGCGTGCAGCCTTGGCTTTCACTGCACCGATCACCGCCGACAGACCGATACCGCCCAGGCCGAAAATGGCTACGGTATCACCGGGTTTCACCTTGGCAGTGTTAAGCACCGCACCGATACCGGTGGTGACACCGCAGCCCAGCAGGCAGACTTTTTCCAGCGGCGCATCCTTGGAGATTTTGGCCACGGAGATTTCCGGCAACACGGTGTACTCGGAGAACGTCGAAGTACCCATGTAGTGAAAAATCGTTTCACCCTTGTAGGAAAAACGCGAAGTGCCGTCCGGCATAAGGCCTTTGCCCTGGGTGGCGCGAATCGCCTGACACAGGTTGGTTTTGCCCGACTTGCAGAATTTGCACTGACCACATTCCGGCGTGTACAGCGGGATTACATGGTCACCGACGGCTACGGAAGTCACGCCCTCGCCGATCGCTTCAACAATTGCGCCACCTTCGTGACCGAGAATCGACGGAAAGATGCCTTCCGGGTCAGCGCCGGACAGGGTGTAAGCGTCGGTGTGGCAAACACCGGAGGCCACCACACGAAGCAAGACTTCGCCAGCCTTGGGCATGGCGACATCGACTTCTACGATTTCCAGCGGCTTCTTGGCTTCGAAGGCAACGGCGGCGCGCGACTTGATCATGCTGACTCTCCAGTGAATAAAAACAAGACAGTGAGTGTAATCCATGGCCGATCGATGAATAATCTAGCCAAAAGCAAAACATTATTGCCACACAGGGATAATCTTTGATGTCGGACAACCGCTGGGAAGGCATCGATGAGTTCGTCGCCGTCGCCGAATGTAGCCAATTCACCGCCGCCGCCGAGCGCCTGGGGGTTTCTTCCTCGCATATCAGTCGACAAATCGTACGACTGGAGGAGCGTTTACAGACACGTCTGCTCTATCGCAGCACCCGACGCGTGACACTGACCGAAGCCGGCCAAACCTTCTTGCAACATTGCCAACGATTACAGGACGGTCGCGAGGAAGCATTGAGGGCGGTCGGTGATCTGGGCAGTGAACCCAAAGGCATGTTGCGCATGACGTGTGCCGTGGCTTACGGCGAGCGATTCATCGTGCCGCTGGTGACACGGTTCATGGGACTGTATCCGCAACTGCGCATCGACATCGAACTGAGCAATCGCCAGCTCGACCTGGTGCATGAAGGGCTGGATCTCGCAATTCGTTTAGGTCGGTTGCAGGACTCGCGGTTGGTCGCCACGCGCCTGGCACCGCGGCGCATGTACCTCTGCGCGTCGCCCTCCTACGTCGAACGGTACGGTCGGCCACACAGCTTGTCAGAACTGAGCCGCCACAATTGCCTGATTGGCAGCACCGATATCTGGCAACTGGAACAGAACGGGCGGGAATTTTCCCAACGGGTACAGGGAAACTGGCGCTGCAACAGTGGGCAAGCGGTGCTGGATGCAGCGTTACAAGGGGTCGGGTTGTGTCAGCTGCCGGACTATTACGTGCTGGAGCATCTGAAAAATGGTGCGTTAATTTCGCTGCTGGAAAGCCATCAACCACCCAATACCGCCGTTTGGGCGTTGTACCCGCAGCAGCGGCATCTGTCGCCGAAGGTGCGTAAGTTGGTGGATTTTTTGAAGGAAGGGTTGGCTGAACGGCCGGAATATCGGGTCTGAATGGTGCGTTGTGTTTGCTCGCCAAGACAATCTGCCAGGCACCACAGCAATCAGCGTCGGTTAGCCCAACGCTGACGCAACCATTCCAGATCTTCCGGCCGCGTTACTTTCAGATTATCCGATCGACCTTCGATCAAACGCGGCGCCAACCCCGCCCATTCCATCGCCGACGCCTCATCAGTAATCACCGCATCCGCCACCAGACTGTCCGCCAACGCCCGATGCAATGCCCCGAGGCGAAACATCTGCGGCGTATAAGCCTGCCAGATCACGCTGCGGTCAACGGTTTCGACCACGCGCCCATGCTTGTCGGCACGCTTGAGGGTGTCCTTCGCCGGTACTGCGAGCAGGCCACCGACCGGGTCATCGGCCAACTCACCGAGCAATTTATCGAGATCGTCACGGCTCAGATTGGGCCGTGCCGCGTCGTGCACCAACACCCAGTCTTCATCGCCGGCACCTTGCGCGTGCAGATGCAGCAAAGCATTGAGCACCGATGCAGAACGCTCGGCACCACCCTCGACGCGCTGAATGCGCCAATCGTTGGCGCTCGGCAAGTTCGGCCAGTAAGGGTCATCAACGGCAAGGCTGACCACCAGCCCTCTAAGGCTTGGGTGATCGAGGAAACAGCCGAGGCTGTGTTCGAGAATTGTGCGTCCGCCCAGTTGCAGGTATTGCTTGGGACGGTCCGCGGCCATTCGGGCACCGACGCCCGCGGCAGGAATCACGGCCCAGAAGGCCGGCAGGGAATCGATCATTGGGCTAACTGATAGAGAGTTTCGCCGTCCTTGACCATGCCCAACTCATGGCGAGCCCGCTCTTCGACGGTCTCCATGCCTTTTTTCAGCTCACTGACTTCGGCGTCCATCACTCGGTTGCGTTCCAGCAGCCCTTCGTTTTCGGCGTGCTGCTCGGCAATCTGCTGATTCAGCTCGGCCACCTGCGCCAGACTGCCGTTACCTAGCCACAGGCGGTACTGCAAGCCAGCCAGCAACAAGAGCAGAACGAGAAACAACCAATTGGGACTGCGCATCGAATATCGGGTATCCAGTGGAAAAAGACAGCCATGCCAAACTTTGAAGCGTCTGATAGCACGAAGCCTGGAAAACCCAGGCTTGTGCTGTTAAGGCATCAGATTAGTGGCAAATCCATCGCTGTCACGACTTTTTCGACACAATCCGGTGTCTTTTATCAGATACGACTCAGCCGCGGAACTCGCTGCGACCGTTGTACTTGGCTTTGCCATTCAACTGCTCTTCGATACGCAGCAGTTGGTTGTACTTGGAAACGCGGTCGGAACGGCACAGGGAGCCGGTCTTGATCTGACCGGCCGCAGTACCCACGGCCAGGTCGGCAATGGTCGAATCTTCAGTTTCGCCCGAACGGTGCGAGATCACCGCGGTGTAACCGGCAGCCTTGGCCATCTGGATGGCTTCCAGGGTTTCAGTCAGGGTGCCGATCTGGTTGAACTTGATCAGGATCGAGTTGGCGATCTTTTTATCGATGCCTTCTTTCAGGATCTTGGTGTTGGTCACGAACAGGTCGTCGCCGACCAGTTGGGTCTTCTGGCCGATCTTGTCGGTGAGGATCTTCCAGCCAGCCCAGTCGGACTCGTCCAGACCGTCTTCGATGGAGATGATCGGATAACGCTCGGTCAGACCTTTCAGGTAGTCGGCAAAACCTTCAGCGGTGAACACCTGGCCTTCGCCGGACAGGTTGTACTTGCCGTCTTCGTAGAATTCGCTGGCCGCGCAGTCCAGCGCCAGGGTCACGTCGGTGCCCAGTTTGTAACCGGCGTTGGCCACAGCTTCCGAGATCACTTTCAAAGCGTCTTCGTTGGAAGCCAGGTTCGGCGCGAAACCACCTTCGTCACCGACGGCAGTGCTCAGGCCACGAGCCTTCAGCACAGCTTTGAGGTGATGGAAAATCTCGGTGCCCATGCGCAGACCTTCCGAGAAAGACTTGGCGCCAACCGGCTGAACCATGAATTCCTGGATGTCGACGTTGTTATCGGCGTGCTCGCCACCGTTGATGATGTTCATCATCGGCACCGGCATCGAGTAAACACCCGGAGTACCGTTCAGGTTGGCGATGTGCGCGTACAGCGGCAGATCCTGATCCTGAGCAGCGGCCTTGGCCGCAGCCAGGGAAACGGCGAGGATGGCGTTGGCGCCCAGGGTCGCTTTGTTTTCGGTGCCGTCGAGCTTGATCATCGCGTGATCGAGGGCTTTCTGGTCGCTTGGGTCTTTACCCAACAGCAGGTCGCGGATCGGGCCGTTGATGTTGCCCACGGCTTTGAGCACGCCCTTGCCCAGGTAACGGCTCTTGTCGCCATCACGCAGCTCGAGCGCTTCACGCGAGCCAGTGGATGCACCGGACGGCGCGCAAGCGCTGCCGATGATGCCGTTGTCGAGAAGCACGTCCGCTTCCACGGTGGGATTGCCACGGGAGTCGAGAACTTCACGACCTTTGATGTCGACGATTTTTGCCATTGTTGTAAACACTCCAAAGTTGACGAAAACGACGCAGCTAGAGGAAATCTTCAATCGTCGGCAAGCGAAGTACAGCGGGCAGACTTGCGGACGACAAGGCTCAGGCCCGAAGGCCTGAGCCTCAAATCGTGCGGTACTTTACCGGAGAATTGAGGTTTACGCGGTTTCTACCGTCGGAAAACTCTTAACCAGTTCGTCCAACGCTTTGAGCTGGGCCAGGAATGGCTCCAGTTTGTCCAGACGCAAGGCGCAAGGGCCGTCGCATTTGGCATTGTCCGGATCCGGATGTGCTTCGAGGAACAGACCGGCCAGACCTTGGCTCATGCCTGCCTTGGCCAGATCGAGCACCTGTGCCCGGCGACCGCCGGCGGAGTCGGAACGACCGCCAGGCATTTGCAGCGCGTGGGTCACGTCGAAGAACACCGGGTATTCGAACTGCTTCATGATGCCGAAGCCGAGCATGTCGACCACGAGGTTGTTGTAACCGAAGCTCGAACCACGCTCGCAAAGGATCAATTGATCGTTACCCGCTTCGACGCACTTGTTCAGGATGTGTTTCATTTCCTGAGGCGCGAGGAACTGGGCTTTCTTTATGTTGATCACGGCACCGGTCTTGGCCATCGCGACGACCAGGTCGGTCTGACGCGACAGGAAGGCCGGCAACTGGATGATGTCGCAGACTTCAGCAACGACGGCGGCCTGTTCAGGCTCATGGACGTCGGTGATGATCGGCACGCCGAAAGCTTGCTTGATGTCCTGGAAGATGCGCATGCCTTCTTCCAGGCCAGGGCCGCGATACGAAGTCACAGAAGACCGGTTGGCCTTGTCGAAACTGGCCTTGAACACGTAAGGGATACCGAGCTTTTCGGTGACCCTCACGTACTCTTCGCAAACCTGCATGGCCATGTCACGGCTTTCCAGCACGTTCATGCCGCCGAACAGCACCATGGGTTTGTCGTTGGCGATCTCGATGTCGCCGACGCGGATGATCTTCTGTGCCATCGGGATTACGCCTTCTTCTGGTGTTGAGCCAAAGCCGCTTTGACGAAGCCGCTGAACAGTGGGTGACCATCGCGAGGAGTCGAGGTGAACTCCGGGTGGAACTGGCAAGCCACGAACCACGGATGATCCGCCGCTTCGACCACTTCAACCAGCGCAGCATCCGCCGAGCGACCGGAGATTTTCAGGCCGGCTTCGATCAGTTGTGGCAGCAGGTTGTTGTTCACTTCGTAACGGTGACGGTGACGCTCGACAATCACATCCTTGGCGTAGCAGTCGTGCACCTTGGAGCCGGCTTCGAGCAGGCATTCCTGAGCGCCGAGGCGCATGGTGCCGCCCAGGTCGGACGCTTCGGTACGGATTTCGACTGCACCGGTGGCGTCTTCCCACTCGGTGATCAGACCGACAACCGGGTGACCGCTGGCGCGATCGAACTCGGTGGAGTTGGCGTCTTTCCAGCCCATCACGTTACGTGCGAACTCGATCACGGCGACTTGCATGCCCAGGCAGATGCCCAGGTACGGAACCTTGTTTTCGCGAGCGTATTGAACGGCGGTGATCTTGCCTTCCACGCCGCGCAGCCCGAAGCCGCCCGGTACGAGGATCGCGTCAACGCCTTCCAGCAGCGCGGTGCCCTGGTTTTCGATGTCTTCGGAATCGATATAACGCAGGTTGACCTTGGTGCGGTTGCTGATGCCGGCGTGACTCATCGCTTCGATCAGCGACTTGTAGGCGTCGAGCAGTTCCATGTACTTGCCGACCATCGCGATGGTGACTTCATGTTCCGGGTTCAGCTTGGCGTCGACCACAGCGTCCCACTCGGACAGATCCGCACCGCCACATTGCAGGCCGAAACGCTCTACGACGAAATCGTCCAGACCCTGCGAGTGCAGGATGCCCGGGATCTTGTAGATGGTGTCGGCGTCTTCCAGCGCAATCACCGCACGTTCTTCAACGTTGGTGAACTGGGCGATTTTGCGACGCGAAGAGATATCGATCGGGTGATCGGAGCGGCACACCAGCACGTCAGGTTGCAGGCCGATGGAACGCAGTTCCTTGACCGAGTGCTGGGTTGGCTTGGTTTTGGTTTCGCCGGCAGTGGCGATGTACGGCACGAGGGTCAGGTGCATCAGCATCGCGCGCTTGGCACCGACTTCGAAACGCAGCTGGCGGATGGCTTCGAGGAAAGGTTGCGACTCGATGTCACCCACGGTGCCACCGATTTCGACCATCGCCACGTCGGCATCGCCTGCACCCTTGATGATTCGGCGCTTGATTTCGTCGGTGATGTGCGGGATCACCTGGATGGTTGCACCCAGGTAGTCACCACGGCGCTCTTTGCGCAGGACGTGCTCGTAGACACGACCGGTGGTGAAGTTGTTGTTCTGGGTCATTGTCGTGCGGATGAACCGCTCGTAGTGGCCCAGGTCCAGGTCGGTCTCGGCGCCGTCGTGGGTGACGAACACTTCACCGTGCTGGAACGGGCTCATGGTGCCCGGGTCGACGTTGATGTACGGATCCAGCTTGAGCATGGTGACCTTAAGTCCCCGCGCCTCCAGGATGGCCGCCAATGATGCCGATGCAATGCCTTTCCCCAATGAAGAAACAACACCGCCCGTGACGAATATGTAGCGCGTCATGAAAAACCCTAGAAGTCTGCGTTAAAGCGGTCAGTGCCGCCGGGGAAAGCGAAGGAAGGCCGAAGCCCCCGATCACCTGCATTAATCACAGTGCACCTTTCAAAAAAACCGCCGCGTGGTGACAGACCGGCAGATGAAACACCGGTAGGTTGTTCGCTACACATTTTTTGGAATCGCCCAGCAAAGACTGCTTGGTAATCGGCAACTCCTGCAATTCAGGCGAATCCACAGAAGTTGTATCAAGAAGGGAGCGTAGTCTACCGGAATGCCCCTTTCATCTCAAACCTTGATCTTCGCTCTGAAGCCCCCAATGCAAACGCCAGCCGTCCAGCACATTGCCATCAAGGCCCGGCAGGTTCGCCACCGCGAGCAATTCGTCACCGCGATAGAGCAGCGGCAATCTGCCACGGATGAAGGCCGGCACCGCACGCTCGTTGAGCAGACGCTTGAGATCGCGGTGTCCCCGCCCCTCCAGTTGCATCACTTCGCCGCCCTGTCGGTAGGCGATGCGCAACGGCCCATGGGGCGCTTGACCGCTCAAGGTGACCTGACCGTTATCGGGCAAGCGTAGCGCTGAAGATGGGTCGTGCCACTCGCCGCTGACCACTGGCTTACTCAGCCAGTGACCACTGAGCCACCAGATGCGACCGGCACTGCGATGCAGTTCGCCGTCGGCCAGCTGCCAGACTGGAGACGCATCGCCCACAGCCTCAGCCAGATCCGTCCAGCCTGACCAATGGTCGGCATCCGGCAACCGGGTCAACGGTTCGAGCCAATGGCTGAGGACGTTGCGCTGGCGGGCGGCAGAAAGTTTTGTGATCGGCGCCATCGCCAGCGAAGGCACTGCGAGCCAATCGAACTCGCTCGCAGTGGCAGCTTGAGTAAGATCGATCTGCGCCAACTCATTCAGCAAACCCTCGGCCTCGCGAAGATGACCTGCGCTGCGCGCCATGCTCGCCTGTGCCTGTGGCCAGCGAGCAGTCAGCAGCGGCACCACCTGATGGCGCAAATAGTTTCGCGAAAACCGGTGATCCTGATTGGACGGGTCTTCGGTCCAGCGCAACCCGTGTTGCCGGGCATAAGCCTCCAGTTCAGCCCGCGAAATGTCGAGCAACGGGCGAACCAGACTGCCCTGCCCCAACGACCGCAGAACCGGCATGGCCGACAAACCTCTCACCCCCGCCCCACGCATTAAGCGAAACAACAGCGTTTCAGCCTGATCGTCACGGTGTTGACCTGTCAGCAGTACCTCATCGGCCAACGTCATGGAAGCAAACGCGGCGTATCGAGCCTCACGCGCCGCGCGCTCAAGACTCGCACCGGGGTGCACCGTGACTCGCACCACCTGCAACGGCACGCTCAGCGCATCACAAACAGACTGACAGTGTTCCGGCCACGCATCCGCCGCCGCCTGAAGACCATGGTGTACATGGATGGCGCTGAGCGCCGGCAGGGATACGGTTTTTGCAAGTTGGGCAAGCAGGTGCAGGAGGACGGTGGAATCGAGACCACCGGAGAAAGCGATACGCCAGGCCTTGGCATTGTGCCAGGTCGTCAGATTCGGCAAAACCCGGGAAGGCAAATCAATCATGGACTGACCCTATCTAATTCTTTGCCCCAAACAAATGTAGGAGTGAGCCTGCTCGCGATAGCGGTGTAACAGCCAACACATTTGTTGAATGTTACGCCCTCATCGCGAGCAGGCTCACTCCTACAGGGGGTATTGCGTGTTTCGTTACAGGCCGTAGCTCATCAGACGCTCGTAACGACGGGCCAGCAGCGCGTCATTGTCGAACTTCTTCAGCATCGCCAGTTGCGAGCTCAGCTCGGCGCGGATCGATGCCGCAGCCGCGACCGGATCGCGGTGGGCGCCGCCCAATGGCTCGCCGATGACTTTATCGACAATGCCCAGGCCTTTCAGGCGCTCAGCGGTGATGCCCATCGCTTCAGCGGCATCCGGCGCTTTTTCGGCGGTTTTCCACAGGATCGATGCACAACCTTCCGGCGAGATCACGGCGTAGGTCGAATATTGCAGCATGTTCAACTGGTCGCAGACACCAATGGCCAATGCACCACCGGAACCACCTTCACCAATAACGGTGGCGATGATCGGGGTTTTCAGGCGAGCCATGACGCGCAGGTTCCAGGCAATTGCCTCGCTCTGGTTGCGCTCTTCGGCGTCGATGCCAGGATAAGCGCCCGGGGTGTCGATGAAGGTCAGGATCGGCATTTTGAAACGCTCGGCCATTTCCATCAGGCGGCAAGCCTTGCGGTAGCCTTCCGGACGCGGCATGCCGAAGTTGCGACGCACCTTCTCGCGTACTTCACGGCCCTTCTGGTGACCAATGATCATCACCGGCTGGTCATCCAGGCGCGCAACGCCGCCGACAATGGCCGCGTCGTCGGAGAAGTGACGGTCGCCATGCAGTTCGTCGAACTCGGTGAAGATGTGCTGGATGTAGTCCAGGGTGTACGGGCGTTTAGGGTGACGCGCCAAGCGTGCGATCTGCCAGCTGGTCAGCTTGCCGAAGATGTCTTCGGTCAGCGTCTTGCTCTTGTCCTGCAGGCGCGAGATCTCATCGCCGATATTCAGCGAATTGTCATTACCGACCAAGCGCAACTCTTCGATCTTGGCTTGCAGGTCGGCGATCGGCTGTTCGAAATCTAGAAAATTCGGGTTCATAGGCGTCCGTCTTGGGTCGTGTCCCAAATGAGCTTGGGCCGGCCGTTTGTCTATTCGCGCCTACCTTAAGGGAGAGGCGCGCTGAGGTCGAGATTAAAAATTCAGGTCGCGGGCAAGGGGATTGATAGCACCTTGCCGGTCAACGGTATTGGAGGAAGACGTTGTCTCGCCCGAACTGGTCACGCAGGGCTTGAATCAACGCATCCGCCGGATCGATCCGCCAGGTCTCGCCGAACTGCAGCAAGGTCTTCGCATCGGGGCTCGTGTACTCCATGGTGATCGGGCATGCGCCGCGATGGCGCTTGAGCAGATCACCCAGCCAGCGTAGCTGATCGCCCTTCAAGTCCTGGGTTTGCAGCTTCAGGCGCAGGCTTTCGGCGAGATTGGTGCGCGCATCCTCCATGCTCATCACGCGCTTGACCCGCAGGCGCAGGCCACCAGAGAAATCATCGTTACTGACCTCCCCTTCGACCACCACCATCGCGTCGGTCTGCAACAGCGATTGCGCAGAATGGAACGCATCGGCAAACAGCGACGCCTCGATTCGCCCGGAGCGGTCATCAAGGGTGATGAAGCCCATCTTGTCGCCCTTTTTGTTTTTCATCACCCGCAAGGCGATGATCATCCCCGCGACGGTCTGGGTATCCCGCGCCGGTTTCAGGTCGATGATGCGCTGACGGGCGAAGCGGCGGATTTCGCCTTCGTATTCGTCAATCGGGTGACCGGTCAGGTACAGGCCCAAAGTGTCTTTTTCACCTTTGAGTCGCTCCTTGAGCGTCAGCTCCTTGGCCTTGCGATGGATCGCGTAGACGTCGGCATCCTCTTCGACAAACAAGCCGCCAAACAGGTCGGCGTGGCCGCTGTCGTGGGTACGCGCAGTCTGCTCGGCCGACTTGATCGCTTCTTCCATCGCCGCCAGCAGCACCGCGCGGTTGCGGTCGATGTTGGCTTGGTAGGCTTTTTGTTCATCGTGGAAGTACGGACCGAGACGATCCAGTGCGCCGCTGCGAATCAAGCCATCGAGGGTTCGTTTGTTGATGCGCTTGAGGTCGACACGAGCACAGAAGTCGAACAGATCCTTGAACGGGCCGGCCTGACGCGCCTCGGTGATCGCTTCCACCGGGCCTTCGCCGACGCCTTTGATCGCGCCGAGACCGTACACGATGCGGCCATCGTCGTTCACCGTGAACTTGAATTCCGAGGTATTCACGTCCGGCGCGTCGAGGCGCAACTTCATCGTGCGCACTTCTTCGATCAAGGTCACGACCTTGTCGGTGTTGTGCATGTCCGCCGACAGCACCGCCGCCATGAACGGCGCCGGGTAGTGAGCCTTCAGCCACGCTGTCTGGTACGACACCAGGCCATAGGCGGCGGAGTGGGATTTGTTGAAACCGTAACCGGCGAATTTTTCCACCAGATCGAAAATGTTACCGGCCAGATCGGCGTCGATATTGTTGGTCGCGCAACCTTCAATGAAACCGCCGCGCTGTTTGGCCATTTCCTCGGGTTTCTTCTTACCCATGGCGCGACGCAACATGTCCGCACCGCCGAGGGTGTAACCGGCCATGACCTGAGCAATCTGCATCACCTGTTCCTGATACAGGATGATGCCGTAAGTCGGTGCCAATACAGGCTTGAGGCCTTCGTATTGATAATCCGAGTGCGGGTACGCCAGTTCGGCGCGACCGTGCTTACGGTTGATGAAGTCGTCCACCATGCCCGATTGCAGCGGGCCCGGACGGAACAACGCCACCAGTGCGATCAAGTCTTCCAGGCAGTCGGGCTTGAGCTTTTTGATCAGCTCTTTCATACCCCGGGATTCAAGCTGGAACACCGCCGTGGTTTCGGCTTTTTGCAGCAGTTGATACGTCGGTTTGTCATCCAGCGGGATGAACGCGATGTCCAGCGGCGGCTCGTCAACCTTGGCGCGCTCGCGGTTGATGGTTTTCAGCGCCCAGTCGATGATCGTCAGGGTTCGCAGACCGAGGAAGTCGAACTTCACCAGACCGGCCGCCTCGACGTCATCTTTGTCGAATTGCGTCACCAGACCGTCACCGGCCTCATCGCAATAGATCGGCGAGAAGTCAGTCAGCTTGGTCGGAGCGATGACCACACCACCGGCGTGTTTACCGACGTTACGCACGACGCCTTCGAGCTTGCGCGCCATCTCCCAGATTTCCGCAGCCTCTTCATCAACCTTGATGAAGTCGCGCAGGATTTCTTCCTGCTCGTAGGCTTTTTCCAAAGTCATCCCGACTTCAAACGGAATCATCTTCGACAGACGATCCGCCAGGCCGTAGGACTTGCCCTGCACCCGTGCCACGTCGCGAACCACAGCCTTGGCGGCCATCGAGCCGAAGGTGATGATCTGGCTTACCGCGTTACGGCCGTATTTCTCGGCTACGTAATCGATCACCCGGTCACGGCCGTCCATGCAGAAGTCGACGTCGAAGTCGGGCATGGAAACCCGTTCCGGGTTGAGGAAACGTTCGAACAGCAGGTCGTATTCCAAAGGGTCGAGGTCGGTGATCTTCTGCACATAGGCCACCAGCGAACCGGCACCCGATCCACGACCCGGGCCCACCGGTACGCCGTTGCTTTTGGCCCACTGGATAAAGTCCATTACGATCAGGAAGTAGCCGGGGAAGCCCATCTGGATAATGATATCCAGCTCGAAATTCAACCGGTCGACGTAAACCTGGCGTTTGGCTTCATAGTCTTCGGTGGTGTCCTTGGGCAGCAGGACGGACAGCCGCTCTTCCAGACCGTCGAACGACACTTTGCGGAAATATTCGTCGATGGTCATGCCATCGGGGATCGGGAAGTTGGGCAGGAAGTGCGTGCCCAGCTTCACGTCGATGTTGCAGCGCTTGGCAATCTCGACGGTGTTTTCCAGCGCATCGGGAATGTCGCTGAACAGCTCGGCCATTTCCTCGGCGCTTTTGAGGTATTGCTGATCGCTGTAGTTCTTCGAACGCCGTGGATCGTCGAGGGCACGGCCCTCACCGATGCAGACACGGGTTTCGTGAGCCGCGAAGTCTTCCTGTTTGATGAAGCGCACATCGTTGGTCGCGACCAGCGGTGCACCGAGCTTGTCCGCCAGCGCGACGGCGCCGTGCAGTTGCTCTTCGTCGTTGGGACGGCTGGTGCGCTGGATTTCCAGGTAAAACCGGTCGCCGAACACGTTCATCCATTCGCGGGCGAGGTTTTCCGCCTCTTGCGGGTTACCGCCGACGATCGCTTGGCCGATCTCGCCCTCTTTGGCCGCCGAGAGCATGATCAGGCCTTCATTGGCCTCGACCACCCATTCGCGCTCAATGATGATCGAGCCGTTGCGCTGACCGTCGATGAAGCCGCGCGAGATCAGTTCGGTGAGGTTGCGATAGCCCTTGGCATTCATGGCCAGCAGGCTGATCCGGCTTAATGGCGCGTCCGGATCCTTGTTCGACAGCCACAGGTCGGCGCCGCAGATCGGCTTGATCCCTGCGCCCATGGCATTTTTGTAGAACTTGACCAGCGAACACATGTTGTTCTGGTCAGTGACCGCAACGGCAGGCATACCCATGCCGCTCAGGGCTTTGACCAGCGGTTTGATCCGCACCAGACCGTCGACAAGGGAGTATTCAGTGTGCAGGCGTAGGTGAATAAATGAAGCCGGCATGGTGATCCTGCGTTAAGTCATGAAAACAACAAGGCCCGGATTGTACCGGGCCTTGCGTAAAACATCAGCCTCGCGACTAAACCGGCGCCAGGACTTGCAACGTTTCCAGCGCTTCATAAGCCAGGCGTACCGGGGCAAACGAGCGGCGGTGGATCAGGGTCGGCCCCAGACGTGCGAGGGCTTCCAGATGAACGGGGGTCGGATAGCCTTTATGGCCGCCGATGCCATATCCCGGGTAGATCAATTCGAACGCTGCCATTTCGCGGTCACGGCTGACTTTGGCCAAAATCGACGCCGCGGCAATGGCCGGTACCTTGCCGTCACCCTGAATGACCGCTTCAGCGCGCATCGGCAGATGCGGGCAGCGATTGCCGTCGATCATCGCCAGCTTCGGCTGGATGTGCAGCCCGGCCACCGCGCGCTGCATGGCGAGCATGGTTGCGTGAAGGATGTTCAGCTCGTCGATTTCTTCGACTTCAGCCCGGGCGATGCACCAGCTCAGGGCTTTCTCGCAGATTTCGTCGTAGAGCTTTTCGCGTTTGGCTTCGGTGAGCTTCTTCGAATCGTTGAGGCCAAGAATCGGCCGGTTCGGGTCGAGAATCACGGCGGCCGTCACCACCGCGCCGCATAGCGGGCCGCGTCCGACTTCATCGACGCCGGCGACCAGCTCTTCGACTTCGGCTACCAGAGTGAAATCCAGGCCCAGTTGCGGGGATACTTTGCTCATCGTGAGTGACCGATCAGGTTAAGGACGGCATCGGCCGCCTGATTGGAGGCGTCCAGCCGCAACGTGCGGTGAATCTCGTCGAATCCACGGGTCTGTTCTTCGCCGCCTTCGATCAACGGCGACAGGGTTTGCGCCAACGCTTCGACCGTGGCGTCGTCCTGCAAAAACTCAGGCACCAGCAAGCGCTGGGCCAACAGGTTGGGCAGCGACACGTACGGGCTCTTGACCATGCGTTTGAGAATCCAGAACGTCAACGGCGCAAGACGATAAGCCACCACCATCGGCCGCTTGTACAACAGCGCTTCGAGGGTCGCCGTGCCGGATGCGATCAACACTGCATTGCACGCAGCCAGTGCGAGATGGGATTTGCCGTCGAGCAGGGTTACCGGCAGATCACGGCCGGCGAGCAATTCTTCTAGCTGAACCCGACGTTCCGCGCTCGCGCACGGCATCACAAAACGCACGCCAGGACGCAGGGCGCGCAGACGTTGGGCCGTATCGAGAAACAACGCACCGAGACGGCCAACTTCACCGCCGCGACTGCCAGGCATCAGCGCGACCAGCGGCCCGTCGGGCAAGCCCAGCTCGGCCCGGGCTGCGGCGCGATCGGCCTCCAGCGGAATGACATCTGCCAGGGAGTGGCCGACAAACCGCACCGGCACGCCTTTCTCTTCATAGAATTTGGCTTCGAACGGAAACAGCGTGAGCATCAGGTCGCAGCCTTCACGAATCTTCAGCACGCGTTTCTGCCGCCACGCCCATACCGAAGGACTGACGTAATGCACGGTCTTGATTCCGGCCTGGCGCAGCTTGAGTTCGATGTTGAGGTTGAAATCCGGCGCATCGATACCGATGAACACATCCGGCTTTTGTGCGATCAAGGTGGCAATCAACTGTTTGCGCCGTTTGAGCAACTCACGCAAACGGCCAAGCACCTCCACCAGCCCCATGACGGACAGACGTTCCATCGGAAAAAAGGAGGTCAGGCCTTCAGCCTGCATCAAAGGCCCACCGACGCCGATGAATTCGACGTCAGGATGTTGTGCCTTGAGGGCACGCATGAGTCCGGAACCGAGAATGTCACCGGAAGCCTCTCCCGCCACCAGCGCAATACGCAGACTGGCCATGATTAGCGGGTAATGCCGCGGGTCGACGACTGGATAGAGTCGCGGAACACCGCCACTTCCGGAAACTGCGCGGATGGCTCGACCAGTTGGGCCAGCGCTTGCTCCACGGTCAGTCCCTGGCGATACACCGTTTTATAGGCACGGCGCAGCGCGTGAATGGCGTCTTCGCTGAATCCGCGACGGCGCATGCCTTCGAAATTCATGCTGCGGGCTTCGGCCGGGTTGCCGAACACGGTGACGTAAGCCGGTACGTCCTTGCCGATCGCCGTGCCCATGCCGGAAAAGCTGTGGGCGCCGATGTGGCAGTACTGATGCACAAGAGTGAAACCAGACAGAATCGCCCAGTCTTCAACGTGCACATGGCCAGCCAACGCAGTGTTGTTGACCAGAATGCAGTGGTTGCCGATGACGCTGTCGTGACCGATGTGTGCATAGGCCATGATCAGGTTGTGATCGCCCAGGGTGGTTTCCGAACGATCCTGAACGGTGCCACGGTGGATGGTCACGCCTTCACGAATGACATTGTGGTCACCGATGACCAGACGGGTTTCTTCGCCCTTGTATTTCAAATCGGGCGTATCTTCGCCTACCGAAGAAAACTGGTAGATGCGATTGTGCTTGCCGATGCGGGTCGGGCCCTTGAGGATCACATGCGGCCCAATCACCGTGCCTTCGCCGATTTCCACACCAGCGCCGACAATTGACCACGGGCCGACCTCGACACCGTCGGCCAGAACGGCCGACGGATCGATGATTGCGCGAGGGTCAATCAAACTCATAGCTTGCGTTCCGCACAGATGATTTCAGCGGAGCAGACTGGCTTGCCATCGACGGAGGCCTGGCATTCGAACTTCCAGATCTGACGCTTGCAGCTGAGGAACTTGGCTTCGAGGATCAACTGGTCGCCCGGCAATACCGGCTGGCGGAAACGCAGTTTGTCGGAGCCGACGAAGTAGTAGAGCGTGCCGTCGGCAGGCTTCACGTCGAGCATTTTGAACCCGAGGATCCCGGCAGCCTGAGCCATCGCTTCGATGATCAGCACGCCCGGCATGATCGGATGCGCCGGGAAGTGACCATTGAAGAACGGTTCGTTGATGCTGACATTCTTGTAGGCGCGAATGCGCTTGCCTTCCGTGTCCAGATCCACGACCCGATCCACCAGCAGGAACGGGTAACGGTGAGGCAGGTATTCGCGAATCTCGTTGATGTCCATCATTTCGGGGGGAAGCCTATGTAAAGATTGGGAGCGCGACTGACGCGCACTCCTCTAGCAAATCAAGGAGGCAGTCTAGAGGCTGTGCACACTTGATATGGAATGGGTTTCAGCCATCTGATGAAGCATTACCGTCAGGGGTCACTTCCCCTGTACGTTTTTCCAGCTGTCGCAGACGTCGCGCGATGTCATCGAGCTGACGGATACGTGCCGCGCTCTTGCGCCATTCGGCAGCCGGTTGCATGGCTGTGCCGGAAGAGTAGGCACCCGGCTCGGTAATCGAGTGAGTCACCATGGTCATCCCGGTCAGGAATACGTTGTCGCAAATGTCGATGTGCCCTACCAGGCCGACACCGCCGGCCAGCATGCAGTGCTTGCCGATTTTGGTGCTGCCTGAAATGCCCACGCACGCGGCCATGGCCGTGTGATCACCGACCTGCACGTTGTGGGCAATCTGAATCTGGTTATCCAGTTTCACGCCATTGCCGATGACCGTATCGGCCAGCGCACCACGGTCAATAGCCGTGTTCACGCCGATCTCAACATCGTCGCCGATGGTCACGCCGCCGATCTGGGCAATTTTCTGCCAGACGCCTTTTTCATTGGCGAAACCGAAGCCCTCGCCACCAAGCACAGCGCCGGACTGGATCACCACGCGTTTACCGATGCGCACGTCGTGATACAGGGTCACGCGTGGATTGAGCCAGCCGCCTTCACCGATTTCGCAGCGCGCACCGATGAAGCAATGAGGGCCGAGGGTCACTTGCGCGCCAATGCGCGCGCCAGCTTCGATCACCACGAAAGCGCCGACACTGGCGGTCGGATCGACCACCGCATCGTCGGCGATTATCGCCGTCGGATGAATCCCGGCAGCCGCTTTCGGTTTTGGGTCGAACAAGTGGGAAATACGGGCGTAGGCCAGATAAGGATCCGGCACCACCAGCGTGTCACCGGTGTAACCTTCGGCATCGGCGGCCTTCAGCAACAAGGCTGCGGCCTGACTGTCGGCCAGGTATTTACGGTATTGGGGATTTGCCAGAAAGCTCAACTGAGCTGGGCCAGCCTCCTGCAAGGTGGCTAGCCCAGTAATTTGCTTCTCGGGGTCGCCCCGCAGGGTGGCGCCGAGGAACTCGGCCAACTGGCCGAGCTTGATGGTCACGGTCATGGGTTACTTCGACTGATTCATGCGCTCGATAACCTGGCGCGTGATGTCGTACTGAGGCTTGACATCAATCACTGCACCACGCTCGAACACCAGGTCAAAACCACCTTTCTTGATGACTTCTTCCACTGCGCCATCCAGCTTTGGCTTCAGCTGCTTGAGCATTTCGCGGTCGGCAACGGCCTTGGCTTCGTTCAGCTCCTTGGACTGGAACTGGAAGTCGCGTGCCTTTTGCTTGAATTCCAGCTCCAGACGCTCGCGTTCACCTTGCTGCATCTTGTCGCCACCGGCCATCAGACGATCCTGAATGCCCTTGGCGCTGCTTTCCAAAGTCTTGAGCTTGGTCAGTTGCGGGCCGAATTTCTTCTCCGCGTCCACGGCGTACTTCTTCGCCGCGTCGGATTCCAGCAACGCCATCTGATAGTTCAGAACGGCGATTTTCATGTCGGCGAACGCCGGGCCTGCCACCAGTACGGAGGCCAGGAGAACCAATTGAGTCAACTTACGCACGATGCACTCCTACAAAATCCATTGTCGTTATCTTGGGTCAGGCGCTTAGAACGTCTGGCCGAGGGAGAATTGGAACACTTGAGTCTCAGCGTCATCCGGTTTCTTGATCGGCATCGCCAGGGCGAAGCTCAAAGGACCCAGCGCGGTGACCCAAGTCACGCCTACACCGACCGAACTGGCCATGCTGCTCAGGCTGATGTCGTTGCACTGCGTGTTGGACGACGAACCGTTTGCGTTCGTGCTGTCTTTGCATTGCGAGTCAAATACGTTACCCACATCCCAGAATACCGACGTACGCAGGGAACGTTGATCCTTGACGAACGGCAGAGGGAACAGCACCTCTACACCACCCTGGATCAAGACGTTACCACCGAACGGCAGTGGATCCTGGTCGGGATCCTCCAGCGTGCCAGGGTTGGTGCCACGGCTTGGTGTACTGCGCGGTCCCAGAGTGCTGTCTTTGAAGCCACGAACCGAGTTGAAACCACCAGCATAGTAGTTTTCATAGAACGGCAAGCCATCGGTCGAACCGTAACCATCGCCGTAACCCAATTCGGTGTGCAGGCGCATGGTGTAGTTTTCGGTGATCGGCTGGAACAGCTGACCACGGTAGTCGAGCTTGAAGAACGACAGGTCGCTGCCCGGGATCGTACTTTCGAGCGTCAGGCTCTGGGAACGGCCACGGGTCGGTAATACACCTTTGTTCAGGGTCGATTCGGACCAGCCGGCGGACGCCTTGAAGTTCAGGTAGCTGTCGCCTTCCTTGTTAACGAAGTCGAAGATCTCGTCGACGGTGTACTGACCGGTATTGATCTTGTCCTGCTGCACCGACGCGCCGAAGGTCAGACGAGAAGTCTCACTGATCGGGTAGCCCACGTTGACGCCGGCGCCCAGGCTGTCGACCGCATAGCTGGAAATATCGGCGTCGAGCTCATCGTAATCGGTGGTGCGGTAAAACGCGTTGTAACCCAGGCTCACGCCATCGGCGGTCCAGTAGGGGTCAACATAGCCGAAGTTGTAGCGGCTCTGGTATTCACTGCGGGTCAGGCCGACGCTGACGCGATTACCGGTACCAAGGAAGTTGTTCTGGGTGATCGAACCGCCAAGGATCAGACCCGCGCTCTGGGCGAAACCGACGCTGGCAGTGATCGAGCCGGAAGCCTGCTCTTCAACGCTGTAGTTCACGTCAACCTGGTCGTCGACACCCGGCACGGCCGGCGTTTCAACGTTGACTTCTTTAAAGAAGCCCAAACGCTCAAGACGAGTCTTGGACTGGTCGATCAGGTAGGTCGAAGCCCAGCCACCTTCCATCTGACGCATCTCGCGACGCAGCACTTCGTCTTCCGACTTGGTGTTGCCACGGAAGTTGATGCGGTTGACGTAGGCGCGCTTGCCCGGATCGACGGCGAACAGGATATCGACGGTGTGATCTTCATCATGTGGCTGAGGTACGCCGTTGACGTTGGCGAAGGTGTAACCCTCGTTACCCAGGCGACGGGTGATCAGCTCGGACGTGGTGGTCATCAGCTTGCGCGAGAACACCTGGCCTTTCTGCACCAGCAACAGGGACTTGACCTGATCTTCAGGGACTTTCAAGTCGCCGCTGAGCTTGACGTCACGAACGGTGTATTTCTCGCCTTCGTTGATGTTGACCGTGATGTAGACGTGCTTCTTGTCCGGGGTGATGGACACCTGGGTCGAAGCGATATCCATATTGATATAGCCGCGATCCAGGTAGTAGGAGCGCAGACGCTCCAGGTCACCGGACAGTTTTTCGCGAGCGTACTTGTCATCGTTCTTGAAGAACGACAGCCAGTTAGTGGTTTTCAGTTCGAACAGATCGATGATGTCGTCATCAGGGAAAACAGTGTTGCCCACCACGTTAATGTGCTGGATAGCGGCAACGGTGCCTTCGTTGATCTTCACTTTCAGACCGACGCGGTTACGCGGCTGCGAAACGACTTCGGTATCGACGGTCGCCGAGTAACGGCCTTGGGCAACGTATTGACGTTGCAGCTCGTTACGCACGCCTTCAAGGGTGGCGCGCTGGAAGATTTCGCCTTCGGCCAGACCGGACTGCTTCAAGCCCTTCATCAGGTCTTCGGTGGATATCGCCTTGTTGCCTTCGATTTCGATGCTGGCAACCGACGGACGTTCGACGACCGTAATCACCAGAACGTTGCCTTCGCGGCCCAGCTGGATATCTTGAAAGAAACCGGTTTTGAACAACGCACGAGTGGATTCCACCAGGCGACGATCATCCGCCTGCTCGCCGACGTTCAGCGGCAAGGCACCAAAGACGCTACCCGCGGAGACCCGCTGGAGGCCGTTGACGCGAATATCAGAGATGGTGAAGGACTCGGCGTGAACTTCGGCGATCATCAATACGGTGAGAACCGCAGTTAGCAGCAGACGTTTCATGAAGTCCTTTCTTATTCCAACTGGCAATAAACAAACTGCCGCAAAATGCGGCAGATTCGCAATTCAGCGAAGCGTTACAGTCGACCCAGATCGTTGACCAGAGCAAGCAACATCACCCCGACCACCAAGCTGATACCGATCTGTATCCCCCAACCTTGCACCCGATCCGACAAGGGACGACCACGCGCCCACTCGATCAGATAAAACAACAGATGCCCCCCATCCAGTACAGGAATGGGCAGCAAGTTCAGAACCCCCAGGCTAATACTCAGATAAGCAAGGAAATTCAGGAAATCAGCGACGCCCGACTGGGCAGAAGCGCCCGCCACTTTAGCAATGGTTATCGGTCCACTCAAGTTTTTTACCGAGAGCTCGCCGAACAGCATTTTCTTCAGCGAATCCAGCGTCAGGATGCTCATGGTCCAAGTGCGACGGGCACCCTCGCCAATTGCAGCCACCGGCCCGAAACTGACCTCGCGGATCATCTCCGGCGGCCAGTCGATCGCCTTGACTCCAGCGCCGAGATAACCGCTCGGCGCTTTGCTTTCGCCGCGAGCCGCCAGCGTCACCGGGACATCGATTTGAGCACCATCACGCTCGACATGCAGCACGATTTTGGTATCAGGACGGGTACGCACGATGTCCACGACCTGCTGCCAGTCATTCAGGGCCAGGCCATCCAGTGCCAGCAGACGATCCCCGGTTTTCAGACCGGCGGCCTGCGCCGGGCCCTTTGGATCGAGCTCCGCCAGTACTGGCGGTAATGCCGGACGCCACGGGCGGATACCCAACGAACGGATTGGATCCGGCTCATCGGCACCTTTAAGCCAGTGATCCAGGGCCAGCTCACGTGGTGATTCAGCCGTCGCGCCCTGCTCACGCACCATCAACTGCAAAGAGCCGCTTTCACCCAGGCGACGCACCAATTGCAGATTCACCGCAGCCCAGCCCGATGTCGGCTCGCCATCGATGGCAACAATTTCCTGACCGGCGCTCAGTCCAGCCTTTGCCGCGATGCTGCCGGACTCGACAGCGCCGATGACCGGACGAACCTGCTCGCTGCCAAGCATGGCCAGCACCCAGAAAAACACCATCGCCAAGAGAAAGTTGGCGATGGGACCGGCTGCAACAATGGCGATACGCTGGCGTACGGATTTGCGGTTGAACGATTGATCGACCTGATCGGCAGGCACTTCGCCTTCGCGCTCATCGAGCATCTTGACGTAGCCGCCCAACGGGATGGCAGCAACTACGAACTCGGTGCCTTGCTTGTCGTGCCAGCGCAGCAGCGGCATGCCGAAGCCCACGGAAAAGCGCAGAACCTTGACGCCACAGCGACGCGCGACCCAAAAATGGCCGAATTCGTGAAAGGTAACCAGCACACCCAAGGCAATCAGGGTGCCGGCAATCATATAGAGCGCGCTCATCTACTTTCTCCGCAATCCTGTTCAGTGCCGCGTGTAACCAATGTGTTGCAGAATTTATCGGCCGTGACGACTCAACCATTGTTGAGCCAGATTTCTCGCTGCCGCATCAGCCGTGAATACCGCATCGAGATCATCCAGCGCGACCACAGGCTCGAGACTCAAGACCTCCTCGATGATACTCGCGATTTCCAGATAACGAACCCGCCCGTCGAGAAACGCCGCGACCGCCACTTCATTGGCCGCATTGAGCATGGCCGGCGCGCTGTTACCCGCTTCCGCTGCCTGACGCGCCAGGCGCAGGCATGGAAAACGCTGCTCATCCGGCGCTTCAAAGTCCAAGCGCGCAACCGCGAACAGATCCAGCGGCGCCACGCCCGAATCGATACGCTCCGGCCAGGCCAGGGCATTGGCGATCGGCGTGCGCATGTCAGGGTTGCCCAACTGCGCCAACACCGAACCATCCACATAATCGACGAGCGAGTGAATCACGCTTTGCGGATGGATGACCACCTCGACCTGAGACGGCCTGGCGTCAAACAGCCAGCAAGCCTCGATCAACTCGAGACCCTTGTTCATCATGCTGGCCGAATCCACGGAAATCTTGCGCCCCATCGACCAGTTCGGGTGCGCGCACGCCTGATCAGGGGAAACATCCACCAATTCAGCCATGGACGTCTGCCGGAACGGACCGCCAGAGGCTGTCAGTAAAATCCGACGGACACCGACTTCACCAAGCCCACGAGAAAAGTCCCGAGGCATGCACTGGAAAATCGCGTTGTGCTCACTGTCGATCGGCAGCAGTACAGAACCGCTTTTGCGCACGGCGTGCATGAACAAGGCGCCGGACATGACCAGCGCTTCTTTATTCGCCAACAGAATTTTCTTGCCAGCCTCGACCGCTGCAAGCGTCGGGCGCAACCCCGCCGCTCCGACAATCGCCGCCATCACCGCATCGACTTCAGGAGCGGCCGCGACCTGGCACAACCCCTCCTCACCCACCAGGACGCGAGTCGGCAGGCCGGCGGCACGCAGATCATCCTGCAAGCTGCGCGCTGCACTCGTTTGCGGCACGACGGCGAACTGCGGCACATGGCGCACGCACAGGGCGAACAGTTCGCTCAGGCGCGTGAAACCGCTCAGGGCGAAAGCCTGATAGCGATCCGGGTGGCGAGCGATGACATCAAGGGTGCTGAGACCAATCGAACCGGTCGCTCCCAGCACGGTAATCTGTTGCGGGCGGCTCACGGTGCGGCCATCCACAGCAACACCGCGAAGATCGGCACCGCGGCCGTCAGACTGTCGATGCGATCCAGCACGCCGCCATGACCCGGCAGCAGGTTGCTGCTGTCCTTGATCCCGGATTTACGCTTGAACATGCTTTCGGTGAGATCACCCACCACAGAGACAAATACGATCAACGCGGCGCCGATCAAGCCTTTGAACAGCTCGGCCACCGTCCAGTCGCGCACCAAAGCAACGATAGTGGTGATGACCAGACTCAGCGCGAGGCCGCCATATACGCCTTCCCAGCTTTTGCCAGGACTGACGTGCGGCGCGAGCTTGCGCTTGCCGAAGGCTCGGCCAGAGAAATAGGCACCGATATCGGCACCCCAGACCAGCACCATCACCGCCATGATCAGCCAGTTGCCCAGCGGGTATTGCTTGATTTGCACCAACCCCTGCCAGGCCGGCAACAGAATCAGCAGACCGATCAATAGTTTGCAGGCAGCACTGGCCCAATGTTCACTGGAGCGCGGATACGTCAGCACCAGATAGGTCGCCACGGCCCACCACAGCACCGACGCGCCCAACACCCACGGCGCGAGCCCCGGCACGAGGTACATGATGAGCAGCATGAAGGCGACCACGGCGGCAAAGCCTACGCGGAACGATTGCGCCTCGAACCCGGCCAGACGCGCCCATTCCCAGGCGCCAAGCGTCACGACCAGCCCGATGAACAACGCAAAACCGGCACCTTCAAGCAGGAAAAATCCGCACAAGGCAATCGGCAGCAAAATCAGCGCAGTGATGATTCTTTGTTTAAGCATTAAACCCGGGCTCCAGCCTCGACCTGCTCGCTCGTTTTACCGAAACGGCGCTGGCGCGAAGCGAAATCGGCCAGCGCATTGCGCATGGCATCGTGTTTGAAGTCCGGCCAGAAGAGGTCGGAGAAGTACAGCTCAGCGTAGGCGAGTTGCCACAACAGGAAGTTACTGATGCGATGCTCGCCACCGGTGCGGATGCATAAGTCCGGCAACGGCAGATCGCCAGTGGCCAGACAGGTCTGCAGCAGATCCGGGGTGATGTCCTCCGGACGCAAATGCCCGGCCTGAACCTCACGTGCCAATCGCTGCGCAGCCTGCGCAATATCCCACTGACCACCGTAATTGGCAGCGATCTGCAAGACAAAGCGATTGGCGCCGACAGTCATGGCTTCCGCTTCGCGCATCGCGGCTTGCAAATCCGGATGGAAACGCGAGCGGTCGCCAATGATGCGCAAGCTGATGTTGTTGTCGTTGAGGCGCTTGGCCTCGCGACGCAAGGCCTTGAAGAACAGATCCATCAAGGCACTGACTTCATCGGCCGGGCGCTGCCAGTTTTCACTGGAGAAGGCGAACAGGGTCAAGACTTCCACCTTGGCCTCGGCGCACACCTCGATCACCGCCCGCACAGCATCCACGCCCGCCTTATGCCCGGCGACACCGGGCATGAAGCGTTTTTTCGCCCAGCGATTGTTACCATCCATGATGATCGCGACATGGCGCGGCACCGCGGACGGCGCAGTCTGCTTGGTCTTATCCATTGAAACGCGACCCTTATACGGCCATCAAGTCCGCTTCTTTTTGCTTGGTGGCTGCGTCGATATCAGCCTCTGCCTTGTCGGTCAGCTTTTGGATATCGGCAGCAGCGCGACGCTCTTCGTCTTCGCTGATTTCCTTGTCCTTGACCAGCTTTTTCAGCTCACCCAGGGCATCACGACGGATGTTGCGTACGGCAACGCGGGCATCTTCCGCTGCGCTACGCGCCTGCTTGGTGAAGCCCTTGCGGGTTTCCTCGGTCAGGGCAGGCATGGAGATCAACAGCAACTCGCCCAGGTTGGTCGGATTGAGGTTCAGACCAGCGCTCTGGATCGCTTTGTCGACAGCAGCGAGCATGTTGCGCTCGAAGGCCACGACTTGCAGGGTGCGCGAGTCTTTAACGGTGATGTTGGCCACTTGGGTGATAGAAGTGTCCGCGCCGTAGTAAGGCACCATCACGCTGCCCAGGATGCTCGGGTGTGCCTTGCCGGTACGAATCTGACCGAATGCATGGGACAGGGAGTCCAGGGATTTCTGCATGCGCTCTTGAGCGTCTTTCTTGATTTCGTTGATCATTGTTGGCCTTCCTCGATCAGGGTTCCTTCAGCGCCGCCGTGCACGATGTTCAGCAGGGCGCCGGGCTTGTTCATGTTAAATACGCGCAACGGCATCTTGTGGTCGCGGCACAGGCAAATAGCGGTCAGATCCATCACGCCCAGCTTGCGATCCAGTACTTCATCGTAAGTCAGATGATCGAACTTCTCGGCATGCGGGTCCTTGAACGGGTCGGCGGTGTAGACGCCATCGACCTTGGTCGCCTTGAGCACGACATCGGCGTCGATTTCGATGGCACGCAGGCAGGCTGCCGAATCCGTTGTAAAGAACGGATTGCCGGTACCGGCCGCGAAAATCACCACGTCCTTGGAGTTCAGGTGGCGCATGGCTTTGCGACGATCATAGTGATCGGTCACACCGACCATGGAAATGGCGGACATCACGATGGCCGAGATATTGGCACGTTCCAGCGCATCGCGCATGGCGAGGGCGTTCATCACAGTGGCCAGCATGCCCATGTGGTCACCCGTGACGCGATCCATGCCGGCCTTGCTCAGGGCTTCGCCGCGGAACAGGTTGCCGCCGCCGATCACCAGACCGACCTGTACGCCGATGCCGACCAGCTGGCCGACTTCCAGCGCCATGCGATCCAGCACTTTAGGGTCGATCCCGAACTCTTCCGAGCCCATCAAGGCCTCGCCGCTAAGCTTGAGTAGAATGCGTTTATAGCGAGCCTGATAACCACTGCCCTGCTGAGCCATTGCGAATCTCTCCTGCGGCGTATTTATAAAATTCTTTGCAAGCTGTTTTACAGCTGGCGTTCACTCTAGCTTGGCGCTGCTTCAGCGCCATCGGAACATGGCTTTGTAAGTCAGTTCCTGCCGGAAACCAAATAAAAATTGGCCACCGTATCTGAAAAGAGGCTGCGCGCGTAAGCGGGCAGCCTCTTTCGGGCGACAGTTGAAAAAACTGTCTTACTGCTTGGCGGCAGCCAGCTGTGCGGCAACTTCTTCAGCGAAGTTGTCGACTGGCTTCTCGATGCCTTCGCCTACTTTGAAGTAGGTGAAGGAAACGATTTCAGCGCCGGCTTTCTTGGCCAGTGCGCCAACAGTCAGTTCCGGGTTCATCACGAAAGCCTGCTCAACAAGGCTGGCTTCGGCCAGGAACTTGGTGATACGGCCAGCAATCATCTTCTCGACGATTTCGGCTGGCTTGCCTTTCATCTTGTCTTCGTTCAGCGACAGGAAGACCGCCTTCTCGCGCTCAATGGCTTCTGGCGAAACCTGCGTTGGCAGCAGGAACTCAGGGTTGCTTGCCGCCACGTGCATGGCGATCTCTTTGGCCAGCTGAACATCGCCACCCTTGAGAACAACAGCAACACCGATCTTGTTACCGTGCAGGTAGGTGCCGACAACGTCGCCCTCTACACGTACCAGACGACGGATGTTGACGTTTTCGCCAACCTTACCTACCAGGGCTTCACGAGCCGATTCCTGAGCGGCGATCAGCGGAGCTGCGTCGGTCAGTTTCTGGTCGAAAGCTTTTTGTACGCTGTCAGCAACGAAATTCTTGAAATCGTCCTGCAGAGCCAGGAAGTCAGTCTGCGAGTTGACTTCCAGCAGTACGGCAGACGTGGCGTCAGCCATGATAGCGATAGCGCCTTCAGCGGCAACGTTGCCTGCTTTCTTGGCAGCCTTGATGGCACCCGAAGCACGCATGTCATCGATGGCTTTTTCGATGTCGCCGTCAGCCTTTTCCAGGGCTTTCTTGCAATCCATCATGCCTTCGCCGGTACGCTCGCGCAGTTCTTTAACCAACGCTGCAGTAATTGCTGCCATTTTCAAATTCCTCTTGGATAGGTTTTCAACCATTCCACCCGATCGAACGGGCGTTCAATTCTTCCCGGATAACCTTGTAGCTGCTGCACGTTACAAAGGCTGTAACTGCGCCGCCGACAAATGGTTTTCGAGGTGGCAAAAAGGGGGCCAAGCCCCCTTTTTGCTTACTGAGTCAACGCCAGGGCGTCAATTACTCAGCTGCAGCCTGAGTTTCTTCAGCTGCGAACTCTACAGTGCCGCCGGAAACATTGTTGCGACCACGGATAACAGCGTCAGCCATCGAACCCATGTACAGCTGGATAGCGCGGATTGCGTCATCGTTGCCTGGGATGATGTAGTCAACGCCTTCCGGGCTGCTGTTGGTATCGACTACGCCGATAACCGGGATGCCCAGCTTGTTGGCTTCGGTGATCGCGATGCGCTCGTGATCAACGTCGATAACGAACAGAGCGTCTGGCAGACCGCCCATGTCCTTGATACCACCCAGGGAACGATCCAGCTTTTCCAGGTCACGGGAGCGCATCAGCGCTTCTTTCTTGGTCAGCTTGGCGAAAGTACCGTCTTCGGCTTGCACTTCAAGGTCACGCAGACGCTTGATGGAAGCACGGATGGTTTTGAAGTTGGTCAGCATGCCGCCCAACCAGCGGTGATCGACGTACGGCGAACCGCAACGTGCTGCTTCTTCAGCAACGATCTTGCCAGCGGAACGCTTGGTGCCGACGAACAGAATCTTGTTTTTGCCCTGGGCCAGACGCTCTACGAAAGTCAGAGCTTCGTTGAACATTGGCAGGGTTTTTTCAAGGTTGATGATGTGAATCTTGTTACGCGCGCCGAAAATGTACTTACCCATTTTCGGATTCCAGTAACGGGTTTGGTGACCGAAGTGCACACCGGCCTTCAGCATATCGCGCATATTGACTTGGGACATGATAGTTCCTTGATAAGTCGGGTTTGGCCTCCACGTATCCCAATGACCAACCAGTAGCATTCAGCTCCCGGCACCCAGGTCATCGTGTCGACACGTGTGTGGATTTAAGCTTTTCGGGGCATCCCCGGAAAGCGGCGCATTTTATACCACAGGGCGGACGCAAACGGAACCCGGAAAATGTATTCCCGCCCGCCGTGGCCATGCCGCCCCTTGGAATCGGCGCTGCGGGCACCATTGTATAGAGAGAAGCGATGGACGCAGGGGCGGATTTGCCCCTTTCGTCTGTTAGAATCGCGTTTTTCAGGGTCGCCACAGCAACAGCCGCGCCCCTACTCCGTATCAGCAAGCGCCGCCGAGCGCAGAGAGAGCCTGTATGACCGTCACCCTCAAAACCCCCGAGGACATCGCTGCCATGCGTGTCGCCGGCAAACTGGCCGCCGATGTGCTGGAAATGATTGCCGAACACGTTAAACCGGGCGTCACCACCGATCAGTTGAACCAGATCTGCCACGACTACATCGTCGATGTGCAAAAGGCTATCCCTGCCCCGCTCAACTACAAGGGTTACCCGAAGTCGATCTGCACCTCGATCAACCATGTCGTCTGCCACGGCATCCCGAACGAAAAGCCGTTGAAAGACGGCGACACACTTAATATCGACGTCACTGTCATCAAGGACGGCTATCACGGCGACACCAGCCGCATGTTCCACGTCGGCAAAGTACCGGTCTGGGCCGAGCGCCTGTCGCAAGTCACTCAGGAATGCATGTACAAGGCGATCGAGATCGTCAAACCCGGCTGCCGCCTCGGCGACATCGGCGAAGTTATTCAGAAGCACGCCGAAAAGAACGGCTTCTCGGTGGTTCGCGAGTTTTGCGGTCATGGCATCGGCAAGGTTTTCCACGAAGAACCGCAGATCCTGCACTACGGTCGCGCAGGCACCGGCATGGAACTGAAGGCCGGCATGACCTTCACCATCGAACCGATGATCAACCAGGGCAAGGCTGACACCAAGGTGCTGGGCGACGGCTGGACCGCGATCACCAAGGATCGCAAGTTGTCGGCGCAGTGGGAACACACCCTGGTGGTTACCGACACCGGCTACGAGATTTTCACCCTGCGCAGCGATGACACCATCCCGCGCGTATCGGCCTGATCCAGAAACAACTCCCAGCTTATAGAAAGGAAAGCCAATCGATGCCGCAGGTGGATCCCGAACTCTTCGACCGCGGCCAGTTTCAGGCTGAACTGGCCCTCAAAGCGAGCCCGATCGCGGCGTTCAAGAAGGCGATCCGCCAAGCCCGCGAAGTCCTCGATGCGCGTTTTCGCAGCGGCCGTGACATCCGCCGCCTGATCGAAGATCGCGCCTGGTTCGTCGACAACATCCTGCAAAAGGCCTGGCAGCAGTTTGACTGGAGCGAGGACGCCGACATCGCGCTGGTCGCGGTCGGCGGCTACGGCCGGGGTGAGTTGCACCCTTATTCCGATATCGACTTGCTGATCCTGCTGGACAGCGCCGACCACGAAGTCTTCCGCGACTCCATCGAGCGTTTTCTGACGTTGCTGTGGGACATCGGCCTTGAGGTCGGTCAGAGCGTTCGCTCAGTGGACGAATGCGCCGAAGAGGCTCGCGCCGACCTGACCGTGGTCACCAACCTCATGGAGAGCCGCACCATCAGCGGCCCCGAGCGTCTGCGCCAGCGCATGCTTGACGTCACCAGCACTGAACACATGTGGCCGAGCAAGGAGTTCTTCCTGGCCAAACGCGCCGAGCAGAAGGCGCGCCACCACAAGTACAACGACACCGAGTACAACCTGGAGCCCAACGTCAAAGGCTCGCCCGGTGGACTACGGGATATTCAGACCATTCTCTGGGTTGCACGTCGCCAGTACGGCACCCTGAATCTGCGCGCCCTGGCCGGTGAGGGTTTTCTGGTCGAGAGTGAAAACGCCCTGCTCGCCTCCTCCCAGGAATTCCTCTGGAAGGTGCGCTATGCGCTGCACATGCTCGCCGGTCGCTCCGAAGACCGCTTGCTGTTCGATCATCAGCGTTCGATTGCAACGCTGCTCGGCTTTGAAGGTGATGACGCCAAGCAAGCCATCGAAAACTTCATGCAGCAGTACTACCGCACGGTGATGAGCATTGCCCAGCTCAGCGACCTGATCATCCAGCACTTCGAAGAAGTTATCCTCGCGCCGGAAGACGAAGCGCCGCCGCAACCGATCAACTCGCGCTTCCAGTTGCACGATGGCTACATCGAGGCGCGCAACGACAATGTGTTCCGCCGCACGCCTTTCGCCATGCTGGAAATTTTCGTGTTGATGGCCCAGCAGCCGGAAATCAAAGGCGTACGCGCTGACACCATCCGCCTGCTGCGCGAGAACCGTCACCTGATTGATGACGATTTCCGCAACGATATTCGCAACACCAGCCTGTTCATCGAGCTGTTCAAGTGCAAGATCGGCATCCACCGCAATCTGCGGCGGATGAACCGCTACGGCATTCTCGGCCGTTATCTGCCGGAATTCGGCTTCATCGTCGGACAGATGCAACACGACCTCTTCCATATTTATACGGTCGATGCGCATACGCTGAACCTGATCAAGCACTTGCGTAAGTTGCAGTACACCCAGGTGTCAGAAAAATTCCCGCTGGCCAGCAAGCTCATGGCCAAGTTGCCGAAGCCCGAACTGATCTACCTCGCCGGTCTTTATCACGACATCGGCAAGGGCCGACACGGCGATCATTCGGAAATCGGCGCGGTAGATGCCGAAGCGTTCTGCCAGCGCCATCAGTTGCCGGTCTGGGACAGTCGCCTGATCGTCTGGCTGGTACAGAACCATCTGGTGATGTCGACCACCGCCCAGCGCAAGGATCTGTCCGACCCGCAGGTAATCCACGATTTCGCCCAGGCGGTCGGCGATGAAACCCGCCTCGACTATCTCTATGTGCTGACCGTCGCCGACATCAACGCCACCAACCCGACGCTGTGGAATTCCTGGCGCGCGAGCCTGTTGCGTCAGCTCTATACCGAGACCAAGCGCGCCTTGCGCCGCGGCCTGGAGAACCCAGTGGATCGCGAAGAGCAGATCCGCCAGACCCAAAGCGCGGCGCTGGACATTCTGGTGCGCGGCGGTACTGATCCCGATGACGTTGAGCAACTGTGGGCGCAACTCGGTGACGATTATTTCTTGCGTCACACCGCCGGCGACGTGGCGTGGCACAGTGACGCGATCCTCCAGCAGCCGGCCGATGGCGGGCCGCTGGTGCTGATCAAGGAAACCACCCAGCGCGAGTTTGAAGGCGGCACGCAGATATTCATCTACGCACCGGATCAGCACGACTTCTTCGCCGTGACCGTGGCAGCAATGGATCAGCTCAACCTGAACATTCACGACGCCCGGGTCATCACCTCCAGCAGCCAGTTCACCCTCGACACCTACATCGTGCTCGACACCGAAGGCGAATCCATCGGCGACAATCCGGCACGGGTCAAACAGATCCGCGAAGGCCTGACCGAAGCGCTGCGCAATCCTGATGACTACCCGACGATCATCCAGCGCCGCGTGCCGCGTCAGCTCAAGCATTTCGCGTTTGCGCCGCAGGTGACGATCCATAACGACGCCCAGCGCCCGGTGACGGTACTGGAACTGACCGCACCGGATCGTCCGGGCTTGCTCGCGCGGGTTGGCGGGATCTTCCTGGAGTTCGACCTTTCGCTGCAGAACGCCAAGATCGCCACGCTGGGCGAGCGGGTGGAAGACGTGTTCTTCATCACCGACGCCCACAACCAGCCGCTGTCCGACCCGTTACTGTGCAGCCGCTTGCAGGACGCCATCGTTGAACAACTGAGCGTCAATCAGGAACCGGACATCAATCTTTCGCGCATCAGTATCTGACACAAACCACTTTCCCCCTGTGGGAAGGCTCTTCTGCAGGCGCCGGGCTTGCCCGCGATAGAGGCACCCCGGTGTTTCAGGCACACCGCAGTGATGCATCGCGGGCTAGCCCGGCTCCCACGCAGAACAGCCCCCACATTGAACGAGGCCCGCATGAACAACGCTCTGAACCAGCTCCAGCCCTACCCGTTCGAAAAGCTCCGCGCCCTGCTCGGCAGCGTGACGCCGAACCCCGACAAGCGCCCGATTGCTTTGTCCATCGGCGAGCCGAAACACCGCTCGCCAAGCTTCGTCGCCGAGGCGCTGGCCAACAATCTGGATCAGATGGCGGTGTACCCGACGACCCTCGGCGTGCCAGCCCTGCGCGAAGCGATTGGCGCCTGGTGCGAGCGTCGCTTCAACGTACCGAGCGGCTGGCTCGACCCGGCGCGTCACGTGCTGCCGGTCAACGGCACCCGGGAAGCGCTGTTCGCGTTCACCCAGACCGTGGTCAATCGCGCGGACGATGCACTGGTCGTCAGCCCGAACCCGTTCTACCAAATCTACGAAGGCGCTGCGTTTCTCGCCGGGGCCAAGCCGCATTACCTGCCATGCCTGGACGAAAACGGCTTCAACCCGGATTTCGATGCCGTTTCTCCGGATATCTGGAAACGCTGCCAGATCCTGTTCCTCTGCTCGCCAGGCAATCCGACTGGCGCGCTGATTCCCGTCGACACCCTGAAAAAACTCATCGCGCTGGCCGACGAATACGATTTCGTCATTGCCGCTGACGAGTGCTACAGCGAATTGTACTTTGACGAACAAACCCCGCCGCCGGGCCTGCTCAGCGCTTGCGTGGAACTGGGCCGTCAGGACTTCAAGCGTTGCGTGGTGTTCCACAGCCTGTCCAAGCGCTCGAATTTGCCGGGACTGCGATCCGGATTCGTTGCCGGTGATGCCGACATCCTTAAAGGCTTTCTGCTCTACCGCACCTATCACGGCTGCGCGATGCCGGTGCAAACGCAACTGGCCAGCGTGGCCGCGTGGAACGATGAAGCCCACGTGCGCGCCAACCGCGATCTGTACCGGGAGAAGTACGATGCCGTCCTGGAAATTCTCGCCCCGGTCATGGACGTACAGCGGCCGGATGGCGGCTTCTACCTGTGGCCGAACGTGAATGGCGACGATGCCGCGTTCTGTCGCGATCTGTTTGTCGAGGAGCACGTGACGGTCGTGCCGGGCTCTTACCTGTCCCGCGACGTGGATGGCGTCAATCCGGGCGCCGGCCGCGTACGATTGGCACTGGTCGCACCTTTGGCTGAGTGCGTTGAAGCAGCAGAGCGGATTCGCGCGTTCATTACCCGCCGCAACTAAGCACGCTGTTAGAAACCGGTGCCAGGCAATCTGGCACCGGCAACGGCATCAGCCCACACGTCTATAACCCGATACCTCACATGCCCTCACGTCGTCGCGTAATCTTCAGCGGCGCCACTCGTTGCGCCTCGAATAAATGCACAGTCAACTTCAAGGAAGAAGCCAGACATGAACGAACTTACCCAATGCAGACTCATTCAGTGGCCAGATGAGCAGGCCGCTTATGAGGCCGCCATCAATGAAAACCCGGCCAATGCAACCGCGTCACGCAACGCTCGGCGTAAACGCTCGGTGATCAACTATTCCAAACTCTGGGCCTCCCGCCGCACCCTGAACATTGCGTTCATGGAAGTACTGGAAAGTGAACATAAACAAAGGATCATTGATGCAGCCAGTCGCTGGCTGCCGTATATCAATCTGAAGTTCAATTTTGTCGAGGGCAAAGCCGGACATATCCGGATCACCACTCAAAAAAACGATAACAGCTCAATGCTCGGCACCGACGCGTTGCTGGTACATCCCGATACGCCAACCATGAATCTGGGTGTCAGCCCTGCGCATGCGGATTTCGAGGTCATCGTGACCCATGAATTCGGACATGCATTGGGAGCCATGCACGAACACCAGCACCCGTTGGCTAATATCCCGTGGAACAAACCGAAAGTTTACGAGTTTTATCAAAACAGACAAATGAACCCACTGACCAAGGAAGAAGTGGAAAGAAATCTTTTTAAGCCTTTCAATACACTGGATGCGATATACACCGCTTATGACAGATATTCGATCATGCACCATCCGGTATCCAACGAATTGACCTTGGGCGACTGGCAAGTTCCAATCAACCGCAACATCAGTAAAAAAGATAAACGCCTGATGAAGCTACTTTACCCAAAATGACAGGCTGCTGATTAACTCCCGCGAAGCGCAATGCTTTTGCGGGACTCACATAGCAATATAAAGTCGCTTTACCCTCCAGACCAACAAACTTAATTTATCGAAACTCCATCGAAGTACTATTCGATGGAGGCAGCCATTTTCAATCAAACAAGGACGTCAGATGAATTCACACATGCAATGCGTCATCAAAGAGCCAGAAGATGACGATGCTTCCTGCAGAAACGCTATCAATGAAAATCCAGCCAATGACCTGACCCCATCATCAGCGCGCATGATGTGGGCAAAGAAGAGTCATACCAAGTTCTGGGCACCCGGCCGCACATTGCGTATCGCTTTTCTGGATGGCACCCGGGAATTCAAGGATGCGGTTATCGCCGCGGCAAATAACTGGCTTCCCCACGTTAACTTGAAGTTCGATTTCGTCGAAGGTGAAGTTGGCGATATTCGCATTCAGAGCGACATGAGTATGTATTGGTCCTATATCGGCACCGATGCATTGCTGTATCCCGAAGGCCCGACGATGAATTTGCCGCCGCAGCTGTTTCATGCGAAATATTTTGCCGCCAATGTAATGCACGAATTCGGTCATATGCTTGGCGCAGAGCATGAGCAGGTGCACCCGCTATCGAGCATTCCCTGGGATAAAAAGGCCTTCTATGAGTACCACGGCCTGTCGGAACACCCGAACGAAGAGGAAGACGGTTACGAAACCGTACAGAAACGTAAACGCCTTGATGCCTGGTATCTGGATCGTCTTGACGCTGGCGAGACAGTCCATTCGCCCTACGACCGCCGGTCGATCATGCACTACGAGATTCGCCAGCAATGGACCGAAGGGGATTTCCAGATTTTTCTGAATCTTGATCTCAGTGAACAAGACAAGGCCTTTATGGCCAAGGCCTACCCCAACGTCACAACGGAAAATAACTGATCACGTTTGCCACGAGGTGAACGATGACTGCTCATCATTAAAGGATATGAGAATGAGAAAATACCGACCCTGCGCAATGATGTTCATCGAGGATCAATCGGCTTCCTACGCAGCCGCACTCGCAGAGAACCCTTATAACGCCTCACCGGCCGCTGGTGGGTTGCTGAGCGTTGGCAATTACGAAAAACTTTGGCTACCCGGCCGCACAATAAAACTTCGCTTCATGGAGCCCGTATCGTCTGATTACTTGAGGGCATTTCTTCGCGCAGCCAGCAACTGGTTGCTCCATGCCAATCTCACATTTGAAGTCGTGACAAAAGGATATGCGGACATCCGCATTACAACCGACACCGACGATAACAAATCACTTATTGGCACAGACGCCCTGACGTTCGAGCAAAGCGAAGCCACTTTTTATCTCGCAACGCCAATGGACAGCGAATCCTTTAAATCAACTGTTATTCATGAAATGGGTCATGCACTCGGATTTATTCATGAGCATTTGCATCGAGATGCAAACATCCCCTGGAACCGGGAAAAAGTTTATGAATTTTATCGGGATGAATATGAATGGGACAAACAGCGAGTTGATGAGAATGTCTTGAATCCATTCGTCGGCGCGATAATCGACACGCAATACGATCCGAAATCCATCATGCATTACCCCGTCCCTAAAGAGCTCACCGACGGGGTTTGGGAAATCGGTCAGAATACAGAACTCAGTGAACAGGATAAAAAACTGGCCGCATTCGCTTACCCACAGGATCCGGATGACCGCGCCTGGAAAGATTTTCCAAACGTGGTCAACGCAGCCGCTATTTGATCTGGCCCAGATTGGCCTCGCTCAAATCCAGTTCACCCAATACTTCGCGCAGCACGTCATCACCAATCTGGTGCTGACGGCTGAGGCTATATAACTCAAGGCGTTGCGCCCGCAGCGCCTTGAGACGCAGGCGGCGCTCCAACAGATCCATCTGGAACGCCAACGCTTGAGCTTCGGCCGAATCGTTGAACACCTCCAACTGATGCCGGTACTCGGACATGATTCGTGCCTTGAGCTCCGCTGCCAGTGCGGCTTCAGCGGCATCCTGCGGTTTTGGCTCTTCGACTTCCAGCGCATGAATGGCCGCTTCGGCGGTCTTGCGCCAGGCCTCGCGTACCTCTTGTCGGCGCTTGTCGTCCGGGCTTTTTTCGATACCGCGCAGCAGCAGCGGCAGCGCGACGCAGGCTGAGACCAAAGACAGCAGGATCACCCCCGCCGCAATAAAGATCAGCAGGTCGCGCTCGGGAAACGCTTCAGCGCCCATCAACATCGGCACCGACATCACGCCCGCCAGCGTCACCGCCCCGCGCACGCCACCGACGGTCAGCAACCAGCACGAACGCGCGGTCGGCACCTGAGTCAGATCGCCCTTGCCGCGCAGACGGCGCAATAGCACCGACAGCCGCCAGATGCTCTGCACCCAGATGAATCTCAGCAGCACCAGCGCCACAAAGATCGCCAGCACGTCGAGGCACCGATAGAACAGCGTCGGCCACAACGTGGGTTCGTGGCTGACCACCGCTTTGATGATGTCCGGCAACTGCAAGCCGAGCAGCAGAAAAATCAAGCCGTTGAACGCGAACTCCAGCAGCGACCACACGCTGCGGTTGAGCAACCGGGTGCTGGTCTGACGCGGCAGTAGATCGAGCCAACTCTGCATCATCCCCGCCGCCACCGCCGAGAGAATGCCCGAGGCGCCCAGTCGCTCGGCCAGCACATACGCGGCAAACGGCAGCAACAGCATGAACACTACGTGGGTGGCGGGATCATCCCAGCCCCGGGCGATCATCCAAGCGCGCAGGCGCCCGACCAGCCAGCTCAAAGCCACACCGACCGCCAACCCGCCAACGGCGACCAGCACAAAAATCAGGCTGGCATCGGCCAGTGAAAATGCGCCGGTGACCGCCGCCGCGAGCGCGAATTTGAACGTCACCAGGCCAGACGCATCATTCATCAGCGCCTCACCTTGCAACATGTGCATCAACGGCGTGGGCAAACGGTTCTGGGAAATGGCCGAAACGGCAACGGCGTCTGTAGGCGAAAGCACCGCAGCCAAGGCGAAAGCGACTGGCAATGGAATGCTCGGCAGCAGCCAATGGATGAAATACCCGGCACCGACCACAGTGAACAACACCAGCCCCACCGCCAGCGTCAGGATCGGCCCGCGCAATTTCCACAATTCACGCTTGGGCATGCGCCAGCCATCGGAAAACAACAGCGGCGGCAGGAACAGAAACAGGAACAGTTCGGGATCGAGGGCAACATGCAACCCCAGCGTCGGCCACGCCAGCAAGGCGCCAGCAGCGATTTGCACCAGAGGCAGCGGCAACGGGATGACCCGTCCGACCAGACGCGAAACGCTGACCAACATCAGCAGGATCAGGACGGTGTAAGCGGTTTGCATAAAACGGATATTCCAGACAATCGACAGCGTTGAACGGACATATTAGCCGCATACGCTGCAACTGGCCGTTACACCTATGTCGCACTCTTGCGCTCCCACAGGGTTTTGCGGTCGCCAATGAACCTCGGCGCCTCGAAACCGTTTGGTCATGGCATAATCCGACACCGTTTTTCTCCAGCACCTGTAAAGGGGGCAATTCCTTGACCGTTTCAAGCAAAACATTGCACCTTTTCGGCATTAAAGCGTGCGACACCATGAAAAAGGCGCGCACGTGGCTCGACGAACACGCTTTCAGCTACGACTTTCACGATTACAAGACCGCCGGCATCGACCGTGAGCACCTGACCCAATGGTGCGACGAGCATGGCTGGCAAACGGTGTTGAACCGCGCAGGCACGACCTTTCGCAAACTCGACGACGAACGCAAAGCCGATCTCGACCAGTCGAAAGCCATCGAACTGATGCTCGCTCAACCCTCGATGATCAAGCGCCCGGTGCTCGATCTCGGTGACCGAACCCTGATTGGCTTCAAGCCAGACATTTACGCGGCCGCGCTCAAGTAAGCAGCCCGTTCCTTTTTTAGAGGTATTTCACATGTCCCATTCCCTGTTCAGCCTGGCGTTCGGCGTCGGTACCCAAAACCGTGACGGCGCGTGGCTGGAAGTGTTTTACGCACAACCGCTGCTCAACCCGTCGGCCGAGCTGGTCGCTGCTGTCGCGCCGATCCTCGGTTACAGCGAAGGCAACCAGGCCATCACCTTCTCCACCGCGCAAGCCGCGCAACTGGCTGAAGCCGTGAAAGGCATTGATACCGTGCAAGGCAAGCTGCTGACCCGTCTGGCCGAGAGCCACAAGCCGCTGGTCGCCACACTGCTGGCCGAAGACGCGCAGCTGACCTCCACGCCTGAGGCGTACCTCAAGCTGCATTTGCTGTCTCATCGTCTGGTCAAGCCGCACGGCGTGAGCCTGGCCGGTATCTTCCCGCTGCTGCCGAACGTGGCATGGACCAGCCAGGGCGCCGTCGACCTGAGCGAACTGGCCGAACTGCAACTCGAAGCACGCCTGCGTGGCGACTTGCTGGAAGTGTTCTCGGTGGACAAGTTCCCGAAAATGACCGACTACGTCGTCCCGGCCGGCGTGCGTATCGCTGACGCCGCGCGTCTGCGTCTGGGTGCGTACGTGGGCGAAGGCACCACCGTGATGCATGAAGGTTTCATCAACTTCAATGCCGGCACCGAAGGCCCGGGCATGATCGAAGGCCGCGTATCCGCTGGCGTATTCGTCGGCAAGGGTTCGGATCTGGGCGGCGGTTGCTCGACCATGGGCACCCTGTCGGGCGGCGGCAACATCGTGATCAAGGTCGGCGAGGGCTGCCTGATCGGCGCGAACGCCGGTATCGGCATTCCATTGGGCGACCGCAACACCGTGGAGTCGGGCCTGTACGTGACCGCCGGCACCAAAGTCGCGCTGCTGGATGAAAACAACAACCTGGTCAAAGTCGTGAAGGCCCGTGATCTGGCTGGCCAGACCGACCTGCTGTTTCGTCGCAATTCGGAAACCGGCGCCGTGGAATGCAAAACCCACAAGTCGGCCATCGAACTGAACGAAGCGCTGCACGCTCACAACTAAGTGCCGTAGGCACCTGTGGGAGCGAGCCTGCTCGCGAAGCTTTTCGGCGTCTTCAACGACGCCTTCGCGAGCAGGCTCGCTCCCACGGGGTCTGGTGTACATTCGCCCAAATTCACAGGGCTGAACACATGATGATTCCCTCTCCCTGGCGCGCCGATTTCCCGGCCATCGCCGCCCTGCAACGGCAAGACCAGACTTATCTGGACAACGCCGCCACCACGCAAAAACCTCAGGCTTTGCTCGACGCGCTGGCGCATTACTACGCCAATGGCGCGGCCAATGTGCATCGCGCGCAACACCTGCCGGGCGCTCACGCCACCCAGGCGTTCGAGGACAGCCGTAACAAGGTCGCGCAGTGGCTGAATGCCGGTGACAGCGGGCAAATCATCTTCACCCACGGCGCCACCAGTGCGCTGAATCTCCTGGCGTATGGCCTGGAGCACCTATTCAACCCGGGCGATGAAATTGTCATCAGCGCCCTGGAACATCACGCCAACCTGCTGCCGTGGCAGCAATTGGCGCAACGTCGCAACCTGAAACTGGTGATCTTGCCACTCGATGCCGATGGCTTGATTGACCTTGCCGCCGCCGTGCGTTTGATCGGCCCGCGCACTCGGTTGCTGGCGGTGAGCCAGTTGTCCAACGTGCTCGGCGCCTGGCAGCCATTGCCTGCGCTGTTGGCAATGGCCAAAGCACAGAACGCCATCACCGTGGTCGACGGCGCCCAAGGCGTGGTGCATGGGCGACACGACGTGCAGGCGCTCGGTTGCGATTTTTATGTGTTTTCCAGCCACAAACTCTACGGCCCCGATGGCCTCGGGGTGCTGTTTGGTCGCAATGATGTGCTCGGACAATTGCGCCAATGGCAGTTCGGCGGCGAAATGGTGCTGGACGCCAACTATCACGACGCGCGTTTTCGCCCTGCTCCGTTAGGTTTCGAAGCGGGAACCCCGCCGATTGCCAGCGTCATCGGCCTCGGCGCGACACTGGATTATTTGGCAGGTCTGGATCAGGACGCCGTCTCTCTCCATGAAGCGGCGTTGCATGACTACCTGCTCAAAGGTCTTGAAGCACGCAATGGCATCCGCCTGATCGGCACGCCGAAACTGGCCTTGGCCAGTTTCGTCGTTGAAGGCGTGCACAACGCCGACCTCGCGCACTTGCTGACCGAACAAGGCATCGCCGTGCGCGCCGGTCATCATTGCGCCATGCCGCTGATGAAGAGCTTCGAACTGGCCGGGGCGATTCGGGTGTCGCTGGCGCTGTACAACGACTCCGAAGATCTGGAGCGGTTTTTTGAAGCGCTGGATCAGGCGCTGGAGTTGCTGCGATGAGCTTGCCGACCGAAGCCGCCGAGGCGCTGCAGATCTTTCAGAACGCCGCCGGTTGGGAACAACGGGCACGACTGTTGATGCAGTTCGGGGATCGATTGCCGCCGTTGCGCGATGTGGATAAGTCCGACGCCAATCGGGTGCATGGCTGTGAAAGCCAGGTGTGGCTGGTCGGCGAATTACGCGGTGGGCACTGGCAATTTGCGGCGAGCAGCGATGCGCGGATGATTCGCGGGTTGGTGGCGCTGCTGCTGTTGCGGGTCAACGGGTTGAGTGCGGCCGAGTTGCAGCAGGTAGATTTGCCGGACTGGTTCAATCAGCTGGGGCTGTCGCGGCAGTTGTCGCCGTCGCGCAGTAATGGCCTTAATGCCGTGCTCAAGCGGATGAATGAGCTGGCCGTTTAATCGCCATCGCTGGCAAGCCAGCTCCCACAGGGATCTATGATGTTCACAAGTTTGGTGAACTCACTGAAATAACTGTGGGAGCTGGCTTGCCAGCGATGAGGCCATAAGCCACAGCATCAGGCCTCAGTTTTGACGCGATCCGAAGGGCGGCGCACGCCCGCGACAATTTTATCCACAGCCTTGGTTGCCGCGACCATGCCGAATGTCGCGGTCACCATCATCACCGCGCCAAACCCGCCGGCGCAGTCGAGCTTCACGCCGTCACCGACAAAACTCTTCTGCAAACAAATGCTGCCGTCCGGTTTCGGGTAGCGCAGTTGCTCAGTGGAAAACACGCAAGGCACGCTGTAATGGCGGGTCACGGTGCGGGAAAAACCGTAATCGCGGCGCAGCGTGGAGCGCACTTTCGAAGCCAGCGGATCATTGAACGTGCGGTTGAGATCGCAGACCTGAATCAGCGTCGGATCGATCTGCCCGCCCGCACCGCCAGTGGTAATGATCTGGATCTTGCGGCGCTTGCACCAGGCGATCAGCGCGGCTTTGGCATTGACTGCGTCGATGCAGTCGATCACGCAGTCGATGTTCGGCGTGATGTATTCGGCCATGGTGTCGCGGGTGACGAAGTCCGCCACCGCGTGCACCGTGCAGTCGGGATTGATTCCGCGCAGACGCTCGGCCATCACTTCGACCTTGGGCTTGCCCACCGTGCTGTCCAGGGCATGCAACTGACGGTTGGCGTTGCTGACGCAGACGTCGTCGAGGTCGAACAGCGAAATCTCGCCCACGCCGCAGCGCGCCATCGCTTCCGCCGCCCAGGAACCGACGCCGCCGACACCGACAATCGCCACATGGGCCGCGCGCAAGCGCTCCAGCCCTTCGATGCCGTACAAACGGGCGATGCCTGCAAACCGCGGATCTTCTGTGCTCATGACCAATACCCCAAAAACCGGCGCGCATTATAGGGCTTCACAGCGACAAGTTTTAAGCCTCGAGCTACAAGTGTAAGAACTTAAGTCAAAGTCGGCTGCCCAATGTCGGGCATTTTCCTACCAGGTGTACGACCAGTGAACTACCGGTGTAGGATTCGCGCCCCTTTCCAGCCATGAAATCCGCTACGCCAACCGATCCTTCGTTCCACAGCCTTCTGGAACCTGAAATAGCTATGTCATCGCGTAAATTTGGACTCAACCTGGTGGTGGTTCTGGCCATCGCCGCCCTGTTCACCGGTTTCTGGGCGTTGATCAATCGCCCCGTCACGGCGCCCAACTGGCCGGAACAAATCTCCGGTTTTTCCTACTCGCCGTTCCAGCAAGGCCAGTTCCCACAGAAAGATCAGTATCCGTCCGACGACGAAATGCGCCGCGATCTGGAGATCATGAGCAAGCTGACGGACAACATCCGCATCTACTCGGTCGATGGCAGCCTGCAAGACATCCCCAAACTCGCCGAAGAATTCGGTCTGCGCGTGACGCTTGGTATCTGGATCAGCCCGGATCAGGAACGCAATGAACGGGAAATCGCCCGCGCCATCGAACTGGCGAACACCTCGCGCAGCGTGGTTCGCGTGGTCGTGGGCAACGAAGCGATCTTCCGCAAGGAAATCACCGCCGAGCAACTGAGCATCCTGCTGGATCGCGTGCGCGCCGCCGTCAAGGTGCCGGTGACCACGTCCGAGCAATGGCACGTCTGGGAAGAGCATCCGGAACTGGCCAAACACGTCGACCTGATTGCCGCCCACGTCCTGCCTTACTGGGAATTCATCCCGGTCGACAAGGCCGGGCAGTTCGTTTTCGACCGCGCGCGCGACCTGAAAAAAATGTTCCCGAAAAAACCGCTGTTGCTGTCCGAGATTGGCTGGCCGAGCAACGGTCGCATGCGCGGCGGCGCCGACGCATCACCGGCGGATCAGGCGATTTATCTGCGTACCCTGGTCAACAAACTCAACCGCCAGGGCTTCAACTACTTCGTGATCGAAGCGTTTGACCAGCCGTGGAAGGCCAGCGACGAAGGCTCGGTGGGCGCTTATTGGGGTGTGTTCAACGCCGCGCGCCAGCAGAAATTCAACTTCGAAGGCCCGGTGGTCGCGATTCCGCAGTGGCGCGTGCTGGCCATCGGCTCGGTGGTGCTGGCGCTGTTGTCGCTGACCCTGTTGATGATCGACGGCTCGGCGCTGCGCCAGCGCGGCCGCACTTTCCTGACGTTTATCGCGTTCCTGTGCGGTTCGGTGCTGGTGTGGATCGGCTACGACTACAGCCAGCAATACAGCACGTGGTTCAGCCTGACGGTCGGTTTCCTGCTGGCGCTCGGTGCGCTCGGCGTGTTCATCGTGTTGCTGACCGAGGCCCATGAACTGGCCGAAGCGGTGTGGACGCACAAGCGCCGGCGCGAATTCCTGCCGGTGGTGGGTGACTCGGACTACAGGCCAAAAGTGTCGATCCACGTGCCCTGCTACAACGAGCCGCCGGAGATGGTCAAACAGACGCTCGACGCCTTGGCCAATCTCGACTATCCGGACTTCGAAGTCCTGATCATCGACAACAACACCAAGGATCCAGCGGTATGGGAGCCGGTGCGCGATTACTGCGCAACCCTCGGCCCGCGCTTCAAGTTCTTCCACGTAGCACCGCTGGCCGGTTTCAAGGGCGGCGCGCTGAACTACCTGATTCCGCACACCGCCAAGGACGCCGAAGTGATCGCGGTCATCGACTCCGATTACTGCGTGAGCCCGAACTGGCTCAAGCACATGGTGCCGCATTTCGCCGACCCGAAAATCGCCGTGGTGCAATCGCCACAGGATTACCGCGACCAGAACGAAAGCACCTTCAAAAAGCTCTGCTACGCCGAATACAAAGGCTTCTTTCACATCGGCATGGTGACCCGCAACGACCGTGACGCGATCATCCAGCACGGCACCATGACCATGACCCGTCGTTCGGTGCTCGAAGAGCTCGGCTGGGCCGACTGGTGCATCTGCGAAGATGCCGAACTCGGTCTGCGTGTGTTCGAAAAAGGCTTGTCGGCGGCGTACTACCACGACAGCTACGGCAAGGGCTTGATGCCTGATACGTTCATCGACTTCAAGAAGCAACGTTTCCGCTGGGCGTATGGCGCGATCCAGATCATCAAGCGCCACACCTCCAGCCTGCTGCGCGGCAAGGACACCGAGCTGACCCGTGGCCAGCGTTACCACTTCCTCGCGGGCTGGCTGCCGTGGGTCGCAGATGGCATGAATATCTTCTTCACCGTCGGCGCCCTGTTGTGGTCGGCGGCGATGATCATCGTGCCGCAACGGGTCGATCCGCCGTTGCTGATTTTTGCGATCCCGCCACTGGCGCTGTTCGTGTTCAAGGTCGGCAAGATCATTTTCCTGTATCGCCGCGCGGTCGGCGTGAACTTGAAGGATGCGTTCTGCGCGGCACTGGCCGGCCTGGCCTTGTCCCACACCATCGCCAAAGCGGTGCTGTACGGTTTTTTCACCAGCAGCATCCCGTTCTTCCGCACACCAAAAAATGCCGACAACCACGGTTTCTGGGTGGCGATTTCCGAGGCGCGCGAAGAGATGTTCATCATGTTGCTGTTGTGGGGTGCGGCGCTGGGGATCTGCCTGGTGCAGGGCTTGCCGAGCAACGACATGCGTTTCTGGGTGACCATGCTGCTGGTGCAGTCGCTGCCGTACCTGGCGGCGCTGATCATGGCGTTTCTGTCGTCGCTGCCGAAACCGGCGGCGGCGCCTGAGCCTGCACCGGCGGTCTGATTCAGAACCGATGCACTAAACGGCGGCCAATGGTCGCCGTTTTGCTTTAAGATAGCCGCCATTTTGCAGGGCTTGGCCTTAATGGCCGGACCCAATACCTGTGGGAGCGAGCCTGCTCGCGAAGCGTCTGTCACATTCAACCTCTAGGGTGACTGTCAGACCGATTTCGCGAGCAGGCTCGCTCCCACATTGACAGATTCCGGAGTTTTCCATGACGGCCCAAGCCGACCTTTCGCCGACCCTTCAACTGGCCATCGACCTGATCCGCCGTCCATCCGTGACGCCGGTCGACGCCGATTGCCAGAAGCAGATGATGCAGCGCCTGGGCGATGCCGGTTTCATGCTGGAACCGATGCGCATCGAGGATGTGGATAACTTCTGGGCCACCCACGGCCAGGACGACGGCCCGGTGCTGTGCTTCGCCGGCCATACCGACGTGGTGCCGACCGGCCCGGTAACCGCGTGGCAGATCGACCCGTTCAATGCCGTCATCGACGAACACGGCATGCTTTGCGGCCGCGGCGCGGCGGACATGAAAGGCAGCCTCGCGTCGATGACCGTGGCAGCCGAGCGATTCGTCGCCGATTACCCGAATCACAGGGGCAAGGTCGCGTTCCTCATCACCAGCGACGAAGAAGGCCCGGCGCACCACGGCACCAAAGCCGTCGTCGAGCGTCTGGCTGCTCGTAAGGAGCGTCTGGACTGGTGCATCGTCGGCGAACCGTCGAGCACCACACTGGTCGGCGATGTGGTGAAGAACGGCCGTCGCGGCTCCCTCGGCGCCAAGCTCACTGTCAACGGCGTACAGGGCCATGTTGCTTATCCACATTTGGCGAAGAACCCGATCCACCTCGCCGCCCCGGCCCTGGCCGAACTGGCCGCCGAGCACTGGGATCACGGCAACGATTTTTTCCCGCCGACCAGTTTCCAGATTTCCAACGTTAACTCCGGCACGGGCGCGACCAACGTGATCGCCGGTGATCTGGTGGCGCTGTTCAATTTCCGCTTCTCCACCGAGTCCACCGTCGAAGGCCTGCAAAAACGCGTCGCAGACATCCTCGACAAGCATGAACTGGACTGGCACATCGACTGGGCGCTGTCCGGCCTGCCGTTCCTCACCGAGCCGGGCGCACTGCTCGATGCGGTGTCGGCGAGCATCAAGGACATCACCGGTCGCCAGACCAAAGCATCCACCAGCGGCGGCACGTCCGACGGTCGTTTCATTGCGACCATGGGCACGCAAGTCGTGGAACTCGGTCCGGTCAACGCAACGATTCACCAGGTCAACGAGCGCGTGCTGGCCGCCGATCTCGAAGTGCTGACCGAAATCTACTACCAGACCCTGATCAAGTTGCTCGCCTGATGCTCGCGTGCCCGATTTGCAGTGAGCCGCTCAGTGCGGTGGACAACGGCGTGGCCTGCCCCGCCGGGCATCGGTTCGACCGTGCGCGGCAGGGTTATCTGAACCTGCTGCCGGTGCAGCACAAAAACAGCCGCGACCCTGGGGATAACCAGGCGATGGTTGAAGCACGCCGCGACTTCTTGAACGCCGGGCATTACGCCCCGGTGGCCAAGCGTCTTGCCGAACTGGCAGCGCGTTACGCGCCACAGCGCTGGCTCGACATCGGTTGTGGTGAGGGTTATTACACTGCGCAAATCGCCGAGGCCTTGCCCGAAGCGGACGGCTACGCACTGGACATCTCGCGTGAAGCGGTCAAACGTGCGTGCAAGCGCGATCCGCGACTGACCTGGTTGATCGCCAGCATGGCCCGGGTGCCATTGGCGTCCGGTAGCTGCCAGTTTCTCGCCAGTGTCTTCAGTCCGCTGGACTGGCAGGAAGCCAAGCGTTTGCTTAGCGTTGGCGGCGGCTTGATGAAGGTCGGCCCGACCAGCGGCCACCTCATGGAACTGCGCGAACGCTTGTACGACGAAGTGCGCGAATACACCGACGACAAGCATTTGGCCCTCGTGCCGGACGGCATGGCGCTGGCGCACAGCGAAACCCTGGCATTCAAACTGGTGCTCGACAACCCGCAGGATCGCGCCAATCTGCTGGCGATGACACCGCACGGCTGGCGCGCGAGTGCCGAACGTCGCGCGGCGGTCATCGAACAGGCCGAGCCGTTCGAGACCACCGTGTCGATGCGCTACGATTATTTCGTTCTTCAATCTTAATTTTTGGTCTTGAGCAACGGCTTGAGACCGGCTAAATCCGCGAATGGATTTTTCAGACAATCAGTGAGGACATCCATGCGCCAACCGGACATCGAGATTTACCTGAAAGACGAAGACGTCGATCACAAAGCCATTTCCGCATGGCTCGGCGCCGCCCTCGGCCCGTGCAGCGAATGGGTACAGAAAGGCCAGACCTGGAAGTGCAAGGCCGGCAATATCCCGGTCACCTGGCTGCCGAAAGCCGTGGGCAAATGGAACAGCCTCTTTCTGGAAAGCGATCAGACACCGTGGGACGACGACATCGCCTGCGCCCGCGCCGCGTTTGCCGCGCTGAACGTCGAGGTGCGCTGCGCGCCGGGGACGTGGGTCGAGGAAGAAGGTGAAGAGACAGCGGACCGCTGGATCCGCATCAGCGCCGACGGTGAAGAAGAGATCACCTGGAAAACGGCCTAAAAGCAGATGCAAGCTTTGAGCTACAAGCTACAAGCTGATCACGTTTAGCTTATGGCTTGTAGCTTGTCGCTAACCGCTGCCTGTCAAAGCCCTACAACATCTTCCGCCTGCAAACCCTTCTCGCCGGTGATCACCGCATACTCGACTTGCTGCCCCTCGGTCAGCGAACGGTGCCCTTCGCCGCGAATCGCGCGGTAGTGCACGAATACGTCCACGCCGTCTTCGCGCTGGATGAAGCCGTAGCCCTTGGCATCGTTGAACCACTTCACATTGCCGGTTTCACGTGTAGTCATCTGTTCTTACTCCTTTTTTATTATTGAGCGGGCTTTTCGCAGGAAAGCCTCAGGAACATCAGCCTGCGCCCGACATCCACTCAAGGGTTACAGGCGACAGACCGCCGAGTATATGACACACGCAGAAACTCTCAACAGCAGTTTACTTAGCCGCTTTTTTGCCGATTTTCGGCGAATACGGCACACTGTCCGCCCCCGAGCACGCTCGGTTTTAATCACTCACGCAGAAGCCGTATGACCCGCTCCCCGTTCCGCCGTCTTGTGTTTGGCACCCTGCGCCGATTGTTGTACCTCTGGGTTCGCTCGGAGACGATTAACCAGTCGTCGTTCACCCTCAACCTCGACCGCAGTCGTCCGGTGTTTTACGTCCTGCAAAACCCTTCGCTCACCGATCTGGCCGTGGTCGACACCGAGTGCACCAAGGCCGGCCTGCCGCGCCCGGTGCTGTCGGTGTCGGTGGGGTCGCTGATCGAACCGGCGGCGTTTTTCTATCTGACGCCGGAACCGGACTGGCTCGGCCGCCAGGACAAACGCGGTGCGCCGCCGACCCTGACCCGTCTGGTCAGTGCCTTGAGCCAGAATGCCGCTGAAGACGCGCAGATCATCCCCGTCAGCGTGTTTTGGGGCCAGTCACCGGACAGCGAATCGAGCCCGTGGAAACTGTTGTTCGCCGACAGCTGGGCCGTCACCGGGCGCTTGCGTCGCTTGTTGAGCATCATGATTCTCGGGCGCAAGACGCGCGTGCAGTTTTCCGCGCCGATCCATCTGCGCGAACTGATCGACCACAACAAGGGCCACGAACGCACCGTGCGCATGGCCCAACGCATCCTGCGGGTGCACTTTCGCAACCTCAAGGCTGCGGTGATCGGCCCGGACATTTCCCACCGGCGCAATCTGGTCAAAGGCCTGCTCAACCAGCCGCTGGTCAAGCAAGCGATCCTCGACGAAGCCGAACGCGAGAACATCTCCCCGGAAAAAGCCAAGGCCCAGGCCCTGCGTTACGGCAACGAGATTGCCTCGGACTACACTTACACCGCGATCCGCTTCCTTGAAGTGGTGCTGAGCTGGTTCTGGAACAAGATCTACGACGGCATCAAGGTCAACCACATCGAAGGCGTGCAGAACGTCGCCCCGGGTCACGAAGTGATCTACGTGCCGTGCCATCGCAGCCACATCGACTACCTGCTGCTTTCGTACCTGCTGTTCCGCAACGGCCTGACCCCGCCGCACATCGCCGCCGGGATCAACCTCAACATGCCGGTGATCGGCAGCCTGTTGCGCCGCGGCGGCGCGTTTTTCATGCGACGCACGTTCAAGGGCAATCCGCTGTACACCTCGGTGTTCAATGAATACCTGCACACCCTGTTCACCAAAGGTTTCCCGGTCGAATACTTCGTCGAGGGCGGCCGTTCGCGGACGGGGCGCATGCTGCAACCGAAAACCGGGATGCTCGCGATCACGATGCGCAGTTTCCTGCGTTCGTCGCGCATGCCGATCGTGTTCGTGCCGGTGTACATCGGTTATGAGCGAGTGCTCGAAGGGCGTACCTACCTGGGCGAACTGCGCGGCGCGACCAAGAAGAAAGAGTCGATCTTCGACATTTTCAAAGTCATCGGCGCGCTCAAACAGCGCTTCGGCCAGGTCGCGGTGAACTTCGGCGAGCCGATCAAACTGGCGGAATTCCTCGACGGCGAACAACCGGGCTGGCGTCAGCAGGAGCTTGGCCCGCAGTTCAAGCCGGCGTGGCTCAACGAAACCACCAACCGTCTGGGCGAGAAAGTCGCCCGGCATCTGAACGAAGCCGCCGCGATCAACCCGGTCAATCTCGTCGCACTGGCGCTACTGTCGACCACGCGTCTGGCGCTGGACGACCGGGCGATGGCGCGGGTGCTGGATCTTTATCTGGCGCTGCTGCGTAAAGTCCCGTATTCGCCGCACACCACGTTGCCGGAAGGCGATGGCCGGGCGCTGATCGAACATGTGAAGGACATGGATCTGCTCGCCGAGCAAAACGATGCGCTGGGCAAGATTCTTTATCTGGACGAGCAAAACGCCGTCCTGATGACTTACTACCGCAACAACGTGTTGCACATCTTCGCCCTGCCGGCGTTGCTGGCGAGTTTCTTCCAGAGCACTTCGCGCATGAGCCGCGAACAGATACTGCGCTATACCCGTGCGCTGTATCCGTATCTGCAATCGGAACTGTTTATCCGCTGGTCGCTGGACGAACTCGATGGCGTGGTCGATCAGTGGCTGGAGGCGTTCGTCGAGCAAGGTTTGCTGCGTTTCGAACACAACGTCTACCTGCGTCCGGCGCCGAGCTCACGGCACTTCGTGCTGCTGACCCTGCTGTCGAAAAGCATCGCCCAGACTTTGCAGCGCTTCTACATGACCGTGTCGTTGCTGCTCAATAGCGGCCAGAACAGCATCAGCGCCGAAGAACTGGAAGATCTCTGCACCGTTATGGCCCAGCGCCTGTCGATCCTGCATGGCCTCAACGCCCCGGAGTTCTTCGACAAGAGCCTGTTCCGCCACTTCATCCAGACGATGCTCGACCTGGATGTTTTGCGTCGCGACGAGGCCGGCAAGTTGTCTTATCACGAACTGCTCGGCGAGTTGGCCGAAGGCGCGGCCAAACGCGTGTTGCCGGCGGACATTCGCTTGTCGATCCGGCAGGTGGCGCTGCATCGCAGTGAAGATGCCGCCGACCAACCCGCTGCACAACCCGAAACGAATAACTTGTAGGAGCGAGGCTGCTCGCGAAATGGTATGTCATACAACCCCGATGCTGAATGATGCACCGCATTCGCGAGCAGGCTCGCTCCCACATTGAATGGAGATATTCGATGAAAAAAATAATCTTGCTGGCGGCCGCTACGCTGCTGAGCGCCTGCCAATCCACCTCCCCGACGGCCAAGGCGAGCATCGAGGGTGAAGTCTTCTACCTGCAACGCATCGCACTGCCACCGAACGCAACCTTGAGCGTCAGCTTGCAAGACGTGTCCCTGGCCGACGCTCCCGCCGTGGTACTCGACGAGCAGAAAGGCCCGGTCAAAGGCCAAGTGCCGCTGCCGTTTCACTTGAGTTACGACGCCGCGCAAGTCAAACCCGGCCATCGCTATTCAATCAGCGCACGCATCGAGGTGAATGGCGAACTGATGTTCATCACCACCGAAAACCGCGCCGTTGAACTGGACGGCAAGGATCGCAAGTCGTTGCAGATTCGTGTCGACCCCGTCCGTTGAATCAATCCTGAACACTCGGAAAAAGGAAGCTGCCATGCTCCGCCCTACCCTTCGCTTCGCCGGCCTGTGCGCGGGCCTGATGATCTCTACCAGCGCCCTGGCTCTGTCGTTCAGTGACCTGTCGCAGAAAGATGCCTCCGGCGGCCTCAAGGACGCTCTCACTCAAGGCGCGCAACTGGCCGTCAAGCAACTGGGCACACCGGGCGGCTTCAGCAACAACCCGGACGTGAAAATCGAACTGCCGGGCAAACTCGGCAAAGTCGCCAGCAAAATGAAAGCGTTCGGTATGGGCGCCCAGGTCGACCAACTGGAAACCAGCATGAACAAAGCGGCCGAAACCGCCGTGGTGCAGGCCCAGCCGATCCTCGTCGACGCCGTGAAGAAAATGAGCGTGGAAGACGCCAAAGGCATCCTTAGCGGCGGCAACGACTCCGCCACCCAATACCTGAACAAAACCAGCCGCGAACAAATCCGCGCCAAGTTCCTGCCCATCGTCAAACAAGCCACCGACCAGGTCGGCCTCGCCAAACAGTACAACTCATTCGCCGGCCAGGCCGCGACCCTGGGCGTCGTCGACGCCAAAAGCGCCAACATCGAAAGTTACGTGACCGAACAAGCACTGAACGGCCTGTTCGAAATGATCGGCAAACAGGAAGAAACGCTGCGCAAAAACCCGGCTGCGGCGGCGACCAGTCTGGCGAAGAAAGTGTTCGGGACGCTGTAACTTCCAGCCTCCACAAAAAACCCGCTGCCCCTACCGGTTCAGCGGGCTTTTTATTGGGCGCCATTTGGAATCGCAACACGCCCCCGGTAGGAGCTGCGGAAACTGGTCGGCCGGCATTCCGGGCGTCTGGAGAGAGTGACTCGGCCGTCAGCGCGAAACCCGCCAGCCGCCCCCCCAAAGAAACGGATAGGCCCCCAAATCAAGACTCCCGCCGAACCCTGAACCAGGCCGCATACAAC
>NZ_WKEQ01000031.1 GCF_021605415.1 Pseudomonas syringae
GAAGCGCGGTATCCAAACCGTCCCTGGTCTGTGCTCGCGAGAATGGCGGGCACGTTAGCAAGGCTGCCGGGGATGTTATGTAGGGGCGATCCCAGACCTGAGTAGGACGGTTCGCAAATATGAAATGTGCTGCGGATTTCTACCCCTGTCGGAGCTGTTGCAGGCTCGAGCCTGCTGCAGCTCCGACACGGATACGAGTCTTAGTTGACCTTGGCGAGGTCGCCCTTCAGTGCAACACCGGCCATGATCGCGCCAGCGTGGCATTCGTAGGTGCTCGCGTCCTTGCGTTCGTTGCGTTTGTAGAAACTGACGATGTCGGTCACGGCGTTGGCGCCGGCCTGTTTGGCGGAGTCGTGCAGGGCGATCAGTGCTGATTGCAGCACCCATTCGCAGGCGACTTCGTCGGTTTTGTTGAAGGCGTTGGTTTTCTTGTTGGTCACGACGGCCGGGGCGACGACGGTGACTTTGCCGGCAGGCTTGTTGCCGGCCAGGTAGAACTTGACGCTGCCGTCGATCTTGCCGCTTTTGATGGCTTCAGCCACGACTTTGTCGAAGGGCAGGTACAGCGCGGTGTCGCGGGCCTGGCTGATGCCGGGCAATACGGCGGCGATCAGCAATGTGGCTGCAGCGAGTTGTTTCAAACGCATGGTGGTCTCCTTGACCGACAGGTTTAGCGCCAGCGACGGAAAATCAACGATGTGTTGACCCCGCCGAAAGCGAAGTTGTTGTTCATCACGTATTCGTGGCTCATCTGGCGGAATTCGCCACGCAGATAATCGAGCTTGCCGCAGTGCGGATCGACGTCGTCGAGATTGAACGTGTGCACGTATTGATCGCGGTTGAGCATTTCGATGCTGAACCACGATTCCAGCGCACCACAGGCGCCCAGGGTGTGACCGAGGAAGCTTTTCTGCGAGCTGATCGGCATGCGTTCGCCGAACAAACTGCTGGTTGCCAGTGTTTCGGCAATGTCGCCCTGTTCCGTAGCGGTGCCGTGGCCGTTGACGTAACCGATGACATCAGGCGTCAGGCCGGCATCTTCCAGCGCCAGTTCCATGGCACGGCGCATGGTCACGAGTTCCGGGCGGGTGGTGTGCTGGCCGTCGGCGTTGCTGCCGAAACCGACAATTTCGGCGTGGATGTGCGCGCCACGGGCCAGGGCATGTTCCAGCTCTTCGAGCACCAGCATGCCGCCGCCTTCGCCGATCACCAGGCCGTCGCGACCCTTGTCATACGGACGCGGACTGGTTTGCGGTGCATCGTTTTTCAGGCTGGTGGCGTACAGCGCGTCGAACACCATGGCCTCGGTCGGGCACAGCTCTTCGGCGCCACCGGCGAGCATCAGCGGCAAACGACCGAATTTGATCGCCTCGTAGGCGTAGCCGATGCCCTGGCTGCCGCTGGTGCAGGCGCTGGACGTCGGAATCAAACGGCCGGTCAGGCCGAAGAAAATGCTGATATTGGCCGCCGTGGTGTGCGGCATCATCCGCACGTAGGAGTTGGCGTTGAGGCCTTCGGCCACCGAGTTGAGCAGCATGTTGCCGAACGCTTTGATTTCATCGGTGCTGCCGGTGGACGAACCACAGGCGACACCCATGCGCCCATCCTTGATCGAGGCGTCGCCAAGCAGCCCGGCGTCGGCCAGTGCCAGCTCAGCGGCACCGACGGCAAGCCGCGAAACCCGGCCCATGCTGCGCAGTTGTTTGCGCGTCCAGTGCGCGGGCACCTTGAAATCATCGATGGGGCCGGCCAGGCGCGTGTTGAGTTCGCTGAAGCGATCCCACTCGTCCATCCGGCGAATGCCGCTGCGATTGGCCGCGAAGTTGCCGGCGATGGTGTCCCAGTCGCTGCCCAATGAGGTGATGCCGGCCATGCCGGTGACGACGACGCGCTTCATCAGCACAACCCTCCGTTGACCGCCAACACCTGGCGGGTGATGTACGACGCTTCCGCCGACATCAGGAAATTCACTGCACCGGCCACTTCTTCGGGCGTGCCCATGCGCTGTGCGGGGATCATTTTCAGCAGCTCTTCAACCGGCACGTTTTCATCAAGCATGGCGGTGTCGATCAGGCCCGGGGCGACACAATTGACGGTGATCTTGCGCTTGCCCAGTTCGATCGCCAACGCTTTCGCCGCGCCGATCACACCCGCTTTGGACGCGCTGTAGTTGACCTGGCCACGGTTGCCGATCAGCCCCGACACCGAGGTAATGCAGACGATGCGTCCGGCGGCGCGACGACGAATCATCGGCATCATCACCGGGTGCAGCACGTTATAGAAGCCATCGAGATTGGTACGCAGCACCACGTCCCAGTCGTCGTCGCTCAGTGCCGGAAAAGCACCGTCGCGGGTCAGCCCGGCGTTGAGCACAACGCCGTAATAGGCGCCGTGGTTTTCAACATCGGCTTCAAGAATGCTTTTGCAGGTTTCGCGGTCGGCCACGTCGAATTGCAACACACGGGCGTTGCGCCCCAGCGCTTCGACTTCGGCTTTGACGGCGTTCGCTTCGGCCACGCCGCTGCGGCAATGCAGGACGATGTCATGCCCGGCCTGGGCCAGGCGCAAGGCGATTGCGCGGCCGATGCCACGGCTGGAGCCGGTGACGAGTACGGATTCAGTCATCGTTCGACTCCCTCGTTTGTTGAAGATATTGCGCCGCTTGCGGCGGGCGAAACACATTGAGCCGGGCGCTGGCATGAATGCCGGGCGCGTTGATATGGCATTCGAACACGCCCATGCCGTTGTCGTCTTCCAGCGAGCGAATCCCATGGATGACCAGCTCGCTGCCGGCCGGAAACGCCTCGACATTGCATTCGAATTTGCGTGTGCCGAGCAGAAAACCCAGCGCCACAGGGTCACCTTTGCGCCGCGCGTGGCAACCAGCGAAGGCCGCGACACTCTGCGCCATCAACTCGATGCCGAGGTACGCCGGCAGGCTGCCGTCGGGCAGGTTGAACAGACCGTCGGGCCTGACCGTCAGCCGGGTGCGGATCTGTTCGTCGTCGACATCGAGGATGTCGTCGATCAGGATCATGTCGCCGGCGTGGGGCAGTAGTTCGGCGAGCGGCCAGTCGGTCATGGGGCGTCTCCGATAATCAGGCTGACGTTGTTGCCACCGAAGGCAAAGGAATTGCTCATCAGGTAGCGGGGAGCAATGGACGTCAGGCGCTCGTTGGCGGTCACCCACTTCAGCGCGGGCAGCGCCGGGTCGGCCTCACCGTCCCAGAGATGGGGCGGCAACGCGTGTTCAGTGTTTTCGGCGCTCAGGCTCATCCAGCAGAACGCGGCTTCCAGCGCGCCAGCCGCACCGAGGGTGTGGCCGGTCATCGGTTTGGTTGACGAGCAGGGCACACCGTTTGGAAACAGGGCGGCGACCGCCAGGCTTTCCATGGCGTCGTTGTGTTGAGTGGCGGTGCCGTGCAGGTTCAGATAAGCGATTTGCGAGGCGTGCATTTGAGCCTGATCCAGGGCTTGGTGCATCGCTTGCTGCGCGCCGCGACCGGTCGGCTCCGGGGCAGAAATATGATGCGCATCGGAACTGGCGCCCGCACCCAGCAGGGCAATCGCCGGCCCGTCGCCACGTTGCTTGCTCATCACGAATAGCACCGCCGCTTCACCGATGTTGATGCCGTTGCGGTTGATCGAGAACGGATTGCAGCGCGCATCGGACACCGCCTCCAGCGCGCTGAACCCGTTGAGGGTCAGTTTGCATAAACTGTCGACGCCGCCGCACAGCACGGCGTCGCACAAGCCCAGATCGAGCAACCGGCGGGCGCTCATCAACGCGCGGGCGCTGGAGGTGCACGCGGTGGAGATCACGTAGGCCGGGCCACTCAGTTGCAGCCAGTCGGCGAGGAAGTTCGCCGGGGCGCCGAGTTCCTGTTGGCGATAGTCGTAATCGGCCGGGAACGCGTGGTCGCGGATGTAATGGGCCAGGCCACGGCTGGCTTCGTCGATGCCCGAGGTGCTGGTGCCGAGCACCACGCCGACGCGATCATGCCCGTAAGTGCGGATCGCGTGGTCAATGTCGTCGCGGATCTGTAATGCCGCTTCGAGCAACAGCTGATTGTTGCGACTGCTTTGGTTCGCCAGCGCCGCCGGGATCGGCGCCAATTCACCGCGCACCGCCGCTACCGGCAATTCACGCTCCGCCACCCAGCCGGATTCGCTGCGCATGCCGGAACAGTCACCGGCGAACAAGCGGCGGGCCACGCTTTGCTTGTCGCGACCGAGGGCGCAGATCACGCCGAGGGCATTCAGATAAGCGGTCATGGCGTCGGCTCGTTGAGAGGGGATACGCGGTAGTGCGGGCCTTTGGGTAGTTCCAGTTCAAAGCGTTGAGGCTGTGAATAGCGGATGTTCCAGCGCATGTGCAGCGAGCGTCGATTGTCTTGTTGCGATGCCTCAGGGTAATTGCGCGCCACCTCGCCGGAGGGCGTCAGGGCGAACAATAGCGCGGCAAACAGCTCTCGGGCTTCAGGATTGGGCGGCAGCAGACCGTCGGCCTGCCAATGCCCGTCGATGAGCTTTTGCCGGGCCAGCGGAATGCCTAGCGGATCCATCATCGACCAGCGAATGCCTTGTCCTTCTTGTTGAATCACCAAGAGCCAGTCCTGACGTTGGTCGGCCTGTTCGCGCTCGATGTGCAATTGCAGCGGCAGGGCGAGGGTCGGGTTCTCCACAGGCAACGGTGGCTGGCTGGCGCAGGCACTGAGCAGCAGCGCACAGAGGAATACAAATAAGCGCAACACCGCAGAACCTGTGGGCGCTGGCTTGCCAGCGATGACGCCATCACATTCACCACCTGCGGTGGCTGACACTCCGCTATCGCTGGCAAGCCAGCGCCCACAGGGTTCTGTGTACACAGATTGACTGTGTTGCATCACAGATCACCTGCCAGTGGCTTGCGCGCCACCACGTTCACCAGTGTTTCTTCACGCTGCCCAAACGGCTTCGGCTTGCGCAATCCAGTGCGTTCGAGCAGGCCAAAATCCTTTGAGCGGCTCCACCACAGATACGGGTACGAAACGTTTTGCTCGGCGAATTCGAAACCTTGCTGACGAATCATTTCCAGGTACTGCGCCGCGCTTTTCTGCACGTGCATCGGATGGCGGAACAGCCAGCGAATCACCCAGGTATCGATGTAGGCCTCGGTGGATTCGGCGAACAGTAAATAACCGCCAGGCTTGAGCACGCGATAGAACTCGGCCAAGGCTTTTTCCTGTTCGACCAGATGATGAAACGTCTGGTGGCAGAACAGCAGATCGACACTGGCGTCCGGCACTGCAAGGGTCGCGCAATCGCTGCCGATCAGTTGCACGTCGAAGCCCAGTCGCGTGGCTTCTTCGGCGCTCAACTGAAGGCTCTGCGGATCGGCATCAACGCCGATCAGTTGCTGCGGGGCGAACGTCTGGCGTAGGTAACGGAACGACTTTCCCTGGCCGCAACCGGCATCGAGCAACACGGGATCGACCGGCAACGGCTCGCTGAACAGGCTGCGCAGATCATTGATCGCCACCCGCAGGACGTGGTGCTGCCAGGTGTGGCTGCGCAGGAACCAGAACCCGAATCGGGTCTCTTCGACGTAGCTGTCGCTCAGGTAAGTCATGAGGCGTCCTGTGCGCAGAGTTCGGAGATCATTTTCAAGCGTCGACGCGATTCGCTGACGAACGGGTTGCGTTCGTCCCAGGCGTATCCGGCGAGGATCGAGCAGATCATGCGGCGAATGTCTGCGGAGCCTTGCTCATAGAAAATCACGTCCTGGAAGGTGCCGGCGTACCAGCCCTCAACGTAGCAACGGAAGGTATCGACGCCGCGCTTGAGCGGTTCGGCGAATTCCGTTTGCCAGTCGACCGCTTCCCCTTGCAACTGACGGTGCAGAACTGCAGCCGCCATGCTCGCCGAGCGCATGGCGATGGTCACGCCGGAGGAAAACACCGGGTCGAGGAACTCCGCTGCGTTACCGAGCAGGGCGAAACCCCGGCCGTGCAGGGTTTTGACGTTGGCCGAGTAACCGCCGAGCGCGCGCGCCGGGGTGTCCCATACGGCGTTGTTCAGCACGCCGGACAGGCTTGGCGTCTCGGCGATGAAACCGCGCAGGCATTCGTCGAGATCGCTGTCACGGCCGGCGAAATGCCTGGCGTCGGCGACTACGCCCACCGAGCAGCGACCGTTGCTGAACGGGATCGTCCAGAACCAGATGTCGCGATGCTCGGGATGGGTGGTGATGAGGATTTTTTCGCGGTCGAAGGCCGGGGTGTCGATGCAGTCTTCAACGTGGGTAAATACCGCTTGGCGCGCCGGGAAATTCGACGGTGCTTCCAGGTCCAGCAAGCGCGAGAGCACACGGCCGTAGCCGCTGGCATCAAGCACGAATTCGGCTTCGACGCGGTACTGGCTGCCGTCTTCGCGCAACACATCAAGCTGCGGCTTCGCCAGGTCGAAATCGACGCTGACGATGGCTTCGCCGTAGCGGATTTCCACGCCTTGCAATGCCGCCTGATCGGCGAGCAGTTTGTCGAAATCGGCGCGTTGTACCTGGAACGTGGTCGGTTTGCCACCGGTAAAGGTGTCGCCAAAATCAAAGGCGCTGTAACGCTCGCCCCAGGCGAAGGCCGCGCCGGTCTTGCGCTGGAACCCGGCGGCATTCACGGCGTCGAGCATGCCGGCTTCTTCGACGAAGTCCAGGCAGTGGCTGAGCAGGCTTTCGCCGATGGAGAACCGTGGGAAGTGCTGGCGCTCAATCACCAGCACGTCATGACCGCGACGCTTGAGCAGCGCGGCGGCGATGGCGCCGGACGGCCCGGCGCCGATGACGACAACCTGACGGGATTCCATTTCAACGATTGGCACGGGTGCTCCTTGCTTGAGCGACGGGGATATTCAGGGCTGCGCGATGCATGCCGGCCAGCGCCGGCAGCAGCGTCGCGATCAGGCCCATCAGCATCAGCGCGAAATACAGCGCTGGTGTGATGAGCTGTTGTTGCAACAACAGGTTGAGAAAAACGATTTCGCTCAGGCCACGAATGTTCAGCAGCACGCTTTCGCGCCAGCGGCTGGCCCCGGCGAACGACGCACCGGCCCAGCCGAGGCCGAGCCAGTTGCCGAACAGTTTGCTGGCAATCGGCAGACATAGAAGCGCCGCCCATTGCAGTGCGTCAAGACTGGCGAGCGCGCTGTGTACGTCGATCTGGACGATGCCGAAAGTAAGAATCAACGGGATGGCAAACCACGTCTGTAACCGGTTCATCCACCGCGCAGGCAACGGCAGCACCAGCGGCACTTTCATCGCCGCCATGCACAGCAGATAACCGATGCCGAAAATCAGGGCGTTGAGCTTGAAGTGTTCGGCCACGATCAGCAGCGCGAAGAAAACCCCGCTGTGCAGCAGTGGCTGACGCAGCCGGAGCACGCACATCAACAGCGGCACGCACGCACCGGCCAGCGGAATCAGCAGGCTGCTCAGGTGCAGACTGCCTTGGGCGAAACCGAACAGCGTCCAGCATGTGAGGTCGATGAGGATCGCGGTCTGCACCAGACGCCGGGTCGCAGCGGGCGGGTAATCGATGTGGCGCAGATAAAGATAGAGCACTGGAATCGCCGTTATCGCGAACACCAGACCGATGGCCAACGAACTGATCCACGGCTGCGCCGGCAGCAGCCACATCGCCATCGCCAGACCACAGGCGAACGGCACCAGAAAACTCGGCACGGCGATTTTCACGCTTTGGCGATCCAGACGCAGGTCGATCACGTCGCTGAGAATGTGCCCCAGCAACAGCGCGAAACTCAGGCTGTAAAGGTTCTTCAACCAGGTCGGCGCGACCAGTGCGGCGCCGCTCAATTGCCAGCCCGGTTCGACCCAGAAAAACATCAGCAGTGGCAAACCGAAACTCGCCAGCAGCAACTGGCTGACAATCGGGATCAGACCGAAATGCCGACCGACGCGAATCGCCACGGCGAACAGCGCCAGCGCCATCAACCAGAACAGGACGACCATCATGCTGCCGACTCCACGACTTTCGCGGCGTGGACGTGACGTCCGGCCCACGGCGCGAGGATAAAGCTGAACGCCAGGCCGAGGCTCACCGACAAACCGAAATTGCTCACCGCTGGCGTGCTCGATACCGCCAGCAAACCGAACGACAGCCAGGTCGTCAGTGCCGCCAGCAGGGTGCCGAGCAGACTCACGGCAGCACCGCCGACCTGTTCGCGCATAAGGATCGCGTAATCGACGCTGATCGCCGTCACCAGCAAAAGGCCGAACAGACTGAACAGGGTCAGCGGCTGCCCCAGCCAACCGAGGCTGGCGAGGCTGCACAGCGCGGCGAGCAGCGGCAGGGCGACGATGCGCAAAGCACCACCGAGGCCGAATGGCAGCATCAGCACCAGCACGATCAGCACGCAGGACGCGAGTTTCAGTTCGGCGGCGCTGACCTGGGTGGCGGCGAAAACGTTGTTCAATTCGCCGAGACGATCGACCAGCACCACGCCGGGCAGATCCAGCGACTGCACCCGTAACAGCGCCGGGTTGTTCAAGCCTTGCAGACTGACCATCGCCGCCACGCCTTCCTCGGTCGGGCCGAGCCATAACGTGCGATAAGGCTCGCCTAGCGGGCCGGCGAGCGCAGCGTCGATGTCTTCGACGGGCAAGTTCTGCAATTGCTCAAGTTCGTTTTGCAGCGCGGCGACTGGAACGCCGAGGTCGAGCAATGGCTGCCAATGCTGCGGCAGCGCAGTCAGCGCTTCGCGGACTTGCTCTTGTTGTTGTGGCGGGCTGACCAGTTGGTTGAGCGCCAGAAAACCCTGCAACTTGTCGAGATTGACCAGTTGATCCAGACGCTCACTGAGGGCGCTCTGGCGCTCCAGCAATTGCTGCTGATTGGCGGCACGCACGAGAAAAAACTGGCTGGTCGGCTGATACCCGGTGATGCGTGCGATGGTCTGCGCTTCATCGGTCAAGCGTTGCGGGGCGCCAACCCACTGGCGAATGTCGTTGCGAGTGTCCAGTTGCAACAGGCCGCCGACGCAGAAGGCGATCAGCACGGCCAGCAGCACCGGCGTTTTTACGTGTTCGAGCAGGGCCTCGCGCAGGCTCAGCAACCGCTCGGCCACGTTAAGCGGCCACTGCGCCGGGCGCAGCTCGACGTTTTGCAGCAGCGCCGGCAGCAGGCATACCGCCGACAAATACGCGCCAAGCAAACCGGCGGCAGAGAACACCGCGATCTGGGTTAGCGCTGGAAACGGCGTCCACGCCAACGCCAGGTAGCCAATGGCGCTGGTGGTCAGGCTTAACGTCAGCCCGGGGAGCGTCAGGCGCAAGGCCGGCCAACTGCGCCAAGGCTTGAGGCTCCAGCTCTTCGACAGATAGTGCAACGGGTAGTCCACCGCCACGCCGATCAGACTGGATCCCAGCACCAGCGTCATCACGTGCATGTGGCCGAACAGCGCCACGCACGCCACCGCGCCGAACAGCATGCCGACCAGCACTGGCACAAACGCCAGCAACACTCGCCAGCGACGGAATGCCAACAGCAACAGCAAGAGGATGCCAATCGCGGCGCCGCCGCCGACCCAGGTCATTTCGCGGGTGGCTTGTTGCTGACCGTTGGCGGCATAAAGCAAGCCGCTGGCGGCCAGCAGTTGAACGTCTTTCGTGGCCGCTTCATCGCGGCTGTGTTGCAGCAGGTCGGCGACTTGCAGCGGCAGGTTCATATCAAACGCATTGCCGGTGGTGCGCGCGCGCAACAGCACCCAACTCTTGCCTTCGGCCTCGGCGATCAGCGCGCCGCTGCCGATGTCCAGTTGCACCGCGCCGTGTTGCGGCTGGCTGTTCTGGATGCGGCCGGTCAGACCCAACCAATCGTCCTGGCTCGGCACCAGACTGAAACCGGCGAAGGGGTCGAACAGCGCTTGCACACGTTGTTGAATGAAGGCGTCCGGCTGTTTGATCAAAAGCTCACGGTCATCCGCCGAAAGCATCGCCAGCCGCCCTTGCAGCAATTGCGTGCGCAGGGTCGGCAGATCCGCTTGCAGGTTCCACTGCACTGTTTCGAACAGTCCACTGGACTGCCACTGCTCGCCGAGAGTCTGTGCCATCGCGACCGCTTGCTGGCGATCCGCGTGACCGACCAGCACCAGCATTTCGCGATTGAGCGGTTCCTGCATGCGTTGTTCGGCGCGCAGTTCCAGAGCGTCAGGGCTGGTGCCGGGTACCAGTTCCATCAGGTTGGCCGACAGCGGCGCGCCGTTGCGCCACTGCCAGCCGCCCAGCGCGACGACTGCCAGCAGCAGGATCAGGAACAGCCACGGCAGCCTGCGTTCATTCAGCAAAGTCGTGCTGCTCCGCGTCGTTCAACGGTTGCTCGGCCGTGCTGTCCTGCATGCGCAACACGGTGCTGTCGCCCTGTGTCTCCAGCAGTTCGATGGTCTGCACCAGCGCGCCGCCGTCGATGTTGATCTGGTTGAACACTTGTTTGAGCAACACGGAGCGGGGCGTCAGGGTGAGTTTCCACTGCTGAGCGTCGCCGCTCAGGGACAAGTCGAAGTCCCGTTGCAGACCACTGCTGTCGCCTTGCAGCACCGCGAGGAACAAGCGGTTCTGCTCGGCCCCGGCGCTCTTGCTCGGCAGCACTTGCCAGCCACTGCCATCACGCCGGGCGATGCCGTTGGCGGTGATGCGGTAATCCTGTTGCAGCGGGGTTTTCAGCAGCCAGAGCAATCCGTGGTTTTTCGCGAGGACAAACGTGCCCTGGCTGACCAGCGGCTGCGGCAAGGCGCGCAGGTGTTTTTCTTGTACGAACCGGCCGTGGATCACGTCCGGCTTCGCCAGTTGCGCGCTGAGTTGTTGCAGGTCGAAAGCGTGAGCCAGCGACGACAAACCCAGCAGTACCGACACCCCCAAACATCTGAAAACTCTGTTCATCGCAGCATCCTTTCCACGGCTTCGGTGAAGACTTTCGGTGACACCAGTTGCATTTCGCGACTGCTCACCTCGACGGCGACCTGCACGGAGCTGGCGCGGGTCAGGCGCTCGCCGGTTTGCAGGTCGCTGATCAGATAATTGATCTTCAGTCGGTTTTCCCATTCCACCAGATTGGCTCGCACATTCAGGCGCTGACCGAACACCGCGCCGCGCACGTAGCGCAGTTGCAGGTCGATGATTGGCCAGGCGTAACCGGACGCGACCATGTCGGTGTAGTTGTGGCCGATCTTGTCGAGCAGCGCGCACCTCGCCACTTCGAGGTATTTGACGTAATGCCCGTGCCAGACCACGTGCATGGTGTCGACGTCGAAGAACGGCACGAGGATTTCCGTGTCGGCGTGCAACACCCCGGCGCTACGCATGCAGCCTCCAGTGTTGCGCGGCGATGCGTTGCAGGCACAGGCGCAATTCGCCTTCCAGTGCGCGGTCTTCGATTACCGGCGGGAAGTCGACGGCCAGTTGTTCGTGCATGGCGGCCAGGGCTGGCGGCAACGGACGTGCGTCCTCATCGCGACCGCGCAGCCAGACGCCTTGATTGGCGGCGAGCAGGGTGGCGGCGGCGACTTGTTCGGTCAGCTCCAGCACACGGATCGCATCGCGGGCGGCGATGGTGCCCATGCTGACCTTGTCCTGGTTGTGGCATTCGGTAGAGCGCGAAAACACACTGGCCGGCATGGTGTTTTTGAGCGCTTCGGCAGTCCAGGCGCTGGTGCCGATCTGCACAGCCTTGAAGCCGTGATTGAGCATCGCCCGATCCGCGCTGGCACCGGACAGGTTGCTCGGCAAGCCATGGTTGTACCGCTCATCCACCAGCAGCGCGAGCTGACGATCGAGCAGGTCGGCAACGTTGGCGACGAGGTTTTTCAGGCTGTCCATGGCAAAGGCGATATGGCCGCCGTAGAAGTGCCCGCCGTGCAGCACGCGCTCGGCTTCGGCGTCGATGATCGGGTTGTCGTTGGCGCTGTTGAGCTCGATCTCGATGAACGAACGCAGCCAGTTCAGGCTGTCGGCCAAGACGCCCAGCACATGCGGTGCGCAACGCAGGGAGTAGCGATCTTGTAAACGGTGCAACGGCGCGGTCGGCGCATCAATCGCCAGATCCTTGCGTAGCCATGCGGCCACTTGCATCTGCCCCGGGTGCGGCTTGGCGGCGAACAGGCGCTCGTCGAAGTGTTCGGGGTTGCCTTGCAGCGCCACCACGTTGAGCGCGGTGATGCGCGTGGCCAGTTGCAGCAGGTAGTCGGCGCGGGCGTAGGCGAGGCAGGCGAGGCCGGTCATGACGGCGGTGCCGTTCATCAGCGCCAACGCTTCTTTGGGACGCAGCACCAGCGGCGTCCAGCCCAGTTCGCGGTGTACGTCGACGGACGCACGGCGCTCGCCGCGGAACATCACGTCGCGCTCGCCGGACAAGGTCGCGGCGACATAGGACAGCGGCGTCAGATCGCCGCTGGCGCCGACCGAGCCTTCTTCCGGGATCAGCGGCAAGATGTCGTGTTCAAGAAACGCATGCAGACGCTCAAGCAGTTCAACGCGCACGCCGGAGACGCCATGGCACAGCGACTGCAATCGCGCCGCCAGCACCGCGCGGGTGGCTTGGGCGTCGAGCAGTTTGCCCAGTCCGCAACCGTGGAAGGTGTAGAGATGACGCGGCAGCGCCTCGACGTGATGCAGCGGCACCGCGACCACGCAGGAATCACCGTACCCGGTGGTCACGCCGTAAATCACACCTTCCTTGTCCAGCAGCGAATCAAGAAACTGCGCGCCCTTGGCGATGCGCTGGCGATAACCGGCATCGCTCTGCAACTGCACGGGCGCCTGACGGTTGGCCAAGGCCAGCACGTCTTCGATGCGCAGAGGGCGTTCGCCGAAGGTTACCGGCTCAAGATTTGGCGTCGTCATCGGTCTTCCAGAATGGGTAAAAGTTGAACCATTGGTGCGGCGCTTCGAGGCAATAGTGACTCAGGCGCTCGGCATAGCGGGTCGTCCACTGATGAATGACCTGCTCGCGCTCGCTGCGCTTCCACGTCACGGCGTCGGCGAAGGGTTCGAGGGTCAGGCGATAGTGGCCGTCGGGTTGTTTCAGACACATCAGCAGGTTGACCGGGCATTTCAGCAGACCGGCCAGCAGCCACGGGCCTTGCGGGAATGGCGCGGGATGGCCGAGGAAGTCCACGGTCACGCTGCGTCCGCCGTGCAGCGGCACGCGATCGCCGGCAATTGCCAGCCATTCGCCGCGCTCCAGGCGTTCGTGCAGTTGCAGCATGATCACCGGATCCAGTTCGCTGACCTGAATCAGGCGCAGATTGGTCGCCCCGGCTTCGCCCAGCAAACGATTGAATTGTTCGGCGTGCTTGGTGTGCACCAGCACGTTCATCGTGACCTTTTCGCCGATCTCGGCCAGTGCCCGGCACACCTCGAGGTTGCCCAGGTGCGCGCCGACCAGCAGTTGCCCGCGACTGCCACGCAGTTGGTTGCGCAACAGCGCCGGGTCGATGATTTCGATCTGCTCGATGCGCAGCTTGCCATTCCACACGTCGAGCTTGTCCAGCAGGGAGTCGGCAAACGCCATGAACTGGCCAAACACTCGCCAATGGCTTGGGCGCAGATCGCTGCGGCCGGCCCAGTCGGCCAGGCGCTGCTGGTATTGCCAGGCACTGCGGCGCGCGGTGCGACCGAACAGGAAAAAGTACAGAACGATGCCGTACAGCAAGGGACTCAACAGGCGTCGACCCAACACCTTCGCCGCCAGCGCGGTGAATTTCATCAGCAGGAAACTGCCGCGTTCTTCGCGGTCGGCCCAGTGGTTTTTATCGCCCCTGGTCGTCATGTGCGCCACCGTCGCCAGAGGATCACCGGGATGCGCAGCAACATGCCGAAGAACAGCCGCGTGTGCATGCTGGAAATCAGCACGTTGTCGTGGAACAGGCGAAAGTGCGACACGCCGTCCAGCGGATAGTGAACGCTGGTTTGCAGCCAGCGCATCGGCTGGTTGCGCCACGACAGGCGCACGAGGATGTCGGAATCGAAATCCATGCGCTTGCCGATTTTTGCCGAGTCGATCACCGCCAGAGTTGGCGCCAGCGGATACACGCGAAAACCGCACATTGAATCGCGGATTTGCAGCGACAGGCTGTTGATCCAGACCATGACGTGGGTGAGGTAGCGCGCGTACAAGCGACCCTTGGGCACGCTGGCGTCGTAGAGCGGATAGCCGCAGATCAACGCTTCGGGGTGGGCGCGTGATTCGTCGATGAAACGGGCGACGTCTTGTAAGTCATGCTGACCATCGGCGTCGACCTGCAAGGCATGGCTGAAACCCAGCCGCGCCGCTTCACGCAGCCCGGTCATCACCGCGCCGCCCTTGCCCTGATTGGCGGTGAGACGTACCAGATGCACGTTGTCGCGGAAGGCCAATTCATCCAGCACCGCCGCACAGGATTTGCTGCTGGCGTCATCCACCAGAATGCACGGCAGACCTTGGGCGAGGAGGGCCTCGACCACGGTGGTGATCGCGGTTTCGTGGTTGTAGACCGGGATCACGGCGCAGGGGTTATGCATGATGGGGCACTCCCGATGGACCGCAGTGACTGCTTCGCGAGCAGGCTCGCTCCCGCACGGATTGGCGCGGGCCATTGTAGGAGCGAGCCTGCTCGCGATTGAGTGCGCAGCACTCACCGAGATTACGCATCGCTACCTCCCAGCAATATCCGGCCGCTTGAGCAGGTCGCCGTGTCATTGCGGAAAGTGAAATACAGCTTGCCGCGCTCAGGGTCGAAGCGCAGGTGCAACTGGATTTCATCGCCGGGACGCACCAATTGCTGGAACTTCAGCACTTCCATCCCGGCAAATGTGCCAGGCAGGCCAAGCAATTGCTGGCCGAGCTTCAGCGCCCATTCGACTTGCACCACGCCGGGTAAAACCGGCGCTTTCGGGAAGTGGCCGCTGAAGTACGCCAGGTCGGGCGGAACGCTTAATTGAAGGTTCCACTCACCGTCGGTTTCCAGCTGGTCGAGCACTTCCGGCAGTTTCGGCCGAGGCGCGAGCAACAAGGCGTCGACCTGTGCCTGGGGCAGTTTGCCCTGAGTGTTCAGCGGCAATTGGCGCACCAGCCGCCAGCGTCGAGGCAAGGCGATGGCTTCGCAGTGCTGGCTCAGGTACAGGCGCAGGGTTTCAGTGAGATGACGACGGCCCTGTTCGCGCAAGGCAAACAGGCCGGCGTCATTGAGCACCAGCAAGGCGCCGAGTGAGGCACGGTTTTCCTGCACCACGCCAAGCCGCGCTTCGGCGACCCACGGATGAGCCATGAGCGCTTGTTCGAGCATCGGCAGGGAAACGCGTTTTTCTTCCAGTTTGACGATGCGGTCGAGCCGGCCGAGCAGTTCGAAGCGGCCATCGGCCTCGATGCGCGCGGCGTCGGCGGTGTGTTCGACATGCCCGGCGGGCAGATACGAGGAGGCAATCAGCAACGCGCCATCGCTGTCCTGGTTCAGTTCGACATCGGCGAACGGCTGCCAGAGGCTTTCGCCCTGACGCCAGGCGATGCCGCCGGTTTCCGAACTGCCGAGGATTTCCGTCGGCCACTGGCCCAGCCTTTGATGCAGGCTGACGGCGGCATCGGCCGGCAGCGCGCCGCCGGAGGAAAACACCCGACGCACGGCGCTCAGGGCCGGCCAGTCAAGGTTGTCGCCCATGCGCTTGAGCAGCGCCGGGCTGGCGATCCAGGCGAAGGCCGGACATTCACGGCTGGCGCGTTGCAAGTCTTCCGGAAACGCCAGTTGTTTGCGCACGAACAGGCGCCCGGCGCACAACGGCCACAGCACGCGGAACAGCAGGCCGTAAATATGTTGTGCGGCGACACTGCCAATGATGCAGGCCTGACCCAGATCCGCGCCCCACAGCTGCTCCAGCGCTTCGACTTCATTGGCCAGTTGCCGCACGGTTTTGTCGATGCGCTTGGGTTCGCCGCTGGAGCCGGAGGTGCACAGGCTCAAGGTGCAGCGGTCGAGATTCAGTTCGGCTTCGGCCAGCGGTTCTTGTCGCAAGTCGCTCAAATGCGCATCGCCGGCCTGATCGGTCAGCCATAGATCGACGTCACCTGACCAGCGCTGGCGAGTTTGCGGTTGCAGATCCGAAGGCAGCAACACACTGACGCCTGCGCGCCAGGCACCCAGCAGCGCAATCGCGAGCTCGGCGGCATCGTCCAGATGCACCGCCAGACGTTTTACGCCTTGGGCTTGCAAACCGGCGGCGAGGCTCAGCGCCTGCTCACGCAGCTGTGCGTGATCCAATGCCGGCGCGACGGTCACGGCGCGTCGCGGCAGTTCCTTGAGCAACAACTGCTCAAGTTTTATCCAATTCATCGGCGGCCTCTTACCCGTTGTCGTATTAGCCATTCAATGGCAAACATCAGGCCGATCAGTCCGTAGGAGATCAGGCCGGTGTACAACATCCACCAATCCAGCGGCGCCCACAGGGTGAGGAGGGCGGCGCATAAACCGTTGCAAAAGAAAAACACGCTCCAGGCCACAGTGACCCGGCGGGTATAGGGGATGGCCTGGGGCGGCAATTCCGGCTCGCGTAAACGTGCCAGACGTTCAACCATCGGCGTGCCGTATTTCAGGCTCAGGCTGAACAACGCCAGCATGAAACCGCTGATCAGCACCGGATACCACCGCAACAGCACCGGGCTGTCGAACAACGCCAGCAGCAGGCAAAACACAATCGCGACCACCGCCATCCACACGCTACCGGGCTTGCGCTCGCCGGTCAGTGCGCGGGCCAGCCACAGGCTGCCCAGCAGCAGGCCGAACTGCCACGGCGCAAAATGCTCCATGCCGAAATACACCGCAAAGGGATACAGCAGGCCCGCCAGCAGCAGGCCGAGGCCGATCAATCGGCTCATGCGGTCGGTTGAACCAGGCGCGACACCGCGTCGACCACGTCACCGACGGTACGCACCGACTTGAATTCCTCGGCGGCGATTTTCTTGCCGGTCTGGCGCTTGATGTGATCGATCAGATCGACCGCGTCGATGCTGTCGATTTCCAGATCCTGATACAGGTTCGATTCGAGGCTGATGCGCGAAGGCTCCAGCTCAAACAGTTCGACCAAAGCGTCACGCAGGGTAATGAAGATATCGTCACGAGTTTGCATGGTCCGGTCTCAAGCTGCCTTTTTTGCCGTGACGAATGCCGCGAGGCTGGCCACGTTGGAGAAATGGTTGCGGGTGTCCTTGGCATCGGCATCGATCTTGATGCCGTACTTTTTCTGGATGGCCAGGCCCAACTCCAGTGCGTCCACGGAATCCAGGCCCAGGCCCTCGCCGAACAGCGTCTGGTTGTCGCCGATGTCCTCGGCGCTGATGTCTTCGAGGCCGAGGGCGTCGATGATCAACAGTTTTATGTCACGATTCAGATCGCTCATCTTCGGCGAGCTCCTTAATGAAAAATTGATGCAAATAGTCGTTGAGCTTGCGCGAAGCCTGCGGCGCAGGTCCTTGCGCGGCAAAGGTCTGTGGGTCTATATCGGCCCCGACACGAAAACTGAAGTGCACGCGGCGCATCGGGATGCGATACCACGGTTCGGCCTTGGTCAATGTGGTCGGGCTGACCTTGATGATCACCGGCGTAAGAATCTTCGCACCGCGCAAGGCAATGGCTGCCGCGCCCCGATGAAAGGACGGGGCCTGACCCGGCTGGGTACGCGTGCCTTCGGGGAAAATGATCAGGGTCTGGCCGTTCTTCAGGGCATTGGCAGCGGCGTCGAGCATGTCCATGCTGCCGTCATTGCTGATGTACTCGGCGCGGCGCAACGGGCTGCGAGTAAAGGGGTTTTCCCACAGCGTTTTCTTCACCACGCAGTTGGCGTGACGCACCAGCCCGATCAGGAATACAACGTCGATCAGCGACGGATGGTTGGCGATGATCATCTGCCCGGGGCGGCCCAGACGCTCGGCGCCCTGGATGTCATAAGTCAGCACGCCGGTTCGCGCCATGAACCGGACGAAAAACCAGAACAACTGACTGACCATTCGCCGCGCCCGCTGCCGGTGCGTCTGCGCATCACCCGGCAAGCACCCGAGCAGCGGAAACACCATCAATCGCAGGCAAAGTCCGCCGAGCCCGAAGAGCGCGAAACTTGCGGCAGTGGCCAGCAGACGCCAGTAGTAGGCGTCGCGAGGCTTATCGGCTACGGGTTGCGTTGCCAGGTCCATACACGATTTTTCCAGGCATGTTGGCAAAGGGTTCGCTGGCCGAGCAGGGCGCGCAACAAGTTCAGCGCGTGGGGCCAGTGCGGTTTGGACAGTGCTTCTGTCGTGCTGTTCAGGGTCAGCCGCCAGTCGGTACCCGGCGTGAGCAAAAGGCCAACGGCGTAAGGGAACGGCACGTCGTCGATCCAGGCCGAATAGGCTTCGGGCGGCTGCTCTTCAGTGATCACCAGCAGCACGGCCGGGGCGCCTTCGTTCAGCAGGGCAGCCGCTTCGAGCATGCCGTTTTCCAATCCGTCCCCGGCGGCGGCGAGCGCGGTCATTTCAGCTGTTTCGCCGCGCATGATCGACCACAAGCCAATGATCGCGTTATGCACTGAAAGGCTGAATTGGGTCGGCGACAGGGGTTGCTCGTTCGCCAGGTCGCTGAGAATCTCGAAAGTGCGCGGGGTTTCGCCGTGACGGGAGACAAAGACCAGCGGCAGGTTTTCCCGACCGTCGGCAAGTGGCCAACCCACACTGAACGCCATGCGCGCCAACCGGCTGAGACGCCGCCGCTGCATGGCCGGGAGAAACGACACATCGGGCGCGGCATCACTGCGCTGGAGGACGACCGGCTGTCGGCTCCAGGCCTGCCAGGCTTCCACGCTATCGAGCCCCGGGGCCCACGCGCGCCATTGGGCGATGTTGAAGTTGATCACGGATTTTTCCCGCCCCTGCGGGCTTGTTATGACGCGAGTGAATCGCCAAAGCCATGGCCGACCTGACGTGACGCAGGGCGCCGAGTGGCGCGCATTATCCCGGTGAGACGGGCGTGTAGCAAACGTTGGTTACATTTTGCTCAGCAAAATGTACTGAGCGGTGCATTGAAAAATATCATTTGGCCATTATCCAGATTCGCCGGGGGGTGTCTGTCAGTCATCTCTTGAATCGTTGGCGGCCTTTACACCGCTTTGCCGACGCATTTCCCGATGAGCCTGTAGTCCGTGTCGCATCAAGGTAGCGAAGCGGTCTCGCAGGCATCTACACTCGGTCATTCTTTGATACACGGAGGTTTAGTCATGCGGCGTGTGGTGTTCAATCAGAAAGGTGGCGTGGGCAAGTCGAGCATTGCCTGCAATCTGGCGGCGGTCAGCGCCAGCGAGGGCTATCGCACGCTGTTGGTGGATCTCGATTCCCAGGCCAACTCCACTCAATACCTGACCGGCCTCACCGGTGATGACATACCGATGGGCATTGCTGATTTCTTCAAGCAGACCCTGTCTTCCGGGCCATTTTCGAAGAAGAACCAGGCGGATATCTACGAAACCCCGTTCGACAACCTTCATATCATCACCGCAACCGCCGAACTCGCCGATCTGCAGCCCAAGCTTGAGGCCAAGCACAAGATCAACAAGCTGCGAAAATTACTGGATGAGTTGTCCGAAGATTACGAGCGAATCTATCTCGATACGCCTCCTGCGCTGAATTTCTATGCGGTATCGGCGTTGATTGCCGCTGATCGTGTGTTGATTCCTTTCGATTGCGACAGCTTCTCGCGTCAGGCCTTGTACGGCTTGATGGCGGAAATCGAAGAATTGAAGGATGACCACAACGAAGGGCTGGAAGTCGAAGGCATCGTCGTCAACCAGTTCCAGGCCCGGGCGAGCCTGCCGCAGCAGATCCTTGACGAACTGATTGCCGAAGGGTTGCCGGTGCTGCCGGTGTATCTGACCAGCTCGGTACGCATGCGCGAATCACATCAGGCGAGCACGCCGCTGATCCACCTTGATCCACGGCACAAGCTGACTCAGCAGTTTGTCGAACTGCATAACCTGCTCGAAAACGCCTGAAAATCATCGTAGGAGCGAGCCTGCTCGCTCCTACGGTAGGTTGTGTTGTGTCAGATTCCTTGGCTGCGCAACCACGCCATCAGCTGCGGCAACGGAAAAGCGCCGCTCTGACGCGCTACTTCCCGGCCGTCTTTGAACAGGATCAGGCTCGGAATCGAGCGAATCCCCAACTGTGCCGACAACTGCTGATTCGCCTCACTGTCGAGCTTGGCCAAGCGACACTTGCCAGCCAACTGCGCAGCCGCCTGCTCAAATACCGGCGCAAACGACTTGCACGGCCCACACCATTCGGCCCAGACGTCTACCAGTAACGGCAGATCACCCTTGATCTGGCTGGTGTAATCGCCTTGTTTCAAGTCAAACGGCTTGCTGAGCAGGACTTCAGCCTTGCAGCGCCCGCATTTCGGCTGATCGCCCAGGCGTTCGGCGGGGATGCGGTTGAGGCCGTTGCAGTGGGGGCAGGGGATGAGGAGAGGATGGGTCATGATCAAATTCCAGAGGAAAACCGATAACCACTAGTTGGAGACGTTTGCTCATATTTTCAATCGTGCAGTCTTCGTCTCGGAATCTAGGCTGAGTCGTAGGCCGCGAGCCCGTTGGTCTGCTCGTCGATATCGCAACCTGCGATAATTTTGATCTGTGATTAACTCCCCATAGCAGAATGCGATAAGGATGTTGCATGCATGTCACCACTGCAAAACGAATACGCGAAGCCAAGGTCAGGTGGCCGAACGCGGCGACGGCACTTGATCATTGGCTCGAATTGGCGAAAGCAAGCACACCTTCAGACTTTGCCGCGATGAAGACGTTGTTGCCTGCAATCGACAGGTGGGCGAGTTTCATATTTTCGATATTGGCGGCAATAAGCTTAGGTTGATCGCCTGGGTCAGATACCGACCGCAAAAACTCTACATCAAGTGTGTGGTGGATCACCGAGAATATGACCGCGGTAAGTGGAAGGAGGGGAAAGCATGAGTGTTCTGATCAAAAAAGCCGCCGAGCACTGGGAGTTCGTGGCGCCATTGCTGCGCAAACCGAAAAGTGAAGACGACTACGACACACTGGTACAAGCGGTTGACGAGTTGCTAGAGATGACCGGCGATGATGAATCCCACCCTTTGATGGGGCTGGTGGACATCATCGGTGACTGGATCGAGGCGTGGGATCTTGAACATCACCCAGCGCCCAAACCACCGGGTTATGAGGTTATGGGGTATCTGATGCGCGAGCATGGCATGACCCAAAGCGACCTCCCCGGTGTCGGAACCCAGTCGGTCGTTTCCGAAATCCTGAGTGGCAAACGCCAGCTCAACCTTCGACAGGTTCGCTGGCTTGCGGAGCGTTTCAATCTGCCGGTAGACGTCTTTGTCTGACCCGAATCAAGACGAACAACTGATCTCCAAATGCTTGCCCCACTCCGGCGGCCGCTGCGCGTAGCTCTCCATCCCCGGTTGTTCTTCGAACGGCTTGCTCAGCACCGCGTGCAGCCGGCGCACCTCTGAGTAGTCGCCACTCTCTGCCGCATCAATGGCTTTTTGCGCCAGGTAATTGCGCAGGATGTACAGCGGATTGACCGCGTGCATCCGCGTGCGGCGCTGTTCCTGATCGGCGTTGCCGTCGCGGCTGACGCGGGCGATGTAACGTTCGCCCCAGGCGTCGAAGCCCTTGATGTCGACGAAGTCGTCGCGCAGACGGGCGATGGCCTGGTCCGCTGATTGATCGCCGAGGCGGCGGAAAAACAGGGTGTAGTCGACGCCGCTGTTTTGCATCAGTTGCAGCAGGTCTTCGAGCAGTTTCTGGTCGTCGTCTTCGGCGGTGGTGAAGCCGAAACGGCGGCGCATCAGGTCGAGGTAGTGCGCCTGGAACAGCGGCAGGTACAGGCCGAGTGCTTCGCGCAGGGCGTCGACGCTGATGAACGGCGTCAGGGCCTGGGCGAGGGCGCTGAGGTTCCACTGGCCGATCGGCACCTGATTGCTGAACGAGTAGCGGCCCTGGTCGTCGGAATGGTTGCAGATGAAATTGGCATCAAAGTCATCGAGGAAGGCATACGGGCCAAAGTCGAAGGTGATGCCGAGGATCGACATGTTGTCAGTGTTCATCACCCCGTGACAGAAGCCATAAGCCTGCCATTTGGCGATCAGCTCGGCGTTACGCTCGACGATTTCACGGAACATCGCCAGATACGGTTCCGGCTGCTCCAGGCATTCGGCAAAGTGCATCGCCAATACGTGTTCGCCAAGCTCTTTCTGCTGTTCGGGGCGTTTGGTGTAGTAGAAATATTCGAAGTGGCCGAAGCGGACATGGCTTGGTGCCAGGCGCAGCACCATGGCCGCACGTTCCTGTTTTTCACGCCAGACCGGGGTGTCGGAGCCGATCACGCAGCCGGCGCGTGACGTCGGAATGTTCAGCGCGTGCAGGGCTTCGGAGGCCAGGAATTCGCGGATCGACGAACGCAACACCGCACGGCCATCGCCCATGCGTGAAAACGGTGTCTGCCCGGCGCCCTTCAAGTGCAAGTCCCAATGCTCGCCAGCGTTGTTATAGACCTCGCCCAGCAACAGGCCTCGGCCGTCGCCCAGTTGCGGCGTATAGCCGCCGAACTGATGACCGGAATAGACCATCGCGCGCGGTTCGGCATCGGCCCACAACTTGTGGCCGCCGAACAGTTCGGCGAATTCCTGCGTTTCGGCCACCCCCGGGTCGAGGTCCAGCCGTGCCAGCGCGGCAGGGCTGGAAACGACCAGGCGTGGATTGTCGATCGGCTCGGGCAGTACGTGAGCGGAGAACGCATCGCCGAGGCGGGCGAAGCGGTTGTCGAAGATCAGTTCGTCGAGGGCTTTCAAGGGCCGACTCCAGCAGAATGTCCGAGCATTCTGCTGGGATCATACGGGTTAGTCGAGTTTGGAAACCGGCGGTTCCTGCGCAGGCTTCTGCCCATCGACGAGCGGCGCGATGGTTTTCGTTTCTGGCTCTACCGGCACCATCTTGTATTCCTGGCCTTGCAGGTTCTTCAGATACACCTCCATCTGGCGGAACGAGATGTTGATGTGCTGCTTTTTGAACTCGCGGTTGATGAAGCGGTTGACTTCATCCAGCACCGGGTTGCGGTCACCCAGATCGCGTACATGCATGCGCAGTTCGTGATCGAGGGTGCTTTCGCCGAAGTTAAGGAAATACACATGCGGCTCGGGCTCCTTGAGCACGCGCGGGTTTTCCCGGGCAGCCTTGAGCAGTAATTCCTTCACCAGATCCAGATCCGAGCCGTAGTCCACGCCGAGCTTGAGCGTCACGCGGGTGATGGTGTCGGTCAGCGACCAGTTGATCAGTTGCCCGGTGATGAACGTTTTGTTCGGGACAATGATGTCCTTGCGGTCGAAGTCGGTAATGGTCGTGGCGCGGATGCGGATCTTGCTCACCGTGCCCGACAGGTTGCCGATGGTGATGGTGTCGCCGATCCGCACCGGGCGTTCGAACAGAATCATGATGCCGGAGATGAAATTCGCGAAGATCTCCTGCATGCCGAAACCGAGGCCGACCGACAGCGCCGCCACCAGCCATTGCAACTTGTCCCAGCTCACGCCGAGGGTCGACAGCGTCGAGACGAAGCCGATCCCGGCGATCACGTAGGACAGTAAGGTTGTCGTCGCATAGGCGCTGCCCTGCGCCAGATTGAGCTTGGACAGCACAAACACTTCGAGCAGGCCCGGCAAGTTACGCGCCAGGGCAAAGGTGATGCCGATGATGATCACCGCGCCAAGCATGTCGCCGATGCTGATCGGCACCATGCTCATGTTGGCGCCGGTGCCGCTGGTGTATTCGTAAAGGGTGACGTTGTCCAGATACGAGAACACCGAAATCAGATCCGACCAGACCCAGTACAGCGCGGCGATGAAGCCGCCGAGCAAGGCCAGACGGATCAGGCGCAGAGACTGTTCGTTGACCTTTTCAATGTCCAGAGTCGGCTCTTCGATCACCGTTTCGCCGTCGCCGGCCTCCTTGGCCGCTTGCCGTTTCGCCAGCGCACGCTGGTAAGCCAGGCGCCGCGCCGCGACGCTGAGGCCACGGACAAATGTAGCTTCGATCACCAGCCAGAACATCAGCAGGTACAGCGTGTTGATCAGCCGGTCGCTGAGTTTCAACGCGGTGTAGTAGTAGCCGAAACACACCGCCACGAACAACGCGATCGGCAGTGCCGTGAACATCACACCGACGGCCTTGCGGAACAGCGAAGCGTTTTTGTGAGTCGGGCTGCTGATCAGCAGACGGCTGAGCAGCCACGCCATCAAGGCGTAGCAGGTCAACACCACCGGCATGCCGAGCACGTCATCGGCCAGCGCCGCCGGTTGCAGCTCAGCGACCGCCACCACGGCGACCAGCGCCATGACGACCAGCCCGAGTCGGCGCACCCAGCCCTGAAGGAATTCGACCTGGGGTTTTTCCCAGCGGAAGTGCAACTCGGCGACGCCGGCCGGCGCGAGAATCCGGTACGCGGTGTAGAACACCAGCCAGGCCTGGGCCATTTGCAGCAGCGCAGCGCCCATGTTGGCGTTTTGTCCTCGGGCGTCGATCTGCAACGCCAGTCCGCACAGGCCCAGGCCTAACGCTACCGGCATGGCCAGCAAAATATTGATCAGGATCGCTTGCGGCGTGTGCAATTGACTGTCGCGCTTGAAGTGGCCGATGTCCTGGTGAACTTTGTTCAACCGTGCATACAGGTGCTTGCGACGCCACAGCAGTGCGCCGATCAGCAGGGCCAGCGGCAGGAACAGCAAGGGCCGCTGAGTCAGGCCGTCGGTCAGTTCGCTCAGGCTCGAAGCCAGCGGCAGGGTATCGATCTGCCGTTTCAAGCGTTCCGGCACGCCGCGCATCCATTCGGTGTCGAGCGGCTTGTTACTGGGAATCCAGAACATCTGCTCGTCGAGGGTGGCGCGCAGACTTTGCGCGGTGCTCAGCAGTTGTTTCTGGTTGAGTTGCAGGGTGATCGATTCGTTGAGCACCGCGCTCAGTTCGCGGTTCAAGCGTTCCAGCAGGTCGGCGCGAGTGTTGGCCAGATCCAGCAAGCTTTTGCGCAGTTGCGGGGTCACTTGTTCCGGAGGCTGTGTGGACAACAAGTTGTCGACGTAAGCAGTGGGATTGCTCAGCAGTTCACGCTGCTGGCTGACTTCGAACTGATACAGACGAATGTCGGCGATCTGATCCGCCAGGTCGCGGTCAACCTTAAGTCGCGGCAGCGCCTGTTTCTGTTTGTAGAGAATCTTCGACAGCAGCAGGCTGCCCTTGAGCACGTTGATCTGCTCGTCGAGGGCCGAGTCGCTCTGGGTCACGCTGTCGAGTAGCTGCTTGGTCTGCAGATTCTGTTGGGTGACTTCATTGAGGCGGTCGGTGCTTTTGAGCAAATAGTCGGAGAGCTTGAGGTTGGCCGCGCTTTCGGTGGCGAGCAGGCTGCTGCTGCCGGATTTTTGCGCTTCGATGGATTGCTGGGTCACCGTTTCCTGAGACTGGGCCAGACGTTTCTGGTTGATCAGGGTTTGCAGTTCCTGGATCTCGCGATCCAGTCGGTCGGATTTTTCCGTGAGCAAGTCATGCTGGGCGTTGCCCAGATCCTGCAACTGACTGTTGCCGGCCAGTTCCTGACGGCGCAACGGGATCAAAGCGTTCAGCGCGGCCAGTTCGGCATTGAGCTGGTCGCGTTGCTCGCCGCTGAGGTTTTTGCCGTTGTCCTTGCCCAGCTTGAGGGTGTTGTTGATCTGCTGGATGCGCGTCTGGCTACTGGCGATTTCCCCCTGGGCGCGCTCGGGACGGGTTTGCGCGGTGATGATCAGGCTGTTGGCGTCAGCCAGGGCTTTTTGCAGATCGCTTTGCTGGGTCGAGCGATCCGTGAGCATCTGCTCCAGTTGCTGGATCGACTCCTTGGTAAAGCGCTGCGCCACCGGCACGACATTGGTGGCCTTCAAACGCGTCAGTTCGCGCTGGCTTTCAAGCGTCTGGCGCGGGGCGCTGGCCAGTTGCTGCTTGAGGTCAGTGAGCTTTTGCTCGTAGTCACGTCGACTGTTGAGTTGGGTGAGCGTGTTTTGCAAAACGCTTTGCAGGGCTTTTTGATCGGCTTCCGGCAGTTTGCGGTCGGCGATCTTGTCCAGGCTGGCCTGTACGGTATCGGTGGACGGTGGTTCGGCGGCCGACAGCGGGCCGACAAAAAGAGTCAGCCCCAGCAGGGCCGCAACAAAATAGGAGCGCAGGGTAGGCATAGAGACCGGTCAAGCAAGTGAGAGTGGACGCAGTTTAGAGGAAGAGTCCGGGGCCCGGGCGACTTCCTTCGGGGAATCTGACGCCCACTTTGCCGATCTTGTTCCCGTCCATGACCGCAACCGTCCAATGAGTGTTGTTCCACTCCACCTGGTCGCCAACGATCGGAGCACCCCCCACTTTCTGGGCAATGAAGCGTCCCAGGGTCATGTCCGGATCGATGCCCTCGGCCGGCAGCCCGTAGAGGGCGGCAACCGCTTTGAGTTGGGCGTCTCCTTCGAGTACGAAGTCGCCGAAGAAGCGCAAATCGAGTCCCCGTTGCGGCGCCTGACTGAACAGTTTTCCCAGGGCCGGAAGGTTGTGTTCATGGCCGATAACACACAGCAAATCATCGACTTCCAGCACCGTACTACCCGACGGATGGAGCAGTTGCTGGCCACGAAACAGGGCTGCGATACGGGTGCCTTCGGGCATTTTCAGCTCACGAAGGGGGGAGCCGATGCACCATTTCTCCGCGCCGAGCTTATAAACGAACAGCTCCCACTCGCTGGTGACGTGGACTTCAAGCGCCGCCCGGGAAATCGGCGCGGGCTCCGGCGGAACCGTGACTTTTAGCAGTTTGGCGACCCACGGCAGGCTTGTGCCTTGCAACAGCAGCGAGACCAGCACGATGAAGAACGCCAAATTGAAATACAGCTGAGCATCGGGCAGGCCGGCCATCAACGGGAACACCGCGAGAATGATCGGCACCGCGCCGCGCAATCCGACCCAGGAAATAAAGACCTTTTCCCGCCCATGGAATGCCTTGAACGGCAGCAAGCCGACCATCACCGACAGCGGCCGCGCGAACAGAATCATCCACAGCGCCAGACCCAGCGCGGGCAGGGCGATGGGCAGCAAATCATGCGGGGTGACCAACAGGCCCAGCACCAGGAACATGCCGATTTGCGCCAGCCAGGCCATGCCGTCAAGCATGTGCAGGATGCCGTGGCGGCTGCGCACTGGACGGTTACCGATGACGAGGCCGCACAGGTAAACGGCGAGGAAACCGCTGCCATGCAAGGCGTTGGTCAGGGCGAACACGACGAGACCGCCGGCGATCACCAAAATCGGATACAGGCCAGCGGCCAGGTTGATGCGGTTGACCAGTTGCAACATGACCCAGCCGCCGCCAAGGCCGATGACGCCGCCGATGCCGAATTCTCGAATCAGGTGCGTCAAGAGGCTCCAGTGCAGGCCGGTCTGGCCGCTGGCGAGCATGTCAATGAGCGTGACGGTGAGAAAAACCGCCATCGGGTCGTTGCTGCCGGACTCGATTTCGAGGGTGGCGGTTACCCGTTCGTTCAGGCCTTTACCGCCGAGCAAAGAGAACACGGCGGCGGCGTCGGTCGAACCAACGATGGCGCCGATCAACAAGCCTTGAATCAGGTTGAGGTCGAACAGCCAGGCCGCCGCCATACCGGTCAGGCCGGTGGTGATCAACACCCCGACCGTCGCCAGCGACAGCGCCGGCCATAACGCCACGCGGAAACTCGACACCCGTGTACGCAAGCCACCATCAAGCAGAATGACCGCGAGGGCGAGGTTGCCGACCAGATAAGCCGTGGGGTAATTGTCGAAGATAATGCCGCCGCCATCGACCCCGGCGGACATGCCCACCGCGAGGATGATGACCAGAATCGGAATGCCCAGACGGGACGAAAGTGAGCTCACCAGAATGCTCGCACCCACCAGCAACGCGCCGATCAAGAACAGGCTGTTGATGGTCGTCGCATTCAAAGGCAGTACTCCAGAAGCATAAAGACGGGCACGAACTGACCATGCAGTCCGCGTGCCAGCGATTCTAACCCGTTGAAATGTGGTGATGTCAAAAAGGATTAGATCAACCGATCGCAGCCTGCCGAAGACTGCGATCTTTCGCTTTTGGTTTTTACAGACTGAACCGCCCGACCATCGTGTTCAGATCCACCGCCAACCGCGACAGCTCATTACTCGCCGCACTCGTCTGACTCGCCCCGGTCGCCGATTGCACCGACAGATCGCGGATGTTCACCAGGTTGCGATCCACTTCCCGCGCGACCTGCGCCTGTTCTTCAGCGGCGCTGGCGATGACCAGATTGCGCTCGTTGATTTCGACGATGGCGGTGTTGATGGTGTCCAGCGACAGGCCGGCGCCGCGGGCGATGTTCAGGGTCGACTCGGCGCGCTCGGTGCTGTTGCGCATCGAATCCACGGCGTGTTCGGTGCCAGTCTGGATGCTGCCGATCATGCGTTCGATCTCACTGGTCGACTGCTGCGTGCGATGGGCCAGTGCGCGCACTTCATCGGCCACCACGGCAAAGCCGCGACCGGCTTCACCGGCACGGGCGGCTTCGATAGCGGCGTTCAGGGCCAGCAGATTGGTCTGGTCGGCAAGGCCACGGATCACGTCGAGCACTTTGCCAATGTCGCGGGACTCGTTGGCCAGGTCGCCGATCAACGTCGCGGTGCTCTGGACGTCAGCGCTCATGCGCTCGATGGCGCTGACGGTTTCCTGCACCAGATCACGTCCGTCACCGGCGGAGGTGGTGGCTTCTTTAGAGGCTTCGGAGGTGCTGACGGCGTTGCGTGCGACTTCTTCAACGGCGCTGGTCATCTCGTTGACAGCGGTGGCGGCTTGTTCGATTTCGTTGTTCTGCTGAGTCAGGCCACGGGCGCTTTCGTCGGTGACGCTGTTCAATTCTTCGGCGGCGGAAGCCAACTGTGTGGCCGAGCCGGAGATGCGCTGGAGCGTGTCGCGCAGCTTGCTTTGCATTTTCTCCATGGCCGCGAGCAGGCGCCCGGCTTCATCGGTGCCATCAACGTGGATCGGCTGAGTCAGATTACCTTCAGCGATGGTTTCCGCTGCATTCAGTGCTTTGGCGATCGGCTTGGTGATGCTGACGGTCAACAGCCAGGCGAACAGAACGGTCAGGCCGCTGGCGATCAGCAGCAACGTCACGACCAGATTGAACGACATCGAATACTGGTCGGCGGCGCCTTGATTGGTTTCGGCGACTTGCTCGGAGTTGATGTCCAGCAGACGCGTCAATGCGGTATTCACGGCTTCGGAGTTTGTCAGCAGATCCTTGTTGAGCAACTCCCGCAGTTCATCCACCTGATTGTTGCGCGACAGGGTTTTCATCCGGTCTTCAAGTTGACGGTACTGCCCCAGCAACTGCAAAAACTGGTCGTAAGCGGCGCGTTCCTCCGGGCTGGCGATCAATGGTTCGTAAACCTTTTGCGCATCGGCGATCTGGCGGTTGCGCATGTCGAACAGTTCGAACGTCTTCTGCTGCACGTCCGGTTCGCGGTTGAGCAGCAGGCGGTACGACAACACGCGCAGGCGCAGGCTCAGTTGGGTGAATTCGTCGAGGCTCTTGATCGACGGCACGCTGGCGTTGGCAATGTCTTCGCCGGCTGCGCGGATTTTGCTCATCTGGTTCAGGGAAAAGATGCCGAGAATCAGCATCAGGGCGCCGATGAGGGCGAAGCCGGTGAACGCGCGGGGCGCGATATTGATATTGCGAAGGGACATGGCGGGCTACCGAAATAGGGCCGCATCCATGCGGACTGAAACGTATGTATGGATGACTTATCGGTCATGCGACTAAAGTCTTGACCCCCTGTGCGCTTTTGCCGCATCCGTGGTCGGGCGACGAAGTGCAGGAACCAGATCCGCCATTCATAGTCTTTAACACTCGCAGGAACGGTCGGCCGCCAGGAAAATCAAGGCCTTGCGCCGGTTTAACCCTGGCGCCCAAGACGACTTTTCTTTATCGTACGCGCCCTTTGAAAAACGCCTGGAATATCAAAATGTTGGAAGCATCCCTCAGCCAATTGGAACAGCTCGTCAGCGACCTGGTGCAACAGAACCAGACCTTGCTGGAAACCAATCAGACCCTGCGCACCGAACTGGCCCAGACCAAGGATGAAAACGAGAGCCTGCAACTGAACCTGATGGAGCAGGAAGAAAAACACGGCGCCACTGCCGCACGTATCCAGGCTCTGGTTGAGCGAGTCACCGCCGGTCCCGTCAGCGCATGAATCACGGCACAGCAGGGGTAAAAGTCGTCTCGATTCTGGGGGAGGACTATTCGATCAAGGCACCGGAAGGGGAGGAACAGACCCTGCTGGACGCCGCCATGATGCTCAAGGCTGCCCTGGCCGACACCAAACGCAAATACCCGACCCTGATCGGTGACCGTCTGCTGGTGCTGGCGGCCATGAATCTGTGCTCGCAGCAGATCGAAATGAAGAAGCAGCACCAGCAGGAACTCGAGCGTTACCAAGAGCAAGTCAGCGCCACGGTCGAGACCATCGCCAAGACCATCAATCAGGGTTGACGGGATTGCGCACCACCAAGGAATAGATTGTCGACTGGGTTGTATACAATCGGCACGGCTGTTGCAGTGTTTCAGCCACTTATTCCTTGGGGGTGTTCCCATGCAGTTCTGGCGTCGCAGTATTCAGTGGCAGTTGATCCTCAGTATGGGCACCGCCCTGCTGGTCAGCATTCTGATTGTCGTTGGCATTTATACCCTCGTGGTCAACCGTCTCGCTCAGAGCTATCTGGTCGATCAGGCGCTGCCGTCAAGCATTGAAGCAACGCGCAACGACATTGAGCGCATTCTCGTTCAGCCCCTCACCGCCGCCAAGGACATCGCCAGCAACAGCATGGTGCGCGACTGGCTGGCCAACGGTGAAGACCCTTCGAGAACGGCCGCCTTCGTGCAGTATCTGGAAGGCATCCGCGCCGAACATAAAGCCTTTACAGCATTGATCGTCGGCACCGATACCAACCACTACTACACCGAAAAAGGCCTGGATCGCACCCTCAGCCGAGCGAACCCGGTGGACGCCTGGTTCTATTCCTTTGTCGACAGCCACCAGCCACGCACCCTGAACATCGACAACGACGTCGCCACGGGCGAATTGGCGCTGTTCATCGACCTGAAAGTGCAGAGCGCTGGCAAAACCGTCGGCATTGCCGGGCTCGGCCTGAGCATGAAAGAGCTGTCGGAACTGATCCACAATTTTAGTTTCGGCGAACGCGGCAAGGTCTATCTCGTGCGTTCCGATGGCTTGATCCAGGTGCACCCTGAGGCGCAGTTCAGCGGTAAACGCACCCTTTCCGAGCAAATCGGTCCTCAGGCGGCGCAGGCTGTACTCGGCCAAAAAACCGCCGTGAACAGCAGCTTCCAGCGCGACGGCGAAGACTTTCTGGCGTTCAGCCTGCCATTGCGCGATTTGGGCTGGACATTGGTGGCCGAAGTGCCGCAATCGCAGATCTACGCCGAAGCCCGAAAAGCCATGTGGATGAGCAGCGGCATTGGCCTGTTGGTGGCCTTGGTATGCCTCGGATTGGTGGTGCTGCTGGCTCGTGGGTTGGTACGACCGATTCGCCAGGTAACAGAAGCGCTGGTGGCCATCGGTAGCGGTGGTGGAGATTTGACCCACCGGTTAGATTCTGGCCGCGCCGATGAACTGGGCGACCTCGCCCGGGGCTTCAACCGCTTTCTGGACAGCCAGCGCGGGATGATTGCTGAAGTGCTGACCACCAGCGAACGCCTGCGCACCGCCGTCGCCCAAGTGGCGAAGGTGGTTGATAACACCGCACAACGCTCCGGCCGTCAGCAGGAAATGACCGACATGGTCGCCACCGCCGTTCACGAGATGGGCCTGACCGTACAGGAAATCGCGCAGAACGCCGGTAATGCGGCGTTCGCCTCGCAGACAGCACGGGACGAAGCCTTGAAGGCGCGCGAAGTGGTGGGCGGTTCGATTCGGCATATTGAAAGCATGTCAGATGAGATTGGCCTCGCGGCGGGGGCGGTCGGCGAGTTGGCGCACCAGGTGGCGTCGATTGATCAGGTGCTGGCGGTGATTCGCGGCATCTCCGAGCAGACCAATCTGCTGGCGCTGAACGCGGCCATCGAAGCGGCGCGGGCCGGCGATATGGGCCGTGGTTTTGCCGTGGTAGCTGACGAAGTGCGCACGCTGGCGCGACGTACCCAGGCGTCGACCGATGAGATTCAGCAAATGATCGGCAGCCTCAAGCAGGGCGCGGAAAACGCTGTGTCATCGATGCGTACCGGGCAGGCCGCGACGGGCACGGGCGTTGAGTCGAGCCAGCGCACCGGTGCGTCGCTGACGGCGATTACCGGGCAGGTCGAGCGCATCAGTGACATGAATCACCAAGTGGCGACGGCGACTGAAGAACAGTCGGCGGTGACGGAAGAGATCAACCGTAACGTGCAGGGGATTTCCGATCTGGCGCGGGCGACGGCGGGTGAAGTGAGGGCTTGTCGAGAGGATTGTCAGATGCTGCAGCAGTTGGCGGATGACCTGACGCGGCAGATGGGTGGATTCAAGTTGAGCTGACGCAAGTATTGTTCTAGCTGACGCCTTCGCGAGCAGGCTCGCTCCCACAGGGATAAGCAGTCCCAATGTGGGAGCGAGCCTGCTCGCGAATGGATTTCAGCATCTACATAGGGCTTGGATCAGAACCACTCATCCCGCATGCCCAGGCACGTATCATCCCGCGCCTCCAGCAGCGTCAGTTCATGCTGGCAACCTGGCACTTCCCACGTCAGAAAATACCGCGCCGCCTGCAACTTGCCCTTATAGAACGCCACATCCGCCGCATGCCCCTTGGCCAACCCTTCCTCGGCACGGATCGCCTGTTCCAGCCAGCGCCAGCCAATCACCGTGTGCCCGAACACTTTCAGGTACAGCGCCGAATTCGCCAGGCTGCTGTTGACCTTGCCCTGCGCCAGATCGGTCAACAACCCAATGGTCACGGTTTGCAGGCGCGCGACCAATTGCTCCAGCGGCTCACGCAATGGGCTCAGGGATTCATACGCCCGGGAGCGTTCAGCAGTGTCGGCAATCAACCGCACCAGACGCTTGAGTCCGGCCCCGCCGTTCTGCGCCAGCTTGCGCCCCAGCAAATCCAGCGACTGAATGCCGTGGGTGCCTTCGTGGATCGGGTTCAAGCGGTTGTCGCGGTAATACTGCTCGACGGGGTATTCGCGGGTGTAACCGTGGCCGCCGAGGATCTGAATCGCCAGTTCGTTGGCCTTCAGGCAAAACTCCGAAGGCCAGGATTTGACGATTGGCGTGAGCAGGTCCAGCAACTCGTGGGCCTGTCGGCGTTCGGCTTCGGTTTCCAGTGTTGTGGTGTCATCGAACAGTCGAGCGGCATACAAGCCGAGGTCAAATGCCCCTTCAACGTAGGACTTTTGCGTCAGCAGCATGCGTCTGACGTCGGCGTGCTGAATGATCGCCACTGGCGCGGTGCTCGGATCCTTGCTGTCCGGCACGCGGCCTTGCGGCCGTTCGCGGGCGTACTCCAGCGAGTACAGATAACCGGCATAACCGAGCATCACCGCGCCCATGCCAACGCCGATCCGCGCTTCGTTCATCATCTGGAACATGTAGCTCAGCCCTTGATGCGGCTTGCCCACCAGATAGGCGACACACTCGCCGTTATCGCCGAAGTTCAACGCGGTGGAGGTGGTGCCGCGCCAGCCCATCTTGTGGAACAGCCCCGCGAGCAGCACGTCGTTGCGCGGGCCGAGGCTGCCGTCATCATTGACCAGAAACTTCGGCACGATAAACAGCGAGATACCTTTCACGCCTGCCGGTGCGTCCGGCAGCTTGGCCAGCACCATGTGCACGATGTTTTCCGACAGCGGATGATCACCGCCGGAAATGAAAATCTTATTGCCCTTGAGTCGATACGTGCCGTCAGACACCGGCTCGGCGCGGGTACGAATATCCGACAGCGATGACCCGGCGTGCGGCTCGGTCAGGGCCATGGTGCCAAAGAAGCGGCCATCGATCATCGGTTGCAGGAAGCGCTGTTTCTGCTCATCAGTGCCGAAGCTTTCGATCAGGTTGGCCGCGCCCATGGTCAGGAACGGGTACGACGTCGAGGCGGCATTGGCTGACTGGAAATGGGCAAAGCAGGCTTGCGACAGCAGCGTAGGCAGTTGCATGCCGCCGGCATCGAAACTGCGCGCAGCGTTAAGGAAACCGGCTTCGAGGAAGGCATCCACCGCCGGTTTCACCTCAGGTATCAGAATCGCCTGACCGTCCTCATAGCGCGGCTCGTTCTCGTCACCCTTGCGGTTATGCGGCGCGAAATACTTTTCGGCAATGCTGCGGGCCGTGCCGATCGCCGCGTCGAAGGTTTCCCGGTTGTGCTCGGCAAAACGCTCACGCCGGGTCAGACCCTCGGCATCAAGGACTTCGTACAGCTCGAAAGCCAGATTGCGGGAACTGAGCAGCGACTCGGACATGGCGGCCTACCTGTTTTTGGAATGGGCCGAGTCTAGGCGTGCTGATAAACGCTGAGAAGGATGATTGATGAGCGTGATGTTGGAGCCGAGCGACGGCATAACAAACACCAAAAACCACTGTGGGAGCTGGCTTGCCAGCGAAGGCGCCGGATCAGTCAACAATAATGGTGACTGACACATCGCTATCGCTGGCAAGCCAGCTCCCACAGGGATTGTTGCTATGCCGGGCACCCCATGCAGGTGCCCGGATTATCGGGTTTAACCGATGGTCATCAGGCTGGCATTACCACCCGCCGCAGCGGTGTTAACGCTCAACGCCCGCTCGATCACCAGGCGCTCCAGCGCAATGTTGGTCTCGCCCTGGGACAGGCCCTGAACGCCAACGATCGCACCGGCACGCTTGGCCACTTGCTGGCAGACCGCGCGCAACTGGTCGGAATGGCCGTGATGCAGCACTGCATCAAACACCACTTCGTCCTTGTTCCAGTCGGAAACCAGTTTGATGCGTGACTGAATTTCCTTCGGCAGGCGTGCGAACAGCGCTTTGCTCATGTCGGATTCCGGCCATACCGCCGAACCGCCTACAGCCAGTGCCGCCGCCAGTTGGGTGAGCAGGTCGCCTTCGACGTCCGCCAGGCACAGGATGTGCTCGCGTGGCAGGATCGCGTAACTGTTGCGCTCACCGGTCGGGCCGGCCAGCAGGCGCGTCACACCGCTTTGCGATTGCGCTGCGTACTGCACGCAAAGAGTGCTGAGGTCGGCAAACTGATTGCTGTCGGCCCAGGCTTTCAGGGCGGTCAGCGGTTTGCTCATGGCGTCGCGCAGGCGAACGTCCGGAGCGGCGGCAGCATCACCGCGAGCGAAGGATTGTTCGATCGCATCCGTAGGACGCGTCGACAGCAAACGGTACAGGTACAGCGGGCCACCGGCCTTCGGACCAGTACCCGACAGGCCTTCGCCGCCGAATGGCTGCACACCGACCACGGCACCGACGATGTTGCGGTTGACGTAGACGTTACCGGCATTGACGTTGTCGATCACCTTGGCGATGGTTTCGTCGATGCGGGTGTGCACGCCCAGCGTCAAGCCGTAGCCGGAAGCGTTGATCTGCGCGATCAGTTGGTCGATGTCCTTGCGCTTGTAGCGAACCACGTGCAGCACCGGACCGAAGATCTCGCGTTGCAGCTCGTCAAAGCTTTCCAGTTCGATCAGGGTCGGCATGACGTAGGTGCCGCGTTTGACTTCTTCGCTGTCGGCAATGGCCACCTGGTACACGTTGCGACCTTTGTCGCGCATGCCCTGGATGTGCTTCTCGATACCGGCCTTGGCTTCGGCGTCGATCACCGGGCCAATGTCCACGGACAGCCGCTCCGGGTTGCCGAGTCGGCTTTCAGCCATCGCGCCTTTGAGCATTTCGATGACACGATCAGCGGAATCTTCCTGCAAGCAGAGCACACGCAGTGCCGAGCAACGCTGGCCGGCGCTGTCGAAGGCCGAGGACACCACGTCGATCACGACTTGTTCGGTCAGTGCCGAGGAGTCGACGATCATCGCGTTCTGGCCACCGGTTTCGGCGATCAGTGGGATCGGACGGCCCTGGTTGTCCAGGCGACCGGCAATGTTGCGTTGCAGCAGGCGGGCCACTTCAGTGGAGCCGGTGAACATCACGCCTTTGACGCGTTCGTCGCCCACCAGACCGGCGCCGACGGTTTCACCGCGACCCGGCAACAGTTGCAGCACGCCTTCCGGAATCCCGGCTTCAAGCATCAGGCGCACAGCCTGAGCCGCCACCAGCGGGGTTTGTTCCGCAGGCTTGGCGAGCACCGGGTTACCGGCGGCGAGTGCAGCGGCGACCTGGCCGCTGAAGATCGCCAGCGGGAAGTTCCACGGGCTGATGCAGACCACCGGGCCCAGCGGGCGGTGCGCGTCGTTGCTGAAATCGTTGCGCGCCTGAACCGCGTAATAACGCAGGAAGTCGACGGCTTCGCGGACTTCGGCGATGGCGTTGGCGTAGGTCTTGCCGGCTTCACGGGCCAGCAGGCCCATCAGCGGCTGGATCTCGGCTTCCATCAGGTCGGCGGCGCGTTCCAGAATCGCGGCGCGTTCGGCCGGCGGGGTAGCCTGCCAGATTGGCGCGGCGTTCAGTGCGCACTGGATCGCGTTGTCGACGTCTTCAACGGTGGCTTCTTGCACATGGCCGACCACGTCACGCAGATCCGACGGGTTCAATACCGGCGCCGGGGTTTCGCTGCTGGTAGCGCAACCGAGCATCGGCGCGGCTTTCCAGTGGTTGTGCGCGGTAGCCAGCAGAGCGCAGGACAACGACGCCAGTCGATGTTCGTTGGCCATGTCGATGCCGCTGGAGTTGGCGCGCTCGGAACCGTACAGGTCACGCGGCAGCGGAATGCGCGGGTGCGGCAGGCCGAAACCGCCTTCCAGCGTTGCCATCTGCTCGATCTGGGCAACCGGATCGGCCACCAGTTCCTGAATCGAGATCGACTGGTCGGCGATGCGGTTGACGAACGACGTGTTGGCGCCGTTCTCCAGCAGACGACGCACCAGATAGGCCAGCAAAGTTTCGTGGGTGCCGACCGGTGCGTACACACGGCACGGACGGTTCAACTTGCCTTCGGAGACTTTGCCTACAACCTGCTCGTACAACGGTTCGCCCATGCCGTGCAGGCATTGGAACTCGTACTGACCGGGGTAATAGTTCTGACCGGCAATGTGGTAAATCGCCGACAAGGTGTGGGCGTTGTGCGTGGCGAACTGCGGGTAAATGACTTCCGGCACCGAGAGCAGTTTGCGTGCGCAAGCGATGTAGGAAACGTCGGTGTACACCTTGCGGGTGTAGACCGGATAGCCTTCCAGGCCTTCGACCTGAGCGCGCTTGATTTCGCTGTCCCAGTACGCGCCTTTCACCAAGCGGATCATCAGGCGATGACGGCTGCGACGAGCCAGGTCGATCACGTAATCGATCACGTACGGGCAACGCTTCTGATAAGCCTGGATGACGAAACCGATGCCGTTCCAGCCAGTCAGTTGCGGCTCGAAGCACAGGCGCTCGAGCAGATCCAGCGACAGCTCGAGACGGTCGGCTTCTTCAGCGTCGATGTTCAGGCCGATGTCGTAGTGCTTGGCCAGCAAGGTCAGCGACAGCAGGCGCGGATACAGCTCATCCATCACGCGCTCGTACTGCGCACGGCTGTAACGCGGGTGCAATGCCGACAGCTTGATGGAAATGCCCGGGCCTTCATAAATCCCACGACCGTGGGAGGCTTTGCCAATCGAGTGAATGGCTTGTTCGTACGAGGCCAGGTACTTCTGCGCGTCGTGTTCGGTGAGTGCGGCTTCACCGAGCATGTCGTAGGAATAGCGGAAACCCTTGGTTTCGAACTTGCTCGCGTTGGCCAAGGCTTCGGCGATGGTTTCACCGGTAACGAACTGCTCGCCCATCAGGCGCATGGCCATGTCGACGCCCTTGCGGATCATCGGCTCGCCGCTCTTGCCGATGATGCGGCTCAGGGACGAAGTCAGGCCGGCTTCGTTATGCGTCGACACCAGTTTGCCGGTTAGCAGCAGGCCCCAGGTCGCGGCGTTGACGAACAGCGACGGGCTGTTGCCCAAGTGCGGATGCCAATTACCGGTGCTGATTTTGTCGCGGATCAGTGCGTCGCGAGTGCCCTTGTCCGGGATGCGCAGCAGCGCCTCGGCCAGGCACATCAGGGCTACGCCTTCCTGGGACGACAGGGAAAATTCCTGCAGCAAACCTTGAACAATGCCTGCACGACCGCCGGCACTTTTCTGATTGCGCAGTTTTTCGGCGATGGATGCGGCGAGTTTGTTGGTGGCTTCGGCCATCGGCGCCGGCAGGCGAGCCTGTTCGATCAGCATCGGCACGACTTCCGGCTCAGGGCGGCGGTAAGCGGCGGTGATCGAAGCGCGCAGAACCGATTGCGGCAGGATGCTTTCGGCGAATTCGAGGAAGCACTGGTGAGCGTGATCGGCGTGGACTTCGCCCGCGTCGTCGGCGTCCTTGGCGGTCAAGCCGTTCAGCTCGGTCAGGGTTGCACCACCCTCGAGTTTTTCCAGGTAATTGAAAATTGCCTGCTTGATCAGCCAGTGCGGCGTGCGATCAATCGACGTCGCGGCCGCCTTGAGGCGTTCGCGGGTCGGGTCATCGAGTTTGACCCCAAGGGTGGTGGTAGCCATATTTTTATCCTCATGGTTGCCACAGTTGCGTGGCATCAGCTGGCCGCAAGATTAGCTGCGCACCGAATGAGGTGCAACCGGGTGCAACCCTTTTTTTGTCGGAATAATCCGCAGTTCGTCAGGAATTAATTTCTGGAACGAAAGTACTGCCCCTGCTTGGTGCTTTTACTTCTAGACAAAGGCCTCGACTGCATCAAAAGGGAGCAAAAACGCTGCAATTGTCGATAATTCCGACTAGGTGCAACTTATTCTGGCAAAACAGGTTGCACCTCATTTGATTTGTTGCATAGCATTCGCGCCCAAGGTGCAACCGGTTCTATAACGGCTTCACCGGCTGATGGCTTTCCTGGGGAAACATCAGTCCTAAATGCGCGGGATCCCGGATCGTCTGCCAAACGTCGTCGTTTGCGTGCGGTTCATCACCGCCGCTACATAAAAACAAAGCCAGGGCGTAACTCAATGAGCGTTAGCAATCCAACACTGATCACATTCGTGATCTACATCGCAGCAATGGTGCTGATCGGCCTGATGGCTTATCGCTCCACCAACAACCTGTCTGATTACATTCTCGGTGGCCGCAGCCTCGGCAGCGTCGTCACGGCATTGTCTGCCGGTGCGTCCGACATGAGCGGCTGGCTATTGATGGGCCTGCCAGGCGCCATCTATATGTCGGGACTGTCCGAAGGCTGGATCGCCATCGGTCTGGTCGTCGGTGCTTACCTGAACTGGCTGTTCGTCGCCGGCCGTCTGCGTGTGCAGACCGAGCACAACGGCGATGCCCTGACCCTGCCGGACTACTTCGCCAGCCGTTTTGAAGATAACACCGGCCTGCTGCGGATTATTTCAGCAATCGTGATTCTGGTGTTCTTCACCATCTATTGCGCTTCCGGCATCGTCGCCGGTGCCCGTCTGTTCGAAAGCACCTTCGGCATGTCCTACGAAACGGCGCTGTGGGCCGGTGCTGCGGCGACGATTGCCTACACCTTCATCGGTGGTTTCCTGGCCGTGAGCTGGACCGACACCGTACAAGCCACGCTGATGATTTTCGCGCTGATTCTGACGCCGATCATCGTCCTGCTGGCGACCGGCGGCGTCGACACCACGTTCCTGGCCATCGAAGCGCAAGACCCAAGCAACTTCGACATGCTCAAGGGCACTACGTTTATCGGCATCGTCTCGCTGATGGGTTGGGGTCTGGGCTACTTCGGTCAGCCGCACATCCTCGCGCGTTTCATGGCCGCTGACTCGGTCAAATCCATTGCCAAGGCCCGTCGCATCTCCATGACCTGGATGATCCTGTGCCTGGCCGGCACCGTGGCCGTGGGCTTCTTCGGTATCGCTTACTTCTCGGCGCACCCGGAAGTCGCGGGCCCTGTGACCGAAAACCCTGAGCGTGTGTTCATTGAGCTGGCGAAGATCCTGTTCAACCCATGGGTTGCCGGTGTGTTGCTGTCAGCCATTCTGGCTGCCGTGATGAGCACCCTGAGCTGCCAGTTGCTGGTGTGTTCGAGCGCCCTGACCGAAGACTTCTACAAAACCTTCCTGCGCAAATCCGCTTCCCAGGTCGAGCTGGTCTGGGTCGGCCGCGCCATGGTGTTGCTGGTCGCCTTGATCGCCATCGCACTGGCCTCTGACCCGGACAACCGTGTACTGGGCCTGGTGTCTTACGCCTGGGCCGGTTTCGGTGCCGCATTCGGTCCTGTTGTGCTGATCTCCGTGGTCTGGAAGAACATGACTCGCAACGGCGCACTGGCCGGTATTCTGGTCGGCGCAATCACCGTCGTGGTCTGGAAGCACTTCGAGCTGCTGGGTCTGTACGAAATCATCCCGGGCTTCATCTTCGCCAGCCTGGCGATCTACTTCGTCAGCAACATGGGCGAGCCAACCATGGGCATGGTCAAGCGCTTCGAAGCGGCCGAAAAAGATTTCCACCTGAACAAGTGATTGCGATGAGCTGAGGCTCGAAGCGATTGCCGACAAGAAAACGGCCCGTCTCCTACAAGAGACGGGCCGTTTTTTGTTGCCTGCACAATCTCAAATACGCCGAAGACTCCTGTGGGAGCTGGCTTGCCAGCGATGGCGTGGTGTCAGTCACAGGGGATTTCTGATGGGCTGGCCTCATCGCTGGTTTGCCAGCTCCCACAGGGATTTGAGCGTTCCGAGGATATGTCTGTAGTCGGACTAACCGTTTTCTGAAAGGGTATTCGACCGCTTGTGTAGTCCAAATCTGATTTTGCTGTCCAGCGGTTTACACGCTTCGCCCCTCATGCAGAATCGCCCGCCTTCATTCTGCAGAGAGACATCGGATGTTCGCGCCTGCCAATCAACCGCGTTTCACGTTGACCCTCGAAGGCGTCCAGATTGACCTCAAAGTGCTTGAGTTCACGGGCAAGGAAGCCATCAGCCAACCCTTTCGTTTTGAGCTGGAGCTGGTCAGTGAGCGACCGGATCTTGATCTGGAAAGCCTGCTGCACTGTCAGGCGTTTCTGAGTTTCAATGCTGAGGGTTCCGGCATTCACGGTCAGATTTATCAGGTCGGGCAGGGGGATTCCGGTAAACGTCTGACCCGTTATCACCTCAGCCTGGTGCCGCGACTCGCCTACCTCGGCCATCGCATTAATCAACGAATCTTCCAGCATCAAAGCGTGCCGCAGATCGTTGCGCAGGTGCTCAAGGATCACGCCATCCTGCGCGATGCCTTTGAGTTCCGTCTCGGCAGTGAATATCCAGAGCGCGAATACTGCGTGCAGTACGCCGAAAGCGATCTGGCGTTCATTCAGCGCTTGTGTGCCGAAGTCGGCATTCACTTCCATTTTCAGCACAGCTGTGAAGGCCACCTGCTGGTATTCGGCGACGACCAGACCGTGTTTCCCCGTTTGCCCGATTCGACCTTGTATCTGCCGGGCAGCGGCATGGCGGGCGCGGCGCCGGCGATCAAGCGTTTCAACGTAAGGGTGGAAACCCGCACCAGCGTTGTCACTCGCCGTGATTACGATTTCCAAAAGCCTAAATTGTTTATGGAAAGCCGCGTGGACGGCGAGCAACGACCGGTGTTGGAGGATTACCACTTCCCCGGCCAGTTCAACGAGCGCAATACCGGTAAACAAATCGCCCAGCGAGCGCTTGAACGCCATGCCGCTGATTATCGTCAGGCCCAGGGCCACAGCGACGAATCCGCGCTTGTCAGTGGACATTTCCTGCAACTCACCGAGCATCCGCGCACGGACTGGAACGACTTGTGGCTGCTCACTGCCATCGAACACCGTGGGCGCCAACCGCAAGTGCTGGAGGAATCGGTGACCAGTGATGGGGAAGAATTCCAGGGTTACCGTAATACCTTTCTTGCCACGCCGTGGGACGTGTTCTTCCGCCCACCGCTCGGGCCGGAAAAGCCTCGCATGCTCGGCTATCAGCCTGCGGTTGTGACCGGCCCGAAAGACAGCGAAATCCATTGCGACGAATACGGCCGGGTCAAAGTGCAATTGGCCTGGGATCGCGACGGCGAACTCAACGAGCATTCCAGTTGCTGGCTACGCGTGGCCACCGGTTGGGCACACGACCGTTATGGCAGCGTGCTGATCCCGCGGGTCGGCATGGAAGTGCTGGTCGGCTTCATCGACGCCGATGCCGACAAACCGCTGGTAATGGGCTGCCTGCCGAATGCCGCGACGCCGGTGCCGCTGGATCTGCCGGCGGACAAGACCCGCAGTATTTTCCGCAGCCAAAGCAGTCCGGGCGGCGGAGGCTACAACGAAGTGCGGATCGAAGATCGCAAAGGCGCCGAGGAAATCTACCTGCGTGCCCAGCGAAACTGGACGCAGCACGTGCTTCACGATCAGCAGGTGCAGGTCGACAACCAGCGCAGCATCGTTGTCACAGGCCTGGCGAAACATGAACTGAAAGCCGATGAGCAACGCATCACCCACGGCCAGCGTCTGACAGAGGTTAAACAAGACGACCATTTATCGGTAGCCGGCGACCGCCATATCCAGGTGAGCAATCAAGCGGTCAGCGTCAGCCAGCAATTCCACGTCAGCGCCGGGCAGCAAGTCGTCATCGACGGCGGAGCGAGCGTGACGATTCAGGCGGGCGGGCAGTGGATCAACATCGGCCCCGGCGGGATTTTCAGCAGCGTACCGATTCAAGTCGGTGGCGCACCGATGGCGGCGATGACTGCTGCGCCGGTGGTTCCGGGTTTACCAGAGAAAATGGTCGCGGCGCCGGCGGCGATGCTTACGGCTGCGCAGATCATGAGTCTGAAAAGCGATGCGCCGTTTTGTGAAGAATGTGAGCGTTGCAAGGATGGTGTTTGTGCCGCCTGATTTTCAACCTCGTGCGTGGCTGGCAACCACTCCGCTCAAATCGTCGGAGCAATTGTTCGCCATCTTCAGCAGCGCCAGTTCCATTGAGCCCTTAAAGGCATGGCAGCACTGTTCGAATACTCACGTTCCACATTCGATCTGGGACAACACTGCCTATGCCGAGTGGGACGCTGTAATGCCTTACGTGGGAATTGTCGACGCTGACAGTGAGTTTCTGGATTGGGTGGCGACGACGGAGTCTCGCGACTGGGGCTGGCTGGCCGTTTCGTCGGCGAGTCTTGAGGTCGTGGTCGAGCATTTCCGAAGTCTGACTCAGGTGCTGACGCCGGAGGGTAAAGCGGTGTTTTTTCGTTTTTGGGATGGACGTTTTCTGTTGCCGATTCTGCTGTCGGCCGAAGTGGATGCTGCGCAGTTGTTGCCGGTGATCGAGCGCGGTTTGATCAATGGGCAGGCGATTGAGATCAATGGAACGGCGAAGGCTTCGGAGCGGGGTTTTCCCTGGTGGCAGGTGCCTGAGTCGGTTGTTGCTCAGGTGGGCGTTGAGGTTCAGATTCGTAATGCGTTGCTATGGCTGAGCGAAAATCATCCGGCATTGTATGAGGCGTTTCCCGAAACTGTTTTGTGCCGGAAGGTCGAAAGGTTTTTCGTGGAATCAGGGCCGGGTCATGTGTTGCTGGACTACCTGGCCGAAGAGCTGGATTGATGGATCGGAGAAATTTCCGGGCAAAGCCCTCGGAAATTTCCTTCAAGTTGTGACGGTTTGCGTGAACTGGTGGGCGGTGGGTTGCGGAGATAGTCTTTCACTTGTCACCGCAGAGGCGGTGGCGGGGTGTAGGAACCCTCAGATTCACCGTGCACCAGCGTTGTGTTCGATTGCGGCACCTGACGCGTGTCCGTAACATTCTTCGCGGCGACTGTGCGCGGGACACGCTTCGGCGTGAGCTGAGTTGGTGGATCTTCAGTTTCCTACTCTCGCGTACGGTTGCCACCCAAACCTGTAGGAAGGTCGTTGGCAGCTTGAATTTTTCCGCCAAAGGTATTCAGAAATGACGACGCTAACACCCGATCCACCCTACGAAAGAATCATCCCCGACCCCAAAAACCGCTTCATGGCGCTGACCGGCAATTGCAGCGACATGCCCACCCTGTTCATCGACACCCACGCCCCCATCGACGTCCTGCTGGACGCCGCCAGACACCGCATCTGTGCCGTCACCCAAGTGCTGGAAAACATGTCCATGCGGGGTTCGGTCGAATGTGATTCGGTGATCCTCAGCGATTTTGCGTTGCTGTGTGCGATTTCCCTGCGTGATGGCTGTGATGTGCTGGATGTGGTCGGGCGGCGGGTCGGGTGAAGCCAGATCAAAAGATCGCAGCCTGCGGCAGCTCCTGCACGGGTTGCCGCAGGCTGCGATTTTTTGACGTTGAGCGCGTCCACTCAGCCGCCACTCCTGACTTGCCGTCCGGTAAAAGGTAAACTTTGCGCCCTTCGCAGGAGCAGCCATGAATTATCGTCACGCCTTCCATGCCGGCAATCACGCCGATGTGTTCAAACACCTGACCTTGACCCGCCTCATCGCCCTGATGTCGCGCAAGGAGCAGCCGTTTGCCTATCTCGACAGCCACGCCGGTATCGGTCTGTATGACTTGCAGGGCGATCAGGCGAATCGCACCGGCGAGTATCTGGAAGGCATTGCGCGGTTGTGGGATCAGCCGGATCTGCCGGCGCTGACCGCCGACTACATGAACGTACTGCATGCCATGAACCCGGATGGCCAGTTGCGCTATTACCCGGGTTCGCCGGAGCTGGCGCGGCGTCTGACCCGACCGCAGGATCGGGTAATGCTCAACGAAAAGCATCCGGAAGACGGCGTGCTGCTCAAGGACAACATGGCGGGTGATCGTCGGGTGAAGGTTCATCTGGGCGAAGGCTGGCATGTGGCGCGGGCGATGTTGCCGGTGCAGGAGAAGCGTGCGGTGATGTTGATCGATCCGCCGTTCGAACAGCTCGATGAAATGCAGAAGTGCGCGGCGTCGATGAAAGAGGCCATCGGCCGGATGCGCCAGACTGTGGCGGCGATCTGGTATCCGGTGAAGGATCAGCGCGCATTGCGTCGGTTCTATCAGGATCTGGCCGGCACCGGTGCGCCGAAACTGCTGCGAGTGGAATTGCTGGTGCATCCGCTGGACACGCCAAACAGCCTGAACGGCTCCGGGCTGGCGATTGCCAATCCGCCGTGGGGGCTGGAGGAAGAGCTGCGGGAGTTGTTGCCGTGGTTGTCCAAGAAGCTCGGGCAGACCCAGGGTGGGTGGCAGATGGATTGGTTGATTGCTGAATAAGACCGCTGCGAGTGATCGTTCCCATGCTCTGCGTGGGAATGCCTCTAGGGACGCTCCGCGTTCCAGTGCTGGAAGGGGACGCGGAGCGTCCCGGGCTGCATTCCCACGCGGAGCGTGGGAACGATCAGAGTCGGGAGGTCAGTTGCCGGCCAGGCTCGCGGGCATGCACACGCCGGTGCCGCCGATGCCGCAGTAGCCTTCGGGATTTTTCGCCAAGTATTGCTGGTGATAGGTTTCGGCGAAGTAGACCGTGGGCGCCTGGTCGATTTCGGTGCTGATTTCACCGAGGCCGGCCTTGGACAGTTCGGCCTGATAGGTGTCCTTGCTCTTGAGCGCCGCGTCGAGTTGTTCGGGCGAGGTCGCGTAGATCACCGAACGGTACTGGGTGCCGATGTCGTTGCCTTGGCGCATGCCTTGGGTCGGGTTGTGCAATTCCCAGAACATGGCCAGCAGTTCTTCGTAGCTGACCTTTGCTTTGTCATACACCACCAGCACCACTTCAGCGTGGCCGGTCAGGCCCGAGCAGACTTCTTCGTAAGTCGGGTTCGGCGTGAAGCCGCCGGCGTAACCGACGACGGTGCTGACCACACCTTCGCGCTGCCAGAAGCGGCGTTCGGCGCCCCAGAAGCAGCCCAGTCCGAAGATGGCGAAATCGACGTCTTCGAAAAACGGCCCAAGCAATGGGGTGTCTTCGAACACAAAGTGTTTTTCCGGCAGGGTCATCGCGGTGTCGCGGCCGGGCAGGGCTTGTTCTTTCGTCGGGAGCACGTTTTTGTTCACCAGAATTTCCGAGCGCAAGACCATGTTCAGTCCCCTCAGTGGTTGAGATGTAAAATTCAGACCGCCAGTGTGCCCAATGATGCCCGCTTACGCACTATCCAAATATGGGGGGATTTGGAGTAATCAGAACGGGAGCGGGCCGCGGGGGTAGCGCTTGAGTGCCTGGATCAGTTCGGCGCCGGGAATTGGCCGGTCGAACAGATAGCCCTGGCCGACATCGCAGCGGTGGCGCCGCAAAAACGCCAGCTGTTCGGCGGTTTCGATGCCTTCGGCCACAACTTTCAGTTTCAGGTTGTGCGCCATGGCGATCACGGCGGAGGTGATCTCCATGTCGTCCTGGTTGTCCGGGATTTCGTGGATGAAGCTGCGATCGATCTTGATGATGTCGATCGGGAATTTCTTCAGATAACTGAGCGATGAGTAACCAGTGCCGAAGTCATCCATGGCCAGGGTCAGACCCAGGCGCTTGAGCTGGTCGAGCTGCAAGTGCGTGTCTTCGGTGGCTTCCAGCAACAGGCCTTCGGTCAGTTCCAGCTCCAGCAGATTGGCCGGCAGCGCTTCTTCCTTGAGGATGTTGGCGATGGAGGCGACCAGATCGGGATCGGAGAACTGCTTCGGCGACAGGTTGATTGCCACTTGTAGATTGCCCAGGCCGGCGGCGGACAGGGCTTTGCTCATGCGGCAGGCCTGACGGGCGATCCACTTGCCGATCGGGATAATCAGGCCGGTTTCTTCGGCGACGCTGATGAACTGGTCCGGACGAATCATGCCGCGCTCCGGATGGTTCCAGCGCAGCAGCGCTTCCATGCCCAGCAAACGGCCGCTGCGCAGGCACAGTTTCGGCTGATAAAACACGTCGAGTTCGTTCTGGGTCAAGGCGCGGCGCAAGTTGTTTTCGACGAACAGTTTGTAACTGGCTTCGGCGTTCAGCGCTTCGGTGAATACCTGCAACTGATGTTTGCCGTTGGCTTTGGCCTTGTGCAGCGCCAGGCCGGCGTTGCGCATCAAGGTTTGCGGATCGCGCCCGTGCAGCGGCGCGCAGGCGAGACCGACGGAGCCGGTAACGCTGATCAACTGGTTATCGACGAACATCGGCTTGTCGAGGGTCATCAGCAACTGGCTGGCGATCTGTTGGCCGGTTTCCAGATCCGTGTCGTCCAGCAACACCGCGAATTCGTTACTGGCGAAACGCGCCAGACTGCCGCTCGGGCTCAGGCTGTTGCGCAGGCGCCGGGCGAGGCTGATCAGTAGTTTGTCGCCGGTCTGGTGGCCGAGGCTGTCGTTGATCCGCTTGAAATTATCGATGTCCACCAGCAACAGGCTGATCGGGGTATCGGTGTCCCGGGCGAAGCGTTCGTCGAGGTTGCGGATGAAGGCCGGGCGGTTGCCCAGATTGGTCAGGTTGTCGGTGTAGGCCAGGCGTTCGATGCGCTGTTGCGCGAGCTTGGTCTGGGTGATGTCTTCGTAGATGCCGATGTAGTGCGTCAACTCACGGTTGTCACCGTAAACCTTGGAAATCGACAACTGGCCCCAATAGGGTTCGAGGTTTTTCCGCCGGCTCTTGAATTCGCCCTGCCAGCTGTTGCTCTTGGCCAGCGCGGAGGGCGCGTCGAACAGCAGTTCGCTGAGGTTCTCCAGCGCCGGCAACTCAGACAGGCGCTGGCCGTGGACTTCCTCGGTGGTGTACTGGGTGATTGCGGTGAAGCTTGGGTTGACGTACTCGACCACGCCGTCGCAGTTGACCAGCAAAAAGGCGTTGGCGCTTTGTTCGACCGCGCGCTGGAACAAATGCAGGGCGCTGGTGGCGGTGCGGCGGTTGTGGTTGTTGATGACCTGCGCGAACTGGTCGGCCAGCTCGCCGGCGAAGGCGATTTCATCCGCTTGCCAGGCGCGGGTGACGCCGGTTTGCTCCAGGCACAGCACGCCGATCACCTGACCGTCGACGCGGATGCTGGCATCGAGCATCGCGTTGACATCACGCGGGCGCAGGGCTTCGGCGATCTCGCGAGTGCGGGGGTCACGCATGGCGTTGTTCGCGTCGATGGCGCGGCTGCTGTGCAACGCCTCCATGTAATCGGGGAAATCGCTGATGTCGATCTCGTCGGGCAGCAAGTATTCCTGGGTCGCCCGGTGATAAGCCGAGATCGGCACCAGACGCTGACCTTCGAGATTCCACAGACTGGCGCAGTCGATTTCATAGATATCGCAGGCGCAGCGGGTGATCAGCTCGGCAGCCTCATGCAGCGAATTGCTGCTGCTGTAACGCTGACGGGCCAACAGCAGGATCAAATCCTGCTGGGCACGCACCCGTTCCAGGTGTTGCAGTTGCTCCTGCTGGGCGCGCTGGTTGAGTTCCAGCGCGATCTGCAGTCGGGAATTCTGGGTTTCCAGATCAAGCGAGGTTGGCGGCGGTTCGCCGTCGAGCGCCTCAGCGACCACCATCAGATAACCGCGCAGCAAATGGCGATTGTGCTGCTTATAGCCTTCGCCGATTTCCAGCAGATTCAATGAACCGGCCGGCGTGTGCAGGGTATAGCGCACCAGATAATGAGGGTTTTCGCCCAGTTGTTGCTGGATCGCGTCATGCAACTGATAGCGCGCTTCGGGCTCCATCAGGCTGGCGTAAGGCGAGCCGACCAGTGCGCAAAGCTCGACCGCTGGTTGGCCGAACTGGCGTTCGCAATTGGGATCAAGAAACAACATGGCCCAGCTGGCTTCATTCAGCCGCTCGTAACGCAGCATCCCGAGCCGCGAGGGCACAGGCAACTGCGTCACTACCTCGGCCACCATACGGCTGGCGGCATCGGGTTGGCTCTTCATGAAGGAGACTCGCTTGGGAATTTGCTGAACGCGCCGGACTCGCGCCCTCTTTACTGTTGGCTGCGGCAAGGTTGCATCATTGCGGCACCGACTGACAAGAGACATGAAGGCCAAGTGCTATAAGAATATGTCGGCTGGAGTGAACATTTCTTCAGCGAGCCGGTAAAAACAGCGAAAAGATCGCAGCCTGCACCAATGCAATCCCCTGTGGGCGCCGCCGCAGGTTGCGATCTTTTGCCCTTTTTAACGCAACGCAATGCCAATCGATTGCAGCCGCTTGCCCTCGCGGTCGTGATAATTGACCTGTATCTGCCCAGCCTCGACCACGATGTGGGCGAAATTATCTTCGCTGACCACCAGGCTGGTCAGTTCATGCCGATACTCGCCTGCCGCCGTCACCGCCAAGGGCTCATCGAGGATGAACGTCGACGCCTTGGCGTAAGGCAGCAGCTTGCTGTTGCACAGTGGCGAGGACACGATGGTGTGGACTTCGAAGTCCGGGTCTTCGCTGTGCGTCAGGCGGCTGGTCAAAGAGCCGTGGACATCGCCGGACACAAACACCGCGTTACGTATCCGATGAGTGCGGATAGTTTCCAGCAAACGCAAGCGCTGTTCGGGAAACACCTTCCACGCATCATCGCCATGCTGTTTGCGATCCGGATAGAACATCACGCTGGTGACCACGAATTTGACCCGCGCCGGGCTATCGATCAGCCATCGGCAAAGGGCCTGCTCCTGCTCTCTATCAAGGATTCGTCGATTCTCGGCCGACAGGTTGCGCCGGGTTCGGCTGTCGGTCACGAACCATTCGATATCCCCGTCGCTGAACGTGTACCAATAATGCTCAAGTTTATGTCGGTTGACGTCTCCTTTTACGGTCAACTCATGGGTCGGACTGTGACTGGCTTGATAGATCTCGTAAGCAGCCATGGCATTGCGATATAAGTCTGCGTCGGAACTTGCGGCGTTGGCGGGCCAGTTATCTTCGATTTCATGGTCATCCAGAATCATGTAAGTCGACGTGCCGGACATTAGTTTTTGAATATTTGGCTGCGAGAAGGCCGAACGGTACTTTTTCAATATGTCCTGATACTCCCGATCCGGCGCAACGACATTCAAGTCGTCTACATAGATCTGATCCCCAGTCATCAATGTCGCGCTGATCGGTGGTTGTGCGCCCTCAATCAACTGGTTGATCGAGGCAAAAATCCTGTCGCCGAGCTGGGGCATGGAGGCGACGCCTGCCGTCATGCGTAAATATCGGCACGAGCCGACGATATAGGCGCGAGCCGGTTCGGGGTCTGCGCAGCGGGTACGCAGGCGATAAATCTCCCGGGGCCACTGCAACGGTAATTCGGTGATGCTCTCAACAGTGTGTCCGGGATTCATCGGGCTGAACCAGCCCGCCTGATATTCATATTCTGTGTCGCTGGCCAGTTCATTGAGGACAAATACCCAGGACATGTCGTGCACCGGGTCCAGAAGTGCAAACAGGGGCGTTGACCAACGTTGCTCAGCTATCTTGCGAAAACGAATGGCCGCAAATACCGGTTTATCGTGCTGGTAATTACCTCGAATAAATATTCGTGCATGGTTAGTTGTGGTGTGGCCAATAATCGGGCCGATAACAGGCTTGAACATGTTCGAATCCATTCGAATTAATTCGGTTTATAAGTAAGTGTTTGCAAAGTTCAATGGTTAACTTTGGTGTTCCAAGATTAGTGGTCTGTTGATAAAAAATATCGGCACGAAGTCGACTGGATGTGTGGCTTTGTTAAGCCTTGTTTGTAGGAAATGTGCGCTGAGAGGTTTTTTTCAGGCAAAAAAAGCCCCGTCAAACTGACGGGGTTGAGGTACGAGCGTGTGGCGCTCGAAAACGTGGAGCGCGAATGGCCCTCCGTTGCCGGAGGGCCGTTCGGTTTACAGCAGGATAGTGCGAATGTCCGCCAGCAGGCTGCCCAGACGCTGGGTGAAGCGTGCAGCGGCGGCGCCGTTGATCACACGGTGATCGTAGGACAGCGACAGCGGCAGCATCAGTTTCGGCTGGAAGGCTTTGCCGTCCCAGACTGGCTGGATGGTTGCCTTGGATACACCGAGGATCGCCACTTCCGGCGCGTTGACGATCGGCGTGAAGCCGGTGCCGCCAATGTGGCCGAGGCTGGAAATGGTGAAGCAGGCGCCCTGCATGTCGTCAGCGGTCAGCTTCTTGTCGCGGGCCTTGGCGGCCAGCGCAGCGGCTTCGGCTGCCAGTTGCAACAGGCTCTTCTGGTCGACGTTCTTGATGACCGGTACCAGCAGGCCATCCGGGGTGTCGACGGCGAAGCCGATGTTCACGTATTTCTTGCGGATGATCGCCTTGCCGCTTGGCGCCAGCGAACTGTTGAAGTCCGGCAGTTCCTTGAGCATGTGCGCGCAGGACTTGAGCAGCAGCGGCAGGATGGTCAGCTTGACGCCGGCCTTTTCTGCAACGGCTTTCTGTGCAACGCGGAACGCTTCCAGCTCGGTGATATCAGCCGAATCGAACTGAGTCACGTGCGGGATGTTCAACCAGCTGCGGTGCAGGCTCGACGCGCCGATTTGCATCAGGCGAGTCATCGGCACTTCTTCGGTTTCACCGAAGCGGCTGAAGTCGACGACCGGAATCGGCGGAATGCCCGCGCCACCGGTTGCGCCGCCAGCGGCCGGTGCTTCCTTGGCCTTCTGCATCATGGCTTTGACGTAAACCTGCACGTCTTCTTTCAAGACACGACCGTGTGGGCCACTGGCGCCCACAGCGCTCAGCTCGACGCCGAACTCACGGGCCAGTTGACGCACGGCAGGGCCGGCGTGAACTTTCGCGCCTGGCTTGGCCGGTGCGGCGGCTGGCGCGGCAGCAGGAGCAGGAGCAGCGGCGGCCGGGGCAGCAGGCGCGGCAGCCGGAGCGCTCGGTGCAGCAGCGGCCGGGGCCGGAGCAGCCGCCGGCGCAGCGCCTTTGACTTTCAGCTTGAGGATCAGATCGCCCGTGCCGACTTCGTCATCCAGCTTGATGGAAACGCTTTCCACCACACCAGCGGCAGGCGATGGAATTTCCATGCTTGCCTTGTCGGATTCCAGGGTGATCAGCGACTGGTCGGCTTCGACGGTGTCGCCGGCCTTGACCAGTACTTCGATGATCTTGGCCTTGCCGGCCGAGCCGATGTCCGGAACGTGGATGTCCTGAACGCTGTCGGCAACCGGTGCAGCCGGCGCTGCAGCGGCGGCGGGCGCAGCGGCAGCGGCTGGCGCGGCAGCCTGAGCCGGAGCGGCCGCAGCAGGCGCCGCAGCACCCGCCACTTCCAGATCCAGAATCAGATCGCCCGTGCCGACTTCGTCGTTGAGCTTGACGCTGATGGCCTTGACCACGCCAGCGGCAGGCGACGGGATTTCCATGCTCGCCTTGTCGGATTCCAGGGTGATCAGCGATTGATCAGCCTCGACGGTGTCGCCGACCTTGACCTGGATCTCGATGATCTGGGCCTTGCCCGATGAACCGATGTCCGGCACGTGCACTTGCTGAACCGAAGCGGCAGCAGGAGCAGCGGCTGGCGCGGCAGCAGCAGGAGCGGCGGCCGGTTTGGCTTCGGCTTTTGCAGCCGGCGCAGCGGCAGGCGCAGGCGCTGCCTCGGCGGCGCCCTCGACTTCCAGCTCCAGCAGCTCGTCGCCTTCTTTCAGGCGATCGCCCAGCTTCACTTTCAGACTCTTGATGATGCCGGCCTTCGGCGCAGGCACTTCCATGCTCGCCTTGTCCGACTCAAGGGTCAGGATGCTCTGATCAGCTTCGATACGGTCGCCGACCTTCACAAACAGTTCAATTACTTCACCTTCACCGCTGCCGATGTCAGGTACGCGAATGAGTTCGCTCACAGAATGTCTCCTCAGCAGTCCAGTGGGTTGCGTTTTTCCGGGTCGATGCCGAACTTGACGATGGCTTCAGCCACCACCTTAGGTTCGATATCACCACGGTCAGCCAGCGCTTCCAGGGCTGCCAACACCACGAAATGACGGTCGACTTCGAAGAAATGACGCAGTTTCTTGCGGCTGTCGCTGCGGCCGAAACCGTCGGTGCCCAGGACTTTGAATTCCTTGGACGGTACCCACTGACGAATCTGCTCGGCGAACAGTTTCATGTAGTCGGTGGAAGCGATGACTGGACCTTTACGGCCGTTCAGGCACTCTTCGACGTAGCTCAGCTTAGGCTTCTGGCCCGGGTGCAGACGGTTGGTGCGCTCGACGGCCAAGCCGTTGCGACGCAGTTCGTTGAAGCTGGTAACGCTCCATACATCAGCGCCAACGTTGAACTGTTCACGCAGGATTTTCGCCGCTTCACGAACTTCACGCAGGATGGTGCCGGAGCCCATCAGTTGTACGTGATGTGCCGCTTCGCGGGTGTCTTCTTCCAGCAAGTACATGCCTTTCTTGATGCCTTCTTCGGCACCGGCCGGCATGGCTGGCTGCTGGTAGGACTCGTTCATCACGGTGATGTAATAGAAGATGTCCTGTTGCTCTTCGGTCATCTTCTTCATGCCGTCCTGAATGATCACCGCCAGCTCGTAGCCGTAGGTCGGATCGTAGGTGCGGCAGTTCGGGATGGTGGCAGCCAGCATGTGGCTGTGACCGTCTTCGTGCTGCAGGCCTTCACCGTTCAGGGTGGTACGGCCGGCGGTGCCGCCGATCAGGAAGCCACGGGTACGGCTATCGCCGGCAGCCCAGGCCAGGTCGCCAATACGCTGGAAACCGAACATCGAGTAGAAGATGTAGAACGGCAGCATCGGCTGGTTGTGGCTGGAGTACGAAGTACCGGCGGCGATGAAGGAGCTCATGGCGCCTGCTTCGTTGATGCCTTCTTCAAGGATCTGACCTTTCTGGTCTTCCTTGTAGAACATCACCTGGTCTTTATCGACTGGCTCGTAGAGCTGGCCGACGGACGAGTAGATGCCCAGTTGGCGGAACATGCCTTCCATACCAAAGGTACGGGCTTCGTCCGGGATGATCGGAACGATGCGCGGGCCGATTTCCTTGTCCTTGACCAGTTGCGCGAGGATCCGCACGAACGCCATGGTGGTGGAAATTTCACGGTCGCCCGAACCGTCAAGGATCGCCTTGAGGGTCGCCAGATCCGGGGTCGGTACGCTGAAGCTTTGTGCGCGGCGCTGTGGCACGAAACCGCCGAGAGCAGTGCGGCGCTCGCTCAGGTAACGGGCTTCGGCGCTGTTTGGCTCAGGCTTGAAGAACGGCAGGCTCTCTAGGTCTTCGTCTTTGACCGGGATGTCGAAGCGGTCGCGGAACAACTTCAGGCTGTCGACGTCGACCTTCTTGGTGTTGTGCGCGGTGTTTTTCGCTTCGCCGGCGCCAGTGCCATAACCCTTGATGGTTTTGGCCAGGATGACGGTCGGTTGTTCTTTGTGGTTGACCGCTTCGTGGTAAGCCGCGTAGACCTTGTACGGGTCGTGGCCGCCACGGTTGAGTTTCCAGATCTCGTCGTCGGACAGATCAGCAACCATCGCCTTGAGTTCAGGCGTGTTGAAGAAGTGTTCGCGGACGAACGCGCCGTCTTTGGCTTTGTAGTTCTGGTACTCGCCGTCGATGACTTCGTCCATGCGGCGTTGCAGGATACCGTCGACGTCTTTGGCCAGCAGTGGATCCCAGAAACGGCCCCAGATGACTTTGGTCACGTTCCACTGAGCACCACGGAATACGCCTTCGAGTTCCTGGATGATCTTGCCGTTGCCGCGAACCGGGCCGTCGAGGCGCTGCAGGTTGCAGTTGATGACGAAGATCAGGTTGTCCAGTTTTTCGCGGCCGGCCAGGGAGATGGCGCCCAGGGATTCCGGCTCGTCGCACTCGCCGTCGCCCAGGAAGCACCAGACTTTCTGTTTGCCCGGCTGGATGAAGCCACGGTGTTCCAGGTACTTCATGAAACGTGCCTGGTAGATCGCCTGGATCGGACCCAGGCCCATGGACACGGTCGGGAACTGCCAGAAATCAGGCATCAGCCAAGGGTGCGGATAGGACGACAGGCCCTGTCCGTCGACTTCCTGGCGGAAGTTGTTCATCTGGTCTTCGGTGATGCGGCCTTCCATGAACGCGCGGGCGTAAACGCCTGGGGAGGTGTGGCCCTGGAAGTAGATCAGGTCGCCGCCGTGTTCGTCGGTCGGGGCCTGGAAGAAGTAGTTGAAGCCGATGTCATACAGGGTCGCACTGGAAGCGAAGCTGGAGATGTGACCACCGAGGTCAGAATCTTTCAGGTTCGTACGCATTACCATGGCCATCGCGTTCCAGCGTACCAGCGAGCGAATGCGGCGTTCCATGAACAGGTCGCCAGGCATGCGTGCTTCGTGGGTTACCGGGATGGTGTTGCGGTAAGGCGTGGTGATGGCGTACGGCAACTGCGAACCGCTGCGGGTCGCGAGTTCACCCATACGGGTCATCAGATAGTGAGCACGGTCTTCGCCTTCTTTGTCGAGAACCGATTCCAGGGCGTCCAGCCATTCCTGGGTTTCGACGGGATCGAGGTCTTGCATGGCTTGCTCCAGGGCGGAAAGGCTTCCAGAATCGGTTGCCTGAGTTTGCGACTGGCCTTGTGGGCAGACGATTTAAAATTCTTGGATTGCCGATTGGTTGTTCCGGCGGCGTGTAGTTTTACTACAAATCTTCCGGCATTTCAGCCTTTCGCCTGTATAGACGAGTAGTAAAACTACAGATGAATGGCTTGTGGCCTCCGGCTGCGTTGTGAGAATAATCGTTAAGGTTGGTCTTTTACCATCCGAAAAAGGTGAAAACTTGATGCTGACTGCCAAGATGAAAGAAATTTCAGCTATTTCTAACTTTTGTTCGACAGTCGCCCAGGTAGCGCATTTTCACCCATCACTACACGCGGCCATTTACACGCCGATCAAGGATAGACCATGACCCTGCCCGTGCTTGCCGAACTGCCCGCCATTCTCTTGCCATTGGTCAGCCGATCCGAGCAGTCGTTCCGTACGGCTGTCGCCGAGCTTGATGACGATCTTGGCCTGTCCGTGTGGACACCGGAGCGCTGGGCGCAATTCGCCCGGGTGACGGCCGCCAGCGATTTCGTCATCGAGCAGAGCGTGCGTGACCCGTTAATGTTGCTGGCGCTGGTGCAGTCCGGCGAACTTGACCGGCCGTTCGCGCCCGGCGAGTTATGTGCGCAGATTGCCGCTGCGGTGAGTGCCGCGCAAACCGAGGACGAACTGGGCCGTGCCTTGCGCCGCCAGCGCGCACGGCATCAAGTACGCATCATCTGGCGCGACCTCACGCGCCAGGCCGATCTGGTGCAGACCTGTCGTGACCTCTCGGACATGGCCGACGCCAGCATCGACCAGGCCTATCAATGGTTGTACAGCCGCCATTGTGAGCAGTTCGGCACGCCGACCGGCCGCCGCAGCGGTGAGCCGCAGCAGATGGTCATCCTCGGTATGGGCAAACTGGGCGCCGTCGAACTGAACCTGTCCTCGGACATCGATCTGATCTTCGCCTACCCCGAGGGCGGCGAAACCGTTGGCGTGAAACGCGCACTGGATAACCAGGAATTTTTCATCCGCCTCGGCCAGCGCATCATCAAGGCGCTCGACCCGATGACCGTGGACGGTTTTGTATTTCGCGTCGATATGCGCCTGCGCCCCTACGGATCGTCCGGCGCGCTGGTGTTGAGCTTCAATGCGCTGGAGCAGTATTACCAGGATCAGGGCCGCGACTGGGAACGCTACGCGATGATCAAGGCGCGCGTGGTTGCCGGCGATCAAGTGGCGGGGGCGCAGTTGCTCGACATGCTGCGACCGTTCGTTTATCGCCGATATCTGGATTTCTCGGCCATCGAAGCGCTGCGCACCATGAAGCAGTTGATCCAGCAGGAAGTCCGGCGCAAGGGCATGGCTGACAACATCAAGCTCGGCTCGGGTGGCATCCGGGAAGTCGAGTTCATTGCCCAGGCCTTTCAGTTGATTCACGGCGGGCGCGACCTGAGCCTGCAACAACGTCCTCTATTAAAGGTGCTCGCGACGCTGGAAGGGCAGGGCTATCTGCCGCCGGCGGTAATCAGCGAACTGCGCGAAGGCTATGAATTCCTGCGTTACACCGAGCACGCGATCCAGGCGATTGCCGACCGGCAGACCCAGATGCTGCCGGATAGCGCTCAGGATCAGGCGCGCATCGCCTTCATGCTCGGGTTTACCGACTGGGATGCGTTCCACGAAAAACTGATGTTCTGGCGTGGCCGCGTGGCTTGGCACTTCGGTCAAGTGATTGCTGATCCCGATGAAGATGAAGGCGCGGAAAGCGAAGTGGTGGTGGGCGGTGAATGGTTGCCGCTGTGGGAAGAGGCACAGGATGAAGAGGCTGCCTGTCGTCAGTTGGAGGAGGGTGGCTTTGCCGATGCGCCGAAGGCGTTGAAAGCGCTGGCCAACCTGCGCGGCAGTCCGCAATTGCGAGCAATGCAGCGGCTGGGGCGTGAACGTCTCGATGCGTTTATTCCACGCCTGATTGCGCAAGCGGTGGAGCATGCCAATCCGGATCTGGTGCTTGAACGGGTGTTGCCGCTGGTCGAAGCGGTGGCGCGGCGCTCGGCTTATCTGGTGCTGCTGACGGAAAACCCCGGCGCGCTTCGCCGCTTGTTGACCTTGTGCGCGGCCAGTCCGTGGATCGCCGAGCAAATCACCCGTTTCCCCCTGCTGCTCGACGAATTGCTGAACGAGGGCCGACTGTTCAGGCCGCCGCTGGCGCCGGAACTGGCCGCCGAATTGCGTGAGCGTCTGACACGGATTCCCGAAGACGACCTCGAACAGCAAATGGAAGCCCTGCGCCATTTCAAACTGGCCCACCGCCTGCGCGTGGCTGCGTCGGAAATCGCCGGCAGCCTGCCGCTGATGAAAGTCAGCGATTACCTGACCTGGCTGGCCGAAGCGATCCTTGAGCAAGTGCTGGCCCTGGCCTGGCGCCAGACCGTGGCCAAGTACGGCACGCCGCTGCGCACCGACGGCACTTTGTGCGATCCCGGCTTCATCATTGTCGGTTACGGCAAAGTCGGCGGGCTGGAACTGGGGCATGGTTCGGATCTGGATCTGGTGTTCATCCATGACGGCGATCCGCAGGCGGAAACCGATGGGCCCAAGCCAATCGACGGCGCGCAGTTCTTCACCCGGCTCGGCCAGCGGATCATTCACTTGCTGACGGCGCAGACCAACTCCGGCCAACTCTATGAAGTCGATATGCGCCTGCGACCGTCCGGCGCGTCCGGGCTGTTGGTGAGTTCATTGGGTGCGTTCGCGCGCTATCAAGAGAATGAAGCCTGGACCTGGGAACATCAGGCGCTGGTGCGGGCGCGGGTGTTGGTCGGCAGTCAGGATGTCGGCCAGGCATTCGAGAAGGTGCGCGCGCAAATTCTCGGCAAGTCGCGGGATCTGGCGAAGCTGCAACAGGAAGTCAGCGAGATGCGCGCCAAGATGCGCGACAATCTCGGCAGCAAGAGCACGGCCGCCGGCACCGCGCCGAATGCCTTCGAGGCCACGGCGCCGTTTGACCTCAAGCAGGACGCCGGAGGTATCGTCGATATTGAATTTATGGTGCAATACGCGGCTTTGGCGTGGTCTGAAACCCACGCGCCGCTGCTGCGCTGGACGGACAATATCCGCATTCTCGAAGAGCTGGAACACGAGGGGCTGATGCCCGCCGAAGACGCCAGCCTGTTGCGCGAAGCCTATAAGGCCTACCGCTCCGCCGCTCACCGACAGGCCTTGCAGAAGGATGCCGGGGTAATTGCAGGCGACCAGTTTGTCGAAGAGCGCCGGCAAGTATTGCGAATCTGGCGAGAGTTGGGGCTAAGCTGAAAAGCATTCAGTGTGGGAGCCGTCGTTCTGATGGGGAATTTTATGGCCCCATCGCGGGCAAGCCCGCTCCCACAGTGATTGGCGGTGAGGTTTAGAGATGAGACCGAATGCAAAACCCTGTGGGAGCGGGCTTGCCCGCGATGGCGGAGTATCAGACGGCATCAATGTTGAATGTTTCGGCTTCTTCGCGGGCAAGTCCGCTCCCACAGTGGATCTATAGTGTTTGTAGAATTCTCGAGGCGGGGAGGCGTAATGCCTCCCCGGTTCGTTTTTGGAAACCACATGAATATTCTGATCGTTGGGCCCAGTTGGGTCGGTGACATGGTGATGGCGCAGACACTGTTTCAGTGCCTCAAACAGCGCCTCCCGCAATGCGAAATCGACGTGCTGGCCCCCGAGTGGAGCCGGCCGATCCTTGAGCGCATGCCCGAAGTGCGCAAGGCCTTGAGCTTTCCGCTCGGCCACGGCGCGCTTGAGTTGGCGACCCGCCGGCGCATCGGCAAATCCCTGGCCGGCCAGTACGACCAGGCGATCCTGCTGCCGAACTCGCTGAAATCGGCGCTGGTGCCGTTCTTCGCCGGCATCCCTAAACGCACCGGCTGGCGTGGCGAGTTCCGCTATGGCCTGCTCAATGACGTGCGCACGCTCGATAAAGAACGCTATCCGCTGATGATCGAACGCTTCATGGCCCTCGCTTACGAGCCAGGCACCGAGCTGCCGAAACCCTATCCGCGCCCGAGCCTGCAAATCGATCCGGTGACCCGCGAAGCCGCGCTGGCTAAATTCGGCCTGACCCTCGACCGCCCGGTGTTGGCTCTGTGCCCCGGCGCCGAGTTCGGCGAATCCAAGCGCTGGCCGTCCGAGCATTACGCCAAAGTCGCCGAAGCGCGCATTCGCGAAGGCTGGCAGGTGTGGCTGTTCGGCTCGAAAAACGATCATTCGGTGGGCGAAGACATCCGCGCCCGGCTGATTCCCGGCTTGCGTGAAGAGGCGGTCAACCTCAGCGGCGACACGTCCCTGGCCGAGGCCATCGATCTGTTGTCCTGCGCTGATTCGGTGGTCTCCAACGACTCCGGCCTGATGCACGTTGCGGCGGCGCTGAACCGTCCATTGGTGGCGGTCTATGGTTCGACTTCGCCCGGCTTTACGCCGCCGCTGGCCGATCAGGTCGAAGTGGTGCGCCTGGGCATCGAATGCAGCCCGTGCTTCGACCGCACTTGCCGCTTCGGCCATTACAACTGCCTGCGTCAGTTGATGCCACAAGCGGTGGACGATGCCTTGCAGCGGTTGCAGGGCTCTGTGGTTGAGGTTCAATAAGTTGCGGGTATTGCTGATCAAGACTTCATCGCTGGGCGACGTGATCCACGCGTTGCCAGCGCTGACCGACGCCGCCCGGGCCATTCCCGGGATCAAGTTCGACTGGGTGGTGGAAGAAGGCTTCGCCGAAATCCCGACCTGGCATCCAGCAGTCGGCAAGGTGATTCCAGTCGCGATCCGCCGCTGGCGCAAGAACCTCTGGCAGACCATCAAGAGCGGCGAGTGGAAACGCTTCAAGCAAAGCGTTCGTGCAAGCCGATACGACTTGGTGATCGACGCTCAGGGATTGCTGAAAAGCGCCTGGCTGACCCGCTACGTCAAAGCCCCGGTGGCCGGCCTCGATAACGGCTCGGCGCGCGAACCGATGGCGGCACGCTTCTATGATCGCAAGCTCGCCGTGGCCCGAGGTCAGCACGCGGTAGAACGCGTGCGTCAGTTGTTCGCCATTGCCCTCGGTTACGACTTGCCCAAAGGGCTCGGTGATTACGGCCTCAACGTCGAACGTCTGGTCGAATTGCCGCGCAAAAACGCATTCGTCGTATTCCTGCACGGCACCACATGGGACACCAAACACTGGCCGGAAGCCTATTGGCGCGAGCTGACCGAACGGGTCGGCTACCTCGGCGTTGGCGTGAAGCTGCCGTGGGGCAATCCGCTGGAGAAGGCACGGGCCGAGCGCATAGCCGCCGGTTTCAAACACGCCGAAGTGTTGCCGAAGCTGAACCTAGCCGGTGTCGGCAAAGTGCTGGCCGGCGCCCAGGCTTGCGTGGCGGTGGACACCGGTCTCGGCCATTTGGCGGCGGCACTGGACGTGCCGACGATTTCGCTGTTTGGCCCGACCAACCCGGGCCTCACCGGGGCTTACGGCAAAGTGCAGATCCATCTCGCCAGCGACTTCCCGTGCGCACCGTGCCTGCAAAAGAAATGTACGTATCAACCGACCGCGCAGGATGCCCGTCAGTTTGATCTGAAACGCGAGCAGCCTCTGTGCTTCACGCGTCTGAATCCCGAGCGTGTCGCCAGCCGACTGAGCACGTTGTTAATGGCTGAGGAGCTGCGCTGATGCAACTGGCATTTGTCCTGTACAAATATTTTCCCTTCGGTGGCTTGCAGCGCGATTTCATGCGCATCGCCCTCGAATGCCAGAAACGCGGGCATCAGATCCGCGTCTACACCCTGATCTGGGAGGGCGATGTGCCGCCCGGTTTCGAAGTGCTGGTGGCGCCGGTCAAGGCGTTCTTCAATCACCGTCGCAACGAAAAACTGCTGGCGTGGATGGAAGCGGATCTGGCCAGGCGTCCGGTGGATCGCCTGATCGGCTTCAACAAAATGCCGGGCCTGGACGTGTATTACGCCGCCGACGGCTGCTTTGAAGACAAGGCACAGAACCTGCGTAATTCGCTGTATCGCCGTTGGGGTCGCTATCGCCACTTCGCCGAGTACGAGCGCGCGGTGTTCGCCAAAGACGCGAAGACTGAAGTGCTGATGATCTCCGAAGTGCAGCAGCCACTGTTTATCAAGCATTACGACACGCCGCTTGCGCGCTTCCACCTGTTGCCGCCGGGCATCGCTCAGGATCGTCGGCGTCCGGCGAATGCCGAGGAGATTCGCGCCGGTTTCCGCGCCGAATTCAATCTTCAGGACGACGAACTGCTGCTGGTGCAGATCGGCTCCGGGTTCAAGACCAAAGGCGTCGACCGCAGCCTGAAAGCGCTGGCCGCATTGCCGGCAGAACTGAAGAAACGCACCCGGCTGTTTGTAATCGGCCAGGATGACCCCAAATTGTTCCAGATGCAGAGCGCCACTTTGGGGCTCGGCGACAACGTGCAGTTCCTCAAGGGGCGCAGCGATATCCCGCGTTTCCTGCTGGGCGCCGACCTGTTGATCCACCCGGCGTACAACGAAAACACCGGCACGGTGTTGCTCGAAGCGCTGGTGGCCGGGTTGCCGGTGCTGGTCAGCGCGGTGTGCGGTTACGCCCATTACATCGCCGAGGCCGACGCCGGGCGAGTGCTGGACGAGCCGTTCGATCAGGCCCAACTCACGCACTACCTGACCGAAATGTTGAACGACGCTCAAGCACGGGCGGCCTGGAGCCGCAACGGTCTGGCCTTTGCCGATACGGCCGACCTCTACAGCATGCCGCAGCACGCGGCCGATGTGATTCTGGCGGAGCACGCTTAAATGAAGTTGATGCTGGCTGAACCGTTCAAAAACCTTTGGGCCGGACGCGACCCGTTCGCCGAAGTCGAAGGCTTGCAGGGCGAGGTTTATCGCGAGCTGGAAGCTCGTCGCACGCTGCGCACGGAAGTCGACGGCAACGGATTTTTCGTCAAGATTCACCGGGGCATTGGTTGGGGCGAGATTTTCAAAAATCTGCTGACCGCCAAGCTGCCGGTGCTCGGCGCCGGCCAGGAGTGGAAAGCCATCCAGCGCCTGCAGGACGTCGGCGTGCCAACCATGACCGCCGTCGCTTACGGCGAGAAGGGCAGCAACCCGGCGGATCAGCACTCGTTCATCATCACCGAAGAACTGGCGCCGACCATCAGCCTCGAAGATTTCAGCATCGACTGGATCAAGCAGTCGCCAGAGCCAAAGCTCAAGCGCGCGCTGATTGCTGAAGTCGCGCGCATGACTGGCATGATGCACCGCGCCGGGGTCAACCATCGCGACTGCTACATCTGCCATTTCCTGCTGCACACCGACAAACCGGTGACGGCGGAAGATTTCAAACTCTCGGTGATCGACCTGCACCGTGCCCAGACCCGGCCGGCGATCACCCAGCGCTGGCGCAACAAGGATCTGGCCGCGCTGTACTTTTCGGCGCTGGACATCGGGCTGACCCGTCGCGACAAATTGCGCTTTCTCAAGGGCTATTTCCAGCAACCGCTGCGCCAGATTTTGGCGCAAGAAGCGCCGCTGCTGAGCTGGCTCGAAGGCAAAGCCAACAAACTCTATGAGCGCAAGGTGCGTTACGGGGATGCGCTCTGATGGCGGGTTGGACGCTTGAACCTGAATACAGTGACCTCGCCGAAGACTTTGGCAGCCTTGAAGCGGTTTTTGCGCTGAAGGGTGAACGATTGACCCGCGATCCATTGTCCGAAGTCGTCCGTGTCGAACGCAACGGCGTCAACTATTACGTCAAGCGTTACGTCGGCGCCGGCAAGGGTTTGCGCCGCTACCTGGGCAAACCTCGGGTGAAGATGGAGTGGCAGAACCTCAAGCGTTTCGCCAAGTGGGGCATTCCCACTGCCGAAGTGGTGGCCTGGGGGCTGGAACGGCGCGGCATGGCTTACGATCGCGGGGCGATGATTACTCGCGAGCTTCCACAAACGGAAGACCTGTCGGCGCTGGCGGATCGCAACGATCCGAAACTCGCCGACCGCGCCTGGGTCGATGGCGTCAGCCGTCAACTGGCCGGTTACACGCGGACGATGCACGACCATCGTTTCACTCACAACGACTTGAAATGGCGCAATCTGCTGATTGACGATCAGGATCGACTGTTTTTGATCGACTGCCCGAACGGCGATTTCTGGCACGGCTTCTGGCTCAAGTACCGGATCACCAAGGATCTGGCCTGTCTCGACAAAGTGGCCAAATATCACCTGTCGAATACCCAGCGCCTGCGCTTCTATCTGCAATACCGCCAGCGTGACCGATTGAATGCCGCCGACAAGAAGCGCATCCGACACGTGGTGAGATTTTTTGAGGGACGCGAATGACTGATTTCCTGGCCGCTGAAGACCGTGCGCTGCTTGAACGCCACGGCCTCGGCACCTTCGACGCCCTATGGGCCAAGCAGCTCGAAGCGGTGGACGAGCCAAACACCGGTGGTGGTGGCTGGAGCAGCGTGTTTCGTCTGCACCTCGAAGGTCATGTCTATTACCTCAAACGCCAAAGCAATTACCTGACGCGCACGTTGCATGCGCCGTTTGGCGAGCCGAGTTTCGCCCGGGAATTTCGCAACATCAGCCGCTATCGCAAGCTCGGTATTCCGGCACTGCAAGCGGCGTTTTTCGGTGAGCGCAAGGTTAACGGCGAAGTCCGCGCGATCCTGCTGACCCGCGCACTCGATGGCTGGAATGATCTGGATTCGCTGCTGCAACACTGGTCGGAATTGAGCGCCGCGCAGCATTCGGAAATTCTCAAGGCTTGTGGCCATTTGGCGCGGCACCTGCACGGCGTGCGCCAAGTGCATGGCTGCTTTTATCCCAAGCATATTTTTCTGCAGGCCAGTGGCGACGGCTATAAAGCGCAACTGATCGACCTGGAAAAGACCCGGCCGCTGCTGTTCGGCCTGCGCGATCGGGTCAAGGATCTGGAGCCGCTGCTGCGTCGCGCGCCGGAGTGGAGCGAGACGAACATGCGTGAGTTGCTGGCGGCCTATGTCGATGAGCCGATGGACAGTTCGCTGGTCGATGCCTGGGTCACTCGACTGGGCGCTCGCCGCAGCCGCAAGGAGACGCGTTGATGCGCTTGTCCGAACTGAAAAATGTCGGGCGGGCGCCTGACCTGCCGCTGACCGTTTCACTGGCCGATGCAGCGGGGCCGGCCGATCTGCAATTGCTCACGCTGTTGCGGGTGCTGCCGGGGCAGCGTTATGTCGGTGCCGGTGTCTGGCGGGGCCGTCCGGTACTGGCCAAATTGTTGGTCGGCAGCAAGGCTTCGCGGCATTTTCGGCGTGAACTGGACGGCGTGCGCTTGCTGGCTGCCCAAGGGTTGACCACGCCGCTGTTGCTGGCCGATGGTTTGAAGGAAGGCGAGGGCGGCTGGCTGCTCTTCGAATTCCTCCAGGGTGCCGAAAGCCTTGGCGATGCCTGGCAGCAGGTCGAATCGCTGCCGGTGTTGGCAGACGAGCAATCGGCGGTGCTCGCCGAAGCCCTCGGCGCCATTGCTCTCCTGCACGGCAAAGGTCTGTGGCAGGAAGATCTGCATCTGGACAACCTCATGCGCCATGGCGGCCAGTTGTACCTGATCGACGGTGCCGGCATTTGCGTCGAAACCGCCGGCCAACCATTGTCGCGGCAAAAAGTGCTGGAAAATCTCGGCGTGTTTTTCGCCCAGTTGCCTAAGTCGCTGGAGCCGTTCACCGAAGAATTGCTGGTGTATTACCTGCTGGCCAACGCCGAGCACGCATTGCCGCTCGAAGCCTTGCAGAAACAGATCGACAAGGTGCGTGCCTGGCGCTTGAGGGATTATCTGATCAAGGTCGGCCGCGAGTGCACGTTGTTCAGCGTGCAGCGTGGTGCGTTCGGTCTGCGGGCGATCCGTCGCGACGAAGAAGCTGCGATGGTGCCGGTGCTGGAGCAGGCCGATGCCTTGCTCGATCAGGGCCATCTCTACAAGACCGGCGGTGCGGCCAGTGTCGGCAAGATTGAAGTGGACGCACGGCCGCTGGTGATCAAGCGTTACAACATCAAAAACTTCGCCCATTGGCTCAAGCGCTTCTGGCGCCCGAGCCGCGCCTGGCATTCGTGGCGCGAAGGCAATCGGCTGGCGTTTCTCGGCATTGCCACACCGAAACCGTTGGCCGTGCTGGAAAAACGCTTTCTGTGGCTGCGCAGCCGCGCCTATCTGGTCACTGAATTCTTGCCGGGGCCGGACATCATTGAGCGTTTCGCGCCCTTCGTCGAAAACGGCGCGGCACCGGAGTCAGAGTTGCAGGCACTGGACAACTTGTTTGCCACGTTGATTGCCGAGCGCATCAGCCATGGCGACTTCAAGGGCCACAACCTGTTTTGGCACAATGACCGCTGGGCGCTGATTGATCTGGACTCGATGTGCCAACACAGTTCGGCCAGCAGCTTCGCCCCGGCGTATGCGCGGGATCGGGCGCGATTCATGCGCAATTGGCCAGAAAGCAGTGCCTTGTATCAAGCGATTGACCAGCGTCTACCCAAAGACACGCTCTGAATCGCGCCATCCCCTGTAGGAGCTGCGGCAGCTCCCGCAGGGCGTCGTCGTCCCGATCAAAGGCTGACGAGTTCTGCTGACTTGTCCTACAGCATCTCCAGAGTCCATGAACTGTGAAGTATCGGGATCTACTGGCGAACGGGTGGCGGATGAGCCCGCAGACACGGGTTCATCCGGGTCGTCGGCATGGGGCGATTCGCACAGGGTCATTCCGGTTGTGTTTACGCTATAATCCCGCCCTTTAGCTGTCTCGCGCCCTGTTGCGAAGGCACATCAATTTCAAGGCGCATCGCGCCTGCATGCAGACTAAAGAGGCTAGACCCCTGTGGCATTGACGATTCTTGGCCTGTCCGGCGCCCTTAGCCATGATCCTTCCGCGGCCCTGTACATCGACGGCAAGCTGGTCGCGGCAGCGGAAGAAGAGCGTTTCGTGCGCGATAAACATGCAAAGAACCGCATGCCCTACGAATCGGCGAAGTTCTGCCTTGAGCAGGCCGGGATCAAGCCGTCAGACGTTGATGTGGTGGCGATTCCGTTCGCCCCGATCAGCCTGTTCGGCAAGGCTCGCTGGCACTATGCCAAGCGCTACTGGTACGCCCCGGATCGCGCACTCGATGCAATCCTGATGGGCAACCGTCGCTACAAGCGCTATCGCAACAAGATCGTCTGGTGCCTGGAGCAATTGGGTTTCGACCCGAAAAAAATCAAGATTGAACCGGTCGAGCACCACTTGGCTCACGCCTCCAGCGCTTACCACTGCTCGGGTTTCAAAGAGAAAACCGCGATCCTCGGGATCGACGGCAAGGGTGAATACGCCACGACCTTTTTCGGATACGGCGAGAACGGCAAGATCCACAAGATCAAGGAATTCTTCGATCCGGATTCCCTCGGTGGCCTCTACGGCGCAATCACCGAGTTCCTCGGTTTCGAAATGCTCGATGGCGAGTTCAAGGTCATGGGCATGGCGCCGTATGGCGACGCCAGCAAGTACGACTTCTCGCGTCTGGCCTCGTTTGAGAACGGCGAGCTGGTGATTAACACCGACTACGCCAATGTCATCGGCCTGCGCCGCTATAAAGAGAAGGGCAAAGGCTTTTACTTCTCGCCGAAGCTGATCGAGTGGCTGGGCCCGAAACGCGAAGGCGACATCGCCGACGAGCCGTACATTCACTATGCCGCGAGCATGCAGGCGCTGTTCGAGAAAATCTCCCTGCAGATGATCGATCACTATCTGGGCGACGTGCTCAAGGAAACCGGCAAACTGGCGTTCGCCGGTGGCTGTGCCTTGAACGTCAAGCTCAACCAGAAAATCATCGCTCGCAATGATGTCAAAGAGCTGTTCGTGCAACCGGCGTCGGGTGATGCCGGCACCGCAGTCGGCGCTGCCGCGTATGTGTCTCATGCCCGTGGCGTACCGGTCGAGAAGATGGAGCACGTCTATCTCGGCCCTGAATACAGCAACGAAGACGTGATCGCCGCGTGTGCCCGTCACGAGAACAAGCCGACCTGGCGCAAGCTCGACAACATGCCGGAACAGATCGCCAAGATCATGGTCGACGGCAATCCGGTGGCCTGGTTCCAGGGCCGCATGGAGTTTGGCCCGCGTGCTTTGGGCGGTCGTTCGATTATCGGTTGCCCAAGCATTCCGGGCGTGGCGGATCGGATCAACCACCAGATCAAGTTTCGCGAGCGCTGGAGGCCTTTCTGCCCCTCGATGCTCGACACCGTTGCGCCACAAATGATCAAGATCGATCACCCGGCGCCGTTCATGACGTTCACCTTCGAAGTGGCTGAAGAATGGAAGACCCGCGTGCCGGAAGTCGTCCATGAAGACGGCACGTCCCGCGCCCAAGTGCTCAAGCGTGAATACAATCCGCGCTACTACGACATGATGAAAGCGTTGGAAACCCTGACCGGCAACGGCGTTTCGTTGAATACTTCGCTCAATCGTCGTGGCGAGCCTATGATTTGTTCTCCGACCGATGCGTTGAACATGTTCTTCGGTTCCGATCTTCAATACTTGATCATGGAAGACATCCTGGTGGTCAAAGAGGGCGCTAACGCTTATGACTCGCTCGGCTGAACGCCATGTGTTGCAGTTCTGTCACGGCTATGACGGGCCGTTCCTTGACTGCGCACGGCAGTACGCCAGCCTTTTTGCCGGTACCGGCTACCGAGTGACCACGGTTTTTTTGACCGGGGTCGCTGACAGCGAGGTGGCCGCCGCTTGCGCTTCTGACGAAGTGTTGTTCATGGAGTACAGCTCCAAGGCCATTCGTGGCCTGAAGCTGGGCGCCATCCGCGATCTGCGCAAAATCGCCGCTTCGCGCAATTTCAGTTTTTGCATCGCCCATCGCTTCAAGCCGATCTACATCGCCTTGCTTGGCACTTCATTGCCGGTGATTGGTGTGCATCATGCGTTTGAAGATTACAAGCGCGGCACACGCAGACTGTTCGCGCACATCTTCCGCAAGCGCCTGAGCCTGCTCGGGGTCTCCGATGCCGTGCGCGATGACATACGCCGCTGCCTGCCGAAATGGCCGGCACCGCGTATCCAGACCCTTTACAACCGCATCGATTTGTCTGCATTGCAAACCAGTCAGTTGACGGCCCGTGAAGCGCGGGATGCACTGGGCCTTTCGCCGGATGCGTTCATTGTCGGCAATGTCGGGCGACTGCATCCGGACAAGGATCAGGCCACGTTGTTGCAGGGTTTCGCCATGGCATTGCCGCAACTGCCCGGCAACAGTCAGTTAGTCATTCTCGGCCAAGGGCGGCTCGAGCAGGATCTCAAGGAACTGGCACGGGAACTGGGTATCGGTGACCGGGTGCTGTTTCTTGGCCAGGTGCCCGAGGCACGCAATTACTTCCACGCGTTCGACATTTTTGCCCTGAGTTCCGATCACGAACCATTCGGCATGGTATTGCTGGAGGCCATGGCCGCTGGCGTACCGTTGCTGGCCACGGCGTGCGGCGGGTCGAAGGAAGTGGTCGAAGGCGTGGGGATCATGTTTCCGCTGGGGGATGCGGAACATCTGGCCCGGGGGCTGCAACATCTTGCCGGGATGGACGAGCAACAACGCCGCCAGTGCGCCGAGATGATGCTGGAGCGCCTGCGAGAGCGCTTTTCCGATCGCGCCGTGCGCGACACCTTCTGGCATTTGCCGCAAGTTACCGATCTGGCAACGAGGGGCTGATGCTCAATCGATTTCAAGGCTGGCGCGAACGTGGCTGGTCACGGGTTGACGCCACCACTTATGCACAGGCCTGGCAGCGTTACGGCGGCAGTGTCGCGACCCACCCGTTGGTGGTCGAGCGTCTGGCGGATCTGGCCGGCATCCCTGTGCGATATCTCGCCTGGGAACAACAGGGCGAAATCAGCGCCGCGATCCCGACCTGGGGCCGCGATCTCGCGCTGTCCAAAGACGTGCTCAAGCGCAGTGGTAAAAAAGGCCTGTTTGATCTCGGTAACGCCGAGCTGATTCTGCCAGCCGCCGCTGATACACAAGCACCGCTGCGGCATCGTGGTCGTTACCTGTCCGCGCTGAACGAGGGACGTTTCAGCGGTCTCAAGTTGCAGACCGAGCAGTTGGCCATGGCCCGTACCCCAGAAGAACTGTCGAAAAAGTTTCGCTACAACCAGCGCCGCGAACTGCGCTTGCTGGAAGAGGCGGGTGGAGTGGTGCGTCCGGTCGGTGAGTTTTCCAGTGCCGAACTGGCAGCGATCTACTGCGATCTGTTTCAGCGTCGGTGGGGTTTTCCAGCTACTGGAGCCGCGCGAATGGCCGAGGTCGTCGAGTTGTTGCGTGATCTGTTGATCGGTTCGGTGATTTTTCTTAACGACGCGCCGATCGCCATTCAACTGGTATACCGCGTCGAAGCGCCCGAGTGGATCAGCGTCGAGTACATCAACGGCGGTGTCGACCCCGAAACCCGTGAGTTCAGCCCTGGCAGCGTCCTGAGTTTCCTCAATACGCAAAGTGCCTGGGAGCATGCCCGGGCGCTGAACAAACCGCTGCGATTTTCCTTCGGTCGCGCCGACCGTGAATACAAGGATCGCTGGTGCAATCCTGTGCCGGTCTTCACCGTATGAGTCAGCCCATGAGCCGCAAGCAGCAACTGCTCAAACGCCATCGGCGCAACAAGCGCGTCGGTCTTCTGGTCGCGTTGATCGTATTGATCGGCGTTGGCGTGCTGGTGGCGTGGTGGTTGCCCCTGTTGTTGGCGGTGGTCGGCTGGATTGCCCACGAAGCGTGGTTTGCCGATCATTTGTTCTACTCGCCGAAAGACGATTACCAGTACAGCTTTCCACCGTTTACTCCGCAGCCGAAAGTGCATTTGAGCGGCGAGCAATTGCGTCTGGACGAGGGCGTCATGCTGGTGGATGAAGCCACGCTGATTCTTGCGGTGCGGGTCAAAAGCACGTGGCTGGGTCGTTTCCTCGATCCACGGGTCGAGTTGGTCGGTGGTGACAATCCGGATGCGCAAACTTTCGAACGCGGCGTCAATGGCCTGCGTTATCTCAACCTCAGTGGCCAGGCTCAGGCGCTGTCTCAGGGGTCGTTGCGCCTGCGCGGGCGTTTCTGCAAGGTTACCGGCGAGCCAGTGCTGTGGGCGCTGGAGCACCCGGATTTGCGCCGTCAGCGAGTGATGGTGATCGCGCCCCACGCGGATGACGCCGAACTGGCTGCCTACGGTTTGTACAGCCAGGCGGCTGACGCCTGGATCGTCACCCTGACTGCTGGCGAAATCGAAGCCGAACACTATCAACAGATGGGCATGGACAAGGTCGAGGCGGCGCGGCTCAAGGGCCGGTTGCGGGCCTGGGACAGTCTGGCCGTGCCACGTTGGGCCGGTGTGCCGGCGGAACAGTGCGTTCAGTTGGGTTATTTCTGCCTGCAATTGGCGGCGATGCGAGCAGCGCCGAGCCAAGTGATTGCGTCACGGGAAGCCGATCTGAGCGATACCCGACTGTTTCGCCAGTCAAACCCGTTCAAGCTGCCGGGCGACATCGACGGTGCGCCGACCTGGAACAATCTGCTGGCCGATCTGCGTGAGACGCTGTTGAGGGCGCGACCGGACGTGATCGTCTTGCCACACCCGACCCTTGATCCTCATCCTGACCATCTCTGTGCCCAGCAAGCCGTGCTGGAAGCGCTTGATGTTCTGGACTATCAGCCAACCCTGCTCGGTTATGCCAACCACTTGCATGACAACGACCGCTGGCCAATGGGCAACTCGGGCCAGGGCATCGCCATGCCGCCTGCGTTCGATCCGTCGGTGACGATGCAGCCGTACTGTCTGTCGCTCACCCTCCAACAGCAGCGCGATAAAGCAATGGCGCTAGGCATGATGCATGACCTGCAGCCGCCAGCCCCTTTCAAGCGACGTTTGCGCCGTTTGATCCAGCGGATGCTGGCCAGTAGAGTGCCGTCGCGTTACGGAGAGAACGATTTTTTCAGAAAAGCCGTCAGGCGCCAGGAATTGTTCTGGCTGCTGAAGCACGATGAAACATCATTGAAGCAGAATTGAAGTCTTCACCGGCCTAGCATGGCCACGTGTTCAATATATCGGTGGCTTTTTGTGATTAATCCCTGTCCGCGGATTCTTTTCCTGATTCCGTATTTCGGCCGATGGCCGTTCTGGATGCCGTTTTTTCTTGAAAGTTGCCGGCGCAATCCCGATATCGACTGGCTGTTGTTCAGCGACTGCGGCACGCCGCCGGATCTGCCGCCCAATGTGTCGGTCGAGACGATCACTTTTCGTGACTATTGCGCCTTGGTGTCGCAGCGTCTGCAGATCGATTTCACTCCGCAAGCGGCCTACAAACTGTGCGATATCAAGCCTGCGCTGGGCCATATCCATGCCGACCGTTTGCACGGCTACGATTTCTGGGCGTTCGGCGATATTGACCTGGTGTACGGTGACCTGCGAAGTTATTTCACCTCGGACCGTCTCGCCGGTTATGACCTGTTCTCGACCCACGAACGGCGAGTGGCGGGGCATTTGTGTCTGATGCGCAACACTGCGCGCAAACGCGAGCTGTTCATGCAGATCAAGGATTGGCGAAACCGCTTCACGGATCAGGCGCATCATGCGATTGACGAAGGGGCTTTCAGCCGTATCTTTCTCTGGCGCAAGAATTTTCCCGAACCTTTGTTCACGCTGGTGGGCAAATTCAATCCGTGGCGCCGGCGCAGTGAGTTTACCGAAGCGTTCAGCACGCCCGGTGGCTGCATCAAATGGCACGACGGCACGGATGACTTTCCGCGTCAGTGGTATTGGCGCGAGGGTTGTCTGAGCAACGATCGCGATGGCGATCGACGGTTTCCGTATTTTCATTTTGTCTGCTGGAAACGCAATGAATGGTCGCGGTTGCCTGAACCCGATCCGGCCGAAGTCCGGCGTGTTGCCGCCGGCCCGTCGTGGATCATCGATGCAACCGGTTTCCACCAAGGAGATTTATGAGTCAACGGTCGAAGGTGCTGCAGTTGCAGCCTGACTACAACGTCAAAGCCCATGATTTTGCCGATCTCGCCGAGCAGATCGTCAAGGCCTTGCCCCGTGATCGCTATGAGGTGACCGCAGCGTTCTTGCGCGGCAAGCCCGGGCCGGGCGAGGCTGTGAGTCGTGCCGACCGTTCGGTGTACTTC
>NZ_WKEQ01000032.1 GCF_021605415.1 Pseudomonas syringae
ACAATACATCACTGAAGATGCCTATAAATGGTACAAAGCGGCGGCCGAACAAGGCGACCTCTATGCAATGTTAAAATAGGGCGAAGTAATAGCGATTTGTGCAAGGTGATGGAAAATTGCACACCTAGTGAAAAGAAGCCTAATGAATGGCTTGAAGAAGCGGCAAGCATTGCAAAGAAAAAAGCGGCGAGCGGCGACCCAGATGCGCTTTATATAATGTATGAGTTAACAGCGGACCGGAACTGGCTTGAAAAATCTGCTAACGCGGGGAACTCAACTGCACAATACCGAATGGCAATTGGTGACCGTCAAGGCGAGGGCTACATACTTCCTTGGAAACGGCAACAGACCGTTGAGGGCTGGTTTCTTGCAGCTGCCAAAAACGGTAACCCGAAAGCGATGATGCAGCTATTCGGTATATACCGAGAGAAAGGCGACTTCGAACAAGCTAGGTATTGGTTAGAACAATCAGCCCTTTTAGGCTACGAAGCAGGACTTTATAACCTGGGGTACTTTCTAGCTGTAGAACCTGAAAAGCTGGGATTCCCAATGGATAAAGTCAAAGGCTATGGTTTAATATCGCTGCTGAAAGTGCTCGACGGCGGCGGCGCTGCTAAAACAGACGTTGAAGAAATACTCCCACAAATTGAATCCACTATGACTTCAAGCGAATTAGAACAAGCAAAAATATTCGCAGAAAACTGGAAAAAAGAGCACCCCCCTATTTCTTACTTTCCTGATAAAATCAGATTCTAAATATCACGCCTATTAATCCTTCAGGAATTTGAGCGGTGAGAGGACACGGGCAATGAAACGCGCTCTCGGCAGAAGATGCATATGATGTCCGTAGGCATGAGAGCGCGGGATAATGCTTTTTAACCAATATAAAACAGCGGAACCCGAGAGACACTCAGAAGTTGATAGCTGTTTACGCAGATCCACATAGTAACAGTCACAACCAGCTAGTATGAAGCACCAATTAACAAGGCATCAAAGCCGACGCTAATAACTTGTATGATCACACCCAGCACGCGACATGGAAACACTATGATACTTAGGTCGATATTCTGCTTTTTGATAATTTTCACTGGGACGTGCCGTGCAGAAACGAATCTTTCCCAAGACCAGTTGGCAGCCAAGGAACGCGGAATTATTTTATACAATCAACTGAAATCGGGAGATGCTACCCCTTACTTAACTATTGCTGCTCAGGCAGGCGACCGCGAGGCTCAGTATTATTTAGCGGAAACACTCAGAAAAAAAAATCACTTCATGAATTCTGAAGCTCGTAAATGGTACGAAGCTGCCGCCTCGCAGGAAGATATTTACGCAATGATCCAACTGGGGCGAAGTGAAAATGATGTCTGTGATATCTCCAAAAATTGCCCGCCAAATCGAAAAACGCAGAAAGAATGGTTGAAAGAAGCAAAAAAAATAGCAGAGAAAAAAGCAAGCAACGGTAACGCTGAAGCAATGTACATTATGTACGAACTTACTTATGACGAAGCGTGGCTACAAAAGTCAGCTAGCAATGGTTATCCACTAGCACAATACTGGATAGCTAAAGGGCTCGAACAGGGAGAAGGTTTTTTCTTACCATGGAACCGTAGCAAAACAATTGAAAAATGGTTTAAAGCGTCTGCAGAAGGAGGAAACCCAAGATCAATGATGGCTTATGCTGCCATTTTGTATAAACGAGACGATGTGGAAGGGTATCGTTACTGGAATGAACAAGCCGCATTAGCAGGATATGCAAATACTGTATTTGGTTATGGCTGCGATCTTGCTCATGAACCTGACACGTTCGGCTACCCACTGGATCTTGTAAAGGGTTATGCTCTTATTTACTTGCTAACCCAACTAGACGGGGGCGGCGGCATGCAAGAAAATGTTAACGAAGTTCTGCCCTTAATAGAAAAAAAGATGACAACTTTACAAATTTTAGAAGCAAAGAAGTTCGCCAAACGTTGGGGAGAAACTCATCCTCCCCTCTCATTTTTTCCTGACAAACTTAACCACTGAGATCACCGTTATGGCTCTAACCTAGCGCACGCCCCCGATTTGAACGGGGAGCATTTCAACTCCCCTTCTAATTCGAGCCTAATCCGACGCCTTCCACCCGAGCATCTTTTGCTGCGCCACTTCCAACAAATCAAACCCTTCCTGCGTCAGCAAATACAGCGCATGCGTAATATGCGGAATGTCTTGAACATCCGCATGCCTGAAGCACAAACAATGCAGGGTTTCGAGCAGTTCGGTGGCGGCGCGCAGGCGTTGGACGGCGGTTTCGAGGATGTCTTTCGGGTTTGCTTCGGTGTCAATGACCAAGGGGGCGCTGTCGGTGACGGCGGTGTTCAAGCGGTGGTAGCGTTCGGGAAGCGGTTTCAGTATTGGCATTTGGATTACTCGTATTTGTTGTAAGTAACCACCAGCACCGTGACCAAACGGTGGGAGGCGGACTGCGTACAGGCTTGGTCAACCGAGAACAACAACTCAGCTCGCCCATGGGCGACCCTGCACACAGCCGCCATGACAATGCGCTGCGAAGACATAGATGTCCGCAGGGCAAATGATGGCACATCTGCAAGCGTGTTGTTTTCCAGGTGACCAAGCCTGGATCGCTGATTTTGCAGCGATGCAGAACCATATCCGCCCCAGCTCAGCCCGCGAAAGCCGATAAAGAGTCTGCCTCTGTAGGAATCGCCCGAGTTTCCCAACAGAAACTATCCCGCCTCTCGACAGGCAACATTCAGCCGGCTTAACCATCACTTAACTTCGCGGTCAAAGAATTCACTGAACCGCACGCCCTCAGAGCCTTTCTGACGCCCAGTGCGGCAGGTTCGGCAGCCGTTTGCCGGGCTTCCATTACGCACCGGAGTCTTTTTCATGAACGTTCGTCCATTTCTGTTTACGACCGCCCTCGCCTGCACGGCGTTTGCCGGGGTGGCTCAGGCCAATGACACATCTGCCACATCCAATGCTGTGCCTTATCAATACGGGGTGCCGTTGCACGTCGCGAAGGTGGTTTCGTTGTCTGAGCCGTCGACGCTCGATTGCAAGGTGGTAAAGGCTGACATGAAGTACATCGACACGTCGGGTAAACCTGCGGAGATCAGCTACAGCAAATTATCTGACGCGTGCAGTTATCAAAACTGACAGAAGTTTCTGATTTGCAGTTTTGCGGTAGGCGCAGGTGGGTTCCGGGGTTATGCTCGGAGCCTTCCTCACTGCCGCAGGGATTCGCTATGCAGTTGTCGTTTCGCACGTTGTCGATACTCACCTCCTCTCTTTGTCTGGTGCTGACCCTTATCTGGGGCTTCGCGCCTGAGGTGTTGCTGGCGATCTGGAGTATTGAATATTCATCCGCAGCGGGCTTTGTCGCCAGGCGCAGCGCGGTGCTGTTTGCGGCGTTGAGCGTGATGTTTTATTTGGTGCGCAATGCGCCGCCGTCTGCCACGCGCAATGCTTTGAGCAATGGTTTTCTGGTTGGCTGTTTTGGTTTGGCGGTGCTGGGATTTGGCGAATGGCTCAACGGCCATGCCGGGCCTGGGATTTTGCCGGCCGTGTTGGTCGAGTTCGCGCTGGGCCTTGGTTTTGTGCAGGCCCGGCGCGTGACGGTCGAACTGGCTGAAACGGTCAGTTAGATGGCTTTGTATCGTGGCGTGTAAGTTGGCTGTACAGACTGATGATCCAGATCGGATCGCAGTCCGGCGATCAGCTCGTTGATAGCGCGCGATCCGTTGAGGTTGCTGGCGTCGATTCCGCTGACGAGCAATTCAACCTGATCTGTCTGGTGGTCGCCGAACACTTTGACGGTCATCGACAGATCCGGGGACAGCGTGCACTGGCAGCGTTTCGGCAGAAAGCTACTTTCTATGATGTTGCGAAGTTCCAAGGCAGATAAAAACATGGCGAAGCCTCTCCTGCTGTGAGATTGCCAATCAAGTATTCATGCTGACCGGTTGCTGCCCCTGCGCGGTTGTGTCCCCGCTGATTCCTTGAGTGCGACAAACGGTGTGTTGCTGAATGCCCGTTGAAATGAAGGCGCCTAAACCTGGTGCGCCGCACCAAGAAACAGCATAAAACGTGCCGGTCATCAGTGCCCGTACAGCCCGTTGAGAATCATGGACTTAGCTACAAGGCCAGTATTTGGCCAGTTGCAAAATGCAAGATCAGCCTTCAAATACACTGCATTTTGCAATTGACCTCCGGTTTGCATTCGCTTCGCCATGCCGGTAAGAATGCCAGTCATTTACCCTACACCTGCAAGGAGGCTCCAATGGGTTCTTTACGCATTTACGCGACCACCGGCCTGTTTGTCGCCGCCCTCTCTACGTTTGCTGACGCAGCAAAACTCGAAGACACCGCACCCTACCCCAAACCTGAAAGCGGCTTCAGTCGTCAGGTCATTCATCTGCCCCAACAAGCCAATGAAGAAAATTTCCGCATCGAAGTGTTGGCCGGGAAAACCCTGATGGTCGATTGCAACCGCCAGCATCTGGGCGGTGTGCTGGAGGAAAGAAGTCTCGAAGGTTGGGGTTATCCGTTCTATCGACTGGAAAAGGTCATTGGCCCGATGAGCACGATGATGGCTTGCCCACCTGGCAGTTCCAGCAAGCGCGCATTCGTACCCGTTGTCGGTGACGGCTTTATGTTGCGTTACAACAGCAAACTACCGGTTGTGATTTACGCCCCCTCGGACGTCGAAGTGCGATATCGCATCTGGGAAGTTTCGGACAAAGTCGGCACCGCCATTCAGGAGTAAGGAAACGACCTACGTGATTACCTGCCACGTCCGATACGTGATCGATCCGTACCAATTAAGCGAATTCGAGGCCTATGCCAAAGCCTGGCTCGGCATCGTCGAGCGCCTGGGCGGCACGCATCACGGTTATTTTCTGCCGTCCGAGGGGGCCAGTAACATTGCTTACTGCCTATTCAGCTTCCCATCCCTGGCGGACTACGAGAGCTACCGCCATATCGCGATGACCGATCCGGAAAGCACAGCGCTGGTCGCGTCCCTGCTCGAGAAAAAATTCATTGTCAGTTACGAACGCAGTTTCCTGCGTCCATTGCTGGCCTGACACGATCTCACGCCGGGATACTGAACGCCGCCGCACGCTCGGCGACGTGGCGCAGGCTGTCGAAGTTGATATTGGCGCCGGAGTCGATGGCGATCAAGGTTTGACCCTGCGCACCGGTTCGCGCCACGTATTGCTTGATCCCCGCCACGGCCAGTGCGCCGGAGGGCTCGGTGATTGAACGGGTGTCGTCGTAAATGTTCTTGATTGCCGCGCAGAGTTCATCGTTGCTGACGGTGACCACCTCATCCACGCAGAAGCGGCACACCTCGAAGCCATACTCGCCGATCTGCGCTACGGCGACGCCGTCAGCGAAGGTGCCGACGCTGGGCAGCGCCACGCGTTGATCGGCAAGCATGGCGGCGCTCAGGCTGGCGGAATGTTCGGATTCGACGCCGATGATGCGCACGTCCGGTCGCAGGTATTTGACGTACGCGGCGATGCCCGCGATTAAACCGCCGCCACCGACCGGGACGAAAATCGCTTCCAGTGCGCCTTGATGTTCACGGAGGATTTCCATGGCCACGGTGCCTTGCCCGGCGATGACATCGGGGTCGTCGAATGGCGAAACAAAGGTGCGTCCGGTGTGTTCGGCCAGTTGCAGGGCATGGGCAAGCGCGAACGGGAAGCTCTCGCCATGCAGCAAGGCTTCGGCGCCACGACTGCGTACGCCGAGCACTTTAAGTTCCGGTGTGGTTGCGGGCATGACGATGGTAGCTGCGATGCCCAGCTCGCGGGCCGCCAACGCCACGCCTTGCGCATGATTGCCGGCTGAGGCAGTCATCACACCTCGGGCCTTTTGCTCATCACTCAGTTGCACCAGTTTGTTGTAGGCACCACGGATCTTGAAGGAGAACGTCGGTTGCAGGTCTTCGCGCTTGAGCAGGATGCGATTGCCCAGCGCTTCGGACAGGGCCGGGGCTGGCTGCAAAGGCGTGCGCACAGCCAGGTCATAGACCGGCGCCGCAAGGATTTTTTTCACGTAGTGCTCAAGCAAGGCTTGTTGTTCGGTCGTGCAATTCATCGCCATCTCCTGGGTTCACACCCCTTGTGTAGGAGCTACCGCAGGCTGCGATCTTTTGATCTTAAAAACCAACATCAAAAGATCGCAGCCTGCGGCAGCTCCTACACGGGATCGTGCTGTTTCAAAACCCTGGAGATGGAAAGTAAAAACCCGCCTCTAGGGCGGGTTGGGTGCTGCAGTCGTGAGCTAGCCCGCCAAATGAGGAATGGCGGTAATAATGCTTGGCTGGCAGCGCAATACGGTGGAAGTCATGGCTCGAAATTAGCCCGGTTGTTGAGGGCGAGTCAATGGTGGATTTTGCCGAGTGCCTGTAGGCTGGCGCATCGACTCATCACTCCAGGGAAGGTTTTCATGATGTCCATCGCTTTGCCGCTTACTGCCTTGATCACGTTTGCCGGATATACCATCTCGGTGATGCTTCAGGCGGAGCAATCACTGATCGATTTTGGTATCAGTTTGATGTCCAGGCCGGACACCGCGCAGGTGGTGATCGATCTATATCTACTGGCGACAATCGCCGGTGCGTGGATGTACAAGGATGCTCGCCAGCGAGGGAAACCGGTATGGTCGGTGGTGCCTTATTTGCTGTTGACGGCTGCCTTTGTGTCGGTGGGGCCATTGTTGTATCTGGTGGTTCGGGGGGTTCAGGAGCGCCAGAAAACGGCTGACCCGACGGCGGTGGGCTGATCCGTTTTTATTGGTGTTTCTGATGACGTCTTCGCGAGCAGGCTCGCTCCCACAGGATGCGGATGGTTTACATGGCAGGCGTCGCCAACCCGAACCTGTAGGAGCGGGCCTGCCCGCGAAAGCGTCCGGGCAGCCACCGCAAACTGTCGCCTGAGTGGCTTTGTCGTCACTTACTTCAAGCCGATTTTGTAGAGTCCGCCGTTCGACTCATCTGTGAGCACATACAGATAACCATCCGGCCCTTGGCGTACATCGCGGATTCGCTGTTTGAGCTCGCCGAGCAGACGTTCTTCGTGAACGACTTTGTCGCCATCAAATTGCAAACGGATCAGTTCCTGACTGACCAGCGCACCGATAAATGCGTTGTGCTGCCACGGTTTGAAGCGATCAGCGTCGTAGAACGCCATGCCCGTGACGCCCGGAGACTGTTCCCAGACATGATGCGGCGGCACCGTGCCTTCGGCCGTTTTGCCTTTGGCCTCAGGGATCGGTTGCAGAGAATAATTGATACCGTGGGTCGCCAGCGGCCAGCCGTAGTTCTTGCCGCGCTCGATGATATTGATCTCGTCGCCACCCCGTGGACCATGTTCGTTTTCCCAAAGGGTTCCCGTCCACGGGTTCAGCGCCGCGCCCTGCGGGTTTCGTTGGCCATACGACCAGATTTCCGGACGTACACCGGACTGGCCGACGAAGGGGTTGTCATCCGGCACCTTACCGTCCGGGTAGATCCGTACGACCTTGCCTTGCAGCTTGTCGAGATCCTGAGCGGTCGCGCGGTCGTTGTTTTCCCCGAGGGTGATGAACAGATAGCCGTCGCGGTCGAAGACCAATCGCGAGCCGAAATGGTTGCCGACGGACAGTTTCGGCTCCTGACGGAAAATCACCTTGAAATCCTTGATCGTCTTCAAGTCATCGGACAGACGACCGCGTCCCACCGCCGTGCCAGCCTTGTTGTCCGCACCGCCGCCCTCGGCGTAGGACAGGTAGACCAGGCGATCCGCTTTGAAATCCGGCGACAGCACCACATCGAGCAGACCGCCCTGCCCCTTGGCCCAGACTGTCGGTACACCGCTGATCGGCGTCGAGAGTTTGCCCTCGGCACTGACAACCCGCAAATTGCCCGACCGTTCGGTCACCAACATGCCTTGGCGATCCGGCAGAAACGCCAGCGCCCAAGGATGTTCAAGGCCTTGGGCGATGGTCGTCACCTCAAGGGTGCCCTGTTCGCTTTTCATTTCCTGAGTGGTCGCCGCGAAGCTCGTGGCTGTGACGCCGATCAATGCGCTGGCGCACAACGTGGCCAGGAGGGTTTTACGCAACATGCACGATTCCTTTTGTTCGTTCGAAGGGCTGACAGAACTTCAGTCCTGCCGTTCAACGGTTGCTGTCGGTACTGCGCGAGGGTGGATTGGGAATGAAGACGGGCGCCTTGCCAGGCTCGGAGCGCTGCGGCTGACTGTTGCCGATGCCGCGATTATCCAGGGTCGGCGGCCGTGGCACCGGCACGGTATTCGGCCCGCGAATCGGAGGTGCGCTGGGCTGGGTGCCTTGCATGCTGTTCGGATTGGCCCGGCGGATCGGGCTGTTATAGGGATTATTGCTGTTGCCGGTCGGACTTTGCGCCAATTGCAGTGGCGCAGACCTTGCTGCGACTTCAGCCTGCGCAAACCCTGCTCCGAGGATCAACGCGGCGATGCCAAGCAGAAATCGATTCATGGGACAGCCTCTCGAGAGGGTCATGGATGGAGCCTTCGAGTCCACGCTACGCCGAGGGTTCGCATTTGTTAATCCAAACGTTGCACGGAAGATGTAACACGACCTTACCCAGAGCCATCCCCGACGCAAATGCCGGAAACTTTTGCAAACCGCCACAGGTCACCAGAACATCATTTGGAGGACGCGAAAATGGCTCGAGCAATCTGGAAAGGCGCCATCAGTTTCGGACTGGTACACATCCCCGTGGCACTGGTGTCGGCGACCTCATCCAAAGGCGTTGATTTTGATTGGCTCGACAGCCGCAGCATGGATCCGGTGGGCTACAAACGGATCAACAAAAACACCGGCAAGGAGATTACCAAGGAGCACATCGTCAAAGGCGTCGCTTACGAAAAGGGTCGGTATGTGGTGTTGAGCGAAGAGGAGATCCGCTCGGCGCACCCGGTATCGACTCAAACCATCGACATTTTTTCGTTTATTGACAGTGAACAGATTCCCCTGCAAAACATCGACACACCGTATTACCTGGCACCGGATAAACGCGGCGGCAAGGTATACGCTCTGTTGCGCGAAACCCTGAGCAAAACCAACAAGGTCGCTCTTGCCCGGGTTGTCCTGCATACCCGCCAATATTTGGCCGCGTTGATGCCGCTGGAATCGGCGCTGGTGCTGGTGAAGCTGCGCTGGCCGGCGGAGGTGCGCAGCCTCGATGAACTGGCGCTGGGAAGCGAAGTCACCAAGCCGCAACTGGCCAAGGGTGAACTGGACATGGCCAAACGGCTGGTGCAGGACATGAGCGGTGACTGGTCGCCAGATGATTATCGCGACGAGTTTGAAGAGAAGATCATGGCGCTGGTGGACAAGAAGGCCCACGAAGGCAAGATCGAGAACGTGGAACCGGTTGAGGGTGAGGAAGAGCGCAAGACAGCGGACGTTATCGATTTGACCGAGCTGCTTAAACGCAGCCTGGGCGGCAAGACTGCGGCGGCGAAGCCCAAGGCCAAAGCGCCGGCGAAGGCCGCACCGAAGAAGACAAAAAAGGCGTCGTGACGTCCCCAGGGACTGCGGTGTTCAGATGAGGATGAAGATTGCCAGCAAAGCGGCGAAAATCGTCCACTTTTCCAGGTAATACCGCGCACGGTTGCGCTTTTTCAGCTCTTTACCACGCACACGAATTTTGTAGATTCTGGTGAATAGCCGATTAATCCCGCCGGTCTTGTCGCCCGCGTCATTCGGTGCACCGGCCGCTGACATCACATTACGGCTGAACCAGCCGTTGAACTCCGCCGCGAAGCGATATTGCATCGGCCGCTCGATGTCACAAAAAAGGATGATGCGGTTCTTGTCGGTGGTGTTTTCCGCGTAATGGATGAATGTCTCGTCAAACATCACCGCTTCACCATCGCGCCAGTGATAACTCTCACCGTCGACATTGATGTAACAACCGGCGTCATTAGGCGTGTCCAGCCCCAAGTGATAACGGTAGGAACCGGCATACGGGTCGCGATGACGCACCAGCTTCGCGCCCGGTGGCAATTCGGCGAACATCGCCGCTTTGATTGAGCCGATGCCCTGTACCAGCTCAGTAGTGCGTGGGCACAGTTTCATGGCCGATGGATGGCTCTCGCCATACCACTTCAGATAAAAGCGCTTCCAGCCGGTTTTGAAAAAGGAATTGAAACCCACATCGTCATGCTGATTTGAGCGCTTGATCTCGCCGGCACGCAGCAGATTCTGGCCTTCTTCGCGAATGTCCTCCCAGTGAGCCTGCAACGGAGCGAGATCCGGAAAATCCGCCGGATTGAGGTATGGCTTGTTGGGGATTTTCGAGAATAGATAAAGAAAGCAATTGATCGGCGCCAGAAACGACGAGTGATCGCTCAATTGCCGTCCCAGTTTGTGGCGTACGCGGCCACGCAGGTGAACGTATGCAATGGAAATGACATAGATAGCGGCAATGATGAGTTTCAAGGAAATCGTCACACGTCAGAAATTAACGAACTGCGCGCCATGCAGCCCTTGGGCCCAAGGGCTGCATGGCGGTCTGAATGCCCGATACAGTGCCGTGGCGCATCGCTGAGCCCGCGTCACCCACTGGGGCACTGAGCCAATGGCGGGCATTTTAGCCACACTTTGTAACCAATGGTGAACCACCGTTTGAGAAAAACTGTTCCCGCGATTGCACCAATCGCCGCTCTGTTCGTTATCGCCCTATCGTTTAAAGAGCCAGACCAGTACAATCGCCGCCAAACTTTAGCGCCCCCCTTGGTTGATGACGGAAATGACGCCGGCCTCAGCGCACTTCGACTCGGGCCAAGCGCTCCGTCCGCACCCTCGCTACTCTGAATGCTTCGCAGGAAAAACCTTTGATTTCTACAGCTAACATCACGATGCAGTTCGGCGCCAAGCCGCTGTTCGAAAACGTTTCCGTTAAATTTGGCGCGGGCAACCGCTACGGCCTGATCGGCGCCAACGGTTGCGGCAAGTCGACCTTTATGAAAATCCTCGGCGGCGACCTCGATCCGTCCGGCGGCCAGGTCATGCTTGAGCCGAATGTGCGTCTGGGGAAGTTGCGCCAGGATCAGTTCGCCTACGAAGAATTCACCGTGATCGACACCGTGATCATGGGTCACGAAGAGCTGTGGAAGGTCAAGGCCGAGCGTGATCGCATCTACTCGCTGCCGGAAATGTCTGAAGAAGACGGCATGGCCGTCGCCGAACTGGAAACCGAGTTCGCCGAGATGGACGGCTACACCGCCGAATCCCGCGCCGGCGAACTGTTGCTGGGCCTGGGTATTGGCATTGAGCAGCACTTCGGCCCGATGAGCGAAGTGTCGCCGGGCTGGAAGCTCCGAGTATTGCTGGCGCAGGCACTGTTTTCCGATCCGGAAGTGCTGTTGCTCGACGAACCGACCAACCACTTGGACATCAACACCATTCGCTGGCTGGAAAACATCCTGACCCAGCGCAACAGCCTGATGATCATCATTTCTCACGACCGTCACTTCCTGAACAGCGTGTGCACTCACATGGCTGACCTGGATTACGGCGAGCTGCGCCTGTTCCCGGGCAACTACGACGAGTACATGACCGTGGCGACCCAGTCCCGCGAGCAACTGCTGTCGGACAACGCCAAGAAAAAAGCCCAGATTTCCGAGCTGCAATCGTTCGTCAGCCGCTTCTCGGCCAACGCTTCGAAAGCCAAGCAGGCCACGTCCCGCGCCAAGGCAATCGACAAGATCCAATTGGCCGAGGTCAAGCCTTCGAGTCGTGTCAGCCCGTTCATTCGTTTCGAGCAGACCAAAAAGCTGCACCGTCAGGCGGTCATCGTCGAGCGCATGGCCAAAGGCTTCGATGGCAAAGAACTGTTCAAAGACTTCAGCTTCCAGGTTGAAGCTGGCGAGCGCGTAGCGATCATCGGCCCGAACGGTATCGGCAAGACCACCCTTCTGCGCACCCTGGTCAACGAACTGACCCCGGACGCCGGCACCATCAAGTGGACCGACGCGGCCGAACTGGGCTACTACGCCCAGGATCACGCCCACGACTTCGAAGACGATGTCAGCCTGTTCGACTGGATGGGCCAGTGGACTCAGGGCGAACAAGTGATCCGTGGCACCCTGGGCCGGATGCTGTTCTCCAACGACGAGATTCTCAAGTCGGTGAAGGTAATCTCCGGTGGTGAGCAAGGTCGCATGCTGTTCGGCAAGCTGATCCTGCAAAAGCCAAACGTGCTGATCATGGACGAACCGACCAACCACTTGGACATGGAATCCATCGAAGCGCTGAACCTGGCGCTGGAAAACTACCCGGGCACGCTGATCTTCGTCAGCCACGACCGTGAGTTTGTATCGTCGCTGGCCACTCGTATCATCGAGCTGACCCCGAATGGCGTAACCGACTTCAGCGGTACGTACGATGACTACCTGCGTAGTCAAGGCGTAGTGTTCTAAAAGCAGCTTTTAGCTGTGAGCTGGAAGCTGTGAGTGAAGAGCCCTGTCCTTTGTGATGGGGCTTTTTTTGAGGTCAAAAATAGATAGCCAGCTTTCATTTATCTCACACCCGCGCCATGATGCAGGTCTCCCACCGCCGCCCGCGAACGAGCTCTCATGTCTGCGCAGCAATCACCTTCGCAAAGCTCCATGGCGATCACCCTGCAGATCGTTTCCATCGTTTTCTATACCTTTATTGCTTTTCTCTGCATTGGATTGCCGATCGCGGTGTTGCCGGGTTATGTGCATGAACAATTGGGTTTCAGCGCCATCGTTGCGGGGCTGACCATCGGCTCGCAATATTTGGCCACGCTGTTGAGTCGGCCTATGGCCGGGCGGATGTCGGACACCGTCGGCACCAAACGGGCGATTGTGTATGGCTTGTCGGGGATTTTGCTCAGTGGCGTGCTGACGCTGATTTCCACTTTGCTGCAGAGTTTTCCGCTCACGAGCCTGTTGATCCTGATTGCCGGCCGCCTGTTGCTGGGCGTCGCCCAAGGCCTGATTGGCGTGGGCACCATCAGTTGGTGCATGGGCCAGGTCGGCGCCGAACACACGGCGCGGTCGATTTCATGGAACGGTATCGCGTCCTATGGCGCCATTGCGATGGGTGCGCCACTGGGTGTGGTGATGGTCGCGCAATATGGGTTTGCCAGCCTCGGCATCGCGTTGTCGGTGCTCGCTGCCGGCGCCTTGGTGCTGATTCGTAACAAGCCATCGGTGCCAGTGGTGCGCGGCGAGCGTCTGCCGTTCTGGGCCGTGTTCGGGCGTATTGCGCCGTTTGGAGCGAGTTTGAGCCTGGCGTCCATCGGCTACGGAACGCTGACCACATTCATTACTTTGTACTACGTCAGTCGCGGCTGGACGGGGGCGGCGTATTGCCTGACGGTGTTTGGCATCTGTTTCATTCTGTCGCGGCTGCTGTTTATCTCAGCGATCAGCCGTTTCGGCGGGTTCAGTTCAGCCATCATTTGCATGACCATCGAAACGGTCGGCCTGGTGATGTTGTGGCTGGCGCCGTCCACCGCTTTTGCCCTGATCGGTGCAGGCCTGGCCGGGTTTGGACTGTCGCTGGTGTATCCGGCGCTGGGTGTCGAGGCGATCAAACAGGTGCCCAACTCCAGCCGTGGCGCCGGGTTGAGTGCTTATGCGGTTTTTTTCGATTTGGCGCTGGCGATTGCCGGGCCGTTGATGGGCGCGATAGCGTTGAATCTGGGGTATTCGTGGATTTTCTTCTGCGCGGCGCTGTTGTCTGTGACAGGGTTGGGGTTGACCCTGCTGTTAAAACGCCGGGCCGGTTACTGACCCCAACCCGCAGCCTGATCGTTCACGCAGAATTCCGCCGCCTGATCGTTCCCACGCTCTGCGTGGGAATGCAGCCCGGGACGCTCCGCGTTCCATGCAATCAAAAGATCGCAGCCTGCGGCAGCTCCTACACGCAACGGTGTTACTGATCGGCGGTTTGCATCCCGGCGCGATTGGGTTTTGCCAGCGCACGGGAGAAGAACCGCACCGCTTCCGAAACAAGATTGCGGTGGATGTCCTCGCGATCTACACCGTCGGCATCGGTACACAGCGCTGGCATGGCCACTATCTGCTCCGGCGTACACGGCGCCATGAACACGAAGTGCCCTGCCCCCGCCAGCAATTTGAAGTCCGGCGCCGTCGGTAACTTTCGCGCGAGCGCGGCGGCGTTCTTGTCGAAAGCCACCAGTTTGTCGCCGTCGCCGCTGTAAAGCAGAACGGGCACGTGCACCTCGGCGAGCGTATGGCGGCCGAATTTAAGGCTCAGCGGCGTCATCAATAGCAAAGCATGCACGCGAGGGTCGGCAACTGGCTGCAAATCGTCGCGATCGACGATCAATTCACCTTGGGTGTTGCAGGCGTCGCGGTCATCGGGGCGTTCTTGGCAATAGCGGCGCAGACGATCAAGATCCGGTGTCGCTCCAGAGAGGATCAATGCGGTCTCGCCACCGGCGGAATAGCCGATCACTCCGACCTGATCGGCATTGACGAACGGCGCGAGCATGCGATCACCCAGGGTCGCGGTAATCGCTTCGGAAATCTGGATCGGTCGACCATACAGATTGCTCAGCGTGCCGAGACGGCTGTGATCCTTGGAGTTGTCGCCAGGATGAATCACCGCCACCACCACAAACCCTTTGCGCGCCAACGATGTGGCAAGGTCGTGCAAGGCCAGCGGCGTGCCGGTGTTGCCATGAGAGATCATCAACATGGGAAAACGACCGATGGCAACCGGTGTGTCTTCGCCCGCCTCGACTTTATAGCCGTCAAGCGAACTGACGCGCTCGCGGCCACTGGACGGATAGAACGCGATGGCGCGCATCGGTTGCAGATCCAGTGGGTCGAGAAAACTCATTTCATGGAAGCCGGCGCTCCAGTGAGGGTGCGGCGCAGGCGCTGCTTGCACCGGATTCAGGCTGCCGAGCAAGCAAATCAGTAACGTTGCACTAAGACGCATCATGGGATGCCCATCCTGTGTTACTGGATCGACAGATCCGTTGCATCGCGACGTCCGGCATCTTTGGTGATGATCACCCGGTACGGCGCTGCACTCAGACGTTCACATGTGGATTGCATAACCTGGGCCAGATGACAAAACAGACGGAAACAAAAAACTCTGCATCTGGCTCTTGCGAAACCAGAATACAGAGTTTTTGTCGCAGCACCTGAACCGGAGCTGCTCTTTACGCAAGTCTTACGCGGCGGTGAACAGTTGCTCGCTGATCTGTGCGTGAGCGGCGGTCATAGCCTTGGTGCGTACTTCGTCACCGTAAGCCAGGCCTTCAGCGCGGACAAACTCGATGTCGGTGATGCCAAGGAAGCCGAACAGCAGTTTCAAATATTCCTCGTGCGCCACACCGGAGGCTTGGCCGGCATGGATGCCGCCAGCGGTGGAGACAATGACGATTTTCTTGCCGCCGCACAGGCCTTCAGGGCCGGCTTCGGTGTAACGGAAGGTCTGACCGGCAACGGCGATGCGGTCGATCCATGCCTTGAGCTGCGTCGGGATAGTGAAGTTGTACATTGGCGCGGCGATGACGATGGCATCGGCGGCGATGAATTCGGCCAGGGTGTTGGCGCTCAGCTCGGCTTCGTGCTGTTGTGCGGCGTTACGCAGTTCAGCAGTGGTGCCGGCGGCAACCAGGGTAGTGGCGGAGAAATGGCTGATGGCATCGGCGGCCAGGTCACGGTAAGTCACGACGGCGCTCGGCTCTGTGGCCTGCCAGGCTTTGACGACTTCGCTGCTCAGCTGACGGGAAGCCGAGTTGTCGCCCAGAATGCTCGAATCGATGTGCAGCAGTTTCATGTGGGTTCTCCTGAAATAGATCGCCGAGGCGGCGCAATGGGGACAATCCTACCGGCGAATCCAATAGCTGATTAGCCGCCAACAATGCGATAGTTCGTCCCATTGATAGAACAGCTGGATATTCCAATGCAGGATCTCAACGATCTTTACTATTTCGCCAAAGTGGTTGAAGCCGGTGGATTCGCCGCGGCTGGCCGCTTGCTGGGCATCCCCAAGTCGCGTTTGTCGCGGCGCATTGCCGAACTTGAAGAGCGCCTTGGCGCACGTCTGTTGCAGCGCACCACGCGACAATTGAACCTGACAGCAGTCGGTGAGCGTTATCTGCGCCACTGCCAGGCGATGTTGCTGGAAGCGAAAATGGCTGACGAGGCCGTCGCAAGCATGTCCAGCGAGCCGCGCGGACGCTTGCGAGTGTCGTGTCCGGTGGGGCTGGCCCATGAAATCCTGCCCGGCGTCATCAGCGAATTCCTTGAGAAATTCCCCCAGGTGCAACTGGAAGTCATGCTGCTTAATCGCCGGGTCGATCTGGTCACGGAAGGTATCGACGTCGCGCTGCGCGTTCGCGAGCTGGGCGATGAAGATCCATTACTCGTTACCCGTCGATTGCGTCAGGCGCAGACGGTACTGGTGGCCAGCCCGGACTTCGTCAAACACCGCACGATTGAACATCCGCAGGATTTGAAAACCCTGCCGGTGCTGGGTGCACTGGAAGCCGATCGTCAGGTGTACATGCGCCTGCTCGACCGGCAAAACAACAGCTTTGAATTAAGCATGGAGGCGCGACTGGGGATAGACGACTTTGTCGTGCGCAAGGCTTGCACCCTGGCAGGCCAGGGTTTTACCCAGTTGCCGATGATGTTTTGCGAAACGGAACTGAACAACGGCACGCTGGTGCAATTGTTGCCCGAATGGTCATTGCCCGGCGGCTGGCTGCAAGCGGTGTACCCGCACCGGCGAGGGGTAATGCCGGCGGTACGCGCCTGGATCGATCACCTGGTGCATTCCTTCAACGCTTGTGGAGAGAAACTGCTATGAGAAAAGCGACGATGAGCGAAGCGGACGTCGCCGCATTTTGTCTCGGATTACCCGGAGCGCGGGAGGATTACAAATGGGGCGGCGTTCGTGTGTTCTCGATTGCCGGCAACAAGATGTTCGCCTTGCAGGGTTTGCGCGGGGATTCGCTGGCGTTCAAGGTCGACAAGGATCTGTTTCTCGGCCATTGCGACCGCCCGGGCATTCACCCCGCGCCTTATCTGGCGCGAGCGCAGTGGATCATCATGCATCCGCCCTACCCTTTGGTCGCCGCCGAGTTGCAGGCACTGCTGCAACGCTCCCATCAACTGGTCGTGAGCAAGTTGCCCAAACGCACACAAATCGGATTACTGCTCTGACACGATCCCCCTGCTTACACGGGATGCAGCGTGAGGAGGTTCGACCCGAGGAATATCTGGTCGATCCAGAACACTTGATGCAGCAAAACGATCATCCAGAACAAAATCTGGAACGACACCTTGCGTGTCTTGTGCCGGAATATTTGCTGGGCAATCAACGCACCAGGCCAGCCTCCCGCCAGTTCCACGCCATGCAGGATGTTTTCCGGTGTGCGCCAGGTGTTGGTGCGGGCCTTGTGCTTGTCTCGCCAGTACAGGAAAAACGCCAACACGCTGACAACAACATACGCCGTCAACGGCACCCGTGAGATCCCGCGCAGCCACATCGTCAACGAGCCGAATAATGGCAGAGCGCAGACGATCAGCAACACCAGCAGTTTCAGCTTCAGATTCTGAATGCCGCCACTGGAGGGGCGGCGTGCGCGGGAATCACTCATGCCTTGGCGGCCGCCCAGTCAACCCAGCCGAACTGCCAAGTGGCGAGAATCAACAGGCCGAACACGATGCGATACCAAGCGAATGCCGCGTAGCTGTGGTTGGCGATGAATTTGAGCAAGCCGCGCACGGCGATCATGGCGAAGATGAATGCGGTCACAAAACCGATCGCGAACACCGGAAAGTCCGCCGGGACAAACAGGTCACGGTACTTGTAGCCCGAATACACGGCTGCGCCGACCATGGTCGGCATGGCCAGGAAGAATGAGAACTCCGTGGCCGTCTTGCGTGAAAGGCCGAACAGCAGACCGCCTATGATGGTCGAGCCGGAACGGGACGTACCGGGGATCATCGCCAGGCACTGCGCGAAACCGATTTTCAGTGCGTCTTTCCAGGTGATCTCGTCCACCGTCTCGGCATGCACTTCATGTTCGCGGCGCTCGGCCCACAGCATGATGATGCCGCCCACCACCAACGCAGTCGCGACGGTGATCGGGTTGAACAAGTATTCGTGAATCAGATCGGCAAAAATCACCCCGAGCACGACCGCCGGCATAAACGCGATCAACAGGTTGGCGGTGAAACGTCGCGCGCCGGGCTGGGTCGGCAGACCGACCACGACGTCGAAAATCTTGCGACGAAACTCCCACACGACCGCGAGAATCGCGCCGAGCTGGATGATGATGTTGAACGCCATGGCCCGCTCGCCACCAAATCCGAGCAAGTCCGCAACAATGATCTGGTGTCCGGTACTGGAAATGGGCAAAAACTCCGTCAGCCCTTCTACAACTCCTAGAATCAATGCCTGCAAGGCGACCCAAAAATCCATCAATCCCCCAAGAAGCGATGCCTCCAGGCATGCCCCGATAGTTTTTTATATAGCGTTCACTGCGATCAGCGTAGCCAACCATTTGCGCGCACAGCTTCTACACGAAACGATCAAAATTTCGTGAAAAACAACTTGGATTCAGGTTTCCACGCGCGGGGCCGAAATACTAACAGACAAGCTGAAATAGCGCTTCGCGTTGTCAGGCTTGTGCCATCGCGCTTCACCACAGCCCGTGGGGAATGCTGGCGATCGATTATTACAAGTATAAAAATGCGGAGTGACAGCGTTATGAACAGCTTGCGCAGTGTGTCGATCAGCCGACGTTTGTGGCTCATTTTGATTGTGGCGGTGGTCATGTTGCTGACTTTGGGCCTGCTGATGCTCAAGCAGATCCACGGCGACCTTTATCACGCCAAGGCACAGAAAACCCAACACGTGGTGCAAACCGCCAGCGGCCTGCTCACCTATTACCAAGGCCTGGAAGCTGCCGGCACGTTGACCCGCGATGCCGCGCAAAAACAGGCGCTGACGGCGATCCGGGGCCTGCGCTACGACCAGAACGATTATTTCTGGATCAATGACCTGACGCCGGTGATGGTCATGCACCCGACCAATCCGAAGCTTGAAGGCCAGAACCTTTCCGCTATCCGCGATCCGGACGGTTTTGCGGTGTTCAACGAAATGGTCGCCATTGCCAAAGCCAAAGGCGCCGGCATGGTCGATTACCGTTGGCCGAAACCCGGTGCCAGCGAGCCCGTGGCCAAGACTTCTTACGTCAAACTGTTCGAGCCTTGGGGCTGGGTAATCGGCTCTGGTGTTTATGTGGACGACGTGCAAGTGGAGTTCCAGGGCCAAGTGCTCAGGGCGTCGATCGTTGGTCTAGCGATTGCGTTGATCATGGCGCTGCTGGTGATCCTGATCGCCCGCAGCATCGTTCGGCCGCTGCAGGACACCGTCAGCGCCATGGCCAATATCGCCAGCGGCGAAAGCGACCTGACCCGCAGCCTTGATACCCACGGCAAGGATGAAGTCACGCAACTGGCCCATCACTTCAATGCATTTACCGCCAAGCTGCGCCGGGTCATCGGGGATTTGCAGACCTCCGCCAGCGCGTTGGGCGAGTCGTCCAGCGAGCTGGGCAACGATGCCACGCAGGCGCAGGAACGCAGCCAGCAGCAATCGCAGCAGATGCAACTGGTCGCCACAGCAATCAACGAAGTGACCTATGGCGTGCAGGACGTGGCAAAGAACGCCGAGCACGCGGCCAATGAAATGCGCGATGCCGAGGCTCAGGCGCAGCAGGGCCAGATCAACATCGACGGCAGTCTGCAACAGATCGACAAGCTCTCCGGCACCATCGATCAAGCCGTGGAAGTGATCCGCACCCTGGCGGCTGAAAGCACGCAGATCGGCAGTGTGCTGGAGGTGATCCGCTCGATCGCCGAGCAGACCAATCTGCTGGCACTCAATGCTGCGATCGAAGCGGCCCGTGCGGGCGAGCAAGGTCGCGGATTTGCAGTGGTGGCGGACGAAGTACGCCTGCTGGCCCAGCGCACGCAAAAGTCGACGGCAGAGATCCAGTCAATGATCGAGCGCTTGCAGAATCACTCTGAAGCAGCGGTCAAGGTGATCGGTGACAGCAGCAAGGCGTCGCAACTGACCATTGAGCAGGCTGGACTGGCCGGTGCGAGCCTGAATGCGATCGGTCAGGCGCTACGTAATCTCAATGGCCTGAACGCCTCAATTGCCAGTGCCACTTTGCAACAGGCACATGTCGTTGAGGATATTAATCAGAACGTCACCCAGGCGGCCGGTTTGTCCCACAGCACCGCGCTGGCGGCGGAACAATCGAGTGCGGCCAGCGTGCGGTTGAAAGCATTGAGCGAGCAGTTGAATGGCTTGCTTCGCCAGTTCCGCGTCTGACCCGCTGTGCTTCATGCAGGCTGCGATCAATTGATCCCAATTATGAAAATCAAAAGATCACAGCCTTCGGCAACTCCTAAAGGGGGTTGCTGGCGGTCGGGGACTACAGGTAAACGGTTAAACGTCTTCGGCAGCAGGCTCGCTCCCTCCGTTTTTCTGTATACAATCCGCCCCCTCTTTCAATTTCCCAAGGAAACCACATGTCCGGGCTCGAACTGTTTGCCGCCGCCCTCGGCGTCATTGCCGTCTGGCTGACGGTCAAACAGAATCCGTGGTGCTGGCCGATCGGGCTGGTCATGGTGTTGCTTTACAGCTGGATCTTCTTTGAGGTGAAGCTGTATTCGGACATGTTGTTGCAAGTGATCTATGCCGCGCTGCAACTCTACGGCTGGTGGCAATGGACACGCGCCGGGACGATGCATGACGGACGTGAAGTCAGCCGTCTTGATACCCGCTCGATCCTGCTAGGCCTCGCGGTCGGCGCCGTTGGCAGCCTCTTGCTCGGAATGGCCATGGCCCATTGGACCGACGCCGCGCAACCCTGGCTCGATGCAGCGCTCACCGGTTTCAGTCTCGTGGCGCAATTGTGGATGGCACAGAAACGCCTGCAATGTTGGGCGTTGTGGATCGTGGTCGATGTGATCTTCGTCGGTCTCTTCCTCTATAAGGGTCTTTACCTCACCGCGGCGCTCTACGCCCTGTTCACCCTGCTGGCGGTGCAAGGCTGGCGCGAGTGGCGCGCCGATCCGGCGTTACGAACATGAAAGTGGTGGTGCTTACCGGCCCTGAATCCAGCGGTAAAAGCTGGCTCGCGGGCGAGATTCAGCAACGTTTCGGTGGCCTGCGCGTTGATGAATACGTGCGGCTGTTCGTCGAACAGAACGCCCCCGACACTCGCCTGGAAGACATCCCGGAAATCGCCCGTTGCCAGTTGCAATGGGAAGACGCTGCGCGCAAACAGCGGCCGCCGCTACTGATTCTGGACACGCACCTGCTGAGCAATATCCTGTGGAGCCAAACGCTGTTCGGCGATTGCCCATCCTGGCTTGAAACGGAACTGCTCGCCCGTCATTACGATTTGCACTTGCTGCTGTCGCCGGAACAGATTCACTGGACGGATGACGGTCAGCGCTGCCAGCCGCAGCTGAGCGAGCGGCTGGCGTTCTATCAAGCGACCCGTGACTGGCTGCAGCAGCATCGCCAACCCCTTCTAATGATTGAAGGCGATTGGGTGCAACGTCGACATCAGGCATTGCAGGCAGTCGAGCGTCTACTCAGTCAGTGACCCGGATTCAGGGCGTCTGACCCAGCGCTTTCCCCTTATTTGGGTCACAAATGTCCATTTTTGAAACACTTCATCGCGCGCAGAGTGCCCGTCTCAGCCCCCCGCCCCTTTTCGCCCTCCCGATTGTTAAACCGCTGATACACCCAGGCGCAAACGCCTATGCCAGAGCTTCACGAGGCGATCCGGGTGGACTCGGGCGCCTACGTGTTTCAGCGTTGAAACAGCACCCAATACTGGCTCAAGCCAAATTTTAATAACCCACTGAAATAATTGAATTTTTCAAATACGGCACAGCTTTCGCTCTCTCCTTCCCGACGCTGACCTGAAGCCAGCCCACCGAAGAAGGAATTGCCACCGTGGGGAACATCAATAAAGGCCTGACCTGCCTCCTGCTGATCGGATCAGCTGCCGGTGCCCTTCTCAGCATGAACGTCCAGGCCGAAGGCAACGGCGTGATTGTGCTGAATCGTGATGTTCAACCGATTCCTATCGGGCGCAATGGTGGCAAAGACCCGTACCCCACCACCGTCAACGCCAATCCGGCGGCGCGTATCAATCAGGTCATGAACAGCACCGAGCTCAGTGATGGCGATTTTGCCGGCGTCGCCAGTGGCAGCGCCTTTCGCACCATCAACAACGCACAGGCCGGCGCCAATCTGCCAGGCCTCAATACCGTCACCAATCCCAACGGCATGCCCGGCATGCGTGCCGGCCACGGTGGCGGGTCCGGTGGTGCGATTTCCGGCACGATAAATCGCGCCATGAGTTCCGGCCTCGCACCGTTGACCCGCATGGCCGGAGGCCAATGACATGACTCGCTCCCTTCTCCTGCTTGCCCTGATCGGTTGTTCCAGTGCCATGGCCGGCCCAATCGCCGTGGACAACGCCAACATCCAGAATTCGGGCGCCGATTATCGCGGCAATTTCAACGTCAACCAGGCCGCCGGCGATCAGATGCAGCAAACCAACGTCAAGGCGGTTGCCATCGGTACCAACGCCAGTGCCACCACCAGCGTGATCCAGAACATCAACACGCCGGCCGACCGCTCGATCAATGCCAGCGCCAACATCGGTGGCAACTCCTTCAGTAACGGCAACGGAATCCTCGGCGTGAACCAGGGTGCCGGGGCCAATAACCAGATGGCCAACGTGACACGCGTCAGCATCAGTGCTGCACCGCAGAGCGTTGACGACAGCGCCCTTTCGCAACAGAACGTGGCGTTGCTACCGAGCTCAGGAGCAACTGGCACCTCACCCGGCAGTCGCCAAGTCACGACAAGTGACCAGGCCTTCACCGGCAGCCGAGGGGTAATCCAGGTGAACCAGAGTGCCGGGGTGGGGAACCGCATGGCTAACACCCTGAGCATCCGGGTCGCTGACTGACCCAAACACCGCAGTGCAATTAGAAAAGACCAACACTTAACCAACTAATAAGCACGGAGAAACACCATGAAACCTACAATGGCTCTCAAACCACTGGTTTTCGCACTTGCAGCAGTGATGGCAATCGCAGCACAGGCAGGCGGTCGTGATGACGATCGTGGTAATGGGCATGGCAACGGTAACGGTCATGGCAACAACCATGAACCACAAGGCCCGACCCTTGAGCAAATCCTGCAGATCTCGGCGGGCGCTGGCGCCACTGTAATGGACGCGCAGAGCAGCAGTGGCAACGCCGTCCTGAACCAAGGCACCCAAAACGGCGCCGCGATCGACAGCTCGCTCAATGGCTCCAACGGCAACATGGGCGCCAACGCCGCCGCTGGCGACGGCAACCAACAAGACAATGCCGCTGCACTGGCCACCGCTGACGAAAGCTTCATTTTCGGCACCGCAGTTGCCGCCTCAAGCGCTACCCAGGTCAACGGTGGCAACACTGTTGCGAACTATTCCAATACCAATGCCGCGTCGCTCAACAATGCAGGCAACAACGGTTCCGGCAACATTGGCATGAACGTGACATCCGGCAACTTCAACCAGCAGAAAAACAACTTGGCAATCGCGGTATCCGGCGGCCGCGTGGCTCAGGCAGCAGCGTCTGCCAACCAAAGCTCCAGCGGCCTGACGGTGACCAACAACGCCACCGTGGTCAACAAAAAAGAAACCCTGGTGGGCACAGTCAACGCAGCCGGCGCGTTTGTGGCCGCGGGTCAGGCAACCACCGAAAGCAGCCAGGGTGGCGGCTATGGCAACAACCGTGGTGGCAACCATGGCGGCGGCAACGGCAGCAGCACTTCCGATTTCGTCGCGGTCGGCGTATTCGGTCTGTCGGGCGTTACCACCCAACAACAGCTGACTCCAGACGGCTGGAAAAACCCTGTAACCAACACTGCAACCATGACCAACTCGATGAACGGTTTCTCCGGCAACGGTGGAGCAAACGTGTCATCGGGCGTGGGCAACCAGCAAAGCAACTCGCTGTCCATCGCCGCAGGCTGCAGGGCCTGCCTGTAATCGCGATCGAAACGAAAGCCCCGGCAACGGGGCTTTTCCTCAGTCCGCAAAGGCGTATCGATCATGCGTACGACAGCCCTTTTCGCTCTGCTTTGTCTGTCCGGCCTGACGCAGGCTGCTCAGATTCCAGTCGCTGCCCTGCCGGGTGGCACATTGGTCTACAAGGACGTGCAAAGCGTGCGTGAGCGCAAGTTTGCCGACATCGTCGAACAAAAAACCGATTTCAGTTGCGGCGCCGCCGCGCTGGCGACGGTACTGCGCCAAGCCTATTGGCTCGACGTCGATGAGGAGCACATCATCAAAGGCATGCTGGTCCACGCTGACCAGGACCTTGTTCGTACTCAAGGTTTCTCCATGCTCGACATGAAGCGCTACGTGGAAAGCATCGGCATGCGTGCCAGGGGTTACAAGATTCCGCCGGAGAGGCTCGACGCAGTCACGATTCCGGTGGTGGTACTGATGGAAATTCGCGGCTACAAGCATTTCGTGGTGCTGCAGCGTTCAGACAAGAATTGGGTTTACATAGGAGACCCGGTTTTAGGCCACAAACGCTACACCCATGATGACTTTGTCAAAGGTTGGAACGGCATAGTTTTCGCCATCGTCGGTCCCGGATACGACAAGACCAATGCATTGCGCAGTCCTCCGACACCGCTCACGGCCAAAAACAAGCTCGATAACTTCAACCCTGTCAAAGATGCTGAATTGATGGACTTCGGGTTCATACAGAGCGACTTCTTTTAAGCGCCGACCATAAAAATTGGGACTGGATGTTCCGGGAGCATCAGATGAAAACCTCATACTGGCTGGCCGCCGCTTGTCTGGCAGCGAGCGCGTCGGGTTATGCCAATGCAGGATTCAAACCTATCGAAATCAAGGATCAGGAGCTTGCAGAGCTTCGCGGTCGTTATGTCATGCCCGGACGGATTATCAGCTTCGGCATCGTCATGAGCAGTACCTGGCGCAACGCCAGTGGCGACTTGATCGGTGCAGCGACCTCGATGCAGCTTCAGGCAGCCTCGGTCAAACCCGAATTCTATGTACAAACGATCAAGGAACATGGCAATGGCAGCACCCCTCAATTGGGAACAGGCACTGTCATTGGTGGCGCAGGACTCAACGCCAGTAACGGAGTGACGCAAAGTGTCCGGGCGGCCGGCGATGGCAACACGGCCTACAACAACGTCGCCATCAACGTAAAAGAAGCCAGTCAGGCGCCGGCACTTACTCCCTCCCAAGGTCAGGCGTTAATCGCCGGGCAGACCATCGGCGGCAGCAATGCGGCTGGTAGCGTAGCGGTATCAGCGAGTAACGGCGGCATACAAATGGCCATTCAGGCGTCCGGTAATCAAGGCACTGCCTTGCAACAAGTCGCCCAGGGTGGACTGCTGCAAAACACCCGCCTGCTGGGTAGCGCAAACGTGGTTAACAACATGACTCAACTCAATGTCGTACTGAACAATAACGGCATGAGCGCTGGCGCACTGGACTGCAACCTGAGCCAACTCAGGGCCCTACGCAATATCGGATATTGAACTACGCTGAGTCTCGATCATTGGGCTTAAAGGGACGGCTTACTCATGTATCGATTAGTATCACTGCGAGCCGCAGTGTGTTTGAGCACTCTTCTTCCTGCCGCCATGCTGCAAGCAGCACCCAACGCGGATGTAGAGGCCCTTAAACAGGAACTTCTGGAACTGAAACAACGATACGAAGTACAACAAAAAGCCCTGGCGGTACTCGAACAACGCGTTCGCCAGGTAGAGGAGCAGCCCGCCGCCCCACCCCCTAAACGGCTGGCCAAATCGCCGTCAGACATGAAAGGTAATTCAGTTGCCGGCGGCACCGGCGCTGCTGCGGCATCGGGCGGTGCCGCCGGCGGCACTGGCGGAAGCGGTTACGGGCAATCGCTGGCCGATGACTCACAACCGGCACAGAGTGTTTCCAACCTGTATGACGAAGCCAGCGGATTCTTTGGTGGCGGCAAGTTCAGCTTCGAAACAGGCGTCACTTACTCGCGGTATGACACCCGGCAACTGATCCTCAACGGGTTCCTTGCACTCGACTCGATTTTTCTTGGCAACATCAACCTGGATCGGATCAAGGCCGACACCTGGACACTTGACCTCACCGGCCGCTACAACTTCGACAATCGCTGGCAGTTCGATTTGAATGTGCCGGTGGTGTACCGCGAGTCGACCTATCAGTCGGGCGGCGGCAATGAGGGCGCGGCGGGGGTCACCACCGAAGAAACCGTCACCAAGGATCCAACGATCGGCGACGTCAATTTCGGCATTGCCTACAAGTTCCTTGATGAATCGGTGAACACCCCGGACGCCGTGGTGACCTTGCGCGTCAAGGCACCGACCGGCAAGGATCCGTTCGGTATCAAATTGCGCCAGACCGACGCCAACTCCAATCTGTTCGTGCCTGACACCCTGCCCACCGGCAATGGCGTCTGGTCGATCACGCCGGGAATCTCGCTGGTCAAGACGTTCGATCCTGCGGTGCTGTTCGGCAGTCTGTCCTACACCCATAACCTCGAGGAATCGTTTGACGATGTCAGTTCGACGGTCAACCAGAAGGTGCCAGGCAAAGTGAAGATTGGCGACAGCTTCCAGATTGGCGCGGGTATCGCGTTCGCATTGAACGAGAAAATGAGTATGTCGTTCTCGGTGTCCGATCTCGTACAACGTCGCAGCAAGATCAAACAGGATGGCGGGGATTGGGAATCGGTAATATCGAGCGACGCCAACGCCGGTTACTTCAACGTCGGCATGACCATCGCGGCCAGCGACAACCTGACCATCGTGCCTAACCTGTCCATCGGCATGACGGACGACGCGCCGGACTTTTCCTTTAGTTTGAAATTCCCGTACTACTTCTGACCTTCCCCCGTTTCGGCGGGGGTAGATGTTTGAAATCAAAAGATCGAAGCCTTCGACAGCTCTTACAGGGAAACGTGAATCCCCGTGTAGGAACTGCCGCAGGCTGCGATCTTTTGATCTTCGCTTCAGCGAATCTGATGCTTGTGCAGCAACCGATAGAACGTCGGCCGGGAAACGCCGAGCACTTTGGCAGCAACGCTCAGGTTATCGCTGTGCCGATTCAACACATCGCACAAGGCCTGGCGTTCGGCGCGGGTTTTATAGTCTTCAAGGGTACCCATCGGCGTTGCCACCGAATGCTGACTCATCAAGCCAAGGTCGCGCGCCTCAATCTGCCGCCCTTCGGCCAGCACCAGACCGCGTCGTACGCGATTGGCCAGTTCGCGGACGTTACCCGGCCAATCATGTTTACCCATGGCGATCAGCGCATCTTCACTGAAGCTGCGCGGTCGCCGGCCAGTCTCATGGCTATAGAAGTGGGAAAAATGGTTGGCCAGCATCGACAGATCGCCGTGACGCTCGCGTAAAGGCGCGGTGACCACTTGCAGGACATTGAGCCGGTAATAGAGGTCTTCGCGAAATTTCTTTTTCTCGATGGCTTCCTCCAGGTCGACGTGAGTCGCTGCCAACACCCTGACATCCACCGGAATCGGCTGACTGCCGCCCACCCGCTCGATGTGTTTTTCCTGCAGAAAACGCAACAGGTTGGCCTGCAACTCCAAGGGCAGATCGCCGATTTCGTCGAGGAATAACGTGCCGCCGTTGGCTGCCTCGATGCGCCCGACCTTGCGCTGGTGAGCGCCGGTGAACGCGCCTTTTTCGTGACCGAAGAGCTCTGACTGGATCAAATGCTCCGGGATCGCGCCGCAATTGATGGCGACAAAGGGTTTGCTGTGACGTTGGGACTGTCGATGCAGCGTGCGCGCCACCAGTTCCTTCCCGGTGCCGCTCTCGCCACGAATCAATACTGGTGATTCGGTGGGCGCCAGTTTGCTGAGCAATTTTCGCAGCTCGCGAATCGGCTTACTGTCACCCAGCAACTCGTGTTCTGGCTGATTGACATGAATCGTGCCCTGCCCGCGCAGTCGCGCCATGCCGAAGGCGCGGCCGAGGGTGACCTGCACCCGCGAGACATCGAACGGCAAGGTGTGGAAATCGAAGAACCATTCGCACACAAAGTCACCAACATTCTGCAACCGCAACACTTCCTGGTTAAGCACCGCAATCCATTCGGCGCCGCTGCGGCTGATCAGTTCCTTGACCGCTTCCGGACGTTCCAGATGAAAAGGCTGCAAGCGCAACAGGCCGACATCGCAATTGCGGTCGGCGGCACTGTCCAGGGAGCAACTGTCGACATCCCATCCAACCGACCTTAATGCCGGCAGTAATCGGTGACAGTCGTCACAGGGATCAACCACTAATAAACGTCTTAAGGCAGGCGCTTCGCTCATGACTGTTCCTTGGCGCCAAATTTAAGGAAATAGTTTACAAAACAGTCATTTGGCAGACCTGGCTGTAACATTAGCAAGAATTTGACAGTGGCTTGTATCGATTGCTTATAGCGCCACAACCTATTCGGTTATAAGCGGATGCTTTATTAGTCAGCTATCGAATTTAGTTCTTTCGTTAAGCTTTCAAAATTCCCGTACTTGAAAGAAAGTTGAAATTTCTTTCGCTGGTTTGTGACCTGTCATGGGGTTGCGCGCATCAGTACAAGTAACCCCGCCGTACGGTCAGCCCAACCGACGGCAAATCATTTGAATGGGCACTATAGAGAGAAGACCCCATGACCGCCCCGCTCCGTATCAACGAAGCTCTTTTGATTGCAGACCGCGCGTTCAAACCCTTCCAGTGCGTGGCCTGGGCCCCTCAGGACGGCAATGGCGAACTCAGCCTGGCCGTTATTGACCGCACCAATACCCGCATCGGCAGCAAACAGATTCCAAGCAGCGCCTACACCGACCCGGCGCAACTTGAACTGCTCTTGCAACAAGCCCGCGCCGAACTCAGCGAAGAAGGCTATGCGCTTCAATCCTGGTCGATGCCGCATTAATTTGAGAACACCGCGTATGCCAACAGGTCATACGCGGTGTTTTTTCGTTAGTTGCTCACGCACACCCCGTTTCTGAACTTTTCTGCAACTTTGCGGCAGCGGATATCAACCGATTGCTTGGCAGGCTTGCAACTGGTTCAAAAAGTCAGTGTTCTGGCACAGTGCGACCCTCCATCTGATAGTTCTGGCAGTTGAACTTCGTCTTGCACAAGGGTTGAATGTTTCGCTCATGCAACGACCGCCCGGTTCCCGGTTCGCGGCCGACTTGCAAGGAGAAGCATGCATGTCCAGCCCAATCGCTCTTGCGCTGCCGGCCGACCTGAACAACGCCGGGCAACTTGATGGCGCCTTTGCCGCCATGGGCGTCGCTCAGGTGTATTTCGCCGGCAGCGTGGCGAGCCTGACTCAGGGCATCGCCCTGGATGAACAAGGTCGGGTGTTGGTGGCCGCCAAGGTGACGATGGCCACAGGTCATTGCTTCGGTCTGGCGCGACTGCTCGACGACGGCTCAGCCGATCTAAGCTTCGGTCGCCAGGGCAGCGTCATCGGCCAATTCGCCCCGGGCTTCGAGGCCATGGCCAGCAAAGTGTTGACGCTGCCTGACGGCCGCATTCTGCTGGCCGGCCTGCATTATGAAAATGCCCACCGCACCTTGCCCGCACTGGCCCTCTTCGATGCGTTCGGTCGGCCCGATCCAGCCTTCGGCGACAACGGCCGGCAAGTCGTGCGTTTGCCCGGCGACTTGTCGATGGGGGTGCGCGACGCGTGGCTACCGCCAGGCGTTCCAGGCGCTGAGGCCTGCGATATTGCCGTGCAGGCCGACGGTCACGTTCTGCTGATCGCCAATCATCACTTCGAGCTGGCCGATCATGCCGGGATGCTGATTCGTCTCACACCCGACGGCCAACTGGATCCGTCGTTCAATGGCCGCGGCTTTGTCATGATCCGTCACCTGCTGCTCAACACTTGGCTGAGTAGCCTGCTGTTGCAAGAAGACGGGCGGATTCTGGTCGGCGGCTCCATCGACTTTCCTCAGGAAGGTTTGCTCGCACGTTACCTGCCTGACGGCCGATTGGATGATCGCTTTGCCGTGGACGGCTTCATGGCGTTCAGGGCTGACGGTCACAGCGCACAGGTCAGCCAGATCGTTCAATCCGCCGAGCGCCTGCACTGCTTTGGCAGTAGCCGCGAACCCATCCGCTGCCTGACGCTTACGCTGCACAGCAACGGCCGCCCTGATATCCACTGCGGCGGCGGATTGCCTCAGCAGTTGGGTATCGGTCACACCGGTTGCCAATGGACTGCCGCCCAAAGTCTCCCGGATGGACGAATCATCGCAACGGGCGCGACCATCGGCGGCGTTGAGGCGGACTTCATCCTGGCCTGCTACCAACCTGATGGCCGACTCGATGAGACGTTTGGCAGCGGCAACGGTTGGGTGCGCACCCGTCTGGGACGCAGCCTGGATACCGCGACGTCGCTTGCGATTCAACACAATGGGCGGATTCTGGTGGGTGGTTATTCGCTAGACGGAAACTACCGTGCGGTTGTGGCGCGATATCTGAATCAATAAAGAGAAACGTCCCACACTTGATCTTCCGCAGCGCTTACGGCAATTTGCGCGCTTCTAAATAAAAGGAGCAGCCAATGTCCGGCTCAATGGCCCACGCGTTCGCGCACAATTTTCTCGGGCACTCGCCGCGCTGGTACAAAGCGACCATCATCGGATTTCTGGTGCTCAACGCGTTGACGATCTGGACGCTCGGCCCGGTCGCTGCCAGCTGGATGTTGGTGATCGAGTTCATCTTCACGTTGGCGATGGCGCTCAAGTGTTACCCGTTGATGCCCGGCGGCTTGCTGTTGATCGAAGCACTGCTGCTGAATATGACCACGCCCCAGGCGCTCTACGATGAGCTGGTGCACAACTTCCCGGTCATCCTGCTGCTGATGTTCATGGTGGCCGGCATCTATTTCATGAAAGACCTGCTGCTGTTTCTGTTTTCACGCCTGTTGCTTGGCGTGCGTTCTAAAGCGCTGCTGGCTTTGATGTTCTGCTTTCTGTCGGCATTTCTCTCGGCCTTCCTCGATGCACTGACCGTGACGGCGGTCATTATCAGCGCTGCCGTCGGCTTTTATTCGGTTTATCACCGAGTCGCTTCCGGCAAGGATCCGCGCAAAGACAGTGAGTTCGGCGACGACCGCCAGCTAAAAGCACTGCACCATGACGACCTCGAACAATTCCGCGCTTTCTTGCGCAGCCTCTTGATGCACGGCGCCGTGGGCACCGCACTAGGCGGCGTGGCTACCTTGGTGGGCGAGCCGCAAAACCTGTTGATCGGCCACGAGATGGGTTGGCACTTTGCCGAATTCTTTCTGAAAGTCGCGCCGGTGTCCCTGCCGGTGTTGGCGGCAGGCCTGGTGACCTGTGTGCTGCTGGAGAAACTGCGCTGGTTCGGTTACGGCACATTGCTGCCGGATAATGTCCGCGCCGTGCTAGCCAATTACGCCGCCGAAGACAACGCCGAACGCACGGATCGTCAACGTGCGGCACTGTTAGTACAAGGCGTCGCTGCGCTGATTTTGATTGCCGGGCTGGCGCTTCATGTTGCCGAAGTCGGCCTGATCGGCTTGATGGTGATCGTGCTGATCACTGCATTCACCGGGATTACCGACGAGCATCGTGTGGGCAATGCCTTTAAAGATGCCATGCCGTTCACTGCGTTGCTGGTGGTGTTCTTCGCCGTGGTGGCAGTGATTCACGACCAACACTTGTTCGTGCCGCTGATCCAGTGGGTATTGGCGCTGCCGGCCGATCAACAGCCGGGCATGCTGTTCATTGCCAACGGGTTGCTCTCGGCGATCAGTGACAACGTGTTTGTCGCGACCATTTACATCACCGAAGTGAAACAGGCGTTTCTTTCCGGCGACATGAGCCGCGAACACTTCGAAACGCTGGCCATCGCGATCAACACCGGCACCAACCTGCCAAGCGTCGCCACGCCGAACGGTCAGGCCGCATTTCTATTCCTGCTGACGTCGGCAATCGCGCCGCTGATTCGCCTGTCGTACGGACGAATGGTGTGGATGGCGTTGCCGTACACCGTGGTGATGGGCTTGCTGGGCTGGTATGCCGTGAGTTACTGGCTGTAACCCGATAACCCGGTGGCAGCCCCTACAGGAGGATGTATTTTTCGATCGCGTCGGCCACGCCGTCTTCGGTGTTTGGGCCGGTGACGACATCCGCCTGGCGCTTGACCGCGTCTTCTGCCTGGCCCATGGCAATCGACAATCCGGCGCAGTGGAACATGGCTGGATCGTTGCCACCATCACCCATTGCAGCCGTCTGCTCCAGCGGTATGCCGAGGTATTCGGCCAGTCGGGTCAATGCCGCGCCTTTGTTGGCTTCCACCGCCGTGACATCCAGATAAACCGGCTGGGAACGCGAGACCTGTGCCAGGCCGTTGACCTTCGGCAGCAGGCGCGCTTCCAGTTCGATCAACAACTGCGTGTTGTTGCTGGTGGCCACGATTTTGTCGATCCGTTCCAGATAGGGCTCATAACTCTCCACTACGACGGGCGGATAACCGAGACCATGCTGTTCGCGCGGCACCATCGGACCGTTCGCGTCCTTCACCAGCCAGTCGCCGCCACTGAACACCCAGACCTCGATGCCCGGCTGGTCGGCAAACAGCGCCAACGCCGTCAGCGCCGCTTCGACTGGCAGATAATGGGCAACCAGAAGACTGCCATCAGGATTGACGATGGTGCCGCCATTGAACGCAGCGGTCGGCAAATCGACACCCAGGGCTTCGATCTGTTGCAGCATGGCTCTGGGCGGACGCCCGGTCGCCAGGCTGAACAGAACGCCGGCCTCGCGCAATGCACGAACCGCAGCAATGGTGCGCTGACTGAGGCTGTGATCGGGCAGCAACAACGTGCCATCCATGTCGCTCAACAGAAAACGAATCGGTTGTTTGCGCAAATCACTCATCCCAAACCGTGCCAGACGCGGCCATCGCGAGTCAGCAGTTCATCGGCAGCCGGCGGGCCATCTTCGCCCGCCGCGTAGCTTTGCACTGTCGCGTCTTCCTGCCAGGCGTCGAGGAACGGTTGCACGGCACGCCAGCCGTTCTCGATGTTGTCGGCGCGCTGGAACAGCGTCTGATCGCCAGTCAGGCAGTCGTAGATCAAGGTTTCATACCCGGTGGACGGCTGCATTTCGAAGAAATCCTTGTAGGCGAAACCCAGCTCGATATTGGCCATGTTCAGCGCCGGCCCGGGCCGCTTGGCAAGCAGGTCGAACCACATGCCTTCGTTGGGCTGGATCTGGATGCGCAGATAGGTCGGCTGCAACTCATCGACTTCGGTGTCGCGGAACTGCGCGTACGGCGCCGGTTTGAAGCAGATGACGATCTCGGTGTCGCGCACGCTCATGCGCTTGCCGGTACGCAGGTAGAACGGCACGCCGACCCAGCGCCAGTTGTCGATCATCACTTTCAGTGCCACATAGGTTTCCGTGGTGCTGTCGGGCGATACGTTGGCTTCATCGCGGTAACCGGCCAATGGCTTACCGCCGACTTCGCCAGGACTGTATTGGCCGCGAACCGAATTGGCCCGGGCCTCTTCGGTCGTCCAAGGGCGGATCGCACCGACCACTTTGGCCTTCTCGCCACGGACGGCATCGGCGCCGAACGCGGCCGGCGGTTCCATCGCGACCATCGCCAGCAATTGGAACAGGTGATTGGGCACCATGTCCCGCAAGGCGCCGGTGTGTTCGTAAAAGCTGCCACGGGTTTCGACGCCGACGGTTTCGGCGGCGGTAATCTGCACGTGGTCGATGTAATGGTTGTTCCAGAACGCTTCGAACAGGCTGTTGGAGAACCGGCTGACGAGAATGTTCTGCACGGTTTCCTTGCCCAGATAGTGATCGATCCGGTAGATCTGCTTTTCCGTCATCACTTTGAGCAAGCACGCGTTCAAGGCTTCGGCGGTGTGCAGATCGGAGCCGAAGGGTTTCTCGATCACCACCCTTCTGAACGCGTCCGGGGTCTCTTCCAGCAAACCGGCACTGCCGAGACGGCGCACGACTTCACTGAAAAAACGTGGCGCGGTGGCCAGGTAGAACACCGCATTGCCGGTGCCGCTGTCAGCGATTTTCGCCGCCAGCGCGGAATAAGTGCTGCCGTCCAGAAAGTCGCCCTGAACGTAGCTGATGCCTTTGGCGAGCTTGGCCCACAGGGCTGGATCAAGCATCTGATCGCCCTTGCCGACCTTCGCCGCCACTTCGGTACGAATGAAGTCTTCAAGCTTGAGCGCGAAGGCCTCATCGGCAATGGCGTTGTGGTCAACGCCGATGATCCGCAGGCCATCGTCCAACAGGCCATCGCGACTCAGGTTGTAAAGCGCTGGCATAAGCAAGCGCTTGACCAGGTCACCGTGAGCGCCGAACAGAAACAGCGTGGTCGGTGGTGCGGGTTCTGCCTTGGATTTCCTGCGGATCGTACGGGTCATTTTTTCGGGATCTCCACGTGGCCGCCGAAGCCGAAGCGCTGGGCCGACAGTATCTTGTCGCCAAACGTGCCCTGGCCGCGCGAGCGGTAACGCGAGAACAGCGAGTTCGACAGCACCGGCACTGGCACGGCTTGTTCCATGGCGGCTTCGATGGTCCATTGACCTTCGCCGCTGTCCGCTACGGATCCGGAGAACCCGTCGAGCTTCGGGTCGCTGGCCAGCGCGTCGGCGGTCAGGTCGAGCAACCACGACGACACCACGCTGCCGCGACGCCAGACCTCGGCAATGTCCGCCACGTTCAGATCGAAACGCTGATCTTCCGGCAGACGCTCGCTGGACTTGGTCTTGAGGATGTCGAAGCCTTCGGCGAAGGCCGCCATCATGCCGTATTCGATACCGTTGTGAATCATCTTCACAAAATGCCCGGCACCGGCGGGACCGGCGTGGATGTACCCGTGCTCGGCACGGTGGTCCTCGGACTTGCGATCCTTGGTACGCGGGATATCGCCCATGCCTGGCGCAAGCGCGGCGAACAGAGGATCAAGACGCGTGACGGTCTCGGCATCGCCGCCGATCATCATGCAGTAGCCGCGCTCCAGACCCCAGACGCCGCCGGACGTACCGACGTCGATATAGTGCAGCCCTTTCTCGGCCAGGGTCTTTGCCCGGCGAATATCATCCTTATAGTTGGTGTTGCCGCCATCAATGATGGTGTCACCGGCCTCAAGCAGATTGCTCAGGGTTTCAATGGTCTCTTCGGTCGGCGCGCCGGCCGGCAGCATCACCCAGACAGCGCGAGGCTTGGCCAGGCCGGCAACCAGTGCAGGCAGATCGGCGACGCCCGTGGAGCCCTCGGCGGCCAGGGTGTCGACAAAAGCGGTATTGCGGTCGTAAACAACGGTCGTGTGCCCGTTGAGCATCAGGCGCCGCGCAATATTGCCGCCCATGCGGCCCAGTCCAATAATCCCGAGTTGCATGTGCTGATGCTCCTTACTACAAATAAAGGTGTGTCAAAAGGTTATAGCCCACGCGACTAATGGAGGTTAGTCCGAAGCGGGGGGATGAAGTTTCCGGGCATTGTGCCCGATCCAGACTGATAACGTCTGCAATCGTGGCGAAGACACACCGACCATGAAAAATAAAAAAGTTCCATTCCCAGGCAAAAGAAATCAAAATTGGCGCCGATAGTAAGTCGTCGGCCCAGATCGGGGGCGACTTACAGTTGAGTCAGCCATTTGCGAGGTGAGCAATGGGCACAGTACACACAGCAATGCCTGCACAAACCCTCTACGTCACGATCCGTCGTGATGAATTGCGCCAGTTGAAAGACGAGCGCGACCAACTGAAGCAGGAACTGGCGCAATTGCGCCTGCTGACCCAAGGTGCGCAACCCAAGCCCTTGCCGGTCGTTCAGCGTTCTCCGCACGCCTGATCCCCGCCAGTCTCGGGAACAGCCTGACTGTTCCCGTCAAGTTTTGCTTCTCTGCCCTTTCGGCAACTCACGAAGTTTTCACACTGGTTTTCTGATAATCCGGCCCGATTCTGGCCGCGCGATCTCCGTGCGGCCTCCGTTCGTCGGTTTTCATGGATGCTCCGGCGATAGTGTGATGACTTGCTGGAGCGCCGAATGGCAGTGTTCAAACGCAGCAAAACGACTGCGACAGGTTTCGACTGGGCCGGACTTCTCTGGCTCTTTGTATTTTTCTGGTACTTCTCCGGAATTACCCAACTGCTGATTCAACTCACCGGCACCTCCGGTTTTACCGGGTTCCGCCAGGCGTTCGTCATGAGCGCGATCTGGCTGGCGCCGATGTTGCTGTTTCCGAAACAAACCCGCGTGCTCGCCGCCGTGATCGGCGTGGTGCTGTGGGCCTGCTCGATGGCCAGCCTCGGCTATTTCTTCATCTATCAGCAGGAGTTTTCCCAGAGCGTCATCTTCATCATGTTCGAATCGAATGTGTCTGAAGCCGGCGAATACATGACCCAGTACTTTGCCTGGTGGATGGTGCCGGCGTTCCTCGCCCACACCGCGTTCGCCTGGTTTCTGTGGACTCGTCTGCGCCCGGTGTATTTGCCCCGTGGCAAGGCATTCGTGGCGGCCACTGCCATCGTGGTGGCGGTCGCAGGCTATCCGCTGATCAAACAGACTATGCGCACCGGCAGCTTCGCCGGTGGTTTCGAAAAATTCGAAACCCGCATCGAACCCGCCGTGCCGTGGCAGATGGCCGTGGCGTATCACCGCTATCTCGACACCCTGGCGGACATGCAAGGCATGTTGCACAACGCGAGCAAAATCCCGCCGTTGAAAAACCTTCAGGACGCCGGCGCGCAACAACCTTCGACACTGGTGCTGGTCATCGGCGAGTCCACCAACCGTCAGCGCATGAGCCTTTACGGCTATCCACGCAAGACCACGCCGGAGCTGGACAAGCTCAAGGATCAACTGGCGGTTTTCGATAACGTCATCACCCCACGCCCGTACACCATCGAAGCGTTGCAACAGGTGCTGACCTTCGCCGACGAGGACAATCCGGATCTGTACCTGAGCACGCCTTCGCTGGTCAGCATGATGAAACAGGCCGGTTATAAAACCTTCTGGATCACCAATCAGCAGACGATGACCAAGCGCAACACCATGCTCACGACCTTCTCCGAGCAGGCCGACGAACAGGTGTATTTGAACAACAACCGCAACCAGAACGCCGCCCAATATGACGGCGATGTCATTGAGCCTTTCAAAAAAGCCCTGACCGATGCAGCACCGCGCAAGTTGATCGTGGTGCATTTGCTCGGCACACACATGAGCTACCAGTACCGTTATCCGCAGAGCTTCGACAAGTTCAAGGATCGCACCGGCGTTCCGGCCGGCGTGCGTGACGATCAGGTGCCGACCTACAACAGCTATGACAACGCGGTGCTGTACAACGATTTCGTGGTCTCAAGCCTGATCAAGGACTACGCCAAATCCGATCCGAACGGCTTTCTGCTGTACCTTTCCGACCATGGCGAGGACGTGTTCGACTCCGTGGGTCACGGCACCTTGGGCCGTAACGAGAACAAGCCGACCGCACCGATGTACACCATTCCGTTCATGGCCTGGGCTTCGCCGAAATGGCGGGAGAACCACGACTGGAATTTTGCGGGCGATCTTGATCGGCCTTACAGCAGTTCGCAGTTGATCCACACCTGGGCGGATCTGGCGGGTCTGAGTTCCGACGAACTCGACCGCAGCAAAAGTCTCGTCAGCGACAGCTTCAAGCCGCGTCCGCTGATGATCGGCAACCCGTACGAACGCCAGCAGCGTGCATTGATCGATTTCAGCCTGATGAAGCCGACAAAGCCTGGAACGCCCACGACCGCCAAGGTCGTGTTGAAGTAATAAAAAGGGGCCTTGGATAGGCCCCTTTTTCGCACGCGTCAGAGTCGATCGCACTGATAGCCCTGCTCCCACACGTTTTGCAATATGTCGGAAAAGTCCCGCTTAACCGCGCGTTAATTCACCAAGAAGACAGTGTTCCTGAAGCCGAATTCATGGAGGAAAGGCCCGACATTCCGTTTCAGGAGGCACCATGAAAACCACGACGGCTATTTTCGCCACGATGCTCACCGTTGGTTCGGCCAGCGTGTTTGCCGAAGGCGGCGCCGAGCGCATGCATTATCACTGGGACAACTTTCCCGTAGAAACCGTCCGAGCCCAGCATCAGGCTGAGGCCAACAGTAAAGAAATCTACGTTCCAGGCGACCAGACCGCTCAGGTAACCGAGTCTTATCGCCGCTGAGTACCTATGGACCTTCGATCGCTGCGCTCTGGTGTCGGAGAAAATCATTGGGCGTCCTGATGGGCGCCTTTTTTTATGCCTGAAGATCCTTGATCCGGAACAGCCTGCGGCCATGCTCCGGATCGAACATGCCCGGTGCGAAGCCGAATTTTTATTGACAAACCCCGCCGCGCTAGGCGGGTGTCGGCAGAGCGAGCGCTGGATCGGCGACAGCCGCAACAGCAAAGACAATCGCGCTGCCATTCAATGCCCCCAGATCAGTTCTTCCGTCCAGCCCAGTTCGGCAAAATCTTCTGCGCGCAACCGGTTTTCCCCGGCGCAGAAAAACTCGTCCAGTTGCGGCGGTTTCACTGACGTGCCGCTGAGCATGGCATGCACCTGGCCACGATGATGGATCTGGTGCTCGAACAAATGGGACAGCATGCGCAGCCGGCTGTCGTGTTGCGGGACTTTGCGGGCAATCGTCACCGGCCGTGCAAGTTCATCGTCGCGCAGTTGCTCGCAATAGGCGATCAGCCGGCGATCGACGTGAGCTTGCTCGTCACGCAGTTGGACGGCATTAGTGAAGGGTTCGTCAGTGCTGAAAAACACGTAGCAATCAGGGTGCGGCTCATCACCGCGCAGTTCGCGTTCCAGCGCATCGACGTAGAACCAGTCGCAGGTGAGGATGTGGTTGAGCGTCAGGCGCAGCCCCGGAAAAAAACTGACCCGCGGCGCGGTCAGTTCCTCCGCGCTCAACTGTGTCCAGGCCTTGGCCAGCCGGTGGTTGGCCCAGGCGTTCTGGTACGCCATGGTCAGCAGATGATGGGATAACGGCTGGGACAATCTTTCGCCCTCCTTGATTCAGGCCTCGGCAAAGCGTTGCAGCTGCATCTCCTGCAAGCGACTGAGGGTGCGGCGGAACGGAAATTCCAGATAACCCTCGGTGTACAACGCATCCATCGGTACGTGTGCCTCGATAAAGAGCGGCACTTTGCGGTCGTAGCACTCATCCACCAAGGCGATAAACCTGCGCACGCCGTCGTCGTGCACCGACAGTTGCGGCAGCTCTCGGTCGCCCGCCACCACCCGTTCGGCGCCGTCTTCGGTGCCTCGGGCGATGCGCCCTTCACGTTTTTTGGCGCTGAGGTTTGGTACGTCACTTAACAGAATAGACCGGTAGGTGTCGCACAGTGCGATGAAGTCCATGGCGGCGAACGGTTGCTCGCAGAGATCGGTATAACGGCACCACAACACTGATTGACTGGCCTTCACCACATTCAAATGGCGATGGCCGACTTGCACAGGTTCGGCACTGGCGGTTTCGCCGGTGGTCATCGCCTCAAAGATCGCTGCCAGCGCAGTGCCCTGCCCCGGTTCGCTGACCCAATAGCGTTGCTCGATGATGCCCGGATGCAGGCGATGATCTTCCGCGCCGTTCACCGGCACCACTTGCATGTGCGCCTTGATCGCGGTGATCGCCGGCGTGAAGCGGTCGCGGTTGAAGCCGTCGGCGTAAAGCTGATCCGGCGGCAGGTTGGAGGTGCAGACCACTACCACGCCTTCGTCGAACATCACCTGAAACAAACGGCCGAGGATGATCGCGTCACCGATGTCGTTGACGAACAGTTCATCGAAACACAGCACCCGCACTTCAGCCGCCAGTTCCCGGGCCAGGGCCTTGAGCGGATCGGCAATCCCGGTCAACTGGAACGAGCGCTGGTGAACCCAGCCCATGAAGTGATGGAAATGCTGCCGCCGCGCCGGCACGCGCAGGCTCTGATAGAACTGATCCATCAGCCAGGTCTTGCCACGCCCGACCGGGCCCCACAGGTATACGCCGATAATCGGGCGAGCACCGGCATGCAGCGCTTCGTGGCATTTTTGCAGCGCCCAGGCGGCGTGCTCCTGCGCTTCATCCTGGATGAAGCCCTTGTGTTCAATGGCATGTTGCCAAGCGCTGAGCGGAGAGTCGAAAGTCATGCGCGGCAGTATGCCATGACGTTTGGGCGCTGCGGCACGCTGCGATCTTTAGATCTGGTGAGTCGTCGGCGACGGGTGTGACCGAACAAACGCCGTCGCTGGCAAGCCAGCCCACAGGGTTATGGGCTGGTACCGGTTTATTGCGTTCACTGAAGAGCCTCTGTGGGAGCTGGCTTGCCAGCGAAAGCGTCAACTGAGGCGACATCAATGTTGAATGTGCCGGCCTCATCGCGAGCAAGCTCGCTCCCACAGGGATTTGGGTCAAACCGGAAATCGCGACCCTCCCACAGTGATTTTGGGTGCAGTCCAATGGTTGCCGTAAAACCTGACCTTTCAGGCAGTTATTGCTCATTGCGATCACCGCCCGCTTACGGCATTCTGCGCCTCCATTTTCTGGCCCGGCCGCGCTTTGCGGCACGCAAATCATCATGACTGCCCCTGAAAAAGCCCCGCGCAACAGCGACTTGATTTACGGTCTCAACGACCGCCCGCACTTCACCGCCACGGTTTTTGCCGCCCTGCAACACGTACTGGCCAGCTTCGTCGGCATCATCACGCCGACCTTGATCATGGGCGGTGCCCTTGGCCTGCAAAGCGAAGTGCCCTACCTGATCAGCATGGCGCTGTTTGTTTCGGGGCTGGGCACATTTGTGCAGGCGCGGCGCTTCGGCCCGATTGGCTCCGGTTTGCTGTGCCTGCAAGGCACCAGTTTTTCCTTTATCAGCGTGATACTCAGCGCCGGGTTCATGGTCAAGGCCCGGGGTGGCGGCACGGACGAGATCCTTTCGACGATTTTCGGCGTGTGCTTCTTCGCCGCGTTCATTGAAGTCGCGCTGAGCCAGTTCATCGGCAAGCTGCGGATGCTGATCACCCCGGTGGTCACCGGCACCATCATCACGCTGATGGGGTTGTCGCTGATCAAGGTCGCCATGACCGACATCGCCGGCGGCTTCGGCGCTGCTGATCTGGGCGCTGCCAGCCACATACTGCTGGCGGCGCTGGTGCTCGGCACGATTGTGGTGTTGAACCGCGTGGACGTGCCGTTTCTACGGCTGGGCGCAATTGTTATCGGCCTGACCCTCGGCTATTTCGTCGCCTGGATGATGGGCCAGGTGGATTTCGCCAGCCTGCCCGAGGTGCCGCTGGTCAGCGTGCCAGTGCCCTTCAAATATGGATTCAATTTCGATTGGGTGGCGTTCGTGCCGGTTGCGGTGATTTTCCTGGTATCGCCGCTGGAGGCTGCCGGCGACCTCACGGCCAACTCGATGATTTCCCGCGAGCCGGTCAAAGGTCCGTTGTACATCCGTCGAATCAAATCCGGCCTGCTCGCCGACGGACTCAATTCGGCCATGGCCGCCGTGTTCAACAGCATGCCGATGGTGACCTTCGCGCAGAACAACGGTGTAATTCAGCTCACCGGCGTGGCCAGCCGTTATGTGGCGTTTTTCATTGCCGGTTTGCTGGTATTGCTGGGCCTGTTTCCGATGATCGGCGCCGTTCTGCAATTGATGCCAAAACCGGTGCTCGGCGGTGCCGAACTGGTGATGTTCGGCACCGTCGCCGTGGCCGGCATCAAGATTCTCGCCGAGGCCGGGCTGCATCGGCGCAACATGCTGATCGTGGCGATTTCCCTCGGCATCGGCCTCGGCGTTGCAGCGGTGCCGGAAGTCTTGCGTGGACTGCCTCAGGCGTTGCGCAACATTTTCGAGTCGCCAATCACCGTCGGCGCGTTGTGCGCTATCGTGCTGAATATCTTTCTGCCGGAAGAGTTCATTGAGCTGGAAGAAGATGACTTCGACCCGGAAGCATCGATTCTGCAAGTGATGGAAAACCCGGAAGTTGCCGCCAAGGCTGAACCCGCCGTTGCGGCAGCGGTCGCACAGTTGAACCGCTGAAGCAGCCTCCCGGCAAAAAAAGGGGCTGAACCGATAGCGGCTCAGCCCTTTTTTTCGAGAGTTATTCAATGCGCCGTCTTCACGCCGTCATCCTGTCCCTGCTTTTGTTGAGCCTCAGCGCCTGTGCGCTGTTCCCCCATCGCGATCCGGTCAACATCAATGTGGTGGGCATCGAACCGCTGCCGAGTCAGGAGCTGGAAGTACGCTTTGCTATCAAATTGCGCGTGCAGAACCCGAACGATACAGCCATCGACTACAACGGTATTGCGCTGGACCTAGACGTCAACGGCCACTCCCTCGCTTCAGGCGTCAGTGATCAGAGCGGCACAATTGCGCGTTTCGGCGAAACCGTGGTCAGCGTGCCGGTCAGCGTTTCAGCCTTTTCCGTCCTGCGTCAGACCCTCGGCCTGAGCCAGACCCAAACCCTCGACAATTTGCCTTACGTCCTGCGCGGCAAACTGGCGGGCGGGCTGTTCGGCACCATGCGTTTTACTGACTCAGGGAAACTGAGCTTGCCAGGCTCGAATGCGGCCAATTGGTGAATGCAAAAAGCCTGTAGGAGCGAGCCTGCTCGCGATGGCGGTTTGTCGTCATCGCGAGCAGGCTCGCTCCCACACGGATGAGCGTCAGGCGCTGAATCGCACTCCCGGTCTGGCGCGCTCATCCACGCTCAACTCAAACACATCCGGCCGGGCATAGTGGCCGACGACGTCGTAGTCGTAACGGGCGCGCACAAGGTCATCGGTGTTGATCTCAGCGGTGAGTAATCCCGCTTCACCCTTGAGCGGCCCGGCGAGGATGTCGCCCATCGGGCCGACGATGACGCTGCCACCGGCAATCAGCGGCCGATCACCCGGCCAGTTGGCAATCTCGACACCCAACTGATCAGGCGACGCCTGCACCTGGCAGGCACTGACTACAAAACAGCGTCCCTCATGCGCAATGTGACGCATGCTGACCTGCCACATTTCCCGCTCGTCCACGGTGGGCGCGCACCACACTTCGATGCCCTTGGCGTACATCGCCGTTCGCAGCAGCGGCATCATGTTTTCCCAGCACACCACGGCGCCGAGTCGGCCGACCTGGCTGTCGAGCACTGGCAATGTCGAGCCATCGCCCATGCCCCAAATCAGACGTTCGGTGCCAGTCGGCATCAGTTTGCGATGTTTGGCAACCAGCCCGGCCTGCGGATCGAAATACAACGCCGTGCAATACAGCGTGCTGCCAGCGCGCTCGATAACACCCATGACCAGATTGGCCCCGGTGCGTGCGGACAATCCCGCCAACGCCTCGGTTTCAACGCCGGGAACATCAATGGCATTGGCGAAATAACGGGCAAATGCTTCACGGCCTTCCGGCAACCGATAGCCCAGTTGCGTGCCGAAGCCCTCGCCTTTCGGGTAACCGCCAAGCAAAGCTTCGGGCATGACCACCAATGCCGCGCCTGATTCGGCAATGGCGGTTTCCCAACTGAGGATGAGTTCGAGGGTGTCGGCCTTTCCACCAGGCAAGGCGCCGATTTGCAAGGCGGCAACGATAGTCTTGGGCATTGTGGTCACTCCATCAGGATCAGGTATTGCTCATTTTCGGTCTCCAACCGATCATGAATAAAGCCCGACTCGCTGCTGAATGATATGAACCAAATGAATATCGCAACGATTGATCTCAATTTGCTGAAAGTTTTCGAAGCCCTGCATGAAGAATCCAGCGCCAGCCGCGCGGCATTGCGCCTGGGCGTCACTCAGTCAGCGGTGAGCGCGGCGTTGCGGCGATTGCGTGAAACGTATGGCGATCAGTTGTTTGTGCGCACCGGGCGCGGACTGGCGCCGACGCTCAAGGCCGATCAGTTGAAACCGGTGGTCAGCGAGGCCCTGAACAAGTGCCGACAAAGCCTGGCAATGGTCGATCCAGCAGCCAGCCATTACGAAGGCCGCTCAGTCACTGTCGGATTATCGGACGACTTTGAGATCGCCTACGGCCGACGCCTGATCGAAGACATCGCCGAGCGTGCGCCCAAGCTGCGCCTGATCTTCCGCCAGACCCACAGCCAGATCGTCGCCCGAGCCCTGATGGAACGCAGCATCGACCTGGCGATCACCGCCGGCGGTTTTGCCGAGCGCTTGCTCAGCCGTCAGGTGCTGGGTGAAGGTGGCTACGCGTGCCTGATAGATCCGCTGAGTCTCGCGCCGGGACAGCAGCGGCTCGATCTTGAGGAGTTCGTCGCCCGGGAACACATTCTGGTGTCGTCCGGCGGTTTCATCGGCATCACCGATGAAGGGTTGGCAGCCGTGGGACTGAGCCGTCGGGTCTGCGCATCGACCACGCATTTTGCGGCGCTGCCGCATTTGCTCATGGGCAGTCAGGCGGTGGCGACCATCCCGGATCATGCCGCCCGAAGCATCGCCGCACTGACTGGCCTCGCGCTGCTGCCCTGCCCGCTGCCCCTGCCACGCTACCCGATCGAATTGGGTTGGCGCACCAGCACACAGATCGATCCGGTACTGATCAAGGTGCGCGAGGCCATTGTCAGCAGTTTTGCACTGAGCTGATGGCGTTTACTTGTTGGCAGCCATCAAGCGATTGACCTCGCTGCGCACCATATTGGCGAACTCCGGCGGCGACATGCCGTCCAGTTCCGCGCGAACCCACTCGGCCCATTTACCCTTGCGCTTGCCGCGCTCGCCAAACAACCGGGCGGCTTCGCCTTTGGCTTTACCCAGATTGTTTTGCCAGAGTTCGAACAGTCGGGATTTCTCGTCTTCCAGCGCTGCGCGCTCTGCGAGGGGTTTGTCGGCCAGATTGAAACTCATGGGGAAATACCTGCTGCGTAAATAGGCGACATCTTACACGTTGAAGCGAAATCTCCCGCGCCGGTTTTGCCGTGGCGACTAGAATCAGTGCAACTTTTTACCCATCGCCACACTCCATTGCTCACTGTTCACTTACCTGAAGGAATTACTCAATGGCTCGCAAACCCGCCGCGCAAGCTGCCGAAGACCAAATCAAGGATCAGGCATTCAGCGAACTTCAGGCCCTGATCGAAGAGTCAGAGAAACTGCTCAAGAGCAGCGCTTCACTGGTCGGTGAAGAAGCTGAAACCCTGCGTGGGCAAATCGCTTTGAAACTGCAACAGGCACTGGATTCAGTGTCCAGCGTGCGCGACCGCACCAAGCCTGCAGTGGATGCCACCGAAACGTACATTGGTGGCCATCCATGGCAGACAGTGGCGATTTCCGCCGGTTTCGGCCTGGTGGTCGGGTTGCTCCTCGGTCGCCGCTAAGCGGCCGACAAAAAAAGGCGAGCATCAGCTCGCCTTTTTCATGCCTGCCATAAAACCCTAGACCCCAGCCAGTTCGCGAAGATGAGCCAGCGTCTGCTCATCCAGCACAATGCCCTGAGCCAGTGACTTTTCGCGTTGCGCATGGCGCCGGTCACCCGGCAAGCGCTTGAGACCTACCCCATGCATCTGCCGCACCAGTTCCTGACTGCGCTCGGCAAAGCTCTGACCGGCCGCTTTTGCCGGATCGATGACGATCAACAGTTGCCCCGTCCACGGCGTCTTCGCTCCCGGATGGTTCGACCAGTCGAATTCGAACGAAAAATTACCGCCCGTGAGCGCGGCCGCCATCAGTTCGACCATCATCGACAATGCCGAGCCCTTATGCCCGCCAAACGGCAGCAACGCTCCGCCTTCGAGAATCGCTTTCGGATCCTGGGTCGGCTGACCGAGGCTGTCCACGCCAATACCCAGCGGCAATTTTTCGCCCTTGCGCGCAGCGATCTGCACATCACCGTGGGCAATGGCGCTCGTGGCCAGATCGAAGACAATCGGCGCCCCGCCCGCCCGCGGCGCGGCGAAAGCAATCGGGTTGGTGCCGAACAAGGGTCGATCCGCGCCGTGGGGCACGACGCAGGTCATGCTGTTGACCACGCTCAACGCGACCAGTCCTTCTTCGGCGAAAGGCTCGACATCCGGCCACAGGGCCGCGAAATGATGGGAGTTGCGGATCGCCAGCACAGCGATCCCGGCATGGCGGGCCTTTTCCACCAACAATGCACGCCCGGCATCAAGCGCGGGCTGCGCGAACCCGTTACCTGCATCCACCCGCACAAAGCCTGGCGCAACATCTTCAACGACCGGTACCGCCTGGCCATTGACCCAGCCGCTCTGCAGGGTCGAGACATACCCCGGAATACGAAAAACTCCATGGCTATGAGCGCCGTCACGCTCGGCGGCAGCACAGTTGGCGGCAAGCACCCGGGCGACCATGGCTGATGTGCCGTGGCGCTGAAAAATCGTTTCAAGCAATTGCGTCAGGGCGCCGAGTGACAGCGTGGACGACGCAGCAGAGATTCCATGATCGTGTGGCGCAGACATCTGAAGCTCCAGAATGGTTATTGGAGGGAACAACAGCGTACGAACTTGCCGCCGCTGATTAACCATGCCCGACCCGGCGCCTGTCAACCCTTCTCCGCTGCGCCGCAAGTTGGCCGAACACGTGAGGCTGACACATCAGGGCGCATGCCATGCGATAACTATGTACCACCTGCTAGGCCAAGCCGAATTCTAGTCTTCAGTCTCTTACCCAATGCGCGGCTTCCAGCGCCTTTGCGAGACTTGATGATGCCTGCACCTTCGTCCCCGTTACTTTTTCCACCGGTTCTGGACAATCCCGGGCTCTGGAGCAATCTGGGCAAAATCCATGATCTGAACACCAGGGATTTCGAATGGCTCGCCCACGTGAAACTGGCCACACAGGCGCTGCGCAACAAACAGACGCCGCCCATGCTGGCCGAACGCATTCTGCTCACCGCCGAGGGTGAAACCGCCGCCCTGCCACTGGCCGGCAGCTTTTTGCTGAGCGCCACGCCGGACGCCGCCGCAGTGATTTTTTACAGCCCTTATGACGGGATCAAGAAATACCACAGCCGAGGTTTTTTTCAGGAAGAGCTACAGAAACGTCTCGACGGCGCGACCGAGCAGGACGATTTGCTGGCCTTCATGGCCTCCTCCCAACGCAAGCTGTTGGTGGAAAAACGGGGTATCACCCTGACCTTTGAAACCATCGACGGCGATGTCTTTGACGATCAGCGCGCCCTCGTCCTGGGCACTCTGGACTTAACCATGGCGGCGTTGCTGACCGAGCTGAAACAGATGCCGCCCCTGACGTCGATGTTGCACGGCGCCATGGACGATCTGCTTGAAACGGAACTGACCGGTGTCCAGCAACGGCAAACCCTCGTCAGTTTCCATGACACTTCGGTCATCGCTGATGAACATGCCGACACAAACACACGGCACTGGCTCAACAGCATGAGTTTGGGTGACGCGGTATTGATGCGGTTCCGTCATCAAGGCTGGCCAGAGCATCAACGGGCGTTTTTTTCCAATCCTGGCAGGACAGCCGCCCCTTCAGACCAGGGTATCTGGAGTGATGCCGTAAAAGCCGCGTCAGGCAAACTGCCCGCGCTGCTGTTCCGCCAGCTTGATCGTTTCTGGGACGCACCCTGCGCCGAAGGTCAGTCAAGGCGTGAGTTTTTCGGCCGGGCGCTGGAAGACCTCGCACGGGCCGAGCTGCTGTTCAAGCGTGAAAGCAACATCATCGACGCCGGCCAGTTCGATAATCTGCATCTGCTGATCCGCCCGGCGACGGCCCCGGCAAGGCGCCCGGTCATTGAAACGGTACGCTTGTGGGAACATGAACCCAATTTTGTCGAGCTGGCCGGCTCGCTGATGATCAGTGACAGCGTGACCGCGCTGTACACGCCCTCCCAAGGGCTGCAAGTGCTCAAGGATTATCAGGATCTGAAGGACACCCTCGCGAGCAAATTCACCGCCGCCGGACATGAAGACGAACTCTATGCGCTGTTGAGCCTGGATGAACACAGCCGCTTCCTGGGTTTCAAGTGGCCGAAGATTTCCGGTGAAGTGATTGCCGGCGACATTTTCAGTGCCCTGTTCGAATCCATGCTGACCAAGCAGCGGCAAAACATCGAGCACGTGTTGCAAGTGTTCCGCCACAGCAATGGCGCCGTCGATATCCATCCGCTGTTCGACAAGGCGCTGGATATCCGGGCGATGATCCATGAAAAACTGAGCCAACTGGATGCGGATGGACGCTGGAGCACGCGACCGGTATTTTTCGGTGATCGTCAGCCCTCGATGGTGGCTGCCGACAAGGCAGCTGCGGCCGTAAAGACCTTCCGTCATCTGGAAGACGCCATGGCCACGCGCTTCAATGCACAGCCCATCGCCACGGCAGCGGCGCAACGTGGTTATCTTGAGGCATTGCAAAAAGATCTGGGCCATTTGTGGTCGGTGGGGGTGCGTGCAGAGGCCGCGTGGCGGGTGCAAGGCCAGTCACTTCACCCGGACGAACAGGCGATTGTCGATACAGTGTTCAATCCCGACCACGCCACTCGCCAGAGTCGTCTAGAGCTCAACGGCTTCCAGCCCGATGCGTACAGACTGACGCTCAAGCGTAACGACAAAACTGACCTGCTACCGTTAGCCCACTGTGTGCTCCTGACAGAACGCGGCGGTCTGGATGTCAATCATTCCGGGCGTACGATCCTCTGGACGCCGGCGGCAGGCCTGGAAGTCTTCGCGACTGTCGACACGTTGCGCCAGACCCTGGATCGGCGCCTGCTCGACCGCCAAAGTGGCCTCACCTTGCTGGAAAACCTTGAACCACTGCATCGCGAGCATCATCAGCGATATTCGATGGGGCCATTGCAGTTGATCGACGGCAACGTCCTGCACGAGCGCATGGGTTCGGCCATCGAGCATTTTCTGGCGCGTTGCGAACGGATACGCACAAGCGTCAAGGGCGACAACGAGCAACGAAGAGCCTTGATCGCGATGGCCAAAACGGCCATCGACAGCAATCTGCCGCGGGCGACCGCGAATGCCAAAGCGATCAACCTCCAGCAGTTGCTGCCCGCATGGCTGGCCATGGCGCCGTTCACAGAGCAACAGTTGCACATCGAGTTGCTGGAGCAGTGGCGCCATAGCGTGATCGATGACAAGGACTATCTCGACGGGATCCAGCCGTTGGACGAATACGTTCAGCAAACCTTGAAAACCCTGCTCGACACTCGATTCCCTGGAGAACAGCTCGACCCTTCACTCATCGAAATCACCCCGAACCTGATCCTCGCCGGGCCGCCGGGCACCCTTACAGAATTTGCCCTCAACCATGTCAATGTTGCCCAGAACAGCGGTTTCAAGGTCAGCTCTAAAACGGTCAAGGCGCTTCCTGCCGGGCTTGATCAATCAGCGGTGAAACAATTGTTGCTGTCGTTATCCATTCCCACGGCTTACGCCCGACAGGTCAGCGAAGCACTATCGGCCACGACGCCGGCGTCAGTCGTCCGCAAAGCATCTTTCTTGCGCCAGTTACCCTGGCAACTGCTGCAACACGCCCACGCCATGAAGTTGCAGCACCAACTGAGCGACAGCGCTTTCGACAGTCTCTGTCAGGTGCTGGACATGCCCGACGGGCTCGCCCGGGCGACCGTTCCGGGTGCCGAGGCGAGTGTTTGCGCGCTGTCGTTGATCAAGACCGCCGGTGCTGTCGCCGCGAAAGCGCTGGGGATGTATCTGATTGGCTCAGGCAGCGACCATAAGGGCCCGCTGGTGCTTTACTCGGCGTACGACGAACAGATTTTGCGCGAGTTCGAAAGCGAGGCCGCGCTTGTTTCGGCGCTGAACACGCCAGGCACGTTGCAAGACGTACTCTTGCGAAGGTTGCCGTTCGACCAGCAAGCCGTGTTCAAAAGCCTGTTCAAGTCGAGTGTCGGCACGACCAGCGAAATCACCCTCGATACCAGCCCGATCACCGGCAATCTGCTGCAGCAGCTGTTCAACGATAACCTGACCCTGATGACGCATTTGCTGAGCAGTCAGGCTGTGGCGTCGGCGCAAATCGATTGGGAGGCGGCCAGGCATCTGTTCAGCAAGGGCGTCCATCTGATGGCCAACGTGCTGCCGGGCAAACTCGCCTATGGAAAATTCCTCTGGCAGGCCTACAGGGACTTCAAGGATTCCGCCGAAGCGCTGCAGGATCATCATTGGAAGAAGGCTTTGAAGGCCTTCATCGACGGCGCGGCGCAGATGGTTTCGGTGGGCCGTCTGGCCATGGAAACGCCGACCGAGCCGGTCAGTATCGAGTCACCGCAAAGCGATGGAGCTGTCGTGGCACAACCCTGGTCGCACATCAGACCGACGTCACCTTCACGCACCCGGTTGCAATCGCTTGAAAGTACGACCGTCGCGCTCAAGGATATGAAAAAGAACACGTCCAGCCACATCTACGAAGCCCCGGACAAACAGACCTACGCCGCCATCGCCGGCAAGGTCTACCCCGCGATCAGATTTGGCGAGCACTGGCATCTGGATCATGAAGATCGCGGACCGGCGCTGCTCAAGGCCGGCTCGGTCCTCGTGCTCGATCCTGACCTGCATACCGTTCTGTACGGTAAAGCGATGTCGAGAATGCATGAACGTTATGCCATCGAGCGCGATCGTCGCAATGCACTGAATATCGATGCCGTGGGCATGAACGAAATCCGCCGGCTGTTCCCCCACAAGGCGCAGGTATTGGTCAGCGCCATCGACCTCGCCCGTTTTTATGCCTTCAACAGCCTGCACAATCTGGCGGTACGCAAAAATGTTCCCGTTACGCGGCTGGACAACCTCTTTCAGCGGATTTTCGATACCCAAACAATCGATGATGCATTGCTCACGAAAATTCACGAAGCAATCACCCCCATCTGCAAGGCGTTGGTGGATCCCGAAGACGAATTGATGGATACCGAGCGCTTCGTGATCGGCAGCGTGCGAGACCCGGCGATGAACGCGATCGCGTTTGTCGTGGTTGGCGATAGGTTGCGCAAGGTAAATTTCACCGAGCTGTTTTTTGATCAGCAGCTCGATGATTTCAAGCGAGTCACCCACCCATCGTTCGATGTCGACACCCACGCCCAGGCCGTGACGGTCATTCACGAACTCTCTCATCTGCACGCCACCGTGGATCTGGCCTCAATGGAAGCGCGTCAACCGTTTTCCGATCTGATATCACTCGCCTCGGCACAAGGACGCAAGCTGAAACGGGAACAAACGGATCTGCGCGCAAGATTTTTGTCGTTGGCGACGCCGCGCCCCCAACTGTTTTCATACTGGAGCAACTCGAAGCAAGCCTGGAGGCGCATCAAAAAAACGAGGAATTCCAGACATGCGATATCCCTTGCTGTCGACGCCATTCTTGACGCGACGAACACGACGACGATGGAAGACGCCTGTGATGCTTTTCTCGATCAGAACGCTGCAGGCGCGCGCATCAATGTGATCTTGCGCAATGCCGATTCGTTGGCTTGGCTGATCAGCGAAATGGGCAGGCAACTCGATCCGGCCCCCGTCACTCCCAAACCTTGAACGAAAAAAATGCGCAGGCCAAAGACCTGCGCATTGTATGTTCAACCGATGAGGGCGAGCGCCTCTCAGTCTTTTTGATCGCGCAACACGTTGCCCGAAGCGCCGTCGATACGGAACTCATAGACCACGCCGTCGGCCTTGCGCCCCTCGCCCTTCCAGTAGCCGTCGTTATCCGCCTCGATTTCATATACCTCGACATAACCGGCCTTCGTCTTGACGGTTTCAATGGCCTTTTCAATGGTGATCCAGCCCGCGCCCGGACGATCTGCCAAAGCGGCTCCGGCACTCAACAGACCGATACACGTGATCGCGGCAGTCAGGGTTTTTCTGATCATTTTTTCACTCCATTTGTGGATGATGTTTCCTGTTGACCTTTTTTTTGGTCGCCTGGGCAAAAAATAAGTTCCACTTTGATAGTTAATTGCCATGACTGATGTTCTCGCCACGTTGCCCTCAAGGTTAGAATGCAGGAAATCAGGACGAGTCAATGACCCAAGACACTCTCTCCGAAGCCGAATACGATGCGATCACCGATGCCGCCGCGCATTGGTGCATGCGTATGCATGCCGTTGACTGTACCGAACAGGAACGCCAGGCATTTGAGCATTGGTACGCCGGGCACCCGCTTCACGCGTTCGAGTACGATGCGATGCTGGAGATCTGGGAGGTCGCCGAACACTTGCCGCGTCCCGAGCCGGCCGACATCCCGGTGCCGAGCCTGCCCGCGCCCACTCGCTCATGGCGTCACTACGCAATCGCCGCCGGCGTCTGTGCGCTGGCATTGCCGCTGGCCGGTATCACTGGCTGGAACCTCGGTTGGCTGCCTGACAGCTATCAGCATTTTGAAGCCACCGACACGGTTCGCCACATCACCCTGGGCGACGGCAGTCAGGTCGAGCTGAACCTCAACAGCGAACTGACTTACAGCAATTACAAGGATCAACGTCGGGTCACGCTAAAAAAGGGTGAAGCGTTTTTCAACGTCACTCACGACATGACTCATCCGTTCGTTGTCCGGGCAGCGGAAGGCCGGATCCGCGTGACCGGCACCCGTTTCAACGTCTGGATGTATGAAGATCAAGTTCGGGTGAATCTGATCGAAGGTTCGGTGCTGGTCACCAGTAATACGCAGCTGTCCGGCGATGGCTTGCGCCTTGGTCCGTCGATGCAGGCGCGTTACAGGCATGGCGATTACATGCCGCAGATCAGCCAGACCTATGCCAATGACAACGCGCTGGCCTGGCGCAACGGCAAACTGGTCATCGACAACCTGGCGCTGAACGAAGCCTTGCCGCTGATCAATCGCTATCTCGACAAGCCGGTGATGCTGGCGGATGCCGGCACTGGCTCGATCCGTGTCGGCGGCATCTACAACATCAAAGAGATGAACAGCCTGGTCGGGTCACTGCCCAAGGTGTTGCCGGTGTATGTGACTCGCAACAAGCAAGGCAATCCGGTCATCAACTCAATGCCTCAACGGCCTCCAAAAAGCTGAAGGCCACACCCTTTTCAGGATGCGGCCTTCGCATTTTTTACTTGTCCGCCGTTATTGCGCGGCGACCTTCCCTGCCTTGTCCAGCGCTTCACTCACGGTCTGCACCTGATACTGCGGGTCAGCCTTGATCTGCGCCTCGGTGAACGGCATCGTGCTCCACTGTTTCTTCGAGAACGCCTGGGTTTGATCCCGCGAATATTTCGACGCCGGATCGCTCGACAGTGAAAACGCCAGCAAGCCTTGAGCGTGCGGTCCTTTTTCGTCGAAGGTCACCACTTGCAAATAGCTCGTGCCGCTGATCACCTCAAGCTTGCCGTCTTCGCGCGGCACACTCTGGATTGCGTTGTAGATACCCAGCGTGCCCGGCCCGCCGTGAATCGGCGTCTGTTGGCCGCCGCTGCTGGCGACTTGAATGTCGCCCCAACGTGTGTCTTGGGTGATGCCCATTTTGCCGGTCAACGCGACCGAGGCCAGCATCGCTTCGCGCAACGCCTTAGCCACTGACGGTTGTTCGACCGCGAGACCTCGCGGTGTGTGTTGCGCGTCTTTTGGATCGAACGGCACCCGCCAGATACCCGGCGACGCTTGCAAGGTTTGCATGATGTTCTGGAAATGCACCAGGCCCGGCCCGGAATCCAGATTCGCTCGCCCATCCCACGCCTTGAGGCTGGTACACGCCGGTTTCAGCGCAGCCGCATCAGCGCCCAGATCGGCGGCACAGAAACTCAATAGATCCGGTACAACCTGCGTCGCCAGATAGACCTGATCATCCATCACCATCGCCTGCAAATCCTTCACCGCCAACGGCCCTTTCCGACCGAGCGTGTTCAGCCGATCCAGCGCAAACCGCGAGCGCAAGCCCAGAGGCTGGCCGTCCTGGCTGATCAACGGCGAATAGCCGGTCAGCGGTTGCGCCGGGTTGGCCAGCCACGCCGAATCGTTGGAATGCTGCACGAAGTCTTTGCGCAACAGCTGCGGCAATTGGCTGGCGGCATAAATGCCTTTTTGCGCGGCATGCGGATCGATGTCCCAGGCACAATCGCTGTTGGAACCGTCCAGCACGATCAACTGCAAGCCGATGCGCGGATCGCTGCACTTGGCCAGCTTGTTGGCACTGACGTTCGGCACCACCGAGAGGTTCATGTACAGCGTCTGGCCTTTGTCATCCACCGCCAGGGTATTGACCCACGGAATGCCCTGAATCTTGTGCACCGAATCCTGCAAATCCTTGAGCGTTGCCGCACGGTTCATCGAGTACCACTGATTCAACACACGGTCGTTGTCAATGTTCGCGTCACGCAGGCTATAGGCGTATTGATTGTCCCAGTCGAGCTTGCCGGGCCATTGCACCACCGGACCGAATTGCGAACTGTAGACCTCGCGGGCAACCGGTTTGACCTGACCGTCCGCCTGTTTGACGTGCACGGTGACAGTCTGTTTGCTCATCGGCAGCGACTTGCCGTCCAGCAGATAACGGGTCGGATCCTTCGGATCGAGTTGCAGGCGATACAGGGTGAAATGTTTCGACGAATCGACGGTGTGCGTCCACGCCAGGTGCTGGTTGAAACCGATGTTGATCATCGGCAGGCCCGGCAACGCGGCGCCCATTACATCGAGTTTGCCCGGGATGGTCAGGTGCATCTGATAGAAGCGCATGCCGCCGACCCACGGAAAGTGCGGGTTGGCCAGGAGCATGCCACGGCCGTTGAACGAGCGCTCGCTGCCGACCGCCACTGCATTGCTGCCGCGATCCAAAGCGAAGCGCTGCAGGCGGTTGTCGGCCAATTGATAGGCGCTGTTGTTACTTTGCGCCTGCGCCGTGGTTTGTGGCGGTGTGGCACCGACGAGTGCTTCAGCGAACTGCCCCACCCCGCCCTCGACCAGCAAGCGGCGGGTCAGCTTGACCAGGTCTTCGGCGGTAATATCGCGAACCCATTCACCCTGGCATTGTTGCGGCAAACTTTGCTGGCTGCGCTCGGCCAAATAGCGGTTGTAACCGGCGGCGTAGCCGCTCACCAGGTCACGCACCTCCACCGGTTGCGCCTGCCAGAACGCGTCGACCGCTTGCGGTGTGTTGAGCCAGGTAAAGAACACGTCGCTGACGCGGTTCTCCCGCTGCTCGACCGTGAACTGTTCAGGGCCAAAATAACGCGAGCGCTCGCCATTGACGGTGACGATTTCGTTGGCCAGCAGACAGAGATTGTCCTGAGCGTAGGCATAACCGATGCCGAAGCCGAGGCCGCGTTCGCTTTCAGCACGAATGTGCGGCACTCCGAACGTGGTGCGACGGATGTCGGCACCGACCTGGGCCGAAGGGCTGAGCGCATGGGCCGACAGGCTAAGCCCGAGAAACATGCCGGCCAGGGTCAGTCCGGTTAATTGTCTGGAATTTATCACGCTCGCTCCTGATGGTTTTGTCTGTTCAGGAAACGAAGTCGAGGAGAAAAATTTAAGCGTTGAAACGGCTATTTGAAGCAACGTTTACGGGCTGGCGACATTCTTGCGACAAATTTTCTACGTTTTGTCGTTCATGATTTTTCCTGCTGATTCGTCTTATACCTTGAGAGCACACAAGAACCCTCGCAGACCAGGCTCTGAAAAGGAGTAATCCCATGTACAACTCGCAACTACCAACGGAAGGTAGCCCGATGTCGCCTGGAGGTTCCATGACGGCTGGAGCCGGCAATTTCGGACAACGCGCCGAGCGTCATGGCAACGAACGCATCCGCTTGCTGCTCAAGAGCTTCGGCCTGCGTACCAGCCTGATTCGGCTGAAAGTCATCGACGCGCTGCTGATCGCCGCCGAAAGCGATCGCCGCCTGGGTGTGCGCGGGGTTCACAGCCAGTTGCTGGATCTGGACATTCCGCTGTCCTTCCTCAGCGTGCGCGAGGTGTTGAAACGCCTGAGCGCCGAAGGCGTGATCACCTTCAACGCCGACAAAAGCTACAGCCTGCATCCACAGGCCGCCGCCCTCCTCAACGGTGATTGAGACACGCCGCCGTCAAGGCTTCACCTTGCGGCGCAGGATGCCGTTGATAACGACAACAACGACCGCCACGGCCATGGCGATGTACTGAAAGGTCTGCTCGCTGATCACACCGGTTCTCTGCAGCCAAGTCAGGCCCAGCAGGATCGCGACCATGGCCAGGATGATCAGAAGCGAATATTTCAAGCGTTGCGAATGGGTCATTGCGGGTTCCTGAATCTTTGAAATGTATCCGGTTTGTATCCGCCTGCATGCCAAGCACCTACCATGTCCCGGGGATGCGGCACGGCAAACGGGGTCTCATGTTACAGCCGATGAAGAGATTTGGCTTCATTACGGCAATCACCATGAGGAACCTTGAAATGCTTCGTCGAATCACCTGGCTGATTCCTGTTCTCGCACTGCTGACACTCAGCGGCTGCATCTTTTTCCCTCACGGCGGCGGTCATGGCGGTCATCGCCATTATCAGGAAGGCCCCGGTTACTATCACCGATAGTCTTGAAGTACGCTTTCAATGCTGACCGACAGGATGCCGGCGTCAGCGGCAATAAAGATTGAATGCCCCATGCAATGCCCGCCAATTGGCGGGCATTGTCATTCATGAATAAAAAACAGCCGCTGTTATTTATCGGGTTCAATTCACACGCAACTTCGACAATTGAAATTTAATGTCGCAGCAAAGCATTGGCGGGCCTTCGCAAGTCCCCATAGGCTGCGGACAACCTTCATTGATTGCAAAAACAAGGATGTTTCATGCAAAGAACTTTAATCACTATTAAACCCGTTCATTTGCTCGGCTTTTGCCTCGCATTAACTGGCTTTGAACTTTTAACGTATATGGCCAGCGATATGATCATGCCAGCCATGTTAAGTGTCACCGAAGAGTTCGAAGCAGACGCCCGACACGTACCCAATGCCTTTTATTTTTATTTGCTCGGCGGAGCCTGCCTGCAATGGCTGATAGGGCCGCTGTCCGATCATTTTGGGCGACGCCCCCTCTTGTTGATCGGTTGCGCACTGTTCGCCCTGTCATGCATCGCGGCATTCGCCACGCAGCAGATCGAGATCTTCAACCTTTTGAGAATTGTCCAGGGCGTGGGGCTCGGGTTCGTTGTCGCCGTCAGCTATCCAGTCTTGCAGGAAGTATTTCGCGAAGCGGACGCTGTCCGCATGATGGCGTTACTTGGCAACATTGCGCTGCTGTCGCCATTGCTCGGCCCGCTGATCGGCAGTCTGTTGTTGGAATGGCTGACCTGGCGCGAGCTGTTTCTCAGCCTGGGACTGGCGGCCGTTATTGTCTGGCTTGGACTTTTGAAGTGCATGCCGGAGACGGTCGGGGTGACTCGCCACGATGAACAAAGCCTGGCGTCGGTGGCGTTTTCATGGCGTTCCATCGCAGAGCGTTATCGAACGCTGCTCGGCAACCATCGATTTCTCACCGCCAGCTGCGCGCTGGGCTTGATGAGCCTGCCGTTGATTGCCTGGATCGGCATGGCGCCCCTGTTGCTGATTCAGGTACAGGGTTTGTCTTCTCTGCACTACGGGCTCTGGCAACTGCCCATTTTCGCGGCCGTGATCGCCGGCAATCTGATTCTGGATCGGCTGCTGCCACGCCTGTCATTGGTCAGCATTTTGCGAGTGGCGCTGTGGCCCTTCTGCCTGGGCCTGGCGGGGCTGGCAACACTTTCACAAAGTCATGCGTCGGTCGCGCCGCTGGTGATCTGCCTGATGCTGTACGCCATCGGACTGGGCATGAGCAACGCGGCGCTGTACCGGCTTGCGCTGTTTGCCAGCGATGACGGCAAAGGGCTTGTCTCCGCCATGATCGGCATGATTTCAATCGCTGTGATGGGCGCCGGGGGCATGCTCATTGCCCGGCTCGGAGGTGGATCCAGCCTTGAAGCCTTTGCACTGCTGATTGCACTGGGTGGGTTTTTCAGCCTGCCGCTACTGTGGTTTTTCCTGCAAGGCGCTGATGAAGCGCTTGCTTCTTCCATCGTTCAATAAAGGACTATTGATGATTGATTTACCTCACTGCGAGGCGCTTTGCGCGCTGCCGCACCCTTATGCCCTGGACGCCGTTCCGCCGGGGCTGTTCGACCAGGCCATGGCCGAGATCAGCCGCTTTCATTGTCGGCAAACGCCCGGCTACGAACGCTGGCTGAACGCCAACGGGCTCACTGTCGACGACCTCGACACGCTGCAAGACTGGTCACGTCTGCCACCGGTGTTCGCCAGTTTTTTCAAACGCCAGTTGTGGCTCAGCTCGACCGGCGAGGATGCTCTGGAACTGACGTCCTCTGGCACCACCGGCGAGAAAAGCCGCATGCGCTACGACGCACGCAGCCTGGCCGCCGCTCAATTCATGGTCGCGCAGATCTTCCGCGAGTACGGCTGGGACACCCCCGATACGCCCTGCAACTACCTGCTGCTCAGCTACGAGCCACAGAATCAAATCACCCTGGGCACCTCGTTCACCGATCAGTTTCTCTGCCGCTTTGCCCCGGCCAACAGGGTGTTCTACGCGCTGCGCAGCAATGGCGAGGGCCATCAGTTCGATGTGTTCGGCACGCTGGCCGCCTTGCAGGCGTTCGCCGAAGAAGGCCTGCCGGTGCGGCTTTTCGGTTTCCCCGCGTTCTTGTGGGAAACCCTGCAACACATGCGGACGACCGGAGTGCCGGATCTGAAACTGCCCGCCGGTTCGCTGGCGTTTTTCGGCGGTGGCTGGAAATCCCGCAGCACTGAAGAAATACCCCGCGAGGACTTGTACGCGCGTATTCATCAACAACTGGGCATCGCGCCGATCCATTGCCGCGACGGTTACGGTGCGGTCGAGCATGCGGTGCCTTACATCGAATGCACTCATCATCGCTTCCATGCGCCGGTGTATTCCAAAGTGCTGGTGCGCAACCCAACCGATTTCTCGCTTCAACCATACGGCCAGCCCGGTTTGCTCGGGTTCGTCTCGCCGTACATTTCATCGAGTCCGGCCCACGCCGTGGTGATGAGCGATTGGGCGACGTTGCACCCGGGGTCGAGTTGCGACTGCGAACTGAGCACCGACTGGTTCGAACTGCATGGCCGCGCCGGCACCAGCATCGGCAGAAGTTGTGCCATGGCTGCGGCCGAACTGCTGGGAGGCCACTGATATGTACTTGATCAATGGACAATTGCGTCAGGACTGCAACCTCGAAACCGCGCTGGATCTGCTGCAAAGGGATCTGCCTCGACGACTGGCGCAACCGCTGGCCAGCGCCGTGGTCATTGCTGCCGCCGAGAATTTTGCCGGCCGGTTGCGCGAGCGCACCCTAAACCCGCCCGTCGATGAGGAGCAGCGTCGAGCGCTGATCGACTTCTGTCGCCCCGAAAATCTGCGCGAAAAGCTCGAACGCGAACTGGGTATAAACGCCCATTCGCTACGCCGTATCGATTATCGACAATCGCGTTTCGAGAACTGGAGCCCGCTCGGACTGGTGGTGCACATCACACCGGGCAACTCGCCGTTGCTGGCATTTTGCGCGGTGCTCGAAGGCTTGCTGGCCGGCAACGTCAACTGGCTGCGCCCGAGCAGCAGCGACGCAGGCCTGAGCGCGCAGTTGCTCGGCGATCTGGCGCAGTGCGACACAACGGCTCGGCTCGCCGGCTACATCGCCGTGCTGCCGGCGACCACCGCGCAGATTGGCCTGCTCTGCCAGCGGGCGAACGGCGTATCGGCCTGGGGCGGCGAGTCGGCCTTGCGCGCAATCAATCGGCAAATTCCGCCGGGATGCCGCTGGATCGACTGGGGGCACCGCATCAGTTTCGCTTATCTGACAGCCGACGCGGCCTCGGCCGAAGCGCTGGATGCCGTGGTGGACGAAGTCTGTCGCCTGGATCAACAAGCCTGTTCCAGCCCGCAATGGCTGTTGGTGGACAGCGACGATCCACTCGTATTGCGCTCGATCGGCGAAGACCTGGCCGCAGCTTTCGAGCGTCGCGCGCGAAAATGGCCAGCATTGGCTCCCACGCTTCAAGAAGCCTGTGAAATCACCACACAAACCCAATTGGCGCGCTTGACCCAAAGCTTTTCCGGGCAACCGGGTCATGTCTGGAGCGGCCCCGGCTGGCGGGTGATCTGGGCCCACGATCAATCATTGGCGCCCTCGCCGCTGTTTCGCACCCTGCGCATGGCACCCGTGCCCCGCGCCCAAATCACTCCGGCGTTACTGCAATGGCGCAACGTACTGCAAAGTTGTGGGCTTATTTGCACCGCCGGGCAGACCGCCGCTCTGGCGCGTGCACTGATCGCGGCAGGCGTCACCCGTGTCGCGCCAATCCAGGCGATGCATGATGGCTACGAAGGTGAACCCCACGACGGCGTCTATGCACTTCAGCGTCTGAGCCGAAGAATCTCTGTCAGCCTGCCGCCGCAGCAGTTGCCCACTCATGCCACGCTCGATCCGCAACCTTCACCGGCGGCGCTGACCCGTTTGCCGATCATGGACAAGGCCACCTTCACCCGCCAGCCGCCCGGCCCTGCCGCGCAACTGTATTTCCGTTCCGGCGGCAGTAGCGCAACGCCGACGCTTTCGACGTTCAGTTACCGCGATTTCCAGAAGCAAATGGCCGCAGCCGCCGACGGCCTCTTCGCGGCAGGACTCGATCCCGCGCGCGACAAAGTCATGAACCTGTTTTTCAGCGGGGGCCTGTATGGCGGTTTCTACAGCTTCGCCAAGGTGCTGGAGCAACTTGGCGCCACGCATTTGCCGATGGGCGCCCCGGCCGATGATGACTACCGCGAGATCGCCCAACTGATCGTCGATCTGGGTGTCACCGTGCTGATCGGCATGCCGAGCACCTTGCATCGACTGTTCCTCAACGAAGAACAACGGCTCAAGGATTACGGCGGCGTGCGTAAGGTGTTCCTCGGCGGCGAACACCCCGGCGAGCAAAGCCGACAATTGCTGCAACGCTGTGGCGTGACGACCATTCGTTCGGCGATTTACGGCAGCGTCGATGCCGGCCCGTTGGGCCATGCGTGCTCCGGCTCGGCGGATGGAGTATTTCACCTGATGAGCGATATACAGCACCTGGAGATTGTCGACTTTGACCGTGATACGCCCGTCATCGGTACAGAAACCGGGCGTTTGCTGTTCACCTCAAGTGCCCGGCAAAGCCAGACCGTTCAACGCTACGACGTGGGGGACAGCGGTCGCTGGGTGTTGGAGCCCTGCGCCTGTGGGCTGACATCGCCGCGCTTCGAACTGTTGCAGCGCCACGGCAAGCTGATCCGCATCGGCACCGATTTCATTTCCCTGGCGATAGTGGCCGAGCATCTGCAAACGCCGTTTCAACTGGTGCTCGATCACGCCCCGGACGGGCTGGATCGCATGACGGTGCGCTGCAATCTTTCTCCAATTGAAACCACCGCTCGATTGCAGCGTTACCCGACACTCGTGACGATTATCGACACCGGTTTACTGGCCGTGGAAGTTGAAGTCTGTGACGTCGACACGTTCACCCGAAATCAACACAGCGGAAAAACCCCGGTGGTGATCGATGAGCGCTTAACAACGCAACATGATCAACTTCAGGAAGCAAAACCATGAACGCCGATAAGCAAGTTATCGAGTTGATCAAGTTTGCCCGGCAACATTCTCGGTACTTCGATCATCACTTCAGGGCTTTGCCCGATCCCGTCGAAAACCTGGCGATATTGCCGTTGATTAATCCTTCAGACTATTGGAAAGAAAGTGATCATCTTGAGCATTGGCCGGTATTGACCGGCGCCCTTGAACACGCGGTGGTGTTCAAGACCGGTGGCACCACCAGCAGTGGCAAACTGTCGGTTTTCACCCAACCCGAGTGGCAGCGGCTGGTCAAGGACTTCGGCAGCAGTTGCACCTCTCGGTTCAATCAGGGCGACCGCGTCGCGAACCTGTTTTTTGCCGGAGACTTGTACGCCAGTTTCGTGTTTATCCACGATTCCCTCGCCCATGTCGGCGTGGGCATCACTGAGTTCCCCTTCACCGGGGCGGTCGAGCACGGCGAGCTTGCCGGAGCGATCCTGCGTCACCGGATCAACGTGCTGGCCGGCGTACCGGCCCATTTGCTGAAGTTCGCCGACTGGCTGGCGAGCCGCACTATGACGCTGGACGTCGTCGACACGGTGCTTTACGGCGGCGAAAGCCTGTTTGCGGCGCAACGTGCGTTGTTGCACCGGGTGATGCCCAACGCGCGCATTGCGTCCATCGGTTACGCCAGCGTCGATGCCGGATTTATCGGCGGCAGTCACCGCGACTGCGACGATGGCGAGCATCGAATGAACGAACAGCACACCCTCGTCGAAATCATTGACGAGCACACCGGCGAAATCATTGAAGGCTGCGATCACACCGGTCTGCTGATCGTCACCAACCTCACGCGTCGCTTGATGCCGCTGATCCGTTATCCGGTCGGTGATCGTGCCTGTTGGCGGGAGCCCGTCGGCACGCCGGGTCGTAAATTCGCCCTTCAGGGTCGCAGTGCCAGCGCCCGCCGATTACGCGTGGTATCCGCAACGCTGTTTCCTGAGGAAATGGCCGAAATCATTCTGCGAACCGTCGGCGCGGATGACTGGCAGCTGCTGATCGAGCTACGCGATCAAAAAACCGTGCTGACATTGAAATGGGCGCATGTCGCGGTGCCGTCATCATTGAACCTGACGCTGCGCACTGCGTTGCTGGAGCGCTACCCGGAACTCGCCGAGCTGATCACCGATGGGCAACTGGATCTGTTGATTCGCGGCTGTACGGTTGACGATCTGTCGCTGCATCCACGCTCCGGCAAACGTCAGCGTGTGGTCGATCTACGTTTCCACGACGTACCGACCATGGAGGCGAGCCCATGGACACGCTGACCCTGCGAAGTTACCGCAACACCGATGCGAGGGCGGTCAGCCGCCTGTTTCGCGAAGTCTACGGCGAGCATTACGTGCAACCCCATGTTTATCTGCCGCACATGATCAACCAGAACCATGCAGAGGGATGCTGGCACTCACTGGTGGCGCTGACGGGCACACGTCTGGTGGGGCATGCCACGCTCTTTCGAAACAACGGTTCAAACATTGCCGAACTGGCGCTCAGCGCCGTGCATCCCGATGCCCGGGGTCAGAACGTCGCCACTCGGCTGGGCCAGCAACTGATGATTCATGCCCAGGCGCTACGATGTCGAGGCGTGACGATCAAGCAAGTGACGCAGCACCCGTTCACCCAGCGAATGGCCGCGAGCCTGGGGTTCCATAACACCGGATTGCTCCCGGATTACGTCCCCTCGCCGTTCGGGCTGCCAACGCCCGAATCGATCGTGATCGGGTGCTGCGCCATTGATGGCTACCAGCGCCCGCTGCCCCTTTTGGTTTCACCGCCGGGCTGGCAGGATTTCATGCTCGGCCTGGCCAACGCTTTCGGCACTCAGGATCGCCAGCCTCGCTGGCAAGGATTGGCGGTACGTTTTGAGCAACAGGCCGGGCGTTACGATGTAGTGTTGAAAGAATTGAACCCGGCATTGCTTCAGCAGTTGCGCAAATTGCCGAGCCATTGGCTGATTTCCCTCAGGCTAAGGCTGACTGCCGGGCTGTCGAACGATCTGCTCAAACTGGCCCAGACTGACTTTGTTTTTACCGGTCTGATGCCAGACGACGGCCCGGAAGGCTGGCTTGCGCTGTTTCATCGGGGTATCCAGTCTAAAACGTTGACCCTGCATTGCCCGCACATGCAGCGTTTGCATGACCTGGCGCAGCAGCAGGCGCCGAAGCCTTGAGTCATACTGCGATGGCCCGTTTGTAAGGTAAACGGGCCATTTTTTGAGCGACGATGGGTCGACCTGACAGATTCATCATCCGGCGCTCAGGCACCCTTCAGGATTGATCTAAAATCATCATGCTCGCCCGCCTCGTCGCACTTCGAAACACTCCGATGAGGCGAAGTGGCAAAATCCGTTCAAAATGCGTTCTTTTTTCGCCTTCAACGCCGAGAGCCTGCCATGCGAACCCACCTGCGACTGGTTGCCCTGAGCACCCTGCTCCTCTCCTCCCTGGCGCAAGCCGCTGACCTGATTCCCATCGACGTTCATCGCGACGCCAATTGTGGCTGCTGCAAGAAATGGATCAGCCACCTCGAAGCCAATGGTTTCAAGGTAGAGGATCACGTCGAAACCAACATGAGCGATTTCAAGCAACAACACGGCGTGCCACCGCGCCTGGCTTCCTGCCACACCGCGCTCATCAACGGCAAATTTGTCGAAGGCCATGTGCCGGCGGATCAAGTGCTGGCCTTGAGCAAGCGTGACGATCTGCTGGGGGTCGCCGCGCCGGGCATGCCGATGGGCTCGCCAGGCATGGAAATGGACGGCATGAGCGATGCCTATCAAGTCATCGGCCTGACCAAGGCCGGCACTGACGTTGTCGTGGCGGACTATCCGGCGCATTGATGCCCACGGCTTACATCGGGCTGTTCTTTGCCGCATTCGGCGCGGCGACGTTGCTGCCGTTGCAGTCCGAAGCCGTGCTAGTGGGCCTGTTGCTCAGTGATCGCTACTGGTTGTGGGCCTTGCTCGCGGTGGCGACGGCGGGCAATGTGCTGGGTTCGCTGGTCAATTGGTGGCTGGGGCGAGAGCTCGAACGGTTTCAGACGCGGCGCTGGTTTCCCATCAGCCCAAAGCATCTGGCCCGTGCGCGGGAGCATTACCAGCGCTATGGCCACTGGTCGTTACTGCTCAGTTGGCTGCCGATCATCGGCGATCCGCTGACCCTGGTGGCCGGCGTAATGCGCGAACCGCTTGGGCGTTTTCTGCTGATTGTCACGTTGGCCAAAGGTGCCCGTTACGGGGTGTTGGCCATGCTGACCCTGGGCTGGATCGATTGAACATTCCCGCCCGCCGATTGCCTGTGTTTAACGATGCGCTAATCCAGCCGTTTCAGCATCGGCCACTTTTAAAAGGAGTTTGTACCTATGCCCGTCGTCTTTTCCCGCTGGTTGCCCGGCCTGTTTTTGAGCGCCGCCCTGCCCTTTGCCGCCCACGCCGAAGGCCCTCAATACGGGCCTGAACTGCAAGGCTTCGACTACCCATACACGCTCAAGCATTTCGATTTCCAGTCCCAGGGCCAATCCCTGCAAATGGGCTACATGGATGTCGCGGCCCATGGCAAGGCCAACGGGCGCACCGTGGTGCTGATGCACGGCAAGAATTTCTGCGGCGCCACCTGGGACAGTTCGATCAAGGCCTTGAGTGAAGCGGGTTACCGCGTCGTGGCGCCGGATCAAATCGGTTTCTGCAGCTCCAGCAAACCGGATCATTATCAGTACACCTTCCAGCAACTGGCGACCAACACCCAACAACTGCTCAAGGCGCTGGGCATCCAGAAGGCCACGCTGCTGGGCCATTCCACCGGCGGCATGCTCGCTACCCGTTACGCGCTGCAATTCCCGGAACAAGTCGATCAACTGGCGCTGGTCAACCCGATCGGTCTGGAAGACTGGAAAGCCCTCGGCGTGCCGTACCGCACGGTCGATCAGTGGTATCAGCGCGAACTCAAAGTCACCGCCCAAGGTATTCGCGACTACGAACGCACCACCTATTACGACGGCCGCTGGAAGCCGGAATTCGACCGCTGGGTCGACATGCTCGCCGGCCTGAGCAACGGCCCGGGCAAGACCAAAGTGGCGTGGAACTCGGCGCTGATCTACGACATGATTTTCACCCAGCCGGTGTATTACGAGTTCAAGGATTTGCAGATGCCGACGCTGTTGCTGATCGGCACCTCCGACACCACCGCCATTGGCAAAGACATCGCGCCGCCGCCGGTCAAGGCAAAAATCGGCCACTACGAAACCCTTGGCAAACAAGTGGCGAAGCTGATCCCACACTCCACGCTGGTGGAATTCCCGGGCATGGGCCACGCGCCGCAGATGGAAGAACCGGAGCAATTTCACAAGGCCTTGCTCGGCTGGCTGAACAAAAACAATCCTGTGTGAGGTAAGGCAGATGGCGGTGCAGATTGCAGTAATCGATGACTGGCAGGATGTAGCGCGGGGCGTGGTCGACTGGTCGGTGCTCGACAGCATTGGCGAGGTCAGTTTTCTCCATGACTACCCGGCGGATAACACGGAATTGGCGAGTCGTCTGGCCGATTTCGAAGTGATCTGCGTCATGCGCGAACGCACCCGATTCGACGAAGACCTGCTGCGCCGTCTGCCGAAACTGAAATTGCTGGTCACCGGTGGGATGCGCAACGCAGCGCTGGACATGCCGGCCGCTGCCAGGCTCGGCATCAAGGTCTGCGGCACCGACAGCTACAAACACGCGGCGCCGGAACTGACCTGGGCATTGGTCATGGCCGGCACACGCAATCTGGTGAACGAGGCCAATGCCTTGCGATCCGGCCAATGGCAACAGGGCTTGGGCGGTGATCTGCACGGCAAGACCCTCGGCATCCTCGGGTTGGGCAGCATCGGTCAAAAAGTCGCGCAGTTCGGTCAGGTGTTCGGCATGCGGGTGATCGCCTGGAGCGAAAACCTCACCGCCGAGCGTGCCGAACAGGTCGGCGTGACCTACGTCAGCAAGCAGCAGTTGTTCGAACAGGCCGATGTGCTTTCAGTGCATCTGGTGCTCAGCGAGCGCAGCCGCCACTTGGTCGACGAGCAGGCACTGAGCTGGATGAAACCCACGGCGTTGCTGGTCAACACCGCGCGCGGCCCGATCGTCGATGAAGCCGCACTGATCAAGGCCTTGCAGAAAAACCGTCTGGCCGGTGCGGCACTGGATGTGTTCGACGAGGAACCGTTGCCTGCGCTGCATCCATTCAGAACGCTGGACAACGTGTTGGCCACACCCCATGTCGGTTACGTCAGCCGCCAGAACTATCAGCAGTTTTTCTCGCAAATGATCGAAGACATTCAGGCCTGGTCGGCGGGTGAACCGGTTCGACTGTTGAATTGAACATCGCGTTCGGGGATTGCGTTGGCGGCGCCGTCTCCTACAATGCTGGATCTTTCGCACCGGCCCGCCCATGGACATCGACCTCGCCCGCACCTTTCTGGAAATCGTCCGCCACGGCAGTCTCGCTGCGGCGGCGGAGAAACTGTTCGTCACGCAAACAGCGATCACTGCCCGGGTGCAGAAACTCGAAAGCCAACTGGGCAGCACATTGTTCGTGCGCAACCGGGCTGGCGCGCGGTTGACGCCCAATGGCGAGGCCTTCGTGGTCTACGCCAATCAACTGGTACAAACCTGGGAAGCCGCACGCCGTGACCTGCCACTGCCTGAAGGCTATCGCGACGTGCTGCACATCGGCGGCGAAGTCAGCCTGTGCAACCCGCTGATGCTCAGTTGGGCCGCCGAACTGCGCGAGAAAATCCCCAGCCATGCCCTGCGCATGGAAATCCGCGACGGCGAAAACCTGCTGCATCAACTGGAACTCGGTGTGCTGGATGCCGCGTTGGTGTATCAGCCGGAATACTGGCCGCGCCTGCAAGTCGAACAAGTGCTGGAAGAAAAACTGATTCTTGTGCGCTGCCCGCGTCGACCCGAGCCCTATGTGTATATCGATTGGGGCCCGGACTTCCGCCGACAGCACGATGCCGCCCTGCCGGAAAAAGCCAAAGCCGCGTTGAGCTTCAACCTCGGCCCGCTGGCCCTGCAATACATTCTGGAAAACGGCGGCAGCGGTTATTTCCGCACGCGGGTCGTGCGTACGTATCTGGAAAGCGGCGCCCTGGAAGCGGTGACCAAAGCGCCGGAGTTCGGCTACCCGACCTACCTCGTCTATTCCCGGGATCGTGATTCGGCGACGCTGCAACAGGCGTTTGACCTGCTGCGTGCCGTGATCAAGGCCGACGACGACTGGTCGCAGCGCTGGAACCCGCTGACCTGAACGTCGGCGCCTTTAGACCGGATGATGGCGTTTGTGCCATCAAGGTTGCAAAGGCCCGAAATCAATGGATCGGCTACGCTGCTGGGTATCACGACGATACCCTACAGGTGACCGCATTGAGGCAAACCACCGAAGCGTTCCGCAGTCGCTACCGCGCCGCCATTCATCCGCTGTACAACCCGTGGCTGCATGGCGCTTTTGTGCTGCTGTTCGGGCTGTTTGCCATGGATCTGTTCTTCGCCTCGGTGAGTCAGGTCAAAGCTGTGGAATGGCTGACCGTGCCGCTGACGCTGCTGTTCTTCAATTTCGGCGTGTACATGGTGCATCGCCATCTGGGCCACCATAAAAAAAGCTTTGCACGGATGTTCTATGCGCGGCATGCCGGCGACCACCACAGCTTTTTCACCCCCGGCCACATGACTTATGACGATGCCCGCGACTGGCGGGTGATTCTGTTTCCGGCCTGGCTGATTGTGCTGCACACGGTGGTTATCACCGTGCCGTTCTGGTGGCTGCTGTCGCAAATCAACGGCAACGTCGCCGGCCTGTTTGGCGGCTGCATGGTGCTTGGCTATCTCGCCTACGAAATCTTCCATGCCTGTGAACACCTGCCGCCCGACAACCCGCTCACCCGCCTGCCGTGGATCCGCCAAATGCGCCGCCTGCATGAGTTGCATCACCGCCGCGAGCGCATGCAGGAGCGCAACTTCAATATCGTTTTTCCGCTGATGGACTACCTGTTCGGCACCCTGCATTGGGAGCCGGAACCCGCGCCGCTGACTTTTTCGAGAACGCCCATGACACGCCTTCAGCACCAGATCGACATCCCCGCCGAACCGATTGCCGTGCTCGCCTATGCAGCCGATGTGAGTCGTTGGCCGCAGTGGCATCCCTCGTCATTGCACATTGATGGCCCAAAAGGCCCACTGCATGCCGGAGCACATTTCGAAGAGGACATCCACGCCGGTGGCCGCGCCGGGCATTTACGCTGGCAAGTGAGCGAATACCTGCCGGGACGGCGCTGGTGCGCAGAGGCCCGGGGCGATCAAGGTTTGTCGCTGCGGCTGACCTACGAGTGTGCCGCCGAGGGTGAAGGCACACGATTTGTGCGAACCCTGGATTATCAATTCAGTGGATTAGGGATGCGCGTCGCCAACCGTTTGCTGCTCAAACGGCGTATCGACCGCGAATCCGCAGTCTCGCTGTTGGCCCTGCGCGATACGGCATGCCGTTATCTGGCGGCAACCGGTGTCATCGCATGAGGCTGGGAAATCTGCTGCTCTTGCTCATCATCGTTGTCATAGCGTTCCTGCTGCTGATGCCGACCAGGGTCAAGCCAATCGCGTGGACGCCGCAACCGGCACCGTCCCTGACCGAGGGGATTTACGCCGACAATCAACGACTCAAAGGCGCCGCGCGCATCGGTGCCAGTGACATCGAAGGGCCCGAAGCGTTATTGCTCGAAGATGATTTCCTGATCACCGGGCTGCACGACGGACGCCTGATTCGCACCAGCCTTGATGGCCAGCAACGCAAAGTGCTCGCCGACACCGGTGGCCGCCCGTTAGGTCTGGCGCGGCATCCGAACGGCTTGCTGGTGATTGCCGACGGTGTCAAAGGTTTGCTGGCGCTGGATGCCCAGGGCCAGTTGATCCCGCTGACCACGGCGGCCAATGGCGTGCCGTTCGGCTTCACCGATGACGTGGCAATTGATAAGTCCGGGCATTTCGCCTATTTCAGCGACGCGTCGAGCCGTTGGGGCTACGGTCATGACGGCGAGGCGATCATCGAGCACGGCGGCGATGGGCGCTTGCTGCGTTACGACTTTCAGACCGGCGCAACCAAAGTGCTGCTCGACAAACTGGAGTTTGCCAACGGCGTCACCCTGGGCCCGGACGACGCCTATGTGCTGGTCAACGAAACCGGTGCCTATCGGATCAGCCGTTATTGGCTGAGCGGCCCGAAGGCCGGTACGCACGATCTTTTTATCGATAACTTGCCGGGGCTGCCGGACAACCTCGCGTTCAATGGGCGAGACCGGTTCTGGGTGGCGCTGTATACGCCGCGCAATATCCTGCTGGATCGAACCGCCGAACATCCATTCGTGCGCAAGATGATCGTGCGGATGATGACCGTCCTGCCCAAACCCGTGGAAAAACGCGCATTTGTGTTAGGGCTGGACCTGGAGGGCAAAGTCATCGCCAATTTGCAGGATACCGGCGCGGACAGTTATTCGCCGATTACCACGGTGCGCGAGTATGGCGACTGGTTGTATTTTGGCTCGTTGAAAGCGACGCACATGGCGCGGTTGCCGTTGGCGGAGGCGTTGAAGTAGACCCTCTGGATCAGCGGTGAGTTTACTGACGCTGATCGCGAGCAGGCTCACTCCTGCACTGGAATGCGTCCACTTGTAGGAGTGAGCCTGCCCGCGATCCGCAATCGGTCAGCCAAGCTATGGCTTCAAGCCTGCTTATCCCGGCCAGGCACCACATCCTCCTCATCCGGCCGTCCCTCGAATCCCGGTTCTTCATCGGGATGCTCGGTCGTGTGCACCGGGCTATTGGGTTCAGGATGGGTCGGCACAGGATCGAATGCACCCTGCTGTTCGCTGGGGAATATCGGTTTGTCGGAATAGGGTTTGCTCATCGGGCACCTCGCATGGAGTCAAAGACGTCGAACTCTGAGCATTCGAGGTGCCGTTTCAGCTGAGTGTTCCATCAATCCGTCACCGGTGGTCGGCGGATTGATCGGCTACCGGGTTCCCGTCTCCAATTGCTGGACGATTTTGTCCTTGATCAGCAGGCGTTTCTCCTTGAGCTTTTTCAACGCGTCATCACTGGGCGCATCTGAGGTGGCTTTTTCGGCGTTGACGACATCGGCGTCCGCCTCGGAATACTGTGTAAGCAGGGAATCCAGTCTCGGATTGTTGGCGCGTTTTTGCTGGATCTCTTCCTTCGTGCAACTCAAGTCCTGAAACAGGTCATGGGGAACCGGCATGGAGCACCTCCGTCGGTTGATCAGTGGCCTGCGACGCATTCGATCACGCCGCCAACCTCAGGATGGCCCCGGATGCCCGGTAAGTCGACCGTCCAACGGTGTCCGTTCGTCGCCCTGTCCAAAATGCGATAAAACCTTCGGTCCCGCACCGGCCTCCATTAAATACCGATCGCTTCGATCCCAACCTGCGTGGAGAAAGACCAATGGACGGATTTACCTTGCGCCACCTTGCCCTCGCCGTTGCCCTAAGCGCCGGCATGTCCAGCGCCTTTGCGGCCACTTCCAATGATTTCGTCGACGACGCCGCTGCCGGTGGCATTGCCGAAGTCGAAGCCGGCCGCCTGGCGTTGGAGAAAAGTTCATCGGCTGACATCAAAGAATTCGCCAACATGATGATCACCGACCACAGCAAGGCCAATGACGAATTGGCCACGATCGCCAAGGCCAATGACATCGAAGTGCCCGACACCACTACGCTGGTGAAACAGGCCAAGGAAAAACTGCTCGAAATGCGCGATGAATCCTTCGACAAGGCCTACGCAGATAATCAGGTCAAGGCTCACGAAGAAACCATCGCGCTGTTCAAGAAAGAAGCCAGCACCGTTACCGATGACAAAGCCAAAGGCTCTGCAGAGCTGAAAGCTTTTGCACAAAAAATGCTGCCGGGACTGGAGAAACATCTGGCCAAGGCGAAAGAGCTACAGGCAGCGCATAACAAGTAAGAGCGTTCCCCAAGGAACAAAAAAGGCCGCATTACAGTCAGGCTGTGTGAAAACACAATCTGTCCCGGTTAAAAGCAAATGCCCCGACTTGTCGGGGCATTTGCTTTTCTGCGATCTGAAAAATAAAGGGCCTCTCAGCCCATCAGCGCCATCAGCTTTTGCGC
>NZ_WKEQ01000033.1 GCF_021605415.1 Pseudomonas syringae
ACACCAGGGTATGCGCCGACGCCGCAACCTGAATGCCGTGAAACTTCACCACCAGACAACCGGCCAATTCTTCAAAGCTGATGGGACTGCCGGGGGCTGAACTCTTCATTGGTAAGTCCTCAATGAATGGATAAGCAATCTGTCAGGTATAACTCACGATTGCGCTTTGCGAGCGGCGAATGGCCGAACGGAGTCTCAGCGTAATCCATCGACACATCTTCCACTGGACATCCATACAGATAAAAGTTGCTCCTTCGCCCGACACGGGCCATTCTGTGCACCTCTCAAGACACTGATCGACGATGATGCCCATGCGGTTGTACCTCTGTGAAAAACCTTCCCAGGCCAAGGATATTGCGGCCGTGCTCGGCGCCAAACGCCGGGGCGACGGTTGCTGGCTGGGGACGGACGTCACGGTGACCTGGTGCATCGGCCATCTGCTCGAAACCGCGCCGCCGGACGCCTACGACGCGCGATACAAACGCTGGGTGCTCGCCGATCTGCCGATTATTCCGGACAAATGGAAAATGACCGTCAAGCCGCGCACGGCCAGCCAGTACAAAGCGGTCAAGCGCCTGCTTGGTGAGGCCAGCGAACTGATCATCGCCACCGACGCCGACCGTGAGGGAGAAATGATTGCCCGGGAACTGGTCGAACATTGCCGTTACCGTGGGCCAATCCGACGCTTGTGGCTGTCGGCGCTGGACGAGGCTTCGATCCGCAAGGCCTTGGCCGCTCTCAAGCCCGGCGCCGAAACCTTCAGCCTCTATCACTCGGCGCTGGGGCGTTCCCGGGCGGACTGGCTGATCGGCATGAACATGAGTCGCTTGTTTACCTTGCTCGGGCGCCAGTCCGGCTATCAGGGCGTGTTGCCAGTGGGTCGGGTGCAGACGCCGACCTTGCGCCTGGTGGTCGATCGCGACCGCAGCATCGCCGATTTCGTGCCGGTGCCGTTCTGGGCCATCGATGTTCAATTGCTGCACGACGGCACGGCATTCACCGCACAGTGGCGGGCGCCTTCGGAGGTTTGTGACGACCAGGATCGTTGCCTGAATCAGGCATTGGCGCAGCAAGCGGCGAACGCGATCAGCAGCGCCGCCAACGCCCGGGTCGTCAAGTTGCGCACCGAACGCATGCGCGAACTGGCACCCCTGCCCTTCGATCTCGGTACGTTGCAGGAAGTCTGCTCGAAGAAACTCGGCCTCGGTGCCCAGGAAACCCTCGACATCGCCCAAGCGCTCTATGAAACCTACAAGGTCATCACTTACCCGCGAAGCGATTGCGGCTTTCTACCGGTCAGTCAGCACAGTGAGGCGCCAGGAATTCTCGCAGCGCTGCGTCAGGCTGATCCGAGCCTTGAGGCATTGCGCGGCCATCTCGAGCCCCAGCGCCGCTCAAGGGCGTGGAACGACGCCAAGGTCAGCGCCCACCACGGCATCATCCCCACCGCCGCCGCGAAGAATCTCGAGCGACTGACCGGCAAACACCGTGCGGTCTACACCTTGATTCGTGCGCGCTATCTCGCGCAATTCCTGCCCAACCATGAATATGACCGCACCCAGGCCGATTTCGATTGCGCCGGTGAAGCCTTGCGCGCGGTGGGCAAACAGATTGTCGAGCCGGGCTGGAAACGAGCCCTGCCCGAAGCCCTGGCGCCCGCCAAAGGACGTGAAGCCCCGGCGCCGCAAACCTTGCCGACGCTGACCCAGGGTGCGGAATGCACGGTAGCCGACGTCAAACTCAAAGACTTGTGGACGCAACCGCCCAAGCCTTACACCGAGGGCGATCTGATCAAGGCGATGAAGAACGTCGCCAGACTGGTGGAAGACCCGCTGCTCAAACAGAAGCTCAAGGACACCACCGGCATCGGCACCGAAGCCACTCGCGCATCGATCATTCAGGGTTTGCTCGATCGCGGTTATCTGGTGAAAAACGGCAAGGCCCTGGCGGCAACGCCGGCGGCGTTCAGCCTGATTGACGCGGTGCCACGCGCGATTGCCGACCCCGGCACTACGGCGATCTGGGAACAGGCGCTGGACATGGTGCAGAGCGGTGAGATGAGTCTGGACGAATTTGTCACCAAACAAGCGGCATGGATGAGCAAACAAGTCGCCCGCTGCGGCAGCCTCAGCCTGACCATCAGCGGCCCGCCACCGGCCGGTAAAGCTGCTGCGCCGTGGAAAAACAAGCGCAAGACCACCCGCCGAAAACCTGCCGGCACCGGCAAACGCTTGGCCAAACCAGCCGCGAAGTGATCCGGTCCGGTCTTCCCCCCTCTCCTTCCTTCATTCCAAAACCACTTTGTCCGACAATATGTAGTGACTAAAAATAATCACTACAAAACCGTTGACGGCATCGTTTTGCTTTTGCATGATGCAGACGTCTCCCCGATCGGGAGTACTGGCAACATGCTTGAGCAAGCTCGTCTGACCGCCGAGCTGTTTTTCCCGGATACACGCTGCCCACAAGGCAGATTGAAGAAGCTGACCTGGCCTGAACGTCCAGTACAAGGACGAGAAGCGCTGGCGAAAATTCTCAAGATGCTTGTGCGTCGACCCTGAAACCGTCGACATGGGGCCTCCCGGTTTTCGTCGCTTCTCTTCGTTGTGACGCTATTGCGTAGCAGTTATTCAACACGACTACATGCAACAGATGCTTGACCCCGTACTTATCACGGGCGACGGCTGACGTCCTGGTTTCGGTGCCAGGGATCAACTAACCGATGGGCTGACTGTATTAGCGAATCAACTTTGAAAAATCACCAAACTGGTCAAGGGGCACAATAATGAATCTGAACAATCAACCCACCATCGAAGAATTGGCTCGTATGTTCGCGGCGCGGAAAGACAGCCACGACAGCCACATTCTCTGGATCAGCAAGTCGGGCCAGGTGCATATCGACTGCCTGTCGCCCCACGCTCATGAAGAAGAGTTCGACAAGAATCACCAGAACCTGCTGGCCCGCCTGAAGATGTACCGTCGCGGCCAAGGCTATGTCGGCAAGAAAGCCGCCGCCGACAAAGACTTCATCGGCAGTGTTCTGCAAACGCTGAAAGAGGCGTGGGATTCGTTGCAGAACCAGAATGAAAGCCGGGTGATTGATCGACTGTACTGATCCGCCATTGTCTATTCCTGAAATAGGTTTTCACCTATTTCACCCTAACGCCCGATGCACTGCACCGGGCGTTTTTATTCAGCGCTTGATGTCGAGGTCGATCTGGCTCATGCGGCTGCGCACGGTAAACACACCATCACCGGAAAGAATCGCGCTGCGGGCAAACAAGCGGCCGTTTTCCCAGTTGGAAAGGCCCAGCTCCGGCTTGTTCAGCGCGTATTGACCATCGACCCAACGGGTCACACCGTTACCCACGAACGGCGCGTTGACCGCATTGTAGAAACGCTCCTGCTCGGCAGCATCCTCACTGATCAGCGACACCGTAAACTGCGGGCTGTAGCGATTGAATAAACCGATGGCCTGATCCAGATCGTCGACGATCATCAGGCTGACTTCCGGGGTGTCTTCCCATTCCCACTCTCGACCCAATTGTGTCTCAGGCAGCGGCTCTGCCAGTGCCTCGCTCTGGATCCCCTCGGCGCGATACACCTCGACCGTCGCATTGCGCCATTCATCCGGCAGGTAACTTTCACTGCCTTCCACGATGTGCAATTTGCAACCCTTGCCACGCACTGCGCCGGCCTGTTGCAGCGCATCGAGGAACAACGGCACCAGTTCAAACGCGCGATCACGCTGGATCATGCAGACATTAAGCGTGTTGCAGACTTTGCGATCCAGCGAGTTGCGCACCACGGCGGCGAAGCGCTTGGCGTCGGCGACCTGATCGGCGATCAGCCACGCGCCACCGGTGCCATGCAGACTGACGGCGGTGCCGGCCTGCTGGGCGATGCTGCCCAGTTGGCTGACGGCTCGACCTGAGCCCCGGGCCACGGCCAACGACAAGCGCCGGTCGGCAAACATCGCCCAACCGGCAGCATGGTTGACGCTCTCCACCAGCGACACCGCGCCACTCGGCAAACCGGCTTCGGCCAGCGCCGGGTTCAAGGCGTGGGTGACGATGGCTTGCGCAGTACCCAGCGCATCACTGCCGATGCGCAGCACCGCCGTGTTGCCGGTGCGCAAGACGCCGGCGGCATCGGCGAACACATTCGGTCGACCCTCGAACACGAATGCGACGATGCCCAGCGGCGACACTACTTGCTCGACCTTCCAGCCGTCATGCTCGACGCTGCTGATGACTTTGCCACGCGTGGCCGGCGCATCACGCCAGGCGCGCAGGCCGGCGATCATGTCCCGACGCATGCTTTCATCGGCGAGCAAGCGTGTGGTCGATCGCCCGCGCGCCTTCGCCCGCTCGATGTCGGCCAGGTTGGCCGCTTCGATCCGGGCCCAGCAGTCCGGGGTTTCAAGGCGTTGCGCGAACAGATCGAAGAAGTGGCTGATCGCTTGGTCGGGCACTGCCGACAACGCGGTAAAGGCTGCCTGCGCACGTTCGATCGCCACGGCCGCCGCTTGCTGATCTGCCACCGGAATCAACAGCAGCTCGCCGCTGACTTGCTCCACCAACAAATGATCGCCGGGCTGGAAACGCGCCGCCAGTTCGGGGCTGACCACGGAGACACGATTACCGGCGAAAGGGATTGGCGTGCCAGCGACTAGACGTTCGAGCGCAAGAGACATGAAACGAATTCACCATGCAGGGGGCGGCCGGAAAATGTATAGGATTTGCCCCCCAATGTGTAGGAGCTGTCGCAGGTTGCGATCTGTTGATTTGTTTTTTTCAAATCAACGTCTACAGCTCGCAGCCTGCGGCAGCTTCTACCGTGTATTGCAGTGTGTCTGAATTGTCGCTGGACACACCAGGCGCATAAACCCCGCGACCCGCGACACATCACTGATACACCCCGACGTTGAAATGCTCCCCTCACTTCACCACGGAGCACTCCCCGATGAACTCGTTATTCTCGCCCCTCGACCGTGCCGGCCTCTGGATCTCTCAACTGTCCCTGCGGCTGTTCATCGCTTGGGAATTTTTCGAATCGGGCCTGGAAAAATTCAATGGGCAGAACTGGTTTGCCGACCTGCAGGATCGTTTCCCGTTCCCCTTCGATCGTCTGCCGGCGACGTGGAACTGGGAGTTGTCGATGTGGGCAGAGCTCATCTGTGCGCTGGCAATCCTGATCGGGCTGGGCACGCGAATGTCGGCGTTGGTGTTGATCGTGGTCACGGTCGTTGCCACGGCGGCCGTGCATTGGCCGGCCGACTGGTCGTCGCTGAGCGAACTCGCCCAAGGCTACGCCATTACCAACAAAGGCTTCGGTAATTTCAAGCTGCCGGCGATCTACCTTGTGGCGCTGCTTCCGCTGCTGTTTTCAGGGGCCGGAAAATTGAGTATCGATGCCTGGATCAATAAGCGGCTGTTACCTCGAACATAAGGTTTTCGCAGGCAAACCGGGACTTTAAAGTTGCCGATTACCCCGGCGCTTCTATAGTCAGTCACTAGGTTCGATCTGCGTTATTCCTAAACAAAGAGGTCATGGATGAAACCATCCACCACCGACGGCCCGCCATCACCCGGCCGTTCCACCACCAAGACTCGCCGCTTCGGCGTGTCGCTGGTGTGGATCGTGCCGATCGTGGCCGTGTTGGTGGGGATTTCACTGGTGATCCACAGCAAGATGCAGGAAGGCCCGACCATCACCCTGACCTTCAAGACCGGCAGCGGTCTGACCGCCAACAAGACCGAAGTGAAATACCGCAACGTGGTCATCGGCCACGTCTCGGACGTCGGCTTGAGCGATGACCAGAAAAGCGTCAATGCGACGATCAAACTGGCCAAGCAGGCCGAGGGTTTCACGCGCGAAGACTCGCAGTTCTGGGTGGTGCGTCCGCGCATCGGCGCCGGTGGCGTATCGGGCATCGACACGCTGTTGTCCGGCGACTACATCGGCGCCGACATCGGCCAGTCCAACGCCCGCGCAAAAAACTTCAAAGGCCTTGAAAACCCGCCACCGATCACCTACGGCGAACCTGGCAAACGCTTCATGTTGCACACCGAGGATCTTGGCTCGCTGGACATCGGTTCGCCGGTTTACTACCGCAAGATCCCGGTCGGCCAAGTGGTCTCTTATGCACTGGATCCGGACGGCAAAGGCGTGAACATCGAGGTGTTCGTCCATGCGCCGAATGACGTCTATGTCACTGAAAACACCCGTTTCTGGAACGCCAGCGGCATCGACATCAACGTGGGCGCCAATGGCTTCGCGGTACGCACCGAATCGCTGTCGACGTTGCTGGTCGGTGGCATCGCCTTCCGCGCTCCACCGTACAGCCCCAACGACACCGCTGCGGCCGAGAATAAAAATTTCGACCTGTTCGCCGACCAGCAAACCGCCCTCGCCCCACCCAACGGCAAAGCGCAATACCTGACGCTGCGTTTTGATCAGGCTTTGCGCGCGCTCAGAGTCGATGCGCCCGTGGAATTCCTTGGCGTAGAGATCGGCAAAGTGGTCTCGGTGAACCTTGATTTCGACGAGGCCAAACGCAGCTTTCCGATCATCGTCGGCCTCGTGATTTACCCCCAGCGTCTCGGCCAGGCGCACCTGAAAATGCTCAAGTTGCTCAACCATAATCCGGAAGACGAAGCGTCCGTGGTGCGCCTCATGAGCGCCTTCGTCGACAACGGTCTGCGTGCCCAGGCCCGCAGCGGCAATCTGTTGACCGGCCAACTCTATATCGCCCTGGATTTTTTCCCGAAAGCGCCCAAGGTGCCATTCGACCTGAGCGCTCGTCCCATCACCATCCCGACCGTGCCGGGTAGCCTCGAACTGTTGCAGGAACAGTTTCAAGCGATGATCGACAAGATCAACAAGCTGCCGATCGACCGCATCGCTGGCAACCTCGACAGCAACCTCGTCGAGATGCGCAAAGGCCTGGGCCAGTTCAATACCAAGACGCTGCCAGGTGTGCAAAAGGCCTTGAACGACATGAGCACGACCTTGCAAACCGCCAGTTCGACATTGGCCGAAGACTCGCCGCAGCGGGAAAAACTCGGCGAAACCCTTGATGAACTCGGACGCATGTCGCGCTCTCTGCGTGAGCTGTCTGACTATCTGGGTCGTAATCCTGAATCGCTGATTCGCGGTCGCCCCAATAACGGCGCGCCGATCGACATGCAAGATCCGCCACGCAACTGAGCACAGGAGCTGAACCATGGCTGTATCGCTGAAAATCACCGTGCTCGCCGCGTTCGTTTTGCTCGCTGCTTGCCGTAGCGACCCGATCCAGTTCCACACCCTGATCCCGACGCAACCTTCCGTCACCCGCGCCGGTAATGAGATTCCCATCGAAGGGATCAGCGTGCCACCGCAGGTCGACCGCCCGCAAATCGTCATCCGCCAAGGCAATGCCGGCCTGGCGATTCTCGAAACCGAGTGGTGGGGCGCCAGCCTGGCCGATGAGTTGCGCAGCGCGCTGATGGATCAATTAAGTAACAGCAACAATCTGCGCAAAGTCTCAGTGCGCATCGACGTGCAACGCTTCGATTCAATTCCCGGCCAGTACGGCCTGATAGACGTCAAATGGCGACTGCGAGCCGGGGATGCCAGCGATCTGCTGGTGTGCCGCACTACCTTGCAAACGCCGTCGGGGCCATCCATCGACGACTTGGTCATCGCCCAGCAAGCCAACGTCAAACGCCTCGCTGCGGCGATCAACCGCGCGGCGAGCAACGCGCAGATCGGTTGCCCCACAGCGCAATAGGAAGCCAACTCCACAGATTTTTCCAAGCCACCTTTTAGCGCTTTGTTCGCGGCGCCACGAAATCAATGCCGATCAAGCCCTGCCAGCAATGCTACGTCGCGACTGTAAATGTCCGGCGCATAACGCACATGCCCATCGCTGCCGACCTGCGCCGTCCAGTACGTCATCAGGATCGGCACAGGCGCCGACAGGCGGAATTCATGCGTGGCGCCAGTCGCGAGCAGGGTTTCGGTGCGCGCCTTTTCCGCCGGACTGAGCATCAAATCGCGCAGTTGCATTGGATGCTCGACCCGCACGCAACCCGAGCTGAACGCCCTCGGCCCTTTGTCGAATAATGCTTTGCTCGGGGTGTCGTGCAAGTACACGGAAAACGGATTGGGGAAACGGATGACCATCCGCCCCAGCGGATTGCGCGGCCCGGCTTCCTGACGCAGGAGGATGTTGCCCGGGTTGTCCCAGTCGATATCGGCGGCAGCGAGCGGCTGGCCGTTGGCGTCGAGCACTTGCAGGTTCTGGCGGCTGAGAAAGGTTTGATCCTTGCGGATCTCCGGCAGCTTGTCTTCCTTCCAGATCGTCGGCGGTACCGTCCAGGTCGGGTTCAACGTCAGCCGAGTCACGCGCGACTTCAGCAGTGGAGTCTGGCGTTCGGCGCGACCCACCTGGGTGCGGGTTTGCCACACTGGCGAGCCACCCTGATACAACGTCAATTCAGCGGCGGCGACGTTGACCAGCAAGCCATCGGGCCCCATGTCCTGGGACATCCAGCGGAAACGTTCGAGGTTGACGCGCAATTGTTGACGACGGGTCAGCGGGCTGATGTTCATCTCTTTCAACGTGCTCGGCCCGATCACGCCATCAGCCTGCAGCGAATGGTTGCTTTGAAAGTGTTTGACCGCTTCCACCAGCACATGGCTGTAACCGTTGCCTTCAATGGCGACCATGCTGTTCAGGTAGCCCTCGCTCAACAGGCGCTGGGCCAGCTCCGGCACTCGCGCATCGTCCATGTCCGGGCGCAGCAGTTTGCCGTCGGCCACTGAGTGCCACTTCGGCAAGGTTTGCAGGCGGTGCTCGGCGTAGGCGTTGCGCAGATTGCGATACTGCGCCAGGTGTGGACGCGCCTGGTCGAACGCCCCGGGAATGTTTTGCAACCCGGGCACGGCGATGGCGAGCAGCTCGGCCTGACGATCGCGTGGCGGTTCGTCAGCGCGCCACAGCGGTTCGAAGTGCGATTGCAGCAAACGGCCGAAATGCAGATCCTGCAGGGCTTGCAGATACTGGCGGCTGATATCGATGTCGGCGCAGAGTTCACCGTCGTTGGGTGGGATCAGCGGCACGTGGTAACGGTCGGGATCGAGGCCATCGTCGGCCAATAGCGGCAGTTGCCCAAGCAAGGCCGACAGCCGGCCGGCATCCGCCCAGACCGGCAGCCAGCCCTGCTGCTCGTAGAACGCCTGCAATTGTTTCAGTGCGCCATCGCCCATTTGCGGAGCCAATGCCGGGCAAGTCTGAGGCAGACCGATGAGCACAGCCTGCAATGGCGACTGCGGCTCGACCGGAAGCGGCGTCGCCAGGTCGGGCACCGGCGCCTCGACGGTGGCAGTCGCGACCAACGGCACAGCGAGCAAACAAATGCTCAAGTAAGATGCGCATTTTTTGAACAACTGCTTTACTCCAATCCATGGCCGTCCAGATGACGGTCAACCTTACAGCAGGTGCGCTATTACAGTCAGGCCCCATTCAGGGTTTAACTGAAGGACGACTGGGAGTCGGGAGCCAAAGTAACAAGTGAGGACTCTCTTTAAATGTTGACGTTTTTGCGCCGACTCATGCTGACCGCGGCCCTTGCTACAGTGGCCAGTCAGGTTTTTGCCGCCGGCACTTCATCGCCGGTTCTTTACCGCAGCCTCGCCCACGCCGCACCGGAACTCAATCCCCAGGCGCTGAAAGGCGCATTGAACGCCATGCAATGCGCGATCAATAACGGTGCGAAACAGTCGCGTCACTTGGCGATCATCGACTACTCACAGCCGTCCACCGCGCGCCGCTTGTGGATTTTTGATTTGAACAAGCGAACGCTGGTGCTGCGCGATCTGGTCGCCCATGGCTCGAACTCCGGGGAAAACTTCGCCACCCAATTCTCCAACCGTGAAGGCAGTTTTCAATCCAGCCTCGGCTTGTTCCGCACTCAGGAAAGCTACGAAGGCACCCACGGTTATTCGCTGCGCATGGACGGTCTGGAGCCGGGTTTCAATGACATGGCCCGCGACCGGGCCATCGTCATTCATGCCGCCGACTACGTGAACCCGCTCTGGAGCAAGCGTCAGGGACGTATCGGCCGCAGCCAGGGCTGCCCGGCAGTGCGCCCGCAAATCGCCAAGCAAGTAATCGACCGTTTGAAGGATGGTCAATACATGTTCTCGTGGTACCCGGATCAACGCTGGCTCAAATCCTCGCCGTACCTCAATTGCCACCCGCAGCAAATCGCGAGCATCCTCAGCAGCCACGGCAGTTGACCGGATCAACCACCTTACATGGCCGGTTGACGATCCCATCGCTGGCAAGCCAGCTCCCACAATGGATCTTCGGTGATCACAAAACCCGTGAACACCCCAGGAACCTGTAGGAACTGCCGAAGGCCCGGACCGCGTCCGGACGATCTTTTGCGGTTAGCGCGCATCGCCACCTGGCGGTTTGTAGAAAAGGAATTTGCCGGTTTCGGCCGTTCTGGTGTACTTCTTCGCCCAGGCGGGATGGACGTTGCGGTCGTGAAAATACAGCGCACCTCGGGTTCGATCCTTGAGTTGTCGATTGAGCGCCTTGCCAGCGATTTCTTTCGCCAGTGCGTATTCGGCGTCTTCCTTGACCTGATCCGGACGGCCGTCACACCACCAGGAAAACTGGCAGCTTTTGGTTTCCGAGCCGTCCTTGACCACGCCGCACACCGTGTCGGGAAAACCTTCGTGACCGAGGCGATTCATCACCACGCTCGCCACGGCCTCCATTTCCGGGGTGTCCTTGCCTTTGGCTTCCCAGTAGATGCTGCGCGCCAGGCAGGTGATCGGATCATCCAGCGGCGCCGCGCCGGCCGGGTCGACCGCTTGCGCCTCGGTTGGCGTAATGGCTTCAGACTTTGGCGCCGGAGCGGCACTGACCTTGTCGGCAGCTTTTTCCTCCAGCACTTCGGCCTTGGCTTCGGCCTTCTCCTGAACCGGCGCCTGTACGGCAGCCGAAGTCAGGCCAGTAAACAACGTGAACGCACAGCACACAGCCAACCGATTCAAACCCATGATCGACTCTTCCGGCAGCGCCCGATTGGGGCAAGGTGTTTCGTGGTTGAGACGCCCGGATTCCGGGGTCTGGGCAGAGTGTAGACGGCAAAAAACACCGCCTCGAATAAAAAGTCATTGCGTGCCACCGGGGCATTTCGCGCATCATGGGCGCACTCAGCCCAAGGGAGATTTCCATGCGCTTCATGCCATCCGTTTTGCGCTTTGCCGCGTTGTCCGCAGGCCTTTTGTTTGCCGCCTCGGCCGTGGCCACCGAGGAATCGCAACTGGTCGAGTCGATCAACAGCTACCGCAGCCAGCCGCAGCGCTGCGGCAATCAGGCGTCCAATGAACTGGCGCCGCTGTCCGCCGATCCCCGGCTGGTGCTTTCGACAACGGGTGCGGTCGACCTGCAACAAGCGATGGCGCGGGCCAGCTATCCGATGGTCAATGTGCAGGCGATCACCCTCAATGGGCCACGCGATGCGGCCTCGGCAATGAAAGCGATTCAGGAAAGTTTTTGCCAAGTGGTGCTCGATCCGCAATTCGTCGATGTCGGCGTCAGCCACACCGACCGCGACTGGCGCATCGTCCTGGCTCGACCGTTGCTGACGGCCCGGTTGGGCGATGGGCAAAGCGAAGGACAGAAACTGCTCGAACAACTCAACAGCGCCCGCAGCCAACCCCGTCAATGCGGCAGCCAGGCTTTCGCCGCGACCACGCCGCTGGCCTGGAACGCGATTCTCGGCGCCGCCGCCGAAAGCCATAGCCGGTCGATGGCCAACAACAATTTCTTCGACCACAAGGATCGCGACGGTCGCACTCCCGGTGATCGCGCCGAACTCGCCGGCTACAGCGGCCAGCAAGTCGGCGAAAACATCGCCGCCGGCCAGGACACCGTGCGCAAAGTCGTCGACGGCTGGCTGGCCAGCCCCGGACATTGCGCCAATCTGATGAACCCGCAGTTCCGCGAATTCGGCGCGGCCTATGCGGTAGATCCGAAGAGCAGTGCCGGCATCTACTGGACAGCGATGTTTGGTGCGCAATAGTTTCTGTAAGAGGGCCTGCTTACGTTCAGACGCCTCGTCGAGCACAAAATCGCACACTTTGCACCTGTCAGAGCTGTCAGTTGTCCCGCCAGTAAACCGCGAGTACGGTCGCAAGCGATGACCCAGGTTTTGACTGGTCATCCAATTGCTACTCCATCCACGGTATAAAAACAGGTCATTCAATCATGATTAAAAAAGATATTGACTCGGCATATGGGCGCGATTTGACGATGAAAGATTTCACGTCAGTGACAGCAGACGAAAATCGATTTGAGGCCGGTTTTTCTCCCAACCATCCCGCAATTGGAGGCAGGTTCGTTGCAAATTGGTACAGATACCAATCCAATTCACCGGGATCATTAAGTCTGTTTGGGCGAATTTTAAGAGATGACGGCGAGTGGGAGCATCTTGCATTTGTGCTTCGTGCAGATCTGAGCGACGGTAGATATCCGATCGGCCCTTACGGTAGTGACGTTTCGGCAATACTGGCTCACTCCACAGGGGGTTCACTCGTAAGCGCGTATGAGGGGGAGTTCGATTTCCAACGAAATCCGGCAGCTAACACAATCGTGGCAAAATTCCATTTCAAATTGACGGAACGTGACGTGACGTACCAAGTGGATGATGGAACGCTTTATCTCCATGCCACCGGCGCGCTTTGAATCGTAATGTTCTTCCATCCGTCTATCGACGCTGCTCGCAGAAACCAGCAGTGAGACGTTTCGGTTGGCCCGCAATGCCGGCGCGTCAGATGACATCAATGGCGCATTGCAGTTTCTTCTTAGGGCAAATCGCAGCGTTTCCCTGCGCAGCAGCTGCAATGTTTTTGAGTTGTTGAAACAGTTTCGCGCCCTCATCGACCCCATCAATCACTCAGTCACTAAGAGTGATTGGACGTGCGACATAACGACCCATACCCTGTGCGTCTCAATCCCGTCACGAGGCTGTCATGTCTGAGCGCGTCCTGATCGATGGGCACAACCGCCGTGTCGATTATTTGCGCATGTCGGTGACCGACCGCTGCGATTTTCGCTGCGTCTATTGCATGGCCGAGGACATGGAATTTCTGCCGCGCCAGCGCATTTTGACCCTCGAAGAAATTTTCCAGTTGGCGAAAAGTTTCGTCGCCTTGGGTACGCGCAAAATCCGCCTCACCGGTGGCGAGCCGCTGATTCGGCCGGGCGTCGTGCAGTTGTGTGAACAGATTGCCGCCCTGCCCGGCCTGCGCGAATTGTGCCTGACCACCAACGGTTCGCAGCTCGGCAAACTTGCAGGCCCCTTGCACGACGCCGGCGTCAAGCGCTTGAACATCAGCCTCGACAGCCTCGACCCACACCTTTTCAAGCAGATGACCCGCACGGGTGATTTGGCGCAAGTCATTCAGGGTATCGATGCCGCACGCGCGGCCGGTTTTACCCGTACCAAACTCAACTGCGTGGTGATGCGCGGGCGCAACGATCATGAGATCAACGATCTGGTCAGTTTCGCCATCGACCGCGACCTCGACATTTCCTTCATCGAAGAAATGCCGCTGGGCATCATTCATGAGCACAGCCGCGCCGAATCGTTCTTCTCCAGCGCGCAAGTGCGTGAGCGCATCGCCGAACGCTACACGTTGATCGACTCTGCCGAATCGACCCAGGGCCCGTCGCGCTACTGGCGACTCGCGCAAGCGCCGAATATTCGCCTAGGCTTCATCTCACCGCACAGCCACAACTTCTGCGGCACGTGCAATCGGGTTCGGCTGACCGTTGAAGGTCGCCTGCTGCTGTGTCTGGGCAACGAACATTCGGTGGATCTGAAAGCCGTGCTGCGCGCCCATCCCGGGCACCCGGAACGTCTTGAGGGCGCCATCATCGAGGCGATGAAACTCAAGCCTTATAGCCACAATTTCGAAGTGAACGACGATGTCCAAGTGGTTCGCTTCATGAACATGACCGGTGGCTGACCCCGCCGGATTCCATGGGATATCAGGCCGCAACCGCATGATCGCCAGATCCAGACCGAACCGGTTTGCCGTCCTGTTCAGCGATCTTTTGATTTTTGTCATATAACCCTGCTTAGATAACCGTCTCACATCCAGCAGGTACCACGCTTGAACCAGCCGCCCGCCTCCGAAGAACTGCGCAAACCCGAACCCGTGAGCCTGCGTCAGGCCTGGCGCTTCTGGCTCAAACTGGGTTGCATCGGTTTCGGTGGCCCGGCCGGGCAGATTGCGATCATGCACCAGGAGCTGGTGGAGCGCCGCCGCTGGATTTCCGAGCGACGCTTTCTGCATGCGTTGAATTACTGCATGTTGCTGCCCGGCCCCGAGGCTCAGCAACTGGCGACCTACATTGGCTGGCTGTTGCATCGCTCCTGGGGCGGCGTGCTGGCCGGTGCGTTGTTTGTGCTGCCGTCGCTGTTCATCCTGATCGGACTGTCGTGGGTGTATATCGCCTTCGGCGACGTGCCGGTGGTTGCAGGCATTTTTTATGGAATCAAACCGGCAGTCACCGCGATCGTATTGCACGCAGCCCATCGTATCGGTTCGCGAGCGTTGAAAAACGGCTGGTTGTGGAGTATCGCCGGTGCCTCGTTCGTAGCGATCTTTGCGCTTGGCGCGCCCTTCCCGCTGATCGTGTTGAGCGCGGCGCTGATCGGCTACTTCGGTGGGCGTCTGGCACCGGACCGGTTCACTGCCGGTGGTCATCGTGGCAGCGAAAAAACCTTCGGACGGGCGCTGATCGACGATGACACTCCACCGCCTGAACACGCCCGGTTCAACCGCTGGAAGCTTTTACGCCTGGGACTGATAGGCGTGCTGCTGTGGTGCCTGCCGATGGCGATCCTCACTGCGCTGTTCGGATGGGACGGCACGTTCACACAGATGGCCTGGTTCTTCACCAAAGCGGCGCTGCTGACGTTTGGCGGTGCTTATGCCGTGCTGCCTTACGTTTATCAGGGTGCGGTCGGTCACTATGGCTGGCTGACGCCGACACAGATGATCGACGGCCTGGCATTGGGCGAAACCACGCCCGGGCCGCTGATCATGGTGGTGGCGTTTGTCGGTTTCATTGGCGCGTACGTACAGCCCACTTTTGGCGCGGAACATGCCTTTGCCGCCGGGGCGTTCGCGGCAACGCTGGTGACCTGGTTCACGTTCCTGCCTTCGTTCCTGTTCATTCTGGCCGGCGGGCCGCTGGTGGAAACCACCCACAATGAACTCAAATTTACGGCGCCGCTGACGGCAATCACGGCGGCGGTGGTCGGGGTAATCCTCAATCTGGCCTGCTTCTTTGCCTGGCACGTGTTGTGGCCCAATGGTTTTGCCGGTTCGTTCGACTGGGTTTCAGGCTTGCTGGCACTGGCGGCGGCAATTGCGTTGTTTGTGTTCAAGCGCGGCGTGATCGAAGTGTTGGGCGCCTGCGCCCTCGCCGGCCTGGGGTTTTATCTGCTGCGCTAAACAGGCGCGGCTGACTGGCGCATAAAAGCATCGTTTACAGGCGCCCGGATTCCCCCTTACTATCGGGCCATCCCGTCGACGCGACACTCTGCGTCGACGACGTTTTCCGCCAACGGAAACATGTGTTATGCGTTCTTCACCTCAACCGCGACTCCCCGGGTGCGCCTCATGAAGCGCATCGTCAACCTGCCCATGGCCCTGCGCCGTTCCAAGCTGCGTCACTCCGCACGTCCGCCGGATATCACCGCCTCAGTCTGATCGCGTGCGTTGATAACGCATCAGCAATTTCTCAATCCGATATCCCTGCCGGCACGCTCTGCGTCCGGTTCGATTCTGTGCGCCTGTGTGAGTGATTCTTATGAAATTCGCAGCCCTTGATGACGCCCGTCTTTTTCTCGAACAGAACCCCGACATCGACATGATCGAGCTGTTCATCCTCGATGCCAACGGCGTGCCGCGCGGCAAGCTGTTGCACCGAGAAGAACTGCTCGCCGTGTACGAAAGCGGCCGTCCATTGCCCAGCACCATTCTCGGCCTGACCGTGCAGGGCGATGACGTGGAAAACTCAGGACTGGTCTGGGACGTCGGCGACATCGACTGCCGCGCCTACCCGTTGGAGGGCAGTCTGGTGCGTCTGCCGTGGCGGCAAATTCCGACCGCCGCCGTGCAGGTCAGCATGCACCCCGAACAAGGCATGCCGGCGAGCATCGCCGATCCGCGTCACTTGCTGATCAAGATCGTCGACCGCTTGAAAGCCGAGGGTTATCACCCGGTGATGGCGTGCGAGCTGGAGTTCTATCTGCTCGACGCCAAACGCGATCACAACGGCCGTCCGCAACCGGCGCTGGATGCCGACGGTGGCCGACCGCGACACACGCAAGTCTACGGTTTGCGCGAGCTGGAGCAGATCGAACCGTTTCTCGCCGATCTGTATAGCGCCTGCAAACTGCACGGCATTCCGGCGCGTACGGCGATCTCGGAATACGCGCCGGGGCAGGTCGAAATCACCCTCGAACACGGCGATGCACTGGAAGCGATGGATCAAGCCGTGCGCTACAAACGGCTGGTCAAAGCCATCGCACACAAGCACGGCATGCAGGCGACGTTCATGGCCAAGCCGTTCGACGATCTGGCCGGCACCGGCATGCACATGCACGTGAGTCTGGCCGATGGCGAGGGCGGTAATCTCTTCGCATCGCCAGATCCGGCGGGCACGCCGCTGTTGCGCACGGCGATTGGCGGCATGCTGGCGTCGTTACTGGATTCGCTGCTGCTGTTCTGCCCGAACGCCAATTCCTATCGCCGGTTTCAAGCCAATAGTTACGCGCCGCTGGCGCCGACCTGGGGCGTCGATAATCGCACCGTCAGCCTGCGCGTACCCGGCGGCCCGGCCAATACACGCCACATCGAACACCGCATCTGTGGCGCCGACGCCAATCCGTATCTGGCGGCAGCGGCGATTCTCGCCGGCATCCACCGTGGCATCCGTGAAAACATCGATCCGGGCGAACCGGTGCAAGGCAATGGCTACGCCCAAGCCACCGAGTTGCTGCCGACCGATTGGTTGACCTCGCTGCAAGCACTGGAACAGTCAGCGTGGGCGCGGGATGCATTGGGACAGGAATTTCTCGGCGTGTACCTGGCAGTGAAGCGCGCGGAATATCGGCAGTTCATGGCTGAAGTGGGTGAGCAGGATTGGCGTTGGTATTTGACGGAAGCTTAAAGCTGAAAGCCAGAAGCCAGCTCTGACAAGGTTCTGGCTACCGAATCCGATTTTTGTGGACACTGACATGACCGAACGTTGCAATTCCTACTACACCGCCACCCTCAACCAGGACACCGACTACCCGACCTTGCGAGGTCGGCACCGGGTTGACGTGGTGATCATCGGCGGCGGTTTCACCGGCGTCGCCACGGCGGTGGAACTCGCCGAAAAGGGCCTGAAAGTCGCCATCGTCGAAAGCCATAAGATCGGCTGGGGCGCCACCGGGCGCAATGGCGGACAGGTCACTGGCAGCCTCTCCGGCGACGGTGCGATGCGCAAACAGATGCGCGCAAAACTGGGTGCTGACGTCGACGATTTCATTTGGCACTTGCGTTGGCGCGGGCACGACATCATTCAGCAACGGGTCAACAAATACGCCATCCAGTGCGACCTCAAACACGGTCATTTGCACGCCGCCTACAAGCCAAGTCACGTGCCCGGATTGCGCAGCGACTACGAAGAAGCCGTGCGCCGTGGCATGGGCGACGAGGTCAGCCTGCTCGACCGCAGCCAGGTGCGCGATCTGCTGCAAAGCGAGCTCTATCATGGTGCGATCAAGAACACTCGCAACCTGCATCTGCACCCGCTCAACCTGTGCATCGGCGAAGCCCGGGCAGCGGAAAGCCTGGGGGCATTGATCTTCGAAAACAGTGAAGTGCTGGAAGTCATTCACGGCTCGACACCGGGCGTGCGAACAGCCCACGGCCAGATCGATGCCGATCAAGTACTGCTGGCCGGCGACGTGTACCACAAGCTCGAACCGGAGAAACTCAAGGGCAAGATCTTCCCGGCCATGGGCGGCATCGTCACCACCGCGCCGCTCGGCGAACTGGCCAGACAGATCAACCCCGAAGACCTCGCGGTGTACGACTGCCGCTTCGTCCTCGACTACTACCGCCTCACGGCCGACGGCCGCTTGCTGTTCGGCGGCGGCGCCAACTACAGCGGCAAAGACTCGCGGGATATCGCCGCCGAATTGCGCCCGTGTATCGAGCAAACGTTCCCGGCACTGAAAGGTGTGGCCATCGATTATCAGTGGAGCTGTGCCATGGGCATCACCCTCAACCGCATCCCGCAACTGGGCAAGCTGTCGGATAACGTCTGGTATTGCCAGGGCTACTCCGGTCATGGCATCGCGACCACGCACATCATGGGCGAAATCATGTCGCGCGCGATCACCGGGCAGATGGAGCAGTTCGATACGTTTGCGGCGTGCCGGCATATTCGCGTGCCGTTGGGGGACGTACTGGGCAATCCGATGCTGGCGGCGGGCATGTGGTACTACCAGATGCTTGAGCGGTTACGCTGAAATCCTTCCCCTCCTCCTGGCGCTGAGGCGGGGTTTAATGTGCACCCCGCATCAATCCATACCAACAATGCAATTAACATATCGATCACCCTGCTCCACCATTCGCCTCAATAAGATCCGTGCTCCGCTTGCCACGCGGCGCACGTCATAAAAGCGGTGGAGTATTTAGTGATGACAGCCTCAATCCCACGTGGCGGCTCCCGGGCCGGTGCAATCTTCCGAGTCACCTCGGGCAACTTCCTCGAACAGTTCGACTTCTTCCTATTCGGCTTCTATGCCACGCAGATCGCTGCGGTGTTTTTCCCGGCGAGCAGTGAGTTTGCCTCCCTGATGATGACGTTTGCCGTGTTCGGCGCAGGCTTCCTGATGCGCCCGCTGGGCGCCATCGTGCTTGGCGCGTACATCGATGATGTCGGCCGACGCAAAGGCCTGATTGTCACGCTGTCAATCATGGCCAGCGGCACGATCCTGATTGTGCTGGTGCCCGGTTATGAATCCATCGGCCTGTTCGCCCCGGCGCTGGTACTGATCGGTCGCCTGCTGCAAGGCTTTTCCGCCGGCGCGGAGTTGGGCGGCGTGTCGGTGTATCTCTCGGAGATCGCCACGCCGGGTCGCAAAGGTTTCTTCACGGCCTGGCAGTCCGCCAGCCAGCAAGTGGCAATCATCGTTGCCGCCGCGCTGGGTTTTGCACTGAACCAATGGATGGCGCCGGATGTGATTGCCGATTGGGGCTGGCGTATTCCGTTTTTCGTCGGTTGCATGATCGTGCCGTTTATCTTTGTGCTGCGCCGCAACCTGGCGGAAACCGAAGAGTTCGCCGCGCGCAAACACCGTCCGAGCATGGGTGAAGTGTTCCGCACCCTCGGTCAGAACTGGGGTGTGGTGGTGGGCGGCATGTTGATGGTCGCGCTGACCACCACCGCGTTTTACCTGATCACCGTGTACGCGCCGACCTTCGGTAAAACCGTGCTGCACCTGAGCACGTCCGATGCGTTGCTGGTGACGTTGCTGGTCGGCGTGTCGAACTTCTTCTGGCTGCCGATCGGCGGTGCGCTGTCCGATCGCATCGGCCGTCGTCCAGTGCTGATCGCGATGGCTTTGCTGGCGTTGGCCACCACGTATCCGGCGCTGTCGCACCTTGTGCAGGCGCCGAGCTTCAGCCACATGTTGCTGGTGCTGTTGTGGCTGTCGTTCATCTACGGCTTGTACAACGGCGCGATGATTGCGGCGCTGACTGAAATCATGCCGGTGGAAGTACGCGTAGCTGGCTTCTCGCTGGCGTATAGCCTGGCGACAGCAATTTTCGGCGGCTTTACGCCAGCGGTGTCGACGTTCCTGATCCAGTACACCGGCGACAAAGCCGCGCCGGGTTACTGGATGAGCATGGGTGCGCTGTGCGCGTTGTGCGCAACGCTTTATATGTATCGCCGCAGCGGCGGTCGCCTGCAACCGGCCGTGGCTTGAGGAAATCATCATGAAAAAACTGCTCAACCTGACCGCTCTCGCCCTGCTCGCTCTCAGCACTCTGGCGCAGGCGGAAGAACTGCGGGTGATGACGTCCGGCGGCTTCACCGCTGCCTATAAAATCCTCGGCCCGAAATTCGCCGCCAGCAGTGGCAACACCCTCGACACCATCCTCGGCCCATCGATGGGCAAGGCACCGGAGGCGATTCCGAATCGGCTCGCGCGCGGCGAACAGGCCGATGTGGTCATCATGGTCGGCTACGCCCTCGACGAATTGATCAAGCAAGGCAAGGTCGACCCGGCCTCCCGCGTGGAACTGGCGGATTCGCGCATCGGCCTGGTGGTGCGTGAAGGCGCACCGAAACCGGATATCGAGACTGTCGACGGCCTGAAGAAAACCCTGCTCGACGCGCAATCGGTCGCCTACTCCGACAGCGCCAGCGGCGTGTATGTCGAGCAGCAACTGTACAAGCGCCTGGGCATTGAGGATCAGTTGAAACCGAAGTCGAAAATGATCGAAAAAATCCCGGTCGGCTCGGTGGTTGCCAGCGGTGACTATCAGTTGGGGTTGCAGCAAGTCAGCGAGTTGTTGCCGATCCCAGGCGTGAGTTTTGTCGCGAAGCTTCCGGAATCGGTGCAGTCGGTGACGCGTTTTGCTGCCGGGGTTCCGGTCGGCGCGCAACACCCGGCCGAGGCCAAGGCGTTACTCGATTACCTCGCCGCACCTGCGGCCCAGGCCGAGGTGCAAGGCACCGGGCTGGATTCGGTCAAGCGCTGATTACGGGCGGCTGGACTTTCATTTCCACCACCAGCCGTTCGAGTTCCAAAGCCGCCGGGGTCAGCGTGCGACCCCGGCGCTTGATGATGCCGACACTGCGCATCACTTGCGGATCGGTCAGCGGTATCCGCGTCAGGATCGGATGATCCGCCGCCGGCAACGCCATCATCGGCACCGCTGCTACACCCAGCCCCGCCTCCACCAGGCCGATCATCGTCGTGACGTGGCGGGTTTCGCAGATGCTCGACCGCTGCGGCACTACCCGCGCCAAGGCTTGATCGAGCAAAAAGCGATTGCCCGAGGTCTTGTCCAGCGAAATGTAATCCTGCTGATAGAACTCGTCCCACGTCACATTTTGGCGCCCGGCCAACGGGTGATCGCGGCGACAGGCAACGACGTAGCACTCCTGCACAAGCGGTTCGAATTCGACTTTGGCATCCTGTGTGCCCATGAAACTCAAGCCGAAATCCGCCTCGCCATTGACCACCGCACCCAAGACATCGTGGGCGCTGGAGTCGAGCACCTTCACTTTGATTCGCGGAAATTGCTCGTGGTAACGGGCGATCACGCGCGGCATGAAGTAATACGCCGCCGAAGGCACGCACGCGACGGTGACGTGACCCATGCGCGTCGAAGCCACTTCGCTGATACCCAGCAGAGCGACGTCCAGATCGTCCAGCAAGCGCTCGACACTCGGCATGAACCCGCGCCCGGCCTGGGTCAGGCTGACCTTGCGCGTGGTGCGCTCGAAGAGCTTCACACCGAGGGCGTCTTCAAGCTTCTCGATGCGCCGGCTCAGGGCCGGTTGCGACAGGCGCACGGTGTCGGCGGCCTTGCGGAAACTGCCCTGCTCGACCACGGCACGAAAGGCCTGAAGGTCGTTGAGGTCGAAGTTGATGGCCATGGAAAACTCGGGAGATTGATTCGCAGAGGCTATAAATGTAACCAATTGATGCCAGATGTTACAAAAACAATTCGCCCCGTCCGTTGCGCCACACCGGATCTTTCCCATGACCTGCAAGGAAATTCTTCTAGAGACGCTCCGCATTTCGCTCTGGATTTGGAACGCGGAGCGTCCCGCGCTTCATTCCCACGCAGAGCGCGGGAACGATCAGTCATCAAACCCAATCACCCCGCTCACCGTATGTAGGATCTGCCGAAGGCTGCGTCTCCAGAGAGGAGTGTTGGCTTGCATATGCTCAGCCTTTATCCTTGTCGCCCCCCGCCGTACCGAGTTCCAGGAGTAACCCCATGCCCCATGAAGGCAATCTGTTGCAAGCCGCCGTTGTCTTCCTCTTCGCGGCCGTGCTTGCCGTCCCTCTCGCCAAACGCCTGCAACTGGGCGCTGTGCTGGGCTATCTGTTCGCGGGGGTGATCATCGGCCCTTCTGTGCTCGGGCTGGTCGGCAATCCCCAGAGTGTCAGCCACTTTTCGGAGCTGGGCGTGGTGCTGTTGCTGTTCATCATCGGTCTGGAGCTGTCGCCGCGACGTTTGTGGGTAATGCGCAAATCGGTGTTCGGCGTGGGTCTCGCGCAGGTGCTGCTGACCGGTTCGGTGATCGGCGTGGTCGCGTTGTATGCCTTCGGCCAACCGCTTAACAGCGCCATTGTGCTGGGCCTTGGCCTGGCACTGTCGTCCACGGCATTCGGCCTGCAAAGCCTGGCCGAGCGTAAGGAGCTGACCAGCCCGCACGGGCGGCTGGCGTTCGCGATTCTGCTGTTCCAGGACATCGCCGCGATCCCGTTGATTGCCATGGTGCCGGTGCTCGCGGGCGGCGACCACACCACTAGCACGGCGCAGGATGTAAATCACGGTTTGCAAGTACTCGGCGGTATCGCCGTGGTGGTGATCGGCGGGCGTTATCTGCTGCGTCCGGTGTTTCGCATCGTGGCGAAAACCGGTCTGCCGGAAGTGTCCACCGCGACCGCGTTGCTGGTGGTGATCGGTACGGCGTGGTTGATGGATCTGGTTGGTGTGTCGATGGCCCTGGGGGCATTCCTCGCTGGCCTGTTGCTGGCCGATTCCGAGTATCGGCATGAACTGGAATCGCAGATCGAACCGTTCAAAGGTTTGTTGCTCGGTTTGTTTTTCATCAGCGTCGGCATGGGCGCCAACCTCAGTCTGCTGCTCAGCGCACCGATCACAGTGCTGGGTCTGACCGTGCTGCTGATCGGATTGAAGCTGCCACTGCTGTGGCTGGTCGGACGCCTCGCGGGCGGTTTGGGCAAAGTCAGCGCGATTCGCCTGGGCATCGTGCTCGCGGCGGGCGGTGAGTTCGCTTTTGTGGTGTTCAAGATCGGTCGCGATCAGGGCCTGTTCGAACCGCGCCTGTATGACTTGCTGGTGCTGACCATCACCCTGTCCATGGCGCTGACGCCGTTGTTGCTGCTGATCTGTGCACGACTGGTCAGCCCCAAGGTGCAACCGGTGGAAGTACCGGAGAAATTCCGCCAGATCGACACCGACACCCCGCGCGTAGTGATTGCCGGCATGGGCCGGATGGGCCAGATCGTGGCGCGGATCCTGCGCGCGCAGAACATCAAGTTCGTCGCACTCGACACCTCGGTGGAAACCATTGAGTTGTCGCGCAGTTTTGGCGGCGTGCCGGTGTACTACGGCGACCCCATGCGCCCGGAGATCCTCAGCGCCGCCAAGGTTGAAGAGGCGGAATATTTCGTCATCGCCACGGATGATCCCGAAGCCAACATCAAGACGGCCGAGCTGGTGCGCAAGCTCTACCCGCACATGAAAATCATCGCCCGGGCGCGTAACCGTCAGCACGTTCACCGCTTGGTGGATGTCGGCGCCGAAGCGATTCGGGAAACCTATCATTCAAGCCTGGAAATGAGCCGTCGCACATTGGTGGGCCTGGGCCTGACTCAGGCGCAGGCCGAGGCGCGAATCAAACGCTTCAAGCACCACGACGAGCAAGTGCTTGAAGCGCAGCACGCCAATTACGACGATGAAGCCAAAGTCCTGCAAACCGCCCAGGAAGCCCGGGCGGAACTGGCGAAGCTGTTCGAGTCGGACCAACTGGAAGAAGAATCACGCAAAGCCTGAAATCCACCACGATGATCGTTCCCACGCTGTGCGTGGGAATGCAGCCCGGGACGCTCTGCGTTCCAATTCGAAATCTGGAATGCGCAGCGTCCCCAGACGCAATTCCACACGCAGCATTACGACGATCTGTCGGGGGTCAGGCGATTTCCAGAGATCGCGCTTGCGCTGTCGCAACTGTCTCAAATCGATCGGCCAGAAACGGTTTGATGTCCAGTGGCAGCGGTTCATCGTTGATCAGTTTGTCGAGCATCACCCCGGTGATCGCCGACAACAGGATGCCGGTGCGAAAATGCCCACAGGCATTCAAATACCCTTCAACCCCGCGCATCGGCCCCAGAATCGGCAGTTCATCCGGCGAGCCCGGGCGCAATCCCGCCCAGGTGCGTTTGAGGTTGACGTCAGCCAGTTCCGGCAGACAGCGGACCGCGCCCTGCACCAGCCCGGCGATTTCCGGGTAAGTGGTGGTGACATCGAAACCTTTGTCTTCGGTGGTGCTGCCAATCAGGATTTCGCCGTTGTCTTTCTGCGCCACGTAGCAGTCGCTGGTGGTCAGGCAGCCGTTGAGCAGCTTCGGCATGCGTTCGGTGAGCAGGATTTGGCCTTTCACTGGTTTCACCGGAATACGTATACCGGTGGCCTGTTCGCTCAAATCAGCGGCCCAGGCGCCGGCGGCGTTGATCAGTGTCTTGCAATGAAACACGCCGGCCTCCGCCGTCTGCACACCGGTCACTCGCGTGCCGTGATGCAATACGCCGGTGACGTTGGTGTTGACGTAGATGTCCACGCCATTCTGCCGGGCGCCCTCGCTGTAGGCGTCGGCGAGGCGAAACGGGCTGACTTGGTGATCGCAGAGAAATTCCAGGGCGCCTCGCGCTTCATGGCTGACGCTCGGTTCGGCCTTGCGCAACTGAGCCTGATCGAGCCAGCGGATCTGATCGGCCAGATGCGGGATGCAACCGACGATGTGCTCGGCATACAAACGATCTTCATCATCGTAGATGACGAACTTCAACCCGGTTTTTTCGAACTTGAAATCCATGCCGTGGTTGTCCAGCAACTCCTGATGTAACGCGGGATACAGCGCGTTGGAGCGCAGCGCCAGATCGAAGAACGCGTCCGGCAGAATATGCGGCGTGCTGGCATCCACTGCCACCGCCGCGCCCTGAGTTTCGCGCTTGCGATTGGCCGACATCATGCGGAAGAAAATCACCCCGCAACCCAGCCCGACCGACTCGCCGATGGCCCATAAGCCACCGGCCGAGGCGCGGGTGGCGTTGCCCGGGCGCTTGGCGTCGATCAGCGCGACTTTCAGGTTTTTGCGCTTCGACAGTTGATAGGCGATGGACGCCCCGATCACGCCGCCGCCGGCGATGACCACGTCATAAAACTTACTCATGGGCAGCGGCCTCCATGTCGAGTGTCTGAAACGCAGAAAAAGGAACCGGATCAATCGGGAATCGCGGCCGCAACCAACCGACATCGTGACGCCCGGTGGCCTGGCGCAAGCGGTCGCTGCAATAACCCACGCACATCCGCCCCTGACAGTCGCCCATGCTCACCCGGGTGCGCATTTTCAAACTGGCGATGTCTTGCACGCCTTGCTCCAACGCCCGGTCAATGTCGGCGCGGGTGGCGTGTTCGCAGCGGCAGATGACCGTGTCGGCGGCAGGCAATGCGGTTTGCCCGATGCCGCGCTCGGTGTAGCGATCCACCGCCGCACGAAAGCGTACGATGGCTTTCAGTTTGCCGAGAAAACGGTCGCGTTGCTTTTGCGCTTGCTCACCATCGATAACGCCTTGTTGCAACAGGATCGAAGTCGCCGCGATCCTGCCGGCGAGCATCGCGGCTTCGCCGCCGCGAATTCCGCCGATGTCGCCGGCAACGTGCACGTGAGCGACGTTGCTGCACTGCCAGACATCGGTGTTGGCGCGCAGATAACCATCGTCACTGAAGCCATGATCCAGACCCATTTGCTGACTGAGTTGCGTGCGCGGAATAAAGCCGTAACCCACCGCCAGGGTTTGCGCGGGAATACGCCGGACGCGACTCATGTCCGCCTCCCACGTCGGCGAATACGGCGCCACGCTGACACCGTCGAGTTCGCCGTCGCCATCCGCCTCGACCACGCCCCAGCCGTAGTTGATCGCAACACCGTGCAACTTGAGGTAGGCAAGCATGCTCAAACCGTCGAGAAACAATTGCGGCTTGTTCAGCAGCGCCAGGCTTTCCCGGGCGATCTTGCCGAATGCGCAGGCCTCGTATACGCCGGCGACCGTCACGCCCGCGCCGTGCAACTGACACGCCACCAACGGCAGCAACGGCCCGGTGCCGGCGATCACCACCGGCCCGCGCGGCTTGACCACGCCGCTCTTGATTTGCAACTGCAAACCGCCCAGCAAGATCACGCCCGGCAGCGTCCAGCCAGGAAAAGGCACGCTGCGCTCATGGCAACCGGCGGCGAGCAGTAACTGCGGACATTTGATTTCGTGCAAACGCTCTTCATCATCGAGCACCAGCAGCGCACGGGTGCCTTCGGCCCCGACCACACGGTGATTGAGGCGCACGTCGACCAAGGCTGAATGTTCATTGAATTCGCTGTGCAACTTGGCCAACGCTTCGGCGTATCGCGACCCCAGATAATCGAGCTGTACGCCGTCGCGCAAAGGCCCGCGATACACCACGCCGCCGAGTCGCGAAGCTTCTTCGAGCAAGGTGCAGCGCACACCATGACGGGCCAGTTCGATGGCAGCCGCCATCCCCGCCGGGCCGCCGCCGACGATGACCGGAAGCTGGCTCATACGACCTCCTGACCGGCGATGCGATTGACTTGGGTGTCGACGCGCATACCGTCACGCACCACGGTCTGACAGGCTCTGCGCTTGTGCCGGCCGTTGATTCTGACCAGACAGCATTGGCACACACCCATGCCGCAATAGGCGCCGCTGATCTGGTCGTGATCGTTGCGCGCGACCTGACGGAGACCCAGGGACTGAATGACGCTGAGGACGGTTTCGCCGAGGGCGGCGCTGACGGGCTGGCCGTTGATGTGCACGGTCATGTCCGCCTGCGCCAGCGGCTGGATATCGAAGGTTCTTTCTTGGCAGTGCATTGCGATGTTCATCCGTGAAAGGTTCAGGTAAGGGTGCGTCAGCTCCCTGCTGCACTTCACCTTGCGTCCCGCGTTGTATGTTGTGTCGGGCGGGTCCGCAAGGGTACGTCGACAGCGCAACAGGATTGCGCGCGAAGCACTTTAGTCGATTGCGCGACAGCAGCCAGGAAGATTTACGTTAGGTGATATTGCGAACGCAGATATTGATCCAGGCCACTGAAACCTACATAACAAAAAGCCGCTTCCTCCCGAAGGCGAAAGCGGCCGAGGCATAAGCCTCGATGGATCAGTGGACGAACAGGGCGATCAGAATGATGATCGGGATCGGCACCCCAAGAAAGAACAGCAGAAGTGAGCGCATGGTGATTCTCCTCGGTTAGCGAACTGTTGTGGTGTAAGTCTCGACTTCGACGTACTCGACCGCATCCCGGCGACGACCGCCGAACGTGGCTGCGAGGCTAGCGAAAAAGGCACCGGCCAGCAGCGCGATGAACATCCACAGCGATGTCCAGGCCGCGACTTTCGCAGCGGTGTCGGCGGCTTCCTGTGCAGCCTGCTTGGCGTCGGCAACGGCTTTCTGGGTGCGGGCATACACTTCGTCGACGCGACGTTCGGCGTCGGCCTGGGTCAGGTTGGTACGCTGCGCGACCAGTTGCGCGAGGTAAGTACGATCTTCGGCACTGAGTTGGCCGTTGTTGCTCAGGCTCTGCACAAAGATTCGAGTGACCGTCCCACGGGCAGCATCATCACTGACGGCCGCCGGACGATCATCGCGAAACAGGCTGTCGATGAAATAGCCATATTGATCACTGTCGGTGTTGCTGGCAGCCGTCCCGGCAGCCTGGGTCATGCCACTTTCAGCACCACCGACCGCGCTCGCACCGGCCTGCACGCCGCCGCTGACGACGCTGCTGACCGAACCGACCACCAGCATCGCCGTCACCAGCGTTGCCACGCACCAGGCCAGAAAGCCATGGGCGGTGTCGCGGAAATACACTTCGTCACCGTGCATGTTGGCCCACTTGACCCGCAGACGCCCGGCGATGTAACCACCCAGTCCCGAGGCAATGATTTGGGTGGCCGCGAGCCAGATGATTGTAGAAATGCCCAATCCTTTGGCACTGACGCCCTCCCCGGCCCACGGCGAGACGGCGGAGAAACCCAGTCCGAAGCCCAGCAATACGAGAATCATCGATAACGCTGCAGCCGCAGCGGCCCCTGCGAAGATCGCGCCCCAAGACACGCCTGAGACGTTGCTCGATTCCTCGAAGTCCGGATTAATCCCATCGGAGGATCTGATCATTGTTGTAGTGCTCCTGGCAGAAAAAAGGTGTTACAACTCTTCGAAAGAGGAATTGCAGTGACCGTGCCAGTCGCCAACGTTAGATAAATCGTTTTATTTCAATGAGTTGTGAATATCGAAATTCCTAGCCTCATGCAATTTGCAACGAAGTCTTAATAACAGCGGGTTTTATGCATTGGCACAAAAGGACTCATTTGCGTTTGTAGCTCTTGTTACCACTGGGTGTCAGACAGTAACCGCCGCCGCGCAGCCCGGTGCAAAACGACCCCGTCCTGCATGCGCAACCGTCGTTACCTTGTATCAAGTTTTGCGGGCGCGCCTGTTGACGCTCGCCGAACATCGCCGCGCAGCTTTTCTTCGAGCCGCTGATGGATCCGTCATTACACAAAGAAATCGCGGCCAGATGATATCAACCTGTACGCCCCTCTATTTCGCGCCCTCGGCCGATGGCGGCTACAACATGAAAGTTAATTTAAATCGTCGCCGCCATTTCTTGGCAAAATGCTCGCCATCCCGTTCAGAACCGATCAGCAGGCCCGCCCCATGACGCGTATTTTGACTATCGAAGACGATGCCGTGACCGCTCGCGAAATCGTCGCCGAACTGAGCAGCCACGGTCTCGACGTGGATTGGGTCGACAACGGCCGCGAAGGCCTCGACCGTGCCGTCAGCGGCAATTACGACCTGATCACCCTCGACCGCATGCTGCCCGAGCTGGATGGCCTGGCCATCGTCACCACCCTGCGCACCATGGGCGTGGCCACGCCGATCCTGATGATCAGCGCCCTCTCCGATGTCGATGAGCGCGTGCGCGGCTTGCGTGCCGGTGGCGACGACTACTTGACCAAACCGTTCGCCACCGACGAAATGGCGGCGCGCGTCGAAGTGCTGTTGCGCCGCCAGAACAGCAACGGCGCCCAGCCGACCACGTTGCACGTCGCCGATCTCGAACTGGATCTGATCAGCCACGAAGCCCGTCGCGCCGGACAGGTGCTGACGCTGCTGCCCACCGAATACAAACTGCTCGAATTCCTCATGCGCAACAGTGGCCAGATCCTTTCGCGGATGATGATTTTCGAAGAGGTCTGGGGTTATCACTTCGACCCGGGCACCAACCTGATCGACGTGCACATCGGCCGTCTGCGCAAGAAGATTGATCCACCGGGCAATGCCCCGCTGATCCGCACGGTACGAGGCTCGGGTTATGTCATTGCCGAACCCGTCTGACGGCTGGCGTTCCTCCAGCAGCCGTTTGCTGGCGCTGTACAGTTCGTTGTTCGTGGCCTGGAGCGCGATCCTCATGGGGGTCATGTATTACGAGGTGTCCAGCTACCTCGACAACCTGGCCAAGCACTCGCTGATGCAACGTCAGCACTTGTTCTCGCACTTCCAGGGCGAACAGCTCGAAGAAGCCCTGGCCGCGAGCATGACGTTCGACATTCGTGGCATCGACGCCTATGGCTTGTTCGATGCCCGTCATCACTACCTCGGCGGCGCCCTGCAGCACATTCCCGAAGGCCTGCCGCTGGACGGCAAGATCCACATGCTCGCCGACTGCGCCAAATCCGACGACCCGACCTTGCCCAACGACAGCTGCGACGCCGTCGCCACCCAGACCCGCGATGGTCGCTGGCTGATTCTGCTGCGCGACAACGGTTCGCTGTTCGCCGTCACGCGGATCATCCTGCATGCGTTGTTCTGGGGCGTGTCGCTGACCATCCTCCCGGGCATCGCCGGTTGGCATTTACTGAGGCGCCGACCGTTACAACGCATCCGCGCGATACAGGACAGCGCTCAGGCCATCGTTGCCGGCGACCTCACCCATCGCTTGCCGCTGTCCAATCGCCGCGATGAACTCGACATGCTCGCCGCCATCGTCAACGCCATGCTTGAACGCATCGAGCGCCTGATGCACGAAGTCAAAGGTGTCTGCGACAACATCGCCCACGACCTGCGCACCCCGCTCACGCGCCTGCGCGCGCAGCTCTATCGCATGCAGCAACAGGCCGGCGAAGGTTCGCAAGAAGCGGCGCAACTGGATCTGGTGCTGGTAGAAGCCGATACGCTGATGGCGCGGTTTCGCGGCTTGCTGCGGATTTCCGAATTGGAAGATCGCCAGCGGCGCTCCGGTTTTGTCGAACTCGATCCGGTGCAATTGCTGCTGGAACTGCACGACTTTTATCTACCGCTGGCTGAAGAAGGCGAACTGACGTTTCGCCTGCTGATGCCGGAAACCCTGCCAACCCTCAACGGTGATCGCGCACTGCTGTTTGAAGCGGTGGCCAACCTGCTGAGCAACTCGATCAAATTCACCCCTGCTGGCGGTGCGGTGATCCTGCGTGGCGTCAACGACGCCGGCCACACCCGCATCGAAGTCCTCGACTCCGGCCCCGGCATTCCCGAGGCCGAACGCGAAGCCGTGTTCCAGCGTTTCTACCGCGCCGAGGGCGGCCAGCCACAAAGTGGATTTGGCTTGGGCCTGTCGATCGTTGCGGCAATTGTCAGCCTGCATGGCTTCAGCCTCGAAGTAGGCAGCAGCGAACTGGGCGGGGCGCGGTTGGTGCTTGACTGCAAACAGCGTTTGATCTCGCCGTCCTGAAGATCAAAAGATCGCAGCCTGCGGCCCTACAGAGAAATGCCAACTCCCCTGTAGGAACTGTCGCAGCCTGCGATTTTTTTATCCTGAAAAAACAACATCAAAAGATCGCAGCCGGCGGCAGCTCCTACCGTGTGGTGCTTAGGTTGGGTAGTTGGCGCGTAGTGCTTCGAGGCCGCCTTGGTAGATGCCGGAAAACAACGCGACCACTTCCTCATCGCTCACGCCATTGGCAGTGAAGCGGCCAGACCAGGTAACGCGAGTGCCCTGCCCCTGCGCCTCAACACGAATCGTCGCCAGATAATCCGTCGCCGGAAACGGCGCCTGCACAATCGAATAACTGTAGGTCTTGCCGGCGTTATCAAACGACTCCAAACGCTCCACCACCACAGCACCGTCGGCCGTTTGCAACGTACGCACCCGCCCGCCTTCGCTCAGTTCACTGTTGGGAATAAACGGCAGCCAGTCCGGCAGGGTGTTGAAGCCGCCGATCAATTGCCAGACCTGATCGGCCGATGCCGGGATGTCGATTGTTGCTGATGCAGTTGCCATATCAAAAAATCTCTCTGAATGAATTCGGGCTCAAATCGCCATGCTGTCGACTACACCACCGTCAACGCGCAGCGCAGCGCCAGTGGTGGCCGAAGAAAACGGTGAAGCAATGTAAGTGACCAGATGCGCCACTTCCTCGACGTTGGCAACACGCTGGATGATCGACGTCGGCCGCGCCTTGCGCACAAAGGCGTCGGCCTCATCGCGCAGGCTGCGACCGGACTCGGCGGCAGCGTCCTTGAGCATCTCTTCCAGACCATCGGTAAACGTCGGCCCCGGCAGGATCGCATTGACCGTCACGCCAGTGCCAGCCAGACGTTTGGCCAAGCCGTGGGACACCGCGAGATTGGCGCTTTTGGTCACGCCATAGTTGATCATGTCACCGGGCGTTGCCACGCCGGATTCCGACGATAGAAAGATCACCCGTCCCCAGCCCTGCTCAACCATCGCCGGCGTGTAGTGCCGGGCCAGACGCACGCCGGAGATCACGTTGACTTCATAAAAGCGCGTCCACTCACTGTCCGGCGTTTCAAAGAAATCCACCGCATCGAAGATGCCGAGATTGTTCACCAGAATGTCCGCACGGGGTTCGGCGGCGAAGAGTTTTTCCGCGCCTTCGGCCGTGCCGAGATCTGCCGTCAAACCGCGCAACTGCGCATTCGGCACCTGCTGACGAATGCTCGCCAGCGCCTGCTCGACCTTGCCCGCGCTGCGACCGATCACTACCACTGTCGCACCCGCTTCGGCCAGCGACTGACTGATGCCCAGGCCAATGCCGGCGGTGCTGCCGGTGACGATGGCGAGTTTGCCGCTCAGATCGATTTTCATGCTGTCACTCCATCAATGGGTAAGGGTGCACGTTCAGAGAGCCGATTGATCAAAAAACAGTGTAGCGCCCGGCGAGCAGGACGCCGTCCGGTGGTGCGTCGGTCGGATCAAGGGTAGGTCGCGGCAAGCAAGCCCGTCCCTGCAGCAGCTCCTGCAGGGGGGTAGGTGTTTAGCGGGGTTGAAGGCGCAGGCGGCCGTCGTTGTCGGTGGTGACGATGAGGGTGTCGTAGCTTGCCAATGTCGCGTGAGGTGTTTCGATCGGGTGCTGGTGCGTGGTGGTGATGATCATCAGTGGCGCACCCGCCGCTTCTGCCGCGAGGATGCCGACGGCGGCGTCTTCGAAGATCAGGCAGTCACTCGGTTCAAGCCCTAACCGTTTCGCCGCCAGTCGATAGCCCGACGGATCCGGTTTACCGGCGCTGACGTCTTCAGCGGTAATCATCACCGTCGGCTCCGGAATCCCCGCCGCCGCCATCCGCCGCAACGCCAGATCGCGTGGTGCAGATGTCACCATGGCCCAGCGATCCGCCGGTAAGCCATTGAGAAACGCCGCCGCGCCGGGAATTTCGATAACCCCCTCGACGTCGCCGATTTCAGCTTCGGTGATAAACGCCGCTTGCGCTTGTGCATCCACACCGGGCAAGGCCAATCGGTTGATGGTGTCGATGGCCCGCGCGCCGTGAATGGTCGGCAAAAACGTTTCGACATCCACGCCATGGCGCACGGCCCAGGCTGACCAGATTCGCTCGGCGGCGGCGATGGAGTTAAGGACGGTGCCGTCCATGTCGAACAGAAACGCGCCAAACGCGCGGGTGAAAATAGAATCTTCAGCGGACAAGGGACGCATCCTCTCGCAAAAAGCCAGGCCACAGGGCCCGGCAATGTAGCATTTTTGCGCGGAAAAACGACCCGCCCATCAATGGATCGGTCGCGCGGTTTTCGACTTGAACGCGCTGTCCACGCAGTCGAGCAATTGCCCGATCGCCCACGGCTTTTTGATGAAAGCCACCGGGCGTTTTACCCCGGAGGTCTCGGGCGTTTCATAACCGGACATGACCATGACCGGTTTGTCCGGCCAGCGCTCACCCACCAGATTGGCAAGATCGGCCCCATTGAGGGTGCCGGGCATGGTGATATCGGTGAGCAACAACGCTACTTCCGAGGCGTGTGCATCGAGGTATTGGTATGCAGCATCGGCACTGGCTTGCGGCTCGACCACAAACCCTTCCTCCTGAAGAATTTCGCAGAGAAACTCCAGAATCAACGGATCGTCTTCGACTACCAGAATCAACCCGCCAGGAAGGTGCATGCTCGACGTCGGTGATGGACTCATGAACGGGGCACTCCCTGATTGCATTAACGTTTGAGCGGTATGCACGCGCTACCTATCTGGTATGAGCAGTGGCGAGTTCATAAATTCATTTTTGATACTGATCTTTTCCGAAGGCCGACGAATGCGCATAACCTCGCGCCACGGCGTTTGTGGTTAAAATGCCGGCCCTTTTGCTTGCCGACCGTGACCGATGAACCCTCAAGCCTTCGCCACCCTTCACGCCCATTTGCTCACCGCACTCGCCACGGCCCCGAGCGAAACCCGGCGTTTGTTCCATGGGCGCGGACGTTGCTGGCCTGGTCTGGAACAGGTCACCGTGGATTGGTTGCAGGGCGTGGTGCTGGTGTCCTTGTTCAAGGAACCGGAGCCGTCGCAACTTGACGAACTCAAGCGCACGTTGATGGACGTCACCACCAGCGCCGAGTGGCAACAATGCGGCGCGCGCACCCTGCTGTTGCAACACCGCTATCTGCCGCAAAGCACGGCTGAATGGTTGTTGGGGGATGAGATCGACGAAATGACCATCGTCGAGGGCGGTTTGCGGTATCGCGTGGATCTGGGCCGCAAGCAGAACGCCGGCTTGTTCCTCGACATGCGCTACGGTCGCGACTGGGTGCGTGAGCAGGCGGGCGGCAAACGGGTGCTGAACCTGTTTGCCTACACCTGCGGATTTTCCGTGGCGGCCATCGAGGGTGGCGCCGATTCCGTGGTGAATCTGGACATGTCCCGGGCGGCGTTGAGCCGTGGTCGCGATAACCATCGGCTGAATGGCCATGACCTGAGCAAAGTGAGTTTCCTGGGGCACGACCTGTTCAAGTCCTGGGGCAAAGTGATTAACAGCGGCCCATACGACTTAGTCATCATCGACCCGCCGTCCTTTCAAAAAGGCAGTTTCCTGCTGACCAAGGATTATCAGCGCGTGCTGCGGCGCTTGCCGGAATTGCTGACGGCCGAAGGTACGGTGCTGGCGTGCATGAACGACCCGGCGTTCGGTTCGGATTTCCTGATCGACGGCGTCACCCGCGAAGCGCCGGGCCTGCGCTTCGAACAACGCCTGGAAAACCCGCCGGAATTTCCCGACATCGACCCTGAAAGCGGCCTGAAGGCATTGGTGTTCAAACGCACGACCCGCGTCGAACCGAATCCTGTGGAGCTGCCGGAGGCTGCGATCTGTTGATCTTGTTTTTTAAAGATCGCAGCCTCGTTTCACTCGTCAGCTCCTACAGGGGGATTCGGGGTTCAGTGCAGGGTCAGGCGCTGGCGCACAAATTCTTCGGTGTGGCGGGTGGTTTGATCCAGATGACGGTCGCGCTGTTTCTCGGCGTCGACCATGGCGCGCTTACCGTTTTTTTGCAGCAGATAGGTGTGAATCTGCTGCACCTCCAGCGAGCGATAAATCGGTGTGGTGTCGATAAAACCGTGTAGCCCGTTGCTGCGGTAATGGCGCGTACTCATCAAGACCTGAGTCTCACGCTGGCCGATCACCTCGAAACCCAGCGCCTCGAAATACGGGACTTTGCCCACGCTGCAAGCCAGCTCGGCGTGGGGGTAGCGGCCAACCATTTCGGCGATCATTGCCCGCGCCACGCCTTGCCGTCGATGGGTGGAACGAACCGCCATGTAGGCCAGACTGCACGCCTCCCAATCACCCTGCACCGGCAAGTACAGCGCAAAGCCGATGACTTGCTCCGGATCGTCGTCCTCGGTGGCGACCAGCAACTCGACGTCAGTGCCCTTCTCGCCATTCAATGCCTCCAGATACAGATGCATTTCATAGCCCACCGCGTACTGGTAGATGTTGTACAACAAGTTGCTCGGGCCGAGACCGACTGCGCTAATGTCGGTCAGGTAATCGACCACCATTTGCAGAATCTGGCTGTTGATGCCCTCAGGGCATGGGGTTTTGTAGTGGGTGATGCGGGGCATGGCAAGAGAACTCCGGCGGCAAACGTCGCCATCATACCTCTCCACCGCTTCTGTAGGGGCTGCCACAGGCTCGGGCCGCTCCTACAGGGGAGTCATTGCTGTGGGGCGACAACCTTGAATTTGATGTCGATATCTTTTGATACCAACGTGTCCGCCCACTCCCCCGCACCGAGCCCGAAGGCATCGCGCTTGAGCACCAGTTCGCCGTCGAAAATGCCGATCACGTTATCCGCTTTCAGCTCCACCGGCACCTGCACGTCGCGGGTGATGCCCTTGAGGGTGAGTTGGCCGTCGATCACATAGCGGCGGTCGGCGACCTGAGTGAAGCGCGATGACCGGAACACTGCCTCGGGGAAAGCCAGCGTGTCGAACCACGCCGGTTTGACCAGCTCGGTATTGGCGTCTTCGCTGCCGGCGTCGATGCTGGCAAGGTCGATGTGCAGCGACACCTGCGCGTCGGAAATGTCGTCGCTGTCGAAATCCAGAGAGGCATCAAACTTGCCGAACGTGCCGTAAACCCGTGCGCCCATTTGTTCATAGGTGAAACTGATCTGGCTCGCGGTGGTGTTGACCCGTGTGTACTCGACCGCCTGCGCGGCGGGGATGGCGCACAGCAAGGACGCGGCTGTCAGCAGCAATCGCGAGGTCATGGGATTTCACCATTGAAGGGATCCGATTAACTTAAGCAAACATCTGGCCATCGCGCCACGTTCCCTGTGCAGGAGCTGCCGCAGGCTCGGGCCGCGTTCGGACGAGCGTTTGATCGTTCCCACGCTCCGCGCGGGAATGCAGCCCGGGACGCTCCGCGTTCCTTCCGGGATTCACCGGAACCGACAGGTGTCGCTTACACCAACCGCTCGATTTTCTGATGCTGCCAGACCACTTTGTAGTACAGCGTCTGCAACACCAGCATTCCCAGATACGCCACCGGAAACGCCATCCAGACGCCCTGCAATCCGTATTGCCCGTCCAGCCAATAGGCCGCCGGCAATTGCACGCCGACCACACAGATAATCGCGATGGCCACCGGCACCAGCACCGTGCCGCTGGCGCGCATGATGCCGCCGATGATCGCCTGGAAACCGAAAACCAACAGGCTCCACAGCATGATGTGCAGCAAATGCTCAGCCATCGCACGGGTGGAATCCTCGGTGAGGAACAAGCCCAGCAGCCAGTGCGACAGCACGTAACCCAACACAATCAGGCCACCGGTCAGGCACACGTTGATCCACAAACCGGTGCGCAGAATGGGCGCCAACCGCTCCAGCCGCCCGCCGCCAATCGCCTGCGCGCCGAGGATCGACGCGGTGATTGCAATCGACAGCGCCGGAAACTGCACGTAGTTGACGATTTGCGTGACCGCGCCATACGCCGCCGTCGCTTGGGAGCCGTGCTGGTTGACCAGCGCCAGGATCACCAGCTCCGACAACGACAACACGACCATTTGCACGCCCGTTGGCAGCCCGATGCGCAACACTTTGCCGAGAATCGCCCCGTTGAGTCGCAGCGCTGCGAAAAACTCACGATCCGGTGCCAGCGGATGCTTGTTGCGAATCAACCGCCACGCCAGCCACGCCATCGCCGAGAGGTTACCGACGAGGCCTGCGTAGGCGGCGCTTTGAATGCCCATTTGCGGCAAGCCCAGCCATCCGCGAATCAGCGCTGGCGTCAAGATCAGCCCCATGCTCGTCGAGACGATGAGCGCCAGTAATGGCGACAGCGTGTCGCTCACTCCACGCAACAATTGGGTGAACAGCACGAACACCATCATCGACGGCAGAATCCACAGCATCACATGCGCGTACGCTACAGCGTCGTCCAGCACGTCTGCCGGCGTGCCCAACCCTTGCAACGCCGAACGTGCAAACGTTGTTCCGACAACAGCCGCCACCAAACCGATCAACAACCCCATCAACAGCGAAGCGCCCGCAATGGTCTTGACCATGTGGCTCTCCCGCGCGCCCCAGGCCTGCCCGATCAAAACGCCCGCCCCGGAGCCAAGCCCGATGACCAGTGCGATGAAGAAAAAGATGATCGGAAACATCCCCGACACCGCCGCCAATGCCTGGGTGCCGAGCATCTGGCCGACGTAGATGCTGTTGATGGTACCGGACATCGATTGCAGGAAATTCGACAACACCATTGGCGCGAGGAACAACAGATACGTGCGCCAGAGCGGGTGTTTGTCGGGGGATGGGATAGGCATTGAGAATCCGTCTCGGGAAGGTTTGAGGATATTACGCCAGATGCATGCCGCTTCCGCGTCATTCTTTCTCGTACACCCTGTAGGAGCTGCCGCAGGCTGCGATCGTTTGATTTTGATTTTTTAAAAAACCACATCAAAAGATCGCAGCCTGCGGCAGCTCCAGGGATGGGTACATCCGGACGGTCGTCAGGCAGGCTGAAAATGCTTCGAACCTTCACGCGCGCGTCATCGTCGTAACTGGACACGGCGTCCACGGGGTCTGAAATCATGCTCATCCATCCTCACGCTCGGTATCGTCCGTACACCCACGCCTCCGGCGGTTGGGGTTCGGCGCATTCGGTCATGGCTATTCTGTGGCGCGAGCAGGCGCTGGTCAGCGGGCCGCCGGTGTTGTTCAAACAGAACAAGCACGCCGGCGTTGGTTGCGTGAGCTGCGCCTGGGCCAAACCGGGCGACAGCCATGCGCTGGAGTTCTGCGAGAACGGCGCCAAAGCTACAGCCTGGGAAGTGACCACGCGCACCACCGGGCCGGATTTTTTCGCCCGCCACAGCGTCAGCGAACTGTTGACCTGGGCCGATCACGACCTCGAGCACCATGGCCGACTGACGCATCCCCTGCGCTATGACGCAAGCACTGACCATTACGTCGAGGTGTCGTGGATGGACGCTTATCGCCAAATCGGCGCTCAGCTCAAGCAACTGACCCCCGACAGCGTGGTGTTTTATGCCTCGGGTCGCGCATCGCTGGAAGCGTCGTTCATGTACCAATTGCTGGCCCGGGCCTACGGCACGAACAACCTGCCGGACAGCTCCAACATGTGCCACGAAAGCACGTCGGTGGGATTGCAGGAAAGCATCGGCGTGCCCGTCGGCACCGTCACTCTGGAAGATTTTGCGCACACTGATTGCCTGTTCTTTTTCGGTCAGAACGTCGGCAGCAATTCGCCGCGCATGTTGCATCCGCTGCAAGAGGCGCGGCGCCGGCATGTGCCGATCATTTCGTTCAATCCGCTGCGCGAGCGTGGCTTGCAACGCTTCGTCAATCCGCAGTCGCCGACTGAAATGCTGACGCCCGCCAGCACCTTCATCAGCACCCAATATCATCAAGTCGCCATTGGCGGCGACACCGCCGCAATCATGGGCATCGCCAAGGCGCTGCTAGCAATGGACGATGCGACGCCAGGCGTGCTGGACACGGATTTCATCGCGAGCCAGACCGAAGGTTTCGACACATTTATTCAGTCGGTTCGCGGCTACAGTTGGGAACGGCTGGAGCGGCGCGCCGGGATCAGCCGCAACGCCATGGAAGCCGCCGCTCAGGTCTACGCGAACAGCCAGCGCGTCATGATGATTTATGGCATGGGCCTGACCCAGCACCGCCATGGCGTGGAAAACGTGCAGATGCTGGTCAATCTGCTGTTGATGCGCGGCAACATCGGCAAACGCGGCGCCGGCATCTGCCCGGTGCGCGGGCATTCCAACGTGCAAGGCCAGCGCACGGTCGGCATCACCGAAGACCCGGCCAAGGTGCCGGGCGAGCGCATCGAAGCGTTGTTTGGCGTGCCTGTGCCGCCGAAAAAAGGCCTGACCACCGTGGATGCCTGCGAAGGGATCATCGATGGCAGCGTGCAGGCGTTCATTGGTCTGGGCGGTAACTTCCTGCGCGCGGTGCCCGACACCGATCGCATGGAGCCGGCGTGGCGGCATCTGGCGCTGAATGTGCAGGTGGCGACCAAACTCAATCGCACGCATCTGGTGCCAGCGCGAGATACCTGGTTGCTGCCATGTCTGGGGCGCACTGAAATTGATCGGCAAAACGGTCAGCCCCAGGCCCACAGCACTGAAGACAGCACCGCCTGCGTGCACGGCTGGAAAGGCGCCGCTGAGCCGGCGAGCCCGCAGCTGCGTTCGGAAGTGGCAATCATCGCCGGTCTCGCCGAGGCCACGTTGCCGCCCAATCCCAAGATCGACTGGGACGCCTGGCGCAGCGATTACAACCTGATCCGTGACGCCATCGCCGCAACGTGGCCGGAAGCTTTTCACGACATGAACGAACGCATGTGGGAGCGCGGCGGTTTTCATCGGCCGTTGCCCGCCTGCGAACGGCAATGGAAAACCCCGAGCGGCAAAGCGAAATTCATCACGCCACGGAGTCTGGATGAAGATGATGACGTGTCGTTCAGCCCTGACCATCGCGACGTTTTGCAGTTAATGACGATCCGCAGCAACGACCAGTTCAACACGACGATTTACGGTTACGAAGACCGTTTCCGTGGCGTGACCGGTACGCGCAAAGTCATCTTCATGCACCGCAACGACATCGCTCGCCTGGGGTTCGAGGCGGGCCAATGGGTGCAGCTCACCACGGCCATCGAGCCGCAAGTGAAGCGCACGGTCGGCCCGTTACAGATCCTGCCCTACGACATCCCTGAAGGTTGTTGCGCCGCTTACTACCCCGAATGCAATCCGCTGGTGCCGCTGTGGCACCACGCTGAACGCAGTAAAGTGCCGGCGGCCAAATCGGTGCCGATTACCTTGCGCCGGGCCGAGCCGGGATCGGCGGACCAAACCTGCTCTTTGCCGGATCAAGAGCGGGTTTGAACAATCAGGCAAAACGTATCAATCGTCCGCTCGCGGCTCTGTGATCGGGGGCGTTACATCGAGAGGTGAAGGCAATGCTAAAGCACATCGGCAACACGCCCATCCAGATACGGCATAAGGCTCGCTGCCATTGCGGCGCGGTCGTGCTCGATCTGCATTTGCCGGACGGTTTGCCTGAGCCGGGTCGATGCGCCTGCTCCTTTTGCAAACGCAAAGGCTCCATTGCCTCGGCGGTTCCAGAGGCAGATTTGAAGGTGATCCAGGGAGAAACCGAGCTGCGTAAATATCAATTCGGCAAAGGGGTCGCGGAGCATTTCTTCTGCGGAATCTGCGGCATCTACACCCACCACCGCCGCAGCATCAATCCCCATGAGTTCGGGTTCAATGTGGGGTGCCTGGATGGGGTGAACCCTTATGACCTGGGCGACGTCCCCGTGTCAGAGGGTGGGAACTGGGAAACGCCGTGAGCCGTTTTTACGCCTGGGGCTTTCGCACTATGGCTAAAACGTTCATGCACAAATGCGCGTCTTGCGTTTGCGTACTCAACATCACTGTCGCACGAGCTGACGCTTTCGCGAGCAGGCTCACTCCTACAGTGGATCTTCGGTGGACGCAATCCGGGAGCATTCCGGAACCCTTTATGTCCGCTGAACCTGCTCCACCACGCCGTTCTCTTGCAACCCTTCGCGCACCGGCTCTTCACTGTTCATATCAACCCCCGTCGCATTCGGCAGGCACAGCGCCGCAATGAACGCGATCAGGTACGACGTGATGGCAAACACGCCCATGGCGGTGGGCAGTCCCATGCTTGTCGAAGCAAAACCAACGGCAGCCGGCATGATCGAGCCGAAGCCACGGCCGAAACTGGTGCAGAAACCGGCACCGTTGGCGCGGATGCGGGTCGGGTAGAGTTCTGCGAACGCGACCGGCAATCCGGAGGCGAGTCCGCCCTGAAAGGCTCCGAGCAATAACCCCAGCCCCAACGTTACGCCCATGTTGATCGGGGCAAACGTGTAGACCGACACCACACACGCCTGGCAAACGAGAAATAACATAAATGCCTTGCCGCGACTGATGTGGTCGCTGATCCGGCCGTAAATGAACGGGCCCAGCAATGAACCGATGATGTTCACGGCCAGGTAGCCGGACGTCGACGCCACCGGCAGGTTGAGCACCATGCGCATGTAGGTCGGCAGCCAGGTGATCATGATGTAGGCGCCACCGAAAATCCCGCTCGCCAGCACGGTGCTGATCACTGTGACGCGACGGTGTTCGCCGCCGAAAATCTCCTTCAGGTTGATTTTCTTCGTCTGACGGCTGGCGCGGGTGAAGGCCTCTGATTCCGGCACCAGACGACGGATAAACCAGATCAAAAATGCCGGCAGCAAGCCGATGGCGAAGAAGGCGCGCCAGGCGATGTCTTCGGGCAAGAACGCGAAGACCACCGGCATCAGAATCAGTGAAATCGCGTAACCCACGGCGTAGCCGCTTTGCACCGAAGCAGCAACCCGTCCGCGCAGGGCCGGGGCAATGGCTTCACTGATCAGCACCGCGCCGACCACGGCTTCGCCGCCATAGCCGATGCCCTGCAGAAACCGTACCGGCAGGAACTCCCAGAAGCTGCTGCAAAGCCCGGCCAGACAGGTGAACAGCGCCACCCACAACACGGTGCCTTGCATCACCCTGACCCGACCATAGCGGTCGGCCAACAGGCCCGCGCCCCAGCCACCTATCGCGCTGCCAATCAATGACACCGAGCCGAGCATCCCGGCGTCGGACTTGCTCAGCGCGAGCACGGTCATCAGCACCGGCATCATCAAGGCGTAAATCGTCGAATCCATCGAGTCCAGGGTAAAACCGCCGAAGCACGCCCAATAGGTGCGTTTCTCTTTCGGCGTCAGATCCGAATACCAACCCAGTCGCATGGCAAAAAACCTCTTGTTCTTATGATGTGCATGAACGTGAAACGTCATCTTTTCGAGTGACCGCTCCACAAGCTCGACGCAATACAAACCGCGCCGTCGAACAGCAGCCGCGCCGTGCGCATCAGCCCGCAACTGACGATCTGGCCCTCTTGCAGGCGAAGTTCCACGGTGAACTCCCCGGTCGGGTGTTCGACTCGCATCCGCTGCACATCGCCCTCACTGACATCGGCGACAGCCGCCGCCACGCTGCCGTTAATCAGGCACGCAGCCGCTACGCTGACCGCACCGAACACGCCAATGCTGGTGTGGCAGCGATGGGGAATGAACGTCCGGGTGCTGAGCGCCCCGCCCGCCTGGGCCGGTGCGATCAGCGACATTTTCGGCACGTTGCGCTGGCTCACATCGCCAAGATTCATGTGCGGGCCTGCCTGCAAGCGGATCGATTCCAGGCGTGCCTTGAGCGCTGTATCGGCGTCGAGCTGCTCAGGGCTTTCATAACCGCCAAGCCCCAGATCGCCCGCGCGAATCAACACCACCGGCATGCCATTGTCGATGCACGTCACGTCGATGCCGTCGAACACATCCACCGCGTTGCCGGTCGGCAGCAACGCGCCGCAACTGGAGCCGGCAATGTCTTCGAACTCGATGATCAGCGGCGCGGCATGGCCGGGCACGCCGTCGATCCGGGCCTCACCCGCATAGCTGACGGCACCGTCGGGCGTCGGAACCCGGGCAATTGCGATTTGCCCGGTGTTTTCCATGAAAATGCGTACCGGCGTCACGTCGCCTTTCACCGTCACCAGTCCGCGCTCAATCGCGAACGGCCCGACCCCGGCAAGGATGTTGCCGCAGTTCTGGCCGTAATCGACACGCGGCTCGTTGACTACCACTTGAGCGAACAAATAGTCGACATCGGCGTCACTGCGCGTGGACGGCCGGATGATCGCGACCTTGCTGGTCAGCGAATCGCCGCCGCCAATGCCATCGATCTGCCGCTCATCCGGCGAACCCATGACCGCGAGCAAAACGCTGTCGCGAACCGACGGCTCTTCAGGCAAGTCACCGGCCAGAAAATACGCGCCTTTGGACGTGCCGCCGCGCATCAGCAGGCAAGGAATGCGTGTCTGGCTCATGGCTCAATCACCCAGTTCGTCAAGACTGTCGACGTAACGCAGACCTTTTTCGGCGAGGCGCGGACGCATGTTGTAAATGTCCAGACCCAACTCGCCTTTGGCCAGTCGCAGCGCTTTCTGCTCTTCGAGATCAGCGCGGGCGCGGCTCGCTTCGACGACCTGCGCCACCTCGGCGCGACGCACGATGACCACGCCGTCGTCATCCGCCACCACCACGTCGCCGGCGTTGACCAATTGCCCGCCGCACACCAGCGGCAGATTGACCGAGCCGAGGGTTTCCTTGATCGTGCCTTGGGCGCTGATGGCCCGAGACCAGACCGGGAAGCCCATCTCCCGCAGGGTGTGGGTGTCACGCACGCCCGCATCGATCACCAGCGCCCGCACGCCATGGGCCTTGAGCGAGGTGGCCAGCAAGTCGCCGAAGTAACCGTCGGTGCAAGGAGAACTGGGCGCGACCACCAAAATATCGCCCGGAAGGCATTGCTCGACCGCCACATGGAACATCCAGTTATCGCCCGGCGCGACCAGCACCGTGACCACTGAACCGCTGATCATCGTGCCGCGTTGAATCGGCGTGATCGAAGGCGCCAGCAAGCCTTTGCGGCCCTGCGCTTCATGGATCGTGGCGACACCATAACGCTGCAACTCATCGACCAATGCCTGCTCCGCCCGGTCGATATGGCGCACGACGACGCCGGTCTTTCCGATCAAATGGCTCATCCCAGATTCTCCGTCACACGCGGGAAGATGCTCTGGTAACCCTCGCCGTAAACGATGTCGCGTTTCGAGGTGATGCCAACATTGCGTTTGGCTTGCACGCCGCGTTGCTGGGCGACGCGGGTGTAATACTCCCAGAGATGTTCCTGACCGGCCATGCACTGGATGGCGGCGTATTTCTTGTCCCAGACCGAGGTGATGTCGAGCAACACGTCGGGACGCCATTCGCACTGTTCAGGCTGATGCGGTTCGAAGCTGTACACCGGCGGTGCACCGACGATTTTTTCGCCCGGCTTGTAGCCTTCAGCCTGAGCGATGATGCGCGCCTCTTGGGTCAGGTTCATGGCCAGCGGGTGGTCGTAGTTGTACGGGTCTTTCAGCGAGTGGCTGAGGACGAATTCGGGTTGCACCCGACGAAACACATCGGCGAGACGGAACAAGGTCTCTTTGTCTGCGCGCATCGGGTAATCGCCGATGTCGAAGAATTCGACGCTGGCCCCCAGAATGTCGGCGGCAGCCTGGGCTTCTTCGCGGCGTGCGGTTTTGACCTTGTCCTCGCTCATTTCGCCCTTGCGCCATAGCTTGGCGGACTCGCCACGCTCGCCGAAGGACAGGCAGACGATGTGCACGTTGTAGCCTTGCTGCGCATGCAGGGCGATCGCGCCGCCGGCACGCCAGACGAAATCGGCGGAATGTGCGCTGACCACCAGCGCGGTTTTCGGTGACTCGATCATTTGCGGATACTCCTCCTGCGTTTCGAACGAGCATCGCACCGGCGCAACTCACGGAGTAATGCGTTGATGTGTATGAGGTATGCATTTTTTTTATTGCCACTGTCTTCGGGCAAAGGGATATCCTGCCGCGAAGCCCATCGTTGAGCCTGCCCCCCCATGGAACCGAGCGAACTTCCCAACCTGATGCACATACGCGCCTTCGTGCGTGTGGCGGATTACGGCAGCGTGTCCAAGGCGTCCGAGGCGTTGTTTCGGGCTCAGTCCGTGGTCACCCGCTCGATATCGGAGCTGGAGGCGCGACTCGACGTGGCATTGTTCGAGCGCCACGCTAACGGCATGCGATTGACCGATGTCGGCCAGCGCCTGTTGCCCCGGGCACGGCGCGTCTTGGCAGAGCTGGACAGCGTGCCGGGCTTGTTGGGTGGTGGCGACAAGCAAGCTGTCGAGCCGCTTTATCTGTTCCAGGTCAGGCGTCTGCAGGTCTTCGTCAAACTCTGCGAAACGCATCACATGCAGACAGTCGCCAGCCTTCTGGGCCTCAGCCAACCCGCTGTCAGCTCGACCTTGAAAGTGATGGAGGGCGGCTGCGGCAAACCGCTATTTGAACGCACACCGCGCGGGTTGCAACCGACCCGGGCCAGCCATGAAATCCTTTTTCCGATCCGCCGGGCGCTCAACGAGTTGCGCCATATCGAGACGGATCTCACCGCCCTGCGCGGCGCATTGCAAGGCGTCGTGCATGTCGGCGCCCTGCCACTGGGGCGCACGCGAATATTGCCCGAAGCCATCGTGCGACTGATGGCCGAGCACCCGAAGATCCAGGTCATCACCAACGAAAGTCCGTTTGATTTGCTCGCGACGGAACTGCGTGCCGGCGACGTGGACTTCATTTTCGGCGCATTGCGTTCGCCGTCTTACGCCAGCGATCTGACTGGCGTTTCGTTACTCACCGAAGACATGGTAATGCTGGCGCGTTGCGACCATCCGCTCTATTCGAAAACCGTCCTGCGTGAGGATCTCAGCGCCGCCCAATGGGTGTTACCGCGTGCAGGTTCCCCGGCCCGGAAGATGCTCGACGAGTGTTTCCGCCGGTTCGGCATCGCCCCGCCCCGGCCGGTGGTGGAAACCGGCGACATGGCGATCATTCGCGGGCTGCTGTTGCGCTCGGACATGCTCGCCGCGGTGTCGGCACATCAACTGGAACAGGAAATTGCATCAGGTGAACTGTGCATTTTGCCGCTGGAGTTGCAGCAGACCACCCGCGCGATCGGGCTGACGTACCGCAATGGATGTCTGCATTCGCCGGTGGCCATGGCGTTGATGGACATGATCCGACAGGTGATTGCCCAAGCCAAATAAAGATCGACAGATCGCAGCCCGCCGCCCCTGTAGGAGCTGCGGCACGCTGCGATCTTTTGACGTTTGCTTTACAGCAGACTGAACGGATAGCTGACGATCAGCCGATTTTCATCAAATTCATTGCTGCTGTAATCGCGACGAATGCTGGAATTGCGCCAGCGCACATTGAGGTTCTTGAACGTGCCGCTTTGCAGCGTGTACGCCAGCTCGGACTCGCGGCCCCACTCTTTGCCATCCGTCACACTGCCGGTGTGTACGTTGTCCCCGCTGATGTAGCGGTTCATCAGGGTCAGGCCGGGAACGCCGAGAGCCACGAAGTTGTAGTCGTGACGCAGTTGCCAGGATTTTTCCCGGGCATTGTCATAGCTGTTGTTGTAACTGTCGTTGGCCAGCGTCCCGCCGCTGGTGCCATTGACCCGCATCCATGCATCGTCGCCAGTGAGCTTTTGCAGGCCGACATAGAAGGTGCTGCCGCCATAGCGGGCCGAAAGCATGGCCGAGACGGTACGGTTATCCAGGTCGCCGGCACGCGCGCTGCCGTCCTCGCGGCCCCAGAAATAACCGAGGTTGGCGCCCAGCGTCCAGTCACCGAGCGGCTGGCTGTGGAGCAATTGCACGTATTGCTGCTGATAGATGTCTTTGAGCTCTGCATTCCACACGCCGATCGTCGTGCGCTTGTCATTGAAGCTGTATTCGCCGCCGACGAAATTGAAACGGTCGGAGGTAAACGCGGTTTTGCCCTGCATGAACATGTCTTCCATGCTCGAGTCGTTACGCGGACTGTTCTGCCGGAACTGCCCGCCATATAAGGTCAGGCCGGCGATGTCCTGCGAGGTGATCTGGCCGCCGCGAAAGGTTTGCGGCAATGAGCGGCCATCGTCGGAACGCAGGATCGGCAACACTGGCATCCACTCCCCCACCTTCACTTCGGTCTTGCCGATTTTCATTTTCCCGGCGACCGCCAACCGACCGAAATCATCGGCCGGACGCCCGTCGCCATCGACCGGTAACAACTGCGTGCCACCCGTACCTTTACCGCCATCGAGCTTCAGCGAATACAACCCCAACACATCCACACCAAATCCGACGGTGCCCTGGGTGAAGCCGGATCTGGCGTCGAGAATAAAACTCTGTGTCCATTCTTCGGCCTTGCCTTGCGCGTTCGCCGGGTTGGTGAAATTGCGATTAATGTAGAAATTGCGCAGGTTCAGGTTGGCGCTGGCATCGTCGAGAAAACCGGCGGCCCAGCCTTCCATGGGGAGAACGCAGGCAACCGCCAGCGTGCAGACACTGCGATGTTTTACGGTGATTTTCATTGTTATTGTTTTCCGATTTTGGGTATGGAAATGCGCCGCGCCCGTCTTTACAGGCGCAGTTGAATCAAGTGGCTAAGATTTTCAGAAAACGGCCCGGTGAAGGGCCGTCATTCAAAGCGATATCAAGCGATCAGCGCGGCGCCCTTCCCGCCACCGAATACAGCACCTGCTGGTTCCGGGTTTTCATGAAATCCTCCAGACTCTGCCCGCGCATCGCGGCATAAATCTGCAGATTGGGCACACCGAGTACCGCTGCAAGTTTCTCCAGCACGAAGAAAATTGCCCCGTATTGAATCAATCCACGCCAGTCACGACGGCGCAGCAGATCGCGTTCCTCTTCGCTCAACCCGCTCTCCTCGAAGAGCACGTCCGGCGTTTCAAGAAAACGCTCGCGCCATTGCGGCTCGACCATCCGGTGCAGGAACTTGTTCAGGCGATAACCCTTGGCACTGCGTTCCAGGGTGAACGGGTAAGTGCCTTCGAGTTTCTCGATGCCGGCCAATTGGTGTTGCATGTGCTGCAAATGCCGCGCGTTGGCGTCGACCGGCACCGGACGATCCTGATTTTCCAGCAACAGCGTGGCGATCCCGGTCATGGATGGCAGGTAGTAATCCTGATGCAGGTTTTTCACCGTGGCAGACATCGCGCCGCGCATGATCAGCCAAGTGATCACTTCCGAGCCTTCCATGCCGCCGAGGGTGGCGTATTCGGCATGGGTCATTTCGGTGAGGCGTTGCGGGTCGTTGACTAGCAGATCAATGAACTGCGCATCCCACTCAGGGTTATTGAATCCACAGCGCTCGCCATGCACCTGATGGGAAACGCCACCGGTGGCGACGATGGCCACTTTCAAGTCCTCCGGATAGCTTTCGATGGCCCGACGCAGCGCTTGACCGAGCTTGTAGCAACGCAGCGCGCTGGGAATCGGGAACTGCAACACGCCCACCTGCAATGGCACGATTTCCACCGGCCACTCCGGCTCGCACGGCAACAGCGCCGACATCGGCGAGAAGAAGCCGTGATCGAGCGGTTTATCGCGGAAGAAACTCATGTCGAACTCATCGGCCATCAGGCTTTGGCCGATGTGCCGCGACAGCGCCGCATGGCCGCCCACTGCCGGCAGCGAGCGCGGATTGCCACCTTCGTCGGCGACTTCGTAACGCTCATCCACGCCCAGCGAGAACGCGCCATAGTGGTCGAAGAAGAACGACGTCACATGGTCGTTGAAGATGTAGAACAGCACGTCCGGCTTCTGCTCTTTCAACCAGACCTTGATCGGCTCGAAACCTTCAAAGATCGGCGCCCAGGCCGCCTCGTTCTGCTTGTCGTGGTCGACGGCAAAGCCGATGGTGGGTGTATGAGAAACAGCGAGGCCACCGATGATGCGTGCCATAAAAAATTCCCGTATTTGCTTAAGGTGGGCTGAAGAAAGTTATTGCGCCAGCACGGTTCGGGCAACCCGGCGCCGTGCATGACCGTTGGCCAGAATCGCCAGTGCAGCGATGAAGGCCGGCACACTCAACAGCGCGAACAGCAACGGCAAGCCCAAGCCTAGGCTGAGCACCGCGCCACCGATGAGTGAACCAAAGATAGCCCCGAAACGACCGATACCCAGCATCCAGCTGACGCCCGTGGCGCGGAAGTCCGTCGGGTAATAGCCCGGCGCGAAGGCGTTAAGGCCGGTCTGCGCGCCGCTCATGCAGAAACCCGCCGCGACCACGCCAAACGCTAACAGGCTCGATTCCAGGCTGAACGCGCCGAGCAACAGAATGAACGCGCCGCCCAAGGCATACGAGGTGGCGATCACACTGTTCGGGTTGCGTCGATCCATCGCCCAACCCACGACAATCGCACCGACCGTGCCGCCGATCTGGAACAGCCCGGTGATGGTCGCCGCGCGTTCGATGGACAAACCACCTTCACGCAATAGCGTCGGCATCCAGCCCATGGTCAGGTAAATCACCAGCAGGCCCATGAAGTAGGTCATCCACAGCGCCACGGTGCCGAAGCGATAGGCCTCGGAGAACAACATGCGCACTGGCGCCTTGCTTTGCGCCTGCGGTTCGCTGACAACGAATTTTGTCGCGGCAGTGAACGTGCCGCCGAGTTTGTTCAGCACCTTGGCAATCTGACTGGCCGAGGCATTTCGCGCCGCCAGGAAACGTGCGGACTCAGGCAATAGCAGCCACAGGAACGGCAGCAGCACCAGCGGCAAAATCCCCCCGGCCAGCAACACGGCCTGCCAGCCATGGCTAGGGATCAACCAGGCCGCCAGAAAGCCGCCCATCCCCGAACCCATATTGAAACCAGTAAACATGATGGTGATAAAGAGCGAACGATTACGCTCGGGCAGGTATTCGGACAGCAGCGTCGTGGTGTTCGGCAACGCCGCGCCCAAGGCCACCCCGGTCAACAGCCGCAGCGCCGCCAACTCATAAGGATTGCGCGCGAAGGCGCAGGCCAGGCTCAACACACTGAAACCGGTCACCGCGAACAGCAGCACCTTCTTGCGACCCAACCGGTCGGCGTAAGGGCCGGCCGTCAAAGCGCCAATGGCCAGGCCGACCATGCCGGCACTCATCACCGGGCCGAACGCCGCTTTCGAAAGCCCCCATTCCTGAATCAGCGAAGGCGCGATAAACCCCATCACCGCCACATCAAAACCATCGAACAACACAATGAAAAAACACAGGCTCATGATGAGCCACTGGTAGCCGGCAACCGGTCGGTTGTCGATCCACGCCTTGATATCGACCGTCTCGTGACTCATGTCTTTCACCTATTTGTTTTTGTTTTTATCAATCGTTGAAGGTTCGGCCATGGCTGCACGCCGACAGCACGAACACTGGACGAGACTCTAAAGCCGCCCGTGCATTGCACGCCTCTGGGAAATCCTTAAGGGGGTATCGGTTTTTCTTATCGGGTGGATTCGGATGGCTTACCCCCCTTGTAGGAGCTGCCGCAGGCGGCATGGCTTTATAGCGTTGTTTTCAGGGCAGGATTTTGCTTAATCTGGATCCCTCATTTCATGCCCGTCGAGAGTCTGCCAATGCCCCGCTCCCCTCGCTTATTGCCCTGCGCCCTTCTCGCTCTGTTAGCCGGCACCGCTCAAGCGGCCACGGCACCCGACACATTGCAACCGCTGCTGGTGACGCTGAACGAGCGGTTGAACATCGGTGACTTGGTGGCGTTGACAAAGTGGGACAGCGGTAAGCCGATTCAGGACAGCGCCCGCGAGGCGCAGGTGATCGCCAATGCCAGGACACTGGCAACCGAGCGCAAACTGGATCCCGAAGACGTCGCGCAATTGATCGCCGCACAAATGGAGGCCAACAAACTGGTGCAATACGGTCTGTTGGCTAAATGGCAGGCTGCCGGGGCGGCACCGGACACGCCGCGTCCGGATCTGGGCAAACAGATTCGACCGCGTCTGGATGAACTGCAAACCCGTTTGCTGCAGCAATACGCTGCGTTCACGCCCTATCGTCGCGACCCGAACTGCTCGGCATGGCTCGCCACCGCACGCGCGAATCTGACCGTAGACGCCCTGCACAACCTCGCCCTGACCCGCGCCACTGGCGAACTCTGCATACGCGCGACGGGCGCCTGACAGGCGATTGAGCAGCCATCGCTGACATCGATAGTCACCATCAGCACTATGAAGTTCTCATAAAAAATTCGCGGCGTAAGATCAGCTCCATACCCAACAACACCTCGGAGCACACGATCATGAAACGCCAAATCCTTCTCAGCATTGCTTTCTCGGTTTTCGCAGTAAACGCCTTTGCCGCGCAACCACCACGCACCATGATCGCCGAAGGCGGTTCGGATCGTCTGATCGAAAACCGTGTCGCTGAAGGTGGCGCTGATCGTTTGATCGAACGTCGTGTGGCTGAGGGCGGGTCTGATCGCCTGATCGAAAACCGTGTCGCTGAAGGTGGCGCTGATCGTCTGATCGAACGTCGTGTGGCTGAAGGCGGGTCGGATCGTCTGATTGAAAGCCGCGCTGTATAAGCGAGCGCAACGTTCCAAACGCAGCACCCAATAAAAAGCCCGGCCTGATCAGCCGGGCTTTTTTGCGTCAAGCCGTTGCGTTTATTGCACGGTTTTCAGCTTCACTACGTCACCGGAAATCGTGGTGGTGTAGCCGGTCAGCACCCAAGCCCAGAACCAATTCTCCTGCACCTGCGTGTTGATCATGGCGTCACCGCCCTTGGCTTTGATCGCGGCATTCTGCGCGCGGACAAAGCGGCTGTTCTGCTGAATCGGGATGACGCCGAACAGCAACAGGCCGGTAGCGGTGGCTTCGCTATGACCAATGACGGTGTATTGGCTGCTGTCGTAATGCTGGGTGTTCATCGGGGCGCCGGTGCAACCCGCGAGAACTACGCCGAACACAGCGGCGGCGACGATTTTGCTCAGATATTTCACTGCAAGACTCCATGGGTAAACGCCCGGGATCCATCTCGCGGGCGGCGCACACTTTACCGGAAGTGATGGCAGCATGATATCAATTTGGGTGCGTTCGGGTTTTACCCGTGAAGCTTTGCCTGGGTGGATGTGAAAGTGGATCACCAACTGCCGTAGGGAATGCCGAATTGCTGGATATAGCGTTTGGATGGTTCAGGCAGCGGATAGTAATTGCCGCCAGACTTCCCTAGATGCGGCCCCAGGGGTTCCACTTTTGCCTGGGCTCGGGCGACTTTGACTGGTTTTAGACAATTATCGGAAACCCAAACCTGCACGACGCCACCAGGTGCAAGACCCACTCGGACGAACGCAATCGTACCAGCGGGTCTCTCCGGTGAAGCCGGACAGGGCTTGGTAATCGAGGCACGCATTATTTCCCTGGCCTCTTCAGGAATATCGACCCAGGCACGATAAGTTTGTGGCTCAACGATCGATTGCCACCGAACGTAAATACGTTTGGGTAAATCCGCCCCGACCACCTCCCGAATGCTGCCGGTGATGTTGTTTTTCCATCCCCTCGCAGAATCGGTTCCATCTTCAGGCTCACCACCCGCTGCAACACCGCCACCGGTGCGTCGAAACAACTTACCGTTGATGTCTTCAACCGCGCTGTCTTCTACCCAGACTTTCATATAGAACGGCTCGTTGAAGCTGAGGCTCCACCATTTTCTCGTGAGTTCGCTTTCCGCAAAACTGTTTGCGTGACAGCCGGAAATGACCAGCAATCCAGCGATGAAAAAAAACAGACGCATCAGAACACTCTCCATAGTGAGTCAGACACATGAGGATGCCTTACCCTTATTCCGTTTTCGGTTGGCGCATTGGTGTATCGGATACTCATCCCACGCTCACGACTTCCACCCAAGGGATTACTCCAGTTCGCGGACATATGAATGTATTTCAACTTAAGCAATTTTTCGTCTTGAGGATTTGGCTCATAGTTACCCGCAAGAACACTTTCGCAAAAAGGCTGTAGGTCCGATGGAACACGGTAAGCAGGATCGTTATCGTCGATCACATCAAACTGCACACCCTTCTCCTTAGCCAATTTATGCATCAACCGCAGATACACCACCGACAGTTTGCCACTGACCGGTCGCCTGAGCTGCAAACCGGCGTATGCGCGCATTTGCTCCGGCTCAAACGTTGGTTTTGAATGGGGTAGCGGACTCGGTGCAGGCGTCACGATTTCCAGCATTTCTTCCGGCCATCCGCTTGCAACCATTGCGGCTTTATCGGCTAAAGCGTCTTGATAGATTGAGGTCGCGCGAATATCCGTTCCTTGCCGAACCGTCAGTGCCTGCATGGGACCGACGAGAACGCACTCTTCTACTTCCTCTCGGTAGCCACCGCCAATGTCCGAATGCGCACCTGGCACGGTAATCTCGGGATGCGCGGGCGAAACGCGGCTCAGCGCGAAGTTCGCTCGGTGTTCATCGCGAGCGACTAATTGCACTACGTCAGTGAAATATTGGCGGTCAAGATACAACTTGATCCCCGGCGCCACCGGACTTTCGAGATTTCCAAGGTTTGTTAAACCGGCAATCGACGGAACAGTGTCGAACAGCCCAATAAACCCCATGATGATTTCGCTGTTGAAACGTCCATCGAACATTGGACTGAAACCATTCGAATTGCTCCGCAGGATTTCACCCAGCGGCCCCTGTTTGCAGCGCACGATTTCATTAGCGAAATGACGCGCGGCTGCGGCTCCTCGACTGAACCCAAAAGTATCGAATGTCAGCGAAGCTATTTCGCCATCGGGATAATCGTTCGTCGCTTGCTGGATCAACTTGCTCATCGCAACGAATGCCTTTTGCACTTTCCCGGCCACCCCCGTACCACCACGCCCCGTCGCCGCACCGCCCATGCTGTCTTCTTCCCCCGACGTCGTGCCGATGCCGTCAATGTAAAGACTGCGCATGACCCGTTTCGACTCCGCGTCACCCACCTCCTTCGCCGGGTACAACTCAAAAAGCTTCGCAATATTGCTCGTGTCGTTCCCGTAGCTGCCTTCCGGATCGGCCATGTACGGCTTGCAACTTGCGTCGACGTCTTCGGGTTTGATGGGGTGGTGTGCGCCGCACAGCATGCCGGAAGCGGCGTTGCTGGCGTTGTTCAGGGTGCCGTCGAAGAACACGCCGATGCGCAGCGCGAGGCTGGTTTTCTGTTTGGCGGGCGCGGGCTGTTTGCCGTGCTTTTCGTATTCAGCCCAATGTCCGGCATGGATATCAACGGGTGTGGCTTCAGCGTAGCGACGGTTTTTGGGGGGGTTGGGAACGTATCCGCTCATCCTTGATCACCTGGCTCCTTGGTGCGATGGGCGCCGAGACTGACAGGCTGAAAACGGTTCCGCAATGCCTAGCCGAGTGCCACTATCGAGCCCATTTTGGTCAGCTGAATACGTCTGTCAGACCTGGATTACAAAGGCAAAAAGAAGCTTCCGACAAAGACTGACGCATGCGATGACACTGTGCAGCTCCTACACGGTACGTTTGAGAAGCTCACAGACACCGTGGGCTCTGTTTTTCGCAGTGTAGGAAACGTCGAGCGAACCGTCGGGGTTGATGCTCAATGAGATCGTCACTCCGGCGCCTTGGGCTTCGTAGTAGTTTTCGTTAAAGGTTTTCAGTTTGCCTTCCTTGCCGTTGATGTAGATCGGGCCGCCCTCGTCCGCGTGGACTTCGATCTTGCCCGGGCAGGTGGCGGTGAACACTGGAATGCCGGCATGGGCCAGGCCCATGCCGAGCATCAACGGGGCAATCAATAGCAAACGGGGCATGGTGAACGCCTGAAATTGTCGAAATAAATGGAGCTGCCGCAGCCTTCGGCAACTCCTACTGTGGGGATTTCTATTCCGGGAAGCTTTGCAGGTAGGCCAACAGGTTGTCGACCTTCTCTTCATCGCTCAGGCCCCAGAAGATCATCCGCGTGCCCGGCACCACGCCTTTCGGGTCTTTGAGGTACGCCGTGAGGGTTTCGCGATCCCACGTAATGCCTGAACTTTTCATCGCATCGGAGTAGATATAGTTCGCCGAAGTGCCGGCTCGACGGCCGACGATGCCGTTGAGCTCAGGGCCGAACGCCGGGCGTGCCGATTCACCAACCTGATGGCAGCCACCGCACAAGCGCGGGAATAGCTTGGCGCCCGCTTCGGCATCGCCGGCAGCAAAGGCTGGCGTGCTCAGGCACAAAGCAAAGGTCAGTAAAGCAGCGTTTTTCATCAAGCATCCCAAGGCAACATTAACAGGCGAGGAAAAGGGTAATCCCCCAAGGCGTGTCGCGCTACATGTAAGCGCTGACCACTTGCTTCACTTTGATCAACGCTTGATCCAGGACAGCCATCTCGACTGATCCCAATGCCAGGCGAATCGCGTGGGGCACGTGGACTGATACCGCAAACGGTTCGGCAACGGAGACGGCTATCTGTTCGTGCATCAGTTGCACGGCAATGTGATCGGCACGCGCATCTTCCGGCAGCGGCAGCCATAAAAAGTACGAAGACGGATGCCCCATGCACCGCAGTCCTTTCAACCGCTTGGCCGCCAGATTTTGCCGCGCCTGTGCATCGCTGCGTTTCTGCGTTTCAAGCCGCTCGACCGTGCCGTCGTCGAGCCAGCCACAGGCAATCGCCGTCATGACGCCCGGCGTGTTCCAAGTGGTTGCACGGATGATGCGCTCAAGCGCTGAAACCAACGACACCGGCGCAGCGATAAAACCGACCCGCAATCCCGTGGCGATATTTTTCGACAGTCCAGACACATACACAGTGCGCTCTGGTGCCAGAGCCGCCAGCGGAGGCGGTGCATTTTCGACCAGAAAGGCGTAGGCCGCGTCCTCAATAATCGTCAGATCATGCCGGCGAGCTATCGAAACCAGTTGTTCACGTTGTTCAAGGGGCATTACCCAACCCAGCGGATTGTGCAACGTCGGCATGCTGTAAACAGCGCGCACCGAACGACTGCGGCAGAGTTTTTCCAACGCGTGAAGATCCGGCCCGGTCTCCGTGCAAGGAATGCCCACCACCTCCAGATGCAGCACATCGGCCAACACCTTGAAGCCCGAATAGGTCAAGGCATCGGCGGCGATCACATCGCCCGGTTTGAGCAGCGCCATCAACGACACCGCCAGCCCTTGTTGGGCACCGTTGACGATCAATACCTGCCCGACATCCACCTGTAAACCACGACTGAGCAAATGCCGCGCGACCGATGCTCGTTCATGAGGCCGGCCGGCGTGAGGCTGGTAACGCAGCAGTGCTTCGAGATCACCGGACAATGCCAATTGGCGCAACGCCGTGCGCAAGAGATCAGCCTGACCGGGCAGCGACGGATAGTTGAAATTGAGGTCGACCATGCCGACAGCAACGTCCTTCTGATCGGCGCCCTGCCCCGGCGGCAACGAGATTTCCCGCACGAACGTACCGCGCCCGGTCTCGCCGCTGACCAAGCCCATGGCTTCGAGTTCGGCGTACACCCGCGACGCCGTGACCAGGGCCAGGCCTTCGCTGGCGGCGAGTTGCCGGTGGGTGGGCAAGCGCGTGCCGGGCGCCAGACGGCCGGCACGGATGTCAGCGGCATAAGCGTCAACAAGGTTTTTGTAGCGAGAGCGCGGCATGGCGGGATGTATCCATGACAATTATTTGATTGTCCTGATTCTGAGGCCGAGGATTTGCCCAACGCAACTCTACATTTGAGTATGAAGCCGCATGCAAACAACCTCTGCTCTACAAAACCCGGTCATGGAAAAAACCAGCGGCTGGATCAACGGTTTCATCGGCGTGGTGATTTTCAGCGGCTCGCTGCCAGCCACGCGCCTGGCAGTGCAGGCGTTCGATCCGGTGTTTCTGACCGTGGCCCGAGCCGCCATCGCCGGTGCATTGGCGGTGATTGTGTTGAGGCTGTTTCGCCAGTGCCGTCCTGTACGGGCGCAATGGTGGTCGCTGATGATCGTCGCGTTCGGCGTGGTACTCGGTTTTCCTTTGCTGACGGCCTTGGCGCTGCAACACGTGACGTCGGCTCATTCGATTGTGTTTGTAGGATTGTTGCCACTGGCCACCGCGATGTTTGCAGTGCTGCGCGGCGGCGAACGTCCGCGCCCGGTGTTCTGGTTATTCTCGATTCTTGGCAGTTTGCTGGTGGTCGGTTTTGCCGTGTCCCAAGGGCTGACCGCTTCCCCCGTCGGCGACCTGTTGATGCTGGCGGCGATTCTGGCGTGTGGCCTCGGTTATGCCGAAGGCGCCAAACTCTCGCGAACCCTCGGCGGCTGGCAGGTGATCTGTTGGGCGTTGGTGTTGACGTTGCCATTGATGGCGACGCTGAGCCTGTGGCTGGCGCCCGCCTCGTTCAGCGGCATCAGCCTCCCGGCGTGGTTGAGCCTGGCTTATGTGTCGCTGTTCAGCATGCTGATCGGCTTCGTATTCTGGTATCGCGGCCTGGCTCAAGGCGGGATCGCGGCGGTCGGGCAATTGCAATTGCTGCAACCGTTTTTCGGTCTGGCATTGGCGGCGACGTTGCTGCATGAGCAGGTCAGCCCCGGCATGATCGCGGTGACGGTCGGCGTGATTTTCTGTGTGGCGGGGGCAAAGAAGTTCGCCAAATAATCAGGCCGGGGCGTCGCTAGCCTTCCACTCCCGAGGACTGAGTCCAGTCTTGCGGCGAAACGCGCGGGCCAGCGCCGACGGACTTTCGTAGCCGACTTCTTCGGCGATCAGCGCAATCGGTCGGCCTTCGCGCAGACGCTTTTGCGCCAGGCTGATGCGCCAGCTCACCAGATAATCCACCGGCGTCTGCCCCACCACTTTACGGAAATGTTCGGCAAAACCCGCCCGGGACAAATTTGCTGCGGCCGCCAGTTCCGCGACGCTCCAGGCCTTGGCGGGTTGCTCATGGATCAGGCTCAGCGGCCGCGCCAGCCGTGCATCCGCGAGCCCCGCCATCATGCCCGGACGCTGGTCGCGGCTGCCAAGAAGATGGCGCAACAGCAGAATCACCAACAGCTCGAACAGTCGATCCATCACCGCTTCACGCCCGCAATGTCCGTCGAACGCTTCCTTGAACAGCCAGTCCAGCGTGCCGGCCAGCTCAGGTATTTCATCGAGTTTGAGCATCAGATAATCCGGCAACGCGGCTGCCAGGGCATTGCCCGCACCGCCATCGAACGTCAGCGACGCGCAGACCAGTTGAGCGCCAGCGGCTTCGTCGGCGAACAGCCGATGCGGGTAAGGTTTGGGAAAGAAAATCAGCGTCGGCTCGGTCAGCCGTACATCCGGGGCATCCCCGAGTTTGACCAGCAACTGGCCTGCTTGCAGCAGATGAACGTGTCCACAGACTTGATGGCCATCGTGGGCGCTGATGCCGCAAAAAGCGCCGCTGTGAAACGTGCCGGCGTTCACGCCGAAATGGCTGAGCAAGGTCGATAAGCGATCCATAAGCACTCCGAGACATTTGGACGATCTGTCGCATATCGTCAACGATTTGCACCCAATACGCCAACACTCCTCATTAACATCCTCTCCATACCCGACGCACAACGCGCCGGTCTATCTGGAGAATCATCATGAGCCGCATCGCACCTGTCACCCTCGAAACCGCACCTGACGCCACTCGCCCATTGCTCGAAGGTGTAAAGAAGAACATCGGTTTTCTGCCTAACGTCTTCGCAACGCTGGCCAAATCGCCCGTGGGCCTCTCCGCTTATCTGCAAATTTCCACCGCGCTCGGCAAGGTATCGCTGACGGGCAAGGAAAAAGAATCCATTTACCTCGCCACCTCGCAAGCCAACGGTTGCGACTATTGCTTGGCGGCGCATACGCTGTTCGGCGCCAAGGCCGGGCTTTCGTCCGAAGACATCCTTGCGGCGCGCCAGGGTGAGTTGAATGCCTTTGCAACCCTCGCCCGCCAGATCACGGAGACCCGTGGCCGCTTGAGCGACGAGCAAATTGCCGCCGCCCGCGCCGCCGGTATCGATGATGCCAAGTTGGTTGAAGTGGTGGCTTTGATCGCTGCGCAAACCCTGACCAACTATCTGAACAACCTTGCCCTGCCGGACATCGACTTCCCGGCCATCGATGCCTGAAAAAGCAAAAATTCGGGATCTGGATCACGCCATGACGTGTGGGTCGTGATTCAGATTTCCGACTCTGAAACCAAATACCCCGCACCAGTGTCTGTCTACTATTCCGGTGGCGCGCAAGGTATCTAACTTCATGACAGACTGGCTGCAAAACGGCACGGAGATGGCCAATCGGATACGGCACCATGACTGGGACAACACCTCCCTCGGTCCGCTGGCGGATTGGCCCGATGTACTCAAGACCACCGTTTCGCTGACCCTCGCTTCACGCTTTCCCCAAGCCATCGTCTGGGGTTGCGAGTTGATTACGCTATACAACGACGCATTCTTGCCCATTCTCGGCAACAAACCCGAAGCGTTGGGCCGTGCATTCAGCGATGTGTGGGAAGAAGCCTGGAGCAATATCAGCCCGATTGCCGATGCAGCGTTCGCCGGGCAAGCCACCTATATAGAAGACTTTCCGCTGAAGATCATCCGGGGTGATGGCCCGGAGAAAGCCTATTTCACCTTTTGCTATAGCCCGATCCGCGACTCGCTCGGCAACGTAGTCGGCATGCTCGACACCGTCACCGAAACCACGCAAACGGTGTTTCTCAATCAACGCCTGGCAGTACTCGATGCCATCAGCAATGCCGTTGCCACGGCCACCGACGCCCAGACGATCCTCGCGGCCACCACCCGTTTGCTCGCCGAGCATCTGCAACTGTCGAACTGCGCCTACGCCGACATGGATGCCGATGAGGACGGCTTCACCATTCGTGGCGACTGGCCGGCAGCGGGCTCGCCGAGCATCGTCGGCCAATACCGGCTCAAGGATTTCGGCGAGCAAGCCGTCAGCCTTCTTCGCGCCGGCGAGCCGTTGAAGATCAACGACAACCTGACGGAATTGCCCGACGAGGAAGCCGCCACTTTCCAGGCCATCGGCATCACCGCGACCATTTGCATGCCGCTGATCAAAAACGGTCGATTGACCGCATTGATGGCCATCCATGACAACGCGCCGCGTCTTTGGTCCAGCTATGAACTGGCGCTGCTGAGTGAAGTCACCGAGCGTTCGTGGGCACACATCGAGCGGGTGCGCGCCGATGCTGCAGTTCGCGAAGGTTTGAACGCGCTGGCCGAATTGAACGCGACGCTGGAACAACGGGTCGAGGAGCGCAGCGCGCGCCTGGCGCAGACCGAAGCCGCATTGCGTCAGTCGCAGAAGCTTGAAGCCATCGGCCAGTTGACCGGCGGCGTGGCTCACGATTTCAACAATCTGCTGACGATCATTCGCTCGTCGATGGATTTTTTGCGCCAGCCGGATCTATCGGCCGAGCGGCGCCAGCGTTACCTCGGCGCGGTGGCCGATACAGTCGAGCGTGCCGCCAAGTTGACCCATCAACTGCTCGCATTCGCCCGGCGCCAGCCGCTCAACCCGGAGATCGTCGATGCCGGCCAGCGTCTGGCAAACATCGGCGAAATGCTCGAAACCGTCACCGGTGCGCGGATTCAGGTCAGCGTCGAGCTGCCTGATGAACCCTGCTATATCCACGTCGATCTGAGCCAGTTCGAAACCGCGCTGATCAACATCGCACTCAATGCCCGCGATGCCATGGATGGCGAGGGCGCCCTCAAATTGCGTCTGACCGGCAACCTGCCGCTACCGGCCATCCGTGGGCATGCCGGCTCTCGCGAGGCATTCGTGGCAATCGCCTTGTCGGATAACGGCCCGGGCATCGATGCGCATACCCTCGAGCATATTTTCGAGCCGTTCTTCACCACCAAAGTGGTCGGCAAGGGTACGGGGCTTGGACTGTCGCAGGTGTTCGGGTTTGCCAAACAGTCCGGCGGTAATGTGGATGCCGCCAGCGTGATCGGCCAGGGAACGGTGTTTACGTTGTACCTGCCGCAGGCCGAAGCCGGGGAAGTCAGCCTGCCGACACTCGAAGCCCTCGCCGAGTTACCGTGCGGCAATGCCAAACGCCGGGTATTGGTGGTTGAAGACAATCTGGAAGTCGGCAAGTTTGCCAATCAGATCCTGCAGGATCTGGGCTACGAAACGGCGTGGGCGACCAATGCCGAAGAAGCGCTGCAACTGATCGGCCCGCAAGCCACAGCTTTCGACGCGGTGTTTTCCGATGTGGTCATGCCTGGCATCACCGGCGTCGCGCTGGCCAAGGAGCTGCGTCGGCGCAGACCGGATTTGCCGGTGATCCTGACGTCCGGCTACAGCGAAGAACTGGCGAAAAGTGGCTGCGAAGGCTACGACTTCCTCGCCAAGCCCTACTCCACCGAGCAGGTCGCACGGATTCTCGGCAAGACGCTGTTCAAGGACTGAATGACGCAGGTCAGTCGTGCTCGACCCCGGCACGCTTGAGCATTTTCTTGCAGCGTTCGGACAGATGGAATACGCGCAAATGCTTGCCGGCCTTGGCGTAGCGTTCACGCAGGGTTTTCAGCGCGGCGATGGCCGAGTAGTCGACGAAGCTCAGGTGCTTGCAATCCAGGGTCACTAGCGACGGATCGTTGGCCGGATCGAACTGGTTGAGGAACGGTGTGGTCGAGGCGAAGAACAGCGTGCCGTGCAGGCGGTAGAGCTTGCTGCCGTCGGCCTCGTCGTGGGCATCGGCGTACAGCTCGCGGGCCTGCTGCCAGGCGAAGTTCAGCGCGGCGATGATGATCCCGCAGAGCACGGCTGTGGCCAGATCGGTGAACACGGTGATGATGGTCACGGCGATGATCACCAGCACATCGTTGAGCGGCACCTTGTTCAACACACGCAACGAGGCCCAGGCGAAAGTCTGTTGCGACACCACAAACATCACACCGACCAGCGCCGCCAGCGGGATACGCTCGATCAACGGCGACAGAAACAGGATGAACAGCAAAATCAGCACCCCGGCCACCACCCCGGACAGACGTCCGCGTCCACCGGAACTCAGGTTGATCACGGTCTGGCCGATCATCGCGCAACCCGCCATGCCACCGAACACACCGGAGACCATGTTCGCTGCGCCGAGGGCCACGCATTCACGATCAGGGTAGCCACGGGTTTCGGTGATTTCATCGGTGAGGTTCAGGGTCAGCAGGGTTTCCAGCAGGCCGACCATGGCCATCAGGATCGCGTAAGGCGCGATGATGGACAGCGTCTCCAGATTCCACGGGATGTCGGGCATCGCCAGGGTCGGCAAGCCACCGGCGATGTGCGCCATGTCACCGAGGGTGCGAGTCGGCAGGCCCAGCAGATACACCAGCAGACCGACGCCAAGAATTGCCACCAGCGCGGGCGGCACCGCGCGGGTCAGGCGTGGCAACAAATAGACGATGGCCATGGTCAACGCCACCAGGCCAGTCATCAGGTACAGCGGCGAACCGCTGAGCCAGTGTTCACCGCTTTTGAAATGTTCCAGTTGCGCCAGCGCAATGATAATCGCCAGGCCGTTGACGAAGCCGAGCATCACCGGGTGCGGCACCATGCGCACCAGTTTGCCCAGACGCAGCAACCCGAACGCCATCATCACCAGTCCGCCGAGCAGCACCGTTGCCAGCAGATATTGCACGCCGTGTTGCACCACCAGCGCCACAATCACCACCGCCATTGACCCGGCCGCGCCGGACACCATCCCCGGGCGCCCGCCGAACAGTGCGGTCAATGTGCAAATGATGAAAGCGCCATAAAGACCCATCAACGGATTGAGGTGCGCCACGAGCGCAAAGGCGATGCATTCGGGCAACAGCGCAAACGAGGTGGTGAGTCCGGCCAGGACATCGGCGCGCAGACGGGTCGGTTTCATGGTGTACCTGATGGATAAGCGAAAAAAGAGGGTGCGGATGTTACGCAAGTGAGCGCGACGGGGCCAGTGTCCGCAGACAGCACAGGCGCTGCGCTTTATGCTTGCGCATTCCGTTACTCGTCGAGTTTTGCCATGCCTGCCTTTCTCACTGCCCGCGAAGTCTGCCAGCGATTGCGTGATGCTGCGTTGGAAGTCGTTGCCTTGCGGCGCATCGATGAGCCGTGCGGGCCGAACCTTGTGACGGTCGATCTGGAGGGTTGGCGGCTGGTGCTCGACTTCGAAGGTCAGCGTCTGCACCACTGCGAACGTGCTCGTAGCGCGGAGGGTCGCGAGGGTTTGCTGGAAACCTGGCAGCGTTACGGAACCGATCCGGTGAGTCTGTTGAGCACCTGGGAATTGGCGCAGATCGAGCGACTGCTGCTTCAGTGCGATTGAGGCGAATCACTTCTGCCGCTGAGCAGCCCTGGCTGACGGTGTGGTGCCTGACCTGACGCTTTCGCTGGCAAGCCAGCTCCCACAGGTTCTGCGGGTGCTCAAAAAATCTGTGGAGCTGAGAGTCAGCCTTGAATGCACAGATAAATATGGCTGGCATAAAACCCTGTGGGAGCTGGCTTGCCAGCGATAGCGGTCTATCTGCTGGCAGCGATTCGTCAGACGATCCTAAAAGGTAATGCCAGCCGCCGGTTTGACATCAATCCGCGCCACCGAACCGGTCAGGTGCGCCCAGTCCTTGTTGTGCTCGGCGATGATGTCTTCGGCACTGAGCGTCCCGTTATCGACCGTGGAATGGGCGTCGGCGGCGATGACCACGTCGTAGCCGCGCTCATGGGCCTGGCGAACGGTGGCGTTGACGCAGTAATCGGTTTGCAGGCCGCAGATGATCAGCCTCTCGAAGTCTTCTTTGGGTATCAGTTTTGCCAGCGGCGTCTGGTAGAACGAGTCGCCCGTGGTCTTGCGTACACGCTTGTCCTGAGCCGAAACCGTCAATCCCTCGGCCAGTTGCCAGCCTTCGCTGCCGTGTGTCAGCAGATCGCCCTCTTCTTCATGCTGAACCAGCACCACCGGAATACCCGCCTGGCGTGCGCGAGTACTGAGGTCGTTGATTCGGGTAATTACTTTTTGGATATCGAAACACTCATATTCACCGGCGCACAAAGCCCGCTGGACGTCGATGATGAGTAATGCCGTGCTCATGAGTTACCTTCCTTGATGGTTGCCTGAAGACCGGGACGGACAAGCGTCCGCCCCTCCTTTTACGCTGCTCAGTAGCCCAGTGACAAGCCGGTGTTGCGCCGTGGATCATTGGCGCCGTAGAAGCGGTTCTTGCCCACCGGTTTGCCACCCAGCGATGGCGCGCCGACGAGGATCGCGGCGATGTGGTTCGGATCCTGCGGCCCGGCAAACTTGTGCCCCCAGCTTTCCAGGAGCTTGCGCGTGTCCGGGCTGGCGGCGAAGTCTTCGAGGTTGGTTTCCTCCGGCATCCATTGCTGATGGAAACGCGGCGCATCAACGGCTTCCTGCAGCCCCATGCCGTAATCGATCACGTTGAGCATGGTCAACAAAGTCGCAGTGATGATCCGGCTGCCGCCCGGCGTGCCGACCACCATGACCACTTTGCCGTCCTTGGTGACGATGGTCGGGCTCATCGACGACAGCGGCGCCTTGCCCGGCGCGATGGCGTTGGCTTCGCCCTGCACCAGGCCGTACATGTTCGGCACGCCGACTTTGGAAGTGAAATCATCCATTTCGTCATTGAGCATGACCCCGGTTTTGCTCGCCATCACGCCCGCGCCGAACCAGTCGTTGAGGGTGTAAGTCACCGACACCGCGTTGCCCCATTTATCGACGATCGAATAATGGGTGGTGTTGCTGCCTTCGTGAGGTGCCACGCCGGGTTTCAGCTCAGCGGAGACGCCAGCCTTTTGCGGTGCGATGGCGTCACGCAGCTTGGTCGCGTAGTTCTTGTCGAGGAGGTGTTCTATCGGGTTTTTCACGAAGTCCGGATCGCCGAGGTAGCTGTTGCGATCCACATAGGCGTGGCGCATCGCTTCGATTTGGTAGTGCATGCCCTGGGCCGAGTGGAAGCCCAGTTCCTTCATCGGATAGCCTTCGAGAATGTTCATGATCTGGCAAATGACCACGCCGCCAGAGCTTGGCGGCGGCGCGGAAACCACGTGATAGCCACGGTAATCACATTCGACCGGCGCGAGCTCGCGGGTCTTGTATTTGTCGAGGTCGGCCTGGGTGATGATGCCCTTATTGGCCTGACTGGAGGTGACGATCGCGTCGGCCACCCAGCCTTTATAGAAGCCGTCGCTGCCTTTTTCGGAAATGGTGCGCAGGGTTTTGCCGAGATCCTTCTGCACCAGTTTCTGCCCGACCTGCATGGGCTCGCCGTTGCTGAGGAAGATCGAGCCGGAATCGCGCATGTCCTTTTTGAACACGTCCGTGGCGTACTCCAATAACTCGACGTCGCCCTGCTCCAGTTCAAAACCGTCTTCGGCCAGTTTGATCGCCGGGGCGATCATCTCCTTGCGCGGTTTGGTGCCGTACTTACTCAGCGCCATTTCCATCCCGGACACGGTGCCCGGCACGCCGACCGCCAAGTGCCCGCGAGTGCTCAGATCCGGAACGACGTTGCCTTCCTTGTCGAGGTACATGTCGGCAGTCGCGGCCAGCGGGGCTTTTTCGCGGAAGTCGAGAAAGGTCTTGCGGCCGTCCGCCAACGGGATGGTCAGGAGCCCGCCCCCGCCAAGGTTGCCCGCCGCCGGGTAGACCACCGCCAGCGCGTAACCCACGGCGACCGCCGCATCGACGGCGTTGCCGCCACTTTTCAATACATCGACGCCGACGTGGGTGGCCAGATGCTGCGCGGTGACGACCATGCCGTTTTCCGCTGCCACGGGCGCCACCGACGCCGCGTGGGCCATTAGGCAAGTCAGCGTCAGGGAGGTCGCAATCAGCGTTTTGGCAAAAGGTTCGTACTTCATGAGTCGGTCTCTTCTTTTTATTCAGTAGGGAAACGCTTCAAGAGCAACAGCCAGTATGGTCGCGATTGCGTATTGCGCCTCCCCGATCCGGCAGTATGCTGGGCGCTGTTCACGCCACGATCCGGAGTTAGCACGCATGCCACATACGTTCATCACCCTGCCCTCGCCAGTGGGCGTGTTGAAGCTGGTCGCGAACGGCTCACGACTGGCGGCCATCCTCTGGGAAAACGACAAACCGAACCGCGTGCGCCTGGGTTCGATGAGCGAGGCACCGGACAATCCGATCCTGATAAAGACCGCTCGGCAACTGGAAGAATATTTTGCCGGCACGCGCGATTGCTTCGATCTGGAATTGGACTTCGTGGGTACGACGTTTCAGAAATCGGTGTGGGCGGCGTTGTTGACCATTCCGTTCGGCCAGACGCGTTCCTACAGCGAAATTGCTGTACAGATCGGCAATCCAGCGGCGGTGCGCGCGGTGGGAGCGGCGAACGGGCGCAATCCGATATCGATTGTTGCACCGTGCCATCGGGTGATTGGGGCGTCCGGGAAATTGACCGGTTTTGCCGGTGGGCTTGAAGCGAAGGAGCGGTTGTTGCGGTTGGAGGGTTTTCGAGGGATAAACGTCGGCCGTACAGGCGACCTGTTTTGAGTTGAGATGGAGATCCTTGTGGGAGCGAGCCTGCTCGCGAAATTGCAGTGCCGCTCAACATGAGTGGCGGCTGATAGACCGCTTCGCGAGCAGGCACGCTCCCACAGGATTAGCTAAAGCCTAGGCATCAAACAGACTGTTCATCGCCGCGTATTGCAACAGCATGATGGTCTTGGCGTCGCAGATTTCCCCGCGCGCGAACGCCGCCAGGGCTTCATCGAAACGCCACTCCAGCACTTCCAGTTCCTCGGTCTCTTCTTCCAGTCCGCCTCCCGCGCTGACCTTCGAGGCCGCATCGTATTCAGCGATGAAAAAATGCAGCTTCTCCGTTACCGAACCGGGGCTCATGTAGGCCTCGAATACCTTCTTCACGTCATGCACGCGATAGCCGGTTTCCTCTTCGGCTTCATCGCGGATACGCTGCTCCGGCGCCGCGCCTTCGAGTAACCCGGCGGCCACTTCGATCAACAAGCCGTCATGGCCGTTGACGAACACCGGCAAACGAAACTGGCGCGTGAGCACCACGGTGCGCTTTTCGCGGTTCAACAGCAGGATCGCCGCACCGTTGCCACGGTCGTAGACTTCGCGGGTCTGCCGTTGCCAGTCGCCATTGTTACGTTGGTAATCGAAGGTGATTTTCTTCAGCAGATACCAGTCGTGGGACAACACCTGGGTGTCGACGATGTTGACCCTCTCGGCTGTATTGGACATGTCGCCTGATCCTCTGATGTGTGCGAAAGACCTACAGCGTAGGCAAAAAAAACCCGGCAATGCTCAGGCTGTGTGAAAACCTAGCAATCTGCTGGCCGGTTGAAGAAAATGCCCGTATCGCAAGATACGGGCATTTTTCTTATGCGCTATATCCAAGGTGAAAACCGCTCCCAGAGCGCGCTGTTTCCAC
>NZ_WKEQ01000034.1 GCF_021605415.1 Pseudomonas syringae
TGTGAGACCTGGCAAGCCAGCTCCCACAGGTTTTTGTACCGCCCCAGCCTGTGTGGACAGCCCGGACACTGTGAGACCTGGCAAGCCAGCTCCCACAGGTTTTTGTACCGCCCCAGCCTGTGTGGACAGCCCGGACACTGTGAGACCTGGCAAGCCAGCTCCCACAGGTTTTTGTACCGCCCCAGCCTGTGTGGACGACCCGGACACTGTGAGACCTGGCAAGCCAGCTCCCACAGGTTTTGTACCAGCCCCAGCCTGTGTGGACGACCCGGACACTGTGGGAGCTGGCTTGCCAGCGATAGCAATCAGGCAGTCACCGCCGAACCTTCAGGCTTAACCACCGCCACCAACCCATCCTTCATTCGCTGTGCATCCCGGACAAAACACCGCGATGCCATAAACAGAAACACCATCGTCAAGAACAGCGCCACTGGAATCAGGTACATCGCGTCATGCAGCCCGACAGCCTTGAACGCTTCGGTCATTTCGCCAGCGCCGGCCAACAGCATTGCCGAATGGGCGAAGTGATCGGACAAACCGCCGACGACAACCGGCCCCAAACCACCGCCAAGCAGATACAACCCGGCAAAGAACAACGCCATCGCCGTGGCGCGCAAACGCGGTTCGACCACGTCCTGAATGGCGGTGTAAACGCAGGTGTAGAAGTTGTAAGCAAACAACCAGCCGACACTGAACACCGCGACGAATACACCGATCTCAATGCGCCCGGCATGCAACGCCCACGCGGTGCACAGCGTCGAGATAATCAGGCTGAACGCCGCGAACAATAGCCGCCCGTTCGCCACGCGCAGGTGAATCTTGTCAGCGATCCAGCCACCCAGGGTCAAGCCGACCAGCCCGGTAACGCCTACGATCACCCCGGTGGCTACCGCCGCTTCCTGCAACGGCATCTGGAAATAACGTTGCAGCATCGGCACCAGAAACGAGTTGCAGGCATAGGTGGCGAAGTTGAAGCACAACCCCGCCATCACCAGCCACAAAAAGGTCGGCACCGCCAGAATCCGCCGGATCGGCTTATCGACCTTCTCTTGCGAGACCTGCACGGTTTCCGCCGCGCCGCGCTTCGGTTCCTTGATGAAAAACATGAACACCGCCAGCACCAGCCCCGGCACCGCAGCGATAAAGAACGGTGCGCGCCAGCTGCCGAACGCGTGAACCATCCATCCAATGGTGAAGAACGCCAGCAACAACCCCAGGGGCAAACCGAGCATGAAAATGCCCATGGCCCGGGCGCGGCGATGGGCCGGAAACAGGTCGCCGATCAGCGAGTTGGCCGCCGGCGCGTAACTGGCTTCGCCGATGCCAATGCCCATGCGCACTATCAAAAAGGTCCAGAAACTGCCGACCAGCCCGTTGACCGCCGTCAGCGCGCTCCAAGTTGCCAGGCCCCAGCCCATCAGTTTGCGCCGCGATCCGGTGTCAGCCATACGCCCCAGCGGAAGTCCGGCGATGGCATAAACGATGGTGAATGCCGTGCCGACGATTCCCAATTGAAAGTCGCTGAGGTGCCATTCCATGCGAATCGGTTCGATGATGATCGCGGGAATGGTGCGGTCGAAGAAATTGAACAGGTTGGCCAGAAACAGCAGGAACAGAATGCGCCAGGCATTCGCCGCTTGGGTCGAGTTCTGTATGGGTCCGTCTCATTTATTGTTATTGGGGCTTCACTGCCAGCGCATCCGAGCCCGGAACCTGCAATCTAGTCAGCCGCGCGAGGCCTGTCTGTCATCATTCGTCAGCCTGATACCGGGCCATGGCACTGTAAAGAAACGTAAGCCCTTGATAAGTCGAGAGACGCCCGAAAACAGGGGCTTTTCCTGAAAAATCCGGCAATGAAAATATACTTCGCCGCCCCCCTTCCCAAGCGCTTGGCGAAGCCTAGAATAGCCGCCGGTTCCGTCCGGTTCCGCCCCCTCACCTCCTTTGATGCCTCCCCATGTCCGAAGTCAGTCCGTGTCTGAATTGCGGTGCCTGCTGTTCCCATTTCCGTGTGTCTTTTTTCTGGGGAGAATGCACCTCCGCCGGCGGCATTGTGCCCGATGAACTGGTCACCCAGATCACGCCCAGCCGCGTGGCCATGATTGGCACCGATTGCAAACCCGTGCGCTGCACCGCCCTGACCGGCGAAGTCGGCAGCACGGTGCAATGTTCGATCTATGAGAAACGCTCCAGCACCTGCCGCGAGTTCGAAGCATCGTGGGAAAGCGGCGAGCACAATGTCGATTGCGACGCCGCTCGAGCAGCCTTCGGTCTGGCGCCGCTTGAGTCGCACTGGAACGAAATCCCATATGACCAGAGCGCCTGAGCAGTCATAGCCTAAACAGCGAAAACGCACCTGTCCGGTCAGTCCTCCGCGCCTGGCGCGCGATACATTTGCACCAGTGTTGCAGGATCCTTCTGCAGAAAGCCTTGGGCCCCATGCAGGCGCATCAGTTGTGCGGCCAATCCGCTTATCGGCGTGGCCGAACCCTGTTCGCGGGAGAATTTCACGGCGGTGTCGAGATCCTTGAGCAGCGTGCGCACGTGCCACTTCACCGGTTCGAATTGGCTTTGCGCCATTTGCGGAGCGAGGATTTGCAAGGGTTTTGAATCGGCAAAACCGCCCGCCAGCGCTTCGGCGATGAGGCTGGCATCGACTCCGGATTTTTCGGCCAGCGCCACCACTTCGGCGATGACCAACGCGTTACAGGCCACGATCATCTGATTGCAGGCCTTGGTCACCTGACCGGCGCCAACCCCGCCCATGTGCGTGACGCGTTGGCCGAGACTCAGCAGCACCGGGCGCACACGCGCCAGATCCGCCACGTCACCGCCGACCATGATTGCCAGACTTCCCGCCTCGGCGCCGACCACACCACCAGACACCGGCGAATCGAGCCAGCCCATGCCGGTTTTACTCAGCAGTTCGGCGGCCATCTCCCGTGTGGAGGTGGGTTCCAGACTGGAGAAATCGACCAGCAATTGACCGCTCTTTGCACCCTCGGCAACGCCGCCCGAGCCAAACACCACCTCACGCACCACCGCCGTATCGGCCAGGCACAGCATCACCACATCGGCGTGCTCGCACAGCTCGGCAGGCGAATTCACCTGGCGGGCACCGGCCGCCACCAGCGGTGCGCATTTCTCGGGATTGCGGTTCCACACCGTCAGCGGATAGCCCGCCGCGAGCAGGCGTCGGCACATCGGCAGACCCATCAGGCCGATTCCGGCGAACCCCAACGAAGGTAGCGTTGACATCATTTAGCCTCCTTTTGATTAAAGATCGCCGAATAATGGCCGATCCTTCCTCAATCAGGAAAGGATTCCCCCGGACGATATACAGGCCACCCACCTGAAGCCGGGCCCAATACGCGCAGCAAAAAGACGCGAGATCCCATTCCGTGAGGCTCGATGAGCGCACTCGTCGAACCGACCCTGTCCAGGTACATGGCGCACAATGACTTCTAAAAATAAAACGGCCACTGCGGTATCCGATCTGACTTTGAGCCCGGCGGCCAACGCCCCCGCGTCCATGAAGCCATTGCTCCCCTCGCGTCCGCTGGGAACCCAGCAATACCTGTACTTCACCGAAACCAATACCGACCGCATCCTCGACAACCTCGACGGCTTGCGTGACCTGGTGTTCCCGCGCCCGCCGCGTCTGGAAGGCGATAACGAGCAGCACAACGATCAGGAATTTCCGTCGGTATGCCTGATCGGGCTCGGTCGGTGTGGTTCAAACATTGCGCTGGACGTGGCGGAACTGGTGTACAACGCCCGCAAGTTCTACCTCAACGAATTCAACAACGAAGATCGCCTGTCGCCGGACAAGCGCTACGCCGAAAAAGGCTACAGCCCGGCGCAGTGGATCAAGAACAACCTGCGGCTCGGCCCGAACAAGGCCAGCAAACCAGTGTTCCTCGTTGAACCGCTGGTGATGCTTGGCGACCTGGACAAGGACATCGCCGGGCGCATCCGTTTCTCGCGCAAGGGCGAAAAAAGCGGTTTCCTGCGCGATTACAGCAAAATGAAAATCATGGACTTGTCCGAAGTCCACGCCGGTGGCGCCGGTAACGCGCCGATCCTCGGCCAGTACCTGGCGAAGATCATCCTCAACAAGGACACCCAGCGCTTCTCCAGCCCTGACTGGAAAATGATCCACTCGTACTTGATCGACAGCTGCGGCATCAAGGCCAACCAGTCGCGCCTGTATTTCTCGATCTTCAGTGCCGGCGGCGGTACCGGTTCCGGCATGGCCTCGGAGTTCGGCCTGGCCCAGCAGCACTCGTACATGAACAAGACGTTCGACACCAAACCGATGGATGAGCACGACGGCAAAAGCGGTCACTCGTTTGTCTTCGAACCGATCTTCACCAGTGGCATCTGCGTGCTGCCGAACATCTCCGACCATCGCAGCGAAATGTCCGAGGCGCTGCACATCAACGCCGGACGTCTGCTGTGCAAATACCTGTCGGAGGAATGGGACTTTTCCTACAACTTCGCCAATGAAGACAGCAGCGAAGCCAGCGTCATGGGCCGTATCCGCCCATGGAACGCGATGATGCTGATCTCCAACGACATCATGCGTTACGCCGAAGAAAGCGATGACGGCAACATCCAGAACATCGATGTCAATGCGATGGAAAAACACGCCAACCAATACATCTCGCAGCAGATCTTCAACATTCTGACTGCGCAGGCCGTCACGACCGACTACGACCAGAACTATTTCCGCCGCGCGGGCATCGACATCGGCGAAACCATTCGCCTCGACGCCAACGACCTGTTCATGAGCCTCGCCGGCCCGGTGGCGATTGCCTACGCCGAATCCGTGGTGCCGGAAACCCCGCCGCCGAGCAGCGACAAATTCAAGGTGTTCGAGAAAGAGCCGCAGCGCCTGAACATTGATGACCTGTTCTTCCGCTCCATCGACCTCCCCCACTTCAACAAAGTGACGCAGGCCATCGAAGGCATCAGCCTGCTGCCGATCGAGTCCAAGCGCTATCGCGCCTCGCTGGAGCAGTACAAGAACTCCGGTTACGACGCCGCTGCGCTGCACGACCTGCACTTCTTCAAGAACTGCTCGTCGGTGGTGTCGATCGTCTCGCTGCCAAAAGACTACAAGCTGTCGTACATGGATTTGAACCGGTTGAAGACCCACCTCAACAGCCTGTTCCCCAACACCACACTCAAGCGTTACGCGCTGGTCATCGGCGCTTCGGCCAACCTGTCGCTGACCACGTTAATCGCCAAGAGCCCGTGCCTGTCGGACGATTTCCTGACCCTGATCGTGGCCTTCATCAAGCGCTGCTTCGCCAAGAACGCTTACCGCTTCGACGAAACCCTCGACAACTCGATCCTCGATTTCATCATCAACGAAGAATTCGACGAAGACCGCATCGACGATTTGCTCAACGAATTCGAAAACCCGGCGAAAATCCTCGACACCAACTGGTACGCGATCAAGCCGATGTACGAGAAGAAGTACCGCGAGTTGATTAACGACAAAGAGAAGTTTGTCTCGATCAACGACATTCGCTTGTCGCGCGATTGCGTGAAGAAGTCGATCAAGTACCTGCGTGAAATTTACCGTCACCGGATTGGCAAGACCAAGGTGATTTCGCTGAACAACCATACCGGGAAGACGTATTCGGTGTGATCCTGCACCGCGTCGCCCCTTCGCTGGCAAGCCAGCCCCACAGGTTTCGTGCCGATCATTAATATTGCGTTCGACACAGAACTTGTGGGAGTTGGCTTGCCAGCGATGAGGCCCTTCAAAGCAAAACAAAACTGACATTCCAACATCTAGAAACAATTAAGCAGCCCGCCGGCTGCTTAATAAACTGTTCCCGTTACGTTTACGTCACCGTGATGCCGGGTCCGCTTGTGGCGTTTCTCTACGGCAAGATGCCATCACGCTACTCCGCTACACACTTTCGGCCGCCTCAGTGGCGCACCGAAATGATGCGCGCATTATTGTGATGCTCTTTCCTGGATCAGAATCCATGGCGAAACCACCACTGCCCACAGCTCTGGATCCCGCTCAAAAAGATCCAGCGCCCGCGTTTCAGACAGCTTGGCGACTTTGTCTTCGGCTAGCCAGGCAGCCACTTTGGCGCCTTCATCCGATGCCACGGCCTCAGCGGCGGCGATCAAATCCAGCGACGGGTCGACCCATAACAGGGCACCCTTGGCGAAGAACGGTTCGAGCTCCTTCCAGGTAATCGATGCCGTTTCTCCAAGCAGCTTGGCATAGAGGGTGCTAGGTTCTTCATTCATGGGTTTCTGTCCGGAAAAGAAATCGACGCAAATGATAACGTCGGTAGTCCCGCAGAAAAACCCGGTTGCAAATGGCTTCACCGAACGAAAAGAGCAGGAACGCCAAGGAATGCTGCCGATTGGGGCATAACCCCACGAACGCCCCGCCGCAATTCTGTCTTTTTCATTCAAAAAAGCGACACCCTCTTGTTTTGTCCCCCGGCGCCAGCTTCCCAGTTCAACAACCGGCGCTCTACACTGTACCGGTACAGTTGTCGGGGGCATTTCCGCAGGGTATCGCCAGATATCTGACCGGTTCTGCTGCTACGGCGCCAGAACTCTAAAAAAATACAACAGTAAGAGTGGAGCACTATGACTAAGGCTACTAAGCAGATTTCCAAACTGTTTGCCGCTATGGTTCTGGCCGGGGTTGCCAGCCATTCGTTCGCTGCCGATACCATCAAGATCGGTATCGCCGGCCCTAAGACCGGCCCTGTAGCCCAATACGGCGACATGCAGTTCAGTGGCGCAAAAATGGCCATCGAGCAAATCAACGCCAAGGGCGGCGTAGATGGCAAGAAACTCGAAGCCGTTGAATACGACGATGCCTGCGATCCGAAACAAGCGGTAGCCGTTGCGAACAAGGTCGTCAACGACGGCGTCAAGTTTGTGGTCGGTCACCTGTGCTCCAGCTCCACCCAACCGGCTTCGGACATCTACGAAGACGAAGGCGTGATCATGATCACCCCGGCCGCCACCAGCCCGGACATCACCGCCCGTGGTTACAAAATGGTATTCCGTACCATCGGTCTGGACAGCGCCCAGGGCCCTGCCGCCGGTAACTACATCGCCGATCACGTGAAACCGAAAATCGTTGCTGTTCTGCACGACAAACAGCAATACGGTGAAGGCATCGCCACCGCCGTTAAGCAAACCCTCGAGAAGAAAGGCACCAAGGTTGCCGTGTTCGAAGGCATCAACGCCGGCGACAAGGACTTCTCCTCGATCATTGCCAAGCTCAAGCAAGCCAACGTCGACTTCGTCTACTACGGCGGCTACCACCCTGAGCTGGGCCTGATCCTGCGTCAGTCCGCTGAAAAAGGCCTGAAAGCCAAGTTCATGGGTCCGGAAGGCGTGGGTAACGACTCGATCTCGCAGATCGCCAAAGAAGCTTCCGAAGGTCTGCTGGTAACCCTGCCGAAATCCTTCGACCAGGATCCGGCCAACGTCGCCCTGGCTGACGCGTTCAAAGCGAAGAAAGAAGATCCGAGCGGTCCGTTTGTGTTCCCGGCCTACTCGGCTGTTCAGGTCATTGCCGGTGGTATCGAAGCCGCCAAGTCGGAAGACTCTGCCAAAGTGGCTGAAGCCATCCACGCAGGCACCTTCAAGACCCCGACCGGCGACCTGAGCTTCGACGCCAAGGGCGACCTGAAAGACTTCAAATTCGTGGTTTACGAGTGGCACTTCGGCAAACCTAAAACTGAAGCTTCGCCTCAGTAAAGCGTTGCCTGACTGACTGCCAATAAAGCCCACGGCGTGCCGTGGGCTTTGTTTTAGAACTGTATCTGGGCCGCGCTGGCGTGATCCGCCAGTCTCCCCACCTGAAAATCTCAAAACCGTCATCAGCGGTTCGCTGGCAAAACCCGGATTCGAAGTGGATATAGATCCATGGGGCCGGGCGGGAAAATGACTCCACCAGTGAAATGCGTATCAGGTTTTTAGGAGCGCTGTAATGCCTGACATCTATCACTTCTTCCAGCAGCTGGTTAATGGTCTGACCATTGGCAGCACGTATGCCTTGATTGCCATCGGCTATACGATGGTTTACGGCATCATCGGAATGATCAACTTCGCCCACGGCGAGGTGTACATGATCGGTTCCTACGTGGCGTTCATCGCCATCGCGGGGCTGACCATGATGGGACTCGACAGTGTTCCGCTGTTGATGACCGCCGCGTTCATTGCCAGCATCGTCGTCACCAGTTCGTACGGTTACAGCATCGAACGGATCGCCTACCGCCCCTTGCGCGGCAGCAACCGTCTGATCCCGCTGATTTCCGCCATCGGTATGTCGATCTTCTTGCAGAACACGGTTCTGCTCGCGCAAGACTCCAAGGACAAATCCATCCCCAACCTGATCCCGGGCAACTTTACCTTTGGGCCAGGTGGTGCACATGAAGTGCTGATTTCGTACATGCAAATCGTGGTGTTCGTGGTGACCCTGATCGCCATGCTCGGCCTGACGCTGTTCATCTCCCGCTCTCGCCTGGGCCGTGCCTGCCGCGCCTGCGCCGAAGACATCAAGATGGCCAACCTGCTCGGCATCAACACCAACAACATCATCGCCCTGACCTTCATCATCGGTGCCGCGCTCGCGGCCGTCGCGGCCGTGCTGTTGAGCATGCAATACGGCGTGATCAACCCGAACGCCGGTTTCCTCGTCGGCCTCAAAGCCTTCACCGCCGCAGTATTGGGCGGAATCGGCAGCATTCCCGGCGCCATGCTCGGCGGGTTGGTGCTTGGGGTGGCGGAAGCGTTTGGCGCCGATATCTTCGGCGACCAGTACAAGGACGTCGTAGCTTTCGGCTTGTTGGTTCTGGTGCTGTTGTTCCGTCCGACCGGCATTCTGGGCCGTCCGGAGGTTGAGAAAGTATGACTAGGAATCTTAAACAGGCGTTGTTCAGCGCCTTGCTGGTGTGGGCCGTGGCCTACCCGGTACTCGGTCTGAAACTGACTATCGTCGGCATCAACCTGGAAGTGCACAACACCAGCCCGGCCATCCTGGCGACCATCGCCATCTGCTCGGTGCTGATGTTCCTGCGCGTGTTGTTCAACCAACAGATCAGCAAGGCGTGGAAATCCTCGCCGGGCATGCCGTTGATCCCGGCCAAGGCCAGCAACTTCCTGACCCTGCCGACCACCCAACGCTACATCATCATCGCGCTGATCCTTGGCGCGCTGGTCTGGCCGTTCTTCGGCTCCCGTGGCGCGGTGGACATCGCAACGCTGATCCTGATCTACGTGATGCTCGGCCTTGGCCTGAACATCGTGGTCGGTCTGGCCGGTCTGCTCGACCTCGGTTACGTCGGCTTCTACGCCGTCGGTGCCTACAGCTACGCGCTGCTGTCGCACTACTACGGCCTGAGCTTCTGGATCTGCCTGCCGATTGCCGGCCTGATGGCGGCGACGTTCGGCTTCCTGCTGGGCTTCCCGGTATTGCGTCTGCGCGGTGACTATCTGGCAATCGTGACGCTCGGCTTCGGCGAGATCATCCGTCTGTTCCTGCGCAACCTGACCGACATCACCGGTGGTCCGAACGGTATCAGCAACATCGAGAAACCGACGTTCTTCGGCCTGACTTTCGAGCGTAAAGCGGCGGAAGGCTTGCAGACGTTCCACGAATACTTTGGTCTGCAATACAACTCGATCAACAAGGTGATCTTCCTTTACCTGGTTGCCCTGTTGCTGGCGCTGGCCGCGCTGTTTGTCATCAACCGCCTGCTGCGCATGCCGATCGGTCGTGCATGGGAAGCGCTACGTGAAGATGAAATCGCCTGCCGTGCGCTCGGTCTCAATCCAACCGTGATCAAGCTGTCCGCGTTCACCCTCGGTGCTGCATTCGCCGGTTTCGCCGGCAGCTTCTTCGCCGCCCGTCAGGGTCTGGTGACACCGGAATCGTTCACCTTCATCGAGTCGGCGATCATCCTCGCCATCGTCGTGCTGGGTGGCATGGGCTCGCAACTGGGCGTCATTCTGGCGGCCGTGGTGATGATCCTGTTGCCGGAAATGATGCGTGAGTTCAGCGAGTACCGCATGTTGATGTTCGGTGCCCTGATGGTATTGATGATGATCTGGCGTCCTCAAGGTCTGCTGCCGATGCAACGCCCACACATGGAGTTGCGAAAATGAGCCGCGAGATCCTGAAAGTTGAAAACCTGAGCATGCGCTTCGGCGGCCTGCTGGCGGTCAACGGCGTGGCCCTGACCGTCAAAGAGAAGCAGGTGGTTGCACTGATCGGGCCGAACGGCGCGGGCAAGACCACCGTGTTCAACTGCCTGACCGGTTTCTATCAGCCAACGGGTGGCAGCATCCTGCTGGACGGCGAGCCGATTCAAGGCCTGCCGGGCCACAAGATCGCCCTCAAAGGCGTAGTGCGCACCTTCCAGAACGTGCGGTTGTTCAAGGACATGACGGCGGTCGAGAACCTGTTGATCGCCCAGCACCGTCACCTGAACACCAACTTCCTGTCCGGCCTGTTCAAGACCCCGGCGTTCCGTAAAAGCGAGCGCGAGGCGATGGAATTTGCCGAGTACTGGCTGGAAAAGGTCAACCTGAAAGAGTTCGCCAACCGTACCGCCGGCACTCTGGCCTACGGTCAGCAGCGTCGCCTGGAAATCGCCCGTTGCATGATGACCCGTCCGCGGATCCTCATGCTCGACGAACCGGCCGCCGGCCTGAACCCGAAGGAAACCGAAGACCTCAAGGCGCTGATCAGCGTGCTGCGTGAAGAGCACAACGTGACCGTGCTGCTGATCGAACACGACATGAAACTGGTCATGAGCATTTCCGACCACATCGTCGTGATCAACCAGGGCACGCCTCTGGCGGACGGTACGCCGGAACAGATCCGCGATAATCCTGAAGTGATCAAAGCCTACCTGGGGGAAGCGTAAATGCTGCAGTTCGAAAACGTTTCCACCTTCTACGGCAAGATCCAGGCTCTGCACGGCGTCAACGTCGAAGTTCGTCAGGGCGAAATCGTCACGCTGATCGGCGCCAACGGTGCCGGCAAGTCCACGCTGCTGATGACGCTGTGCGGTTCGCCGCAGGCCCACAGCGGCAGCATCCGCTACATGGGTGAGGAACTCGTCGGCCAGGACTCGTCGGTGATCATGCGCAAAAGCATCGCGGTCGTGCCGGAAGGTCGTCGGGTGTTTGCCCGTCTGACCGTCGAAGAGAACCTCGCCATGGGCGGATTTTTCACCGACAAAGGCGACTATCAGGAACAGATGGACAAGGTTCTCGAACTTTTCCCACGCCTGAAAGAGCGCTTTGCCCAACGCGGTGGCACCATGTCCGGCGGCGAACAGCAAATGCTCGCGATCGGCCGTGCGCTGATGAGCAAGCCGAAACTGCTGCTGCTCGACGAGCCATCGCTGGGCCTGGCACCGATCATCATCCAGCAGATTTTCGACATCATCGAACAACTGCGCAAGGACGGTGTGACCGTGTTTCTGGTCGAGCAAAACGCCAACCAGGCCCTGAAAATCGCCGACCGCGCCTACGTTCTCGAGAACGGCCGGGTGGTAATGCAAGGCACCGGTGAAGCGCTGCTGACCGACCCGAAAGTGCGCGAGGCGTATCTGGGCGGTTGAGTCTTAGCGTTAAACAAAAACGGCCTTCGGGCCGTTTTTTTGTGCCTTATCCCTATAGAAACATGCACAGGCTGTTCTTTGGCGGCACGTACTCTCGTCATGATCGGCTATTTATAAAATCAATGGCGTTTTGAACGGTCACCATCTTTTCAGCTTCCGTCTCCGGAATTTCTATGCCGAACGCGTCCTCGAATGCCATCACCAACTCGCTTATATCCAGCGAGTCAGCCCCTAGATCTGAAATAAATCTAGAGGGGCCCTTAGCCTCCTCTATTCTCACGCCAAGAATGTCAGCCACCATATCCCGTATACGATCTGCGTTGTCCATGTCCGCACCTAACCTTTGAATCATCAATAAGCCGAAAGTCTGGAAAGTCCCGACGAGGTCTTATTCAGCTCTACCCGTTTGATAACCTGCTCCTCAGGTATCGTTGTTGCCTAATCAGAAGATAAACGCCGGAAAATGTCGTCGCTACTGTCAGAAATAACAGGTGCCTATATCAGTTCCTGATGACCAAGTAGTTTTAATAACAAAAATGCAATAAGCGGTAGAAACCAGTGTTGGCCGGTCACAGGCCAAGTGTTCTCTACGCGTTACTGTCGGAGGCGATCCAGCGCCTCGCCGCTGCGCTTGAACCAGCCAATTAAATAATCGGCGAGTACTTGCGTGCGCTTGGGCAAGCCGCCCTGATACGGATGCACCAACAGCATGGGCATGCGCCGGGTCTGATAATCGTGAAGCAACCCTTTCAATCGCCCGTCTGCCAGTTCCGCTTGCAACAGATACGACGGCAAACGGGCGATGCCAGCACCGGCCAGCGCGGCTTTTTTCAACAGGCTGTAGTGATTGCTGGCGAACGGGCCTGACACCCGCACCCGCAACAGTTCATGTTGCTGGTGATACAGCCATTCTTCGCGACCGCTGTAGTGGCTGTTGAGCAGGCAACGGTGTCCGGCCAGCGCCATCGGCGTCGTCGGCTCGCCGTGCTGTTCAAGATAAGCCGGGCTGGCGCAGGTCATTTCCTGCCACGCCAGTAATGGGCGCGCCACCAGACGCTCGTCGTTGCCGACCTCGCTACGGATCGCCAGGTCAAAACCTTCACGGGCCAGGTCGTGATAGTGATTACTCAACTCCAGTTCAATCTGCACCTCTGGATACAGCCGAGAGAACTCCAGCAGCAACCCATCGAAAAACGTTTCGCCCAATGACACCGGCACCGTCATCCGCACGGGGCCAACCATATCGTCCTTCAATCGCGCCAGAGCCTGCCGCGCCCGCTTCACCTGCTCAACCAGCGCCTGGGCCTGTGGCAACAGCGCCGCGCCGGCCGCCGTCAAGCTCAAGCGGCGGGTGGTGCGCTGCAATAACACCACGTTGAACTGCGCCTCCAATTGACTGATGCGCTTGGACAGCTGGCCTTTGCTGCAACCCAATTGTTGCGCCGCCAAAGTAAAACTGCCGGCTTCGATCAGCACCGCGAACGCCGCCAAATCATCCATTTCGCTCATGGATTGTTTCCATTTGAAAACCAAAGGTTGCCCATTAGCACGCTTATCCACCGAAAAAACCACTCTAGACTGCAACCTCGTTCAATCACTCGAGGCACAGCTCCATGAAAATCCTGTTGATCGGCGCCAGCGGCACCATTGGTTCGGCCGTGGATAAAGAACTGTCTCAGCGCCATGACGTCATCCGCATCGGCCGCAACAGCGGTGATGTCCACGTCGATATCAGCGACAGTGCCTCGATCGAAGGCATGTTCGAGAGGACGGGCAAATTCGATGCACTGATCTGCGCGGCCGGCAAAGTCACATTCGCCCCGCTGGGTGAAATGACCACCGACAGTTTCACCCTCGGCCTGAACGACAAACTGATGGGCCAGGTCAATTTGCTGCTGATTGGCCGCGAGTTCGCCAACGACGGCGCATCGTTCACCTTCACCAGCGGCGTACTCAGCCACGATCCGATTCGCAGCGGTGCTTCGGCGGCGCTGGTCAATGGCGCACTCGACAGTTTCGTGCGTTCGGCTGCGATCGAACTGCCGCGCGGTTTGCGGGTGAATTCCGTCAGCCCGACCGTGGTGCTCGAAGCCATGGGCAGCTATGCGCCGTACTTCCGAGGGTACAAGCCGGTTCGGGCGGCGGATGTGGCATTGGCCTACGCCAAGAGTGTCGAAGGGTTGCAAACCGGTCAGACATTTCACGTGGGTTGAAGATCAGAAGATCGCAGCCTGCGACAGCCGCTACAAGGAGACAGGCTGCGATCTTTTGCATTTGACGGACAGGCTGCGTAACGTGGCGGCACTTGTCTGGAGAGCCGAAGATGCGTGTTGCCCGTTCCTTGATGGTTGTTGCCCTGCTGCCGTTGTTCGCGGCCTGCCAATTGCTCGATGGCCCGCGTGAAAGCGCGTCCCATGTCGGCCAGACCCGCATGCAAGGGCAATTGATGGCCGCCGATGGCAAGCTGCTGTTTCAGCCGTGCGGCGAGCAGCGCAACCTCGTCATCAATGACATTGGCGGTACCAGCGTTTTGCAGGAAGCCGCCACACTGGCCGATGAGCAGGGCAAATTGTTTGCCGATGTGCGCGGGCGAATCGAAGGCAACAGCCTTGATCTGACGCAGCTGTACCGCGTCGAGCGCTCCGGCACTGCATGCGACGACCCCAACTTCAAGCTGTTGATACTGCGTGCCGCCGGCCATGGCCCCGAATGGAACGTCAAGGTCAGCGGCAAAGGTCTGGTCATCGACCGCGAAGGTCAACCGCCGCTCGCCGTGCCGTATGTCGAGGAACAATTGGGCGACGGACGTTTCAACCTTAGCACCGAGGCCAACAACCAGCAGATCGAACTGTGGGTGGCGCCGCAACGTTGCGTCGACACCAGCACCGGCAGCGTCCAGCACATGAGCGCCGAACTGCGCATCGACGGCAAGGTGCAGCGCGGTTGCGGCTCTTTCGGCGGCTCGCGCGACGACTGACGGTTTTAGCCTCACGGAATCCGGCGCGGCGGCTTATAATCGCCGCCTTCAAACGCCCTGGCGCAGTTGTGCGCCCCGCGAACCTGGATCCCGCCATGTTACGAATCACCGAACTCAAGTTGCCGATCGACCATCCCGAAGAAGACCTGCGCATTGCCATCGTGCAACGCCTGGGCATCGCCAGCGATGATCTGCTCGATTTCACTTTGTTCAAGCGCAGTTACGACGCGCGCAAAAAATCCTCTGAACTGTGCTTTATCTACACCATCGACCTCAACGTCAGCGATGAGGCCAAGGTGTTGAGCAAGTTCGCCGACGACCGTAACGTCAACGTGGCGCCGGATGTCAGCTACAAGTTCGTCGGTCACGCCCCGGCCGATCATGGCGAGCGCCCGATCGTGGTCGGCTTCGGCCCCTGCGGGATTTTCGCCGGCCTGTTGCTGGCGCAAATGGGCTTCAAGCCAATCATCCTCGAACGCGGCACCGAAGTGCGCCAGCGCACCAAAGACACCTGGGGCCTGTGGCGTAAAAGCGTGCTCAATCCCGAGTCCAACGTGCAGTTCGGCGAAGGCGGCGCGGGCACGTTCTCCGACGGCAAGCTGTATAGCCAGATCAAAGATCCGAAATTCCTCGGCCGCAAAGTCTTGCACGAATTCGTCAAGGCTGGCGCACCGGAAGAAATCCTCTACGTCAGCAAACCGCACATCGGTACGTTCCGCCTGACCGGCATGGTTGAAGCCATGCGCGAAGAAATCCGTGCGCTGGGCGGCGAAGTACGCTTCCAGGAGCGCGTCAGCGACGTGCAGATTGAAGACGGCCAACTGGTCGGCGTCGAACTGGCGAGCGGCGAAATCCTCAAGTCTAAACATGTCGTTCTGGCTCTCGGCCACAGCGCGCGCGACACCTTCCGCATGTTGCACAGCCGGGGCGTGTTCATGGAAGCCAAGCCGTTCTCGGTAGGTTTCCGCATCGAACACCCGCAGTCGCTGATCGACCGCGCGCGGCTGGGCAAATACGCCGGCCACCCGAAACTTGGTGCCGCCGACTACAAACTGGTGCACCACGCCAAAAACGGCCGCTCGGTCTACAGCTTCTGCATGTGCCCGGGCGGCACCGTGGTGGCGGCGACGTCCGAGCCGAACCGTGTCGTCACCAACGGCATGAGCCAATACTCGCGTAACGAGCGCAACGCCAACTCCGGCATCGTCGTCGGCATCACACCGGAAGTCGATTACCCGGGTGGTCCGCTGGCCGGAATCGAGTTGCAAGAACGTCTGGAATCCCACGCGTTCATCCTCGGCGGCAGCGATTACAAAGCGCCGGCGCAATTGGTTGGCGACTTTATCAACGACATTCCTTCAACCGAACTGGGCGAAGTCGAGCCCTCGTACAAACCGGGCGTGGCGTTGGGCGATCTGGCCTTGGCCCTGCCGGACTTCGCCATCGAGGCGATCCGCGAGGCACTGCCGGCGTTCGAAAAGCAGATTCGTGGTTATTCGCTGCACGACGCGGTATTGACCGGGATTGAGACGCGCACCTCGTCGCCGCTGCGCATCACCCGGGACGCGTCGCTGCAAAGCATGAACGTGAAGGGCTTGTTTCCGGCGGGAGAAGGCGCGGGTTATGCGGGCGGGATTCTGTCGGCCGGCGTTGACGGGATTCGGATTGCCGAAGCTGTGGCGCGGGACATTCTTGGCCTGGATGCCTGAGTTTCAAGATCAAAAGATCGCAGCCTGCGACAGCGCCTACAGAGATTAAGGTTCATCCTGTAAGCGCTCTCGCGGCTGCGATCTTTTTGCTTTCAGATATTGGCGCGCAGAACGCTGGTCGGCAAAGGTTCACCGCGCTCGGCACTCGCCGCTACCGCCGCCATCAACCCGCTCAACTCATACCCCTGCGCGGTGAGCCACGCCTGATCGTAATAGGTGTCGGCATAGCGCTCGCCGCCATCGCACAGAATCGCCACGATCGACCCCGACTCCCCCGCCGCTTTCATCTGTTGCGCCGCCATCAGCGCACCAATGAGATTGGTGCCGCTCGATCCGCCGACATGCCGTCCCAGCCGCCCGGCCAGATAATGCATGGCCGCCAACGACAAGGCGTCTGGCACCTTGACCATCGCATCGATCACCTTGGGCAGGAACGACGCTTCCACACGTGGTCGGCCGATGCCTTCGATTCTCGAGCCATGATCCAGGCGCAGACTGGCGTCCCCGGTCTGGTAATAATCAAAGAACACCGAACGTTCGGCATCGGCGCACAACACGCGGGTGCAATGCTGGCGATAGCGCACGTAGCGCCCGAGTGTTGCCGTAGTGCCGCCCGTGCCGGGGCTGGAAATCAGCCAGCTCGGTTGCGGGTGCTGCTCATAGCGCATCTGTTGGAAAATTGATTCGGCAATGTTGTTGTTCGCCCGCCAGTCGGTAGCGCGCTCGGCGTAGGTGAACTGGTCGATGAAGTGACCGTCGTGTTCCTTGGCCAGGCGCTCGGATTCGGCGTAGATCTGTGTCGGATCTTTCACCAGATGGCTTTGCCCGCCGTAAAACGCGATCTGGGCAATTTTTTCCCTGGAGGTGGTTGCCGGCATTACCGCAATGAACGGCAATCCCAGCATCCGCGCGAAATACGCCTCGGAAATCGCCGTGGAACCGCTGGACGCTTCGATCACCGGCGCGCCGGGCTTCAGCCAGCCATTACACAGTGCGTAAAGGAACAATGAACGCGCCAGCCGATGTTTGAGACTACCAGTGGGGTGGCTGGATTCATCCTTGAAATACAACTCGATGCCCGGAAAACCCGGGAGCGGTAAAGGGATCAGGTGGGTGTCGGCGCTGCGCTGGAAGTCCGCTTCAATGATGCGAATGGCCTCGCGGGCCCACTGTCGGTTGTCGCTCATGGCTGGTTTCTCGTTGAATCGCAAGGCTGTCAGCCTCAAAGGAAGGCTCGTCCTGAAGCTTAGGAAAAAACCTACATCCCGGACAGGCACAGCTGGGGTTAAATACGTCGGGCAACTGCTAGGCTCACTCTGCCTCCGAAGCTTGGCGCGATGTAACGACATATAACAAAAAAGAATATAACTTTTGTTTTAACAACTAACGGTACGGGTTAGGGTGTGCCACCTATTTGACTCATCGATGGAGAGCGACCTTGCCTCTGCGAAGCAATTTCACACGTTTCTTTCAGCTGGAAGCTGCCAGCGGTCTATTACTGATCGCCGCGGCCATTCTCGCCCTGGTCATGAACAACTCGCCGCTGTCCTGGCTGTACGAAGGGCTGCTCGACACCCCTGTCGTGGCACAGGTAGGCGCGTTGAAGATCGCCAAACCCTTGCTGCTGTGGATCAACGACGGCCTCATGGCGTTGTTTTTCCTGCTGATCGGCCTGGAGGTCAAGCGCGAGGTGCTCGATGGGCAGTTGTCGAAACCGTCGCAGATCGTCTTGCCCGGCGCAGCGGCCATCGGCGGCATGATAGTGCCGGCGCTGATCTACTGGTTTCTAAACCGCGATAACCCGCCAGCCCTCGCCGGCTGGGCCATTCCCACCGCAACCGACATCGCCTTCGCCCTTGGTGTACTCGCCCTGCTGGGCAAGCGAGTGCCTGCATCGCTTAAGCTGTTCCTGATGACCCTGGCCATCATCGACGACCTCGGCGCCATCGTGATCATCGCGATTTTCTACTCGGGCGCGCTGTCGACCCTGTCCTTGGGACTCGCCGCAGCGTGTATCGCCGCACTGGTGGCCATGAACCGACTGGGCGTGGTGAAGCTCGGGCCGTACATGATCATCGGACTCATCCTCTGGGTGTGCGTACTCAAAAGTGGTGTCCACGCGACATTGGCCGGCGTGACCCTGGCGTTCTGCATTCCGCTGCGCACAAAAAATGCCGAGCCTTCGCCGCTGCTCAGCCTTGAACATGCCCTGCATCCGTGGGTCGCGTTCGGCATCCTGCCACTGTTCGCCTTCGCCAACGCCGGCCTGTCTCTGAGCGGCGTGACCGTCGAAAGCTTCACCCACTACGTCCCGATGGGTATCGCCATCGGCCTGCTCTTGGGCAAGACTGTCGGCGTCTTCGGCCTGACCTGGCTCGCGGTCAAAGCCGGCATCGCCGCCCTGCCCCAAGGCGCCAACTGGGGCCAGGTGCTCGGCGTGGCGATCCTTTGCGGCATCGGCTTCACCATGAGCCTGTTCGTCGGTTCACTCGCCTTCGAACCCGGCAGCAGCGAATACGCGGGGATGGATCGCATGGGGATCCTGACCGGCTCGATTCTGGCGGCGTTTATCGGTTATGCGGTGACGGCGGCGGCGAGTCGCAAGCCCTCTGCCTTGCCGTCCTGATAAACAGAGAACAATCCTCACGCCATTACCGACGCGTCCTACAGCTACGATTTGCCCATTTCGTTAACGTCGTGCAACCCCTACCGAGGGGTTGCCGACGCATGAACGAAAGGACAGTCAGTGGCTGGAAAAAAGGATATTCCCCGGGTTGCCAATCCACCGTCGGGGGACGGGCATTACGTGACTCATCGCTACATGACGGCCACCGAGCTGGCGGAGCGTGACGCCAGGCAAGAAGCATACGACGCGATGTTGGCACGGCAAGATGCCTTCGAGCGTGGTCGTGAAGTCAGCGCGAAAAAAGAAGTGGCTGCGCGCGCCGGATGTGTTTTCGCCAAGACCTGCAACTTGCCGGACGCGATCATTGATTACTCGAATCCCTCGGGCATGGTGCCGACCGATAGCCTGAAAGATTACGGCGATCTGATTCTGCTTGGCGCCCGCGAGGTCGATGAACGCGGTGGCATGCCATTAAAGAAAATCGGCGCCACGGCTATCCCGGTGGGCTTGGGCGGTTTCGCGCTGGCGGGCTCGGCAATCGGGTCATTGCCAGCCGCCGCTATCGGTGCTGCAACCGCTCCTCTGGCGGTACTGGTTGGGCTGCTCATGCCATCGAACCTCGGTGACAGCGCGCTTTACACCGACGATCAACTGCAAACCCTCAAACAAGCCCGCACGCGTGTTCGCCTGCGCGTCGAGCTGCAGACCGACGGCAGCCTCAAAGGTTATGGCTTTTACACGGGAACAAACCGTGGCTGGGAAATGGTCGACGTCGTGGGATTCGACGAACACGACAATCAATTCGTGGCGGATCTGGGCGACGGCATCGAACTGATCTGGACACCCGCCGTCGACGGCTCTGACATCCTCGGCATCCCAGCTCTCGACGCTGCACCGCAAGCGCCGCACATTTGGGTTTATCCGCCGACGAAAGCGGCGGATACCATGCTGGTGAATCCAGTGTATCCGCCGGATTACAAGGATTTCATTCTTGTATTTCCGGTGGGATCGGGAGTCAGGCCGGTTTATGTTGTGCAGAACAAGCCAGCCGACCATAAATACCATGACGATCCTGAAACACTTCCCGCTTTCTCTGATACGAAAAGGGTCAAATCAAAGGCATCAGTGCAAGGTGGCGGTAAACGAAGGGCACGCTGGCTTGACAAGAAAGGACGAATATATGAGTGGGATTCAAAAAGTGGTGCCGTGGAAATTTACGACAAATTAGGGATTCACCTAGGTGAGTTTAATCACATAACGGGTGAGCGAACCAAGCCAGCGAAACCGGGCAGAATAACCCCAAGATAGTTTTTTAATGAGAGAGTAAAGATGCGCTACCTATCCATTACTGGCTTTTTTCCCGATGAAAAAAAAGATGATTCGTTGCAGTTTGAACTCAATATCAAAGACTACGAGTTGAACCAGGCACTGGCACAACTCACCGAATCGAAATCCCTGGAAGAGCTGGAGCCAGGCGAACTTGAAATGAGCGAGAGTCAAGTGATTAGTGCTGAAAAGCTACTCAACACCAACTTCCCTAAAGGTCTTGAATATTTCATCGGCACCCGTGCCGCATAGAAGTAACAACTCATTAGAGCGCGTTCCTTGTAGGAGCTACCGAAGGCTGAAATCTTTTGATTCTGGCGTTGCGCCGAAACCCTGATCAAATAAAAAACCCCGACCAGCTTCACCTGATCGGGGTTTTCTTTTACCCATTTCGCCGCTTAGTGCGAAACGCGGCTCGTCCCGCCAACAGTCGAAATCCGCACCCGCTCGCCCACGCGGAACACTTCATTCTCCTGAACCTGCTGCACGTAGGCGCGCATGCTGCCGTCGTCTTCGCGGACGGTGATTTCCACGCCTTGGGTGCGGGTCAGGCCTTCTTCGGTGGCCGAACCCAGCAAGCCGCCGGCCACTGCGCCGATGACTGCGGCAACGATGCTGCCTTTACCGCCGCCGATTGCGCTGCCGCCAACACCGCCGACCACTGCGCCCGCTGCGCCGCCGATCGGCGTTTTGGTGCCTTCGATCTTCACTGGGCGCAGGGATTCGATGGTACCCATGCGAATCGTCTGCACGCGACGCGCTTCGTCACGGGAGTAGGAGTCACCGGTGAGGCTCGATTGGCAGCCGGTGAGCAACATCGCCATCGTGGAAAAGGAAGCAACCAGCAGAACAGACTTACGCATAGCATCAACTCCAAAGGACAGGTATTCATTAAACTCCGCAGCTTGACGCCTGTCACGACGCCGCCCGGATAAAGTTGCTTTCATTCAGGCCCGGTACAGGCGCCTGCAAAGTCCTCCAACAGTAGCGCCAAATGGCCGATCTTGCGCCATCGACCTCGGGATTTTTCATGGATGACTGTTGGCTGAGTGTCGCTGCGCCGGCTCTCCCGGTCGGTAGACTGCTTAGGGTGCCAGACGTTCAAGAATCCAGTCGGCGCCCTGCACGCGGTAGTTGAGGCGGTCATGCAGACGGCTCGAACGGCCCTGCCAGAATTCGATACGCTCCGGCAGCAAGCGATAGCCGCCCCAGTGCTCCGGGCAATGCGGCTGGGTGTCGGTGAAACGTTGTTCGGTCGCCTTGAGCAAATCTTCCAGCTCACCACGTCCATTAATGACACGGCTTTGCGGTGAAGCCCAGGCGCCGAGGCGGCTGCCCAGCGGCCGAACCTGATAGTAAGCATCGGACTCCGCCGGCGTGACCTTTACCACCCGCCCTTCGATGCGCACCTGGCGCTCGAGCGTCGGCCAGAAAAACGTCATGGCGGCAAACGGATTGGCCGCCAGTTGCTGGCCTTTGGCGCTGTCGTAATTGGTGAAGAAAGTGAAACCCTGCGCGTCCAGGCCTTTGAGCAGCAGAATGCGGCAATGCGGACGTCCATCCGCATCAACCGTGGCCAGGGTCATGGCGTTGGCTTCCACCGGCGCCTGTTCGGTTTTCACCGCGTCGGCGAACCACTGGTGGAACAGCGCGAACGGCTCGGCCGGGGCTTGCGCCTCGGTCAGGCCGTCGCGGGTGTAGTCGCGACGCATATCAGCCAGAGCCTGGGTCATGGCGCAGTCCTTTTCGTTAGCGAATCACTTCTTGGTGGTATCGGTCGCGGCGACTTTCTTGTCAGTCGTGGCGGCTTTGGCCGGCGTGGTTTTCTTCGCCGGGGTCTTGGCCGGAGCCTTCTTCGCAGGTGCCTTGGCAGCAGCTTTCTTGGCCGGTGCTTTTTTCGCGGCCGGTACGGCGGCTTTCTTCGCGGCAGGCGCCGGCGTGACGGGTTTGGCGACTGGTTTGACGTCTTGTGCAGCCACCATCGTCACGGGCTTCGGCGCAGGCATGTTGTACTTGCTCAGCAGCGCAACCATGGTGTTTTGCGGAGTCACCATCATTTCGACACGGCGGTTGAGGGCGCGACCTTCAACACTGTCGTTGGCCGCACGCGGGGCTTCGGAACCCATGCCACGCAGCATCAGGCGATCACGTTGCAGACCGCTGAGGCGAAAAATCGCCGCAATCGCCTGAGCACGTTCCTGGCTCAGCTTGACGTTGGCCGGTGCGGAACCGGAGGTGTCGCTGTGTCCGAGCACCAGCACGGCGGTTTTCGGGTCAGCCTCAAGGATTTTGGCTACACGGGTGAACGGGCCGAGAGTGACCGGCAGCAACATGGCCGGGCGATCCGGGTTGAACGAGCCTTCGACAGGCGCGGTCACGACCAACACATTTTCGCGACGCTCAAGTTGCAGGTTGCTGCCCTTGACCGCTTCGCGCAGGCGCGGCTCGTAATCGTCGAGCCAGGCCTGAGTGACTTTAGGATCCGGCATTGGCACGGCTTTGGCGGCGCTCTGATCCTTGCTGCCGAATGGCCACCACCATTTGCCGCCTGCACCGGCATCCGCCTTCGCAACGGCAACCGGTTTGGCTTCGGGTTTCGTGTCGGATTTTACGTCAGCCTTGGCGGAAGTGTCGTCGGAACCAAACGGCCAGTACCAGTGGCTGCTGCTTTCAGTCTTGGCTACGGGCTCGGTAGCGGCCGGCTTCAGCGGCGCGGGGGCCGACTCTTTGGCGGCGACTTTGTCGGAAGAACCGAACGGCCACCAGCTACCGCCGTCCGCGTCGTTTTTCGGGGTCTGTGCACAACCGGTGATTGCAAAACACAGAGCCAGGGCGAAGGTTTTTTTAGATGACATTGAAAATCCACAAAATAAAGTAATGAAAAATCAGAGCTCATTCGCCCGGATAAACAGACGCTTTGAATCGAAAAACGGTATCTGGTTCCGGCCCTGGAACCCTGCACAGTGCTTTACAGACAAGTGGCAAGTACCCGCGCGAGGTTTTGCGCGCGCGGATCCATCAATACGTAGGGCCCGAGTGTGTTTGTCACAAAACCGAACGCGACATCGTGTTCCGGATCAGCAAAGCCGATGGAACCGCCCGCCCCCGGATGCCCGAACGCCCGTGGGCCGAGGCCGTAGGTGGCATTTGGCACGTCGGGCTGGTCGAGCATGCAGCCCAGGCCAAAACGGGTGCGGGTCAACAGGGTTTTGTCTTCGCCGAGGCTGTGCTCGCGGGTCAGCTCGTCGAGCATTTCGCTTTCCAGCAGGCTGCCGTCGAGCAGACCGGCATAGAACCCGGCCAGGCTGCGCGCGTTACCGTGGCCATTGGCAGCCGGTTGCTGCATGCGCCGCCATTCCGGTTTGTTGGTGCTGGTCAGCACCGACGGCGGATTGGTGAAGGCGCGGGTGGTCATCGCGGTGGGCTCGCGCATAGTCACCTGCAACAGGCGTTGGGCAGCGGCGTCGCCGGTATTGCCCTTGCCCCGGGCAATGTGCGCAACGCGATGAAATTCTTCGTCGGCCAAGCCAACGTGGAAATCCAGGCCCAAAGGCTTGGCGATGCGGGCGCCGATGGATTCACCCGGCCCACGGCCGTCAGCCCGGCGCAGTAATTCGCCGACCAGCCAGCCGTAGGTGATCGCGGCATAACCGTGGCCTTCGCCCGGCGTCCACCACGGCGCTTCGGCGGCAAGCGCGTCGACCATGGTTTGCCAATCGTAAAGGGCTTCGGGTGCGAGCAATTCGCGCAAGGCCGGCAGACCGGCCTGATGGCAGAGCAGGTGACGCAGGGTGACGGATTCTTTGCCGGCGGCAGCAAATTCCGGCCAGTAGCCGGCGACCGGGGCGTCCAGTTGCAGCTTGCCTTCGGCCACCAGTTGCAACGCAGTGACGGCGGTAAAGGTTTTGGTGCATGAAAACAGGTTGGCGATGGTGTCGCTGTGCCAGGCCTCGGCGCCGTCCTTGTCGGCGGTGCCAGACCAGAGGTCGAGAACGGTTTCGCCGCCGACCTGAATGCACAAGGCTGCGCCGCGTTCCTGAGGCTCGTCGAACAGTGCAGCGAAGGCTTCGCGCACCGGTTCGAATTGAAGCTCGTAATGACCCTGAATCTGCACTCGCAACTCCCCGCGAAAACGCTCTACAAAGTGGCCCGCATTGTTCCAGCCCGAGAGGGTTTTGGGAACAGGCTTGGGCCCGGCGGTAATCAAGATCAAAAGATCGCAGCCTGCGGCAACTCCTACATGCAAGCGATCTAATGGCCGTTGCCGGAATGGCCCCCGGCATGGCCCTGCCCCGCCGCTTTCCCGGCTTCGCCCTGGCGACCGCCCTCGCCTTCATGTACCGGTTGTTTTTCCGCTGCTTTGCCGATCTGCTCGACGGCCTGCAGATTGCTCTTGCGCACCGCCTCGACAAACCCCTGGAATGGCAGATCCGTCACGCCGACCAAACCGAAGTGACCGTTTTCGCCATCCAGTACACGTCCTGTCACCGGTTGATCCAGATACTGAAACCAGTGCACGCCGACAATCGACGGCTCGTTCAGCGCCTGTTTTACGAAGTTGGCATACGCCGGGCCGCGATCTTCTTCCTTGGCCAGTTGCGTCACGCCGCCCCAGAACGGGCCGCGATCGGTCGATCCGAAGTTGAATTCGCTGACCAACACCGGTTTGTCCAGGCTGCGCAACGCGGCAAAGTCATAACCGTCCTGCGGCTGGAGGGTGTACATGTTAAAGCTCAGCACATCGCAATACTGCGCGCAGGACGCGACGGCTTCCGGGGTGCTGATGGCAAAGCGGCCGCCGAGCAGCAACTGGTTCGGCGCATGCCATTTCAACGCGTCTGAAATGGTCTTGAAATAGGTGTCGGCGAACACTTTCTGGAAATATTTGAAGTCCGCTTCGATTTCCGGATGTTCGGCGCTGGGCAGCGGCGGCACGAACCCCGGGTCCTCCATCAATTCCCACGCCGGCAGGTCAATGCCCCAGGCTTTCGACAACCCGGCCTGATTGCGGTACTTGTCGCGCAACTGCTTGAGGAACGCTCGTTTGGCCGGTACGTCGGTGGTCATCTTCAAAGTGCCGTAGGCCAGACCGTAACGGGCCTTCGGATCGTCACCGGGGCCGGCCCACGCCAGTTCGTTATCGGCGTAGTAGCCGATCAGCCACGGATCATCGCGATGGTCGCGGGCGGCGATGGCCACGGCGCGCTCAGTGGCCATGGCGAAGCGCGGGTCGAACGGATCAGGCATCCCGCCCCACCAATCGCTGCCCGTGCTGATGCTGGTGTAATCGCCGACGATCGACAGCGGCAAGGTGTAGGGCACCCGTTCGGCATCGCCAAGCGCAGGCGCGCTCCAGTTACCGATGGTGTTGAAGCCCCAGGCTTGCAGGCGATCGAGGGTGTGGTCGCTCCAGCGTTGCTCGTCGATGGTGGCTTCGCAAGCCGTGGCGGTTGGCTGTTCAGTGGTTTTCTCGACAGTCGTCGCCGCTTCCGCACCCGCCTGGGCAGCCTCGGCTACACCTGATTTGGCTTCGGCGGGTACGACGGCAGGCTTTGCGGCTTTCGCTGCGGATTCTTCCGCCGCGCCAGCCTTGGCGGCTTCAGCCACGCCAGCCTTGGTGTCGCTGTCCGGTTTGCACGGTTCGCCATACAGACGTTGCAGGTTCGCCGCGTAAAAATCGTACCAGCGCCCATTGCCATAACCCCGGCCCTGGTCGGCGCCGTTGCCGCCCCGGTTGTCGCCGTCACCAAAATGCAGGGCAAATGGCTCGTCCGGTTTTGGCAGGGACTCGAACATCCACTCGCGTCCGCTCACGTAAGTCCGGTTGACGTCCGGGCTGACCGTATTCACGCCAAGGGAATAGAACGGATGGCCCTCGGGCGTCACCAGATACCAGCGACCGTCACGCTTTTCGGTACGGAAAAATCCGCTGGCCTTGAACGCCGGCCCTTTTTTCCAGCCGCCGAATTTGTCCAGCGAGGATTTATCGCGTTCGGCCAGCCAGGTTTTCAGCTGTTGCTCCTCCTTGGCGGCGGCGGATTTCAGCTGATCGTCGTTGCTGACTTTTTCCGGCCACTTGGCTTTGGTCGATTGACCGTAAGCGTCCACCAGATTGCCGTAAACCGCTTGGGTCACACCGTCAATGTTTTGCACACCGAAGCGTTCGAGCAAAAGACTTTGCGCCGCTTTCGGCTGATCCATCGACAGGCTGACCGATACCACTTGGCTGCGATCCAGCTCACCGCTGCTGCTCGCCAACAAGATGCGCTGACCGTCAATGGTAGTCGGCATCGGCGGGCCGGCCTTCATGCCCAGGCTCAGCGGCGAGGTCGCAACCAGCGGCACCAACAGAGTTTGCGCAGGCCCGGCCGGTAGATCGACACGGCTGACCAAGGTCTTGCCGTCGCTGCTCTGGATTTGCACGTAAACGGTCACTGCCCAGTTCATCGCGCTCTGGATGCGCAAGCTCATCGCCCCGGACTGAGACCAGTCCCAGGCACCCGTCTGCGGGCTCAGACGCAAGGTCGGGCGCGCCACCGGATTGAACGTCACCCGGCGCAGCACCTCACCTTCTGGCGTCTGCTCGGCGTTCGCCTGCGGCAGGTCGGCATTCTCGGTGACCACTTTCACCACATCGGCCGGACGCACGAAGTTGAACAGGGTCTGCGGCGCAGCGGGCGCGGCCAGCAACGGAGCGGCGAAGATCAAGGCAAATACGGCAGGCAGCGAACGGCGGATCATAAGAACGGAGTTCTCCCTAACGACCAATAAAGGCCAATGGAAAAGCGATGGCAGAGAGATAGACAGCACGGCGAGCGAAACCGCCCACCGGTGTCTCAGGATATTTCACGACGGAATGGCGGCAACGCATTGAGGATGGCCTTGCCGTAACGCTGGGTGACCAGGCGCCGGTCGAGCAAGGTGATGGTGCCGCGATCTTCTTCGGTACGCAGCAGACGGCCGCAAGCCTGAACAAGTTTCAGCGAGGCGTCTGGCACGGAGATTTCCATGAATGGATTGCCGCCCCGGGCTTCGATCCATTCCGACAGCGCCGCTTCGACCGGATCATCCGGTACCGAGAACGGAATTTTGGCGATGACCACGTGTTCGCAGTACGCGCCGGGCAAATCCACACCCTCGGCGAAACTGGCGAGACCGAACAGCACGCTGGAATCACCACCGTCGACCCGCGCTTTATGCTTGTTCAGGGTTTCCTGTTTCGACAGGTTGCCTTGAATGAACACTTGCTTGCGCCAGTCGCGATCCAGACCATCGAAGACGTCCTGCATCTGTTTGCGCGACGAGAACAGCACCAACGTGCCGCGTGAACCTTCAACCAGATCCGGCAAGTCACGGATGATCGCCGCCGTGTGGGCGGCAGCATCGCGCGGATCGGCGTTCAGATTCGGCACCCGCAGCACACCGGCATCGGCGTGATGGAATGGGCTCGGCACCACGGCGGTGACGGCTTTTTTCGGCAGCCCGGCACGCATGCGAAAGCGGTCGAATGTGCCGAGGGCCGTCAGCGTCGCCGACGTTACCAGCGAACCGTAGGCCACGTTCCACAGATTGCGGCGCAGCATTTCGGCGGCGAGGATCGGGCTGGCGTTGACCTCGATGTCGAACAGCGAACCGCTCTCGGCGAGGGTCAGCCAGCGCGCCATCGGCGGGTTGTCTTCCGGATCCTCGACGGTGAAGGCGGTCCACAGCTCCCAGTTGCCGGACGAACGCGACAACAGGCTGCCGAACAGCGGATACCATTCTTCGGCCTGATTACTGGCGATGCCGATGTTGACCTCGCCGTCCATGCCTTCTTTGAGCAAATCGGTCAGGCGAGTGAACAGGTCGGTCAGACGGGCGAAGCTCTTTTTCAGCTCGATGCCCATTTCGCGCATGTGTTCCGGGATCACGCCGCCGACAAAACGATGACGCGGCCGCTCGCGACCTTCGACGTCTTCGCCGGGCTTGAAGTCCGCGACCTGTTCACACGCGGTGAACATGAACTGCTGCTGGGTCTTGATCTCGCGCGCCAGCTCCGGCACCTGCTCGATGAACTTGCCCAAATCACCTGGCAACGGATGTTGGGCGAGCAGTTTGGTGAGGTTCTTTGCGGTGGTTTCCAGCCAGTCCGCGGTAGAGCGCAGGCGCGTGTAGTGGGCGAAGTGGCCGATGGCCTTGTCTGGCAAGTGGTGGCCTTCGTCGAACACGTAAATGGTGTCACGCGGATCCGGCAACACCGCACCGCCGCCCAGCGCCAAGTCAGCCAGCACCATGTCGTGGTTGGTCACGATCACGTCAACCTTGCCCATGCCTTCGCGAGCCTTGTAAAAGGCGCACTGGCCGAAGTTCGGGCAATGACGGTTGGTGCACTGGCTGTGATCGGTGGTCAGACGTGCCCAGTCGGCGTCTTCCAGGGCATTCGGCCAACTGTCGCGGTCACCGTCCCATTTATTGCCGGCGAGCTTTTCAATCATGCTGGTGAAAAGCTTCTGACTGGCCTCATCGACCTCGATCTTGAAGCCTTCTTCTTCGAACAATTGCGCGGTGGCGGTCTGTGCGTGGCCTTCCTGCAACAGCATGTCGAGCTTGGACAGGCACATGTAGCGGCCACGGCCCTTGGCCAGGGCGAAACTGAAATTCAGCCCGCTGTTGCGCATCAGGTCGGGCAAATCCTTGTAGACGATTTGCTCCTGCAGCGCGACGGTCGCGGTGGCGATCACCAGACGTTTGCCCGCAGCCTTGGCCGTCGGAATTGCCGCGAGGCTGTAGGCCACGGTCTTGCCGGTGCCGGTGCCGGCTTCCACCGCGACAATCGCGGGGTCGCCACTGCGCCGGCCTTCGTCGTCGGTGTCGATGTCGCCGAGGACTTTCGCGATTTCGGCGATCATCAGGCGCTGGCCGTAACGCGGCTTCAGGCTCTTGGCCTCAAGAAAACGCGAGTAGGCGCCCTGGATCGTGGTTTTGAGTTCGGTGCTGATCATTGAGTGTCGGGCGCTAAAACGCTGGATAAATTTTCAGTGGTTCGGATCGGCGGCTATCATACCCCGCGAATCGATCCCGCGCAGAACGGAGTACCCCAATGACACTTTTCAGCCTCGTTTATCCCTTGCATGTATTGGCCGCCCTCGTATGGGTCGGCGGCATGTTTTTCGCCTGGATGGTCTTGCGCCCCGCGGCCATGAAGGCCCTCGACGGCCCTGGCCGACTGACACTGTGGGTGGAAGTGTTTCAAGGTTTTTTTCGCTGGGTGTGGGTCGCGGTGATCGTGCTGCCGATCAGCGGCGTGGGCATGTTGCATCTGCAGCACATCAGTTTTGAGACGGCACCGCGTTATGTGCAGGTGATGATGGGCTTGTACATCGTGATGACGGCGCTGTTCATCCGGATTCAGGGCTTGATGCTGCCCGAACTGCGCACGGCGGTGCAGGCGAAGGACTGGTCAACGGGCGCGGCAGTGCTGGGACGGATTCGGCGGGTGGTGGGGATTAATTTGATTGTGGGATTGGTGCTGGTGGCGATTGCGGCGGCTCGGCCGATGCTGTGACCGTTTCCACGCTCGGCATGGAAACGATCACGTTCGCGGATTAAAGCCGTTGAATGGTCACAGCCCCCGGCGCGCCGGCCGGCCCAGGCTGACCATCAACGCCGGGACGCCCGCTCTTGCCGCCATCGGCCCGATAAACCAGACACCCCTTGGACTTGCCGCCCGCTCCCGGTTTGCCACCGGGGCCGGCAACGCCGCCCGCACCGCCCGCCACTTCAACCTTGATCAACTCAACCGGATAATCACGGGGCAGTTCCAGACGCACCAACGCACCCGGCGCGCCCGGTTTGCCGTCGCTGCCGTCGCTGCCATCGGCGCCACGCCCGGCTTGGCCCCAGGTGCAGCCGGGCGCCTCGCCGTTGGCGCCATCCAGTCCGACAAACCCTGGCGCACCGGCACCGCCGCGCGCATCCACCGACAATTGTGGCGCCTGCAATGCCTTGAATTGCAGATTCAGATTCCGTCCGGCACGCGCCGCTTTCTCATAAGTACCCGGCGCACCGCGCGCGGTGATCTGGCTGCCTTCGGACAGCTCGGCACGAATGACTTTCATGTCCAGCGTCCGCTCACCCGGCACGATGGCGATTCGCGCCTCATGCCCCAAATGCAGTTCGTTGACGGTCAGTTCGGTAACATTCGACGGGATCAGCAATGTGCCGTAATCGGCCACTTCGAGCCGTTCCAGCTGCAAGGTGCTGGCGGTGTTGGGCAGGCGCATCAGGGAGTTGGTTTCGACACTCACCACTTGGGCACACGCCAATGGACTGATGAATGCAGCGAGGAGACAAAGTTTACGCATGAGTAGAAGCCTGCGGAGCGACCGGAGCCGGGAGGGTTTGCAGATGGAAGACGCCGAACACGAGGATGCGCAGCCGGTCACGCCAGGGATGCGGGCGACCTTTGAGGCTGCGATTGCACAGCAGCACTTCGAGCACATGGATCAGCAGCAACAGACCACCGGCCAGATTGACCAGCAAATGCAGCGGATGCACGAACGGCACGATCTGATTGACCAGCACCACATAACAGAACACCAGGGTCAGCAGGCGCCCTAGCCCCCACAACATCTTCATACGCTCCACCGTGTCGAGAATTATTCTTTGGACGCACATTAACGGCTTCCTTGCCGGTTAAGCCAGCGCGCAAATGAAAAACTTTGCGTTATCGCCTGAAGCGGCCGATTCGCCGGGAATCATCCCACGACAGCTCTAGAACGCGCCCTACAGAACGAACTCAACGATTGATGTGCAAGGCCACGCGACGGTTTTGCGCACGCCCTTCTTCGCTTTCGTTGTCGGCGACCGGTTCGCTTTCACCGCGTCCCTCGCTGGTCAGTTTGTTCGGCGCCAGACCCTGCGTGAGCAAGTAGGCCGCCACGCTGCTGGCGCGGCGTTCCGAAAGCGCCTGGTTGTAGGCGTCCGAACCCTTGCTGTCGGTATGGCCGATAACCTTGATGCTGACCACGTCGGCATTGCGCAGCTTATCCATCAGCGTATCGAGCTGACTCTCCGCGGCCGGGGTGAGGTCGGATTTATCGAAATCGAACAGCACGTTACCGGCATCGCTCAAGGTGATGACTTCGGTTTGCGGTGCAGGTTCGACAGGTTTTTCGGTGACCGGGTATTGCGGCAACGGACAACCTCGATGATCCACCGGCGTATTGGCCGGGGTGTCAGGGCAACGGTCGCGGCGGTCAAACACGCCGTCTTCGTCTTCGTCACCATCCTGGGCGTAACAGATCAGGCCGCCGGTGAGGATTCCCAACGCCGCGCCGCCGCCAGCCCATCCGGCACTTTCGATCGAGCCGAGACCGCCGCCGACGAGTCCGCCAATAAGGCTGCAGATCGGCCAGGTACGTTGATTGAGAGGGGCGCTGCCATCGCTGTGCGTGGCGCAACCGGTCAACAGGCTGCCCAGCAGCAGAACCGGCAAGAGGGATCGTGAAAAAAACCTCATCGTGAAAGCTCCTGTGTACCGGCCCATGCCGGTTACACAGGAGTAAAGACCCGCATCCGCGACTGCACAAGCCGCGGATGCGAGGGGGCTAGCGGTTGATTTTGATTTCGGTACGACGGTTTTGCGCGCGGCCATCAGCGGTTTTGTTGTCTGCTACCGGCTGGCTTTCACCCGCACCGGTGACCGACACAAAGCTGCTTTGCGGCACGCCGCTTTCGACCAAGTATTTGACCACCGAGTGGGCACGGCGATCCGACAGTTTCTGGTTGTAGGCATCACTGCCAACGCTGTCGGTGTGACCGGTCACGGTCAGTTGCGCGCTCGCGGCTTCCTGTTTCAGGCGCGTGGCGACTTTGTCGAGCACCATTTTGTCAGGGCCGGTCAGCGTGGCTTTGTCGAACTGGAAGTGAACATCACGAATGACGATGGTTTCCTCCCTGACCACGACAGCTTCTTCAACCACTGGCTCTGGAACCGGTGGAGGGCAACCGTCAGCATCGACCTGCACGCCTTTCGGTGTGCCCGGGCACTTGTCGCGACTGTCCGGCACGCCATCGCCATCTTCGTCGCCATCACCGTGCACCCAGCAATAGGCGGCCGCCGTACCGCCGACGACCAGCGCGCCGTAGCCGGCCCACGCCGAACTTTTGGTCGCGCCGAGACCGGCACCGACGACACCACCGACCGCCGCACAGGTCGGCCAGTCGGTTTTCTGCAAACCTGCGCAACCAGTCAACACACTGGTGAGCAGCACCAAGGGTAAGGCTGTCCGAACTATGCTCATCTAGTTTTCTCCTGAGGGATCGGCTTAAAACCGATTCAGGGAGTAAAGACCGGAGTTTTAATCTCCGCCAGCAATAGGCCATTGCAGTTTGGGATGTGTTCACAGTCGTTCGCCACTTTTGGCAGGCTTTGCCCGTGACACAGCTCTAGGCCTGAACCTTCGGGCGCGCTAGTCTTGGCGATCTGATTGAGGAGCTTCGATGAACGCTGCAATTTCTTCCCGCACGCCGCAACAGGCACTGGCCGCTTTGCTGGATCGCTATGCACCGGCGCGTCTTTTGCTGATTGGCGCCAGCGAATTTCCGGCACTGGCCGCGTATAAGCAGGCGCATCCAGACAGCCATGTCGCCCACGCGGCGCCCGGCGCCTTGCCCGCCGAACTGGCGGCGCAGCGTTTCGATCTGGCGCTGATCGTCGATTGCCTGGAACATTTGCCCAAGCGTGATGGCCTGAATCTTTTGGGTGGCATCCGAAACCTTAATGCCAGCCGCATTGCAGTGCTGGCGGATCTGCCCGCCAGCGGCTGGCAGGAAACCGATTTCTATTCCCTGGCCCTGCAAGCCAGCGAGCGGTTCCAGCGCGACGATCAGGTACTGACGCTGTTTACCTACGATCTGCTTGAGTACAAACAAGTCCCCGACTGGCTCAACTCGCGGTTCTGGGCCAATCCGGAAAACTTCGGGAAATACTGGTGGTAAACCCATGAATATCAAGGGCTTACCTCACAATGAACGCTATCACCGCTATGCCCGAGCAGGGCCAAGTGTCACCAGCCTGTCACCAGCCTTGTCACCAGAAGCCTTTGCAGGACCTCTCGGTCTGGCATTATCGACGCTCAGGCATCTACTACCTCAGAGTCCGTCCAAGGGGCTGCTCTGCCCGTAGCCTTACCCTCTCCCTTCGTTCCACCGATAGGCCGACCGCAATGCAGTTCTCCAAGGACATCCTCCTGACACTGGCTAAGTTCCACCTCGACCACCCTGAGGCGACGTGGGAGGACCTCAAGGAGCGCATCAAGGACATCGCTGAGGAAGCCTTGACGATGGGCCATAGCGAAGACACACGAAGCCTCTACATGGAGGTCTATGAGGAGATGTGCAATCACCTCGCTGAGGCTGGCTCAACTGGAGCCTTCAATGTGAGCCAGCAACGAGCCGTGAGCATGGCGGGAAGGATGCTGAGGGCTGCTCAGGATCGACTTGAGGGGCGCCCCGAGGGGCTCGTGGGGATCATTGAGAACTTGCCTTGCGGCACGCCTGTAGCCCCTTCTCCGTCCCTATCTGTATTACGATCTGATGAGCCCATTACCTTCGAGACTCTCTCAGGGCTCTTTGTGGCTGAACGCCAAGGCAACGTCACCGACTCCACTCTGAAAGCGATTGGCTTCAACTGCCGGACCCTCAGCGGCCTCCTTGGGAACCTCGACATCAGGACCCACACGAGGGCCGATATGGTCGCCCTCAAGGAGAAGGTTGTGAAGGGACGTAAGCCACTGACCATTAACAAGCTACTGGGCCAACTCACTACCGTGATGGATTGGGCCAAAAACAATGGTCATATTGAGCGTTCCTTTGATAAAGGACTGAAGATTGAGCGAGGCGCTGAGAGCACTCGTAAGCCGATGTCTCGGGAGCAAGTAGCGATCATCATGGCTCACGCGAATGGCCTACCTGTAGACAACTGGAAACGCTGGGGGTTGTCCCTCGGGGTCCTCACAGGGGTTCGTATTGGAGAGCTTTACCAACTCACCAAGGAGGACGTAAAGCAGGTGAATGGCATCACCGTCATCGACATTAATAAGGATGAGAACACTGGAAAGTCAGTGAAGACACCTTTCTCCGTGAGGCAGGTTCCGTTGGTCGATGGAGCCTATGGGTTCTCCCTTGAGGCATTCCTTGAGTGGGTCGAAGGGAGCCAAGGCAGGCTGTTCACACAGAAGAAGCACTACTTCGACAAACCGCTCAATGAAGCCCTACGTGAACCACTGGGGCTGAAGTCTGGGGGTGATCAGTCATTCCACTCGCTTCGACACTCCATCTCAGGGCTCATGAAGGCCGCTGTAACTCCAGATGCGATTATGCAGGCCGTCACCGGGCATAGCGCTGGGAACATCACCAACGACCTCTATGCGAGGACCCAGAAGCTGCCCGTTGGGGTGGTCCATGATGCACTCGTAAAGGCATTTTCATTGGTTAGGAGTCAATTACCGGGATCATAAAGCCCGTTTCAAACGAACGAGGTGCAGAATGTCACACGAACTCAAAGTTTATTCTCACGTCCTCGGAAAAACTGTGGACGAACTTCTGGATATGAACGGAGTTCTGTGTGACGACGCCCAATACTTACTTGAGCTTTTGAACCGCGACTATAAAAACCAAGCAATACGACGAAGCTTCGTCAGGGCATGCTGGGCATATATTGAAGCCACGGTGCATGGCGTTAAGGAAACCACGCTTTGTGCTTCAACTCTGGGCAGCGTCGACCTTCCGACAAAAGACCACATATTCCTATACGGAGGTACTTTCCTCGTCTCTCTCGATGGATCGACGGTGTTTAAACTCTTGCGTTGCGACACTGAGAAAACAATTAAGCACACTTTACGAATTGCTGCTGAGTGTTTTGATGTCGGATGGAGTCCAGATTTTACCCACAAGGGGTGGAGGATGTTGAGAATGTCGCTTCAGTTGCGGCATCGGCTGGTTCATCCACAGAGTGTTGCCAAGCTTGATGTTAGCGACCAAGAAGCCGACGAGCACCAAGAGGCATTTATATGGTTTTCAAAGCTGTACACTAATCTAATTAATGATATTCATAACCGCTTCGTACCAGTAACAGACAAATCCAAGTGAAATCTAATCGTCTCGCGGGTCCTGGCCTTGCTCCGTCAGCGTAGAAGCGTTTTTGTCCATGACTTTGTGATCCACTCTGGTCATTCCTGAGACGGTTTATTTTGTCCTCACTATTGCGAGAGACACCCAACCACCCTCAGGAGGACCCACTATGATCAGCTTCACCGCAATGCCATCCCTGACCGACCTTCAGGCCCGCTATAAGATCGACCCAGAGAGCCCCTCGGGCTTGTCCCGTATAAAAGCTACAACTGGCCGCAATGGCAAAGTTGGTCCTGTCGTGAGCATCGGCAGCGATGGTTACTACCGTATGCAGTTGAAAGGGCAGTTCTATCGGACCCACCGAGTCATCTACTACCTGCACACTGGAGTCGACCCGGCTGAGCTTGTTGTCGATCACCGTGATGGTGACTGCCTAAATAACAATATCGAGAACCTCCGTGCCTGTACCCAGCAACAAAACAAATGGAATTCCAAGAGGTACACAAAGTCATCCGATCTTCCAAAAGGAATCTCCAAGTTGCCTAACGGCTGGTATCGAGCCCAAGTGTCGATCAATGGCAAGCCTCATTTCAGTGAGCTGGCTAACCTCAGGGCTGCTCAGAATTACTTGAGGAGCAGACGCAAGGAATCACACGGAGAGTTCGCACGGTCATGAACGCATCAAGACCATGGTTTTTGCGCTATTGTCAATATGATGGCGCTTTGATTTATTAGACCCTCACTATTGCGAGACACCACAGAAACCAAAAATAAGTTTCTCTGTGGCTCTTCCAGATTCCTACCGGGCTCCCTTGTGGACCCGACCCGCGACAACTGAGACGACCAGTGCGACCGCCCTTCACGGGAGGCACGCCAAGCGCTCGACAGTCCCCGGTAAGCAGACCATCAGCGTCTGGCTCCAGTAGGAAGGAGCGCAGCTTGATATTGTCACTCGTTAGTCGATGTCCATGGAGGACACCGCAGAGAGACCTTGCACGGGATTGGGGCCACCGTGTATTGCTCAAGTTGCACGGGGGCCTTTAACTTAAAGATCTTAAAGATTACTCATTGAGCAACTCTATAATTATTATCTTTAATTAAAACCTCTACCTTTACTTTAAAATCTTAAAACCCCTGTAAGTTAGAGACTGATCTGGAGATCATCAACATATCTCTAACCCAACTCACAGGAGAATTCATGAAATCACTTCAAGGCTCGAAGGACTAAGTACCGAACACGCCAACACCTTACTGCCTATCGATCAGGTCATCTCAGATCAGTTCGGGAGATATTAGATGTGTCCAAGCTCTGGAGTGCTGGTAGCATGCCACCATCAAATTTCGTAAGGAGCGCCACTGTGAACGTCAGACATATTTTCTGGTTGTTCGGTCTCGGTGTTACTGCCTTTGCCGGTATCACGTTCTGGCAATTCCATGTACACCTTGGACCAATTTCCCACGACCATACGGCTTGGAGCAGCTTCGGGTCACTCCTGAGTGGTGTGTTCACTATTGTCGGTTCCGGGGCAACGATCGCTACGCTGCTGTACCTCAATAATCAGAACAAAGAAATGCAGAAGGTCACACAGGCCCAAATGGATGCGTTGACGTTTGAACAATACATCAGCCATAGAAAATTATTCATGGAGCATCTGAGTGAGTCGGAAAGACTCTGTGGGAACGCGTTCAAATTTCGTGACCCAACTCACTTATACAACTCAATTTTTCCTGAAAACTCGCCGCACAAATGCGCCTTCAAGGTGGAACCGTTACTCGATGAAAACAATGATGGTTTGAATCACATTGGAATGATTTATTCTAAGTTCAACCGACTCCAAGAGTTTTTGAAACGTTCAGACTTCAAGGAAGGCGAGATTGATTTTTTAGTGAATGACCTCATAGATTTGAGCTACGACCTTCTCATGATCTCTGATACATCGAAACCAATGGAAGGCGACGTTATCTTTAAGGGCTCGACTTACGGATTCAATATTTTTTCGCTCGATATTTTCATTGAGAGGGCGGTGCTCATTGCCAATTTAATTTTACGAATAACCAACAATATTGAGCTGAAGACTTCAAGCTACCACGGCGATTCTCGATTCGTGCGGGAAGCCTTGACAAAAAGATATCTTTTCGCTGCCGAAAAACGAGAACTAAAAACAAGACACTTCATTAAAGGCTTGGGAATTTTAAGCTTTGTTCATTTTGCTGGACGTGAGCTTCGCGAAGAAAACAAAAGTTATTTACTTCCGGCGACGACCCGCCAATTAGATAAAGTATTTTCATCTGCCCAACGCGTGAACGAACTGGAGGACGAACAGAAGTTTACTGAAACTCTAAACATCTGCTTAAATGAGGTCGCTCAAAAAATTACAACCCTTGCCGTCAAAAGTGAAAACCACACAAGCGCCTTACAAATCCAAGATAATTTGATCTCACTAATTAACAGGAAGGACTTCAAGTAAGCTTTTAAATTACCCAGAACTTGATCGTGAAACGCTGGATCAAACTGGATTCTTTAGACTTCAAACGCATAGTCTCTTTAATCCAGCTCTTCGACCGCGAATAGGCGAATAGGCGAAGCTGCCCTTCATGCAATCAATTAGGGAGATCGGCGTCCTAAATACTGTGCCAGAGACTAACCCGACTGGTCTATAGGAGCTCTCGAAATGGCATTGAGGGTGGGACCAGTCGGTAATTGGTAAAAAATATTCCGTTAACTAATAGATAGCTTTATCTCATATAGAAGTCATAGGCCGCCTTTACACTACCCGGAACGCTGGCGGGGTCTATGAGTTTCATGGTTTTCTTGAATCGCTGTAGACACGAAGCATGACTTGAAAGACGGCGAGCGAGAGTAGTTGCTGGGGTGGCGGCGGAACCAATCATCATAGCAACCTCCCGAGGTGAAAAAGAACGAATGAGCTGCTCATAACTTGGCACTGCCGCCCAAGAAACACCGTATCCATTTCCGATCATGCAGCAGACAACTGATTGCACAAACTGTTCTTGGATTGTCTCTGGGATAGCTCCTTGTTTTGAAAGCTCCAGAAGGCGCTCGGCAAAAGGAGGTTCATTATAGAAGTTGTTCGTTCCATTATGCACGTTCCACAATCGTTCGATTGCCCGATAAAAAATGGCGTGTTGTTCTGATTCGTTAAGAAGTGCCAAAAGCCCCAGCTTCTCGAAAAACTGTAGCGATGCCGAATGTCGAGGCTCGTCCCCCTTTGCGGCATACTCGCTGTGCTTATTAACGAGATCAGATCGAAGATCAGCAGTAAACCCATCCTTTAGAGCACTGCATACGTCTAATGCGTTTAGTCGGGATTGCTCAGACGTTTTAGAGTCACAGTAGATGCCATGCACCATAACTACTAACATCTGCCGCTGAGCATCGTGAGTTTCGGACAGGCGCTGAACCCACACGCCGTTCTGATTCGCATTGAATCGCGCACCTTTAATTGCGCTGATGAAGGCGCCGATATCGACACCTCGTGGGGATGAGGCGTCTGCAAGCGCGTATCGGACACACCTATTGAGGAACGTTGTAAACTCGCGATCGTTTACAGTACCAATAGTTGGATGCGCCGCAGAAAAATTGTTTCGAACATCACGGCACTGGTCGAGAAAGAAGAAACCGTCTTCATTGACCAAGTTTAGCTTTAGTGAAAGTTCGAGGAGTCGGCTATCCTGAAGCTCAAGCAGATGCTTTTCTTCAAAGTCGGACTGAAGAATTTGAGCAACTATAGGGAGACCGAAATTTCGCACTTTAGTTCGGAGCTGTAGAATAGCAGCGTTCCAGATGTAGTTCATTGCGCTATCGAACAGTCCGGTGCTCACTGCGACACACATTCTCGCGATCAATTCCCCCCGCAATGGTGCAGGTATATCTCTAAGCTCTCGTGGCAAATCCCTCCACGCATACTCGATTTCCTCCTCGCTCGCCAATACGGTTCTCGGGATGCCGAGTGCTGCCGTCAATGAATCTATGGCGGGAAGCACCGTTGTGAGGAGTGCGGGAAGAACTGGCGCAGGAGGCTTAGGTACGATGGGGAGCATGTGCTTCGTCCTTAATTCTATTGGGGAAGGCGACCGACCTACTCCCGATTTTTAGGTTTGATATGGCGCACCGCCATTCTGATAGTCAAGCTATAGCGTCATGCAAAATCCGGCAATGCTCTAATGCTCGCTCAGTGGATTTTGTCTGTAGTCATGCACGCTGTTAGCAGAAATCTGGCAGAAATTTCCGAGCCGTCACCTCATTGATTCATTACTGCGCAGGTTCCCCCCAATACCCTCCAGCAGGTGCCCTCGCGCGCGGGTGATAAGGCCTCAGCAGGTCAATCCAATCGAAGCCTCACAGACAGGCTAAAGTGTCACCATTAATGTAACCTTCGTGTCACCAGAATCCTTGAGGTCCGCTATGAAGCCCGCTACGCTTGGCCTGCCATCAGCCCCCTTTCAGTTCTGGGCCAATCCGGAAAACTTCGGGAAATACTGGTGGTAATGAGATGAGTACAGCCATTTGCCCTTGCGGTAGCGGCAATCTGCTGGACGCCTGCTGCGGCCATTATCACGCAGGCCTGCCGGCACCCTGCGCCGAAGCCTTGATGCGTTCGCGCTACAGCGCCTATGTGCTGGGGTTGATCGATTATCTGGTGAGCACCACCCTGCCCGCTCAGCAGTCGGGCCTGGATCGTCAATCGATCACTGACTGGAGCGCGCAAAGCACGTGGCTCGGCCTTGAGGTGGAAAGTTGTGAAGTGTTTGGCGGCAAGCCGGAACACGCCTTCGTCACTTTTACCGCACGCTGGCACGACAGCCAGGGCGAGCACAGCCACCGTGAACGCTCCTCGTTCGTGCAGAACACCGGGCGCTGGTATTTCATTGATCCGACCGTGCAATTGAAGCTGGGGCGTAACGACAGTTGCCCGTGTGAGAGCGGACAGAAATTCAAGAAGTGCTGTGCGGGGTATTTCGGTTAAACGCGCAAAAGACCGCAGAATGCGCCCACCTGTAGGAGCTGCCGAAGGCTGCGATCTTTTAGGGCTAGACTGGCTCTCCAAAGGAGACACCTCATGCTCAAACCATTGCGCGCACTGCAACTGCTGACACTGCTCATGATCGTGAGCCTCGGCGGCTGCGCGTCATGGTTCAGCGATGATGCCCCTGATCCGACCGTGCATTTGGTGAAGGTCGAAGTGGTGCGCGCCAAATTGCTTGAGCAGCGTTTCATCCTGCACTTTCGCGTCGACAACCCCAACGATGAAGACCTGACCGTGCGCGGTCTCGAATACCGCATTCATCTGGCGGACATTCTGTTGGCCGAGGGCGAGCACGAGCACTGGTTCACGGTCGGGCCGAAACGCAGCGCCTACTTCAAGGTGCCAATCCGCACCAACCTGTGGCCAAGGGTCAGGGATGTGGTGAAAATGCTGAAAAAACCGGGGCAGACCATCCCTTATCGACTCGAAGGCGAGATGGAAACCGGTTTATTCATCGCCCGCTACGTGCACCTGGAGCGCAATGGCGTGATAATCCCCGCCGATTTAATTCCGGAGTGACCCCGATGACCCAGCAACCTCATGTCCATGGCCCTGACTGCAATCACGATCATGATCATCATGACCACCACGATCACGACCATGGCCATGTCCACGGCCCGAACTGCGGCCACGCCCACCAGGAACCGGTGCGCAATGCCTTGAAAGATGTCGGCCGCAACGATCCATGCCCGTGCGGCAACGGCAAGAAATTCAAGAAGTGCCACGGCGCTTGACGAGTCGGGCGTAGAAATTTCTTCGCCTGACATACCGCCATCGCTGGCAAGCCTGCCCCCCCATTCTGGTCGACGTCTGTCACAACCCTTGTGCACACTGCCGATCCTGCGGGAGCTGGCTTGCCAGCGATAGGGCCGGCCCATCCCACATTTCTTTTTCAGTCAGACCGCCATCGCTGGCAAGCCAGCTCCCACAGGTTTCAGCCAGCTGCCAGAATCTTTGCGCTACGAATTACGGTTGCATACTCCCCGTGCAAATTCCCTAGTGACATGGCGTGCACATCTTCTGCCGAACGCAGCGTGCCGAAATAATCCGCCTTGTCGAACGTGAAACACGCGTCCTCTACGACCCACGCGTCAAACCCCAGGTTACCCGCCGTGCGCGCCGTGGATTCCACCGAATTGTTGGTCGCAACGCCGATGATGATCAACTGCTCGATCCCCCGTCCACGCAATCGCGCCTCAAGCTCATTGGCACAAAACGCATCCGGCACTTGTTTCTGGATCAGCCATTCACCGTCCCGGGGTGCGAAACGTTCCTGAAACTCCACCCCGGATTGCTGCGGCCAGAACACTGAATCCGGTGAGCGGGACAGGTGCTGAACGTGAATGACCGGGCGCCCGCTGCTACGCCAGACGCCAAGCAAATCAAGCATTCTCGCCTCGGCATCAGGATTATTCCGTCGCCCCAGACGCGGATGCAGGATGCCTTTCTGCTGGTCGATGATGATCAGTGCCGCGTTGGCTTTGAGCTCCATGGCGATTTTTTCTCGGACGAGTCATTGAAATGTCGGCAGTTCAGCATCACTTCCAGTTAGCAGGCAAGCGATCGAACGCAAAAGGGTCGACCTGACGCGAGCGTCTGCTGTCTATCCGCAAGCTGTTCCTTGATTTGGAGTTTCCGATGATCGACCTGTATTACTGGACGACCCCCAACGGTCACAAGATTTCGCTGTTCCTCGAAGAAGCCGGCCTGCCGTACAAGGTTCATCCGATCAACATCAGTCAGGGTGAACAGTTCCAGCCGCACTTTCTCAAAATCGCCCCGAATAACCGCATCCCGGCCATCGTCGACCATGAACCGGCCGACGGCGGCGAGCCGTTGTCGCTGTTTGAATCCGGCGCGATTCTTTTGTACCTGGCGGAAAAAACCGGCCGGTTCCTGCCCAAGGATCTGCGCGGGCGGCAGGTGGCATTGCAATGGCTGTTCTGGCAGATGGGCGGATTAGGGCCGATGGCGGGGCAGAATCATCATTTCAGCCAGTTCGCCCCCGAGAAAATCCCCTACGCGATCAAGCGCTACATCGATGAAACCGCGCGGCTTTACGGCGTATTGAACACACAACTGGCGAACAACGCATTCGTTGCCGGCAGCGAATACAGCATTGCCGACATGGCGATTTATCCGTGGATCGTTTCTCACCAGTGGCAGAGCCAGAATCTTGAGGACTTTCCTCATGTACAGCGTTGGTTCAATCACATCAAGGAGCGTCCTGCGACCGTGAAAGCATACGCGCTGGTACAGAAGATCAATCCGCCAAAACCCTGATCCTTGCCGACCCTCGTTCCCTCGCTCTGCGTGGGAACGATCAGTGGCGAGAAATAACCGCTCGCCGCGCTTGCGCGGCCTCCTCCTGCTCACTAACGTAGCGCCTTTACTGACGCTACCCCCCGCAGGAGCTTTGCCATGGCCTCGCCAGCCCTCACACATTTTCTTCCCCGGTTCGGCGTTGCCGCAGCAGTGGCCGGTGTTTTGAGCCTGACCGGTTGCCAGACCTGGAACGCTCAGGACACCCTTGTACCCACCTCCGGCGTGCAGCCGCTCAAGGGCCTGGCGCAGAATGTATCGGTGCGACGCAATGCCATGGGCATGCCGTTGATCGAGAGCAACAGCTTCCACGACGCGCTGTTTTCCCTCGGCTATGTACACGCCAGTGATCGCATCAATCAGATGGTCACCCTGCGCTTGCTCGCTCAGGGCCGTCTGGCGGAAATGTCCGGCGCCTCGATGCTCGACGCCGACCGTTACATGCGCGCCGTCAACCTGAAGAAAAGCGCCAGCGAGCTGTACAAGGCATCGTCGCCACGGCTCAAGCGTTTCTTCGAAGTTTATGCGCGGGGCGTCAACGCTTACCTGTTCCGCTACACCGACAAACTGCCGGGCGATCTGGCCAGCAGCGGTTACAAGCCCGAATACTGGAAGCCGGAAGACTCGGCGCTGATCTTTGCCCTGCTGAATTTCAGCCAGTCGGCCAACCTGCCGGAAGAAATTGCCTCGTTGGTGCTCGCGCAAACCGTGACCACTGACAAACTCGCCTGGCTGTCGCCGTCCGCCCCGGATGAAAACCTGCCGCTGGCCGAGGCCGACAAGCTGCAAGGGGTAAAGCTCAACGGGCAAATCCCCGGTTTGACTGAACTGAACAGTGCCACCCAGCAATTGGCCGTCATGAATCTGTTCGGCACGCCGTCGTCGAACAATTGGGCCATCGCCCCGCAACGCAGCCGTAGCGGTAGAAGCCTGCTCGCCAGTGACAGCCATGGTCCGTTGGCCGCACCGTCGCTGTTCACTTTCGTGCAGATCCGCGCACCGAAATATCAGGCTGCCGGCGTCACCGTCGCCGGTCTGCCGATGGTGCTTGGCGGTTTCAACGGCAAAGTCGCCTGGAGCGCCACCAGCGTGTTTGGCGACAACCAGGATCTGTTTCTGGAAAAAATCCGTCGTCAGGGCAGCAGCCTCACTTACGAGGTCAACGGCAAATGGCAGCCGCTGGCGGTGCGCAACGAAACCTACTTCGTCAAAGGCCAGCGGCCGATTCGTGAAGCGGTGTACGAAACCCGTCACGGCGCGCTGCTCAACAGCGCCCAAGCGGCGGCGCAGGGCAGCGGTTTCGGTCTGGCCTTGCAGATCCCGAGCTTCACCGACGACAAATCCCTCGATGCCTTTTTCGATCTGACCCGCGCCCAGAGTGCCGAACGCGCCTCGGATGCGAGCCGGGAAATCCGCGCCATCGCCCTCAACATTGTGTTTGCCGATGCCAGCAATATCGGCTGGCAAGTCACCGGGCGCTTCCCCAACCGCCGTGAAGGCGAAGGTCTGCTGCCATCGCCGGGCTGGGAAGGTCGTTACGATTGGGACGGTTATGCCGATCCGATGCTGCACCCCTACGATCAGGATCCGGCCCAAGGCTGGCTCGGCACCGCCAACCAGCGGGTCATCCCCCACGGTTACGGTATGCAACTGTCCAACTCGTGGGCAGCACCGGAGCGTGGCGAACGCCTGGCCGAGTTGGCCGGCAGCGGAAAGCACGACGGTCGCAGTGTGATCGCCATGCAGTACGACCAGACCACGACGTTTGCCGCAAAACTGAAAAAAATGTTTACAGCACCGGGTATGGCGCAGCCGCTGAAACAGGCGATTGACGCACTGCCTGAATCCGATCGCGCCAAGGCTCGCGAAGCCTTCACTCGGTTGACCGCGTTTGACGGCAAACTCGCGCCAACTTCGGCGGATGCGGCGATTTACGAGCTGTTCCTGCAGGAAAGCATGAAGCAGATCTTCCTCGACGAACTCGGCCCGGAATCGAGTCCGGCGTGGAAAGCGTTTATTGCCAATGGCGACTTGTCCTACGCAGCACAAGCCGATCACTTGCTTAGCCGCGAGGACAGCCCGTTCTGGGACGATGTCCGCACCACGCAGAAAGAAGACAAACCGGCGATCCTGGCCCGCAGCCTGGCGGCGGCGATTACCGCTGGCGACAGCCTGTTGGGCGGTGACCGCCGTGCCTGGCAGTGGGGGAAGTTGCACAGCTACAGCTGGAAAAATGCCAGCGGCCAGACTGTACGCGGGCCTGTGGCGGCGGGCGGGGATCACACCACGTTGAACACTGCCGCGTTTGCCTGGGGTCAGGACTTCGCCGTCAATCGAGCGCCTGCGACACGCTTCATCGTCGATTTCAGCCAGAGCGAGCCGTTGATGGGGCAGAACGGCGTGGGGCAATCGGGCAATCCGGTCAGCCCGAATTACCTCAATGGCATCGATCCGTGGCTCAAGGGGCAATACATCGGCTTGCCGATGCAGCCGCAGAATTTTGACCGGGTGTATGGCAAGACGCGGTTGACGCTGACACCTGGCAAGTAAATCACCTCCCTTGCAGGAGCGAGCCTGCACGCGATAGCGATGAAACATTCAACACGAATGCGTCATTCAGTCCGCTATCGCGAGCAGGCTCGCTCCTGGGATTACCGCCGAAACAATCAATAGAACTTCCAGTCCCGCGCCAACCTCATACCTAACAAGCCCCCCATTCCGGTGACGACATGGATCTTGTTATCGCTCGCCCCGAAGGGTTGTACTGCCCCGCCGGCGATTTCTATATCGATCCGTGGCGGCCGGTCGAACGCTCGGTGATTACCCACGCCCATGGCGATCACGCCCGCACCGGCAACAGCCATTATCTCGCCGCCGCCCCGGGCGAAGGCATTCTGCGGGCACGACTGGGACAGGACATCAACCTGCAAACCCTCGATTACGGTCAACGCCTGACCCACCACGGCGTCACCCTGAGTTTCCATCCCGCCGGCCATGTCCTCGGTTCGGCACAGGTGCGCCTGGAATACGGCGGCGAAGTCTGGGTCGCCTCGGGCGATTACAAAGTCGAGCCGGATGGCACCTGCGTGCCTTTCGAGCCTGTTCGCTGCCATACCTTTATCACCGAATCGACCTTCGGCCTGCCGATCTATCGCTGGCAACCGCAAGCGCAGGTGTTCGCCGAGATCAATCAGTGGTGGCAAGCGAACATTGCTGCCGGCAAGGCGAGCGTGCTTTTTTGCTATTCCTTCGGCAAGGCTCAGCGGATTCTCCATGGCATCGATGCAACCCTCGGCCCGATCCTCGCCCATGGCGCTGTCGAGCCATTGAATCGGGTGTACCGCGAAGCGGGCGTGTATTTGCCGCCGACGATTTACGCAGGCGACGTCAAAAAGAACGACCCGATGATGCGCCAGGCTCTGGTCATTGCTCCGCCCTCGACATCCAGCGGCAGTTGGGTGCGCCGCTTCGGTGATTACAGCGACGGCTTCGCCAGTGGCTGGATGCGTCTGCGCGGCACACGGCGTCGGCGCGGGGTGGATCGCGGTTTTGTCCTGTCCGATCATGCCGACTGGCCCGGCCTGCTCTGGGCCATCGGTCAGACTGGCGCCGAGCGGGTGATGGTGACGCATGGTTCGGTCGGCGTGCTGGTGCGGCATCTGCGTGAACAAGGGCTGGATGCCCAGGGTTTCACCACCGAATATGGCGATGACGAAGAAGACAACCTCGCCGCTGAACCGGTGGTGGCCGAGGTACAGCCATGAAGGCATTCGCCGGGTTGTACGCCGAACTCGATGCGACCACGTCGAGCAACGCCAAACTGGCGTTCATGCAAACGTATTTCGCTCAAGCCGACCCTCAGGATGCGGCGTGGGCCGTGTATTTCCTGTGTGGCGGGCGACCACGGCAATTGGTGCCCGTGCGGGTGTTGCGAGAATTGGCGCAATCGGTCTCGGGACTGGAAGCCTGGCTGTTCGAGGAAAGTTATCAGGCGGTTGGTGATCTGGCGGAAACCATTTCACTGGTGCTGCCGGAAAACCCGCACAGTTCCAGCGCCGGCCTCGCCGAATGGATCGAAGACAAACTGCTGCCGCTGCGTGGCGAAACACCTGAATATCTGGCCCGGCAGTTGCCGTCGTTGTGGGCGCAACTGGATCGCCCGAGCCTGATGCTGTGCATCAAACTGATCACCGGCAGTTTCCGCGTCGGCGTTTCAAAACTGCTGGTGACCCGAGCGCTGGCGGCCATGGCCGGGCTCGACAGCAAACGCGTGGCGCAACGGTTGGTCGGTTATACGGATTTGTCCCACCGGCCGACGGCTGAACGCTATCTGAAACTGATCGCCCCGGAATCCGCTACCGAACACGCTGAACGCGGCGGCCAGCCTTACCCGTTTTTTCTTGCCCATGCGCTGTCGCAACCGGTGGACGATTTTGAGGCCGTGCTCGGCCCGGCCGCCGACTGGCAGATCGAGTGGAAATGGGATGGCATTCGCGCCCAAATTGTTAAACGGGATGGGCGACTCTGGGTCTGGTCGCGCGGTGAAGAGCTGGTGACCGAACGCTTTCCCGAGCTCGACAGCTTTGCCCAGGCGTTGCCCGACGGCACCGTGATCGATGGCGAAATCGTCGCGTGGAAAAACCCGCACCCCACCACCGAAGATGCTTTCAATCCGCAATCGACTGAGCCACCGGCGGTACTGCCGTTCGCGTTGCTGCAACAGCGCATCGGCCGCAAGACCCTCGATCGCAAGATTCTTGATGAAGTGCCAGTGGCCGTGCTCGCCTACGACCTGCTCGAATGGCAAGGTGACGACTGGCGCAATCAGCCGCAATCCCGTCGTCGCGAGCAGCTGGAACAGGTCGTTGTAAACGCCCGTCATCCGGCGCTGTTGCTCTCGCCTGTCCTCACCGGCAGCGACTGGCACGACCTCGCCCGCCAGCGTGAAGCCTCACGGCAATTGGGCGTGGAGGGCATGATGCTCAAGGCCCGGGATTCGCTGTACGGCGTCGGGCGCACCAAGGACATGGGCGTCTGGTGGAAATGGAAGGTCGACCCGTTCAGCGTCGATGCGGTGTTGATCTATGCCCAGCGCGGTCACGGTCGCCGGGCAAGTCTGTACAGCGATTACACCTTTGCGGTGTGGGACGGCCCGCCGGAATCCAGCCAACGCACGTTGGTGCCGTTCGCCAAAGCCTATTCAGGGCTGACCGATGAAGAAATGCGTAAGGTCGACAGCATCGTACGCAAGACCACCGTGGAAAAATTCGGCCCGGTGAGCAGCGTTACGCCGAGTCTGGTGTTTGAACTGGCCTTCGAAGGCATCGCCCTCTCCCGCCGCCATAAAAGCGGCATCGCCGTGCGCTTCCCGCGCATGCTGCGCTGGCGCCAGGACAAAACCGTCGAAGAAGCCGACAGCCTGGCAACCTTGCAGGATCTGCTGGCCTGACCCACCCGCACCACAGTGCTCGGTCCTATGCAGAGCGTGGGAACGATCTCGGCAAACATCATTCGCACAATCTCGGTGCGCTGATTTTTCGGCGCCCGGCTTTGTGCGCGAATATCGCGCAACGGCAAAGCTGCTTCCTTTTAAAACACTTGTTCGGCACTCTGGTTCGGAAATTGCTACTTTCTATTGGTCTGACGCTTTCCAGTAACACAATAAATCTGCGCCACAAGCGCTCATATTGGTTCTTAGGGATTGAATAATGAAAAAAGCAATACTGACTCTTTCTGCACTGGCGTTGTGCATGGCCGCCGGTTCGGCGATGGCCAAGGAATACAAAGAGCTGCGTTTTGGCGTTGATCCTTCCTACGCACCGTTCGAGTCGAAAGCGGCTGACGGCAGCCTGGTGGGCTTCGACATTGATCTGGGGAACGCGATCTGCGCCGAGCTGAAGGTCAAGTGCAAATGGGTCGAAAGCGATTTCGACGGCATGATTCCAGGTCTCAAGGCGAATAAATTCGACGGCGTGATCTCGTCGATGACCCAGACCCCGGCCCGCGAGAAGGTCATCGACTTCTCCAACGAGCTGTTTTCCGGCCCCACCTCTTTCGTGTTCAAAAAGGGTTCCGGCCTGAACGAAACCACCGCTTCGCTGAAGGGCAAAACTGTCGGTTACGAGCAGGGCACCATTCAGGAAGCCTATGCCAAAGCCGTGCTGGACAAGGCCGGTGTGAAAACCCAGGCCTATGCCAACCAGGATCAGGTGTACGCGGATCTGACCTCGGGTCGTCTCGACGCTTCGATCCAGGACATGCTGCAAGCGGAACTGGGCTTCTTGAAGTCGCCACAGGGCGGTGACTATGAAGTCAGCAAACCGGTCGACAGCGAATTGCTGCCTTCCAAAACCGCCATCGGCATTAAGAAAGGTAACACCGAGCTGAAAGCGCTTTTGGATAAAGGTATCAAAGCGTTACACGATGATGGCACCTACGCCACCATCCAGAAGAAACACTTTGACGACCTGAACCTGTACAGCGGCAAATAATGCCTCGGCGCCCATCGCCAGGTGGGCGCCTTTTTCACTCGATCAGGTTCTGATTTATGTTCGACACCCTCTTAGAAAATCTGGGGCTTTCCGCGTTCAGCCTGAAAGGCTTCGGCCCGTTGCTGATGCAAGGCACCTGGATGACCATCAAATTATCGGCGTTGTCGCTGCTGGTGGCCGTGTTGCTCGGCCTGCTCGGCGCCAGTGCCAAGCTGTCAAAAGTCAAACTGGTGCGCCTGCCCGCCCAGCTCTACACCACGCTGATTCGCGGCGTGCCGGATCTGGTGCTGATGCTGCTGATTTTCTATAGCTTGCAGACTTGGCTGACGTCGCTCACCGACTACATGGAATGGGAATACATCGAGATCAACCCGTTCAGCGCCGGGGTGCTGACCCTGGGTTTCATTTACGGCGCGTACTTCACCGAAACCTTCCGTGGCGCGATCCTCGCTGTGCCGCGTGGTCAGGTCGAAGCCGCGACCGCTTACGGCCTCAAACGCGGCCAACGCTTCCGCTTCGTGGTGTTTCCGCAAATGATGCGCTTCGCCCTGCCCGGCATCGGCAATAACTGGATGGTGATGCTCAAGGCCACTGCACTGGTGTCGATCATCGGCCTGGCGGATCTGGTCAAGGCTGCGCAGGACGCCGGCAAAAGCACCTATCAACTGTTTTACTTCCTCGTCGTCGCCGCCTTCATTTATCTGCTGATCACCAGCGCTTCCAACTTCATCCTGCGCCGGCTCGAACGCCGTTACGCCGCCGGTGCCCGGGAGGCCGTCCGATGATCGAACTCTTGCAGGAATACTGGCGACCGTTCCTTTATAGCGACGGCAACAACATCACCGGTCTGGCGATGACGATGTGGCTGCTCAGCGCCTCGATCTTCTTCGGGTTCATCGTCTCGATTCCGCTGTCGATCGCCCGGGTTTCGCCACACTTCTACATCCGCTGGCCGGTGCAGTTCTACACCTACCTGTTCCGGGGCACGCCGCTCTATATCCAGTTGCTGATCTGCTACACCGGCATATACAGCCTGGCCGCCGTGCGTGAACAACCGTTGCTCGACAGCTTCTTTCGCGATGCGATGAACTGCACGATCCTGGCGTTCTCCCTCAACACTTGCGCCTACACCACGGAGATTTTCGCCGGGGCGATTCGCAGCATGAACCACGGTGAAGTCGAAGCAGCCAAGGCCTACGGTCTGACCGGCTGGAAGCTGTATGCCTACGTGATCATGCCCTCGGCCCTACGCCGTTCGTTGCCTTATTACAGCAACGAAGTGATCCTCATGCTGCACTCGACCACCGTGGCCTTCACGGCGACCATTCCAGACATTCTGAAAGTCGCGCGGGACGCCAACTCGGCGACTTTCCTGACCTTCCAGTCGTTCGGCATCGCCGCGCTGATCTACCTGACCATTACCTTTGCGCTGGTCGGCCTGTTTCGCCTTGCCGAACGCCGATGGCTGGCGTTTCTCGGGCCGACTCACTAGGACAATTTTGTAATGCGCCACCAGATTCATGACTTGCTGGCCCCGCTGCCGGGCACCGCACGACAGATTCACAGCTTTCACTTCGGCCCGGAGAAGACCAAAAGCAAGATCTACATCCAGTCCTCGCTGCACGCTGATGAGCTGCCCGGCATGCTCGTCGCCTGGCACCTCAAGCAACGTCTGGCGGAGCTGGAAGCCGCCGGCCGCCTGCGCAGCGAAATCGTGCTGGTGCCGGTTGCGAACCCGGTCGGCCTCGAACAGATTCTGATGGACGTGCCGCTGGGTCGTTACGAGCTGGAGAGTGGACAGAATTTCAATCGCTGGTTCCTCGACCTCAGCGACGAAATCGGCAACGAGATCCAGGCCCAACTCGGCGACGATTCGCAGCGCAACCTCGAACTGATCCGCACCAGCCTGCGCAACGCCCTCGCCCGCCAAACCGCTGCCACTCAGCTGCAATCCCAGCGACTGACCTTGCAACGGCTGGCCTGCGATGCCGACATGGTGCTGGACTTGCACTGCGACTTCGAAGCTGTCGCTCACCTCTACACCACGCCGGAGGCCTGGCCGCAGGTCGAGCCGCTGGCGCGCTATATCGATTCACAGGCAAGCCTCTTGGCCACCGATTCCGGCGGCCAGTCGTTCGATGAATGCTTCACACTGTTGTGGTGGCAATTGCAGGAACGCTTCGGCGAACACTTCGACATTCCCCTCGGCAGTTTTTCGGTGACCGTGGAATTGCGCGGTCAGGGCGACGTCAGTCATCCGGTTGCGAGCCGGGATTGCCAGGCATTGATCGATTATCTGGTTCACTTCGGCGCGATCGTCGGCGAACCGAAGGCCTTGCCGCCGCTGCCGTTCCCGGCCACACCGCTGGCCGGGGTCGAGCCGGTGGTGACGCCGGTTGGCGGCTTGCTCGTGTACACCGCCACGCCTGGGCAAGTGCTGGAAGCCGGGCAATTGATCGCTGAAATCATCGACCCGATCAGCGACCGGGTCACACCTGTTCATTGCACCGCTGCCGGCCTGATGTACGCGCGCTCGTTGCGACGCATGGCCACCGCCGGCATGGTGATCGCCCACGTCGCGGGCGCCGAAGCCTATCGCAGCGGCTACCTACTTTCGCCTTGAGGATGCAAGCCCCATGTACAAACTGACCGTTGAAGGCCTGCACAAAAGCTATGGCGACCATCAGGTGCTCAAAGGCGTTTCGCTCAAGGCCAATACCGGCGACGTGATCAGCCTGATCGGCGCCAGCGGCTCGGGCAAAAGCACCTTTTTGCGCTGCATCAATTTTCTCGAACAACCCAACGACGGCGCCATGAGTCTCGACGGCCAGGCGATCCGCATGATCAGCGACCGCCACGGCATGCACGTCGCCGACCCGGATGAACTGCAACGCCTGCGCACGCGTCTGGCGATGGTCTTCCAGCATTTCAATCTGTGGAGCCACATGACCGTACTGGAAAACATCACCATGGCCCCGCGCCGCGTGCTGGGTTGCAGCAAGGCCGAAGCCGACGACCGTGCCCGCCGCTATCTGGACAAGGTCGGCTTGCCGGCGCGGGTCGCCGATCAATACCCGGCGTTTCTCTCCGGCGGCCAGCAGCAACGGGTGGCGATTGCCCGGGCACTGGCGATGGAGCCGGAAGTCATGCTGTTCGACGAACCGACCTCAGCCCTCGACCCGGAACTGGTCGGCGAAGTGCTCAAGGTGATTCAGGGTTTGGCTGAAGAAGGCCGCACCATGATCATGGTGACCCACGAAATGAGCTTCGCCCGAAAGGTGTCGAGCCAGGTGTTGTTTTTGCACCAGGGCCTGGTTGAAGAAGAAGGCGCGCCCGAAGAAGTGCTTGGCAATCCCAAAAGCGAACGCCTGAAGCAATTCCTCAGCGGCAACCTCAAATAATCCCCTGCGCAGGCAGCGATCTTTTGATCTGTTTTTTATAGAAGCAACATCAAAAGATCGCAGCCTTCGGCAACGCCTACAGGGGTAAGGTTAAACCTTTGACCTGTCGGCGCGGTCACTGAAGGAACCCCTTCAGGCGCACGCGGCAGGCATGGTGACATCCCCCGACTTCGCAAAACTCTGGTTCAGCGCCCGTGGCTGGAAGCCGTTCGCCTTTCAGAAACAATTGTGGGTAGCGGTTAAACGCGGTGAGTCCGGAATGCTTCACGCCAGCACCGGCGCCGGTAAAACCTACGCGGTGTGGTTCGCGGCGCTTAATCGCTTCGCGAAAGCCGCCACTGCCATCGAAGCACCACGCAAACGCAAACCAGTCGCCGAACCGCTGACAGTGCTGTGGATAACCCCGATGCGCGCCCTCGCCGCCGACACTGCCCGTGCCCTGCAAGCACCGGTGGATGACTTGCAGATCCCGTGGAGTATCGGCCTGCGCACCGGCGACACCAACAGCAGCGAACGTGCCCGGCAAAGTCGACGCTTGCCGACCACGCTGATCACCACCCCGGAAAGCCTGACGCTGATGCTCGCCCGCGCCGACGCGCACACCGCGCTGTCGACGTTGCGCATGGTCGTGGTGGATGAATGGCACGAATTGCTCGGCAACAAACGCGGCGTGCAACTGCAACTGGCCCTGGCCCGTTTACGCCGCTGGCATCCCGAACTGATCGTGTGGGGTATTTCCGCGACGCTGGGTAACCAAGCCCACGCCGAAGAAGTGCTGATCCCACAAGGTGGCGGCGTGAGTATTCAGGGCACAAACGAAAAATCACTCAAGGTCGACACCCTCCTCCCACCGACCATCGAGCGGTTTCCCTGGGCCGGGCACATCGGCCTGAAAATGCTGCCGCAAGTGGTCGCCGAACTGGAGACCAGCGCAAGTACCTTGGTCTTCACCAACACGCGGGCGCAATCGGAAATCTGGTATCAGGCGTTACTGGAAGCGCGGCCAGACTGGGCCGGATTGATCGCCTTGCACCACAGCTCGCTGTCGCGCGACACCCGTGACTGGGTTGAACAGGCCCTGAAAAACGGACAACTGAAAGCGGTCGTCTGCACATCAAGCCTGGATCTGGGCGTGGATTTCCTGCCGGTGGAGCGCGTGCTGCAAATCGGCTCGGCCAAAGGTGTCGCCCGACTGATGCAACGCGCCGGGCGCTCTGGCCATGCGCCGGGCCGCACCTCTCGGGTGACGCTGGTGCCGACTCACAGCCTTGAGTTGATCGAAGCGGCGGCGGCCGGTGATGCCGTGGGGCAGCGGCGAATCGAACCGCGCCTGTCACCGCACAAACCGTTGGATGTGCTGGTGCAACACTTGGTCAGCATGGCGCTCGGCGGTGGGTTTCTGCCCGACGAGCTGTACGCAGAAGTCCGTGGCGCCTGGGCCTATGGCGACCTCACGCCGGCAGATTGGGCATGGGCCCTGGCTTTCGTACGCCATGGCGGACTATCTCTGACGGCGTATCCGGATTACCGCCGGGTCGAACCGGACGAGCAGGGTGTCTGGCGCGTGCCCGATGCGCGATTGGCGCGCCGCCACCGCATGAGCGTCGGCACTATCGTCAGCGACGCGAGCATTCAGTTGAAATTCTGGAGCAAGGGCGGTGGCGGCAAACAATTGGGCAGCGTCGAGGAAGGCTTTATCGCCCGTCTCAAACCTGGCGACGGTTTTCTGTTCGCCGGGCGTTTGCTGGAACTGGTGCGCGTGGAAAACATGACCGCCTATGTCAAACGCAGTACGGCGAAAAAAGCGGCGGTGCCGCGCTGGAATGGCGGGCGAATGCCACTTTCCAACGAACTCGCAGAAGCGGTGGTCGAACGCTTCAGCGCAGCGGCCCGAGGCGACTTCGTCGGGCCCGAAATGCGGGCGTTGCGTCCGCTGCTGGAAACTCAGGCGAAATGGTCGAACCTGCCCACCGCTGAAAGCTTGCTGGTCGAAACGCTGAAATCCCGTGAAGGCTGGCACTTGTTCCTCTACCCGTTTGCCGGCCGTCAGGTGCATCTGGGGCTGGCCAGCTTGCTGGCGTGGCGTATCAGTCAACGCCAGCCACTGACCTTTTCGATTGCGGTCAACGACTACGGTCTGGAATTGCTCAGCGCCACGCCCGTTGACTGGACGCAACAATTTAACGAGGCGCTGCTTAGTCCGGATCGCCTGTTAGAGGACGTACTTGCCAGCCTGAATGCCGGAGAATTGGCCCTTCGGCGTTTTCGTGAAATTGCGCGCATTGCCGGACTGATTTTTGGCGGCTACCCGGGATCGCAGAAGAGCACCCGTCAGGTGCAAGCATCCAGCGGCCTGTTTTTTCAAGTGTTCAAACAATATGACGCCGGCAACCTGTTGCTCGCCCAAGCCGGGGAAGAAGTCCTACGGGAAGAATTGGATATTCGTCGTCTGGAACAGACATTGGAACGGATCAACCGGATGAAACTGAACTTGCACCTGATCAAACGTCCTACACCCTTGGCCTTTCCACTGTTGGTGGAGCGCATGCGCGAGAGCATGAGTTCAGAAAAACTTGCCGACCGGATCAGACGCATGGTCAGCGATCTGGAGAAATCCGCTGACACAGGCAAAAAACCATGAGCGCGGCCTACCCGGTGCGCCTGGCTGGTGAAGACCTTTGGCTGCTGCCTGAGAAAGCGCTGTATTGGCCTGCGCAGCAAGCGTTGATGATCGCCGATGTGCATTTCGGCAAAGCCGCTGCTTATCGCAGCCTTGGACAACCGGTGCCCCAGGGCACGACTTCAGCCAACGTCGCCGTGCTTGATCGCCTGCTGGAGAGGCTGCCCTGCCGGCAACTACTGTTTCTCGGCGACTTCCTCCATGGCCCTGGCTCGCATGCTGCGCAAACATTGGAGATTCTGGCGCAATGGCGAGCGCGGCATGCCGACCTGCCGATGACATTGATACGGGGCAATCACGACAAACGAGCAGGTGATCCGCCCACGTCCCTGAATATCCGCGTGGTGCCGGAGCCTTTCTTGCTCGGCCCTTTTTCGTTGCAACACGAACCGGATCCACATCCAGAGCGCCATGTTCTGGCGGGCCATGTACATCCGGTGTATCGCCTGCACGGCAAAGGCAGGCAAAGCTTGCGCCTGCCGTGTTTCAGGTTGGGCGAAGCAATCAGCCTGCTTCCGGCGTTCGGGGCGTTTACCGGTGGTTATCCGGTCGAGAAGGAAAGCAACTGTCGGATCTTTGTCATTGGCGACAGCGAAATATGGCCAGTCAGTTGAAGCCTCCTCAAGGCATCAACTGACTGGCCATTCACTTCATGCACCGTACCGATCAGGCGACTGGCGCGGGTGGCGGCTCATCCGGCAACGTCGGTTCACCAGGTTCGGTCGGTTGTTCGTTTGGGGTATCAGGATCAGGCTGGCCCGGAATTCCACCGGCCATGCCCATGGGATGTGCCAACAAGGACCAGGCCAATACGCCAACCTGATTGGGCTCAAGCCGTGCCAGTTCGGCAGTGATATGCGGATCGATCTTCATGGAACACTCCTCGGCGAAGGCCCGCTGCGTCACACGCAAAAACGGGCAGTACACCTCATAGAGTGTCTGCCCGCCAAAGTGTTCCCGATAACCGCCGGACGGATCAGGTGCGTGGCAGTGTCACGCCGCGCTGGCCCTGGTACTTGCCGCCGCGATCCTTGTAGGAAACTTCACATTCCTCATCGGATTCAAGGAACAGCATCTGCGCCACGCCTTCGTTGGCGTAGATTTTCGCCGGCAGGTTGGTGGTGTTGGAGAACTCCAGGGTCACGTGACCTTCCCACTCAGGCTCGAGCGGCGTGACGTTGACAATAATGCCGCAGCGCGCGTAGGTGCTTTTACCCAGGCAGATAGTCAGTACGTTGCGCGGAATGCGGAAGTATTCGACGGTGCTGGCCAGGGCGAACGAGTTCGGTGGAATGATGCAGACGTCGCTGTGGATGTCGACGAAGCTGCCGGCGTCGAAGTTTTTCGGGTCGACGATGGCCGAATTGATGTTGGTGAACACTTTGAAATGATTGGTGCAACGGACATCGTAGCCGTAGCTCGACACGCCGTAGGAAATCACCCGGCTATCGTCATTGCCGCGCACCTGGCGCTCGACGAAAGGTTCGATCATGCCGTGTTCCTGCGCCATGCGGCGAATCCACTTGTCCGATTTGATGCTCATGGCGGTGTCCTGAATAGCGAGGTGGAAAAAATCTGTCCGGCATCTTACCGGGCGCGCCGCCGGGTTCAAAGTGCGCGGTGCAATTCTCGCCGATCCTCCCGGAATTACGCGGCCTGACGACGAACCGTCACACCGCCGATCCCAAAAACAAAGAAACCTTCGCAAGAAGCATTGGCACGTCTCGGAAAAAGGGTTAAGGTGGCGCCACTGTGCTGCTTGTGTCACTGAGAATCTCTACACGATATGTTGAATTTCGATCCAACCATCTACAAGAATTTTTCCTGCTCTTTGCACTCAGTCTCGGCCAGGGTTCTTCCTGGTTCGCAGTTATCTTTGTTCAAGGAGTTACACCATGTCTAATCGCCAAACCGGTACCGTTAAGTGGTTCAACGATGAAAAAGGCTTCGGCTTCATCACCCCACAATCCGGTGACGACCTGTTCGTTCACTTCAAAGCTATCCAATCCGACGGCTTCAAAAGCCTGAAAGAAGGCCAACAGGTTTCTTTCATCGCTACCCGCGGTCAGAAAGGCATGCAAGCTGAAGAAGTACAAGTTATCTAACTTGTAGCTTCTTTAGTAAAAAGCCCCGCCCTTAAAAGCGGGGCTTTTTTGTGGGCGCTGATTTTCCATGCGCAAAAAAGATCGCAGCCTTCGGCAGCTCCTACAGGGTCAACATCAATCCGGTGCAGGAGCTGCCGCAGGCTGCGATCTTTTGATCTTTTAGCGTATTACCAAGCCACACCAAAACCCGCCGTATACCGGGTCTTGCTCAAATCCGCATCATCGGTGCCGCTGATGACGTCACGCTCAGCCTTGACATTGAGCGATGCCCAATCAGTGACTTTGTAGCGCAGCCCCATTTCCGCATCCAATGCGTAATCCGCCACCCCCGACAGCGGCTTGCCGACCTCGCCATTGGTGAAGAACTCGACCTTTTTGCCAATCAGGTAGCGGTTGTAGTCCCACTTCATCGCGACGGAATAGAAGTTGTCCTTGCTGCCATCACTGTATTGATAGTCGGTGCGGTTGAGCAGCGAACCCAGCGAGAACGCACCGAGTTCGTCATCCCAGAACTGGTAACCCGGACCGGTACCGACAACGCGCTGACGCTCCAGCTCTTCGACCTGATCGCGCTTGTAGTTCAGACGCCCCTGCCAGAACCATTTATCCGTGAGGAAGCGGTCGAGCGCATACTCGGCGCGCCAGTTGTCGGTAGTGACTACGTCATCTTGCTCTTCGCGGTTGTACTCGCCCTCGGCGGTGTGCCGCCAGCGACCATGGCGCGCAGTGGTCTTGAAGCCGACGTCATAATCGTCGGTGTCTTTTTCGGCGCGCTGATAATCCAGGGCCAGGTCGACATTACCCTTCCAGACCAAGTCCTCGACGATCGGTTTCGGCTTGAGAATTTGTTGAATACTCGCCAGCTCAACGGTTTTCGGCACTTCGCCATTGGCGAGGGTGACCTTGCCATCTTCGGCCGCTGTCAGCGATTTGGCTCTCTCGCCACTGTACTCATCCTGTTTGACCAGCATTTCCTGATCACTTTCCAGGGTCTTGACCTGCTTCCAGTCGATCGGCACGGCACCGGCGTACTCTGTCTGGATCAACAGCTTGCCGCCGTCAAACAGGGTGATTTTACCGCTCAGCTTGTCACCGTTCTTCAACCAGACGGTGTCGGCAAGCAAAGGTGTGGACGCACTGAAAACAGCAAGGCACAACAAAGTTCTGGGCAACATAGGCGAATCAAAGGCTCGGGTTTGCGGAAAAAAGTCGGCATTATCCGTAAGAATGAGGCCATGACAACGACTGACCCGGTTATTTCAATTGAGTTCATTTCTCAATTGCCGGATCAGAAATGTCGCTGCACGGCATAAATGGGACTTTTGTGCAGGAACCACGCAGGTGACAGACCCGACCGACGATAGTGAAAACCAGGCGCAAATCCGACGCACGGCGCTCTACTTGACCCTGGCCCAAGTGCCCGAGGGCAAGGTTGTCAGCTATGGGCAATTGGCCGAACTGGCGGGATTAGGGCGCGCCGCCCGTTATGTCGGTCGCACGCTCAGCCAGTTGCCCGGCGATACAAAGCTGCCTTGGCATCGCGTGATCGGTGCCGGTGGTCGGATCAGTCTGCCGGTGGGCAGTCCATCGGGCGATGAGCAGCGGGCGCGATTGCGCATGGAAGGCATCACCGTCCAGAACAATCGTGTGGATATTCGACGCCATGGCTGGCGTCCGGTAGAGCACAGCGGTTAGAGTGCGCGCTTTGTTTCCGCAATTTTGAGGCAGACTTCAGCCCATGCCCCGTAAAACCTGGCGCGCCGCGCTAGCCGCTTATGCCAGTCCTTCGACGCTTGTGCTGTTGTTGCTGGGTTTCGCCGCCGGCCTGCCGTACATGCTGGTGTTTTCGACGCTTTCGGTCTGGCTGCGTGAAGCCGGCGTGGCCCGTGAAACCATTGGCTACGCCAGCCTGATCGGTCTGGCCTATGCCTTTAAATGGGTGTGGTCACCGCTGCTCGACCAATGGCGCCTGCCCTTTCTCGGCAAACTCGGTCGACGCCGTTCGTGGCTTGTGCTTGCGCAAACCCTGGTGATCCTGGGCCTCATCGGCATGGGCTTCTGTGATCCGCAAAAGCATTTGTCCTGGCTGATCGCCATTGCCGTCGTCGTTGCGTTCGCCTCCGCCACCCAAGACATCGCGGTCGACGCCTATCGCCTCGAAATCGCCGACGAGAGCCGCCAGGCTGCCCTCGCCGCCAGCTATATGTCGGGCTATCGCGTGGCCGCCCTGCTGGCTACCGCCGGTGCGCTGTTTTTTGCCGAGGGCTTTGGCTCAACGGGATTCAACTACAAACATTCGGCGTGGACAGGCACCTACGTGCTGTTCGGCGCCTTGATGATCCCGGCCCTGCTGACCACATTATTCATGCGCGAGCCACCGGTGCCGCTGCGCACCCAATTGCAGGCCGGGCGCTACACGTTCATGCACCAACTAATGTCGGTGTTCGTGCTGATCGTGTTGCTGGTCTCCGTGCCCGCCACATTCACTCAGCTTTACAACACCGATTTCGCCAGCGTCCTGTTCGGCGGGGTCAGCCCGTTGGATTTGCTGCTGGAAGACCGTGCGCTCATGCGCTCGATCCTCTATGGCACGCTGACCGCGCTGTGTCTCTCGGCCATGGGTCGTCGAGGCCTGGCGCCGGTGCTGACGCCGGTCAACGACTTCATCCTTCGTTACCGCTGGCAAGCGCTGCTGCTGCTCGGCCTGATCGCCACGTATCGGATGTCCGACACGGTGATGGGCGTGATGGCCAACGTGTTTTACATCGACCAAGGCTTCACCAAGGATCAGATCGCCAGCGTCAGCAAGATTTTCGGCTTGATCATGACCCTGGTCGGCGCCGGCATGGGCGGCCTGCTGATCGTGCGCTTCGGCATTTTGCCGATCCTGTTCATCGGCGGCGTGGCCTCCGCAGGCACCAACCTGCTGTTCCTGATGCTCGCCGACATGGGCCCGAACCTGCAAATGCTGGTGGTCACCATCTCGCTGGACAACTTCAGCTCAGGCCTGGCCACGTCGGCGTTTGTTGCTTATTTGTCGAGCTTGACCAACCTGAAATTCTCCGCCACCCAATACGCCCTGCTCAGCTCGATCATGCTCCTGCTGCCACGCTTGATCGGGGGTTATTCCGGGGTGATGGTCGAGAAGTTCGGATATCACAACTTCTTCCTGATCACGGCGATGCTCGGCGTGCCGACACTGCTGTTGATCGCCCTGCACTGGTTCCAGGAAAGCCGCCGCGAAGGCCCGACACCGACGCCCGAGCCGGCACCGACGCCCGTCACGGAAGAATCCCGCAGTTCGACGTAAGACATTTCGCAAACGGCGGGAGGTTTTCCGCCGTGCCGCCTCACCTCCGACCGCACGCCTGTACGTCAGCAAAACTCGCCGGTACACTGCTCCGTCATTTCCAGTCTCAGCAACCGACAACGGCCAACCATGCGCACCAGTCAATTTTTGCTCGCCACACAGAAAGAAACGCCTTCCGACGCGGTCGTGATCAGCCATCAGTTGATGCTGCGCGCCGGCATGATCCGCAAACTTGCCTCGGGCCTGTACACCTGGCTGCCCATGGGCCTGCGGGTTATGCGCAAGGTTGAAGCCATCGTTCGCGAAGAGATGAACGCCGCCGGCTCTCTGGAAGTGTTGATGCCGAGCACCCAACCGGCCGAGCTGTGGCAGGAATCGGGGCGCTGGGACGAATACGGCCCTGAACTGCTGCGCATCAAAGATCGCCACGGTCGCGATTTCTGCGCGGGCCCGACTCACGAAGAAGTGATCACCGACCTGATGCGCAACGAGTTGAGCAGCTACAAACAGCTGCCGATCAACCTGTATCAGATCCAGACCAAATTCCGTGACGAAATCCGTCCACGCTTCGGCTTGATGCGCGGTCGCGAATTCATCATGAAGGACTCGTACTCCTTCCACGCCGACCAGCCGTCGCTGCAAGTCACTTATGACCGCATGCACCTGGCGTACTGCAACATCTTCACGCGTCTGGGCCTGAAGTTCCGTCCGGTTGAAGCCGACAACGGCTCCATCGGCGGTGCCGGGTCCCACGAGTTCCACGTACTGGCCGAGTCCGGCGAAGACGATATCGTCTTCAGCAACGGCTCCGACTACGCCGCGAACATCGAGAAGGCCGAAGCCGTGCCGCGCGAAACCTCGCGCGGCGCTGCCACTGAAGAGCTGCGCCTGGTCGATACCCCGGACACCAAAACCATCGTGGCGCTGGTGGAAAAATTCAATCTACCGATTGAAAAGACCATCAAGACGCTGATCGTCCACGCGGAAGAAGAAGGCAAGCTGATTGCCCTGATTATCCGTGGCGACCACGAACTGAACGAAATCAAGGCGGCCAACCAGCCAGGCGTTGCCAGCCCGCTGGTGATGGCGTCCGATGCCGAACTGCGTGACGCGATCGGTGCCGGCGCCGGCTCCCTCGGCCCGCTGAACCTGCCATTGCCAATCATCATCGACCGCTCGGTCGAACTGATGAGCGACTTCGGCATCGGCGCGAACATCGACGACAAGCACTACTTCGGCGTGAACTGGGAGCGTGATCTGCCGGTTCCGACCGTGGCCGACCTGCGCAACGTCGTCGCTGGCGACCCAAGCCCGGACGGCAAGGGCACCCTGGAAATCAAGCGAGGCATTGAAGTCGGGCACATCTTCCAGCTTGGCAACAAGTACAGCAAAGCGATGAAGTGCGAAGTGCTGGGCGAGAACGGCAAGCCAGTCACCCTGGAAATGGGCTGCTACGGCATCGGTGTATCCCGTGTGGTTGCCGCCGCCATCGAGCAGAACAACGACGAGAAAGGCATCATCTGGAGCGACACCCTGGCGCCGTTCCAGATTGCGCTGGTACCGCTGCGCTATGAGACCGAGCAGGTGCGCGAAGCCACCGACAAGCTGTACGCCGAACTGACGGCGGCCGGTTTCGAGGTGTTGCTGGACGATCGCGACAAGAAAACCAGCCCGGGCATCAAGTTCGCGGACATGGAACTGATCGGCATCCCGCATCGCATCGTGGTCAGCGACCGTGGCCTCGCCGAAGGCAACCTGGAATACAAGAGCCGTTCCGAGGCCGAGCCGCAAGCGCTGCCGGTCGCCGATGTGCTGTCCTTCCTTCAGGCCCGTATCCGCCGCTGAAACCAGATAGAGACGTCATGTTCAAGCGAAACACCTTAGGCCTCGGTGGTGCCGCCCTGTGCGGCACCCTGCTGGTCAGCGGCTGTGCCAATCACATGTCACAACGCAGCGAGCACGAGGAACGCGTCGAGCGCAAATTGCTCGACCACAGTCTGCAGATCGATGTCGGTGATCCCAAGGTGCTCGAGCTGCCGCAACGGCGTGTGAAGATCAACGAGCAGAAAACCTTCGAAGTCACAGAGTTCGAAGTGACACGTCGTTATGATCGCTACACACCGTACCAACCGTGGCGGGAGATCTACGAGATCCCGCTCGGCGTGGTCGCCGTGGTGGGCGGTGTCGGCGCGAACGTGGTCAATGTGTTTGCGCTCGGCAACCTGCCCGATAGCGTGACCAAGGACTGGTTCAGCTACGGTTTTGCCGGGCTCAACCCGTTCATGAACGCGCAATCCAACGGTCGTGCGCAGCAGAACCTGGCCGGTATCGACGAACTCCAGCGCGACAAGCGCACGGAATATTCGAGCCTGCCATGGAGCGAGCGTCCAGTGCAGGTCAAGGCGGGCAAACAGACCTTCGAGATGACCACCGACCGTAACGGCGTGTTGCGTCTGAACCTGCTCGACAGTCCGTTTGCCGAGAATGATCTCAATCATGTCGGCAAATTGCAGATCAGCGTCGAGGATGCCAAGGATGATGTTCACTCTGACTCATCCCTGATGATCAGCAGCCACCTACGCGGAAAATTGCTGGAGGCGCACGGGCTGATCTACGACGATCTGGAAGATGACGAAGTCAGCGAGTGGGTCCACCGGGTCAAACGTCTCTCGGAACTGGGGCTGGAAGAAGAAGCCAGCGAACTGGAACAGAGCTTGATCGAGTTGACGCGCAACGATCCTGAGTTGCAGGCTGAGTTTCTCAAGTCGCTGACCAAGGATGCCGGGCGATTGGTCGCGGATCCAGGACCGAATTAACAGCAGAAGCTTCGCGAGCAGGCTCGCTCACACATTAAATTTGTGCATGACACAGAACCAATGTGGGAGCGAGCCTGCTCGCGAAAGCGATATCAGCAACACCACCACACCTACCGCTCAAACAATTCCATCTGCTCAAACCCACCGCGCAAATCCTCCAGCCTCACCCCGACGCCGAGCAACCGCACCGGTTTCCCCCCGCGATTGAATGCCTGCGTCAGCATCAACTGATAACTTCCCAGATCCCGCCCTGCCCCGGCCTGCTCCAGCGTGGTCTGGGTAAAGTCATGAAATTTCACTTTGACGAACGGCTTGCCCGGACGGTAGCTACTGTCGATTCGCGCCATGCGGGTTTTCAGGGTTTCGAGCAGCTCCGGCAGTTTGTCCAGGCAACTGCGCAGATCTGGCAAATCAACGTCGTAGGTATTTTCGACACTGATCGACTGACGACGACTGTCGTTGTGCACCGCCCGCTCATCGATCCCACGGGCCAGACTCCACAGTCGCTCACCGAAACTGCCGAACTCTCGCACCAGCGCCAACTTGTCCCACTCGCGCAGGTGCAAACAGTCGCTGATGCCGAGCCGGCTCAGCTTGTCGGCGGTGACTTTGCCGACACCGTGCAACTTGTTTACCGGCAAGCCGCTGACGAAGTCTTCGACCTGATCCGGCGTGATCACAAAAAGCCCATTGGGCTTTTTCCAGTCGCTGGCGATCTTGGCGAGAAACTTGTTCGGTGCAACGCCTGCGGAGACCGTGATGTGCAATTGATTGGAGACGCGTCGACGAATGTCCTGGGCAATACGCGTGGCACTGCCGCCGAAATGGGCGCTGTCGGACACATCGAGATAAGCCTCATCCAGCGACAGCGGCTCGATGAGGTCGGTGTAGTCGCTGAAAATCGTGTGGATTTCCTTTGAGGCCTCGCGATAGGCGTCCATGCGTGGCTTGACGATGGTCAGATCCGGGCACAGCTTCAAGGCATGCCCGGAAGACATCGCCGACCGCACACCATAAGCCCGCGCCTCGTAGTTACAGGTGGCGATCACCCCGCGCCGATCCGCCGATCCGCCCACGGCCAGCGGCTTGCCAGCGAGGTTGGGGTCGTCGCGCATCTCGATGGCGGCGTAGAAACAGTCGCAGTCTACGTGGATGATCTTTCGCTGAGTCATGACAGAAGAGGAAACATGGCGAGCCGGATCGGCAGTATCTCACTGACACCTGTATATAGCACCAGTAGTCTGAATGTTCTTTTAAATGCGTAGGAAAAGGCCGATGAATTTATTTTCTCAATCGAAAAACCAGTCTCGATAGAGCTGAAACCTTTGCCCCGCCTGTCCTGCAGCCCCTCCAGACGACCTTAAGAATCGCTAACCGATTGAACCTGAACAGATTTTATTCAGAAACAAGGTTGACACCCCGCCGATCCTCTGTAGAATGCCGCCACACAGACGCGGGATGGAGCAGTCTGGTAGCTCGTCGGGCTCATAACCCGAAGGTCGTCGGTTCAAATCCGGCTCCCGCAACCAAACATCAAAAAAGGCTACTCGAAAGAGTGGCCTTTTTTGTGCCTGTCCGTTTTCAAGTGGATCCGACCAGTCAGGCGACTGAACAGGAATTTGTTGCATTTCCTAAGCTTAGGCGTCTACCTGCGACGGATTGACGCGATCTCACGTTTATTTGACCCTTCGGTTGATTAACGGTTGACACCTCGTCGATCGTCTGTAGAATGCCGCCACACAGACGCGGGATGGAGCAGTCTGGTAGCTCGTCGGGCTCATAACCCGAAGGTCGTCGGTTCAAATCCGGCTCCCGCAACCAAACATCAAAAAAGGCTACTCGAAAGAG
>NZ_WKEQ01000035.1 GCF_021605415.1 Pseudomonas syringae
CTGTCACTCGCCGCGACTACGACCTGAAACGCCCGAACCTGTTGCTCGAAAGCCGCTTCACCGCCGAGTTCACCCCGGCGCTGGAGGACTATCGCTACCCGCTGTTGCTGGAAAACGAAAAGCGCGGGGAAAGTGATCAGCCAAATCTGCGTTGCGGCCATTTGTTTAACCTCACCGAACACCCCCGCGAAAAGCACAACGACTTGTGGTTGCTCATCAGCGTTTCCCACGATGGCCGACAGCCACAAGTGCTTGAGGAATCGGTCACCAGTGACGCCGAAGGCTTCACGCAGGGTTATCGCAACATCTTCAGCGTAATTCCCGCCGAAATAGTATTTCGCCCTCCGCTGGTCACGCAAACCGCACGCGTCACCGGCCCCGAAGGCGAAGAGCCCGGCCCTGCTGAAAGCCAACGCACAGGTCAAGGCTGCCATGGGCAGAGGCACGAACTTCGTCGACGCGTGCAAAGCGGCAGGATTGCATTGAGTAAACAGCCCGCAATTTTTCTCTCCATCGACAGAAATCACCCGGCCTCCCGTCAGTTTGGGAAAGCGGCATACGCCAATTCGGAAACCTCCCACACGCAAACCCCGTACTTCCCGACAAGGTCACGCTTCCCGGCCAAAGGCCTGCGCCCCAAGGAAGAAAAGCCATGACCCGCGAAGCAGTCGTCGGCACTATCCAATTACGACGAAGTCCACTGCATCACCTTTGACAAAATCAAAAGATCGCAGACTTCGGCAGCGCCTACATTAGAGGCTTTCGACCTTGCGGGTGAGCAAGTCGACGAACGCTTTGGCCATTGCCGACTTTTGGTTCTTGCGCTGCACCAGCCACACCGCCGAAATCGCCTCGGGATCGAGCAGCGGGCGATAGACCACGCCGTCGATGCGCATGCGCTGATAGGACGCCGGCAACACCGACACCCCCAAACCGGCCGCCACCAGGCCAATGATGGTCATCGCCTCACCCGCCTCCTGCGCGAAGTGCGGGCTGAAACCGGCGTCGCGGGCCAGGCTGAGCAATTGCGCATACAGCCCGCTGCCATAGCTGCGCGGGAAGAACACGAAGGGTTCCAGTGCCAGGGCCGAGAGAAAAACCCCCTCGTCCGTGCTTTGCGCCAGCGGATGTTTGGAGCTGAGCACCGCGACCAGTGGCTCGCGCATCAACTCGACCACGCTCAACGAGTCGGGCAATCCCAACGGGCGCATGATGCCGACCTCGATCGACTCATCCACTAATCCCTCGGCAACCATGGTGCTGCTCATCTCGCGCAAGTTCAAATGCACCGCCGGAAAGCGCTGGCGGAACGAGAAAATCGCCTGGGGAATCGTCGAGTTGAACGGTGCCGACGAGGTGAAGCCGATTTTCAATTCACCCAGCTCACCGAGTTGCGCCCGCCGAGCGACATCGGCCGCTTTGTCGACCTGCGCCAGCACCAGACGCGCTTCTTCAAGAAACAATCGGCCGGCCTCGCTCAGTTCGACCCGACGATTGGTACGCTCGAACAGTCTTGCGCCCACTTCCTGTTCCAGCGCTTGAATCTGCTGGCTCAGCGGCGGCTGCGAGATGCCAAGCGCCTGTGCGGCGCGGCCGAAGTGCAGTTCTTCGGCGACGGCGATGAAGTAGCGCAGGTGACGCAATTCCATGGAAATCCCATTAGGTCGTTAAAGCTATCAAACAGGTCGAACAATATATTGGATAGAAACATTAGCCAGCTATATGCTTTTTTCCATTGCCTGCCTGGCTACGCCGTTCCGAGGTCTGAATTGAAAGCTGCTGTCGCCCCCCTCGCCCACGAAGTGCCGCCCTCCGCGACGGATGACGTCGTCGCCGAGCTGCAAGAGATTTTCATCGAAAAAGGCACGCCGGCGTTCATGCGCACGGTGCTCGCGCTGTTCTGCGGCGGCTTTGCGACCTTCGCCCTGCTCTACTGCGTGCAGCCGATGATGCCGCTGCTGTCCCACGAATATTCGATCAATGCCGCGACGAGCAGCCTGATCCTTTCCGTGGCAACGGGCATGCTCGCCTTCGGTCTGTTAATCACCGGGCCGATTTCCGACCGCATCGGGCGCAAACCGGTGATGGTGGCGGCGCTGTTTGCCGCCGCGCTGTGCACCATTGCCAGTTCGATGATGCCGAGTTGGCACGGCGTGCTGGCGATGCGCGCACTGATCGGCCTGTCGCTGAGCGGTCTGGCGGCGGTGGCCATGACCTATCTCAGCGAAGAGATTCACCCGCAGCACATCGGCCTGGCGATGGGTCTGTACATCGCCGGCAACGCCATCGGCGGGATGAGCGGACGGTTGATTACCGGCGTCTTGATCGACTTCGTCAGCTGGCACACGGCGATGCTGGTGATCGGCAGCCTGGCCCTGATCGCGGCGGCGGTGTTCTGGAAAATTCTTCCCGAGTCGCGCAACTTCCGCGCCCGCTCGCTGCACCCGCGCAGCCTGCTCGACGGCTTCACCATGCACTTTCGCGATGCCGGTTTGCCGCTGCTGTTCCTTGAAGCGTTTGTGCTGATGGGCGCGTTCGTCACGCTGTTCAACTACATCGGTTATCGCTTGCTGGCCGAGCCGTATCACCTGGATCAGGCATTCGTTGGCCTGTTGTCGGTGGTGTACCTGTCGGGCATCTACAGTTCGGCGAAGATTGGCGCGCTGGCCGACAAACTCGGCCGACGCAAAATGCTCTGGTCGACCATCGTGCTGATGATCGCCGGGCTTGCGCTGACGATGGTCACGCCGCTGCCGGTGGTGATCCTCGGCATGCTGATGTTCACCTTCGGTTTCTTTGGTGCGCATTCGGTGGCCAGCAGCTGGATCGGCCGTCGGGCATTAAAGGCCAAGGGCCAGGCGTCGTCGCTGTATCTGTTCAGCTATTACGCCGGGTCGAGCATCGCCGGGACGGCGGGCGGGGTGTTCTGGCATTTGGGTGGCTGGAACGGGATCGGGTTGTTCATTGGCACTTTGCTGGTGGTCGCGCTGCTGATCGCATTGAAACTGGCGAAGTTGCCGCCGCTCACTCCTTGAGCACCAGCCGTGCCTCCAGCCGTTTGTCTGCGGGTTGCAGCGTCAGCGATTGCAAGCTCACACCGTCGCGCTCGAGTCCGTCGAGCCATTGCAACAATGGCCCGACACTGCCGCTGACGGTCAGGCGGATCTGCTCGCTGTCGCTGTCCATCTGCTCAACATCGAGACCCGCCACCGCGAGGCTGTCACTGATTCGCAGCGACAGCGGCCGGGCGGTATCGACCTTTCGGCCGCTCTGCGGTTGCGCCTGCCTCATCTGCGCGGCCAGCGCTCGTTGCTGCTGATACTTACGCTCGGCTGTCTCGTGCCGTTGCCACGCTGGCTGCCAAAGCAGTGCGAAAATCAGCAGCGGCACGACCCCCGCAACGAGGATCAGGATCAGTTGGCGCTCGCGATGAGTCAGATGCTGCCAGCGGTTTTTCAGATGAATGAACCTCATGCGCCGGCCTCCAGTGTCAATGTCGCCATGACCCGGTCACGCGCCTTGCTCGCGCCTTCGATCTTGACCGCCACGCCTTGCTGGCGGCCGCGTTCGCGCAGTTGCTCAAGCTCGGCGAAACTGTTCGCCGTCAACTGGACTTTCCAGCCGCCACCCTCACGAAATTCGATACGCCGCACCTCGACCTGACTGGCACCGATGACTTGCTCGACCCACCTGACCAGACTCGCCATAGGCGTCTCCCGAGACTGTCCCTGCTGACGCTGCATCGCCTGCCATTGCGCCGACAGATCGACAATCCGGCTGTGCTGCGGATAAAGCGCTTTGAAGCGTTGTTCGTTCTCGCTGTAAAGACGCCGGGTTTCGCTGTCGAGAAAATGCAGGCGCGTTTCGCTCGCGCCCCAAGTCAGCAGCAGCAACATCAGCAACGTCCCGCCAGCGAGGTGCCAGATACGAAGGCTGCGTGACGGGGCAAATTCACCGTGACGCAGATCGATGGCTGCACCGAAACCGCCGCACAGCAAACGGTCGAGGGCCAACGGGTTTTCACGGTCGTCATACCGCTGGATAGCGTCCGGCAGTAACCCGTCAAGATGCGGCAGGTTTTCGTCCGTCAGCGCCAACCGCAAGGGCAGCGCACCGCCCAGCAACCAGCGACCGAACCACCGCACAGCGCACGCTTTCTCCGCCGGCATCAGATCGGCATCGACGACCACTGACCGCACCTTGATGCCGAGTCCGGCCAGCAACGACAGCACAGCGGCAAAGCGCTCGCGATCAATCACCCACAGCGGATACCGCCCGTGTGCATCACGCAATCCTGCGCTCAGATGCAGCGCCTCCAGCGACTCGCCAATCTGATCTTCGACCGCATAAGCAATCGCCTGTGTCACGGGGCGGCGCTTCGAGGGCCAGGGATCGCTGCGCACCCAACTGCACAACTCCATCGGCAGCAGCAGATCGACGGTTTGACCCGCCAACGCCTGCGCCGCTTGATGCAGGAGCATCGGTTGCCGCGTCCCGCTTGCCGACCAACGACAACAGGGCCAATTGAGCGACGGTTCAGCGATTCCTTCGGCGGTGAGGTAGAGCCAGGTGTTCATCGGACAATCTCGTGGTCACTGGAAGGAAGCAAACGCCGTTGCCGCACGTTCAATTGATGGGTTTTCGCGTCGCGCTCGACATCCGTGCTCAACACCAGCGCGGACGAACCGCGACTCGTCCGCACCGTGAGGCGAAACCAGCGACTGTCGATGCCCAGGCCATGACTGCTCAGGCCGAGCCCATCGAGCAACGGATCCCGAGTAAAGCCTTGTACGCTGGCCCACGGCGTGGTCGAGCGTTGCCTCACCAGCGCCTCGGCGGTAGCGCCGGGGATGTCGAGCGCTCGCAAAAGCAATGCCGGCGCAGCGTTGATGTTCAGCGCGGCCTCGGGGGGCAAAATCGCGGCCCAAGGCTCGAGTCGCGTCAACACGTCACGGTCGATACCCGGCAACAAGCGCAACTGACTCAGGTCTCGCAACTCGCCCACCTGGTTCAGTGGCAGCGGTGGCAGATCCAGCAACGTCAGCAGCCGTGCCCAGCGCTCCAGCGTGACTGGGTCGATCTGACCCTGGCGTAACAGCGCATTGAGATTGAACCGACCGGCGAGGTCCTCGATTTCGATGACGGTAGCGGCATCGTCATGATCGAAACCCGCAATGCTGCGGGGCCAGTCACGAATCAATTCGGCGCTGGTCTGCCGATTGCGCACAGCACACTGCAAACGCTGCAACGCCCAAGCTTCTGCCGCCACGGCTTGTTGACGCAATTGCAGGCCATGCAGCTGCTGCGCCGTGCTTTGCACGAGTAATCGGTGACTGCGCAAAAGCCCGGCGGTGATCAGCAACGCCAGGCTCATGACCAACAAAACACTGATCAATGCCATGCCGCGTTCGCGCCCGTTCATGGCAAGGCATCCGGCAACAACAGCACGCGGCGGATCGACTGGAATCGGCCCGTCGACAGTTCAACTTCCAGCGCTTGCGGCGGCTTTTCGCCTCGGCCGTCAGGCGATGTTATGCGCCAGCCCCGTGTTTCATCGAACAGGCGCCAGCGCAGGTGCCGAACGTCATCCAGCAATTTTTGCCGCTGCACGACTGGCGTCCCTTCGGCGCGGCTGTCACGCCACAGCACTCCGTTCTCCAGCCGATAGATCAACGACTGACGCTCACTGCGCGGCTGATCCAGCGGGTTGCGCCAGTTGCCCCGCTGCAGCCGCAGTTGCGAGTGTTGCAGCCGCGGCGGTTCAGTGACGTGCAACAGATCGCGCTCGATCACCGCGAGGGTTCGTTGCAGGCTTCGAAACGCCTGTTCATGACGGGCTGTTCCTTGCTGGGTGCGCACCACGCTGTCGAACAACCGCCAACTGGCAAGACCGAGCAGGCTGAAAATCGCCAGCGCGATCAGCAGTTCAAGCAGGGTGAATCCTCTCTGCCTATTCATCGTGTCGCGGCACCCATCCGACCATCGATTGCACGGCGTCGCCGGACAGGCTGACAGTCAGCTCGACCCTGAACAGTTGCGGATCACCGGCGACATTGATGCGCTGGTGCAGTAACCAGTCCCGACGATCCATGTGCAACGTGTGCTGCGACAGGCCCGGCACCACATTCTTTTGCAACCGCAGTTCACTCAATCGGTTGTCCGCCAGCCACGCCGCAAACAAGCGCTGTTCGACCTGCGCGGACTGGCGGATGACATAGCGCCCGGCCGACGACACTGCCGCTGCCAGCGTCGCGAAAATCGCCAGCGCGACCATGACTTCCAGCAGGGTGAAACCGTCCATGGCGGTTGCCCTCGGGCGATCAGCCATCGATCACTACCTCACCGAGACCGTCGCTGGAGAGCCGCAGCCAGGTTCGGTCAGTACTGGAAAAAGTCAGGCTGAACACACTGGTTTCGTCGCTGCTGAGCATCAGCCATTGCGGCGATCCTTCATCGCGGGCCAGTGCCACAAAATGGCCCTCCTGTTCGACATCCACCTGCAAATTCGCTGGCCATTGACGCACGCCGGACAACGGCCTCCAGCCTTGAGACTCCAGGCGCATCGGTCGATAGCCTTCAGCGCTCAGGCGCACGCCATAGACGCGCCCTTCCAGCACCGCCCGTTCACGCAGTTGCCCGACCATCGAGGCGATGTGCGTCGCTTCCAGCCGCGCATCGAGCCCGGGATTGCGACCCGTGGCGAAGTTCACCATGCCCAGCATCACGCCGGTCAGCACGATCACAATCATCAATTCCAGCAGAGTGAACCCGCGGCAACCGTGCTTCATCAATCGATCGCCCAGTTGCCAATATCGGCCGCATGGCCTTCACCGTCCGCCACGCCATCGGATCCCAGCGAGTACACGTCATAACCGCCATTGACCGCGCGCGCGCCGGGGTTGAGATATTGATAAGGCGTGTTCCAAGGATCCAACGGCAGGCTTTTCAGATAGCCGTTGGGGTTCCACTGATTGGCGGACGGCGTACCCGCAGGGCGCTTCACCAATGCTTCGAGACCCTGTTGGGTCGTGGGGTATCGGGCGTTGTCCAGTCGATACATTTCCAGTGCCGTGGCTATGGCCTGAATATCGATTTTGGCGGCAGTCACTTTAGCCTGATCCGGACGGCTCATGAACTGCGGCACGACGATGGCGCCAAGAATGCCGATGATGACGACCACCACCATGATTTCGATCAGGGTGAATCCGCGCTGACGGGCCGGGACGTTTTTTTGCAGGGTTTGCATGGATCAATTCACCAATTGGTTGAGGCTGAGAATGGGCAACAGAATGGCGAGGACAATCAGCAGCACGACGCCGCCCATCAGCACCAGCATCGCCGGCTCGAACAGGCTGACCACCAGCGCGATTCGCGCCGAGAGGCTGGCTTCCTGTTGTTCGGCGGCGCGGGCGAGCATGGCGTCGAGGTCGCCGGCGCGTTCGCCGCTGGCGATCATGTGCAGCATCATCGGCGGGATGTCGCCGTGGGATTCGAGGCTGCGAGTCAGGGAGGCGCCTTCGCGCACCGAGCGAGCAACGTCGAGCATGCGTGCGCGCAGGGTCAGGTTGCCAATGACGGCGGCGGCTATTTCCAGGGCTTCCACCAACGGCACAGCGCTCTTGCCAAGAATCGCCAGGGTGCTGACGAACCGTGCCGCTTCCATCGCCCGCAGCAGCGGGCCGATCAACACAAGACGCAGGGCCAGGTGATGCCAACGCAGCCGCCAGGCGGTTTGGCGCAGACTGCCGCGCCAGAGAAAAAACAGCGCTGCCAGCACGCCCAACAGCCCCCCGCCGTAACGCTGTACGCCATCACTGAGGACGATCAGCGCGCGGGTCAGCCAAGGCAGCGGCTGACCGCTGTCGATGAAAACATTCACCACATCAGGCACGACGTAGCCAAGCAAAAACCCGACGATCGCCACACTCGCCAGCATCAGGACCGACGGGTATACCAGCGCCATTTGAATTTTTTGCCGCGATGCCTGACGCGCCTGGGTGTACCCGGCCAATTGCTCCAGCACAGCGCCGAGATGACCGGAACGCTCACCGGCAGCGACCGACGCGCGAAACAGTTCGGGGAACGCCGCAGGAAACTGTCCCAGTGCCGTCGCCAGCGTATGCCCTTCCATGACCCGCTGACGCACCGCCGAAAGCAAACCGCTGACGCGACGTCCGGCGCTCTGCCGGGCCACTGCTTCCAGCGCCTCCTCCAACGGCAGGCCGGCCTGTACCAGCGTGGAAAGTTGCAGCGTCAGCAAAGCCAGTTGCGCAGCGCTCAGACGACCGCCGCCCACGGGGGAGCGCCCATTGGCGGCGCGGATTTCATTGACTTGCCGGGGCCAAAGACCGCGTTCACGCAGCAGTTGCCGGGCATGGCGCGCACCATCGGCGTCCAGTCGACCTTTGCAGGCACGACCCCGCGCGTCATCCGCGAGATATTCGAAGGTGGGCATCGATCAATCCTCCCGCGTCACGCGCAGCAATTCGTCGACGCTGCTCAGGCCTTCCAACACCCGTTGCCGGCCGTCCTGAAACAAACTTCGTGACTGCGTTCGCGTCGCCTCGGACAGGGCTTGCTCACCGGCACCGCGATGAATCAGCGCCGAGACTGCGCCGCTCACGCAGAGCAATTCGTAGATACCGATCCGCCCGCGATAACCGTGCTGGCAGTGTTCGCAACCCACCGCGCGAAACAACGGCGCAGCCGGGACTTCATCAAGGCCCAGACGCTGGCAGGTGCTGACATCGGCGCTGTATGGCGCCTTGCAATGAACACACAACGTGCGCAACAAACGCTGGGCGAGAACCCCCACCAGCGAGGAGGCCAGCAGGTACGCGTCAACGCCCATGTCCACCAGTCGGGTCACCGCGCCAACCGCGCTGTTGGTGTGCAAGGTCGACAGCACCAGATGCCCGGTCAGCGACGCTTGCACGGCGATCTGCGCCGTTTCGCGATCACGGATTTCGCCGACCATGACCACGTCCGGATCCTGCCGCAGGATGGCCCGCAACCCTCTGGCGAAGGTCATGTCGACTTTCGGATTGACCGGCATCTGGCCGATACCCGGCAGGTGATATTCGATCGGATCTTCAACAGTCAGGATGTTTCGGGTCTGGTCGTTCAGGCTGCTCAGGGCGGCGTACAGGCTGGTGGTTTTACCGGAGCCGGTCGGGCCAGTGACCAACAGGATGCCGTGGGGTTTGGCGAGCAACTGTTGCAGGGTCGCGAGGGTATCGTCCGGCATACCCAACCGTTGCAACTCAAGCCGTCCGGCCTGTTTGTCGAGCAGGCGCAGCACCACCCGTTCGCCGTGCGCCGAGGGCAGCGTCGACACCCGCACATCCACCTCATGCCCGGCCAGTCGCAGGGCAATGCGGCCATCCTGAGGCACCCGTCGTTCGGCGATGTCCAGCCGCGCCATGACCTTGATCCTTGACACCAGCAACGTCGCCAGTTCACGCCGGGGGCGCAGCATCTCTCGCAACTGTCCGTCGACCCGCATGCGCACCGACAGGTAGTGCTCGAAGGTTTCAAGGTGCACGTCCGACGCCTGCGCGCGCACGGCTTCGCTGAGCAGCGCGTTGATCAGGCGGATGACCGGCGCGTCGCCCTGCTGTTCGAGCAGGTCGGCGGTTTGCGGCACCTGATCGACAAGGCTGAGCAGATCCAGTTCATCATCCAGGCCTTGGGCGACTTGCTCCGCAGCGCTCTGCCCATCGCGATAAACCGTTGCCAGTTGCGCGGCAAATGCTTGAGGTTCGAGTACGCGGATGGGCAGCGTACGGCCACATAGCCGTTGCGCTTCCGCCAATGCCGTCAACGGTGTATCAGCGCGCATCGCGAGGTAAATGTCATCGCCCACGCCGTCGAGCAACACGCCGAAACGTCGGGCAAAACCAAACGGCAGCGTTGTCGGCGGATCCATCATGGGTTGACTCATGGCGCGGGCGCCGCCGGTTTGCGCCGGTCGAAAAGCGCTTCCGCCGAATCCTGTTCAAACAGTTGCCGTGCCTGCGCCGGAAGCAACAAGGAATTGCTTTCACCGGCCCGTGGCTGGCTCAGGTCACGCAGCACGTTGTAGCGTTGCGCGCTGATACCGGCGAGGTCTTCGCGGCTGCGCACGATGGTCGGCCGCAGGAACACCATCAGATTGCTTTTGGTCTGGGTGTCGCGATTCCAGCGAAACAACGCGCCCAGATAAGGGATGTCGCGCAGCAACGGCACGCCGCTTTTTTGCGTGCGCACGCTGTCGCGGATCAACCCGCCGATAACGATAATTTCACCGTCATCGGCGAGAATCGTGCTCTTGAGCGCGCGTTTGTTGGTGATCAGATCCGAGGAGTCGATGCCCGACACCGACGGCGCGATGTCCGATACTTCCTGCGCGACCTCCAGGCGCAACGTCGAGCCTTCGTTGATGTACGGTTTGATTTTCAGGCTGATGCCGACGTCCTTGCGCTCCACCGTGGTGAACGGATTGTCCGCACCGCTGCTATTGGTGGCGTAAGAGCCGGTCTTGAACGGCACGTTCTGGCCGACGATGATTTCCGCCTCCTGATTGTCCAGGGTCAGAAGGCTGGGGGTGGACAGCAGGTTGCTGCGGGTATTGCTGGCCAGTGCCGAAATCAGCGCACTGAAACGGTCGCTGCCCAATTGCAGGATCGCGCCTTCCGGTGCGGATTTTTTCTCGTCGAAATTCAAGCCGCCGACAATCGGAATGTCGGTGCCGGGAAAGTTGATGAAGCCTTTAGCGTCGCCCGTGCTCATGCCCCACTGCACGCCGACGGCTTCGGCGATATCGCCGGATATTTCAACGATGGCGGCGTGGATCAGCACTTGAGCGCGGGGCTGATCCAGTTCGCGGACAATATTTTCCACGGTTCTGACTTGCGCCGGCTCGGCGATCAGCACCAGCGCATTCTGGCTTTCGTCAGCCTTGAGCATGAAGCTGCCGGAGGTCGGCGTGTCTTTGCCGGCACCCGCGCCGGCGAGTGGTTTTCGACTCTGCCCCATGGTTTCCAGCACTTCGGCCAACTGTTTGGCATCACTGTGCCGCAGACGAATTACGCGCGCGGTATCCAGCGTGGCGGTCGCCGGCACATCGAGTCGGCGCGCCAAATCGGTCAATCGGCGCTGCACGGCGGGTGTGCCGATGATGATCAGCCGGTTACTCCGGCCGTCTGCCAGCACTTGAATCACCGACTCGGCGCTGCGCTTGCCCAGGGAGGCTTCGATCACTGTGGCGACGTCACTGGCTTGCGCATGCTGCAACCGCACCACCGCATGCTGGCCGTTTTGTCCGGCGCCGAGCTGCCGGATGATCTGCGCGATGCGCGCGACATTGGCGCCGGTGTCGGTGACCACCAAAGCGTTGGCCGACACCGATGGGCCGACGTACCCATTGACCGATACCAGCGGCCGCACCAGCGCGGCAACATCGGCGGCGCTACCGGTTTCCAGCGCGATTACCCGGGTGATGAATTGCGAGGCGGTGGCATGGGGCGCTGAATCCCGCCCGGCGCGTGTCTTGGCCTCCGCCACCGGAGTGATGAGGATCCGGTCGCCTTCATCGATCACGGTGAAGTTGTGCGCATCGAGCACCGAATAAAACAGGCGCCGCACGCCTTCGCGATCAAGGGATTGCCGGGACATCACCGTAATGCGTCCGGATACGCGTGGATCCAGCACGATGGTGGTGCCGAGAATGGTCGAAATCTCTTCGACGATGTCGCGCAGTTCGGCATTGTTCATCGCCAACTGCCATTGCTCTGTTTCGGCATGCGCAACGCCCGGGAAGACCATTGCCAGCAAAAGCAGCAAGGCACGCAGGAACTGCATGCCAGTGGAAGAATTCATCAATGTGATCACTCTGACTGCCCAGAGAGCGGGCGTAGAAAACGCGCGGAAGGTGCGGGCGAAGGGATAACGGGCGCCTGAATCCTGCGCAGAAAAGCCGTGGTGGATGGCGCGAGCGGCAGCGACTCTTCCCGCCCCTTGTTCCACAGCACCACATGCTGCAACTCGACACGACGCAGCACACTGCCGCCGGGCAGCGGATCACCGACTCGATAAAAACGCGCGCCTTGACTGTCGGCCAACAGCGCACCGGACAGACCCGCTGCCAGCACAAAACTCGCTTGCAGGGTCAATGCTTCAGCACTGCGTCGCAGAGCGATTTCGTCGGCGAGACCGAACACGATGGCGACCGCCGTCGTGTCCGGGAATTCGCGAATCGCTGGCAGTGAAACCGGATGATCGACAGGCATCGGCATCAACCGCCGCTCGCGAAAATCCAGCTCTTGCCAGATCAGGAACAGCCCGTAGACCAGCGGCACCAGCAGCAGGCCTAACGCCGGGAAAAACCTCACGAGCGCCACGACATTCGCCGCAGCACCCGGTTGCCCTGCAGCTCATGCACAATCACTGCGCCGACGTGTAGCGCCACCAATGCCGCCAACCCGACACACGCCCAGATATGAACGGTGAAAAAAGCGGCGATGAGACGGGTGTCGCGCAAGGGCTGGGCAAACTCGACCACTCCGAACACGTTGATCGGGCGGTTCATCATCAAGACGCCCGTCACCAGGACAATGCCCACTGACAGGTAAATCAACCGATGGGCAAACAAAGCCACGAGCCGGTTGGATGACAGCGCCGCCACGCGCATCTGCCGGGCATGGCAGGCAACGACAATCAGGCGCCAGATGAACACCGGAATGAACAGCGTGGTCAGCGAGACATTGATGCAAGCGACCCATTGTTGGGTTTGCACAGACACGTCAACGGTGGCCACGTAGAACCCGGACATCAACGTCCACAGAATGACCGCCGCCGACACCCAGTGCAGTAGCACGTGTTGTTTGGAATAACCCGAAACCGTCATGTTCAACTCAATCTTTCAACAGAAAACATCGTGCACCGGACGACCGTCGCGGTCGTCCGGTGCATTACGCGTGGGACTCAGAGCTTTTCCCAAGCCATGTGCCAGTGCTCGCCGATGCCCGGTTCGAAACCATTGGCTTCAGGCTTGTACTGCTTGCAATAGCCGGAATCGGGAAATGGCTTGCACTCGAAGACTTCGTTGGTCTTGGCTTGCAGCACCTTGGTGCCGGCGGTGTAGCCGCTGATGCCTTCCGGGAACACGAAGTCGTGCTCGACATCCGCGCCTTCGCCGGTCATCTGAGTGGTCTGGGTGTCCTGACGGGTGGTGCGACCATCGAGGGTCGTGCCGACCAGCGTAAGGGTGTGCTTGCCGGGGTTACTGCGAACGTCCATGGCCAGCCAGGTCGAGCCGTTGTCGGCTTGGGCCGAGGTAGTGCCGACCAGATTGTTGTGCTCGTCGAACAGGTTCGCTTCGACATTCATCTTGCGGTTGGCAACCATGCCGAAATCCACTTTGGCCTGGCCTTTTTCCAGCACGTATTCGGCTTGCTGGGCAGACACCGACATGCGGGCTTCGGTGTCTTCTTTCATGTCCAACTGAATTTCGTAGCGGGTGACGCCGCTGTCTTTCTGCGCGTATACAGCGTTGCCGCCCCGAACCGGCTCGATGTTGCCGTCTTCATCACGCACACCGGCACGGATGAGGGTATGCGCCTGGTTGATCGACTCGGCCAGTTTGAACGGCCAGTTAGGCGCCAGACCTTCTTCGGCGGTGTCGATGGCGATTTCGACGCTGTATTCCGGATATTCACCGGTCGCCGAGAAGGCACGGGCCTTGACCTTGTCGCCCACCAGCAACGCGGTAGACGGCGAGACGTTGCCCACCGACGACCAGCCGCCCGGCAGTTCCGGCTCGGCGAGGATGTTCACGTCGGTGACGTTATAGAACGCTGCGTCCGTATCGCCAACCGTCCAGATGCCCAGAATCACGTGCTGGCCGGCCTTGCCTTCAGGGATCGTGCAATTGTGCTTCGTACCCGAAACCGGCAACTGATTGCCCCCCTCGACAGCACAGAACGGCGTGCTTTCGAAGGTTGCTCGCTTGAGGGGCTCGTTCGGATTCCAGCCATTACGCGAAATGAAATATTCGTGTCTGGTTGCCGGGTGAACCTGGGTGTAGCGCCATTGGAAATCAATGGTGCGATCCTTGATTTCCGTCAGTTGCCAACGGTTGGCGGACTGCACGTCCACCGCCGAAAAACGCTCATGACCGCCACTGGCGATCTTGCCGTCGAACGGCCCCTGCATCGGCGCGCCACCGGCACCGGCAGGAAAGCCCTTGAAGGTTTCGCCCACACTTTGCGGTTCATATTGCGCACCACCGCATTGGGTGTTCACGCCCTGCTGGCACAGCAACGCGCGTGAAGGTGGAACTTCCAGATAACCATGGGCAGAAGCGTTTTGCGCGGTCATTACCGCCGACAACAGAATCACGGGCGAAGTGCAAATCGCAAGCACACTTCGCTTGTTGAATTTTTTGTTCATATTTATTCCAGACGACTCATCGAAGTTATGGCGCACGGTTCGCGCCGACATCTTTTTGCATGGCTGCGCATAACGTTGCGCAAGCGTCTAGAACCATACGTGGATAAATAAAAGTTCTATGTAGGAGTAATCGACGCGTCTGGCAGGAACAGTCTCTCCATCAACTAATCCGACAAATAAAGAAAAAATTCTTACAACAAGTAATCAAGACACTTAAACATTTTTAAACGGCATAAAAAAAGCCCGACCCGTATTAAACGGATCGGGCTTTTAAAAGCGAAGTTGGTCGTTACTCGTGATATTGCGCCGACAATTCATGCACCGCACGCAAGAACGCGCCAGCGTGTTCCGGATCAACTTCAGGCGTGATGCCGTGGCCGAGGTTGAATACGTGACCGCTACCTTTGCCATAACTGGCCAGGATGCGGCCGACCTCGGTGCGAATGGCTTCTGGTTTGGCGTAGAGCACGGTCGGATCCATGTTGCCTTGCAGCGCGACTTTGTCGCCGACACGGGCGCGGGCATTGCCGATGTCGCACGTCCAGTCCAGGCCCAGTGCGTCGGCACCGGCCTCGGCGATGCTTTCCAGCCAGAGGCCGCCGTTCTTGGTGAACAGGATCACCGGCACCTTGCGACCGTCGTGCTCGCGGATCAGGCCGCCGACGATTTTTTTCATGTAGGCCAGGGAAAATTCCTGATACGCCGCCGCCGACAGGTTGCCGCCCCAGGTATCGAAAATCTGCACCGCTTGCGCGCCGGCCATGATCTGGCCGTTGAGGTAGCTGGTGACCGACTGCGCAAGTTTATCCAGCAACAAGTGCATGGCTTGCGGGTTGTCGTAGAGCATGGCTTTGGTCTTGCGGAAGTCTTTCGACGAGCCGCCTTCAACCATGTAGGTCGCCAGAGTCCACGGGCTGCCGGAGAAGCCGATCAGCGGCACACGGCCGTTCAATTCGCGACGGATAGTGCTCACCGCGTCCATCACGTAACCGAGGTCTTTGTGCGGATCCGGGATCGGCAGGGCTTCGATATCGGCCAGGGTGCTGACGACTTTCTTGAAGCGCGGGCCTTCACCGGTTTCGAAGTACAAACCCTGGCCCATGGCGTCGGGGATAGTGAGGATGTCGGAAAACAGGATCGCCGCGTCCAGTTGTGGATAGCGGTCGAGCGGTTGCATGGTGACTTCGCAGGCGAACTCCGGATTCATGCACAGGCTCATGAAATCGCCGGCGTGGGCACGGCTGGCACGGTATTCCGGCAGGTAGCGGCCGGCCTGGCGCATCATCCACACCGGGGTGACGTCAACGGGCTGCTTGAGCAGGGCGCGGAGGAAACGGTCGTTCTTCAGGGCAGTCATGTCGGCATCCGGAAAAAAAGTGCGGGCATTTTCTCAGAGCGCGACACAAAAGGCACGGATGTGGGTCAGCCTTTTGTCTATCGGGTCAATTTGTCGCGCTGGAATGCTGACTTTGCAACACCACAAAACACTGTGGGAGCTGGCTTGCCAGCGATGCAGACAACTCGGTTTGTCAGGTAAACCAAGGAGATGCTATCGCTGGCAAGCCAGCTCCCACAGGTATCGCATTGCAGTTTCGAGCGGCGTTTACACACCCAGGTAATCGAGGATCCCTTCGGCGGCATTGCGGCCTTCGAAGATCGCCGTCACCACCAGATCGGAACCACGGACCATGTCGCCGCCGGCGAAGATCTTCGGGTTGCTGGTCTGGTGCTTGTACTGGCCCTGTTCCGGGGCCACGACGCGGCCCTGGCTGTCGGTCTGGATTTCGAACTGTTCGAACCACGGCGCCGGGCTCGGGCGGAAACCGAAAGCGATGACCACGGCATCGGCCGGGATGATCTCTTCGGAACCCGGGATCGGCTCGGGGCTGCGACGGCCACGGGCGTCCGGTTCGCCGAGACGGGTCTCGACCACTTTCACGCCTTCAACCTTGTCTTCACCGACGATGGCGATCGGCTGGCGGTTGTAGAGGAATTTCACACCTTCTTCCTTGGCGTTCTTCACCTCTTTGCGCGAGCCCGGCATGTTCGCTTCATCACGACGATACGCGCAGGTCACCGACTTGGCGCCCTGACGGATCGACGTGCGGTTGCAGTCCATCGCCGTATCGCCGCCGCCGAGCACCACAACCTTCTTGCCTTTCATGTCGACGAAATCTTCCGGCGACTTTTCAAAGCCCAGGTTGCGGTTGACGTTGGCGATCAGGAAGTCCAGTGCGTCATAAACGCCTGGCAGGTCCTCACCGGCAAAACCGCCCTTCATGTAGGTGTAGGTACCCATGCCCATGAACACGGCATCGTATTCGGCGAGCAGTTGTTCCATCGTCACGTCTTTGCCGACTTCGGTATTCAGACGGAACTCGATGCCCATGCCGGTGAAGACTTCGCGACGATTGCTCAGCACGGTCTTCTCAAGCTTGAACTCGGGGATGCCAAAGGTCAGCAGACCGCCGATTTCCGGGTTCTTGTCGAACACCACCGGGGTCACGCCGCCGCGTACCAGCACGTCGGCACAACCCAGGCCAGCCGGGCCTGCGCCGATGATCGCGACACGTTTGCCGGTCGGCTTGACCTTGGACATGTCCGGGCGCCAGCCCATGGCGAACGCGGTGTCGGTGATGTACTTCTCGACCGAACCGATGGTCACCGCGCCGAAGCCGTCGTTGAGGGTGCAGGCACCCTCGCACAGACGATCCTGCGGGCACACCCGGCCGCAGACTTCGGGCAGGGTGTTGGTCTGGTGCGACAGTTCGGCGGCCTGGAGGATGTTGCCCTCGGCGACCAGTTTGAGCCAGTTGGGAATGAAGTTGTGCACCGGGCACTTCCATTCGCAATACGGGTTACCGCAACCCAGGCAGCGGTGAGCCTGATCGGCCGAGTGCTGGGGTTTGAACGGTTCGTAGATCTCCACGAACTCTTTCTTGCGTTGACGCAACAGTTTCTTCTTCGGATCTTTGCGCCCGACATCGATGAACTGGAAGTCGTTATTCAGACGTTCAGCCATTGTTAAAACCTCATCAAACTCTTCAGGCGCATATCACTGCGGGTTGGCACGAGTGCTGGAAAGCAACGATTTCAGGTTGGCAGCCTTCGGCTTGACCAGCCAGAAACGGCGCAAGTAATCATCGAGGTTTTCGGCGAGTTCACGACCCCACTCGCTGTCAGTTTCCTCAACGTACTCGTTCAACACGTTTTGCAGGTGGCTGCGGTAGGCTTCCATCGCTTCGCCGCTGATCCGCTGGATTTCCACCAGTTCGTGGTTGACCCGGTCAACGAAGGTGTTGTCCTGATCGAGCACGTAGGCGAAACCGCCGGTCATGCCTGAGCCGAAGTTGTAGCCGGTCTTGCCCAAGACGCAGACGAAACCACCGGTCATGTATTCGCAGCAGTGATCGCCCGTGCCTTCCACAACGGTGTGGGCGCCGGAGTTGCGCACGGCGAAACGCTCGCCTGCGGTGCCGGCGGCGAACAGCTTGCCACCCGTGGCGCCGTACAGGCAGGTGTTGCCGATGATGGCGCTTTCCTGAGTCTTATAAATGCTGCCCTTGGGCGGCACGATGGTCAGCTTGCCACCGGTCATGCCTTTGCCGACGTAGTCGTTGGCATCGCCTTCCAGGTACATGTTCAGACCGCCGGCGTTCCACACGCCGAAGCTCTGCCCGGCAGTGCCCTTGAAGCGGAACGTGATCGGCGCCTTGGCCATGCCCTGGTTGCCGTGCTTGCGCGCGATTTCGCCGGAGATCCGTGCGCCGATCGAACGGTCGCAGTTGCAGATGTCCAGGTCGAACTCGGCACCGCTCATGTCGTTGATCGCCGACGACGCCATCTCGATCATTTTCTCGGCCAGCAGGCCTTTGTCGAATGGCGGGTTGCGTTCAACGCCGCAGAACTGCGGCTTGTCCGCCGGGATGTGATCGCTGCCCAGCAGCGGGGTCAGATCCAGGTGATGTTGCTTGGCGGTCTGGCCTTCGAGGACGTCCAGCAGATCGGTGCGGCCGATCAGCTCTTCGAGGGAACGCACGCCCAGTTTCGCCAGCCACTCACGGGTTTCTTCGGCGACGTAGGTGAAGAAATTCACCACCATGTCGACGGTGCCGATGTAGTGATCCTTGCGCAGCTTCTCGTTCTGGGTCGCAACGCCGGTGGCGCAGTTGTTCAGGTGGCAGATACGCAGATATTTGCAGCCCAGGGCGATCATTGGTGCGGTGCCGAAGCCAAAACTTTCGGCGCCGAGAATTGCAGCCTTGATCACGTCGAGGCCGGTCTTCAGGCCGCCGTCGGTCTGTACCCGCACTTTGCCGCGCAGGTCGTTGCCACGCAGGGTCTGGTGAGTTTCAGCGAGGCCGAGTTCCCACGGTGCGCCGGCGTACTTGATCGAGGTCAGCGGCGAAGCACCGGTGCCGCCGTCGTAGCCGGAGATGGTGATCAAGTCCGCATAGGCCTTGGCCACACCGGCGGCGATGGTGCCGACGCCTGCCTCAGCAACCAATTTGACCGAAACCAGTGCCTTCGGGTTGACCTGTTTCAGGTCAAAGATCAGCTGCGACAAATCTTCGATGGAATAGATGTCGTGGTGCGGCGGTGGCGAAATCAGGGTCACGCCCGGCACTGCGTAACGCAGCTTGGCGATCAGCCCGTTGACTTTGCCGCCCGGCAGTTGACCGCCCTCGCCCGGCTTGGCGCCTTGAGCAACTTTGATCTGCAGCACTTCGGCGTTGACCAGGTATTCCGGTGTCACACCGAAACGACCTGTCGCGACCTGTTTGATCTTCGAACTCTTGATGGTGCCGTAACGCGCCGGGTCTTCACCACCTTCGCCGGAGTTTGAACGCGCACCGAGGCGGTTCATGGCTTCGGCCAGGGCTTCGTGAGCTTCCGGCGACAGAGCGCCCAGCGAGATACCGGCGGAGTCGAAGCGCTTGAGCACCGATTCCAGCGGTTCGATTTCGCTGATGTCCAGCGGCGTATCGAGGACTTTGACCTGCAACAGGTCGCGGATCATCGACACCGGACGGTTGTCCACCAGCGCGGTGTATTGCTTGAACTTGGCGTAGTCGCCCTGCTGCACGGCGGCTTGCAGGGTGTTGACCACGTCCGGGTTGTACGCGTGATATTCGCCACCGTGGACGAATTTCAGCAGACCGCCCTGCTGGATCGCTTTACGCGGGCTCCAGGCTTCGGCGGCGAGGGCCTTCTGCTCGGCTTCGATGTCGACGAAACGCGCACCCTTGATGCGGCTCGGTACGCCACGGAAGCTCAGCTCGCAGACTTCTTCGGACAGGCCGATGGCTTCGAACAGTTGCGCACCGCGATACGAGGCGATGGTCGAGATGCCCATCTTCGACAGGATCTTCAACAGGCCTTTGGTGATGCCTTTGCGGTAGTTCTTGAACACCTCGTAGAGGTCGCCCAGCACTTCACCGGTACGGATCAGATCGCCCAGCACTTCGTAGGCCAGGAACGGATAGACCGCCGAGGCACCGAAACCGATCAGCACCGCGAAGTGATGCGGATCACGGGCGGTGGCGGTTTCAACAAGGATGTTGGAATCGCAACGCAGGCCTTTTTCGGTCAGACGGTGGTGTACCGCGCCGGTCGCCAGTGAAGCGTGGATCGGCAGCTTGCCCGGGGCGATATGGCGGTCGCTCAGGACGATCTGGGTACGACCGGCGCGCACGGCTTCTTCAGCCTGATCGGCAACGTTGCGGATCGCCGCTTCGAGGCCGAGGCTTTCGTCGTAGTTGAGATCGATGATCTGCCGCTCGAAACCCGGGCGGTCAAGGTTCATCAGCGAGCGCCATTTGGCCGGCGAGATCACTGGCGAGCTGAGGATCACACGCGAAGCGTGTTCCGGCGATTCCTGGAAAATGTTGCGCTCGGCACCGAGGCAGATTTCCAGCGACATCACGATCGCTTCACGCAGCGGGTCGATCGGCGGGTTGGTGACCTGCGCGAACTGCTGACGGAAGTAGTCGTACGGCGTGCGCACGCGCTGCGACAGCACGGCCATCGGCGTGTCGTCGCCCATTGAGCCGACGGCTTCGTAGCCCTGCTCGCCGAGCGGACGCAGCACCTGATCGCGCTCTTCGAACGTGACCTGATACATCTTCATGTATTGCTTGAGCTGATCAACGTCGTAAAACGCCGAACCGTGATCGTTGTCTTCCATGGTCGCCTGAATGCGCAGGGCATTCTTGCGCAGCCATTGCTTGTACGGATGACGGGACTTCAGACGGTTGTCGATCGCATCGGTGTCGAGGATCTGCCCGGTTTCGGTGTCCACGGCGAAGATCTGCCCAGGGCCGACGCGACCCTTGGCGAGCACGTCTTCGGGCTGGTAGTTCCACACGCCGATTTCCGAAGCCAGGGTAATGAAACCGTTTTTGGTAGTGACCCAGCGCGCCGGGCGCAGACCGTTACGGTCGAGCAGGCACACCGCGTAGCGACCGTCGGTCATTACCACGCCGGCCGGGCCGTCCCACGGTTCCATGTGCATCGAGTTGTATTCGTAGAACGCACGCAGATCCGGATCCATGGTTTCGACGTTCTGCCACGCGGGCGGAATGATCATCCGCACGCCACGGAACAGGTCGATGCCACCGGTGACCATCAGCTCAAGCATGTTGTCCATGCTGGAGGAATCGGAACCGACACGGTTGACCAGCGGGCCGAGTTCTTCCAGATCCATCAGATCGTTGGTGAATTTGGTGCGACGGGCCTGGGCCCAGTTGCGGTTGCCAGTGATGGTGTTGATTTCGCCGTTGTGGGCGAGGAAGCGGAATGGCTGAGCCAGCGGCCATTTCGGCAGGGTGTTGGTCGAGAAACGCTGGTGGAACACGCAGATCGCGGTTTGCAGGCGTTCGTCGCTCAGGTCAGGGAAGAAGGCGGCCAGGTCGGCCGGCATCATCAGACCTTTATAGATGATGGTCTTGTGGGAAAAGCTGCAAATGTAGTGGTCGGTATCAGCGGCATTGGCTACCGACGAACGACGACGGGCGCTGAACAGCTTGACCGCCATGTCCTGATCGCTCAGGCCTTCGCCGCCGATGTAGACCTGCTCGATCTGTGGCAGGCGCTCAAGGGCCAGGCGGCCGAGGACGCTGGTGTCGATCGGCACTTTGCGCCAGCCGATCAGTTGCAGGCCTTCGGCCAGGATCTCGCGGTTCATGTTCTCGCGAGCGGCTTCGGCTTTCACCGGATCCTGATTGAAGAACACCATGCCCACGGCATATTGCTTGGGCAGCGCGACGCTGAAGGTTTCCTGGGCAATGGCTCGCAGGAACGAATCAGGTTTTTGAATCAGCAGACCGCAACCGTCACCGGTCTTGCCGTCGGCGTTAATCCCACCGCGGTGGGTCATGCAGGTCAGGGCCTCGATGGCCGTTTTTAAAAGGGTATGACTGGGCTCGCCCTGCATATGGGCTATCAGGCCGAAACCGCAGTTATCCTTGAATTCATCTGGTTGGTACAGACCTGCTTTCATAGACACTTTCTCACCAGGCTGCTTCTTGTCGAAGCAAATTTCTTTTCAATTCAACCACTTGCAATCCGCGCCGAACGTACGTCAGCTTTGCGGAGGCAAAAGGGAGGTCATTGTACACACCGACACAGAAGCTCACAAATTTGACGACGAACTGTCGCAAATCTATGTCGCATTTGTGAAAGGTTTAAATCGATATGCTGTGCTAGTCAAAACTTTTTTAATTTTGACCGCACTGACTCAAAGACCACTATGACGCAGACACCACAAGGCACGCGACCTGTGAAGGCGGCGCGCACTCGTGGAAAATTTTGAGGTGCCTGGAGAGGCGGCCTGGGTAAGGCCGCCGAATCTTCAGCGAGTTGCTGCCAGTTCCTGTTGGACGCTGGCGACAGTGCGAGGCCAAGGTTTACCAGCCTGAACCTTCGCTGGCAAGGCCTTGATGGCAGAAACGGCTGCATCACGGTTGGCGAAGTTGCCATAAGTGACTACGTAAAGCGGCTTGCCATTGAGGACTTTCTTGAAATAACGGTACTCGCCGCCCTGCTCCTTGACGAAGCTTTGCGCGCTCGCTTCCGAGCTGGTGCCGAGGATCTGCACCACGTAGTTATTAGTCGGCTGACCGGCATACCAGCTGCCACCGGCGGCCTTGGCAACGGTGACCGGCTGCTCGGCCGGTTTGGCGGCGGCAGCAGGTTTGGTTGGCGCTGGAGCCGGTTTCGCTGCTGGCGCGACCGGCGCAGGTTTGGCTGTAGCCACTTGCGTCGGTGCTGGCGCAGGTTTGGCGGACGGTGTCGGTGCCGGGCCGGCTGGAACGCCTGCCGGTGGCGCAGTGGTGGTCACGGTTGGCGGCGTCTCGCTGGAGCCCTCCACCGGAACACCGTCGTCACCCTCGGTGATTCCACCGGCCGCTTCGGCCAATGGGCCGCGCATCACTGGCTGCGAATTACCGACCAACGGCAATGGCATCGGCTGGGTGTTGCCGGCGAACTCGACGGACGGCGCGCCGCCCGCTTGAGGTGCGCCCTCCCCCAATGGCAATTGCGCCTGCTCGTTGGCCGGAGCACCGGTGGTCGGTGCCTTGCTGCGGCCCGGCATCAGCCAGGCGGCGGCGACCGCGACCACAACGACGGCGGAAATCGCCAATACGTGTTTCTTCGGCATGTTGAACCCCATACTTGGACGCTTCACCGCTGAGCGGCTGGCAATCATGACTTCGATCAGTGCATCGCGAGCCACCTGGTTGATGTTGCCAGGCCAGCCCTCGGCGCTTTCGTGAATATCAGAGATCTGATCCGCGGTGAAAAGTTCGACACCCCGGCCAGCACCTTCCAGGCGCTGATCGAGATATTCGCGGGTTTCTTCTTCCGTGTACGGCTGCAATTCGATGACGTGAAAACGCTCTTCCTCGAGGTGCAACGCCTCAAGCTCAGCGATCAGCGACGATTCACCGAACAAGAAAACATGAGGGCGACCTTCCGGCGCACCGGCACCCAGTGCCATCAGTGCTTCGAGAGCGGACTCGTCGAGCTGCTCGGCGTCATCCACCAGCAGATAGACTTCCTGACCGGTCAGTGCGAGCTGCACCACCTGATCCAGAATCGCGCCGATTTCGGCCTGAGCGACGTTGAGCGCCTGCGCGACCTGACGCAGCACACCGGACGCATCGCCGGCACCACGGGCCGAAACAACTACGCTCTGTACCGATTGCTTGTTGGTGCTGGCAACCAAGGCTTGGCGCAGCAGCGTCTTGCCGCTGCCCTGAGGGCCGGTGACGACCAGCAGCAACTGGCTGTAACGCGCCAGGTGATGCAGTTGACCGAGCACAGATTTGCGCTGGGCCGGGAAAAATTTGAAGCCCGGCACCCGTGGAGCGAAAGGGTCGTGGCTTAACTGGAAATGGCCGAGGAACGCCTCGTCGGCATGCAAACTAGTCATCGGAATCTTATTAACCTTTCAGCTGAGCCAGTGCGCGGTAATCCGCGACCAGCGTGGCCTGTAGAACCTCTTTCGGATAATCGTCGGTCACCACCGCTTCGCCCATGCGGCGCAGCAGCACCAGGCGCAAACGACCGTCGATCACTTTTTTATCAATTGCCATGTGTTCGAGGAAATCGGCTTCGGTCATCTCTTGCGGCGGTATCACTGGCAATCCGGCACGCTGGAACAGACGAATGCCGCGATCGCGTTCCTGTTCGCTGATCCAGCCAAGGCGCGCGGACATCTCCAGTGCCATGACAGTGCCAGCAGCGACCGCCTCACCGTGCAGCCACACACCATAGCCCATGTGGGTCTCGATGGCGTGACCAAAGGTGTGGCCGAGGTTGAGCGTGGCGCGAACACCCGATTCACGCTCATCGGCGCCGACCACGGCAGCCTTGGCCGCGCAGGAACGTTCGATGGCGTACGTCAGGGCTGTTTGATCCAGCGCACGCAGCGCGTCGACGTTGTCTTCGAGCCAGGTCAGGAACGGCTCGTCGCAGATCAAGCCGTATTTGATGACTTCCGCCAGACCGGCGGACAGTTCACGCGCCGGCAGGGTATTGAGCGACGCGGTGTCGATCAACACCACGTTCGGCTGATAAAACGCGCCGACCATGTTTTTGCCCAGCGGATGGTTGATGCCGGTCTTGCCGCCCACTGACGAATCGACCTGGGACAGCAACGTCGTCGGGATCTGGATGAAATCGACGCCGCGCTGATAGCAGGCGGCCGCGAAGCCGGCCATGTCGCCGATCACACCGCCGCCCAAGGCAATCACGGTGGTGCGGCGGTCATGACGGGCCGTCAGCAGGCCGTCGAAGATCAGTTGCAGGGTTTCCCAGTTCTTGAAGGCTTCGCCGTCCGGCAGCACCACAGAAATCACCGAAAATTGCGCCAGGCTGCGGGTCAGACGCTCCAGATAGAGCGGCGCGACGGTTTCATTGGAGATGATTGCCACTTGCCGGCCATGGATATGCGGCGCCAGCAATTCGGGCTGACCCAACAAACCTTCGCCAATATGAATCGGGTAGCTGCGCTCGCCCAGATCGACCTTGAGTGTCTGCATGTGTCCCCACAGTGAAGATGAAGCAGGCGTCCTGCCTGGAATTATTCGAATGTTCTCGGGCGTTTGCTGGTGTGACGCCACTCGCCGGCCATCCGCCACACACTCGACGCCCTGACAGGACGCCGAGGATAGCGCATTTCGCACGGCGCTTTAACGGGGAGGCAGTTGCTGCAGACGGTCGAGAATATCCAGTACCACCATGCGTGGCGGCCGTTCGTCGGTTTCTACCACCAGATCGGCAATTTCCCGATAAAGCGGGTCACGAACCGCGAGCAGGTCGCGCAGGGTTTTCTCGGGATTGGCGGTGCGCAGCAGCGGCCGGTTGCGATCGCGGGACGTGCGGCCGACTTGCTGTTCGACGGAAGCATGCAAATACACCACACGTCCGCCTTCATGCAGGGCCTTGCGATTGGCATCGCGCATCACGGCGCCGCCGCCCGTCGCCAACACCACGCCGTCGAGCCCGCACAGCTCGGCAATCATCGCCTGCTCACGGTCGCGAAAGCCCGGCTCGCCTTCCTTGTCGAAGATCCACGGGATATTGGCACCCGTGCGCAATTCAATTTCCTTGTCGGAATCTTTGAACGGCAGGCGCAGCTCTTTGGCCAGCAAACGGCCGATGGTGCTTTTGCCAGCGCCCATCGGCCCTACAAGAATCAAATTTCGCACAGAATCAACGACTCACAGCAATCGCCTGGTTATTCATGATACGCGGAGTGAGAAACACCAAAAGCTCGGATTTTTTCTCCGAAACCACGTCACGCCGGAAAAGGCGGCCAAGATACGGCACATCGCCAAGAAATGGCACCTTATCTACAACCTTGCTTTGAGTATTTGAGAAAACGCCGCCAATCACGATGGTCTCGCCGTCGTTCACCAGCACCTTGGCGTTGACTTCGTTTTTCTTGATCGGCGGGACATCCTGCACTTTATTCAGATAATCCGGTTCGTCCTTGGTGACCTTGACCTCCATGATGATGCGATTGTCGGGAGTGATCTGCGGCGTCACTTCAAGCGACAGCGACGCCTCCTTGAACGACACCGATGTCGCGCCGCTGGAGCTGGCTTCCTGATAGGGAATCTCGGTGCCCTTGAGGATCTTGGCGGTTTCCTTGTCCGAGGTGACCACTTTGGGTTGCGAGACGATTTCGCCGTTGCCGGTTTTTTCCATGGCCGTCAGTTCGAGATCAAGCAAGACATTGTCGGTGATGAACGCAATCCCGATCCCTGAGGTATTCCCGGTAGTGCCCAGGTCGACGAACGGCGAGTTGGTGCTGGTACTGCCCGGCGTACCAATAGTGGTTGATGAACCGTTGGTCACCCCGGACGTATTCCAATTGCCCTTGTTCTGCACCGAACCACCCCAGCGCACGCCCAGACTCTTGTCATAGTCGACGTTGGCTTCGACGATTCGCGCCTCGATCATCACCTGACGCACCGGAATATCCAGTTGCGCCACGATTCGCCGCAGTTCGTCGAGGCGATTCTGGGTCTGGTAGGCAATGATGTTGTTGGTGCGTTCGTCGACGGTGATCGAGCCGCGCTCGTCGACTTTCGCCTCGGCGCTGGTCACCGACTGGAACAGTTTGGCGATGTCCGCGGCCTTGGCGTAGTTGACCTGCAACAGTTCACGGCGCAGCGGCGCGAGTTCGGCGATCTGTTTTTGCGACTCCAATTCCTGCCGCTCGCGGGCGGCGATTTCGTCGGCGGGCGCGACCAGCAGGACGTTGCCGATCTTGCGCTTGTCGAGCCCCTTGGTTTTCAGCACCAGATCCAGCGCCTGATCCCACGGCACGTTTTGCAGGCGCAAGGTAATGCCGCCCTGCACCGTGTCGCTCGCCACCAGATTGAGGTTGGTGAAGTCGGCGATCAGTTGCAGCACCGAGCGCACGTCAATGTCCTGGAAATTCAGCGACAGCTTTTGACCGCTGTAGGTGTTGCGGTCGGCGTTGCGTTTCTGCAAGTCATCGACGGTCATTGGCCGGATGCTGACAGTCAGCTTGTTGTCGGTCTGATAGGTGGAGTAGTCGAACGCGCCACTCGGCTCGACGGCGATGATCGCGCGGTCACCGCTGACGCTGGCGTTGACGAACTGCACCGGCGTGGCGAAATCCTTGACGTCCAGGCGCACACGCAGCGGCTCGGGCAATTGCGTGCGGGCGAAGCTGAGGATGACCTTGCCGTCGTGTTCCTGGATATCCGGGGCGATGTTCGGATCCGACAGGTCGATGACGACATTGCCTTCGCCAGCGGTGCCGCGCTGGAAGTCAACGCCACGAATCGCCTTGGCCCGAGGGACGAACGTTTTGCCCGGGGCCGCTGAAGGGGCCGTCGCACGCGGGGCGCTGGAGACCTTGCGCGGCGCGGTGATCTTGGTGCCCTGGCCAACGACCACCAGCAGATTGTTGCCCTCGACCCGAGCGTCATACGGCGTCAATTGCGTCAGACTGATGATCAGCCGCGTACGCCCCTTGGCCTCAACCACCGTGGCCGTGCGGGCATTGCCGTTGCCCAGATCGAGATTCTTGCTGGCCAACTGGCTGGCAACCCCCGGCAAATCAAGGGCAATTCGCGCAGGCGATTCTGTGGTGTAGCCCTTGGGTTGCGGTGGTGGCGCATCGAAGGTCAATTTCAGTTCAACCCGGTCACCCGGCAACGCCGCGACATCCAGCGTCTTCAGATTAGCCGCGTACACCATCGGCGACAGCAGCGCTATCCATAGCGAAATACCGACGGCGGATAAAATCCTGTTCATTGTTCGACTTCCACTATGAGTGCTCTTTCAAAGGAATGGTCCGCGGCCGTTCCAGCCAGGCGCCCTGGCCGTCGGGAACGATTTCGACCACATCGACCTGTGCTGCGCTGATCGCGACGATGCGACCGTCGTTGCGCCCCAGGTAGTCGCCGACCTTCAGCCGATGCACCCCGCCCGCCCCGCGCAACAACGCAAAGGAGCCGGAAACATTGGAGATCGTGCCGACCATTTCAAACTGCTCGATGTTGAAACCTTCGAGGTATTGCTTGACCCGGTTGGGGTCGGGTTTGACGTTGCGCGAGCCGTGTTTCTGCCCGGCCAGATCAATCCGCACTTGAGGGGAGAACGGACTGCGCAGGTTGGCGGCGCTGTAGGTGAATGTTGGATAAGACCGGAACGTCGGCGTGGGTTCAATTTTGCCGGGAGGCCGCACCCGCACTTCATTCAGATAGGCATCGAGATCGCTGAAGTCATCGCCGCCACAGCCATGCAGCGCCAGCAGCGCAATTAACAATGCGCCATAACGAATCGGGCTCATTTTTGCAGTCCCTTGTCGTTATAGCGGTACGTCTTGGCGAGGATGCTCATGCGCAGCTTCGAACCGCCCTCCTTGTCGGCTGGCGCCAGTTCGAAGTCGTGCAGGGTGACGATTCGCGGCAGTCCCGCGACGCCACTGACGAAGGTCGCCAGGTCGTGGTAGGCGCCGGTGACGGTGATCTGGATCGGTAGTTCGATGTAGAAGGGCTGGGTGACTTCGGGCAGCAGTTTGATCTCTTCGAATTCCAGCCCGCTGCCTAACCCGGTGCGAGTGATGTCTTCGAGCAAGCCCGGCACTTCGGTGTCGCTGGGCAGTTGCCTCAGCAGAACGCCGAAGGAATTTTCCATCTCCTTCATTTGCTGGGTGTACAGCTCTAGATTCGCGGCCATGCGCGCCTTGCTGGCGAACTGCTCCTTGAGGCTGCGTTCTTCCTCACGCTTGAGTTCGAGCTGGTTTTCCATGTCACTGATGAAAAAGTTGTAGCCCAGCGCCAGCACCAGAACCATCAGCAACGCACCGACCAGCGCCTTCACCGCCGCTGGCCACGAGCCGATATTGCTGGTGTCGAGATCATTGAAATCGACGTCACGCAGCCCCGCCAACCATTCGGACGCTTTCATTGGCCGCCCTCCACTGCCTTGGGCTGGGTCTGGCGAACGGTCAACTGAAAGACGTTCGCTTGATCTACTTGCCCGGCGGTGGTGGCTTTCACTTCGGTCAGACTCGGCGCATCGAACCATTCAGATGCGTCAAGATTGCGCATGAGGTCGGACACCCGGTTGTTGGACTCTGCGGCACCACTGATGGACAAGGTCTTGTCGGCCATCTTCACATCAGTAAAATACACGCCGTCCGGCAACGTACGCGCCAGTTGGTCGAAAATCCGTCCGCTGATCTGCCGGTTGCCCTGCAGGTCCTGGATGATGCGCATGCGCTCGACCAGTTGCTGGCGCCGGGCCTTGAGTTCGCTAATCTGCTTGATCCGTTCGTCGACCACGGCAATCTGTTTGCCGATGTATTCGTTGCGGGCCATCTGGCGCTCAATCGCGGCGCTGATGATCTGGTCGGCGATCAGTACAGCGCCGATCGAGCCGACAAAGACCCCGATGAGAACCAGGAGGAAACGTTTGCGCCGTTCTTCTCGGCGTTCCTCACGCCAGGGTAGAAGGTTAATCCGCGCCATCAGTCGAAACTCCGTAGCGCCAGCCCGCAGGCAATCATCAAGGCCGGCGCATCGCTCGCCAGAGCGCCGGCATTGACCTTGCCGCTCAGGGACATGTCGGTAAACGGATTGGCGACCCGGGTCGGCGTGTTCAGGCGCTGCTCGATCAAGCGATCCAGCCCCGGCACCGACGCGGTGCCGCCGGCCAGCAGAATGTGATCTACCGCGTTGTACTGGCCCGACGCGAAGAAGAACTGCAACGAGCGGGACACTTGCTGCACCAGCGCATCCCGAAACGGCTGCAACACTTCGCTGACGTAGTCGTCCGGCAGACCGCCCTGCTTTTTGGCCAGTCCCGCTTGCTCGGTGGTCAGGCCATAGCGGCGCTGAATCTCTTCAGTCAACTGGCGACCGCCGAACAACTGCTCACGGGTATAGATGATGCGGCCGTTGTGCAGGACGCTGAGGGTGGTCATGGTCGCGCCGATATCCACCACCGCGACGGTCAGGCGCTCCTGGGATTCGGCCAGTTGCGTGGCAAGCAAGCCATAGGAACGCTCCAGCGCGTAGGCCTCGACGTCGACCACCCGCGCGGTCAGGCCGGCGATGGCGAGCGCTGCTTCGCGCACTTCGACGTTCTCCTTGCGACACGCCGCCAGCAGCACGTTGACCCGTTCAGGACTGCGAGGCGAGACACCCTGAACTTCGAAGTCGATGGCGACTTCATCCAGAGGATAGGGAATGTATTGGTCGGCTTCGATCTTGAGCTGATTTTCCAGTTCGTCATCGGACAAACCGGCATCCATTTCAATGATCTTGGTGATCACCGCCGAACCGGCGACAGCGACTGCCACGCCTTTCAGGCCGGTGCGCGCCTTGGCCAGTACGCGCGACAGGGCCTGTCCCACGCCTTCGAGCTCGGCGATGTTTTTCTCGACCACGGCGTTGGCGGGCAACGGCTCCACCGCGTAGGCCTCGACCCGGTAGCGATCGCCCTGACGGCTCAGCTCCAGCAGTTTCACTGAAGTGGAGCTGATATCGATCCCCAGTAACGTATTGGCTTTTTTATTGAAGAGTCCTAGCACTACCAATTCCCTATGACTATCCGTGAGTTACGGACTCTGTAATGTGCATTGCGTTCCCTCGTGCCGTCTTGACAGACGCGCAAATGACGCCCCCTGCTGAAAAGTGCTTATAATGCCCAGCGATTTTTTAGCGCTTTTTACCTGCGCGGCGAGTTCTGTGTTCACCCCGGATCCCCACGCCTTTCATTCTTTGCCCTGGATGTTCAAACGCCTTGATTCGCCTGCTGAAATTTTTCGGATGGTCCATCGTCGCCATTTTCTGCGGACTGCTGTTGAGTCTCAGTGGCGCGTATCTTTACCTTAGTCCGGGTTTGCCGTCTGTGGAGGCGCTGAGAAGCATTCAGTTGCAGATTCCATTGCGGGTGTACTCCAGCGATAACAAGTTGATCGCAGAGTTTGGCGAAATGCGCCGCACACCGATCCGTTTCGCCGACATTCCCCCCAATTTCATTAATGCGTTACTAAGTGCTGAAGACGACAACTTTGCCAATCACTATGGTGTCGATCCGAGCAGCCTGATGCGCGCCGCGACTCAACTGGTCAAGAGCGGGCACATCCAGTCCGGCGGCAGCACCATCACCATGCAGGTGGCGAAGAACTTCTTCCTGACCAGCGAACGCAGCTTCTCGCGCAAAACCACCGAAATTCTTCTGGCCCTGCAAATCGAGCGGCAGCTGACCAAGGACGAAATCCTTGAGCTGTACGTCAACAAGATCTACCTCGGCAACCGCGCCTACGGCATCGAAGCGGCAGCGCAGGTGTATTACGGCAAATCGATTCGCGACATCAGCCTGGCGCAGATGGCGATGATCGCCGGCCTGCCGAAAGCGCCATCACGCTTCAACCCGCTGGCCAATCCGGCGCGCAGCAAAGAACGTCGCGACTGGATCCTCGGGCGCATGTACAAGCTGGGCAAAATCACCGAGCCGGACTACACCGCCGCGATCAACGAACCGCTGAACGCCAGCTATCACGTGCCGACGCCGGAAGTGAACGCGCCGTACATCGCCGAGATGGTCCGCGCCGAGATGGTCGGCCGATACGGCAGCGATGCCTACACCGAAGGTTTCCGCGTCACCACTACGGTGCCGAGCAACCTCCAGGAAATGGCCAACACCGCGCTGCACGAAGGCCTGATGAGCTATGACCAGCGCCACGGCTATCGCGGCCCCGAGTCGCGCCTGCCAGGCAAGACCCGTGAGGCCTGGGCCACGGAGCTGACCAAGCAACGCACCATCAGCAGCCTTGAGCCCGCCATCGTTACGCAAGTCGATAAGGATGGCCTGCAAGTGCTGACCCGTACCGGCGAGGATCATGTCGCCTGGGACACCATGAAATGGGCGCGGCCGTTCCTCAACACCAACAGCATGGGCGCCAACCCGCGTCAGCCGTCGGATGTGGCACAGGTCGGCGATTTGATCCGCGTGCAGCGCCAGGAGAAGGACAATTCGCTGAAATTCAGCCAGATCCCACAGGCGCAAGGCGCGCTGGTGTCGCTGGATCCGCAGAACGGCGCGATCCGTTCGCTGGTCGGCGGTTTCGCCTTCGAACAAAGCAATTACAACCGTGCCATGCAGGCCAAGCGCCAGCCGGGTTCAAGCTTCAAGCCTTTCGTTTATAGCGCCGCGCTGGACAGCGGATACACTGCCGCCAGCCTGGTCAACGACGCGCCGATCGTGTTCGTCGACGAGTACATGGACAAGGTCTGGCGCCCGAAGAACGACAACAACACCTTCCTTGGCCCGATTCGTTTGCGTGAGGCGCTGTATAAATCGCGCAACCTGGTATCGATCCGCCTGCTGCAAGCGATGGGCGTTGGCAAGACCATCGACTACATCACCCGCTTCGGCTTCAACAAGCAGGATCTGCCGCCGAACCTGTCGCTGTCCCTGGGCACCGCAACCCTGACACCGATGGAGATCGCCACCGGCTGGAGCACGTTCGCCAACGGTGGATACAAAATCAGCCCGTACCTCATCGACAAGATTGAAAGCCGCAGCGGCGACACGCTGTTCGTCGCCAACCCGCCCAGCGTGCCGCAAGGCGCGGCAGCGAGCGATGGCATTGCTGCGCCGTCCACGAGTTTCACGGTCAATCCGACGCCAGGTGAAGCCCCGGTCAACCCTGCCGAGCCGCAAACGCCGGCGGTGGCCGAGCGCATCGTCGACGGTCGTACCACCTACATCCTCAACAGCATGTTGCAGGACGTGATCAAACTCGGCACCGGCCGACGCGCACTGGCGTTGGGCCGTAGCGACATCGCCGGCAAAACCGGTACGACCAACGAATCCAAGGACGCCTGGTTCTCCGGCTACAACGCCGATTACGTGACCACGGTCTGGACGGGCTTCGACCAGCCGGAAAGCCTCGGTCGCCGTGAATTCGGCGGCACCGTGGCCCTGCCGATCTGGATGAACTACATGGGCGCCGCGCTCAAGGACAAGCCGCCACACGTGCAGCCAGAGCCGGAAGGCATCCTCAGCCTGCGCGTCGACCCGGCCAGCGGCCGCGCAGCCTCACCGAGCACGCCGGGCGCGTACTTCGAGCTGTTCAAGGCTGAAGACACGCCGCCGTCGATCAATGAGCTGGGTAATGGCGCTGCGCCGGGCAGTCCGCTGCCGGCAGATGAACAGGCACCGATCGATCTGTTTTAGAGGGGCAGCTTTGAGCTTTTAGCCTTTAGCTGTAAGCAAGGTCAAAAGATCGCAGCCTGCGGCTCAAAGCTCAAAGCTCAAAGCCCATAAAAAAACCCCAGCTCAGGCTGGGGTTTTTTTATGGGCGGCTGCGGTTAACCGTTAAACACATCATCCACGCTTTTCAGCGGGTAGTTCTTCGGATACGGCAGGGTCGCTACACCTGTCTCGATTGCAGCTTTAGCCACAGCGTCGGAGATCAGGGTGATCAGGCGCTTGTCCATTGGCTTCGGAATGATGTACTCACGACCGAATTCCAGCGGGGCACCGCCGTAGGCATCGCACACGTCCTGAGGCACCGGCAGTTTGGCCAGTTCACGCAGAGCGTTGGCCGCAGCCACTTTCATTTCTTCGTTGATGCGCTTGGCGCGAACGTCCAGGGCACCACGGAAGATGAACGGGAAGCCCAGCACGTTGTTGACCTGGTTCGGATAGTCCGAACGGCCGGTGGCCATGATCACGTCGCTACGGGTGGCGTGAGCCAGTTCCGGGGAGATTTCCGGATCAGGGTTCGAGCACGCGAATACGATCGGGTTGGCTGCCATCGACAGCAGGCCTTCCGCGCTCAGCAGGTTCGGGCCGGACAGACCGACGAACACGTCAGCGCCTTCCAGCGCGTCAGCCAGGCTGCGCTTGTCAGTGGCGTGGGCGAACACGGCTTTGTACTGGTTCAGATCGTCACGGCCGGAGTGGATCACGCCGGTACGGTCAACCATGAAGATGTTTTCGATGCGAGCGCCCATGCTCACCAGCAATTTCATGCAGGAGATGGCGGCTGCGCCAGCGCCCAGGCAGACGATCTTGGCGTCTGGCAGGGTTTTGCCGGCGATTTCCAGGGCGTTGATCATGCCCGCAGCGGTCACGATTGCGGTGCCGTGCTGGTCATCGTGGAAAACCGGAATGTCGCACTGCTCGATCAAAGCACGTTCGATCTCAAAGCACTCAGGTGCCTTGATGTCTTCCAGGTTGATGCCACCGAAGGTAATGGAGATGCGTTTTACGGTGTCGATGAAGGCTTGCGGGCTTTCGGAATCGACTTCGATGTCGAAGACGTCGATACCGGCGAAGCGCTTGAACAGCACGCCTTTACCTTCCATCACTGGCTTGGAAGCCAGTGGGCCGAGGTTACCCAGGCCCAGAATCGCGGTGCCATCGGAAATGACTGCAACCAGGTTGCCTTTGCCGGTGTACTTGTAGGCCAGTTCCGGATCGCGGGCGATCTCGCGAACGGGTTCGGCTACGCCGGGGCTGTAGGCCAGCGACAAGTCGCGTGCGGTAGCAGTGGCCTTGGTGAGCTCGACACTCAGCTTTCCTGGACGAGGATTGGCATGGTATTCGAGAGCGGCAGTTTTCAGATCAGACATAGGGGCATTCCGCTTTTTTACTGTTGGACAGACTGGTCAGCGAGGATACGCGCCTCACAAAATCCCCACAAGACTGGCCGGTCACACCTGTCAAGCGCCCGGCCCTACGACTTTGGCCCAAGAGCCACGGCACACAAGGGCTAGACTGTTCACAATCATCTAAAAAAATGTAGACAATTATTCTTTAGCGCAGGGTTTTAAGCATCGAAGGATCGGTCAGTGGCAGCAACCAGCGCGCCTGATCCGAAGTCAAACCGCCTCGCCGCGAGCGATCGACTACCCAGCCGCGCGCCTCGATCTGCCTGCCTTTGAGCGCAAGCAGCGATGCAACGTCGAACCGGCCCAGCAGATTGGGTGCAACGCGCAATACAACCGAGTCCTGCAACTCGATCCAGATCCCGCCACGATTACGCTGAACCTTGCTCACACGCCCGCTGAGCAAGGCGAAACCGGAAGTGCTGATCTGCTGCGCTTTTTGCACGGGAGACTGGCGCCAGACGCCCAGCCCGGATTGTCGCGCGCGCGCTTCAGCCGCTTGCTGACAGGCGACCAGATCCACATTCGGCGCCACCGCGACCTGAAAACCGAGGCCATCAGCGAGCATTTGCGCTTCGAGATTGACGCCGCTAGCGCTGTAGACGTGGGCCAGCGTGCGGCCGTAATGATCTTTGGCCTGCTTGCCTAGCTGCAAACCGACGCGTCCGTCGCTGTCGGCCACCAAGGCTTCCAGACGTTTTCGCGCCGCCACGGCAAACGGCTCATCACCGCGCCCCTGCTTGCCCAGCTCCGGCGTATTGAGGCCGATCAGGCGCACACTGCGCCCGTCACTCAGGCGCAGCGTATCGCCATCGACTACGCGCTGAACCGCAAAAACGGGCAGTCCGTCCGGTGCAGGGCAGAACGCCGCTGCGCCGGACAGCCAAATCGCGGACACAAAAAAGGCGCCCCCCAGGGACGCCTTTTTCAGCAACGAGGAAAAGCCCACCGGGCCTTTCAACCTTACTCTGCTGCTGGAGCAGGTTTCTTGCCGAAAGCACCGAAACGGTCGGCGAAGCGCTGAACGCGGCCGCCGGTATCCAGAGTCTTCTGCTTACCGGTGTAGAACGGGTGGCATTCGTTGCAAACGTCGATCGACAGGGCTTTGCCAAAGGTCGAACGCGTTTCGAATTTGTTACCGCAGCTGCAGGTAACAGCAATTTCCGGGTAGTTCGGATGGATATCGGCTTTCATGGTGTATTCCTCAGGCTAGCGTGCCGCCACCCAACACTATTGTTGAATACCGCACGTAATTAGGCCGCGGATTCTACCAGACCTTTGCAATCACGCAAGCTGTCGCTTAAACCGGTCGTCTGCTAGGCTCCCGGCCCAATACGCAATCCCCTGTAGGAGCGAGCCTGCTGGCGAAAGCGGTGTGTCACCGAGAATTCATGTCGGCTGACACACCGCTTTCGCCAGCAGGCTCGCTCCTACACAGGTATGTGTCATGCCCTTATTCTGCTGATCGAGATCCCCCCGCGTGCCCGACGCCATTCTGCGCCTCGCCTTGCCTTCGCCCCTGCGCCGCCTGTTTGATTACCGGGCGCCGGCCGGCGTGCTGCGCGAACAATTGCAGCCGGGCATGCGTCTGCGGGTGCCATTCGGCCGGCGGGAGATGATCGGGATTCTGGTGGAGGTGACCGACACCAGCGAAGTGCCGGTCGAAAAACTCAAACCGGCGCTGGCCTTGCTCGACACCACGCCACCGCTGCCGCCCGCGCTGTTCAAGTTGTGCCTGTGGACGGCGCAGTATTATCAGCACAGCCTCGGCGACACCTTGAGTTGGGCGTTGCCGGTACTGTTGCGTCAGGGCGAACTGGCCGAGGCGCGGCAGGAGCGTTTCTGGTCGATTGCGCCGGGCGCCAGCCTCGATGACCCGCGCGTCGCCCGCGCCCCGCGTCAGCGTGAGGCCTTGGCCACACTGGCCCAGCATCCTCACGGCGTACCCCATCAATTGCTGAGCAAACTGATGCTCAGCAAAGACAGCCTTGATCTGCTTCTGGCCAAAGAGCTGGTGCAGGTAGACATCCGCCGCCACGCCCCCGGCGCACGTCACGAACACTGGCTAGCGCAACCGGAGTTGCCGCTCAACACCGAGCAACGTGCCGCGTATGAAGCGATCCGCGCCGGTTTCGACAGTTACCACGCGTTCCTGCTGGCCGGCGTGACCGGCAGTGGCAAAACCGAAGTTTACTTGCAGCTGATTCGCGAGACCCTGGAAGCCGGCAAACAGGCGCTGGTGCTGATCCCGGAAATCAACCTCGGCCCGCAGACCCTGGCGCGTTTCGAACAGCGCTTCAACGCCCGGATCGCCCTGGTGCATTCGGCGGTCAATGACCGTGAGCGCCTGGAAGCATGGCTCGCCGCACGGGATGGCGAGGCCGACATTATTATCGGCACCCGGTCAGCCCTGTTCACGCCGATGAAAAATCCCGGCCTGATCATCATCGACGAAGAGCACGACGGCTCTTATAAGCAGCAGGAAGGCTTGCGCTACCACGCCCGCGATTTGGCGCTGGTGCGGGCGCGTCAGGAAGACATTCCCATCGTGCTCGGCTCCGCCACGCCGTCGCTGGAAAGCCTGCACAACGCCTACACCGGTCGCTACGGCCTGCTGCGCCTGAACGAGCGCGCAGGCGGTGCCAAACAGCCGCGCTTTCTGCGTCTGGACGTGAAAAGCCGTCCGCTGGACAGCGGGATTTCCGGGCCGATGCAGCAAGCCATCGGCCAGACCCTCGCCAATGGCCAGCAAGTGCTGGTATTTCTCAACCGTCGCGGGTTCGCCCCGACCCTGCTTTGCCACGATTGCGGCTGGATGTCCGAGTGTCAGCGCTGCGATGCGCGCATGACCGTGCACCAGCGCCACGGCGAGTTGCGCTGCCACCACTGCGGTTACGTCGAACGCGTGCCGCGCCAATGCCCGAAGTGCAACACCGTGGACTTGCGCCCCGTGGGCGCCGGCACCGAACGTGCCGAAGAACGCCTGGCGATTCTATTCCCGGACTATCCGGTGCTGCGCGTCGACCGCGACAGCACCTCGCGCAAGGATGCGATGAATCAACTGTTCGCAACCATCCAGAAAGGCCAGCCGTGCATCCTGGTCGGCACGCAGATGCTCGCCAAGGGGCACCACTTTCCGCGCGTCACGCTGGTGTCGATCCTTGATGCCGACGGCGGGCTATTCTCGGGAGACTTTCGCGCCAGCGAGCGCATGGCGCAATTGATCGTGCAGGTCGCCGGGCGCGCCGGGCGGGCAGAAGAGCCGGGCAAGGTGATCATTCAAACCCACTTGGCCGACCATCCTTTATTGGTGCAATTGACCGAACAAGGTTACTTCGCCTTCGCCGAGCAAGCCTTGAGCGCGCGTCGCGCTGCGGGGTTGCCGCCGTTTGCTCATTTGGCCCTGCTGCGGGCCGAGGCGCACAAGCCAGGGCAGGCCGAAGGCTTTCTCGATGAGGCGTGCAGCGAGGCCGAACGCTTACTGGGCGAGCAGAATCTGAGCGGCATCGAACTGCTCGGACCGGTGCCGGCGCCGATGGAGCGCCGGGCCGGACGGTTCCGCGCGCAGTTTCTGCTGCAAGCCACGGCCCGGGCGCCGCTGCACCGATTGCTGGCGAGCTGGTTGCTGGTGCTGGAGCAGATGCCGAGCGGGCGTGCGGTGCGCTGGTCGCTGGATGTTGATCCCGTAGACCTGTATTAATCTGAAAACTGCCTTCGCGAGCTGGCTCGCTCCCACAGTTGACCGAGTCATTTCGCAAAACCCGACGACCTGTGGGAGCGAGCCTGCTCGCGAAAACGATCCAATTGTCGCCACATATCCACAACCTGCCTGCTAAGGTTGGCAAGCCCGTCTTCGCAACGGATAATGCCCAGTTTTTCCACCCGCGCACTGATGCGCTGCCGCGCTTGCGGTCGAAGAGAAGACCATGAAAGACACCATTCGCCAGCTGATCCAACAAGCCCTCACCCAACTCGTCAACGAAGGTGTGTTGCCTGAAGGCCTGTCGCCGGCGATCCAGGTGGAGAACGCCCGGGACAAGACTCACGGCGATTTCGCCAGCAACATCGCCATGATGCTGGCCAAGCCTGCGGGTATGAAGCCGCGCGATCTGGCGGAGAAAATCATCGCCGCCCTGCCGGCTGACGAGAACGTCACCAAGGCCGAAATCGCCGGCCCGGGCTTCCTCAATTTCTTCCAGAACACCCAGGCTCTCGCCAGCCGCCTCGATGCAGCGCTGGCCGATGCCAACGTTGGCGTGCGCAAGGCCGGCCCTGCGCAACGCACCGTGGTCGACCTTTCGGCACCTAACCTTGCCAAGGAAATGCACGTCGGCCATTTGCGCTCGACCATCATTGGCGACGGCGTGGCCCGTGTTCTCGAATTCCTCGGCGACGACGTGATCCGTCAGAACCACGTCGGCGACTGGGGCACCCAGTTCGGCATGCTGATGGCGTATCTGCAGGAAAACCCGATCGCCAGTGATGAGCTGTCGGATCTGGAAAACTTCTACCGCGCCGCCAAAAAGCGTTTCGACGAGTCCGAAGAATTCGCCGACCGCGCCCGTGGTCTGGTGGTCAAGCTACAGGCCGGCGATGCCGAGTGCCTGGCGCTGTGGACCAAGTTCAAGGACATCTCGCTGTCGCACTGCCAGAAAATCTACGAACTGCTCAACGTCAAACTGACCATGGCCGACGTGATGGGCGAAAGCGCCTACAACGACGACCTGATCAACGTGGTCAACGACCTGAAAGCCGCCGGCATGCTGGTCGAAAGCAACGGCGCGCAATGCGTGTTCCTCGACGAATTCAAGAACGCTGACGGCGACCCGCTGCCGGTCATCATCGTCAAGGCCGACGGCGGCTATCTTTACGCCACCACCGACCTTGCCGCCGTGCGCTATCGCAGCAACGTGTTGAAAGCCGATCGCGCGCTGTACTTCGTCGACCAACGCCAGGCCCTGCACTTCCAGCAAGTGTTCGCCGTGGCGCGCAAAGCCGGTTTCGTGCAGCATCCGATGGACATGGAACACATGGGCTTCGGCACCATGAACGGCGCCGACGGTCGTCCGTTCAAGACCCGCGACGGCGGCACGGTGAAGCTGATCGACCTGCTGACCGAAGCGCAGGAACGTGCCTACAACCTGGTGAAAGAAAAGAACCCGGAACTGGCCGAAGACGAGTTGCGCAAGATTGCCAAAGTGGTCGGCATCGGTGCGGTGAAATACGCCGACCTGTCCAAACACCGCACCAGCGACTACAGCTTCAACTTCGACCTGATGCTCAACTTCGAAGGCAATACCGCGCCATATCTGCTCTACGCCTACACCCGTGTGGCCGGTGTATTCCGCAAGCTGGGCAAGGATTTCAGCGAAGTCGACGGCCAGATCGTCCTTGAAGCGGCTCACGAACACGAACTGGCCGCCAAACTGTCGCAGTTCGGCGAAGTGCTGAACAACGTGTCCGACAAAGGCACGCCGCACATTCTGTGCACTTATCTGTATGACGTTGCCGGGCTGTTCTCCAGCTTCTACGAGAACTGCCCGATCCTCGCCGCCGATACGCCTGCGCAAATGCAGAGCCGTCTGCGCCTGGCCGCATTGACCGGTCGCACCCTCAAGCAAGGCCTGGAGCTGTTGGGCCTGGAAACTCTGGAGCGTATGTAAGTTGGCCGCCAAGAAGAAACCAGCACCCAAGCGTGGCGCCAGCCGTTACCAAGCTCCTGCAAAGCAACCGATTCCGGGCTGGCTGTGGATGGCCATCGGCCTGACGGTCGGCGCGTTCATCGTGTTTCTGATGAAACTGGAACCGGGCAAGGGCAGCGACACGGTCAAGCGCGAGAAGGTCGAGCAGCAACAGAAAGCCAGCAAGATCGCCGAGGCCAACAAGACTCCGCCGAGCCCTACGCAACCGGTGAAGCCCAAGTACGACTTCTATACCTTGCTGCCGGAATCGGAAGTGATCGTGCCGCCGGACGCCGTGCCGGAGAAGACCCTGCCGACGCCGCAGGTGCCGACCACACCGGTTACCCCGGCGGAAGCGGCGAAGATCGACACCGCGCGAGCTCAGGCTGCGCTGTCGGGCATCACCCCACCGCCGGCGCCACCGGTGGCGAAAGCGGCGCCGGTGACCAAGTTCTTCCTTCAGGCTGGGTCATTCCGCAAGGAAGCCGACGCCGACAAGGTGCGCGCGCAGATTATTCTGCTCGGCCAAGCGGTGGCGGTGGAGTCCGGCACGGTGAAGGATGAAACCTGGTATCGCGTATTGGTCGGCCCGTTCAGCAATCGCGAACAACTGACCACCGCGCAGAAACAACTGGCAGGCAGCGGTTTCAGCAACCTGTTGTTACAACAACGCCAGAGCCGCTGATTCTCTGGCAATGATCGTTCCCATGCTCCGCGTGGGAATGCAGCCCGGGACGCTCCGCGTCCCTTGTTCGCCGGGACGCAGCACTTCCCCAGAGGCGTTCCCACGCAGCGCATGGGAACGATCAGTTCAGCGTGCCGCTCGTCCCCTCTCCTGTCCCGCAGTTGAAATCCCCTCCAGCACCCCCATATGAATGGGCATAGGCATTTTCGCCCCGCTGCGTGGAGACTCTTCCCTTGACCACCATCGTTTCAGTCCGCCGTCACGGCAAAGTCGTCATGGGCGGCGACGGCCAGGTTTCGCTCGGCAACACCGTGATGAAAGGCAACGCGAAAAAAGTCCGTCGCCTGTATCACGGCCAGGTCATCGCCGGTTTCGCCGGGGCCACCGCCGACGCCTTCACCCTGTTCGAACGTTTCGAAGGCCAGCTCGAAAAGCATCAGGGCCATCTGGTTCGCGCCGCTGTCGAACTCGCCAAAGAATGGCGCACCGACCGCTCCCTGAGCCGCCTCGAAGCCATGCTCGCAGTCGCCAACAAAGATGCCTCACTGATCATCACCGGCAACGGTGACGTGGTCGAACCCGAAGATGGCCTGATCGCCATGGGTTCCGGTGGCGGCTACGCTCAAGCGGCGGCCAGCGCACTGCTGAAGAAGACCGATCTGTCAGCCCGCGAAATCGTCGAGACTGCCCTTGGCATCGCTGGCGACATCTGCGTATTCACCAACCACAACCAGACCATTGAGGAGCAGGATCTCGCCGAATAAGCCTGTCGCGGCCACTGTGCCACGGCTTGTTTGTGCTTGAGGACCGTCAATTACTATGTCCATGACTCCCCGCGAAATCGTCCACGAACTCAACCGCCACATCATCGGCCAGGACGATGCCAAGCGCGCCGTCGCGATTGCCCTGCGCAACCGCTGGCGCCGCATGCAGCTGCCTGAAGAGCTGCGTGTTGAAGTGACCCCGAAAAATATCCTGATGATCGGCCCGACCGGTGTCGGTAAAACCGAGATCGCCCGTCGCCTGGCCAAACTCGCCAACGCGCCGTTCATCAAGGTCGAAGCGACCAAGTTCACTGAAGTCGGCTATGTCGGCCGTGACGTCGAATCGATCATCCGTGACCTGGCCGACGCCGCGATCAAGCTGCTGCGCGAACAGGAAATCACCCGCGTCCGGCACCGCGCCGAAGACGCCGCCGAAGACCGCATCCTCGACGCCTTGCTGCCACCGGCACGCATGGGTTTCAACACCGACGAAGCGCCGAGCCAGGATTCCAACACCCGCCAGCTGTTCCGCAAGCGCCTGCGCGAAGGGCAGCTGGATGACAAGGAGATTGAAATCGAAGTCGCCGAAATGGCCGGCGTCGACATCTCCGCGCCACCGGGCATGGAAGAAATGACCAATCAGTTGCAGAGCCTGTTTGCCAACATGGGCAAGGGCAAAAAGAAGAGCCGCAAGCTCAAGGTCAAGGAAGCGCTGAAACTGGTGCGCGATGAAGAAGCCGGGCGCCTGGTCAACGAAGAAGAGTTGAAGGCCAAAGCGCTGGAAGCGGTCGAGCAGCACGGCATCGTGTTCATCGACGAAATCGACAAGGTCGCCAAGCGCGGCAATGTCGGCGGCGCTGACGTATCCCGCGAGGGTGTGCAGCGTGACTTGCTGCCACTGATCGAAGGCTGCACCGTCAACACCAAGCTGGGCATGGTCAAGACCGATCACATCCTGTTCATTGCTTCCGGCGCGTTCCACTTGAGCAAGCCGAGCGACCTGGTGCCGGAGCTGCAAGGCCGCCTGCCGATCCGCGTCGAACTCAAGGCCCTGAGCCCGGAAGACTTCGAGCGTATCCTCAGCGAGCCGCACGCCTCGCTCACCGAGCAATATTGCGCCCTGCTGAAAACCGAAGGCCTGAACATCGAGTTCAAGCCGGACGGCATCAAGCGCCTGGCGGAAATCGCCTGGCAGGTCAACGAGAAGACCGAGAACATCGGTGCCCGTCGCCTGCACACGTTGCTTGAGCGCCTGCTCGAAGAGCTGTCGTTCAGCGCCGGCGACCTGGCCAGCGCCCACGACGAGAAGGCGATCGAGATCAACGCCGAATACGTCAACAGCCACCTGGGCGAATTGGCGGAGAACGAAGACTTGTCGCGCTACATTCTGTAAAGCAGCAAGCAGGGAGCTACAAGCGGCAAGCTGATGGGGTTAAGCTTGCCGCTTGTAGCTTGCCGCTAGAGGCTTTTTCTTATGATTCCCACCGACATCAAACTGCACAAAGCCTCGAAAACCCTGTCGCTCAAGTACGCGTCCGGCGAGGAACATACCCTGCCCGCCGAGTTCTTGCGCGTGCATTCCCCCTCCGCCGAGGTTCAAGGCCACGGCAAACCCATCCTGCAATTCGGCAAACTCAACGTCGGCATCAGCAAAGTAGAACCGGCCGGTCAGTACGCACTGAAATTGACCTTCGACGACGGTCATGACAGCGGATTGTTCACTTGGGACTATCTCTACCAATTGGGCCAGCGCCAGGACGCGTTGTGGGACGACTATCTGCTCGAACTCAAGGCCGCCGGCAAAACCCGTGATCCGGACGAGTCCTTCGTCAAGCTGATGCTCTAGCTCAAGGGTCGGGCTCTTTAGAGGGCATTTTCTAATTTCATCTGTTTGAATGCTCCGCTTGAACGGCCGAGGATCGGCTGCTTGCGAAAAAAATTAAACTCGGGTAACCAATGGAGCTGGCAAGTTCCCTGCAATGCTCTACGACTGTAAAGCATCACTGCAGAATTAACGGTCACCCGAGCAGAAGTACCCGGCATCGACTGTGTGACTGCACAACAGGAACCGGGTACTCGTCTCAGGACAATGGAGCGTCGTAGATGAGTAACAAGAATAACGATGACCTGAAGTACCAAGCCTCGGAAAACACCCTGGGGCTTAACCCCGTCGTTGGGCTGCGCGGAAAGGATCTGCTGGCCTCTGCTCGTATGGTGCTGTCGCAGGCCATCAGACAACCGATCCACAGCGTCAAGCACGTCACCCATTTCGGCATCGAATTGAAGAACGTGCTGTTCGGTAAATCCGAACTGCAACCGGCCAGCGATGACCGGCGCTTCGCGGATCCGGCCTGGAGCCAGAACCCTCTCTACAAACGTTATCTGCAAACTTACCTGGCGTGGCGCAAGGAACTCCACGACTGGATCGACGACAGCAGCCTGACGCCGAAAGACATCGCGCGCGGGCACTTCGTCATCAATCTAATGACCGAGGCCATGGCGCCCACCAACAGCGCCGCCAACCCCGCAGCGGTCAAACGCTTTTTCGAAACCGGCGGCAAGAGCCTGCTCGACGGTCTGTCACACCTGGCCAAGGATCTGGTGCACAACGGCGGCATGCCGAGCCAGGTCAACATGGGCGCGTTCGAGGTTGGCAAGAGCCTGGGCGTGACCGAAGGCGCGGTGGTGTTCCGCAATGATGTACTGGAGCTGATTCAGTACAAGCCGATCACCGAGCAAGTCCACGAGCGTCCGCTGCTGGTTGTGCCGCCGCAGATCAACAAGTTCTACGTCTTCGACCTGAGCCCGGACAAGAGCCTGGCGCGGTTCTGCCTGCGCAATAACGTGCAAACGTTCATCGTCAGCTGGCGCAACCCGACCAAGGAACAACGCGAGTGGGGCCTGTCGACGTACATCGAAGCACTCAAGGAAGCAGTCGACGTGGTCACGGCGATCACCGGCAGCAAAGACATCAACATGCTCGGTGCGTGCTCCGGCGGCATTACCTGTACGGCGCTGCTCGGCCATTACGCGGCGATCGGCGAAAACAAGGTCAATGCCCTCACGCTGCTGGTCAGCGTGCTCGACACGACCCTGGACAGCGACGTCGCCCTGTTCGTCGACGAGCAAACCCTTGAGGCCGCCAAGCGGCATTCCTATCAGGCCGGTGTGCTGGAAGGCCGCGACATGGCCAAAGTCTTCGCGTGGATGCGCCCGAACGATCTGATCTGGAATTACTGGGTCAACAATTACCTGCTCGGCAACGAGCCGCCGGTGTTCGACATTCTGTTCTGGAACAACGACACCACTCGGTTGCCGGCCGCGTTCCACGGCGACCTGATCGAGATGTTCAAGAACAATCCGCTGATCCGCCCCAATGCACTGGAAGTGTGCGGCACCGCCATTGACCTCAAACAGGTCACCGCCGACATCTTCTCGCTGGCCGGCACCAACGACCACATCACGCCATGGAAATCCTGCTACAAGTCGGCGCAGCTGTTCGGTGGCAAGGTCGAATTCGTGCTGTCGAGCAGCGGCCATATCCAGAGCATCCTGAACCCGCCGGGCAACCCGAAATCGCGCTACATGACCAGCGAAGAAATGACCGCCAATGCCGAGGACTGGCAGGAAAACTCGACCAAGCACACCGATTCCTGGTGGCTGCACTGGCAGGCCTGGCAGGCCGAACGCGCGGGCAACCTGAAAAAGGCGCCGACGAAACTGGGCAACAAAGCGTTCCCGGCCGGAGAAGCCTCGCCGGGGACTTATGTACATGAAAGATAGCGGCAAGCGGCAAGCTTTGAGCTGCAAGCTGAACCTGTTCTGCTTGCGGCTCGTGGCTTGCCGCTGCTCCTCCCTAACCCGAAGGGTTTGATCCATGCCGCACCCGTTCATATTCCGTACCGTCGACCTGGATGGCCAGACCCTCCGCACGGCGGTGCGCCCCGGCAAGCCTCACTTGACGCCCCTGCTGATTTTCAACGGCATCGGCGCCAACCTGGAGCTGGTGTTTCCGTTCGTCGCGGCGCTGGATCCGGATCTGGAAGTGATCGCGTTCGACGTGCCCGGTGTCGGCGGTTCTTCCACGCCGAACCGGCCGTACCGCTTTCCCGGTCTGGCGAAACTCACCGCGCGGATGCTCGATTACCTCGATTACGGCCAAGTCAATGTCATCGGCGTGTCGTGGGGCGGCGCCCTTGCGCAGCAGTTCGCCTACGACTATCCCGAGCGCTGCAAAAAACTGGTGCTGGCGGCCACGGCGGCCGGCGCGGTGATGGTGCCGGGCAAACCCAAAGTGCTGTGGATGATGGCCAGCCCACGGCGCTACATCCAGCCCTCCCATGTCATCCGCATCGCGCCGATGATTTACGGCGGCGCGTTCCGGCGCGATCCGACGCTCGCTGCGCGTCATGCAGCCAAGGTGCGTTCGGCGGGCAAGCTCGGTTATTACTGGCAGTTGTTCGCCGGCCTTGGCTGGACGAGCATTCACTGGCTGCACAGGATCCATCAGCCGACCCTGGTGCTGGCCGGCGACGACGATCCGCTGATCCCGCTGGTCAACATGCGCCTGCTCGCCTGGCGGATCCCCAACGCGCAATTGCACATCATCGATGACGGTCACCTGTTCCTGATTACCCGTGCCGAAGCGGTCGCGCCGATCATCATGAAGTTCCTTGAAGAAGAGCGGCAGCGTGCCGTGATGCATCCGCATCCTTCACCACTGGGCGGATAACCTGCCCGGTGTCGCGCGGCAGGACGCCGCGCCGCGCAGCAACCCGTAACAGCGTCTATGGTGTTCTGGTTCGGTGTGTTTGTTTTTGGCTTGAAGACGAAGGAGTGTTGACTCATGCGCGACAAACCAGCGACGGGCGTAGTGCCCCGTCCGGCCGTGTTCATCAATGCACAAAGCGCAATGACCGGCCTGCGAGGCCGGGACATGATCTCAACCCTGCGCAGCGTCGCCGCCCATGGCTTGCGCAATCCGCTGCACAGCGCCCGGCACGCCCTGAAACTCGGCGGGCAATTGGGCCGCATCCTGCTCGGCGAAACCCTGCACCCGACCAACCCGCAGGACAACCGCTTCGCCGACCCGACGTGGAGCCTCAACCCGTTTTACCGACGCACATTGCAGGCCTATCTGAGCTGGCAGAAAGAGGTCAAAAGCTGGATCGACGAAAGCGGCATGAGCCCGGATGAGCGCGCCCGTGCGCACTTCGCCTTCAGCCTGCTCAATGATGCCGTCGCGCCCTCCAACACGTTACTCAATCCACTGGCAATCAAAGAACTGTTCAACTCCGGCGGCAGCAGTGTCGTGCGCGGCTTGAGTCATCTGATCGATGATCTGCTGCACAACGACGGCCTGCCGCGCCAGATCACCAAACAGGCTTTCGAAGTCGGCAAGACGGTTGCCACCACCAGCGGCTCGGTGGTATTTCGCAACGAAATGCTCGAACTGATCCAGTACAAGCCGATGAGCGAAAAGCAGTACGCCAAGCCGCTGCTGGTGGTGCCGCCGCAAATCAACAAGTACTACATTTTCGACTTGAGTCCGCAGAACAGCTTCGTCCAGTACGCCCTGAAAAACGGTTTGCAGACCTTCATGATCAGTTGGCGCAACCCGGATGTGCGTCATCGCGAATGGGGGCTGTCGACCTATGTCGAGGCCGTCGAAGAAGCCATGAACATCTGCCGGGCAATCACCGGTGCCCGCGAGGTCAACCTGATGGGCGCCTGCGCCGGCGGGCTGACCATTGCCGCGCTGCAAGGGCATTTGCAGGCCAAGCGGCAATTGCGCCGAGTCGCCAGCGCGACCTATCTGGTCAGCCTGCTCGACAGCCAGATGGATTCCCCGGCCGCGCTGTTTGCCGACGAGCAAACCCTCGAAGCGGCCAAACGCCGCTCGTATCAGAAAGGCGTGCTGGACGGTCGCGACATGGCCAGGGTCTTCGCGTGGATGCGCCCGAACGATTTGATCTGGAGTTACTTCGTCAATAACTACCTGCTCGGCAAGGAGCCGCCGGCGTTCGACATCCTCTACTGGAACAACGACAGCACTCGCCTGCCGGCGGCACTGCATGGCGACCTGCTGGACTTCTTCAAGCACAACCCGCTGACCCACCCGGGCGGCCTCGAAGTGTGCGGCACGCCAATCGACCTGCAAAAAGTCACCGTCGACAGCTTCAGTGTCGCGGGGATGAACGACCACATCACGCCGTGGGACGCGGTGTATCGCTCGGCGCTGCTGCTTGGCGGTGACCGGCGCTTCGTGTTGTCCAGCAGCGGCCACGTACAGAGCATCCTCAACCCGCCAAACAACCCGAAAGCCAATTACGTCGAGAACGGCAAACTGAGCAGCGACCCACGCGCCTGGTACTACGACGCCAAACACGTCGACGGCAGTTGGTGGCCACAATGGCTGGAGTGGGTGCAGCAACGTTCCGGCGCCCAGCACGAAACCCGGGTAACCCTCGGCAACGCCAACTATCCACCGATGGAAGCTGCACCCGGTAACTACGTGCGTGTGCGTTGACGCTTAACCGAACTTTTCTAAGAAGACTGGATGAAGACCCGCGACCGGATACTCGAATGTGCCCTGCAGTTATTCAATGAAAAGGGCGAGCCAAATGTTTCGACCATGGAAGTTGCCAATGAAATGGGGATCAGCCCGGGCAACCTCTATTACCACTTCCACGGCAAGGAACCGCTGATTCTCGGGCTGTTCGAGCGCTTTCAGAATGAACTCACGCCGCTGCTCGATCCACCGCCGGATGTTGAACTGGCGCCGGAAGATTACTGGCTGTTTTTGCACCTGATCGTCGAGCGTCTGGCCCAGTACCGGTTTCTGTTCCAGGACTTGTCGAACCTGGCGGGACGATTGCCGAAACTGGCCAAGGGCATTCGCCTGTTGCTCAATGCCCTGAAACGAACCCTGGCGTCGTTGCTGGCGCGGTTGAAGGCTGCCGGGCAAGTGGTCAGCGATACGCAGGCATTGGGGCAACTCGTTGAGCAGATCACCATGACGCTGCTGTTTTCACTGGACTATCAGCGGATTCTGGATCGCGAGGGGGAAGTGAGGCTGGTGGTGTACCAGATCATGATGCTGGTGGCGCCGCATTTGCTGCCGTCGGTGAAAGTGGCGACGGAGCGGTTGGCGTTGCAATATCTGGAAGAGCATTAAGATCAAAAGATCGCAGCCTTCGGCAGCTTCTACAACGCGCCGCCCTGTAGAAGCGGCCGAAGGCTCGGGCTGCGTTCCAACGATTGTTTTTATCCTCAAACAAAAACGCCCGACCTTCACAGGCCGGGCGTTTTTTTGAATCCTGAAAAATCAGGACTGACTGGTCGGCGTCGATGCAACAGTCGGGGTTGCTGCCGGCGTCGGCGCTGCGGCGGAGTTCGCCGAAGCGGCCGGAGCTGCCGGTGTTGCAGGCTTGGCGGCGGCCGCTGCCGGTTTCGGCGCGGCGGCTTTCGGTGCGGCCGGTTTTTTCACTGCGGGCTTTTTCGCCGCAGGTTTCTTCGCAGCGGCAGGTTTCGCCGCCGCTGTTTTGGCAGCGGGCTTGGCGGCCGGTTTGGCGGCTGCCTTCGCGGCAACCGGTTTGGTGGCGGCCTTGACGGCTGCTTTGGCAGCAGGTTTTGCCGCTGCCGCTTTCGCTACCGGTTTGGCAACTGCTTTGGCGAGTGGCTTGGCAGCGCTTTTGGTCGCCGGTTTAGCCGCAGCCGTTTTCGCCGCTGGTTTGGCCGCTGCCGTTTTCGCAGCAACCGGACGCGCCTTCTCGCCGGTGAGTTTTTCGATTTGCTTGGTCAGGGTGTCGACCTTGCTGTGCAGCGCCTTCACTTCATTACGGCTCGGCACGCCCAGGCGCGAAATCGCGCTGTTCAGACGCTTGTCGAAAGCGCCTTCCAACTCATCCCACTTGCCCAGTGCGCGATCTTTCACGCCACTGATGCGCGACTTGGCCGAGGATGCGGAATCCTTGGCGTCATCGACCTTCTTGCCGACTGCGGACTTGGTGAGCTTCTCGGCTTTCTCGCCGTCTTTGACCAATGCATCGAAGAGTTTGCTGCCGTCAGTGTCGATCTTCGAGTACACGCCTAAACCAGCCAGCCAGATTTTGCGGGAGTAGTCTTCGACCTTCCCGACCCACGAGCTGCCTTCTTTTGCGGTGTTCTTTTTAACAGCCATCCCGTTCTCCTTAAGATTTGCGCGCGACGCGTTCGAGCAATGCCGTCAGCTCATCGAGCTTAGCAGAGAGTGCCTCAACGTCATGTTTAGACGGAATGCCGATACGATTCAAGGCGCCTGCTACACGGGAGTCGAACGCCTTCTCGACCTTGTCGAGCTGGAGTTCGACGCGACCTTTGAACGAGGTGACTTCACTCTTGGCTTCATCGATCTCGGCGTTGGCCGCTTCGAGCTTCTCAGCGATTTCTTTTTTTCCTTTCTTTTCAACGATTTGACCAGCCTTGATCAACTCTTGAAAGTATTCGCTGCCCTCGCTGCCGACCTTGGTGTAGGCACCCAGACCTGCCAGCCAGATCTTGCGGGCATAAGATTTAACGTCGCTCAGCGTCGAAGTCGAAGCGTCGATTTTTTTCTTCAAAATAACTTTGGCCATGGTGCACCTCACGCGCAGAAGGTTTGAGGAACTGCCCGCGAAAGTGTCGGGCTCTGGCACAAAGTAAGTAGAAAAATTAGAAACGGCACCCTAACAACTGACACCAATCTTCAGGCTCACTCCTACAGGGGATGAATTTCAATCAGACCAGGGCTTTGTCGAGGGCTTTTTCGATCTCGGCTTTGATCATGCCGCTCATGGCCGACATCATCAGGCCCAGTTCCACATCGACGCGGATCGAATCCTCGGCCACATGCACCGCGCCTTTCACGCCAGAACGCTTGAGGTTGAGCACGTCGCCCGCCCATTGCGGCTCCAGGCCATATTGATCGGAGAGTTTCTGCGCCAGCTTGTCGGCCTTCTCGCGGGCGGCGTCCTTACCCAGGTTGTGCGCACGTTCGACACTGATACGGGCCATGGAATGACTCCTTCTTTTTGAATACAGCAATGAATGCTTGTCGGTAAATCTTGACCGCCGCTGCGGCAAATCATCCCGAGGGTGAACCATCTTACCTTTAGCCATGCCAAGACAAAGCATGGCTTGGGGATTAGAATGTCGCGCATTCTCTTTTGGTGACAGCGATATGACTGATCAGCGCAAAGGCAGCGATGCCGAACCCACCACTCACTTCGGCTTCAAGAACGTTCCGGAAAGCCAGAAAGCGGAAAAAGTCGCTGAGGTGTTCCACTCCGTCGCCGCGAAATACGACCTGATGAACGACCTTCTGTCGGGCGGCATGCACCGTCTGTGGAAGCGCTTCGCGATCGAATTGTCCGGCGTACGCAGCGGCAACCGCGTGCTGGACATCGCCGGCGGCACCGGTGACCTGACCAAAAAATTCTCCCACCTCGTCGGCCCGACCGGCCAGGTGGTGCTCGCCGACATCAACGAATCCATGCTCAAGGTCGGTCGTGACCGCCTGCTGGATCTGGGCGTCGCCGGCAATGTCGAATTTGTTCAGGCCGACGCGGAAAAACTGCCGTTCCCGGACAACCATTTCGACTGCGTGACCATCGCGTTCGGCCTGCGCAACGTGACGCACAAGGAAGACGCCCTGCGCTCCATGCTGCGCGTGCTCAAGCCCGGCGGTCGCCTGTTGGTGCTGGAATTTTCCAAACCGACCAACGCGCTGATGTCCAAGGCGTACGACGCCTACTCGTTCGCCTTCATGCCGTTGATGGGCAAGCTGATCACCAACGACTCGGAAAGCTATCGCTATCTGGCCGAATCGATCCGCATGCACCCGAATCAGGAAACCCTGAAGTCGATGATGGTCGAGGCCGGTTTCGACCGCGTGACCTATCACAACATGACCGCCGGCATCGTCGCCTTGCACCGCGGCATCAAGCCCTGATGCTGCTCACCGGGCTGCTCGCCAGCGTCGAACTCGGTCTGAACCGGGTGCTGCGTCTCGACAGCACGGCGCTGCCGCGTCTGGCGCACCTGACCGGCAAAGTGATTGCCGTCGAATGCCGCAGCCCGGCGCTGCACCTGTTCATCCTGCCCAGCGACGAAGGTCTGATGCTCGCCTCGAACTGGGAAACCGGCGCCGATTGCACCCTGCGCGCGCCGGCCGCCAGCCTGATGAAACTGGCTTTAAGCAAAGACAAGACTGGCGTACTGCACAGCCCGGAAGTCGAACTCGACGGCGACAGCGGTGTACTGCTGGATCTGGCCGGCGTGTTGCAGGATCTGGAGCTGGACTGGGAGTATGAACTCTCGCGCTGGCTCGGCCCCGTCGCTACGCAACTGGTCGGTGGCCATCTGCGCAGCCGCGCACGCTGGTATCAACAAGGATTCGCCAGCCTCAACCAGAACCTCGCCGAATACCTCGCCGAAGAATCGCGCACCCTCGTCGGGCAGCGCGAAGCCGAAGCGCGATTCAGCGAACTGGACCGGATCAAACTTGATCTGGAACGTCTCGAGGCGCGCTTCGAGCGCCTTTCCCGATCCCTCGACCCAAGCGATAACGCATGAAGCTGCTTGCCGTCCGCCGTCTGTTGCGCATCCAGCGCGTCGTGATCCGCTACCGCCTCGATGATTTGCTGTTCGAGTTGCCGCTGCCCTGGTTCCTGTTGGCGCTGCGCTATGTGCTGCCGTGGCGCTGGTTCCCGCGTAAGCCGCTGGATCTGAGCCGAGGCGCGCGCCTGCGTCTGGCGTTGCAGGCACTGGGGCCGATCTTCATCAAGTTCGGGCAGATTCTCTCGACCCGCCGCGACTTGCTGCCGGAAGACATCGCCGACGAGCTGATGCTGTTGCAGGATCGCGTGCCACCCTTCGATTCGCAGCTGTCGGTCAAGCTGATCGAAGAACAGCTGGGCAAGAAGATCAGCGAAGTGTTCAGCCGTTTCGACGTCGAACCGCTGGCCTCGGCCTCGGTGGCGCAGGTGCATGCCGCGCAACTGAAGACCGGCGAAGAAGTGGTGGTCAAGGTCATCCGCCCGGGGCTGAAACCGATCATTGCGCAGGATCTGGCGTGGCTGTTCATTCTCGCCCGCGCCGCTGAGAAGTTTTCCGCCGATGCGCGTCTGTTGCACCCGGTGGACGTGGTTCAGGACTACGAAAAAACCATCTACGACGAACTCGATTTGCTGCGCGAGGCCGCCAACGCCAGCCAGTTGAAACGCAACTTCGAAGGCTCGCCGCTGCTCTACGTGCCACAAGTCTATTGGGACTGGTGCCGGCCGAAAGTGTTGGTGATGGAGCGTATCTACGGTATTCAGGTGACGGATCTGGCGACCCTCGCCGACCAGCGCACCGACATGAAGATGCTCGCCGAACGCGGTGTGGAAATTTTCTTCACCCAGGTATTCCGCGACAGTTTCTTCCACGCCGACATGCACCCGGGCAACATCTTCGTCAGCACCATCAACCCGTGGAGCCCGCAATACATCGC